>BOKO01000021.1 GCA_016861025.1 Chloroflexota bacterium
AAATGCGGTTATAATCCACGTGGCGTTCATGGTGCTCTCCTTTGGACGGTTGTTTGGTAACTCCATCCTCTTCGGAGACCCCATGAACGCCAAATTTCACCATCGCACAACTAGCAATCAAGGTAATAGTAATATGTGAGCGTGGAGGGGTTGTCATTGGGAGATGACGACCCCTCCGTCACTTTCATTTTCATTTAATCTTCAACGTGTCCAATAGCATCAAATATATCTTTGGGTGGAAGGGGAGCATGGATGCGAGTGTTGGTGGTTGAAGATGAACGCAAAATTGCTGCGTTTATCAAACGAGGACTGGAAGAGAATGCTTATGCGGTTGATGTGGCCTATGATGGCGAAGATGGCTATGCATGGGCGCAATCTTTCCCTTATGACCTCATTATCCTGGATGTGATGTTGCCCAAACTTGACGGTTTTACGCTTTGTCGGCGCCTGCGTGCAGAGGGGAATCAGGCGCAGATCCTGATGCTGACGGCGAAAGATGCTGTGGATGATCGGGTGACCGGGCTGGATGCTGGCGCCGATGATTATCTGGTGAAGCCTTTTGCATTTCGCGAGTTGTTGGCAAGGCTGCGCGCCCTGAGCCGGCGCGGCGGAGAGCAGCGCACAACAATATTGCAGGTGGCTGACCTGACGTTGGATCTGGTTTCGCATCAGGCGATGCGTGGGGGGCGTGCGATTGACTTGACCGCCAAAGAATTCGCCTTGCTGGAATTGCTGATGCGCCATCCGAACCAGATTCTCAGCCGCACCGTCATCGCCGAACATGTCTGGGATTATGACTTCTACAATCAATCGAATGTAGTCGACGTATATATTCGCTATCTGCGCAAAAAGATCGACGATCCGTTCGACCTGAAATTGATCCAGACAATCCGCGGCATGGGGTATCGATTGGCAGACTCGCACCATGATTAGGACTTTGCGGGCGCGTATTGCGTTGCTGGCCGGCGGCCTGATGATGGCCGCATTTGTTGTGCTCGGTTTATATCTGTTCTTTAGCCTGCGCTTTCAACTCTTGCGTTCGCTCGATGACAATTTGCGCCTCAGCGCGGAACAGTTGTTGCCTACGATCGAGCGAGAAGACAATCGCTTTGTGTTTGCACAGGGCGATTTTTCCGGGCAATCGTTGCGTCAACAAGAAGATGTCATTCGTCTGTTATCACCCGATGGACAGATCTGGGCGCAACAAGGATCGATAGCGATCCCCCCCTCGCTTTCCATGCTTCAGAGTGAGCAAGAACAGTATGCCACCTGGCTGATTCCAGATATTGCGCCGCAGGCTGAAAATGCACAGGGGAACCACCAGCAAAACGCCGGAGAAAGTGTGCGGGTGTTCACGCTCCCCGTGCGCGTGCAGGGGCAGACAGTGGCCTTCTTGCAGGTCGCCCGCTCTTTGGAGTCCATCGATGAGGCGCTTCAGACCTTATTGATTCTGCTATTGATCGGCGCGCCGTTTATTGTCGGCGCTGCAGTTGGCGGCGGCTATTGGCTGGCAGGACGCACCCTCAAGCCGATCGACGTCATCCGACAAAAAGCCGCTGAAATCAGCGCTCACGACCTGAGCCAGCGCCTGAAGCTGGATTTGCCGGACGATGAAGTCGGTCGTCTTGCCCAAACATTCGATGACATGCTGGCGCGATTGGAGGATGCCTTTCAGCGTCAACGGCGCTTTGTCTCCGATGCCTCGCACGAGCTGCGCACACCGCTGGCGATCATCCGAGGGGAGGTCGAGGTTGCGCTGGAACAACCGCGCTCTGCAGAAGCCTATGTGAACATTCTCGAATCAGTTCATAGCGAAGTGGAGCGCTTGAATCGATTGACCAATGATCTCTTGTTGTTGGCGCGCAGTGACAACGCTCAGTTGTTTGTGCGCCGCCAGCGCATTGATTTGTCCGAACTGATCACGACATTGATTGCCACGCTGGAGAATCGCCTGCATGAAGCGAAGATGACCGTGCAGCTTGATCTGCCCCCAGCGTTGTGGATCGATGGCGACTTTGATCGATTGCTGCAACTGTTCTTGAACCTGATTGACAATGCGATTCTCTATGCGCCTGGCAGCCGCCTTGCCATCCGCGCCTCGGTGGTGGAAGGCGCTCCGGTGGTGGTGGTCGCCGACGATGGGCCAGGCATTCCACAGGAGCACTTGCCCCACATCTTTGAACGCTTCTACCGCGTTGACGCAGCGCGCAGCAACCAGCCAGGCAATGGGCTAGGGCTGGCGATTGCGCTTGAAATTGCGCGTGCGCATGGCGGTCGCCTGAACGTGGAGAGTGAACCGAATGAAGGCGCTACATTTACGTTGTGGTTGCCCGGCGAACCTCAAGCGGGTAGTATACCTCAATCAAAATGATGATGACGGCGGCAAGCCGTCAGATAGGATTTCTAGCTTGCTATGTCGATGAACCTTCCTGACACGCCGGAGCATCCCGCGAACGCCTACTGGAGCGAATCGCTCGAAACGACCATCAAACGCCTTGAAACATCCGTACAGGGTTTACAGAGCGACGAAGCGGCCAGGCGTCTGGAGCGCATCGGGAAAAATTCACTCGATGCGCATGTCCAGATGACACCGCTGCGGCTCTTTCTGGCGCAATTCAAAAGCCCCATCGTCCTTATCTTGCTATTTGCGACCGGGGTGTCGGCATTTGTCCAGGACTGGACAGATGCGCTCATCATTCTTGCGATCGTGCTTGGCAGTGCGGTTTTGAGCTTTGCACAAGAATTCAGCGCAACCGGCGCGGTTGCAAAATTGACAGCACAGGTCAACATCAAAACCCGCGTGCTGCGCGATGGGCAAGCAGCGTCGATTCCGGTGGAGGACGTTGTGCCGGGCGACGTTGTTCTGCTTTCCGCCGGCGCACTCATCCCGGCGGACGGCGTGCTGATTGAGGCAAAGGATCTTTTTGTCAATCAGGCGGCTTTGACCGGCGAGACTTTTCCTGTCGAGAAGACCCCTGGCGTTGTCGCTGCCGGCGCTTCGTTGAGCGAACGCACCAACTGCGTCCTGATGGGGACAAGCGTGCGTAGCGGAAGTGGGAAGGCGCTCATCGTCCAGACAGGTGCGCGCACTGCGTATGGGCAGATCGCCAAACGGTTGACGTTGCGCCCCCCCGAAACAGAATTTGAGCGCGGCATCCGCAAGTTGGGCTATCTCCTGACCGAAGTGATGCTGGTGATGGTGGTGGCGATTTTTGCGCTCAACGTGTTCTTCCAGAAGCCGGTTTTGGACTCGTTGCTTTTTTCCGTTGCACTGGCGGTCGGGCTGACGCCCCAATTGCTGCCGGCGGTGATCAATGTCACGTTAGCCAAAGGGTCACAACGGATGGCGCAGCGCGGCGTCATCGTGCGCAGGCTGGCTTCCATCGAGAACTTCGGCAGCATGGATATGCTCTGCACCGATAAGACCGGCACCATTACGGCTGGCGTGGTGCGTATGGACTACGCTTATGACGTGCAAGGCAACGATTCACCGGATGTGCGGCGCGCGGCCTGGTTGAATGCGCATTTCCAGTCGGGCATCGCCAACCCGCTCGACGAAGCCATCGTAGCCTCGGTGCAGGAAACTGCGGCCGACGCCGTCAAAATCGATGAAATCCCCTATGACTTCACTCGTAAACGGCTGAGCGTTGTCGTGGAGGAGCATGGACGCCGCACATTGATCTGCAAAGGCGCCCTGGAGAAGGTGCTGGAAGTCTGCACCCAGATCGCTGTCGGCGATGGGCAAACTGACCTGAGCGAACCACAGATGCAGGAGATCCATGCCCGCTACGCCGCCTGGAGCGCGCAAGGCTATCGTGTGCTGAGCATCGCACAGAAAGAGGTGACGCCGCAGGAGAGTTACACCAAAGACGATGAAGGCGCGCTGGTGCTGATCGGCTTCTTGCTGTTCTTCGATCCACCAAAGTCGGGCGTCAAAGAAACATTGGCGCGGCTGAAAACGTTGGGCGTCAGCCTGAAGATTATCACCGGCGACAACAAGCTGGCTGCACGCCACACCGCCGAGGCGATCGGGCTTGCTGATCCTGTCATCCTCACCGGCGCAGAGATCGAGCAACTGCGCGACGAAGCTTTGTGGATCAGCGCCGAACGCACAGACATCTTCGCCGAAGTGGACCCCAACGAAAAGGAACGCATTATCCTGGCGCTGAAGAAAATGGGACATGTGGTCGGCTATATGGGTGACGGCATCAACGATGCGCCTTCCCTCCATAGCGCCGATGTGGGCGTTTCGGTTGAAAACGCCGTGGATGTCGCCCGCGAAGCCGCCGATTTTGTGCTGCTTCGGCAAGACCTGGATGTGCTGGCGGACGGCATCATCGAAGGGCGCAAGACATTCGCCAACACGCTCAAATACGTCTTTATGGCGGTCAGCGCAAATTTCGGCAATATGTTCAGCGTCGCCGGCGCCTCGCTCTTTCTGCCCTATCTCCCGCTTCTGCCGAAACAGATCCTGTTGATGAACTTTCTCACCGATTTCCCTGAGATGACCGTTGCGGGCGACAATGTCGATGATGTCTATGTCCAGAAGGCGCATCGCTGGGATGTCAATTTCATTCGCCGGTTTATGTTGATCTTCGGCCCTCTGAGTTCTGTGTTTGATTACGCCACCTTTGCCGTCTTGTTGTGGTGGTTGAAGCTGCCCGAAGCGGCTTTTCAGACCGGTTGGTTTTTGGAATCGGTGTTTTCCGCCGCCCTGGTCGTCTTCGTCGTGCGCACGCGTCTGCCCTTCCTGCGGAGCAGACCCAGCCGCGCGCTGCTGTTCGCTACATTCTTCACGCTGGCGGTTGCATTGGCGCTGCCATACTCGCCTATCGCTCCGGTCTTGGGTTTGACGCCCCTGCCGGCGCAGATTTTAGTCCTTTTGTCCGGCATCGTCGTTACGTATGTCATTGCAGCCGAGCTGCTCAAACACTGGTTTTATCAACATTTTCACGATAAGGATTGAGAGATGGCTCTAAGTCGACATATTGAACATCATTTTAACGCAACGGACACCGTGCGCGATATTGTCATCGGCATGTCCGATGGGCTGACCGTGCCTTTTGCACTGGCGGCGGGCATTTCGGGGGCTGTTGCCGCCACCAACATTGTGGTCACGGCAGGGTTGGCGGAAATCGCCGCCGGCGCCATTTCCATGGGGTTGGGTGGGTACCTGGCCGCCCGCACCGATCGGGAGCATTATGAAACCGAACGCCAACGCGAAGAGGATGAAACATACCAGATGCCTGACGCCGAACGCGAAGAGGTGGCACAGATTCTGCGTGAATATGGATTGAGCGATGCAGAACTGCAGCCGGTGGTCAATACATTGAGCAACAATCGCAAACAGTGGGTGGATTTTATGATGCGCTTTGAGCTTGGGTTGGAAGAACCGGATCCCAGGCGTGCCACACGCAGCGCATTGACGATTGCGCTTTCATACATTGCAGGTGGGTTCGTGCCGCTTTCTCCGTATATTTTGATTCCCAACATACAGACAGCTTTGCTGGTTTCGATCGGCGTCACCTTGTTGGCGCTCTTTGTTTTCGGGTTCGTCAAAGGTCGTTTTACGGGAATTCATCCGTTCCGTAGTGCATTGCAGACGATCCTGGTTGGCGGGCTGGCAGCGGCGGTTGCTTTTGCGCTGGCGCGTTTGATTGGATAACCGGAAGGAAAGGCGCAACATCATGACCCAACCCACAGGTTCTGTCTCTGGCTTAAGCACCGCAGAGGCTGCGGCCCGCCTCAAACAATATGGGCCCAACGCAATTCCAGAAACCAAAACGCATCCGTTTCTCGCATTTCTGAAGTTCCTGTGGGGGCCGATCCCCTGGCTGCTCGAAATTACGGTGATTTTGCAGTTGCTGCTTGGCAAGACCGCCGAGGCGATCATCATTGCGCTGCTCCTCCTCTTCAACGCTGCGTTCAGCGCGATCCAGGCGAAGCGTTCCTCAGATGCGCTGGCGTTGCTGCGACAACACCTCAAGTTGACGGCGCGTGTGCAGCGTGACGGAAACTGGATTGTCTTGCCCTCCGACCAGCTGGTGCCCGGCGACGTGATTCACATCCGCATGGGGGATCTGCTGCCCGCCGATGTCCAGCTTCTCGATGGCGATCTCTTGATCGATCAATCGGTCTTGACGGGGGAGGCGCTGCCGGTTGAGGTTTCGGGCGGCGGCAATGGCTACGCAGGCGCAGTGGTCAAGCATGGCGAGGCCACTGCCACCGTGACCGCAACCGGCACACACACGCGCTTTGGGCGCACGGCGGAGCTGGTGCGCCAGGCGCATACAGCCAGCAATCTGGAAAAGGTGATCTTTTCCATCACCAGAGCTCTTGTGATCCTGGCGGCGTTGCTGGCAATCGGCATCATGGTGTACGCGCTGTTGCACCAAACGCCGTTGCTGCAAATCCTGCCCTTTGCCTTGATTCTGTTGGTGGCGGCGGTGCCTGCGGCATTGCCGGCAACCTTTGCGATCGCCACTGCTTTGGGCGCACAAGAGTTGTCGCACAAAGGCGTGTTGGTGACCAACCTGACCGCCATCGAAGAGGCGGCGGGCATGGATGTGTTGTGCAGCGACAAAACCGGCACCATTACGCAAAATCAGCTCGGTGTGGCGCAGCTACGCCCTGATCAGACGCCCACCGAGGAGGCATTGCTCCAATTCGCAGCGATGGCTTGCGATCCATCGACGCAAGACCCCATCGATCTCGCCATCCTGAAACGGGCTGAAGAACGCAAGGTGCTGCCCGATTTCTCGCTGCGCACGCAATTTTTGCCCTTTGACCCAGAAACCAAGCGTTCGGAAGCCTATTTCAACCAAAACAACACGCTTCTGCATGTGGCGAAAGGTGCGCCGCACGCCATCGCCGCCATCTGTCAGGACGCGCCAGCCACCCTGGATGCAGAGGTCGACGCGCTGGCAGCGCAAGGCTATCGTGTATTGGGCGTGGCGCATGGCGAAGGACAAACCTTGCAGTGGAGCGGTCTGGTCTCCTTGCAAGACCCGCCGCGTCCCGATTCGGCGGAACTGATCCACCAGCTCCGCGATTGGGGCATCCGCATCGTGATGATCACTGGGGACGGGCTGCCAACCGCGCAGGCGGTGGCGCGTCAGGTCGGGCTTGGCGACCGCGCCTGCACGGCGCAGGCGTTGACAGCCTCCAATACGACTCTATCCGACTGCGACGTTTTTGCCGAAGTCCTTCCCGAACACAAATATGCCATTGTACAGACGCTTCAGAAACAGGGGCATATCGTCGGTATGACGGGTGATGGCGTCAATGACGCGCCAGCTTTGCATCAGGCGCAGGTTGGCGTGGCAGTCGCCAATGCTACAGATGTTGCCAAAGCAGCTGCCAGCCTGGTGCTCACAACACCCGGTCTGGAGAACATCCGCACCGCTGTTGAGGTGAGTCGCCAGATCTACCAGCGCATGTTGACCTACACGCTCAACAAAATTATCAAGACGATCTTGCTCGGCCTCTTTCTGAGCCTGGGCTTGTTGCTGACGGGGGAGATGGTGATCACCCCCCTGCTGGTGGTGCTCTTGATGTTTGCCAATGACTTTGCCACCATGTCGATCGCAACAGACCGCGTGCGTGCCTCCGACAAACCCAATCGCTGGCAAATTCCTGCGATGGTGATTCCGTCGTTGGCATTGGCGCTGCCGTTGCTGATGCTGGTCTTTGGCATCTATTGGTTTGGCCGCAATCTCTTGCATCTCTCTGTCGCCCAACAACAGACGCTCTCCTTTATCACGTTGGTGTTTGTCGGTCAGGGCGTCATTTACCTCATGCGCGAACAGGGACATTTTTGGGCTTCACGCCCCAGCAACTGGATGATGATCATCTCTGCGCTTGTGCTGGTCATCGGCAGCCTGATGGCGCTCTTGGGCGTATTCATGCAGGCTATCCCGCTCGCGGCAGTGGCGACCGCCTTCCTGGGAGTCGGTGGTGCGTTGGTGTTGTTGGATTTTCTCAAAGTCTGGATATTTGGCCGGCTGCGTCTTCGCTGAGGGTTACATAAACGCGAAAACCTGTGGGCATTTGCATCTGTTATGTTTCTCTCTTGAAGAGTGCAAGACTCAGTTGGATTTCAACACTTCGCATGATAAGATTATTTCGTAAATATTCAGCTTGTCGTAATGCGATGAATGCACGAAAGACATGATAATTGAATATTTACGTTTCGCTCACGTGTGTACTTTGGTGCATGAAAGGATGCGACGATGACTATCACAACGGCATTTGCAACACGCAATGATCTTCCTCAAACTACCCGCGAAACCATCATCACGTTGCTAAATCAACATCTGGCTGACACCTTTGATCTATATAGTCAGACGAAACAGGCGCATTGGAATGTTAAAGGAATGCATTTCATTCAATTGCACGAACTGTTCGACGCCCTGGCAGGAAGTGTGCTTGGATATGTTGATGAGATTGCTGAGCGCGCTACGGCGTTAGGCGGCTATGCCAAAGGGACAGCGCGGATGGCAGCACATAACTCCCGATTGTCAGATTTTCCCGAAACAGTCGTGGAGGGAAAAGAGGTGGTCGCAGTGCTTGCAGAGCGTTATGCTCAGCTCGCTGCTTTTACACGCGAGGCAATCGAGACTGCGCTGAAATACGACGATCAAGACACGGCTGACCTGATGATTGAGATATCAAGAGGCCTGGATAAGCATCTCTGGTTCCTGGAAGCTCATTTGCAGGGTTGATTCTCCTGAAGTGCCATAAGAACCGGGCTTCTGAACTCCGAGAAGCTCGGTTTTGCTTTTTACCAAGTTTTTGACATAATTTCTTTCACATCTTCTCAATAAACAGGGGGCAACATACGCACACGCCATATCGTGTCCATACACCCTAAAATATGGAGAAGATACTTTCTGCCCGCTTCAAATTGCTGACATCAAGCGATGAAAACTCAAGCCGTTACGCGACGACAGGCATGGATTCTTGCCGCACGCCCCAAAACATTGCCCGCCGCGCTTTCTCCCGTGATCGTGGGGATGGCGCTGGCGTATGCCGACGACAGGCTGGCGTGGCTGCCAGCGCTGGCTGCCGCCGTGGGCGCGTTGCTGCTGCAAATCCTGAGCAACTTTGCCAACGACTATTCCGACCACTTCCGCGGCGCCGACACGCCGGATCGACTTGGACCCACACGCGTGACCAGCGCCGGGCTGATAAAGCCGGCGGAGATGCGCAACGGCATTATCGCTGTGATCGGGCTGTCGGCGCTGGTTGGCCTCTATCTGGTTTGGGTGGGCGGCTGGCCCATTCTGGCGATCGGCGTGGCGGGGATTGTGGCGGCGCTGGCGTACACGGGCGGCCCGTTCCCCTTTGGCTATTACGGGTTGGGCGAGCTCTTCGTCTTTCTCTTTTTTGGCGTGGCCGCAGTCTGTGGAACGTACTACGTTCAGGCGTTGACCTTGACCCCGCTGGTGGTGACGGCGTCGTTTGCCGTCGGCGCGCTGGTGACGGCGATTCTGGTCGTCAACAACTACCGCGACATCGACACCGATCGTCGCGCCGGCAAACGCACGCTGGCGGTGCGGCTTGGTCGTCGCGGCGCACAGATCGAGTACGCCGCGCTGTTGGTCTTTGCCTTCGCGCTGCCGGTGGTCATGTGGCTGCTGCAGGGCGCCGGCGTGTGGGTGATGCTGAGCTGGCTGACGCTGCCGCTGGCGGCGCAACTTGTGCAGACCTTGCGCCGCGCCACCGATGGCCCCACGCTCAATCAAACGCTGGCAGGCACGGCGCGCCTGGGATTGCTGTTCAGTCTGTTGTTGGCGGCGGGGGTTGTACTGGGGTAGGGCGTGAGAGCGGGAGAGGGGGAGAGGGGGAGATAGGGCGCAGTAGTCTCCCCTTCTCCCTTTTTCCGCCCTCTCCCCTATCAAATCGATCGAAAACAGAGGAGCCAATCGTGAAAAACCTGAAAATCCTGATGATCTCATCCGAGGTCGTGCCCTACGCCAAGACAGGCGGGCTGGCGGATGTGGTGGGCGCGCTGCCGCAGGTGTTGCAGCGTATGGGGCATGAGGTGATCGTCGTCATGCCTAGATATGGCAGCATTGACGCACAAAAATTCGGGCTGCGTCGTCACTGGGACTCGATGGGCGTGTGGATGGGCAACATGCAGGAGTGGTGTGCGGTCGATGTAGCGGACAACGACGGCGTACCGACCTACTTCATTGAGCACAACAACTTTTTTGCGCGACCTGGTCTCTATCACGACGACAACTTCAATGACTACGCTGACAATCCCCGACGCTTTGCCTTCCTGACGCGCGCTGGATTGCAGCTTGCCCAGGACTTGCGCTTCAAGCCCGACATCGTGCATGTCCATGACTGGCAGACCGCCCTGGCATCGGCGTATCTGAAAATCTGGCACTGGAACGACCCGCTGCTCGGCGGCGCAGCCAGCGTGCTCACGATCCACAATATCGCCTACCAGGGCAAATATCCTGCCTCTCACTATGACTATCTTGGCTTGCAATGGGGCAACTTCACGCCCGATAAATTCGAGGACTACGGCGCTATCAACTTCCTGAAGGGCGGCATCGTCTACGCCGACATGGTCAACACCGTCAGCCCAACCTATGCCAACGAGACGCGTACGCCTGCGCTTGGCTACGGTCTGGCGCCCTATCTCAACGACAAGGGTGACAACTATGTCGGCATCCTCAACGGCGTCGATTACACGCAATGGAACCCGGCGGTCGACAACCTGATCCCGGCGCGCTATACACCTGACGACCTTGCCGGCAAGCGCATCTGTAAGGCGGAGCTGCAACGTCGCTTCCTGCTCGACGTGAATCCGCGCGTCCCGATCGTCGGTGTGGTTAGCCGCCTGGTGTCGCAGAAGGGGTTGGACTTGTTGGCTGGCGCCATTGAGCGCATCGTCGAAAATATGGTGGTGCAGTTCGTGATCCTCGGTTCAGGCGACAAGGGGTTGGAGGCGTTTTATGGCGACCTGCCGCGGCGCTATCCAGGACGGATCGGCAGCTTCATCGGCTATAACAACCAGCTCGCGCACTGGATCGAGGCGGGCGCAGACTTTTTTATCATGCCATCGATCTACGAGCCATGCGGCCTCAATCAGATTTACTCGCTCAAATATGGCACATTGCCGATCGTGCGCGCCACCGGTGGCCTTGACGACACGGTGATTCAGTACGACGAACGCACCGGCGACGGCACCGGCTTCAAGTTCTGGGAGCCAAGCGCCAACGCCATCTTCTACACTGTCGGTTGGGCTGTCAGCACCTATTATGACCGCCCGCACCACATGGCGAAAATGATCCACACCGCCATGCTGCAGGACTACTCATGGGAAAAGAGCGCTGCGCAGTATGTCGAGCTATATGAACGAGCGATGCGCAACAAAGGGGCGCTGTAGGAGCAAACCGGACATCGTGCACCCTTCGGCCCTTCTTGTCGGCAACCCTTTGTCTCCTTCTCTTGCAGCGCTAACGTTATAGAACGATAGGGCGGCGCCGAGATGCCTCGACGCCGCCCTATCGTTTATGCTTTGCTCTCCGGTAGACTCTGGCTTGCTTTTCTGTATCCGTTGCCTCAGCGACTAGTGCAAGAAAATTTCGGGATGGCTCATGGTTGTATCGGTGAAGGACGTTTGCTCACGAAAGACGTAGTTGCGTCGAAGAATTCATGCTCAATTGGGCGCCAGAGGACAGCCATTGTTCCACAGGTTGTTCCTCGAGTCCGGGATCCAGCTCAACAGAGCGACGCGTCATCGCAGCAGCCGCCAACAGCACAACAGTGACGCCTATGCTGATCGATATCAGAATGGCCGCTGTAATCCCGATAACCATGATCTCCTCCGTTTTCCTCGTCTCTATTTTTTTACGTTACGTCAACCGTGTTTCGACTGAAAAGTTTATAACCTCGAAAGAAAAAACCGTTACGTATAGAATTGCATAAACTTTGATGTTTTTCCACGGACGAAAGTACTATCTTTGGCAGTAAGGTTTTCCCTGACGCAGTTACTTCGCCGCTGCTGCGTTGTAGAACAAGTTATTTCTAAAAAACAATTCACCATGAAGTTCATGTTAACAGCCCGCCGAACCTTCCTGCTCGATCTTCACTCTACGCACCACGATTGAAAGAGCTACGCATGTTACATGTGGAGTCTGCGCCCAGACGCCGTTGCGCTGTAAGGTGATGTGCAGCGACGAATCGCATGAAATTTGCATTGCAAACGTATACTCTCCGTGAAGGCACTTGTCAGCGAAGTGTAAGCTCTTGTCCTCAAAATTGCTGTTACGATAGCTCCAGACAGGTTTACTCAAAGCCCTGGCCGCAATTATTTTTTACATAATTTATGACTCGTATGAATGTCTCTGGCAATGCCGGAGAAGGGCTGTTGCTCTACATACATAGACAGGCGAATGGTCTGAAAAAATACATTGTCGAGCAATTGGTGCTGACATTGTTTGGATGGATTCCGACCGTTGTTGGGATTGGGGCGCGTGCATTGGTTTATCGGTTGATCTTGCAAATGCAAGGAATTGCTGCGATTGAGAACGGGGTGCGCATCCGTTTTGCGGATGGCGTTCAACTCGGCCGCAATGTCTATATTGATCAGGGCGTCTATCTACATGCATGTCCAAACGGCATTCAAATTGGCGACAACAGTTTTGTGATGCATGGCTCCGTATTGCATGTCTACAATTTTCGCGACCTGCCTCATGCGTTTATTCGCATTGGCGCTAACAGCCTGATTGGCGAGTTGAATGTGCTGCGGGGGCAAGGGGGAATCACGATTGGCGACCGGGTGTACACCGCACCGATGGTGCAGATGTTGGCTGTCAACCATGTGTTCGACGATCCGACTCGACCGATGGTCGAGCAGGGCATTACCGCCGATGGCATCGTAATCGAAGATGATGTATGGATTGGCGCTGGCGCAATTATAACCGATGGTGTACGAGTGTGTAAAGGGGCGGTTGTGGCAGCTGGGGCGGTGGTGACGCAGGATGTTCCAGCCTATACGGTGGTGGGCGGCGTCCCGGCGCGTGTGCTGCGCACGATCGAGCGTACGCAGAAACTTGATTCATCAAAACCATTCAGAGAAGTGTATTTTTGAGCGGAACCAGCGCCGTCGTGGTGCTGCGCAGCCTGACGACAGACGATAGGAGGCGATAGATGACAACTTTGTCGGTGGTGATTCCGGCTTACAACGAGGAAGACGGCATCTGCGAGATCATGCAGCGGGTGCTTGCTGTGCGCGAATCGCTGCGAAGCGTGGGCGTCGACAATCTGGAGTTGCTGGTGGTCGACGATGGTTCGAGCGATCGCACGGCGGAGCTTGTGCGTTCGCAGCCGGGCGCGACGTTGGTGCAGCACGCAAAGAACAGCGGTTACGGCGCAGCGCTGAAGACAGGTTTTGCCGCCGCTTCTGGCGAATGGATTGGCTTTCTCGACGCCGACGGCACCTATCCGCCGGAGTATTTTCCGGCGTTGATCAAGGCGGCGGAGGAGCAGAACGCCGACCTAGTGATCGGCTCGCGCATGGCAGGCGCTGAAAGTCAGATGCCGGTTATGCGGCGCATTGGCAACATCATCTTCGCCCGTCTTGTCAATATCATCAGCGCCTCCAGCATCACCGACTCCGCCAGCGGCATGCGCATCTTTAAGAAGTCGATTTTGTCGCAGCTATATCCACTGCCCGATGGCTTGAACCTCACGCCAGTGATGAGCACGCGTGCGTTGCACGAAAATCTCAAAATGGTTGAAGTGCCGATTCCCTACAGTGAGCGCATCGGCCGCTCGAAACTGAGTGTGGTGCATGATGGAATGCGCTTTGGGCAGTCGATTGTGTGGACGGCGCTCAATTACAATCCGGCGCGTCCATTTGGGTTGATCGGCATGACCAGCTTTGCGATTGCTGCGTTGATTGGGTTGGGGTTGATCTGGGTGCGTTTGCAAGGCGTCCAGACCATTAGTCCGTTGGGCGCCTTTGCGCTCTTTTTGGCGTTGGTGCTTTCCGTCGGCGGTGTCATGCTGATCGCGCTTGGCTTCAGCTTTAACTACTTTGTGGCTCTGTTCCACAAGACGCCGGTGCGTCAGGGATTGTGGGGGAAACCGCTCTTCAATATCCGCTGGGAGCAACACTTTGGTTGGGTTGGGTTGGTGGTGTTCTTGCTCGGCATTGCGGTTGCGCTTGGCAGTCTGACGGCGACGATGATGGGCGCAACGTTGATTCAGCTCTGGCTCTACTACCTGAGCAGCGCCGTCTTCAGCCTGATGGGGCTGCAGCTGATGGTCGCCTGGGTGCAGATGCAGACGCTCGAAGCGTTGCGCATCCGTGAGGAATTGGCGGCGAGC
Organism: Chloroflexota bacterium; assembly: GCA_016861025.1. Classification (GTDB taxonomy): domain Bacteria; phylum Chloroflexota; class Anaerolineae; order Caldilineales; family Caldilineaceae; genus Caldilinea. Next base: position 14,353 of record BOKO01000021.1, read on the forward strand.
GATCTGCTCGGCAAAGAGACCAAGCCGTCCGCGCCCTCTACGCCCGCGCTGCGGCAGTTGCATAGCGAGCAGCTTCAGCCACAACCTTGACGTTGGTTGTTTACGATAGATTTTGAAGTGGAGGAAACCTGGATGACCGTTCATCAGCCGTTGACTGAGACCAAACATACAAATACTGGCGAAAAGACGCCGAACATTGAGCTTGCTGAGGATATTCGCGACAATCTTGGCACGCGTCGCATTCCGCCGTTGCGCCCATCGCATTTTCCCGATGCTGGCGCCAGTGTGCAGACGTTGACCTCGTCGACGCGCCCGGCTGGATCGGTGGATGTACTGCTCGTCAATCCGCCGACGCCCGACGGTGCGATCTGGATTCGCAGCCAGCACCGCGTCGGGCGCCGTTCGCGTGAAAACATGATCTGGCCGCAGGTCAGTTTGGCGCAGCTTGCTGCGTTGCTTGCACCCGAATACACGGTCGAGATTATCGACGCCAACGCCCTGCGCATGGGTTGGGAGGAGTTCGAGAAATTGCTCGACGAAAAGCGGCCCAAATACTACCTGACCCAGGTCACGGCGCCGACGCTGCGCAACGACATGTACGGCGTTTTTCTCGCCAAGTCGCTTGGCGCCAAAACAATGGCTTTCGGCACCCATGTCACGCCGATGACGTTGGAGACGATGCGACCCTTCCCAGCGCTTGATTTTGTGTTGCGCGGTGAGCCGGAGATGACGCTGCGCGAGCTGATCGACGCCTTCGAGGGCAAGACGCCTTCCAATCCGAAAGTCGCCAAGATGTTGGCGGAAACCAGCAAACCGCAGAGCCGGCGTATTGGTAGTCAGGAGTTGGTCGATGCGTTTCCGACGACGGCGTCTGACAATCCGTGCGCGCATATTCTGGGTCTTGCCTGGCGCAACGGCGAAGAGATCGTCATCAACCCGGATCGACCGTTCATCCCAAACTTGGACGACCTGCCGATTCCACTGCATGAACGTTTGCCGCTCGACAAGCAGCGCATGCCGATGATCAAGGGCCCGTTCACTTTCATCGTGACGAGTCGCGGCTGTCCGGCTGGCTGCAAATATTGCATCAAACACGTGAGCTATCAGAACTCCGTGCGCGTGCGCTCGGCGGAGAATATTGTGGAAGAGTTGGAATATCTCGGCAGGCTTGGCATCACCAACATTCACATGTACGCCGACCTTTTTACGGTCAACCGCGACCATGTCGTGAGTCTATGTAAGCTGATCCTCGAGCGCGGCCTCAAGATTCGCTGGACGTGCAACAGCCGCGTTGACTATGTGGACGAGGAAATGTTGACTTTGATGGGACAGGCGGGCTGCTGGCTGATCTCGTGGGGCATCGAGAGCGCTAACGAGATGATCCTTAAACGTGCGCGCAAGGGATACAAGAAAGAACAAGCGTTCAAAGCGCTGAAGTGGGCGAAGGCGGCTGGCATCAAGAATTGGGGGTACTTTATCATCGGTCTTCCCGGCGAGACGGAAGAAACGATCCAGGAGACGATGGCGTATTCCAAAGAGCTGCCGCTCGACATCGCCCTCTTCCACATTGCCGCGCCGTATCCGGGCACCCCCTTCTTCTATGAAGTGGTCGAGAACAACTGGTTCCGCCCGGGCACCAAGTGGGAAGAAGTGGACATGGATCAATCGACCGTGCTCGACTATGAGAATCTAACCGCCGAACGCCTGGAGTATTGGCAAAAACGCGCCACCCGCGAGTGGTCATTGCGTCCCGGCCCGATCATGACTTTCTTGAAAGGTCTGAACACATGGGAAGGCGCCAAGAGCGCGGTCAATGTGGGCTGGCAGATGTTGAGCTTTACGCGGACCTAATTTTGACGGTAGTATAGCAACCTGCCTAGCCAGTTGAAGGTATAAATATTAAACACTGCCGCTTTGTGTTTGCCGTCATGCATATTCCTTGTGCGCATTTGAATGCCAGCATAGGCTTGCGAATATGCGAGTGAGTTGTTGTAGTCGAAAGGTGTATAATGGAAGTGCATATCTACGAATTGTCGCGTATTTGTAGATTGGCGTCTTGGCTTATTAGGTGCGGGACTCTAGCGGTTTCAAAGCCAACTTTTTACGCACATGCTCATTTGCGTGAACTGAGTAACCTTTACACTGCATAGAGATATAGATCCCTGAGGAACACCGTATGGATAGCATTGATGTCAAGGGAATCGTGCAGCCATTGAGAAAATGGTGGTGGCTGCTGATCGTTTCTGCAGTCCTTGCAGGTGTTTCCAGTTCTCTATATCTGATGCGGCAGCCGCTTCAGTATCAGTCTCGCACCACGTTGGCGATTGGCAACTTTATTCAAGATCCAAATCCAACTGGAAACGAGATTTTTCTAGCGCAGCAGCTTGCAGCCACCTATGAAGGACTTGTTCAGCGTGAGACGGTCAGGCAGGCAACAGCGAAGTCCCTCGGACTAGACTGGTTGCCCAGCTACTCTGCACGAGCCGCTGGGCAGATGCTGGAGATCACTGTGGTCGACACCGATCCTGAACGCGCACAACGAGTGGCGCAAGAGTTAGGGAATCAGCTGATCCAAATGAGTCCGGCTGGTCAGGCTGAACAAGATCGTCAACGATTTGTTGGTCAACGTCTGCAGAAACTCGAAACTGACATCATTGCCACGGAAGAAGAGATTGAGCGATTGCAGAATGCGCTTGCGCAAGAGTTAAGCGCTTCTAGGATTGCGCGGCTTGAAAGTCAAATTGCTGTTTTGTCCAACAAGGCAGACTCATTGCAGTCTACCTATGCTAACTTGCTTGCCACAACACAGAAAGGTGCAGCAAATACAGTTCGAGTTTTGGAGCCAGCAGCTATCCCCCAACGACCAATCGACTCGAACAACCGAATCTACGTACTGGTTGCAGGTGTATTCGGTTTTCTTGTTGCCGCAGCGGCTGCTTATCTGCTCGAGTATTTGGATGACTCGGTGCGAACGGTCGAGCAGGTCGAAAAGTGGTCAGGAGCGCCGACCCTGGCGGCGATCCCTCCGTTGAGGGAAGGCCACAACAAGGATGATCAGAGCGCCAAGTTGATTATGCTACAGAATGGACTGGAGCCATCCTCTGAGGCATATCGAGTCTTGCGTACGAATCTTCAGTTTGCTTCGATTGATCATCCATTGCGGACGCTCCAAGTGACCAGTCCTTCGATGGGCGAAGGGAAATCGGTGACGGCTGCAAACTTGAGCGCCACGTTAGCTCATAGTGGAATGAGAGTAGTGTTAATCGATGCTGACTTCAGACGCCCGATGCAGCATAAGCTTTTCGGCGTGCCGAATAATGTTGGCGTGACATCGGCGCTGCTTGGCGACCTTGAAAGTGCTATATCTGACATGCGCGCAACGGTAGTGCCAAATCTCTATGTTTTGACATCGGGGCCTCTTCCTCCTAATCCGTCTGAGCTGTTAAGTTCGCAGCGAATGCAGCAATTGCTTGGAGTTTTACAGTCAAAAGCGGACATCCTTGTGATCGATAGTCCACCAGTGACCGTTGTTTCCGACACAGCGAATATCGCTGGTCGCGTCGACGGCGTATTACTGGTTTTGAGGGCTGGGAGCACTAGAAAACAAGCTGTAAAGCACGCAGTTCATGCTTTGCAGAAAGTGAATGCGCACATTCTTGGCGTGGCGTTGAATGGCGCACAACGTCGAGAAAGTGGTTTCTATTATAGTCACGCGCATAACTATGGGTACGCCAGCGCTTACTACTCCAATGCCTATTCTCGCAATGGGGGCACCAGCTCCCGGCAAAGCGCTGGCGATAAGAGCAGCCAATCTACTGGTGCAGGTTTGTCGTCGCAAGTTATCTCGATTGCAGCGCCGAAAAAGGATTCGATTGCGCCCTGATCTCTGCAACGAGTGGTTGATACGGAGGCGGCAACGGTGTACAGATGGTGGCAAATACTCTATATATTTGTGACGGCGTCACTGTGTATCTGTTTTACGCCTGCATCACCCGGCATGGCGCAGGGGACTTCGGTGCAATGGACGCCAGCGCAGACAATACCTGGTTACGGCGATGAAACGAACCCACCGATTTTGATTGCTGATCGTAATAATACAGTGCATGCCTTTGCAAGCCAAGTTGTTGATGAAGAGGACGGCCTCGTAGCCATCATCTATAATCAGTGGACTCCAGAGGAGGGGTGGACGACGCCTATTGATATATTGCTTTCCCCGGTCAAGAAACAGGCGAGATTGCTAGATGCGCTCCTGGATAGTGAAGGTTTTTTTCATGTGGTTTTTTTTGGAGGTGACGAAACAGAGTCGTATCTCTATTATAGTAAGGCGTTGGCTGTACAGGCGGCTGACGCTAGGTCTTGGACCTCACCAGAACCTATTGAAGAATCTATGATACCTCCAAGCGGTGCAATCTTCGAAGTCGCTGATGGAAGGTTGATCATATTGCACGGGACACAGACAAATGGAATAGGTGTCTACATGAGTGTCTCGAGTGATAAAGGAAAGAATTGGTCAGAATCTATTCCGGTTGGGATGACAAACAGCAACAAATTATTTCCATATAACATCCTGACAGATCAAAGCTCCGACGGCGTCACTCATGCCGTTTGGCAGGTTATGAATATCTCCGGCCAAGGACGAGGAATCTTCTACAGCCGATATGAGCAACCTGAGGGAAAATGGTCAAATCCGGTTGACTTATCCTTGGGAGATGCAATGACTGAACTTGGTACAATGACGCCGGCTCTTAAATACCATGATAATGGCTTGCTTGTACTCTACAATATCAGCGGAAAGATAGTGATGAAACGTTCTAACGATGGGGGACGCAGTTGGAATACACCTCAGCCCCTCTTCCCAAATCACATAGGTGTGAATGGCACATTATCCCTCGTCGAGGATAGCGCCAACGGTTTGCACCTGTTGTTTGGTCAACGAATTCCGGGAAGTCCTGACATTCATGGACTGTGGCATAGCCAGATGTTTGGCATGAATTGGAGTTCTCCAGCACCTCTGATCTCTGGCCCTCAAGTTGTAGATATGACAGGCGACACTGGTTTTGATCCGTATGATGCAAGCGCCGTAATTGTGCAGGGCAATATATTGCTAGCCACATGGCGAACCGATCCTGGTATGAAAGGAAACGGAGTTTGGTACGCTTATCGATATGTTGATGCACCGACTCTGCCGGTAGAGCCTTTGCCAGACGAAGCGGTATTGCCTGATTCAACTAATTCAATAGTCATCCCCACAGCGACATCAGACGATAACTTGTTTGAAGAAGCAATACCTGACTGGACGCCTGCATCGATAGATGACTCCGTTGTAGCCCTGGAGGTGAAAGCACAAGGTGGTAGTCCGGCGGCGCCCATTCTAGTCGGCATTCTACCAGTCAGCGCGCTAGTCGTTATTCTCGTAATACGATTAATACGGATTTCGCGATAGAAGTAGTCCGGTGGGCATAAGAGTGTTGAATAGTATTGCCAAAACCTCTCCCATGGTTCAAGACAATGAGCGGAGACAATATTGATGACGTTGCGGGTGAAGTTTGAGAATGTTTCAAAACAATATCGACTTGGACTGACACGATCAAGTCTACCTTCGATTTTGGCCCATGGTGCTCAACGACTTCTTCGTAGGGGAGGTCCAGAAAATGTCAGCCAGCGAGATTTCTGGGCACTGAAAGAGATAAATTTTGATCTGCATCCCGGTGAATCTTTGGCATTAATCGGGCGAAATGGTGCTGGCAAGACGACGATACTCAAGCTGCTGGCGAATATCACCAAACCAACAAATGGCAAGATCGAATCACATGGACAATTATCGGCGCTTATTGAGTTGGGGGCGGGCTTTCATCCAGATTTGACCGGTAGAGAGAATATCTATTTGAATGGAGCAATTCTTGGTCTGAGCCGCCGTCAGATCAGCCAACGATTTGATGAAATTGTTGATTTTTCCGAGCTTGCGCAATTTATTGATACACCTGTCAAGCGATATTCATCCGGTATGACGGTGCGACTGGGATTTGCTGTTGCATCGTGTATTGAGCCGGAAATTTTGTTGGTTGATGAGGTGCTGGCTGTAGGCGATGCACCGTTTCAACAGAAGTGTATGCGCCGTATTCGCGGATTGATTGAACAAGGGACAAGCATCATCTTTGTGTCGCATAACTTCTATCTGGTGCAGGCAGTCTGTGAAAAGGCGCTATACTTAAAACATGGGCAGATTTTTCACTGTGGTTCTGCGCAGGAAGTTATTCGTGTATACGAGCAAGACTTGCACGAAGAGCGAGCGCGCAAGTTTGCTGCTACAGAGGAGCATTTGGCCTTTGATGACGATAGTCAAATCGAGATCACGTACGTCGAAGTGTGCGGTTCAAATGGTGAGCAACGCAGCGAGCATTTTAGCAGCCGAGAAGCAATTTCTATTCGTATTCACTACAACGCCTATCGGGCATTGGGAAAGATTCATGCTTCAGTTTTTATTACGCGAGCAGACGGTTTGACCTGTTGTATGATGCGGACGATGCTCGACAGAGTTGAATTGTTCGTGGATCGTGGCTGTGGCATCGTTACCGTCACTCTTGAGCCTCTCCAACTAATTAGCGGGAGTTACTTTGCCGAGGCGTGGTTTCTCAACGAGACAGATTCTATGGGAATCACCTCCAGACCTGGACGTTCTGACTGGTTTACAGTAAAGGGGGTGGGGCTCAGCTACACTGATACAAGCGGTGTTTTTGAACCACATACGCGTTGGGAACATTCCCATAACCAACAGGGACGCTTCTCATCGACGAATGACATGATATTGGAATCGTCGGTAAGAGCAGTCGTTGAGAACAGCCCTAGTTGTTGAATCATGTAGCGGAGAAGATCGAGGATTGTCTATGTTGACAGATCTGACCAAATTGCTGCGTACAAGCGATCTGTTGTGGGCGTGGACTGGACGAAATATTCGAGCGCGCTATCAGCAATCAGTCTTGGGGTGGTTTTGGGCTATCGTGCAACCCGCAGCACAGGTAATGATATTCTCTATTGTGTTCACGTTGTTTGTGCCTGTCGACACCGGTAATATTCCCTATCCGGTTTTTTCCTACATCGCCGTTGTTCCGTGGACATTTCTGGCATCTTCTCTTCCTGATATGACAGACTCACTTGTTGCGAATATGGGACTGGTAGGTAAGATCTATTTCCCACGCGAGATTTTGCCAGTCGCATCGATGTTAGCCCGTTTGTTGGATTTTGTCGTGGCAGCCATGTTATTGATCGTGCTCATGCTTATTTTCAACATGCCTGTGTTTGTTTTCGGTTGGATATTTATCCCCGTGATCGTGGCGATTCAAATTGCACTTATTCTGGGTTTGGGATTGATGTGTGCTGCGCTCAATGTCTTTTTTCGTGACGTACGTTCGCTGTTGGTGCTTGGTCTGCAACTCTGGTTTTATGCATCGCCGATCATTTATCCTGTCACGATGGTGCCGGAGCATCTGCGTCCTTTCTACTTTTTGAATCCAATGGCGGGTGTAATCGAAGCATATCGAGATGTGCTGCTCAATGGACAGATGCCGGGCCTCTATTTGGCAATTTCTGCACTGGTTGCCGGAGCATTGTTCGTGTTCGGGTATTGGTTCTTCAAGCGCGTTGAATTCCAGTTCGCGGATGTTGTGTAAGCCGCGCTGTGGTGAGTGTATACGATGAAGGTGAGCGTCATCATTCCTGTGTATAACGGTGCTGCGTATCTAAGTGATACGATTCAAAGCGTTTTGAATCAAACGCACCAGAACTTCGAGCTCATCATTGTCGATGACGCGTCGCAAGACAAGACAGCGGACATCATCGGTCAATTTGACGATCCGCGTATTCGCTACATTGTTCATGAGGAGAATCGCGGAGTGGATATAGCGCGGCTGTCGGCGTTGCGCAATGCTACAGGAGACATTTTTGCTTTTTTAGATCAAGATGATCTGTTTCACCCCGATAAACTTGCTGCACATGTTGCACTAATGAAGAAGCGTCCCGAAGTTGGCTTTTCATACAATTCTCGGTTCGAGCTCAATCATTCTTCAACAACGATTCGCGACATTTGGCGACCTCCCCAAGAGATCAGCTTGGCGGATTTGATTCTTGGTTTTCCGATTGCACCCAGTGAAATGGTGTTTCGTCGCCAGTGGTCAAGTCATCTCGATCTGTCGAAAGAGCCTCCCTTGATTCATGGCGGCGAATATGTAATTACGGGACGATTATTCTTGAGTGGTTGTCGTTTCGGCAGCGTTGATCGGGCATTAAATTATCGGCGCTTTCACTCCTTAAGGAAAATGTCTAATTTGCGAATTCGTTGTGAGGCTGAGTTGGCGGCGCAACAACGGATTTTTGATGATCCGCGCTGTCCATCCGAGATCATTGCCTTGCGTAACGAGGCGTTTAGCAATACATATCGCATTTGGTCCTATTACGCCTTTTTACAAGAAGAGACAAGCTTAGGTCAAGAGTTTCTTCAAAAGGCTGTTTCGTTAAATCACTTTATTCTCGATGGTCAACCTGCCAACCTACTTCACTTTTTGCTCATATGCAGCATTGATGATGAGGGGCAGTCGCATGAAGAAATTCTCAAACGTATTTTTGCGCAATTGCCGCCAGCAATGGCGCACCTCTCCAGAAATTTTGACTGGGCAGTAGCGCGCGGCTATTTTCTAAAAGGTGTTCGGGCTACAATTTGGGGGCGATCTGAAGATGGCCGTAGACATTTCGAACACGCGATGAGGAGTGGCGTAACGTTTGATGAGTTGCTTATCAGTCAATTGACCCAAAGTCTCCTCAACTATCAAATCGAGTATGGTGATGCGGCCACGTTCGATGTCATTCGAGCTTTGAGACCCTATCTTGAAAAATTGGGTGGGCGAAGAATCGCTCGTCAGCTACTTGGTTGCTATACAATCAACCGGGCTTTCCAGGATTATCATAGGGGCTGTTACCCACAGGTGGTGCGTAGAGTTACGTCGGCATTTGTTTACAGTCCAGGATACATCACAAATCGAGGCGCAACCTCGATTTTGTTGCGTTCGATTTTCCGTAAATAGGCCAGAGTCTTGGCCTATTGGGCAGATGGGGCGCCTGCATAGGGGTATTCAAGTGGTCGGAACTGTTACTACGCTCAGAGTCGTCCTGTGCGCGCTTACGGGTTTTGGCAACCCGGTGCTTACCGCGCTTCTCAATGACCCTCGCGTTAATGTTGAAGCAGTGTTCACAATCAAATATGAGAACCCGTTTCCCCATTACGAAGAGCAACATCTCATCGAGTTTTGCCATCAGCGAGGCGTGACTTGTTATCATGGCGTCAAAGTATCCAGCGAAGAGGGAGTCGCTTTACTGCGTAAACACGCACCCGATTTGATCACGGTTGCTACTTTCAAGCAGATTCTCAAAGCAAATGTTCTTCGTCTGCCGCGATTGGGAGTGGTGAACTTTCATCCTTCTTTGCTCCCGCGTTATCGTGGCGCATGCCCCACAAATGCTGCCCTTGCCAACAATGAAAAAATTACAGGAGTTACTGTTCATTACGTAACCGAAGGTGTGGATGACGGTGATATGTTGCTCCAGCGATCAGTCTCAATTGACGAGATGGACAACGACGGTCTCCTCCGCCAGAAACTTGCGAGGTTAGCGGGGGAGATGGTTCCTGGCATTGTCGATATGTTCTGTGGAATCAACAAACCGGTGGGCATTCCACAGGACAACACTCTAGCGACCTTTGCACCTAAACCAACGCTGCAAGATGGATATATCGATTTGATGCAGGGAATTCATGCGGCCCACACAAAGATGCGAGCGTTTAATCCGCTTCCAGGAACCAGTGTTCTGCTAGGAGAGAAACGAATCGCTGTTGACCGCTTCACCCTACACTTTGATGATAGGCCAGACGGAGTATATATCACAGGCGCCGCCATCGACCTGGTTGAGAATGGTCAGGCAATAAGATTGTATCGCAGCAGTGTAGAGGCGGCGCAAGATGTGGAGCGTTTGCCAATCGGAGGTGGATAAATGACAAGGGTTGCGATTATCCAGTCGAATTATCTGCCCTGGAAGGGATATTTCGACATTATTCACGATGTTGACATATTTGTGTTTCTCGATGATGTGCAAATGACAAAGCGCGATTGGCGGACGCGCAACAAGATTAAGACGCCAAGGGGCACAGAATGGTTGACGGTTCCGGTTAAAGGAGGGCGCGATCAACTCATTTGTGAGACCGAGATCGCAACAAGCAACTGGCAAAAAGATCATTGGAAAGCCTGGCACACGAATTACAGCCGAACTCCATTTTTTAGAGAGTACAAATCTCTTTTGGAGTGGTTATATGGCGAATCTCATCGGAATCTGTCTAAGTTTAACCAACAGGCAACAGCAATGATTTGCGATATTCTTGGCATTACCACCCGACTCCTTTGTTCATCCGATTTAGATGCTGGCGGCGTCAAGGATGATCGGATCATCAATATCTGCAAAATATTGGGCGCTACATCATATCTATCAGGTCCTGCAGCAAGCCACTACATTGTTGCTGAGAAATTTAGCGCAGCCAAAATTGAGCTGGAGTATAAAGATTATTCTGGCTATCCTGAGTATCCCCAATTGTTCCCACCCTTTGAGCATGCGGTCTCGATTCTGGATTTGTTGTTCAATTGTGGACCCGCGGCGCCAGAGTATATCTGGGGTTGGCGAAAAATATCAATGCCTGCGACAGAGCAAGCGTCTCACTTTACTCTCTCGAATACACCAGAGAGTCGGGTTTCTTGACCCCGTAGTGTGTCAAGCGTCGTTTTGTAGTTCGCGCGCTTTCGCGCGAACGGGTGACACGAGAGTGCGCCGACTAAACATTTGCACCTGGCAGACCGTTAGATTGCATTCGTGTTCATCGTCCAGCGGTATGATTTGTCGACTTCAGGAGGAAAATTATGACCAGTCGTCAAAACATTCTGTACCTGCTCGGTTTGATGGCGCTTGTACTTGCCTTAGCCATGCTGGCATACAGCGGGTTGACAACCTCTATCATGGCGCAAGCAGATCCGATCACTGGCTACTTAAGCCAAGTTAACTCCACTAATCTGACCAGAGTTGCAACTGATTTGGTGACCCTTTACGGACCTCGCCGAGAAGATGTCTATAGCCCGTATATCGACGGCAACTGTACGACAAGCACCACGATCGTCTACCCAAAGAGCACAATCGAGATGGCGACAGATTATGTTAAAACAACGTTCGAGGCTATGGGGTATCCCCCATCCGCTATCACCCTGGAGACGGTTCCGCAAGGCGCTGGACGCAACATATACGTCACCAAGGTTGGCAGCGTCTATCCAAATGTCTTCATTGAGTTTAGTGGACATCTTGATACAGTCCCCGGCTCACCGGGTGGGAACGATAATGCTTCCGGATCAAGCGCAGTGATTGAATTAGCGCGTGTGTTGAGAGACTATCCCAATCGTTATTCGATGCGATTTGCTCTTTGGGTTGGGGAGGAATTCAGCAATCAAAGAGGTGCAGCTTTTTGGGGGTCAACGTATCATGTCCAGCAAACCTTAGTGCGCGGCGAACAGATCAAGGTAGGATTGGTCATGGATCATATTGGGTGGCCGCACCCTGGTGACCCGACTGGACTGATGAACCAGGTTTCGTACTCCGGCGCAGAATCGGAGCGCATTGCTGATCTGTTCAATCAGGTCAGATCGCAGTATGGGATTGTGATTGGATTTGGCAAGGACGGCGGCGTTCAAAATTCCGATGAGCATTCTTATTGGAATTACGGCCAGGTTGCAGTTAGCAGTGGCGGCGGCTGGTTGTATTATCGTCCGAACTATCATCTTTGCGGCGACACAGTGGCGAACATCAGCTTTACCAATGTCCTTCGTACGACGCAGCAGAATCTTGCAGTTGGCCTCAAACTGGATGCAGAGCCATTTCCGCCTACAGGCACACCGACGCCGACCTTTACATCTGCACCGTCTACGGCAACGAATACACCTGTATTACCAACAGCAACAGGGACATCGGCGCCATCTGTGGGTTTTCCATCAACAGGAGTGGTGGACAACTTCAATCGAGCTGATGGAGCGATTGGCGGGCAATGGTCTGGTGCGACGGCAGGCTATCGCATCGTCTCCAACCGATTGGATGTAGGAGCGAGTGAGGATATCTATTGGAACGCTGGCGCGTATGGCGCTGACCAGGAGGCTTACGTCATCTTGAGCACCATCGATGCCGGTGGTTATGAAATGGGCTTGATTCTCAAGGCGCAAAGCACAAGCGGGGCGGGGACGGGTTTGATCGATGTCTTGTATGACCCCATCGGCCGTGGTGTCCAAGTGTGGACGTATCATGTTTCCCAAGGCTGGATCCAGCGCGGGGCTACAGTTCCGGTGACTTTTGTCAATGGCGATCAGTTTGGTGCACGCGCTCGGAGCAATGGGCAGGTGGAAGTTTATCGAAATGGCGTGTTGTTGGCAACGCGCGATGTGAGTGCATGGCCGTTGTCAACTGGCGGCGGTGGTATTGGTTTGTGGATGCTGAACGCAAGCAATGCAGTTTTGGATGACTTTGGCGGCGGTTCAATGACGACAGCAACGCCGACGTCCGTGCCGCCGACAGCGACTTACACGCCCGTGCCGCCCACGCCGACGCCCGTGCCGCCGACAGCGACTTTCACGCCCGTGCCGCCCACGCCGACGCCCGTGCCGCCGACAGCGACTTTCACGCCCGTGCCGCCCACAGCGACTTTCACGCCCGTGCCGCCGACAGCGACTTTCACGCCCGTGCCGCCGACAGCGACCTTCACGCCCGTGCCACCGGCAAATTTCCCATCGACAGGGGTGGTGGACAATTTCAATCGTCCAGATGGTGCAATAGGGGGACAATGGTCTGGGGCAACAACAGGTTATCGCATTGTGTCAAACCGATTGGATGTGGGAGTGAGCGAGGATATTTATTGGAACGCTGGCCTATTTGGCGCCGACCAAGAAGCCTTTATCACTCTTAGCGCCATCGATCCGAATGGTTATGAGTTGGGGTTGATTCTCAAAGCGCAGAGCATTGGAGGTGTTGGCGCTGGTTTGCTCGACGTGTTATATGACCCGATCGGTAGAGGAGTTCAAATATGGACATATCAGGTTCCTCAGGGTTGGATTCAGCGCGGTGCAACTATTCCGATAACCTTTGTCAATGGCGACCAATTCGGTGCACGCGTTAGAAGTAATGGGCAGGTGGAAGTCTATCGGAATGGGGCGTTAGTGGCGACGCGCGATGTGAGCGCATGGCCGTTTTACGCCGGAGGCGGGGGTATAGGCCTGTGGATGTTGAATGCCAGTAATGCTGTGCTGGATGACTTCGGTGGAGGAACTGTTGGCGTATTGGCAAGTGGCTTGTCGTCTGAGAATGCTGTTGAAATTGATGGCAATGAAGCAGTCATTGATACACAAGAGGATCGGGTTTCTCGCCAACAGGTATACGGTAATCAACAAGAATCCACAGGGCAGCAGCTGTATCTCCCATTTGTTTCAAATTGACATGAGTGGACGCTGATGGACAACGTAGATAAACTTTGTGCAATTTTCCAGGAAGCTCTGAGCTTCCTGGAAGATGATGAATTGTACGAGTTGCGATTGCGCCATCCTTAAGCTTTATCGACTCTGAGAGGTGAATATGGTTGCGTTGAACCGTTTTGATGACTATCAGATCCATTTCAATCGTCCGTGTCTGGTCGGTAAAGAGTTACACTATATTGCGCAGGCGATTCACTTTGGATATTCTGCCGGCGATGGCGTATTTACACGACGTTGCCACGCATTGCTCGAACAGGAATTGGGAGTTACAAAGGCTTTGTTGACTACTTCTTGTACAGATGCCCTGGAAATGGCGGCGTTATTGCTGCAACTGCAACCCGGGGATGAGGTAATCGTGCCGTCATTTACCTTCGTGAGTACAGCCAATGCTTTTGTATTGCATGGGGCGCATCCTGTTTTCATTGATATTCGCCCTGATACTCTCAACTTGGATGAAACACAACTGGAACGACTTATCTCACAGCGTACGCGCGCGATCGTTCCTGTCCACTATGCAGGTGTTGGCTGCGAGATGGATGCCATCTGCGCTATTGCTGCGAGCCACGGTGTTGTTGTTGTTGAAGATAACGCACACGGTCTCTTTGGTAAATATAGAAATCGATATCTGGGAACCTTTGGCGCCTTTGCTACACAGAGTTTTCATGAAACGAAGAATTTCATCTGTGGAGAAGGAGGCGCTTTGCTCATCAACGACCCAGCTTATAGCGAACGGGCTGAGATCATCCGTGAAAAAGGCACGAATCGCAGCCGCTTCTACCGCGGCCAGGTTGACAAATATACATGGGTGGATATCGGCTCGAGCTTTCTTCCTTCAGATTTGCTGGCTGCATTTCTATTTGCTCAGTTGGAAGCCAGAACGGAAATCCAGACGAAGCGGAAGCGAATCTGGGAATACTACTGGAATCACCTGATTGACTGGGCCTCCGTTCTTGGCATTCGCCTGCCAATCATCCCGGAGCATTGCGAACAGCCTTACCACATGTTTTATCTGCTGCTGCCTACTCTGGATGACCGACAAGCGCTGATCGCCCACTTAAAGAGCTGTGGAATTTTGAGCGTATTTCATTATCTTCCACTTCACCTCTCGGAGATGGGACGGCGATTCGGCGGTAAGGAAGGCGATTGCCCTGTCACCGAGGAGATGAGCGATCGACTGCTCCGATTGCCTTTCTACAACGATCTGACAGAAGCGGATCAGTCCAGGGTAGTCTCTGCCCTTAAGGAATTCAAGCTGGTTTCAACGAAAATGATCCCGGTTCAAATGCCAGTGCTAAGCCAGAGCGAGGCATAATGTGACCGACAAGATGCGCATCTGCATGATCTTTTACGACATGCAAGAGTTTGGTGGACTGGAAGAGTATGCAGCGACGTTGGCAATTGGCCTTCGACAGCAAGGCCATGATGTCAGTGCACTTTCAACAGCATGGATACCGCCCGACAACCAATATCTGACAAGACTTCGTTGCAATGATATTTCCGTGACACAACTACCCAAGTGGCTTTCGTTGACATTGTCGGATTGGAAAACCAAACACAAAATTTTGGTTGTCCTGATGCGTCTCTTAACCCCGCTCACGTATTTACTGGCTATAGGTTTGTTTTTTGTAAAGCGACGAACATGGCGAGCATCTGTGACGAGCGCCTATGGCTGGTTGCACGGGTTATTGCTTGATCATCTGATTGGGCCAGATCGAAGGAAGCCGTTTGCGCAATTGCTTCTGGAATGGCAGCGACTGCGCTGGCATCCAGATGTTCTGCACATACAGGGCTACACGAGCAGCCTTCTCTTTGTCATCGAATGGGCGCATGCAAGGCGAATCCCGGTCGTGTATGAAGAGCATCAGACTCCAGATGCTCAGTTTGACTGGTGGCGAGATTTCCAGCGCAGCATCAACAAAGCAGATCGGGTGCTGGCTGTCTCGGAGAAGAGTGCAGAAGCGCTGCGCGCGGTGTGCGGGGTCACAAGGCCGATCGTTGTCAGAAACCCGCTGCTATCCGATCCCTTCGCCTCTGGATGGTCGAAACCGCTGCAATCGACTAAGCACCGTCCGCTTTTCGTTACAACGGTGGCGCGACTCTACATCACCAAGGGACTTTCCTATCTCCTGGAGGCGATTGTGCTCGTTCGGCAGAAACACCCGCTGACCGAGTTTCGCGTGTACGGGGATGGTCCGATGCGCGCCGAACTGTTGACTTATGCTCGCCAGCTTGGCCTGGACGGTGATCGCATTTTTGTAGGATCCTTTACCAGCCGCGAAGCGCTTTCCCAAATTATGTCTGAAACCGATATCTTTGTCATGTCGTCGGTGCTTGAGGGTCAGCCGTTGGGTGTTGTTGAAGCAATGGCATACGGCTGTCCAATTGTGACAACTGCCGTTGGCGGCATTGCGGAATTGATCAGCGATGGCGCCAACGGCCTATTGTGCTCCCCGCGCGATCCGGTGTGTCTAGCGCGCAACGTCTGTCTGTTGATCGAGGATGCAGCGCTGCGCGCCAGACTTGCCCACGAGGCGCGTCAGACATATCTTCACGGGTCTTACCAACCATCGGCGGTTTGCAGCCATATTGCTTCAGTCTATCGCGACGCTATCAGTGAAAGACGCAGTGCAATTTCCAGGGCATCGATGGTTGAGCAGACAACCGTGAGCCCTGAACGCTGATCCTATGTACAAAACATTTGGGCCTCTACATATCGCACTTTGCCCACCAGAATTTGATCAGCTACAGCGCGCCATGCAAGGGAGCGCTGCAGACGCCACTCATATTATTCAGCGCTATGTCTCGGCTGGCTTGCAGGCGCGTGGTCATACGTTGACGTTTCTTGCGCAGCGCAATTTAGAAGAGATCATCTGCACGCGCGATATTGCTAATGTTCGGCTGGGGCCGCAAAGCTGGTCAGCAAGTCGCTGGTTCGTAGTGGCCGAAAAGACTGCCTGGCGCTTTCAGCGGTGGTTGGGGGTGCCATATCTGAATGTCTTTAGCAACTACCGGCTTTATGATATTGGTCTTCAGTGTCTGCCCGGACACGATCTTGTCTATGAGCGCAACACACTCTACCGTGATGGCATCGCCAGAGCCTGCCAGCGTCTGAAACTCCCTTATGTGTTGTATATCGAAGCTGATGACATTCTTGAGCACGATATTATGGGGAAGCCGATCACTGGGTTGCTGCGTTGGCGGGCGAGACAGACGGCGCAATATAACCTGAACGCCGCTGACTGTGTAATCACTGTATCGGAGCCGACTCGCCTGCACCTGATTACTCACTGGCGAGTGCCGCCTGAGAAGATTCTGGTGTTCCCCAACGCTGTTGATGTAGCCCTGTTCCATCCTGATGAAGCCGTGCGCCAGCGTGTACGCGCAAACCTTGGTATAGCTGATGCGCCGCTAATCCTATTTGTCGGCAATTTCTATGAGTGGCACGATGTTTCGACGCTGTTGAAGGCATTTGCTGTGACTGTCGCCGTGCACCCCGCTGCGCGATGTGTGCTTGTTGGTGATGGAGCAAAACGTAGGGCAATGGAGCAACTTGCTGCAGAATTGGGCATCAGCAATGCAGTTACATTTACAGGGCTACTCCCTCATGCGGAAGTGGCGCACATGGCGGCGGCTGCGGATATTGCGGTAGTTCCTTATCCGGTGCTGCAACAGGAGCTTTGGCTGTCTCCGCTGAAACTTTACGAATATATGGCGTCAGGAGCGGCAATCGTTGCATCGTCACTCGGACAGATCGCTCAGGTGATTGAAGACGGCCGCAATGGTCTCTTGACGCCCCCAGAGGACATCTCTGCTATGGCAAGGGCGTTGTGTAGACTGATCGACGATCGAATGCTCCGTTTGCGATTGGCTAATCGGGCAAGGGAAGATGCTGTCCAGAAACATTCCTGGGAGCACTATTTATCGCGTCTGGAAAACGTGTTCCTGGCAGTTCTGCATAGCCAACCTGTTGGCTCCCTGTGAAGAAACGCGTTACGATTGCAGATTGGTTTGTGCACTATCGTTTCGGCTGGCAAGAGCATGAAGCGACTTGAGAGCTTGCAATCACTGCGGCTGTTTGCGGCGATAGGAGTTATTCAATACCATATCTGGCGCAATTATATGGGGATTGCCATTGGGCATCCTGGCACTGACTTTTTCCTTGTGTTGGTAGGCGTTGTGGCTGCGTTCAGCCAGACAAGACATATTGCTCAGGGTAGATGGAAACAGTATTTGGTTTCCCGCGCTGCCCGGCTATACGTTTCTTTTATCCCACTATTTCTAGCGACCCTGATCATTAAACATGACGAGGTGACATTTGATTGGGTCTGGCGCTCCTTCTTCTTTTTCCCTCAATTGGAGCGAGAACCGGTGATCGCATCGACCTGGATGCTTTCGTATTTTGTTCTGTTTTATCTGATATTTGCTGCGTCCGTATTTTTTCGCAGCGAGCGAGTCCTATGGGGCATATTGCTGGTTTGGGCCATCGGCATTATCGGCTATGTGTGGTTTGATTGGTCGCCAGGTTTATCGAGCGAATGGACAACGGTTCTTTTCGAGGAGCGAAACCTCGACTTCATATGCGGTTTTGTTGTGGGAGTCATCCTACGCGCTGGTTTTGTTCGGATACATCTGGCAAGGGTGCTTACCTGGATTGGTTTGTTTGGAATTCTTGGCGGAACCTTTGTCCTAAACTTTGGCAACACAATGCAAGGACGAAGCCTGTGGCTTGGGCTGCCCGTGTCGCTGTTTATATTGGGGGTCTCGGCTCTGGAACAGAACATGGACTCTGGCTTTTTGATTACTTGCTTAAAAAGACCACGTATCGTGTTTCTAGGAACGGCATCCTACGTGATTTTCTTAAGTCATAGCGCTTTTATCAGAATATGGAGTCTGTTTCTGCCCGTCACGCCGATTTGGGCGCCCTTTATCACGGTTGGCGCTGTGATGTTCGGCGCAATCGGATATTGGCTTTGGGAAGCGCCAATACTCGCCTATATGAAGGAGCATTTTCTCTTCATGCACTATTGACCCATAACATAAAGTCCTATGCTCCAAGCCACATTGCCCTAGTCGGAAGCACTCAAAGCGGCGGCCAAATTCTGAATGTAGAAAAGATCTCCTCGATAAAAGGCTGGAGCATCCAACCACTTGACAAGTTCGCCATATGACTGTTTCAGGACATAGGCTTTGGCCTGAAACAAAGCGGGCGTGTCATACAGATGATGAGAAGTCCCCTCGCCATAGGAACTGTCGAAATTCGCTACGAACCAGTAAGGGGCAACGGTCGCATATTCATCGACTGCGCTTTGCACCTGGACACCGAGCCGCGAATAGAGATAATCGCCTAATTCCGGCGTCAGGAACATGAAGTTTCTGGCGACGGCTAATGCATTTTGATAACTCAATTCCCAATTGGCAGGATCTGGGGCGCCGATCGGCGAGTAAGGAGTGTCTTTGACGAAAGAGTTAACGCGCAGATTGAGCATTGCTTGATATCTGGCCTGAACATTAGCGCTTGTCGGGTATCCGGCCAGTTTCTGTAATTCTAAATAGCCTTGATAGCCGGCAATGTAGAGGTTTAGCCAGTAGGGTTTCTGGGTAAAGACGACGTCGCTTAAGGGCATCTCTAGTTTATTGCTCATTCGGTCGAACAGATTCTTGGCGAATGTCTGTTCATTATCGCCAACAATCTTTGCATATTGCCACGCTGCGTAGAAGGAGAAGGGCGGAAAATACTGCCAATACCCACACCAGCCACAGATCGGCGTTGTGGAGGGGTCATACGGCGATGTGTAGGGGTCGCCCCATTGTTCGATCATTTCCTGTGGTATGGTCAAATGCTCGCGAGCAGCGCCCGACCCCCATCCTATATGCACGATTCTGGTGAAGTCGTATATTTTGTTAGGTCCATAATAATTCTGCAGATATGCCTTCACCTGCTGTTGCGTCGCCGACGATAGATGAGGGTAGGCTAACAACAGTGTGTATACTGTGTCGGCAGGGTTTTGGAAATAGTCGAAGATTTCACCGTAAGTTCGTTCATCTGTGTGGCTGCCGTTGCCATATAGATCGATGAATCCTGCATCATGATAACCAGGGCGCAGTGGGCCGGCCGCCAGGATTTTCTGTATCTCGCTCTCCAGGCGTTGCGTCACTTCGGCCCGTGTCAATGCGACCGGACTGGTTTGCGTTGTTGCAATGGTCGTCAATGGCAACGGTGTTTTGGGATTGGCGCCAGTTGAGCTGAATGCAATTAATGCGTTGCCTTTGAGAATGTAGACCTTGCCGTTGTATGGAATGGGCGGGGATTGGGCGCTGCCATGTTTGCCGTAGACCCCATTCTTGCTTTTGTTCTTGCCACTGTATACCTGCCATCCGTTCAAGTTATTGTAGTCCTCCTGGTTGCCAGCATCGTACATTTGCTGATAACCCGGAGCTAACGCATTATTTGCCAGGTTATAATGGTAGAAGACCCAGGCTCGATTCGGTTGACCGAATGGAATTGTGACATCCATTGATCCCGCAGCGCGGTCACAACACAATACGTAATAGAGCATCCTTCCACCTGCAGAATATGCAACTGGTTCGTCAGAAGCAAAGCTGTTTGGGTCTCCGTCGACACGGCTAATGTATTGAGTGCCGAATTTCCACCCCACCGGTCCGCCGCGGGATATCCAACCTGGGGTGATGTATCCAGTAGCTTGATAGTACACGCCATCAACTGCGTTTACCACAGGTGGGTATTTGTTGCCGGAGTGCGTGACGCCCGACCAGTTGAAAGGTGCATACTCCGCTTTGCCATCTCCGTCAGAATCGAACGTGAATTCTTCCCCCGTATTTCTTTCCAACACAATAACGGTTCGACGATCAGGCCGAGCCTCAAAGTAATTGGTCAATCGTTGCGCATCGATTACAACTGTGCCTGGCGCCCAGTTTCCAGGGATGGATGTACTGGTCGGACCAACGGGAACGGCATTGTCAAGGCCATTATAGATCGTGTCGCTCTCTTCAATGACAAGGTTCATGACTTTGAATCGATAATTTTCGCCGCCCGTGAAGATCACATAATCCATGTTCGTATCTGGATCTGTGTAGATCACTGGCCAGTACGTGCGGAATCCTGAACCTGGGAGATTTGTGGATTTCCAGATCAGAGACCCATCAACAGCGCTGAGAGCATAGGCGTGAGTATCGTTGGAGGCAAAATAGACAACCCCATCTTTGTAGGCTGCCGAGAACTGAATAGAGTCATCAGTTTTGAAGCGCCATTTCAGGTTGCCTGTCCTTGCATCTAATGCGTAAAAGAACCCATCTCGGTTGCCAGCGTAGATGGTGTCATCGATCACGAGTGGATTGGTTTCAAAGCCTGCACCGGCAATATATGCAGTGTAGCCTGGCAAAGATTCCCCGGTGATGGCGTCGATGGCATGGATCTTGCGATCATAGCCCCCTACATAGGCGACGCTCCTGCCGTTGACAGTCGCAATTGTTGGTGAGTGACCGAGAGGCATCTCGGTGCCATACACCCAATCCAAATTCCCATTGGCGGCGTCGATCGAGTACAAACCGCGCGCCGTCGATACATAGATGCGCCCATTCGCAGCGATCGGCTGAATTTTATACGGAATGTACGGCTCAAATGGCAAATACCACTCAACGGACAGATTCCCTCTGACTTCTTCTGGCGTCCATGAAGTGCGCTCCGGGTTCGCTGCCAGCATCGGCCAGGTTCTGTCGCCTGGTGGAATAACTGGCGTACGTGTTGGCCTTGGGGTTGATGTACTTGTTGGAATCGGTGTTGAGGTGGACGTTGGTGCAGGCGTGAGTGTAGGCGTCGGTGTAATGGCTGCCCCAATCATTGGCAAATACACTTGAGATGTGACATCCGCATTGTGCGAAGAGTCGGGTTGTCCGGTCGGGGACGTCTGACCGGATACTGGGGTAAGTGCAGCCAGTGCTATGCCAACTGTTACAACGAATAATGAGTTTCGCAATCGTTTGATGACGACAGACGATGAACTTGCGAAAAATAGTTTTGACACAATTTTCTCCCAGGAATAAGTGCAGTCAAGATTCAACGGGGGATTTTTACAGCGATCATAGAATTGGGCTATTCTGCGCCAACGAGCGGCAAAAAAAGATGTTCGCTGGCGATCAACAATCTTGCCTGTACGGCCTGTTCTCCCGTCGTCGTAGCTGCAGTAATCGAGATCGTGTACCACTGCCCCGATCTTCGGGTGTGCTCTTGCCCTGTATCGGTGACTACCAGTGTTGTCTGGCCGCCAGGCGACTGAAATTGCGCCGGCTCCTCGAACTGTAGCGATAGGCCTGACGGTGGGTCCGAATTAGCCATCAGTTGAACGGATTCAGTGATGCCAGCGCCAATGTTGACGGTAATCGAAAAACGCGCTGTTGCCCCAGGGCCAATCACCTGGATCTGCGGCTCAACGGAGAGCGTGTAGGTCGCCGAGTCGCCGAGGTAGACTTCGAGTTTGGGGCGGCCAGCTTCATCTGCGTTAGACGACCAGAAATACTTGCCGCTGTGCATTTCACCTTCTGTTGAGTAGAGCGCCAAACGCAATGGTTTGCCTGCGTTGTACGCCTCGACAGCGGCGCTGCTCACATCCCATGTATAAGGAATGCCCGGCCATTCTGCATAGAAATCGACCGGGTACACCCACGCCATGGAAAGGTTGCGAGTTGGGAGCGGGGCATTGTTCCAGTTGATCGTCGCTTCGTCCCAATCGTCCTCAATCGCAAACGCATGGACCGAGGAAGGCGGCGCTTGACCTGCCTCATAACCCGCATTGCCAAACAAGTTCATAGTCAGCGTCGCAGAGATGATTTCTCGATTGCGGGGTAGGTGCTCCAGAGGAAATGTAATGTAATACTTCGAAAAACAAGGATAATCAGAAATATCCCATTGATTTTGGATATTGATCTGGCTGTAGCCAGCATAGTTTGCTTCGCCCCACTCAGACCAATGATCGATGCCTTCGCCACAGGTTGTGTGCCCGCCGACATGTGCATCATATACATGGACGCCGTCGACGCCCTCTCGAATCGTGATCTTCTCGGTTGGTTGACCGACGGGCGGCTCCTGTTGGGGTGGACCAAAGGTCATGAGTCCCCACGATGCAGGCTCGTTGTCGCTCATTGCCTCGGGCCAAAGTGCATCAGGAATGAGTGCGCCCATCCGATCATCACGGTCATGTACGGCTACTGCGAGTCTCCAGGTTGCACCTTGGTCCGGTTGTTCTGACAGCCCTAGCGCTGAAAAAGGGATAACATAGTCCATCTGCCATCCCTTGTCGTCGCTTTGGTCGTTTGGCCCATTGCCGCGCCATGTGCTCCACATTTCCACTGGAAGCGCCGTAGGCGTCCAGGACCCGTTGTTCCCTTGATAAATTACTCGTCGTGATTGATCATCTCTGGCCACCCAAAGCTGTCCGACGATTTGATAAGATGTGCTGCCAGGTGCATCGCCAGGGCTTGCCCCATGGTCAAGAAAGAGCGAAATCGCATCCCATGTCTTTATGTCTGAGACGGAGGGGGTCTCGTCGTACCAGAGCCTTCGATCGATAATATGGATGGTGATCTTTAAACTCGTCTCGTTGTAGATCAAGCGGACGTCAGCATAGTTGTTTGTCGGGCTTACCTTACCGAGCCAGAAGATGGAATATGACGGATACGGTCCGTCTGATGGCCAATAAGGGACAAACACCCGCCGCTGTGTCATAGACTGACCAACTGCTTCAACACTCGTTGCTGCAGCGCCGTGAAGAAACATTGCAGCAATCAGTGCGGCAAACCAGAGATGTACGCACCATCTGGAGCGAATTTTTGTGTATATAGGAGAGAAAGGACGCCACTCGTGTCGAATCATCGCCATATTCGTTGATGATACCATTAGCATCGCTTGCAGTGCTCGATTTTGGAGAGCTGAGTTTCGTACTGTCTATGACCGTTTCCTTTTCGCATAAAGAGCATTGGGAAAACGTACATGAAAGCATTTTGTCAGCAATTTCTTATTGAGATTCTGTTAAACTAGTTACCAAACTCAATCTTTTTGAAGTGGTTTCACCGATGCCGCCGAAATATCTGGTTGTCGGGTCTATTTTTGGGTGGAGAGATAGCCGAAAATGGTGATTGCGCAATCTTTCGTGACAACCCTTCACACGAATGGTGGAACTACAGGGCGAGCGCTAATTCCTGGTCTGGTCAGCGTGATTATCCCGAATTTTAACAATGCACGCTATCTGGCGGATGCCATCCAAAGCGTGCTGGATCAGACTTATCGCTTTTTTGAGGTGATTGTAGTAGATGACGGTTCGACCGACGACAGTCGCGCAATCGCATCGCGCTTTGGCCGCCAGATACGATACATCTGGCAGGAAAACCAGGGATTGGCCGGCGCACGCAACACTGGCATTCGAGCGGCGCGTGGGGAATTTATTGGCCTGCTTGACGCCGACGATCAATGGGCGCCTGCCTATTTGCAGACGATGATGACATTGAGCCGGCAATATCCAGATGCTGCCGTTTATTTCTCTGGCGCACGCTGTATGAATGCAGCGGGAGACGATCTTGAGCGGACGCTCGGTGTCCCGGTCAATGGATATGAAAGAATCTACGAAGCGATTGTGCGCGCCAACTTTCTGATACCCAGCACGATCTTGCTTCGTCATACAGTAGCACTGGAAGTCGGACTGTTCGATACATCTTTGCGCTCTTGTGAAGATTGGGACCTCTGGTTGCGCATGGCGCCGAACTATCATTTTCGTGGTGTGCCCACGCCGTTGGTGCGTTATCGTCTACACAACGCCAGTCTTACAGCCAATCTGGAGGGGATGTTTACGGCGATCGAGTCGGTGATGCGCAAGAATTTTGGGGACGATGATGGGCAGTGGTCGAAGTGGTCCCCGCTGAAAAGAAGAGCGTATGGCGGACTCTATCGATTTTTCCTGTTGAATCATGTTCAGCGGCGCAACGATTGGATATCGGGCGCCGAGTGCTTTCGCCGCGCGTTGGCGATCGATCCCACTCTGGCGACGGATTTAGATCTGTTCTACGAGTTAGCGTTTGGCGCGCAGCCGGTCGAGCTTCGACAAACTGCCTACGGGGTTGATATTGAGCGCAACGCCATTGCATTGTGTGAGATGGTTGCCACCGCTGTGCAAGAGTTGGCGGTTGAGTTTCCAAAACACATGCATGATCAGATGTGTGGAACAGTCCACTTTGCGATTGGACTGGTTGCCTACAACATAGGCAAGGTGGACGCCAGCCGAAGGCACCTGTGCAAAGCATTACGCTATCGTCCAAATCTGTGGAGTGACCCGCGCATGCGAAGGGATTTACTGAGGTCGCTAATGGGAACAGAGATGCACAACAGGTTGCGAGACTTGAAAACAGGCATGGATCGATTAATCGATTAGGTGTCGCGTTATGCGAATCGCTCTTTTTCATAATGCACCGAGTGGCGGCGCCAAACGAGCAATCTATGAGTGGATGGCGCGATTGCAACCGGACCATAAGATCGATGTGTATAGTTTGAGTACAGCAAATCACGAATTCTGTGATGTTCGACCATTTGCTCGTCGTCACCATATCGTTGAATTCACACCGCGCAGACTATTCGAGCACCCATTAGGCCGGTTAAACCAGCTACAACGATGGCGTGATCTTGGTGAGTTGCTCAGAATTGGTCAACGTTTTGCAGAGACAATCGATCGTGAAAGATATGACGTCGTATTTGCTCACACTTGTATGTTCACGGTCATTCCGACCTTGTTAAAGTATCTTGAGACGCCTTCTGTTTATTATTTACATGAACCGTTTGGCCCCGATTTCCAACGGGGTTTCCATCGACCATATATGCAGACGCAGAAGTTGCGGAACACTCTGGACGAGATCGACCCGTTCATTAAGCTGTTTCTCCGGCGTCGATATGCGATTCAGCGTGACGGCGTCGGTCACACAACTCGTTTGCTGGCTAATTCGACATTTACACAGGCTTGGATGCAGCGCACATATCGGGTGGAGACGCCGATTTGCCACTACGGGGTGAATCACGAGGATTTCCGTCCATACGCAAACATTCAAAGAGATAATTATGTCATTTCAGTAGGGGAGCTCTCTCCTCGAAAAGGATTTGACTTTTTGGTTGATAGTTTGGGGTATATCCCTTTTCGAGAGCGTCCAAAATTGAAGTTGGTTTGCAACAGGGTTGATCCCGATGAGAGGGCATATATTGAGTCGCTGGCTGACAGCCGTGGCGTTGAGCTAACGATCATAACAAACCTGAACGCGCATCAACTGGCGATTGAATACAGTCGGGCGCTGTTGTGCGTGTATGCTCCTGTGATGGAGCCATTTGGTCTGGCGCCTCTTGAGGCAATGTCGTGTGGCTTGCCTGTTGTCGGCGTCAATGAGGGAGGGGTGTCCGAGAGTGTAGTGCATGGAAAAACGGGCTTGCTAGTTGAGCGAGATCCTGCGAAGTTTGCTCAGGCTGTGAGATATTTGTTGAATGATCCGGAGCAACTTGCCAGTTATGCGCAGAATTGTCGCAACTACGTATTGCGCAACTGGAGTTGGGAGCAATCCGTGGCATGTATAGAAGAGCACCTGCACGAATGTGCCAACCATAAGAAGGATAGGGCGAAGCAATGAGCAAAATTCTTGTCACAGGCGGCGCTGGATTTATCGGATCACACGTGACGGAGGAATTGCTGCGGCGCGGTCATAACGTCATCGTGCTTGACGACCTGAGCGGCGGTTTCCGCGACAACGTGGTGGATGGCGCAACGTTTGTGCATGGCAGCATCAACGATGTGGTGCTTGTGGACAAGCTATTCGAACGCGAGCGCTTTGCGTATGTCTTTCACCTGGCCGCCTATGCCGCCGAAGGGCTTAGCCACTTCATCAAGCGTTTCAATTACAACAACAATTTGATCGGGAGCGTCAACCTGATCAACGCAGCAATCAACAACGGCGTGGAATGCTTCGTGTTTACTTCCTCGATCGCCGTGTATGGCGCCAGCCCGCAACTGCCGATGACGGAGGAGACGCCTCCACACCCAGAAGATCCGTATGGGATTGCCAAACTGGCCGTCGAGCAGGAATTGGGCATCTGCAAGGAAATGTTCGGTCTCGACTATATCATCTTTCGACCCCATAACGTCTATGGGGAACGACAGAATATCGGCGACAAGTATCGCAATGTCGTGGGCATTTTCATGAATCAGATTTTACAGGGGAAACCGATGAGCGTGTTTGGGGATGGGGAACAGACGCGTGCTTTCAGTTATATTGGCGACATAGCGCCGATCATCGCAACCTCGATCGACACGCCAGCGGCGCGCAATCAGGTGTTCAACATCGGCGCCGATCAACCCTATACGATCAACCAGCTCGCCAAAGCCGTGGCGCGTGCTATGAATGTGGCGCCCGATGTCGTCCATCTTCCTGCTCGCAACGAAGTGGTGAGCGCGTACTCATCTCACGACAAGATCCGGCGGGTTTTTGGCGAGCAGAAAATCACAAGTTTAGATGAAGGATTAGCGCGCATGGCGGCATGGGTGAAGGAACACGGCGCGCGCGCCAGCCGGGATTTTGACGGTATTGAGGTTGCGAAGAACTTTCCGGCGGCGTGGCAGCTGCCAGTCAATCGCCAACAAGCCGCCATGACAATCTGATGTGAACACTCTTTGACTGGGTGATGGGGCAGGAAAGATGCAACCATTTGTTGTCTCAGTTATCTTGAACACCAATCGACGCGATGACACGCTTGCATGCCTGGAATCGTTGCGTCAGAACACCTATCCGAATCATCACGTGATTGTGCTCGATAATCATTCTACGGATGGCTCGGTGAAGACGATTCAGACAGATTTTCCCGAAGTGGAAATCGTCGAATTAGCTGACAATCGTGGCTATGCAGGCAACAACAACGTTGGGATCGCCGCAGCTATGTCGATGGGCGCCGACTGGATTTTCGTACTCAATGAAGATACGATCCTGGCGCCGGACTGTCTGGAGCGGCTGGTTGAGGTCGGGGTGAGTGATTCGACGATTGGGATTGTTGGTCCAACGGTTTACCATTATGCTGCGCCTGGCGTGATTCAGTGCGCCGGAGGGATGCTTGGTCCCAACTGGGATTCGATCATGCTCGGTCGCGATGAACCAGATTGTGGACAGTTTCCTGACGTTCGTCCGGTGGAGTGGATCATGGGGTGTGGCATCTTGGTGCGGCGAGAAGTCATTGAACAGGTCGGCATGATCGACGAACGCTACTTCTATTTTTGGGAGGAAACTGAGTGGTGTATTCGCGCCAGCAGGGCCGGATGGAAAGTGATGCACGTTCCACAAGCCAGAATGTGGCACAAAGGCATCACACCAAATCATACACCGAAGCCATCGGTGACCTACTACGCCACGCGCAACCGGCTCTTGACGCTTTCCAAACACCATGCGCCTGCGGTGGTGAAGGTGCGTGTATGGGGGCAGATGGCGCGCATCCTGGCCAGTTGGACTGTGCGACCGCGCTGGCGCAACATGGCTGAACACCGAAACGCGATGTTGCACGGCATTATAGATTTCCTACGTCATCGGTGGGGTCCGATGGTTGCATGAGTGGACAGATGAGCACATCACGAAGTCTGACTCGTCACCCAATCGAAAGCATCTCGTCAAGGTCTCAGCAATGGGTTCCGTGGCTGATCGTGATCGGGGCGCTGCTGGCGTCGATCACACTGCCTCTGATCTTGTCGCCGACTCGCGTCTTGTTGCTGGCATTGGCGATAGCTGGCGTCGGCGCCATGATCGCCTTTTTGCGCTGGCCCGCGCTTGGTCTGATTGCCCTTCTGTTGGTCGCTTTGATGGCGCCGTCGCCAGCGTTGCCTGGCGGTCTCAACGTCGCTGTTGCGATGTTAATTTTGCTTCTGGGACTTTGGTTCTTTCGTATGATTGTCCTGCAACAGGAGATGCGTTTCGTAACCTCGCGCACGATTCGCCCCTTACTGGCGCTCGCTGGCGTTGCCGTTCTTTCATTCGTAATCGGGCAGATTCCGTGGTTTGCGACGGCGTCGCATGCACCGATCAGCGCACAGATTGGAGGGTTGCTGATTTTCGTGCTCTCAGTGGGCGCTTTCTTGCTTGCCGCCAACCAGCTGCACGATCTGCGTTGGCTGCGCTGGCTGACCTGGCTGTTCATCGTCATCGGTTGGCTGCATGTGGCAGGCTGGTTCATTCCTGGCGTTGGCGTGGTGACCAGCCGACTGATCCAGTTTGGCGTCATCGACAACGGCATCTACTGGACTTGGTTGGTGGCGTTGGCGGCGAGCCAGGCATATTTCAACCGCGATTTGCCGCTTTTCTGGCGCGTCGTCTTCGGTTTCATCGCTGTTTCGACGCTTTATGTCGGCTTCATGCTGAATCGTGATTGGAAATCGGGCTATCTGCCGCCGATGGCCGCCGTGGCTGCAATGGTGGCGGCGCGCTCCTGGCGTCTGGCGTTGTTGGTTGGCTTGCTGGGTGTATTTCCGGCGCTCTATCTTGTGTCTGACGCTGTTGGCTCAGATGAGTACAGCTATTCGACGCGCGTGGATGCATTGCTCATCATGTTCGAAATGGCGCGCGTCAGTCCGCTGCTGGGTTTTGGCCCAGCCAACTATTACTGGTATACACCGCTTTATCGTATTCGTGGTTGGGAAGTAACGTTCAATTCGCACAACCAGTATGCTGACATCCTTGCTCAGATCGGCATCATCGGGATGGCGTGTTTTGCCTGGTTTGTGGCTGAGTTGGGCTCGCTGGCATGGAAGTTGCGCACGCAGGTCGAGGACAGCTTCAGTCGCGCTTATGTCTACGGCGTTATCGGCGGACTGGCCGGCACTGTGGTTGCGGGAGTGCTTGCCGACTGGGTCTTTCCCTTTGTCTACAACATCGGAATGCGTGGCTTTCGCGGCAGCATGTTGGGCTGGTTGTTCTTAGGCGGTCTGGTCAGTATCGAGTACGTTACCCGTCAGCGTTTGGCAGACACTGTCACAAGGAGTCAAGCGGTATGAATGAAGAACTAATTGGGCTGATTCCAGCCGCCGGCAAGGGTGTTCGGTTAGGTTTACCGTATCCGAAAGAATTGTACCCTGTGATTCGTAACAACCGTTACAAGCCGGTGGCGCAGTTTGTTGTTGACAACCTGACTATTGCGGGATTGAGGCACATTGTCCTTGTCATCAACGAGACCAAACATCAGTTAGTGGGGTATTTCGGCAACGGACAACGGTTTGGCTGCAACATCAGCTATGTGGTGCAGGAGACCCTGAACGGAGACGGTGTGGGCCAGTCCACCTCGCCGGGGCTGGCGCACGCTCTCGATTCGGCATATCATCTGATCCGGGGAAAAACCGTCTGTTTTGGTATGGCGGACACGATTATGCAGCCAGAAACGGTCTTCGCTGACGTATTACGCGCTGCACATGAAGACGACGATGTGATTCTTGCCCTGTTTCCAACCACCCGCCCTGAAAAGTTTGGCATGGTTGGCATCGATGAAAACGGCGTGGTGACCGAGATTGTCGACAAGCCAAAGCAGACGCATCTGACGCACATGTGGGGCTGCATTGTCTGGCGCCCACGTTTCACAGAACTTCTGCACGAGGCTGTCTGCAATGGGATTGGCGACTTTGCACAGATCATGAACGACGCTCGCTCCGCAGGCTTGCGTTTCCGCGGCGCTCCCATGTCGGCGGGCGTCTATATTGATCTGGGAACCTATGAAGAAATCATGGAAATGGATCATCGGTTTCGTGAGGAGAGATAACGGTGAAGCACACGGCAACCCTGAAAGAGCCAGCAAATCTATCTCAAGCGATTGCGCAATCGACGCCGCCGGATTGTTCGATAGTGCTTGTCTGCTGGAATAACAAAGCTTATCTGGAACCATGTCTCGAGTCATTATACGCTGGCAAGCTACAGCATCGATTTGAAGTTGTGGTAGTGGACAATGGTTCGACGGATGGCAGCCAGGAGATGCTGCGTACATGCTATCCAGAGGTGTTGATCATCCAGAACGACCGCAATGTCGGATTGGGTAAAGCCAGCAATCAGGGCATCGAGGCCACCACCGGACGTCACGTGCTGCTGCTGAACAATGATACGCTGGTCAATGGCCCATCCTTGGATGCTATGGTGGATTTTCTCGATAGGTGCCCTGAAGTGGGAGCGGTTGGCGGAAAACTGCTCAACCCAGACGGCTCGGAGCAATCTTGCTACAATGACTTTTCCAGCCTGCGTAAGGAATTTCTGGTTGCCACCCGGTTGGGGGAACTCTTTTGGGAGGGTTACCCCGGCATTATCAATGATAATGAGATGCGGTCGGTTGGCTGGATTGGTTCGGCGTGCGTCATGATCCGCCGCGCTGCGCTCGACCAGGTTGGGTTGCTCGATGAAAGTTACTTCATCTACGGTGATGAGGAGGATCTTCAGTATCGATTGCGCAAGGCCGGCTGGCAAATTGTCTATTTGCCCTACGCCACCACAATACACTACGGTGGACGCAGTATGAATCGCTGGAGCCGGCGCAAGATGGTCTATCGCGGCAAGATGCTTTTTTATCGGAAACATTATGGCGTCATGCGCACTGCAGCGCTGCGCTCCATGTTGGGTGGTCTGAGTGCAGCCAAACTGGTGATCTGGGGTGGGGCGTCGATCGTGCCAAAGATGCGCGATCGCGCCAGGAAAGAGATCGCCTCGAACCTTGACGTGATTCGGCTCTGTTATCGGCTCGAATAATAAGGAGCTGCCGTGAAAAAACAGATTCAGCGGGTCGCGGTGGTCGTCCTGGATAGCGTCGGTTGTGGCGATGCACCAGATGCGTCAGAGTACGGCGATGTGGGCGCCAATACCTTGGGTAATATCGCACGCGCGGTTGGTGGTCTCAATCTTCCCAATTTGGGGCGGATGGGGCTTGGCAATCTGGTCGAGATTGTGGGGACGCCTTCCACTACGTCAGCAAGCGGCGTCTATGGCCGTCTGACAGAGGTGAGCGCGGGCAAGGACACCACCACCGGGCACTGGGAATTGGCTGGCGTTATCCTGCCACAACCTTTCCCAACGTACCCCCATGGATTTCTACCAGAGTTGATGGCTATCTTCGAGTCCCGGATCGGACGCACCACACTGGGCAACTATCCTGCATCTGGAACGGAGATCATCGCACAATTGGGTGAAGAGCATCTGCGTACAGGGCAACCGATTGTCTATACGTCTGCGGACAGCGTCTTTCAAATCGCTGCACATGAAGAGGTGATCCCGATCGATGAGTTGTATCGGATGTGCCAGATTGCGCGTGAGATACTGGTTGGGGATCATGCTGTGGGGCGCGTCATCGCCCGCCCATTTGTCGGCGCACCGGGCAGCTTCGTGCGCACCGAGCGACGCAAAGATTTCAGCCTGGAACCTCCTGCACCGACAATTCTCGATGCCGTTAAGGCAGCTGGGATGCAGGTGATGGGCGTGGGCAAGATTGAAGACATCTTTGCGCACCGCGGATTGACGATGAGCAACCACACCGGCAACAACATGGCTGGCGTTGACGCCATTTTAGAGTATCTGCATCTGCCAGAGACGGGACTGATCTTTGCCAACCTGGTCGATTTCGATGCGCTCTATGGTCACCGCAATAATGTGCGTGGCTACGCCCAGGCGCTGGTTGAATTCGACCGCCGTGCACCCGAATTGCTGGCTGCCTTGCGCGAGGAAGACGTCTTGATCATCACCGCAGATCATGGCAACGATCCGACCACGCCAGGCACCGACCACACGCGCGAGCGCGTGCCCATTCTGATACAGGGAGCGGCAATCGTCGCAAACCATAACCTGGGTGCGCGCGCCAGCTTCGCCGACCTGGCGGCGACCGTTGCCGACCTGCTCGACGTGGAGTGGCGTGGCGCTGGTTGCTCGTTTGCGGATGAGATAGTGGCAGGTTCAGCGCAATGATAGAAACAAAAAATCGGGCGATTGTGAATGACGGCAGCCCCCAATCGGCTGAAGCGGACACGGACGCTGTAGCCGATGAACAGCACACCTGGTTTGGCGTGTCGGTCTCGACAAAACAGTTGCTGCTTGCAATCGTTGCCGTATCCGTGTTGTTGCGGCTGCTATCGGCTTTCTATCAGGGCAACACCGTCGTCGACCTGCCAGGCATCTACGATCAACTCTCTTATCATGGGCTTGCGCAGCGGGTGGTGGAAGGGCACGGCTTCAGTTTTGCCGAGGGTCACTGGCCGGCGACGCGCGCGGGCGAACCAACTGCTCACTGGAGTTATCTGTATACGCTCTATCTGGCTGCTGTCTATGTGGTGTTTGGGGTCCAGCCATTGGTCGCGCGCGTGATTCAGGCAGTGATCGTTGGGGTGCTACACCCATGGCTGGCTTATCGCATCGGGCGGCGTGTGTTTGGCGTTCCGGTGGGATTGCTCGCAGCCGCCTTCAGCGCTGTCTACATTTATTTCTTCTACTATGCTGGCGGCCTGCTTACAGAGAGTTTCTATTTTGTCGGCATTCTCTGGACGCTCGATGCCGCCATGCGCATCGCCGAGCAACGTCATCGACCGCTTCGCTGGCGGCTGTGGGTGGAATTGGGACTGGCGATCGGGGTGACCGGTCTGTTGCGGCAGGTGTTTCTGCTCTTTGTCCCCTTTTTGTTTCTCTGGATCTGGTGGAGCCTGTCAGCGCGCGCTGCGCCTGCACATAGGTCGGTGCGCCAGTTCTTTCGCTCTGACGTATTGCTGGGAATGGCGAGCACAATCGTCGTCGTCGCCCTTCTGATTGCACCGTGGACAATCCGCAACTATCGCGCCTTTGGCGCGTTTACGCCGTTGAACACGAATGCTGGGTTTGCATTTTTCTGGGGAAATCATCCAGTCTACGGTGCTAAGTTTGTACCGTTGCTTGGGACACAGGAATATTATGAGCTGATCCCAAAACAGTTGCTATCTTTGAATGAGGCTGAGTTGGATCGAGCATTGCTCAAAGAAGCAATTGGTTTCATCGTTGCCGATCCTGTGCGTTATGCACTGCTTTCTGTAGACCGTAGCCGTGAGTATTTCAAGTTTTGGCCCAGCTCGGAATCGAGCACGCTCAGCAATATCTCGCGTGTTGGTTCGTTTGCTCTATTCTTGCCGTTCATGTTGTACGGTTTGTTGCTCTCAGCCTATCGAGTTCATAGGCCGCAATCTACACAACAACGTGCTCAGCTCTTGCTACTCTACTTTTTTATACTCTTTTACACTTTCTTGCATTTATTAACCTGGACATTGGTTCGCTATCGCCTTCCGATTGATGCTGTCCTGCTGCTTTTTGCTGCTTTTGGCATCGTCAACATTTTTGATCGCTTAGTTTGGCCCGCCGATAGCAAATCGATTTGCGCCACCCCCAAAGGAGACCACCTTGCGAATAGGAATTGATGCACGCTTCTTGACCCATCCTCAACCTGGTGGATTCAAGACGTACACAACGAATCTGCTCAGTGCACTCAATCAAGTCGACAAAGACGATGA
This sequence comes from Chloroflexota bacterium, assembly GCA_016861025.1. Classification (GTDB taxonomy): domain Bacteria; phylum Chloroflexota; class Anaerolineae; order Caldilineales; family Caldilineaceae; genus Caldilinea. The sequence continues at coordinate 48,500 of BOKO01000021.1, forward strand.
ATTTATCGTGTATCTTGATCGCCACCCAACTAAAGATGTTATGCTTCCAGATAGTTCAAACTTCACCTATCGCATCGTTGATGGAACGAGGCCTATTGTTGGAATGCCCTTTCGAGAACAAGTGGGTCTGCGGTTACAGATGATCAAGGACCGGTTGGACGTGATGCACTTCCTGTGCAACACGGCAACAGTTGGCCTAATGGGAAAGTATATTGTCACCCTACACGATACGATTCAATTGACGACGATGTCTGCATTGCCTGGCAACAACTCTGACTTAAGACATTGGATAATTAATGGCTACTCAAAGCAAAGTATTTTATGGGCAGTACGCAGAGCCTATCGGGTGATTACCGTCTCTGAATATGTGCGAGCTGAAATCAGTCGAACGCTGGGTATTCCGATCGAACGTATCACCGTGACGCAACAGGCGCCGAACCCGATTTTTCGTCAAGCTGACGAATGCGAAAAGCAGCTTTGGCGTCAAGATGTGAAACAACGCTTCGGCATTCACGGACGATTTATATTGGGGGTTGGCTATGAACCGCGTAAGAATATTCCCTTGCTAATCAATGCATTTGCACGGGTTGCCGTTAACAATGCCGACCTATCTCTCGTTCTGGTGGTTGCTGAGGGATTGCAGCGCTCTACCTTTCAGCATTTGGTCGCCGAGTTGGGGTTGGCGGACCGGGTTGTTGTTTTGGGCGCCATTGCACTCCTCGATCTGGTGCGTCTCTATAATCTTGCCGACTTATTTGTCTTTCCCTCTGAGCGCGAGGGTTACGGTTTGCCTCCACTTGAAGCGATGGCTTGTGGATTACCTACCATTGTCATGAATATGACCTCGTTGCCGGAAGTGGTCCTTGATGGCGCTTTGTTGGTTGACGGCAAGGACATTACTGTATGGGCTGGCACAATCCAACAGGTTATCGCTGACGAAAATCTGCGCACAAGACTGCGCGAGCAAGGGTTGCGTCGTGTTGCGATGTTGAGTTGGGATCGATGCGCCGAACGAACTGTAGATGTTTACCATGCCGCTGTTTTTCATTCACCTAAGTAGATGGCTATGCAATCATCAACAGTCTGCGATGGTGCATTTCAAGAAGAACCTGAAAAGATATTCGTAAATATTCGGTTCTCAATATGCGCAATGATTGCAGTAGCCAGGAGAGTGTAGATGGCTGTTTTTTGTTCCACCATAATACCTACTATTGGCCGCAGCACTCTTGTGCATTCGGTCAACAGTGTGCTTACTCAAGAAGGTGTACCTGGTGGGATTGAGGTAATAGTTGTCAACGACTCTGGAAAATCGCTTCCCTACGCCGTCTGGCAGCAATCGCCAATGGTCAACGTCATCGACACTTGCCGTCGCGAGCGTTGTATCGCACGCAACAGCGGCGCCGCCATTGCACGCGGCAAGTATCTTCATTTTTTGGATGACGACGATATCCTGCTGCCCGGCGCGCTCAGCGCGTTATGGGAACTAAGTCAACAGAATCAAGATGCAGCGTGGCTCTATGGGAGTTACCAGACAGTTGACAACAATGGTGCGTTGGTGTCCGTCTGGCATCCCAGGCTCATGGGACATATCTTCCCACATCTGGTTGCAGGGGAGAGCATACCGTTTCAGGCGTCACTGTTGCTCAGTAGCCACTTTTTTGCTGTCGGCATGTTCGATCCGCATCCAGCGATTCTTGGGGTGGAGGATCGAGATGTAGGGCGACGTATGGCGTTTTCGGGGCGCATTGCCTACCAACCGACCATTGTGGCACAGATTCGCATCGGTGAACAGAGCAGCACCACAAATTGGAGGACGATTGCTGAGAGTGATCGATGGGGGCGTGAAAAGGCGTTACGGTTGGAAGGTGCGACAACTTGCTTGCGCCAGTCGGCGCGATCGCCGTACTGGCGAGGGCGGGTGTTTCATGCTTATCTTGCTTCAGCTTCATGGAATCTGAAGCGGCGCGCCGGCTTCACAGCAGCGAGCCGCTTGACTGCGGCGCTTTCGTTTCTGTGGCCAGCGTGTTTCTCTGGTGATTTCTGGTCGGGTGTTCGCAGGCAGGACAGACATCTGTACCACGCATAATCTATTCAGGGGTTTCGTCGTTTACGCAAATGAGTAAGGTGAATCGCAAAGAGTCTCTCGAAAAAATCATGATAAAAGCGATTAAGCAAAAAATCCGATATACACAGTTTGCTCTGGCAGGGGACTGGGGCGGAGCGGTTTCGCTCAACAGTCGAGATAGACTCACGGTGTTGATTACATATTACCACCCAGCGCGTATGGATCATATTCAGGCTCAGGTCCGCAACATTTTGAGGTGCGAGTTTGTCGAGCGATTGATAGTCTCTAACCATAACCCTGCAATTCGTATTGAGGACAAAGTGCAGTCAAAAGATAAACGGCTGACACTATTGAATCAGACCGAGAGGCGCGGATGCGGTTATCGGTGGGTGGTGGCGCACGAACTCAGTCCGAAGTATCTGGTCGTGATCGATGATGATATGTTCCTGTTTCCTGGACAGATTGCGAAATTATTTAGGTGTCTAATCGATGAGCCTGAAATACCTCACGGCGTTGCAGGGATGATTCGCGTGGGTGTTGATAGCCTCGAATATCATGAAGTGGAAGACATTGCCGTAGATTACTTGTGTGAAACATATGCGGTCACCAATCGCCAGTTGGAGCGGTATATTGAGATGAAAAAAGCAGTGGCTACAAATGACATCTTGACAGCCATGATTGACAATGCCGCAGACTTTATGGTCATCAGTCAAACCGGTAGCGCGCGACCAAAGATACATAACGTAGGTCGTCTATTCAAGTCTTCGACTTTCAAAGAGGTGGGGATTGCAGTCCATAAGCAGGCTGGGTTTGATAAAAGTCTCATGGAAGTCGATCGTGCACTGAATGCGTTTAGTGTTCAGGATATGAGAAATCGGGATTGACACTGACTTCCAAGAATCGAAAATGTTGATTGGAGATGTACTTGCGGATTCTACTCGATCAAGCGGTTCACGATCATCGAAATGCGGGTAACAACGCTCTACTGTTAGCAGCGCTGAAAAGATTGAGATGTTTCTGGCCAGAGGCGAAATTTGAGGTCATCTCGATCGCTCCTCACCTTTGTCGCTTATTACTGCCAGGGACATATCCTGTTTCGCCTGATAACATTGGCGGAGCGGTTGCTGCACCAGGGCGCTTTCAACAGTTGATGCCCCGCCAAGTCTGGAGTCTGTTATTAGAGTCGCGAGAGATGATTCGTAATCGGACGGGAATCACAGTATCGGCTGGACAGCTACATTCATTGCTATCATCTTTACTAAAACAGGGCACAAAACATGCAGCGCAGAACGATGCCTTGAAGAGCAGCTTATCTGCGGCCCCTGAGCATTATGATCTAGTCACTGCTAAGAATGCCGGCGGGTATCCAGGTCTTGCTGCATATCATTTATATGTCGCTAGCGGCGGTGGGTATATGTGCGACGATGACAAACGTTTTCTGATTCCAGTGTTTGATCGTCTGGCAGCGGCCGTTGCCAACGGCGTTCCGACTGTAATGGTGAGTCAAGGTGTTGGACCACTAGACGATCCAGAATTAGTTGCTAGGGCGAAGCAAGTGCTTCCCTTTGTGGATTTTATCATGATTCGTGAGGAACGGGTGGCCCGCCCTATTTTAGATGCGATTGGGGTGCCAAGAGACAAGGTGCTTATGACAGGAGATGATGCCATTGAATTGGCATACAACGCCCATAAAAAAGAATTGGGGCAAGGAATTGGACTTAGCCTGCGCATTGCACACTATACGGCCGTTGATGAAGAGCACGTAAATCGGATTCGGCCTGTACTGCATCGCGTTGCAAGCCGATTCAGAGCAGAACTGGTTGCAGCTCCGATTGATGTGAATGAAGCGGACATGACTTATATAGAAGCGGTCATGAAGGGGTATAGCAAGGTTTCAAAGAATTGGCGCAAATATGAGTTTCCTGAGGACATTATTCGTCGCGTTGGCCGCTGCAGAGTTATGGTCAGCGGCACATTTCATGGTGCAGTGTTTGCTCTTGGTCAGGGGATACCCGTCGTTGCTCTATCAAAATCTGTCTACCAAACGATTAAGGCGGCCGGGTTGGCGGCTGAATTCGGCGAGTCAGGTTGTCAAGTAATCGATGTAAGTGACGTCAACTTAGAGAAAAGGTTGGAGGAAGCACTGAATTTTGCGTGGTCATCGGCGGTGGATCTGCGTCCTCGTCTAATGAGAAATGCAAAACGGCAGATTGACTTGGGAAATGATGCCTACACAAAAATCTTTGATATGGTTGAAGGAAACTCGGGGATATCAACTGGCGGCGCATCCAATTACTAGAGTAGGCGCAAGCCGGGTTTGTAGCCGCAATCCAGATCCTTTAGAGAAAGGTTTCGTAGCATGACGAAACACTACCAGGCACGCGTTAGCATTGGTATCCCAGTGTATAACGGTGAAGCGTATCTTGCAGAAACGCTGAAATCGATTTTGGCGCAGACCTATTCCGACTTTGAAATCGTCATTTCAGATAACGGCTCTGTGGATCACACAAAGGAAATCTGTGAAGAATTCGCCGCCAAAGATCACCGGATTAGATATTTTCGCAACGTTGAAAATATCGGTGTCGCTCCCAATTACAATCGTGTCTTTGAGCTTTCTGGCGGTGAGTATTTTAAGTGGGCGGATTATGATGATCTCATCGCTCCTGAATTCATCGAAAAGTGTGTTGAGGTGCTAGACAACGAGCCGGGCGTCGTAGTGAGTTGTCCATCAGTGAAACTGATCGATCAGAACGGTGAAGTTATCGAAAACTACGATCCTAAACCTGACGCCAGTTCGCTCCAATCACATATTCGTTTTCGGAATCTCCTCTTGCACCATGATCACCGCATGGCGCAATTGTCAGGGCTGATGCGTAGAAGTGTGCTAGAACAAACCGTTTTGCATGGTAGTTATCCGTGTTCAGACGAAGTTTTGATGGCAAATCTTGGTCTGTTTGGCTATTTTCATGTACTTTCCGAGCGATTGTTTCTCATTCGATTACATCCTAATCAATCGTTCCGGGGTGTACTGGCGTCTGAACGTGCGCGCGTATCTTTTTTCGATGCATCGCTAGAAGGTAAGGCAGTTCCCATCAAATGGTTGTATTTTAAGAATTGCTTGCATGCAATCAACAGCGCCCCAATCGGGTTGAAGCAGCGTGCGTTCTGTTATGCTTATATGATGCAATGGCTGACGAGGAGACAGAACTTCCGCTCTTTCGTAAAGGATATGCTCTTGTTGCTGCATGAACGCGTCCCTCTGTTCTCTCGCCTCTATGGGGAAACCGTCGCCCAGACTACCGAAAAACATCATTACCGCTAGAATTCATCTGGGAGGGTGAAAATCATGCGTATACTGGTAACAGGACACAAAGGTTATATTGGCGCCGTGCTCGTTCCGATGCTCTTGAAGCAAGGCTACGACGTCACCGGTCTGGATACAGACCTATACGCGCGATGTACGTTTGGCAGCGAGGCGCCCAACGTTCGCGAAGTTTACAAGGACATCCGCGACATCGAACCGGCCGATCTGGACGGTTGTGACGCCGTAATCCATCTGGCGGCGCTCTCCAATGATCCGTTGGGCAACCTGAACCCGGACCTGACCTACGCGATCAATTATCGCGCTTCGGTGAAGCTTGCCGAGCTTGCCAAACAGGCTGGCGTCACGCGCTATCTCTTTGCCTCGTCGTGCAGCACCTATGGCGCCGCCGGGGACGCCATGCTGACCGAGGACGCAGCGTTCAATCCGGTTACGCCCTATGGTCATTCCAAGGTGCTGGTGGAGCGCGACGTTTCGGCGCTGGCTGACGACAACTTTAGCCCGACGTTTCTGCGCAACGCCACTGCCTATGGCGTGTCGCCGCGCCACCGCTTTGACATTGTCTTGAACAATCTGACAGCCTGGGCATACACCACCGGTCTGGTCTATCTCAAGAGCGATGGCTCGCCGTGGCGCCCGATTGTGCATATCGAAGATATCGCGCGCGCATTCATTGCTGTGCTCAACGCCCCGCGCGAGATGGTTCACAATCAAGCGTTCAATGTCGGCGTCAACGAGGAGAACTATCGCATTCGTGAACTAGCTGAGATCGTGCGTGAAACTGTGCCCAACTGCAGGGTGGAATACGCGGAGGGCGCCGAACCGGACAAGCGCACCTATCGCGTCGATTTCAGCAAGATCGCCGCCACGTTGCCAGATTTCAAGCCGCAGTGGAACGCGCGCCGCGGCGCGCAGGAATTGTACGAGGCGTACCGGAGCGTGGGGGTCACCCTGGAGGAATTCGAGGGTCCGAAGTATAAACGCATCGACCATATCAAACAGCTCATTGGCGACGGTGTGCTGGACGCAGACCTGCGCTGGCGCGTGAACGCCGCTGCGCTGGTAGGACAAAGTTGAGGTCTTATTATGTCTGAAATGACTACCGTGGAAAAGCCAGCCGTCAATGGGGCGAACTCTGACGGGCCGAGTTGCCGTTTCTGCGCTGCGCCATTGCACGCCACCGTCGTGGACTTGGGCATGTCGCCGCTCTGCGAGAGCTACCTGCGCAGCGATCAGCTCAATCAGATGGAGCCTTTCTATCCTCTGCATGTTTATGTATGCGAGGAATGTTTTTTGGTGCAGCTGGAGCAATATGTCAGTCCTCAACATATTTTCACCGAATACGCCTACTTTTCTTCCTACGCCGACACCTGGCTGCAGCACGCCAAACGCTACACCGAAGCAATGATCGCTCGCTTTGGCTATGACAGCGCATCCCAGGTGGTCGAAGTGGCGAGCAATGACGGCTATCTGCTCCAATACTTTGTGGAAAAGGGTGTTCCATCGCTCGGCGTCGAGCCGGCTGCCAATGTTGCGCGTGTGGCTATCGACAAAGGTGTGCCGACGCGCATCGAGTTCTTTGGCGCAGCCTGCGCACGCCAGATGGCGGCGGAAGGGTTAAGCGCCGATCTACTGATCGGCAACAATGTGTTGGCGCAGGTTCCGGATCTCAACGATTTTGTGGCGGGCATGAAGATTTTGCTCAAGCCGGGCGGCGTCATCACGATGGAGTTTCCTCATCTGATGCGACTGGTGGAGGAAAATCAGTTCGACACGATTTACCATGAACACTTTTCCTACTTCAGCCTGATCACGACCGAGAAAATCTTTGCGGCGCACGGGCTGCGCATCTTCGACGTCGACGAGTTGCCCACCCATGGCGGCTCGCTGCGCATTTACGCCTGTCACACAGATGACGCCCGGCCGTTCAGTCAGCATCTGATCGACTTGCGCCAGCGTGAGCTTGCCGCCGGGGTCGCCAGCCTTACCTATTACGCCGCCTTTGAAGAGAAGGTGAAGGAGACAAAACGCAAGCTGTTGGACTTCTTGATCAACGCCAAACGGGAAGGCAAGTGCGTGGTGGGTTATGGGGCGCCGGGTAAAGGCAACACCTTGCTCAATTATTGTGGTATTCGCACAGACTTTCTTGACTTCACCGTCGACCGCAACCCTTACAAACAGGGGATGTATCTGCCAGGGACGCACATCCCAATCCGGCATCCTGACCAGATTCGCGAGGCCAGACCGGATTTCGTGGTGATTCTGCCGTGGAATTTCAAGGAAGAGATCATGCGCCAGCTTGCCTATATCGGCGAGTGGGGTGGACAATTTGTTGTGCCAATTCCTGAGACGCGCGTCTATCAGCCGGAGTACGCATGAACTTTATCAAGACGGCGTTGCCTGGCGTAGTCATCGTTGCGCCTGAGTTGAAAGGAGACGAACGCGGTTTCTTTGCCCGCACCTGGTGTGCACAGGAGTTTGCAGCGCATGGGCTAACAGCGCGGATCGCCCAATGCAACCTCTCCTACAACCACACGAGCGGGACCGTGCGCGGGCTGCACTATCAGGCGCCGCCAGCGGCTGAGGAGAAGCTGGTGCGCGTTGTGCGTGGGGCCATCTTCGACGTGGCCGTCGATCTGCGCCCCGATTCGCCGACTTTTCTACAATGGGTTGGCGTTGAACTGACCGCCGACAACCGACAGGCGCTCTATGTGCCCAAAGGCTGTGCGCACGGATTCCAGACGCTGACGGACGATGCCGAGCTTTTCTATCAGATGTCGGAATTCTACGCCCCAGCGTTGGCTTGCGGCGTACGCTGGAATGACCCGCTCTTTGCGATTGCATGGCCGCTGCCGGTGCAGGTTATTTCAGAACGCGATGCGAACTATCCTGATTGTACATCGGGCAGTTTCGACGCGTTGCGCAGTAATCAGTTGTCGCCGACCACCGATGAGGGAGAGAGATGACCGAATTGCTGTCTCCAGATGACATTGGCGTGGAGATGCATCACCTGATTCGCGAGTTATATCCGATCTGCCGCAGCATCACGGGCGATGGTGTGCGGCAGACGTTGCGCATTGTGCAGCAACACATTCCGCTCGTCATCCACGAGGTGCCAACCGGTGTGCAACTCTTCGACTGGACGACGCCGCGCGAATGGAATGTGCACGACGCCTATGTGGCGAATGTTCATGGCGAACGCGTGATCGACTTTCGCGCCTCTAATCTGCATCTGCTCAACTACAGCACGCCGTTGAGAGCGCGGGTGTCGCGCGAGGAATTGCACGCGCATCTCTTTACGTTGCCAGAACAGCCAGATCTCATTCCCTATCGCACCTCCTATTACACCGAACGTTGGGGGTTTTGCGTCAGTCACGCGCAGGCTGCGCAACTCACCGATCCGTACTACGATGTTGTCATCGATGCATCACTCGAAGTCGGACACCTGACTTACGGTGAACTGGTGATTCCCGGTGCAAGCCAGGACGAAGTGTTCTTCTCAACGCACTGCTGCCATCCTTCGTTGTGTAACGATAATCTTTCCGGGATCGCTCTCTGCACCTGGCTGGCGAAATATATTGCCTTCCTCTCTACGCGGCGCTACACCTATCGCTTTGTGTTTATTCCTGGCACAATCGGAGCGATCGCCTGGCTGGCGCTGCATGAGGCTGAAACAATGCACATTCGTCATGGTCTGGTGGTGGCGTGTGTAGGCGACCCAGGCTCGCTGCATTATAAGAAGAGTCGACGAGGCGACGCCGAGATCGATCGGGTAGTGCAACATGTGCTGCGTTGGTCTGGCGCCGCCTACGCAGTGCGCGACTTCTCGCCTTATGGCTACGATGAGCGCCAGTACTGTTCGCCGGGCTTTAATTTGCCGGTGGGTAGCCTCACGCGTACGCCGCATGGCTGCTACCCGGAATATCATACTTCCGCCGATGATCTGACGCTGGTGCAGCCCCCTTATCTGGCTGATTCGCTGCAGAAGTATATCCAGGTTGTCGAGACGTTGGAGCATAATCGACGCTATCTCAATCTGAACCCAAAATGCGAACCACAGCTAGGGCGGCGCGGGCTGTATAGCGCGTTAGGGGGGCGTAAACATGCGGGGTCCGCCGAACTCGCAATGCTCTGGGTGCTGAACCTGTCAGATGGCGAACACACCTTGCTCGACATCGCCGAGCGCGCCAATCTTCCCTTCGATGATGTGTTTGTTGCAGCGCAGTTGCTGGTCGAGCATGACCTCTTGCGCGAGGTCTAGACGACGGCAAGGCAGTCCGTCAGAGTCTTTTCACTGAAATTGAGGTTCATTATGCACTTTACCCGCTCCAGAGAATATCAGGTGAAAAGTCATCATTTGATTCCAGGCGGTGCGCACACGTACGCCAAAGGCGACGACCAATATCCTGAACTTGCTCCCGGCTTCATCGTCCGCGGTGAGGGGTGCCACGTGTGGGATGTAGATGATAACGAGTATATCGAATATGGAATGGGGCTGCGTTCGGTGACGTTGGGGCATGGTTATCGATCCGTCGTCGAAGCAGCCTATCGACAGATGCAGCTTGGCGTCAACTTTGTGCGACCGTCTATTATCGAAGTGGAGGCGGCCGAACATCTACTCACTCTACTGGGCGCTGGTGAGATGGTGAAATTTGGCAAGAATGGCTCGGATGTGACCACGGCTGCGGTGAAGCTGGCGCGCGCACACACAGGGCGTGACATGATCGCCATCTGCGCCGAACATCCCTTCTTTTCGGTGGATGATTGGTTCATCGGCAGTACGGCAATGGCTGCCGGAATTCCGGAGTCGACGCGCGCTGCGACCGTCAAGTTCCATTACAACGACATTGCCAGCCTGGCTGCATTGTTTGAACGTTATCCTAACCAGATTGCAGGCGTTGTCATGGAGGCGGAGACGGTCGAGCCGCCGCGTGACGGGTTTCTTCAACAGGTGCAGAGGCTTTGTCATCGTCATGGCGCCTTGTTCATCCTGGATGAGATTATCACCGGATTTCGCTGGCATGTGCGCGGCGCTCAATTTGTGCATGACATTCAGCCCGATCTTTCCACCTTTGGCAAGGCGCTTGGCAACGGCTTCTCGATTTCGGCGTTGGTCGGCCGGCGCGATGTCATGGAATTGGGCGGTTTGCATCACGACAAAGAGCGGGTCTTTCTTCTCTCCACGACCTACGGCGCTGAAACCTCGAGTCTGGCCGCTGCGCTCGAGGTGATGCGCATCTATGAACAGGAGCCGGTGATCGAGCACCTGCATCGCCAGGGCAACCGGCTCATCGACGGCGTCAACGATGCGATCGCCGAGAACAAATTGGAGGAGTACTTCCAACTCGCCGGGCGTCCCTGCAATCTGATTTATGTGACGCGTGACGCTGCCAGAGAGCGATCTCAGGCATTTCGCACTCTATTCTTGCAAGAGACGATCAAACGCGGTCTGCTGATGCCGTCTTTGGTAGTCAGCTATGCTCACACCGATGAGGATATTGACCGCACCATCGCCGGAATTGCCGGTGCGCTGCGCGTCTATCGGCAGGCGCTGGATGGCGGCGTCGAGCGCTTTCTTGTTGGCCGGCCCGTGAAACCGGTGTTCAGAACGTTCAATTAGGAGCAAGATCATGAAGGTCGTTCTTTTCTGCGGCGGATTGGGGACGCGTCTCAAGGAATACTCCGAGACAATTCCGAAGCCAATGGTCGATATTGGGTATCGGCCGATCATGTGGCACCTAATGAAATATTATGCCAGCTTTGGACACACCGATTTTATCTTGTGTCTGGGCTATCGCGGCGATATCATCAAGAACTATTTTCTCAATTACAATGAGTGTCTATCGAATAATTTCGTGCTGTCGGACGGCGGTCGCACCGTGCATCTGCTTGATCATGACATCTCTGACTGGACGATCACATTCGTCGACACTGGACTGAACTCGAACATCGGCCAGCGACTCCTGGCGGTGCGCGAGTTTCTGGCTGGCGACAGGGTCTTTATGGCAAACTATGCCGATGGGCTCACCGACCTCAATCTTGAAGAGTACACGCAATACTTTTTTGCGCAGGATAAGATTGCCAGTTTCTTGTGTGTCCAGCCGCCACAGAGTTTTCACGTGGTTTCGGTGCGCGATGACAATCTCGTCGGCAGCATTGCTGCTGCGCAGGAGGTGGATCTGTGGATCAATGGTGGCTTCTTTATTTTTCGTCAAGAGATTTTTGACTATATGAACGAAGGTGAAGAGCTGGTGGTGGAGCCATTTCAACGTCTCATCGCTCGGGAACAACTGATCGGCTACCGTCACCGCGGTTTCTGGGCGTGCATGGACACCTTCAAGGAGAAAAAGATGTTCGACGATATGGTTGCGCGCGGTTATATGCCATGGACGCGACCGCAACGCCAGAACCTGGTCGCCAGACGCCAGGCGATTGGGTTGAACACGCACGTCATGCGCGTCGACATGCCCAAAGTGAGCATACATGGCTGATCTCACTCTGAGTGCTGACCGCACTCTGCCCTTGCGCATTCTGTGTCTGGGAGCGCACAGCGACGATATCGAGATCGGCTGCGGCGGGACATTGCTCAAACTCAGCCACTCTTACGCAGATCTCCATGTTCGCTGGATTGTGTTCAGCGCTGACCAGGATCGTCGGCGTGAGGCGGAGGAAAGTGCAGCTGCCTTTCTGGAGGGCGTCGCCGCTCGCCAGGTGAATATCCTTGATTTTCGCGATGGGTATTTCCCATATGATGGCGCGGCCATCAAAGACTACTTCGAACAACTGAAAGCAGAGATGCAGCCTGATCTGATTTTCACCCATTGCCGCTATGATCTCCACCAGGATCACCGCACGCTCTGCGACCTGACATGGAACACGTATCGGAGTCACCTGATCCTGGAATACGAAATCGCCAAGTACGACGGCGATTTGGGCGCACCGAATGTCTTTATGGGTCTCGATGCAGCGTTGTGTGAGCGCAAGGTGAACTATTTGCTCCAATTTTTCGGCACTCAACGCAGCAAACACTGGTTCACGCGCGAGACGTTCATGGCATTGATGCGGCTGCGTGGCGTCGAGGCAAAAGCAACCGGTGGCTACGCCGAAGCGTTTTATGGCCGAAAAATTGAGTTGGCGTAGAACTACCTGCTGACAGCAGGCGGAAATGGACGAATCGATGGGCGACAGTTTACTAGGACGGATGCGCAGTGCATTGAATTACCTGATGCGTCCCATTGGCTTTGAGGTGGTTCGAACGCATCGCTGGGATGAACCTCGCACGTATATTCCATTCAAGCCAACGCTGGCAGGTGCGAAAAAAGCAGGTTTGTCAGTAGGTGACTATATTGACAAAACACACAACGTCCTCGGCACAACGCAAGAAACCATGGACCAAATGCAGAAGTTGGGTGTGTTCGAACACACAATTGATCGGGTGTGTGAGATTGGACCGGGTTCCGGTCGCTATCTTGAAAAAACATTGACCTATTGCCGACCTTCGCACTACGAAATCTATGAAACCGCGCAAGACTGGGCGCAGTGGCTGATACGGCAATACCCCGTCGTTTTGCGACCTACTGACGGAAACTCTCTATCTGCCACTCAATCAGCATCCATCGATCTTCTGCAAGCGCACAAAGTGTTTTCGGTGACTCCCTTCCTGACTACAATGCGTTATCTTGCTGAGTGTGTGCGCGTGCTTCGTCCCGGAGGCAAGTTGGTGTTCGATCTGATCACAGATGAGTGCATGGATGATCCTGCACTCGAACGTTGGATGGCGACAGGGCCTCTCGCCGGCACATTCCCTTCAGTTGTTTCAAGGCAGTACGCTATCCGATTCTTCTCTACGCGGGGTTTCAGGTTGGATGGAGAGTTCAGAGTCGCCTACATGCCTGGAACGTCAAACTACTTCGTCTTCACGAAATTCTAGCCATCAGGCCAGGAGCGATCCAACGATGAGAATAAACGGCATCATCAAACCAAAGGCTATAGTTCCGGTTGATTCGGATCGGCATAGTCGTTTGGGGACAATAGTAGCGCGGATTGTTATGTCTGCCATCTTTGTTGTGTTGACGTTATTGGTCGCCAGTTTTATGTTCTGGAGCACTATGGAGGGTGCTTTGACTGGTGCAAAACAAGCGATTCGCTCGGTTGAGCGGCAGATGCACCATTGGATCAATCTCTATACTGAACTGAACATGGTAACTTCGGATGAGTTGCGTGTATATATCGACGTAAATCGCGTTGTCACCGAACACAATAAGCAGGAGGAGTGTCGCCAGAGAGTTCTGGATAACGGTCCATTGAGGACGCATCCAGAAAATGGGCGCTATTTTATGGATGGTAGAGGAACGATTGTTTATCTGACAGGGTCACACTACTGGCTAAATCTGCAGGATGGGGTGTTGACAGATCCCCCACCAGTATTCGACTACACAGGGTATTTGGATTTCCTGGAATCTCAGAACCACAACTTCTTTCGGCTATGGACTTGGGAACAGGCGAAGTGGGTGGTGGAATGGCACGAACCGTACTATTTTTCACCGATGCCCTATGAGCGGACAGGACCTGGAACAGCGCTGGATGGAAAGCCAAAGTTCGATTTGACGAAATTCAATCAGGCGTACTTTGACCGGTTACGAGAGCGGGTTATTGAAGCAGGTGAACGAGGAATGTATGTTTCGGTGATGTTGTTTAACGGATGGAGTACATCATATCCGAAGGGGTTCTATCAGTTGGCGAATCCATGGGAAGGGCATCCATACAATGCTGCGAACAATATCAACGGGATCGATGGAGATGTAAACGACGACAATAGCGGCGGGGAGAGTCATACACTAGTGAATCCGGCGGTGACGGAATTGCAGGAGGCGTATGTCAGGAAGGTGATCGACACCGTGAACGATCTGGACAACGTGCTGTATGAGATCAGCAACGAGAGTGATGGTGGATCAGAACAGTGGCAATACCACATGATCAACCTGATCAAGAGCTATGAAGCAACGAAGCCGAAACAGCATCCAGTGGGAATGACGGTTGAGTGGCCCGGCGGCGACAACCAGGATTTGTTCAATAGCCCTGCGGACTGGATCTCGCCGAATGGCAGCCTGGACGACCCTCCAGCAGCGGATGGAAGCAAGGTGATCATTGACGATACGGATCATTTATGTGGGATATGCGGTGACCGGATGTGGGTGTGGAAGAGCTTTACGCGAGGTAGAAATCCTATTTTTATGGATCAGTATGACGACAGTTATAAGCTGGATGGCGGTGGATATGATCCGAACAATGCCAACGACGTCAGTCTGCGCAAGAACCTTGGGTATACGCGGATGTATGCAGATCGGATGAATTTAGCAGGGATGAGACCGCGCGGTGACTTGAGTTCAACGGGGTATGTACTGGCAAATCCGGGGATGAGTGGAGCGGAGTATCTGGTTTACGCACCAAACGGCGGCGAATTTACAGTGGATTTGAGGGGTGTGAGCGGGATGGTGAGTGTCGAGTGGTTCAATCCAGAGAGCGGGGTGAAGACGGCTGCAGCGGCTGTGAGTGGTGGCGCCAATCGTTCCTTCACTCCTCCCTTCTCTGGCGACGCGGTCTTGTACCTTGTAAGTGTTGATGCACCGCCAGAGACGCCGACACCCTCTCCACCAGATTTCAATCTGTATTTGCCTGGAATCACGCGGTAAGATTAAAGCTGGTTGAATTGTCAGCAACTTGCAAGTTTTCCCACTCACTCTTTCTTTTATACTCTGTTGGAAATAAGTTGGGCGTCCGCGTGGTGTCAAAGACCTAACAATCCAAGCCATTGCTGCTATTTCCACCGAGAAACTTCTTCGGAGGGCGCGAAGACCACGATGTCCCCTGCTTTTGTAAGTGGCCTTTATAACAAGATGATAGCCAAACTCCAGTTGGCGGAATGGAGCCTAAATGACTCGCCGTTATCTGATTTTCTCCAGCGTATCTCTTCTGGTAAGTCTGTTTCTTTTATTGCATAGTCCGTCGATTAGTTCTGCGCAATCGCCAGGCGTCTCAGCGTTGGTGACATGGACATGCACGGGGAGTCCGTGTGACTGGGGCAGTCCGTTGAGTGGTCATGCAGTGGTGTGGCCTGCGGAGTTGGATGCGTCGAGCGTCCGTTTGGGGTACACGACATCGGCTGGGGTCTATGTGCCGGCGAGCACAGGGAGTGGCGTGACGATCCAGGTGACCTCTGGGACGGCGAGTGTGTATGCGGGTCTACCGGAAGCGTCGTCGCACCGGTTTGTGGCGACGCTGAATGCAGGTGAGTCGTATGTGGTGACAGGGTTGGCAGCGGGTGAGGTGTTGAGTGTACAGAGTGGGAACGCCTTCGCCTATGCATTGACATTGCCTGCGCCACCCACAGAGACGCCAGCGCCGACGCCAACCGAGACGCCGACGGCCACCCCGACCGAGCCAACCTGCACAGACCCATTGACATGCAATCCTGTTTCAGCAATTCCAGCCTATTGGCAATGTAATGTCGCTGGCTGCTCAGACCCCCCTTGGCTAGGCGCAGTGATTACGTGGCCGTGGTGGGCAGCCTACGAAAACAATGCCCGCGCTGGTGATCAATCGAGAACAGTCTTCTCAACTCAAGGGGAGATGCTATATCCTTATATGGGGGCGTGGGCAACAGGTTGTGAAGTAACAGCCATTGCCGGGACGACACTAATTATTGAGTGGGAGCGCGGCACCGATGTTTGGCGGGCGACATATCTGCAGCCAGGAGAAAGCTACACAATTTCGCTCTCTGGCTCGGAAGATGGGGCAATGATCGAAGGAATCGATGGTTTGTTGGAGCCGTTTAGCGTTTCACTCAACAATTGCAACCCTCAGAACATTCGAGCAGTCGAGCCAGATGTCGGTGAGTAAGATGCCCCTGCCGCCCATCTTGAGATAACGGCAGTCATGATTCAAACGTGACTCATCCTGAATTATGGAGGAAGGCGTGATTTAGGGAGGGAGTCGGGAGCGCATCTCAGAGTTTGGTAAGTGCAAAGGGTAGAGCGGCGTCGAGAGATCTTGGCGCCGCTTGTTGTTTCTATGGCGCCAATGTTGCAAGAAGAATGAGTAAAGTCCATCAAACAGAGATGCAAGGAGGGAATATAGGGGTTATCCCAGATGATTTGGAGCGCCGTTGGATTACGTGTTCGTATGTGAAAAATGGGCGAAATTACCTATATACCCAATCAATTATGGGTGGTACACTGAATGAAGACTGGCGACAGACATCTTTCAGTCTGAGAAGACGAGTAATCACGCTGTGGTTCCTCATCGCCTGCATGTTTCTGCTAGAAGCGCAAAAGACATGGCTGTCGTCCTCGGGCGCACCTTGAAGACTTGATCTCTGGCAAGCAGGGGGTGCACATGAAAATTTATGTTCGTTGCTTGGCAATCACTGCGGCGTTAGTGCTTTTCCTGATGATCCCATCGTATGTCCATGCGGATCCATTGTTGCCGTTGCCGAGAATCCCGATCGGTGGTGACCAGGATGATCCGCTCGATCCGCCACGACTCAACGATCCGGACTTTACGCATATCCCCGATGTGCAGTTGTTCACCGTACCTGGAGAGGGGGCGACTGAGCTTACGTTTGATTTTGTGTACCGCGCGGCAGCCATGAATAGCGAGTTTGGTTACTTTCGTGTGGATGATCCTAGCGGAGCCATCAATGGCATGGCGCCAGGCGCGCCTGGTTATCTTGCTGCGGCGCTTGCCCGTGCGGTCGCCATTTTCGAGAGTGGCACCGACGCAAGTGCACCGGATGTTCACGTCTCTCTCGCTGGTAGGGATCACTTGGCTTTCTTCATTGTTCAGGATGCCACACTTGCAGCACTGAAAGCTAACAATCCGCAGAATCTTCGCGACCGAAGCCCACGAGCCTATTTCTCTCTCGATATTCTGAATCCGGATGGCATGGATCATTTCATCGGGTTTCGCAATCGAATTGCCGGTATTACACAATTTGGATTTGAAGATATGGATGGTGGGGGTGACCAGGATTTCGACGATATTGTCTACAACATCAACGCCTATCTACAACCTCTACCCAGTCCCGCCGCGCGTAATATCGTCTTTGTACGCAGCATGGATAGTCTGGGGGACTGCAATGGCGCAGATCAATGGATGGAAGATTACATCAGGTCGTCCGATTTTCAGCAGTCATTCGGCTCCGTGCTGGTGGGCGCCCTGATGCACTTTAATTATGGGGACGGCGGCATGTACGTCTGCCCGACGGCAGCGCCTGCTTACGCGCCAGAAGACACCTGTGACGGCATTGTCAAAACCGCCGACGAACTGAAGGCAGCAATCTCCGAGCATGCTGGAGGAAAAACATCGATTATTGCACATGGAACAGGGGGGCTTGTCGCTGCCTATCTGGTCGGCAAGCAGCAGGAGTGGGCAGAGGCAAATGTTGCTAGCGTTGTCGCGTTTGACAGTCCATTGCAAGGGATTACACAGCCCCAGTCATGGGCGCAGGCGCTCGGCTCGGTCTGCGCCGAGCAGGGAATAGCGCACTCCGGTGGATCAACACTTGCCGACCTCCAGGATACGGGAGAGGTGGCGCTGGCGGCGCGGGTTGCAGCAGCCGTTGTACCGTTTTACGTCATGGATGCAACGGCAGAGGACGCACCCCAGTTCGAAACCGTTCCGCGTGTGCGGGCAAGGTTGAGCAACAGCCGCCCGTTTTCTTCGGCTGCATTGTGCGGGGGCGTCGATGCTCCAGATGAACCGCTGTGCGAACCACCGCTGCCCATTGCGGATGATCACACCAGCATTTGGCTACGCCGATATGATGGCAGGGGGCTCGATAAGGCGTATCTTGCGGCGTGTGGCATGCTGAATCGCACCGACTGTCGCTCGTCGTCCATTCCAGTGCCTCCTCCTGATATACCGGCGGCTGAAATCAGGATTGTCACGTCAACCGCGACTTTAGACCCCGGCATTGTGCGCATCAGATTTGTCGCTGCTTTCACTGGATCGGTGTCTATGCGATTGACTGCATCGGACGGGACGATCTACGGGCCTGGTGGCGAAGGGCCGATTGCCGGATATAGTCGATTTGACTCAGGAGAAGTGTATGAGCTTGTGAATCCAGTGCCAGGTGAGTGGTTGGTCGAATTCATGATTTTTGGGGGTTCCGGCGGTGAGAACGAGATCGTCCTTACCGTCTCGATCATCGAATTCGCCGAATCAGCCCACAAACTGGCGCCGATTGCTGTTCTTGCGCATGACATCAGCGGTTATGCTTTCCAATATGTTGTGCTGTCGGGTGTTGATTCTGTTGATCACGACGGCGCAATCGTCACCTATGAATGGGATGTCGATGGTGATGGCTTTTTCGACTATACGACGACGGCGCCGAAAGTCCTACATAGGTATGAACGCGCCTATTCAGGAGAAGTCCTACTCCGAGTAACCGACAACGATGGATTGTCAAGTCAGGATACGGCATTTGCACTGATTGAACAACCAAGACTGTTTCTTCCCGCAATTAACCACTGATCGTCTTTGTCCAAGCCCCGATCCCGATTTCGGTTGACAACAGCTTTGTAAGCTGATTGTCAGTGATACACCATGCCCCTGGATGCTATAATCGTGCCCAAATGACTGACGTAAAGCCATTTGCAGGTAGGGCGCTTCACGATGAGGAACGCTGTCGTAGCGAGTTGGTCGGCGAGACTGGAGCTTCGTCGGCAGTTGCGCGTATGCTGGTTGCAGCGAGCTGTGGTTTTGTTTGCTGTTTTTTGGTTATGGCTGCAGTTGGTGTATGGGCGGCCTATGATGGTGCAGCAGCGTTGAGTCGTTTTTTATTGTTCCTCCCTGGTGTGTTCTTTGTTCTGATTGCAGCGCCTCTTGGCGCTCGCTGTTCCCAACGTTCAGGTGAAGCGTGGCTTGTGATGTTAGCCAACTTCCTGGCGTTGGGGGTGGCGCTGCTTTATCTGTTCTCTCGCGGCGTTTTTGTTCAATTGATCGAGGGTGCGAGTAATCCCCTATTCATAATGCTGCGGTGGAGTGACAACCAAACTGCGCAAACCCTGGCGATCACGTTGCCATTTACGATTTATGCTTTGTGGCTAGGGGCCACCCAACATCGTCGAGTGATTGGACTGATCGGCGCGTTCACTCTTGTTGTAGTCTTGGGTGCACTGCTGATCACTGGTTCACGCGGCGCCGGGATAGGCGTTGCCTCTGGATTGGCGCTTGCATTCTACCTTTTGCTACGTTACAACGTCGTAATGGACAACGCAAAAACATTTCGATGGCGTTGGTTCATCGACGGCTGTGTGGTTCTACTCGTAGGAACCCTACTGGCGTTCTATATTGCAATCATTGTGTGGCCCTCACTAGACGCCCAGCTGGGGGTCAGTGCGCAGGGCGGGTCAGCCTTCTCGCGCATTGCGCTATGGCGTGAGACGATTTCGCTGATACCCGATTATTTTTATACAGGCAGTGGGCTGGCATCCACCGCTATGGTTTATTCAACATATGCTTATTTGGTTCACGTCCCTTATCTGTCTCATGCACACAATCTTTATTTGCAGGTTGCGTTGGAGCAAGGAATTCCTGGGCTAATCGCCTGGTTGGGGCTTGTTGCCACCACATTATTCTATGTGATTAACGTATTGCGTGTAGCGAATTCCCGGCAACGAATGTTGGTGCTTACCAGTCTGGCGTCACTCATAGCATTGTCGGTTCACGGTCTATTTGAGGCGGATTTGTACTTCTCCAGCTTTGCTGCGATTGTATTTTTTGCACCGGCTTCCGCCCTATGGAGCGCGACCATGATCTATCGTTCCGCTCTCATTGAGAACAGCACCATCGAACGAACCTATGGTCGAACGATGTTGAGCCTGTTCTTTGGGGTGTTTTTGCCGGTTCTGCTTGTACTGTTGGCGCCTGGCGCTCCGGCGCGATGGGAAGCAAATCTGGGCGCCGTCATGCAGACGCGGGCTGAGCTCAGTATTTATCGATGGCCCGAATGGTCGTTTCAGGATCAAGTGCGCCGTCAAGCGCCGGACATCTTGGCGCCAGCCGAGTCACACTTTGGCGCCGCGTTAACGCTGGATCCTCTTCAACCGACTGCTCATCGCCGTCTCGGTGAGATCGCATTGGCGCAAGGTGATCTCATTCATGCCAGGGAGCATCTATCGGCAGCCTATGCGGTGGCGCCCCATGTTCGAGCCACTCGACAGTTGTTGGGTGAAATCTATGCCCTTGATGGTGATGTGGAACGTACTGTGCAGCTTTGGAAGGGGCTTGATATGAGTCAGGGGCAGTTGATGGTGCGTGAGTGGTGGTACGAGGCATTCGGCGAGCCCGAACAATTGGAAAGGTTGACTGATGCAATTCGTGCATATATGCGAACAGGATGATCGAAAAGTAGCGATGGTGTCCACCGAATACTTTGTGCATCCCACCGCCGATGTTTCGCCGCAGGCAAGCATTGGCGCCGGGACGCGCATCTGGAACCGCGCCCAGGTGCGCGAGGGCGCGGTGCTCGGCGCCAACTGCAACATCGGCAAGGATGTCTACATCGACTTTGATGTGCACATAGGCAATAACGTCAAGATCCAGAACAGCGCCCTGATCTACCACGGCGCCACGCTCGAAGATGGCGTCTTTGTCGGGCCGCAGGCTTGCCTGACCAACGACCTTTATCCGCGGGCAATCAACCCCGATGGCTCGCTCAAGGGAGCGAGCGACTGGGAAGTGGGCGAAACAGTTGTGCGCTACGGCGCATCGATTGGCGCTGGCGCTATCCTTGTGACCGGTGTAGAAATCGGGCGTTTCGCCATGATCGGCGCCGGCGCGGTCGTCACCCGTGATGTGCCGGCGCATGGGCTTGTGCTTGGCGTGCCTGCGCGGCTGGTCGGTTATGTCTGCGCCTGCGGGGCAAAGCTGGATGTCGATGAACAAGGCCATGGTCGTTGTCCGCGCTGCCACAACCTGATTGAGATTGGAGCAACTACAAAATGATTTCAATTGCCAAACCGCTGATCGGTGAAGAAGAAAAAGCCGCCGTGATGGAAGTGCTCGGCTCCGGGCAACTGGCGCAAGGGCGTCGCGTCCGCGAATTCGAGGAGCGTTTTGCCGCGTGGGTTGGGGCGCGCTACGCTGTGGCTGTCAGCTCCGGCACGACAGCGCTGCACGTAGCGCTGCTGGCCCATGACATCGGCGTGGGCGATGAGGTGATTACGACGCCCTTCAGTTTCATCGCCTCGGCTAACTGTGTGTTGTACACGGGCGCCGCGCCGCGCTTTGCCGACATCGAGCCGGATTACTACACCATCGATCCGGCTGCCATCGAGCGCCAGATCACGCCGCGCACGCGCGCGATCATCCCGGTGCATCTTTTCGGCCAGCCGTGCGCCATGGACGCCATCGCAGCCATTGCTGAACGACACGGGCTGGCTATCATCGAAGACGCCTGCCAGGCGCATGGCGCGTTGTTGGATGACCGCCCGCTAGGAACATGGGGCGCCGCCTGCTATTCCTTCTATCCGACCAAGAACATGACGACAGGTGAGGGCGGCATGATCACCACCAATGACCCGGCGTTGGCAGAGCGGATGCGTGTGATCCGCGAGCATGGGATGCGCGTGCGCTACGTGCACGAGACGCTCGGTTACAACTTCCGCATGACCGACATGCAGGCGGCGATCGGATTGGTGCAGTTGACGCGCATCGACGAGTGGAACGAGCGGCGTCGGCGCAATGCTGCGTTGCTCACGGCGCGGCTTGCCGGCGCACCGGGCGTCGAGACGCCAAAGGTGCGTCCAGGTGCAACGCCTGTTTTTCATCAATACACCGTGGCGGTGAGCGATCGAGATCGCGTGATCGCCAGCCTGACCGAGCACGGCGTCGGTTACGGTGTTTACTATCCAATCCCGATCCATAAACAGCAGGTGTACCGGGAACGCGGCTATGACGTGGTGCTGCCGGTTGCTGAGGCGGCGAGCGAACGTGTGCTCTCCTTGCCTGTGCACCCAGCGTTGACCGAGACAGAGTTGAGCCAGGTTGCCGATGCAGTGCTTGCATCTGTGTCCGAGCCTCAGTTTGCATAAGGAGACAATCATGGAGCGAATTCGAGTTGGTCTGCTTGGCGCCGGTCGTATGGGACGCAATCATGCACGGGTTTACTCGACGTTGCGCCACGCCGATCTGGTCGGCGTCTACGACCCGATACGCGAGGCGGCGCAAACCGTGGCGGCGCTGCACGAGGTGACCGCCTACGCAGAGCTTGACGAACTGCTCGATGCAGTCGATGCTGTGAGCATCGCCACGCCTACTCCCACACATTATGCATTGGTGGTCGAATGCCTGGAACGCGGGCTGGACGTGTTTGTTGAGAAGCCTTTCACAGAGACGTGGATGCAGGCGGAAGAGCTGGTTGCGTTGACGCAGCGCACCGGTCGCATCGTGCAGGTGGGGCACATCGAGCGTTTCAACCCGACCTATGGCGAGTTGAAACACGTGTTGGAGAATCTCTCCCCACTGGTGGTGAACTTTCGCCGCCTCAGCTCCTATGTCGGCAGCAACACCGATGTCGATGTCGTGCTTGATTTGATGATCCACGATCTCGATCTGGCGCTTGACCTGGCCGGCGCCGACCCGGTGCGCATCGAGGCGGACGGTTTCACAGCTTTCAGTGGCGCCATCGACTATGCGACGGTGAATCTTAAGTTTGCGCGCTGGCCGATGTTGACCCTCACGGCGTCGCGCGTCACCGAACAGAAGGTGCGCTCGATCGATGTCACTGCGCTGGAAGCCTACGTCGAAGGCGACCTGCTCAACAAGTCGATCCAGGTGCACTACCGCACCGTCGGCGAGTACATCAACCATCATCATGGCGGCGTCAAGTATCGTCAAGAAAGCGTGGTGGAGCGCATCCATGTGCCGATTGCCGAGCCGCTTCATGCCGAACTGGATCACTTTGTGATGTGCGTGCGCACACGCCAACAGCCGCGCGTCACCGCCGAACATGGCCTGCGCACCTTGCGAATCGCCGAGACGATCCGCACGCAAATTAAGGAGCGAATGCTCGACGCCCGCCTCAATGGCAGTGTGGGCGCCGAGATGGCTGCGGAAATGGCCGTAG
This sequence comes from Chloroflexota bacterium, assembly GCA_016861025.1. Taxonomy (GTDB): domain Bacteria; phylum Chloroflexota; class Anaerolineae; order Caldilineales; family Caldilineaceae; genus Caldilinea. The sequence goes on from BOKO01000021.1 coordinate 72,017, forward strand.
CTGACGCAACACCGGCGCTGGTTGGGTAGTTATGGAAAGGAATCAACGCCATGCTTTTGTCGATTGTCATACCTTGTTACAATGAAGCGGATAACGTCGGCAAGCTCTCGACGGAGTTTGTCCCGTCGGCGCAGCGTTTGATTGGGTTCGCTTTGCCAGGCGGCGAGACGGTCACCCAGGTGGAGGTCGTCTTTGTCGACGATGGGAGCAAAGATGGAACATACGCTGCGCTGACGGCGGCGTTTGCTGACGCTGCGATTCCGGGCGTCGCCTTCCGCTTCGAGAAGCACGTCGTCAACCGCGGGCTGGGCGCAGCGCTGCGCACCGGGCTTGGTGCAGCCGGCGGCGAGGTGATTGTCACCACCGACAGTGATGGGACCTATCGTTTTGAGACGATTCCGCATCTGCTGGCTTGTCTTAAACCGGGCGTCAGTATTGTGACGGCGTCACCGTATGCGCCGGGTGGGGCGATTGAGAATGTGTCGGGCTATCGCATCTTTCTCAGCAAGGGATCTTCGCTGCTCTACAGGGTGCTGGTCGACCGTCATGTTCACACCTACACGGCGCTTTTTCGCGCCTACCGTCGTGAGGTGATCGACCGCATCCCGTTCGAGTCGGATGGTTTTCTTGCCGGGACGGAGCTGATGGTCAACGCAATGCTGGCCGGCTACAAAGTGGCGGAATATCCGACGACGCTTTATTCGCGAGCATTTGGCGCATCGAAAGCAAAAATCATGCGCACGATTCGGGCGCATCTTGGTTTTCAGGGCAATGTATTGTTGCGTCGGCTTCGGCTTGCGCCAGAAGTGGAGCCAATTCAACGGGTCGATGGCAGGCAAACCTTTGCCGCCCGATAGCAGGCAGGCGACGATTGGCTTCGAGTTCATATAACTAGATTGGGTGCAACAACAATGGAAACAACACAGGCGTTCAGCGGGAGACGACAGATCATGACGATTGCTATCAGTTATATTTTGGTCAGCGTGATTGCAGGGGCCATCGGCCAGATTACACTCAAATATGGCATGACCCAAATCGGACAGATCACATTGAGTTTGCATGATATTGCGCCGACGCTCTGGAAGATTTTCACCAACCCCTACATCATTGGGGGGTTGACGCTCTATGTCTGTGGAACAGTTTTTTGGCTGGCGGCGCTCTCGCGCGTCGATCTGAGCTTCGCCTATCCGTTTGCCAGCCTCAGCTATGTGGTGATGTTGACAGCGTCGTGGCTGCTCTTCAATGAAAACATCACGCCGCTGCGACTCGCCGGCACATTGGTCGTTATGCTAGGCGTCTTTTTAATATCGCGCAGCGGGTCGTGACGTAGAGACGTAGGTGCACAATGAAATTTGTCTCTGTCGTAGGCGCTCGCCCAGAGTTTGTGCAGGCGGCGCCGGTGAGTTGGGCGCTGCGCAAAGCGCATCAAGAAATCCTGGTGCACACCGGCCAACACTACGACTACGCCATGTCGCAGGCGTTCTTCGATGAGTTGGATGTGCCGGCGCCCGACTACAACCTGGAAGTTGGCTCAGGCACCCACGCACGCCAGACCGCAGCGATGCTGATCGGTATGGAAGATGTATTGCTCAAGGAGCAGCCAGATGCAGTCATCGTGCGCGGGGACACCAACTCGACGGTGGCGGGCGCATTGGCGGCGAGTAAGCTGGGCATTGACATCGTACATATCGAAGCGGGCGAACGTAGTTTTGCGCGTTCGATGCCCGAAGAACAGAACCGCATCATCGCCGACCATCTTGCCGGCCGCTGCTTCTGCGTGAGCAGCAAATCGGCTGCAAACCTGGCCGCCGAGGGCATCTTTGAGGGCGTCTATGTGACCGGTGACGTAATGCTCGATGCCTCGTTGCACTACCGCGCGATCGCACGTGAAAAGTCGAACGTACTCGAACGTCTGAGGCTGACGCCGGAAAAGTACTCACTGGTCACGATCCATCGCGCCAACAACACCGACGACCCAGAGCGGCTGCGCAACATTGTCGAAGCGCTCAATGCAGTCGGTGAACAGATCGTTTTTCCGGTGCACCCGCGCACGCGCAACGCCCTGCGCAGCATCGACGCAGTGTTTGCCGGGCATGTGTTGCTCACCGAGCCGGCGGGCTACTACGACATGATGGTGCTGGAAGAAAACGCCCGGCTGATCGCCACCGACTCGGGAGGCGTGCAGCGCGAGGCTTATTATTTCGCCAGACCATGCATTACATTGCGCGACGAAACCGAATGGACCGAGACAGTCGAGGCTGGCTGGAATCTGCTCGTCGGCGCCGATTGTCGCAAGATTGTCGACGCCTGGCACACCTTTCAGCCGCCCGCCGAGCATCCACCTGTGTTGGGGGATGGGACAGCGGCAAAGAAAATTGCAGAGATATTGGGAGAATAGGGATTGGCGTGGCTCTCCAATCTCTATTCTCCAATCTCCGCTCTCTATTCTCCACGGAGGAATCTTGAAACTTGCCATCGTCGGCGGCGGGATCATGGGGATCACGCTTGCCTATTATCTTGCGAAGACTGGCGTCAGCGTAGACGTCTTTGAAGCCTCGGACACGCTGGGCGGGCTGGCTGGGCCATTGACGCTGCCGGATGGCGTCGAAGTGGATCGCTTCTATCACGCCATCCTGTCGAGTGACGCACACCTGATCGAGCTCTGCCGTGAACTGGGCATCGACGGCCAGATGCGTTTTCGCGAGACGCGCACCGGATTTTATTACAACCGTTCGATCTATTCGATGAACAACATCATCGAGTTTCTAAAGTTTCCGCCGCTTGGCTGGATCGACCGCTTTCGCCTCGGCGTGACGGTGTTGGCGGCGCAGCGCGTGCGCGACTGGCAGGAGCTAGAGGGCGTCAGCGTCGAGGAGTGGCTGATTCGCCTCGGCGGCAGAAACACCTACCAGAACATCTGGCGACCGATGCTGGCAGCCAAATTCGATGGCGACTTCACCGACGTGCCCGCGACATGGATCTGGTCGCGGCTGGTGCGCGTCAAATCGACGCGACAGGGCGCCAGCCAGAAAGAAGGGGCCGGCCACATCATCGGCGGCTACATCACGCTGATCAAAGCGATGGCGCAGCGCATCGAGGCGGCAGGCGGGCGCATCCATCTTAAAACGCCTGTACAGGAAGTGTGCATCGAGAACGGCGCAGCGACGGGCGTGCGCCTGGTTGACGGCGTGCATCGCTTCGACGCTGTTGTCGTCACCGCGCAGACGCCGATCTTCCGACGGCTGATCCCGGGGGCGGCGCAGGAATATCACGACTTTCTCGGCAAAACGGAGTATCTCGGCATCGTCTGCCCACTGCTGGTGATGGATCGCCCGCTGACCGGCTACTGGACGCTCAACATCACCGACGAACGCATCCCTTTCACCGGCGTGATCGAGACGACGACTTATATTGATCCGGCCTATGTCGGCGGACATCATCTGGTCTATCTGCCCAAGTATACGGCGCCGGGCAGTGCACTGATCACCAAGTCCGACGATGAGATTAAGGCGATGTGGATGGAGAATCTCCGCACTATGTTCCCAGATTTCGACGCAGCATCGGTGCGTTACTTTCTGGTGCATCGCGAGCGCTACGTCGAGCCGTTGCACGGCCTCAATTCGACGCATCTGATTCCTGCGGTGGAGACGCCGGTGGAGCGGCTTTTTCTGGTGACGACGGCGCAAATCTACCCGGCGCTGACCAACGGCGAATCGGTGAGCCGCCACGGCCACGCCGCCGCCGCAGTGATTCAGCAGGTGCTGGCGTAGAATCTGTTCTGCATCGCCCTTGAGGTGAAAGATGATGACTTCGACGACATCGCAAGGGTATCGAGCGTCGGCGCGCACCGGCGTTTGGGCAAAGGCGGCGTTAGCTGGCGGCGTAACGATCTTTATTCTTTTTCTGTTTTTTTATAATCTGACCGACTATCCTCCAACCTGGTTCGACGAAGGATCGCACCTGCACGTGCCCAAGGCGCTGGTGACGATGGGCGTCTACGCCGACTACAGCAGCGAAGGGTTGCGCCACTATGGACCGACTATCGGCGTCGGGCCTACGGTGATGCTGCCGATTGCCGGTTCATTCCAGCTTTTCGGCGTTGGGATGATGCAGGCGCGGCTGGTGATGGTGCTCTATCTGGCTGCAGCCACGACGCTGATGTTCTTGCTCTCGCTCCATCTGCTGGGCGCGCGCGCTGCGTTTGTGGCGACGGCGCTGCTGCTGGTGACGCCGGCGGTCAACCTGGTTGAGTATGGGCGCCAGGTGCTGGGCGAAGCGCCCGGCCTGGCGTTCATGGCGGGTGGTTTTCTGCTTTGGTTTGTGCGCTGGCGCCGCGCCCGCTGGTGGGAGCTGATCCTGGTCGGCGTGTTGCTCGGCTTGAGCGTCGTCACCAAGTATCAATTTTTACTGGTCTTGGGCGCAACACTGCTATTGGCATGGGGTATGAATCTGCTCTGGTTCAAGCTGCCGCAGCGGCTGTTTTTGATCCCTGGCATCGTCACCGCTGCCATCTTTGGCGCCTGGCAACTGTTCACGCTTGTTTATCTGGGACCTGCCACGATCGGCGAAAATCTGGCGTCGCTGCGTGAGTTCACAGCCGGCGCAGCCGCCGTTTTCTCGCTCGATCTAATGCAGCGTGCGCTCGGCGAGCTGTTCAGTGCTAAGAGCTTCTTGTGGATGCTCTTCCCGGCGCTTATTTACAGCGCCTGGCGGCTATTGCGACCAGGTCGAACAGGAAAGGATGATCTGGCAACGGGTTTCGCCCTCCGCGCCTCGCCTCTTGCCTCAACCGAACGTCGCCATCAGCTTGCAATTTTATATATGTTGGTGATCATCAATCTGGCCTGGTACGTCGTAGCGTCGGTGAGCTGGCTGCGTTACGCTTTTGTAGGGCTGGCATTTTCCACCTTCTTTGTGACGCTGACCTTCGCCGACCTGACCGCCAACTTCAGCGTGACGCGTCTCTGGCAGGCAGCGCGCAGCGAGCAGCGTCTGGCTGGTTATGGCGGGTTGGCGCTACTGCTTCTGCTGGCGACAATGTTCATTGCGCCAGCCGCTCGTCTGTCATGGCGGATTGCGACGGCGCCGCCAGACGATTCGGCGCAGATGGCGCAGGTGATGAACGAATCTGTCTCGCTCGACGCGCTGGTCGAAACGTGGGAGCCACAGATGGGCTTCCTGACCGACCACCTCTATCATTATCCACCGCAACTGTTGCTCAACCGCACGGTTCGTCAGGTCTGGCTAGGCGAGACGCCGGTGTCGGAACTGTACGATTTTACAGAGCTTGACCCGGAGTATGTGCTGATCGGCGAGTTTGCGCGCTGGGTCGATGTCTATCCGGTTGAACGGTTGCAGGCATCCGGCTATGAGCTGGTCGAGACGTTGGGGCAGTTTGAGTTGTATCGGAAAAGGTAAAACAAAGGACAGCTGTTATATGGAAGCAACGAAAGTGGAACTGACCCGGCAGGTGGTGGTGGAGACGATTCTCTCCGCCTTGCACGACCTGCTGGAGGCAAACACAGAGGGTGAAGTGCCCACGTTGGACGAAGCGACGCGACTGATCGGGCGGTCGGCGGCGCTTGATTCGATGGGGCTGGTGACGTTGATTGTCGAGGTCGAGCAACGGCTGGAGGCGGACTACGACCTGGTGGTGGTGCTGGCCGACGACCGCGCCATGTCGCAGACGCGCAGCCCGTTTCTGTCAGTCGGCGCGCTGGCGGATTATGTGATGCTGTTGGCGGCGGAGCAAGGCTGATGCGTGATTCGGTCGTGCTGATCACCGGCACGCGCAAGGGCATCGGGCGCTATCTGGCCGAGCATTACGTGCGCCAGGGCGCGCAGGTCGTCGGGTGCAGCCGCAGCGAGCCGGAGTGGTCGTTGGAAAACTACACCCATTTCTGTGTCGATGTCACCGACGAGGCGGCGGTGCGGAGAATGGCGGCGGCGGTCAACAAGCAGTTTGGGCGGATCGATGTGCTCATCAACAATGCTGGCATCGCTTCAATGAACCATGTTCTGTTGACGCCGGCCGCTACGGCGGAGCGCATTTTTGCCACGAACTTTCAAGGCGTCTTCCTGCTCTGCCGTGAGGCGGCGAAGGTGATGCAGCGGCGACGCTATGGGCGCATTGTCAACATCAGCACCGTAGCGGTTCCGCTGCACCTGGAAGGCGAGGCGATCTATGCAGCGTCGAAGAGCGCAGTGGTGACCTTCACGCAGATTCTGGCGCGCGAGGTGGCAAGCTACGGCATCACCGCCAATGTCGTAGCGCCGACGCCGATCGAGACCGATTTGATTCGCTCCGTGCCTAAGGAGAAGATCGACGCCATTGTCGAACGGCTGGCAATCAAGCGCCTGGGGCGCTTTGAGGATGTGGCAAACGTGATTGATTTCTTCGTGCGACCGGAGAGCAATTATGTGACCGGACAAGTGATCACGTTGGGAGGTGTGGGTTGAATCGATTGCCGATTTATGCAGGTGTTGCCCTGGTTTCGGCGAGCGTGTTGGCGCTACAGGTGATCTTCACTCGCATCTTCTCGATCATGATCTGGCACCACTTCACCTACCTGATCGTGGGGGTGGCGCTCTTGGGCGGCGGCGCGGCGGGCGTCTTTCTTGCCGTGCGCCGCTGGAAACATGAGGTGATCCGGCGGCGGCTGGGAGTCATCGCGCTTGCCTTCAGCCTGAGCACGCTGATGATGCTGGCAATTGTGTCGTTCGTCCATTTCGACCCGCTGCGCATGAATGACCTGCCACGTACTGTGGCGGGACTGGCGATCTACTTTGCCGGACTGTTCACGACCTTTACGTTGGGTGGATTGGTGATTGCTGGTGCGTTCAGCGTGTGGTCATACTACGCCCACCGGCTCTATTTCGCAGACCTGCTCGGCGCCGGCGTCGCCACCCTGGCGGTGATCTGGGTGGTGCACACATTGAGCGCGCCGAGCGCCATTATCCTGGTTGCGCTGCTGTCGGCGGCGGCGGCGCTGCTATTTGGCGTCAAGGCGCGCTGGCGTTGGCTGACGCCGGCGGTGCTGGTCGGACAGGCTATACTGCTGATCGCGTCGTTGGTGCAGCCGATCTACTTGCCTGTGCCCGAATCGAAGCCGCTGCACTGGGCGTTGCAGGCAAGCGGCGCCGATCGCCCCGAATACATGCGCTGGAATCCGGTGGCGCGCGTCGATGTGACGCCTGCCATCGAGGTCGACGAACCGATGATCGTTGGCGGCGTCAGCCAGCGCTACTTCGCCAATCGTCCAGCGGATCGGCGTTACCGGCTCAACTTCGTTACGCTCGACGGCACATCGATGACCGGGCTGTTCGAGTTCGACGGAGACCTGAGTAAGTTTGCCTTCTTGCAGCACGCCATCATCAGCGCGCCCTATTTACTGAGCAAACCGGAGCCGACGACGCTGTTGGTCGGCGTCGGCGGCGGGATCGACATCTTGCTGGCGCGTTTGCACGACGCACGGCGCATCGTCGCCATCGACCTCAACTCCGATGTGGTCGATCTGGTTGTCCACCACTACGCCGACTTCACCGGCAACCTGGCGACCGGCGCAACCGAGGTGCTGACTGCGGAGGGGCGCAACTTCCTGACCAGCACTACTGAGCAGTTCGACGTGATCCAGGGCATCGGGCTGGATAACATCGCCGCGCTGAACACGGGCGCCTACGTGCTGTCCGAGTCGTATCTCTACACTGTGGAAGCGTTCGACCTGGCGCTTGACCGCCTGACGCCGGAGGGCGTCTTCTCGTGGACGCGCGCCGCCACCGACCCGCCGATCGAGACGCTGCGGCTGGTCGGGTTGGCGGCGGAGGCGCTGCGCCAGCGCGGCATTTCTGATCCAGCGGCGCATATCGTCGTGGTCGAAAACGACAATCAGTCGGCGATCAACCTGTTGGTGTCGCCGTCGCCCTTCAGCGCGGCGCAGGTGGAGCGGTTGGAAGATTGGGCGGGGGCGAACGGCTTCCCTGTGCTCCACGACCCCTTCACGCTGCGCACGACGGCCTACGCCGCCTACCTGAATGCCGAAAGCCCACGCGCTTTCGAGGAGGCGTACCCATTTAACATCTATCCGGTCACGGACGATCACCCCTTCTACTACAACTACTTCAAGTGGGATCGGCTTTTGGAGGGCGGCGCCCGCACTGGCAACTTGAGCGCACGCGTGCCGATGGGCAACATTATCCTGTTGACCATGTTGGTCTTCACGCTGATCGTCGCCGCTGTCTTTGTCATGCTGCCGCTGTGGCGCAATCAGCGCGCTGGGCTGGCGACGCCGAACGCAGGCAAGATGCTCACCTACTTCAGCGCGCTGGGGCTGGCGTATATGTTCGTACAGATCGTGCTGATCCAGCGGTTCACGCTCTTCATCGGCTATCCGACGTTGGCGATCACAACCACGATTTTCAGCATGTTGGTCTTCTCGGCGTGCGGTAGCCTGGTCGGGCAGCGTCTCTTCCGCGTCGAGTCGCGGCTGCCTGTCGTGATCCTGTGTGTGTCTACGTTGATTGCGCTCTATGTCTTTGTGATGCCGCCGATCTTTTCAGCGCTGCTCGGTTTGCCGGACACCGCACGCGTGGTCGTCAGTATCTTGATGATCGCGCCGCTGGCGTTTTTCATGGGGATGCCTTTCCCGACCGGCATTCGCGCCGTGGGCCAGCGCACGCCGGAGCTTGTGCCGTGGGCATGGGGGATGAACGGCGTTTTTTCAGTGCTTGGTTCGACAGCGGTGATTATCGTGAGCATGTTCTCAAGTTTCACTATCTCGCTTGCGGCGGCGGCGTTGATCTACGCCGTGGCGGCGATGGTCGCGCCGGCGCTGCGGCAGACACGAAAGGAGGAAATTTATGCAACAGCATATTCAATGGCTGACTGATCGTATGGCCGGCTGGTCCGGTGAACCGTGTCTGATCTGGAACGACTGCGCCACGACCTATGGCGAGATTCTGGATCGCGTGAACTTCTGGCGCGGTTTTCTGGACGAGCATCAGGTGGCGCCGGGCGAGATGGTGACGCTCGACGGCGACTATTCGCCCGCCGCCGTCTCGCTGTTGCTGGCGTTGATCGATCGCGGGGCAATCGTCGTGCCTCTGACCAAAGCCGCCGAGACGCAGCGCGACGAATTTCTGGAGATCGCTCAGGTCGAGTCGATCATTTGCGTCGATGAATATGATCGCTGGACTTTTACGCGCACCGAACGCATCGCCGATAACCCGCTGATCGTTGAGCTGCGGCAGACGGGTGATCCGGGACTTGTGCTCTTTTCTTCCGGCTCGACCGGCAAAAGCAAAGCCGCATTGCACAATTTTGCTCATCTGCTCGAGAAGTTCAAGACGCCGCGCCAGCGCATGCGCACCATCACTTTTTTGCTGCTCGACCATATCGGCGGCATCAACACGCTGCTCTACACGCTCTCCAACGGCGGCGTTGTGATTTCGATCCGCGACCGCAATCCGGAGGTCGTCTGTCGCGCCATTGCCGAGCATAAGGCGGAGATGCTGCCAACCTCGCCCACCTTTATCAATCTGCTGCTGATGTCGCACGCCTACGAGCGTTACGACCTCTCGTCGCTCAAGCTGGTCACCTATGGCACCGAGGTGATGCCGGAGAGCACGCTTACGCGCATGCACGAGCTGTTCCCGCACATCAAGTTGCAGCAAACCTACGGCCTTTCAGAGTTGGGCATTCTTCGCTCCAAATCGAAGGACTCCGGTTCGCTCTGGGTCAAGGTCGGCGGCGAGGGTTTCGAGACGAAGGTGGTCGATGGCGTCCTCTGGATCAAGGCGCACTCTGCCATGCTCGGCTATCTCAATGCGCCCAGCCCTTTTGACGCGGAAGGCTGGTTCAACACCAACGACATGGTCGAGGTCGACGGCGAGTACATCCGCATTTTGGGGCGCAAGAGTGAGATCATCAATGTCGGCGGCCAGAAAGTCTATCCGGCGGAGGTGGAGAGCGTGCTGCTGCAAATGGATAATGTCGCCGATGCTGTCGTGGTGGGCGAGCCACACCCGCTGACCGGCAATATCGTCACCGCGCGTGTGAATCTTGTGCAGCCGGAGCCAGCGCAGGCGTTCCGTCAACGGATGCGCGCTTTCTGCCGCGACCGTTTGGCGCCCTTCAAGACGCCGGTCAAGGTGGAAATCGTCGACAATGAGCAGTTCAACGCCCGCTACAAGCGCGTACGGAGGTGAAGTGATTCGTGTTGCGTGTTGCATGTCAGACTATGGCGCCACACACGAAACATGCAACACGCACCACCCAACATGCACCACGTTTTGCTTCTCCATCTGCGGATCTAAAAAGCGCTGTCAGCATGCTGTAAGCGAACGACGCCTCGATCTGTGATACGCTGCGACAGATCGAAACAATTTGTGTGCACGAAAACGCCGATTTGTCTCATGCACAAGCGCAGCTGTCTTTAGCGGTTTCAGCCATCGGAAGCACAGTGGTTCTGCGGTTCTGCACTGTCTATAGCCAGTTGTTGAGACAGCGGCGCATTTTAGTGCACTCTCGACTTGATTGAGGTGCGCACATGACGCAGTATTGGCAAACACCGCTTTTGCGCTCACTGACCGATAATCTCCGCAGAGCGAGCGGTCGAATGATGCCAGGAGCGGCGATGCTTCTGGTGATAGCATCTGCGCTCTTTGGCGCCAGATTAACGTCAACTGCGCAGGCGCAACAGGGCGCCGTCATCGTTCATGACAGCGTGGCTGACTTTTCTCCCATTTGTGCGACGTCGACAAACCTGACCGTCAGCGACGCACTTGGCGGCGAGCTGCGTCTGGCGGCCACGCTTGAAGATTACTTCGCAGGAGCCGCCGTCGACACGAATCGCTGGGTGATCGGCAGCGCCAACACCTGGTACAACGTCCCGGTGGTTGTCGCCGACGGTGCAGTGACGCTTGACGCCATGTATCTTCGCTCTCAGTTGAATTTCGCCGCAACGCAGCCGCGTTTCTTCGAGACGCGCGCGTTGGCGCGCAGCAACGGCGGCTCGATCGGCCCGATCGATCTCGGCTACTACCGCGCCCTGCCGCCGCTGGATCCCAACGCTCCGACTGCAAGTACAGCGTTCCGGTTGTTCATCACGCGCACCGATGGCTCGATTTATGTGGCGGCGCGCGACGGTGTTGCGCCAAGCCCCTACTATAGCGTCGATCTGCCGAACACCGATTTGGGGCAATACCAGTTGTTTCGCATCGAGTGGGATGGGGTCGAAACGCGCTATTTTGTCAACGGTGTACAGCAGGCTACAACGCCGGGCAACGCAACGCTTGACACCTACGCCTTTCTCTACAGCCAAACGCCTTCCATCTATGGCGTCAGTCCTCTGCGCATCGACTGGGTGCGCGCAGGCCAGTATGCAACAAGTGGAAGCTTTGTCTCTTGCGCGCAGGACGCCGGTCAGCCGGTTGATTGGGTGAGTCTCACACTTGATGCAAATACGCCGGCCAACACGGCAGTGACGGCGTGGACGCGCACATCAAATGACGGGATCGTGTGGAGTGAGTGGGCGCAAACCAGCAACGGCGCAATCGTCAGTCCGGATGGACAGTTCCTGCAATACCGACTTGATCTCACGACAACCAACGTGATGCAGTCGCCTGAAGTGCGCAGCGTCACTCTGCAGAACGCGCCGATTGGTCTGCCAACCGATACGCCGACGCCGGAGAATACGCCGACGCCGACGTCTGTTGCGACTGCCACCGACACGCCAACTCTGACGCCAACCGACGAACCGGCGGCAACGCCAACCGATACACCGACTGCAGCGCCAACTGCCACGCCGACAGCCATCCCGACCGATACGCCGACGAGTACGCCCACCGAAACACCGACAGCGACGCCAACCAACACCCCAACCAATACACCGACGCCGTTGGTTGTTCCAGTCGGTCCCGGCGGTTTTACGCAGACCTCGACAGGCGAGTTTGCGGCGCCCTGTGCGGTGTTGAATAGCGCCAGCGTAAGTGATGCGCTCGGCGGGGAAGTGCGCCTGGCCGCCACTATCGAAGATTATTTCAACGGCGCGGCGATCGATGCAAATCGCTGGCTGGTGGGATATGCACAGGGATGGTACACCGTGCCGCCAGCCATCTCTAATGGCATTGTGACGCTCGATGGCTCTTTGCTGCGCTCGCAGATCAACTTCCAGCCTTATCAGCCGCGTTTTATCGAGGTGCGGGCGCAGCAGCGCGTCAACGGCGGCAATGCCGGTTGGCCCGATATCGGTTTCTATCGCGAGTTGCCGCCGTTTGCCTATGGAACCACCTATCCAGCCGACAGCGCATTGCGCATCTTCGTGACGCGCGATATAAACACCACCTACATCCGTGGGCGCGATGGCAATGAGACGCAGCCCTTGATCGACATCGATATTCCCACAATCGACCTGACGCAGTATCACGTGTTCCGTATCGAATGGGACATGACCGAATCGCGCTTTTACGTTGACGGTGTGTTGCAAGGGGCAATCCCTGGGACGCCGAACCTGAACACGTGGGCGTTCATCTATCATCAAACGCCGACGACAATGGGGGCAAGCCCCATGAACGTAGACTGGGCGCGCGTCGGGCAATATCCTACGTCGGGCAGCTATACGTCGTGCATCTTCGACGCCGGGCAATCGGCGCCGTGGGGAACACTTGCTGCGGATGCCGTGACGCCAGCGGGCACGGGTGTTATTGTCTACACGCGCACCTCGAACGACGCTGCGAGTTGGAGCGAATGGGCGCCGGTCAGCGGCAACGTTATTGCCAGCCCGGCGGCGCGTTATCTGCAATACCGGCTTGACTTCGCTTCATCGAACGTGATGCAATCGCCTGAAGTGCGGCAAGTGAGCGTTCAGTTTAGCGGACCTACGCCCACGCCAACCAACACCCCGCTGCCAACGAACACGCCGACGCCCGGTCCATCGCCAACACCTGTTCCACCAACTGCGACCTTCACGCCGACGCCTGTGCCGCCGACGCCGACCAACACCCCGACGCCTGCGACTGGCGCCAACTATGCGTTGCAGTTCGACGGCGTCAATGACTTCCTGAGCGCCGGATCATCGGTGGGTGGCGGGCCAGTTACAGTCGAAATGTGGCTGCGCCCCGCTGCTGCCAATGAGACAGGCATCGTTGTGCTCGGCGGCAACGACGACAGCGGCTGGTCGCTAGAGATGGAAAACGGGCGCATCGTCTTCTGGGTGCGCACCAACCAGGGCTGGCAGTCGAACACTCATCCCACTGTGCTGCAATCTGGCGTGTGGCATCATGTCGCTGCCACCTATGGCAGCAGTTCGATCCGGACCTTTGTCAACGGTCAGGCGTCGACAGCCAGTGCAGCAGGCGCTACGTTGACGCAAGGTCCGCTCCTGCAAATGGGCGCCTTTGCCAACTATCCTGCCTTTGCTGGCGCGCTCGACGATGTGCGCATCTCCAACGTCGTGCGCTATACTGGCAATTTCACAACGCCGACGACGCCGCACGCCGTTGACGCCAACACGGTCGATCTGTGGCGCTTCAATGAGGGTGCGGGACAAACGGCGGCGGACAGCGCTGGAACCCCCAACAACGCCACGCTCGGAGCATCGAACCAGGCGGACGCTGCAGATCCGGTCTGGGTGGCCGGCTATCCTTTCCCCGATTTAGGCCCGACGGCTACACCAACCAATACACCGCTGCCGCCGACGCCAACGAATACGCCGGCGCCAACGAATACGCCGACCCCGGGACCGTCGCCGACGCCGACCAATACGCCGCTGCCGACCAATACGCCGACCAACACGCCGGTTCCACCCGCCAATTCGGCGTTAAGCTTTGACGGCGTCAACGATTTTGTACAGGCGCCGCGCTCGGTGAGTGCATCGCGCTTCACCGTCGAGGCATGGGTGCGACCGGCAACTGCCAACAGCAACGCAATTCTGGTTGTTGAAGCGGACGACAACAACGGTTGGGCGCTTGAACTGGATGCCAACCGTCCAATTCTGTGGATTTCGACCAACGCCGGCTGGCAGGGTGTGTTGCATCCGACAGCGCTGGCTGCTGGTCAATGGGCGCATGTAGCGGCTGTCTACGATAATGGCGCCGCCCGCATTTTCGTGAATGGCGTCTCGAACACACCGGCGACCGTTGGCGCAACGCTGCGCATCACAACGGCGAATCTGCGCATGGGTGGTCTGACCGGCTATCCTTTCTTTGCCGGTGCGCTCGATGATGTGCGCATCTCGTCGTCGGCGCGCTACACCGCTAATTTTACGCCGCCGGCTACGCTTCCCGCCGCCGACGCCAACACGCTGGCGCAATGGACGTTCAATGAGGGCAGCGGCCAGACTGTCACTGATTCTTCCGGCAATGGACGCAACGGCACGCTGGGCGCCTCGACCGCAGCCGGCGCCGACGATCCGACCTGGGTGAACGCCGGACGTTGATAGCATAATGCATCAACCATTGCGATTGCGCCCATCGATCGGCGTAATCCTGTACGTGTTTATGGCCTTTGCTGGCGGCTGTGTCTCGTTTTCGATGATGAGCCAGCCGCCAATGCTTGATCCTGTCAACGGCGATGTGTATCCAACACCAGCGTTGGCTGCCATTACCCGCGAACAGCGCGAGGTGCGCTTTGTCTCCGAGGGTGTGGAGCTGGCTGGCGAACTTGATCTGCCCCTTCGCGAAGACTTGGCGCCGCTGGTCTTCATCATTCACCATTCGGGGCCGGTCACGCGCGACGCCTACGGTTACATGGCGGAACTGCTTGTTGAGGCAGGGTTTGCCGTGTTCCGTTTCGACAAGCGCGGCGTGGGCAAGAGCGGCGGCGAGTATGGCTGCTGTGAAGCAGAGGATGCGCTTGCAGCCTATCAGGCTGCTGTAGCGCAATCGGGCATTGATCCGACGCGCATTCTGATTGTGGCGCAGAGCATTGGCACAGCACACCTGGCTGACCGCTTTGCCGAATTTGCCGCCATTCACCCCCCGCTTGGCGTCGTACTGCTTTCCAGCCTGCTTGGCCCCGAACAGATCACGGCGATTGCCGCGCCTGTGCACGTGATCGTCTCGGACAGCGAGGAGACGCTCGCCACTATCAGCGTCGAGGCCATCGAGGCGCATCGCAAGACATGGCAGTATGGCGCAACCTATTTTGTCGCCGACCATAGCGAGCATACACTCTTTGATATTGCCGATGGCCCGATTGATTGGAGCGATCCTGACTGGGTCAGGCGTTATCATCGTGGTGCAATGCAAAGTATGATCGATTGGTTGAAAGAAGTGGCGCAATGAGCGAAGCAGGTGTGCGTTTTGTCAGTATTTGGATGATGCTGACCATAGTTGCCATCGCTTTGGGGGCACTCAGCCTGCATTCTCAAAGCGTCAGCGCTCAGGAAACCGGCTTTTCGCTGCGGATGTATGGTAATGGCGTCAGAGCACCCGGCCAGGATCGTGTGCTGATTCCGATCGATAACCCCGAGCGACCGGCGGACATCGGCGCTACAGATTTCACCATTGAGTTTTGGATCAGAGCGCTGCCCGATGCGAATCGTGGTGTTGCGCGCTGCAACGAAAATGATGGGTGGATCTATGGCAACGTAGTGGTTGATCGCGACATTTATGGCGGCGGCGACTACGGTGATTTTGGCGTCTCGATTGGCGATGGGCGGATTGTGTTTGGCGTCTCGGTTGGCAACAATGGAACCTCTTTGTGTAGCAACCAGCGGATCGATGATGGTGAATGGCATCATGTTGCCGCTACGCGCAGGCTGGATGGCGCCATGCAGTTGTTCATCAACGGCGCCTCAGCCGGTTCGACGCAGGGAGCGCCAGGGAATGCCAGCTATCGCAACAATCGTTCGACGAGTTACCCTGCTGATCCGTTTATTGTGCTTGGTGCAGAGAAACATGACGCAGGCGCTGAGTATCCTTCTTTCAACGGTTGGATCGATGAGCTGCGTCTCTCGAACGCGGTGCGCTATTCCGTTGGATTTGTAAGACCGGCGGCGCCTTTTGTGGCCGACAGTCAGACCGTTGCGCTGTACCATTTTGATGAAGGACCGGCGGGTGCATGCACAGGTGTGATCCGCGATTCGTCCGGCGCAACTGGTGGGCCAAGCGATGGACAGTGCGTTTTTGGAGGCTCCCCCGCTGGGCCAGAGTATGTGACCGACACCCCATTCACCGGAGGCTCGATGCCAACGGCTACGCCAACCGGCGTTGCAACGGCAACCAACACACCGGCTCCGCCCACAGCGACAAATACGGCGACAGCCACGGCGAGCAACACGCCTGCTCCACCGACGGCGACGAACACGGCGACAGCCACAGCAAGCAACACACCGGCTCCACCCACAGCGACGAACACGGCGACAGCCACGGCGAGCAACACGCCTGCTCCACCGACGGCGACGAACACGGCGACAGCCACGGCGAGCAACACGCCTGCTCCACCGACGGCGACGAACACGGCGACGGCCACGGCGAGCAACACGCCGACTCCACCGACGGCGACGAACACGGCGACAGCCACGGCGAGCAACACGCCGACTCCACCGACGGCGACGAACACGGCGACGGCCACGGCGACCAACACGCCAGTTCCACCGACGGCGACGAACACGGCGACAGCCACGGCGAGCAACACGCCAGTTCCACCGACGGCGACGAACACGGCGACAGCCACGGCGAGCAACACGCCAGTTCCACCGACGGCGACGAGTGCAGCAACGAATACGCCGACTTTACCAACGGCCACAGGAACGAGTACGTGGGTTTCACCAACAGCGACGGCTACTGCAAGTTACACGCCATCCCCGCAGCCGACAGCGACGAGCACAATGACAGCTACTGCCACCGACACACCGATCCCGCCGACTGCGACGAATACTGTAATTCCGACGCTAACCTCTATTCCCACCGTGACTGACACACCCACGCCTCTTTCGAGCGAGACAATCCCGATGACCCCAACAGAAACGCCGGTTGGCTCGGCCACGGACGAAATCACGCCTACGCTGACTCCGACGTTGTCGCCCTGCCCAACAGTGATAGCTACGCCTGTGGCGACCCCCGATGAAACGCCTGTCGAGGAACCAGTCTTTGATGTATTGTGGTCATTCTTCTTTCCATTGATTCTGCACGAAGATCCATGCGCCGGCATCACGAGGTAGGCGGCAACCACCCTTTTCGTACAATGCTCACGCGGCGCGATGCGCTGAAACTGGCAATCGCGGCCGGGCTTATAGGCGCACCGGTTGCCGCCGGTGGGCGCCTGCTGCTAGAAAGCAACGGACATCGGTTTCCCAACGCCGCGACTCTGGTCACTGTTGAATCTGGGCAAGACGAGAATTCTCCGTTGCTGATTCTTGCGCCCGATGAGACAGCCCACGGAGTCTGGCAAGAGGTGCTACGCGTGGAAGGATTGCCGTATGCGCGCGCGCGTCTGCTGGCGGAGCTTACCCTGGCTGACCTGGATTTTGCTGGCGTCGCCATTGTGCTTCCCGGCGAGATTGCGACCGATCGCATCGAGCTGTTGCGGGACTTCGTTGAGGCAGGCGGTGGGTTGATCGCCATTCAGCCCACCGCAAACCTTGCCGCACTTTGTGGGTTGTCCTGGCGTGAACGCATCACCGACGATGGCTACCTGCGCACGCAGCCTGGCGCGGCGGGCGTCGGCGGGATCAGCGGCGAGGCAATGCAGTTTCATGCACCGCTGCGCCATTATCAACTCGACGGCGCAGAAGTTGTCGCCTATTTGTGCAGTCGTGACGGCATCGCAACAGAGACCCCAGCGGTGACCCATCATCGCGTTGGGCGTGGTGGGGTGGCAACCTGGTGCTACGACCTCGCCGCCAGCGTGGTGCGCACGCGCCAGGGGCCGGCTGAACGCGCCAATCTCGAAGCCGATGGCATTGAGGGTGTGCGCGCCGTTGATATGTTTGTGGGGTTTGTCGATCTGGATCGCATCCACCTCCCACAGGCTGATGAGCAGCAACGGTTGCTGGTCAATTTGCTCAATGCAGTCAGCAGGACGCCGCTGCCACGGCTCTGGTATTTTCCTAAAAATGCAGACAGCGTGCTTATCTGCACTGGCGACTCACACAATAACCCGGCGCCAACGGTGGATGAGGTGTTGCACCGCGTCGAACGCTTTGGCGGAACGATGACCGTCTATTACACGCCGCCGCCGACCAGTACTGTGCGCCGCGCCATGCGCCGTGTGCGCGATTGGCTCGACGCACAGCCGATTGCGGGCGACCTCATGCCGCCGACCGACGTCGTTACACCCTATCACGCCGACGCGTGGCGAGCGCGCGGCCATGAATTTGCCCTGCATCCCTATGTCGAAGAGGGGTTAGAGGCTGGCTGGGCGCAATACTGGCGCCAGTTCACCGGTCTTGGCTATGGCGTGTTCGAGACGACGCGCACCCATCGCGTGCTCTGGCACGGCTGGACCGACACACCCCATGTGCAGGCGGGTTACGGTGTGCGTATGAACCTCGACTATTATCATGTCGGGCCGACGTTTCGGCGTGCGGATGGTTCGTGGGCGTTTGGTCACTTCACCGGCAGCGGATTACCCATGCGTTTTGTCGATGTGGATGGCAGGGTGCTTGATATCTGGCAGCAAAACACCCATCTCGTCGACGAGCAAATGATCGACATGCCTTGGGAAGCAAATTTCGTAGGTTTTTCACCAGATGCGGCAATTGAGTTCGCCGACCATCTGATTCGCGGCGCTGTATCCGGCGCTTATGCTGCACTCGGTGCACAATTTCATCTTGACCCGTTTGCCGTGCCTGGACCATGGACAACTGGAGCGGAGGTCTATCTAGATGGTGTGCTGAAAAGTTGCCAGACGCACGGCGTTCCAGTGTTGGCGGCGCAGCATTGGCTTGACTTTACGCGTGCACGCTCCGCTATACGATTTGATGGATTTCATTTTGCGGCAGAGCCAGGGTCGGCTCATTTCGCCGTTCATGTCGATGCCCCTGACATTGATGTCATTCTATTGATCCCCAGCCAAAATCAAGCATCGCGATTGACAGATTTGCAAGCCAACCGTAAGCAAATTCCAATCCAGAACCGCATAGTGGGTGATACACTGTATGCAATTGTTTCACTTGATGACGATGAGACGGAGATCGATGCGCAATACAGACTGCCCGATTGATTGAGAGTTGATGGACATCGATCTCAACCAGGTTGAGCCGTTTCTTTAAGCAGTGAACCGATGATTGAGATGTGAAAGGGTTAGCAGAGCTGTATGCGAGAAAGACGTAAAACCCCATACCGCCTTGCATATATCGCAGTGACCAGCGCAATTGCGCTGGTTTTGTTGTCGGCGTTGGTTGTGGCGCTGCTGTTGCCGTATCGAGCCGCCCTGGCGCAAAGCGCGCCGACCGGAACGATTTCACAGGATACAGCCGCGCACTTCGGGGGCGCCTGCGCTGTCCTGACCGACACAATCGTAAGCACCGCCAACGGTGGCGAGATTCGGCTGCGTGCAACGGTGGAGGATTATTTTGATGGGGATGAGATTGATGCAAGTCAGTGGATCACTGGTGCTGCAAACACCGCCTTTCCTGACGAAGCACCAATTGTTGCAAATGGCGTGTTGTCGCTGTCAGGTAGTTATCTACTTTCGCAGATAGTGTTTAGCGAGACGACGCCGACACGCTTCTTTGAAGCAAGTGCGCGGTTTGCCTCAGATATCAGGCCTAATGACGCCGATATTGGTTTCTACCGGGGTGCACCGCCGCTTCAAGTGGTACAGCCTGATCCCAGTTCGATTCGGTTGTTTATCTCGCAGCCAGCCAACTTTAGTTCGCAGCCGGATGTGGCGCGGTTGCTTTATGTACGCTCTCGGGATGGCGACTCGTCGATTCCTTTGTTTGATACTGCAGTTGATAACTGGAGCGGAGATTTCAATGCTCAACGTGCTGCTCTGGCTCAAGATCGCGTCTACCGCATTGAGTGGAACAGCAGCGAAACATGGTACTTGATTGACGCGTCTCCGATAATTTCTTATGCAGCCGACATCGAGTGGACAGATGATGGTGGTGGTGGTTTTGTTAATGTTCCTCTTCCGCATACCGGTGTATCGACACGCACCACGTATGTTTTACTGTATGCGCAGAATCCAGTTTATTTTGGCGATGACTATAGTCCACTGATTGTGGACTGGGTTCGCGCTGGTCGATATCCATCGAGCGGCGTTTACACTTCCTGTACACAGGATGCCGGTCAAATCGTCAACTGGTCACAGTCCACGCTCACTGCGACGTTACCCACAAGCACCGGCGTCGTCCTGGCGACGCGCACCTCACTTGATGGCGTCTCCTGGTCGCCGTGGTCAGATGCTGCGGGCAGTATCATCAGCGGGACAGCCACGTTGACGCCAACCAGCCCAAGCGGCCGTTATCTACAATACCGCCTGACGCTTTCCAGCAGCGATCCGCTCAACTCGCCAGAGGTGAGCGCACTTGACTTCTCATACTTTGGCGCCGCCTCGATTGTGGTTGCTCCTGCTTCTGCAACGTTAAATCCAGGCGCTGCGCAACAGTTCACCGCTGAGGTGCGCGACAGCCGCAACAGTGTCGTCGCCAGTGCACCGGTCACGTGGAGCGTGACGGCTGGCGGCGGCGTCATTGACAATAGCGGCTTGTTCACCGCCGGGCTGCCAGCGGGTGTTTTCACCAATACGGTCACAGCCAGCACAGAAAACAACGTAACTGGCGCAGCGACAGCGATCGTGGTCGATTTACCGCCTGTGGCTAACATCGGTGGGCCATATACAGGCGTGGAAGGTCAGGCCGTGGAACTGGATGCCAGCAACAGCAGCGATCCGAACGGTGGTTCTGTCACGTATGCGTGGGATCTGACGGGCAACGGCGAGTACAACGATGCGACGGGGGCGACGCCCTCTTATACCTGGCTGGACAATGGGGAATATCCGATCTCCTTGCTTGTCACTGACAGTGCGGGTTTAACCAACACGGCTACGACGACAGTCACGATTGCCAACGTCGATCCGCAGATCATTTCCATTGATCGCAACACGCCAGTGCGCCGCGGTCAACTGGTGACTGTCACGGTCAATGCCAGCGATGCACCCAGCGACACACTCAGCTACTCGTTCGACTGGACGAGCAACAATACGTTTGATGTCGAGAATTCGCTATCGAACACAGCGGTGACGAGCTATACGGCTACCGGTCTGTACACAGTCACCGTACGCGTCGCCGATGATGACGGCGGCGTGGTGACGGGAACGACAACGGTGACGGTGACGCCGCAGGTGCTGAGCGCCAGCGCCACGAACAACGGGCCGGTGCGTCGAGGACAGAACGCCACGGTGAGCGTGAATGCGACGCAGGAGTTGACGGATGCGCTGTTCTACTCGTTCGACTGGACAAGCGACGGGACTTACGACGTGGTGGATCAGGCGTCGAACAGTGCGGCGGTGATCTATGCAGAGACCGGCGTCTACACGGTGACGGTGCGCGTGCGGGATAGCGACGGCGGTGTGGCGACGACGACGACGGCTATCACGGTGACGCCGCAGGTGTTGAGCGCCAGCGCCACGAACAGCGGGCCGGTGCGTCGCGGACAGGACGCCACAGTGAGCGTGAATGCGACGCAGGAACTGAGCGATACGCTGACCTATGGCTTTGACTTCGACAACAACGGCGTCTACGAGGTCACATCGCCGACGCCAACGGCAGTGGTGAGCTACACAACGACCGGGCCAAAGACGGTGAACGTGCGCGTGACCGACGGTGATGGCGGTGTGGCGACGACGACGACGACCATCACGGTGACGCCGCAGGTGCTGAGCGCCAGCGCCACGAACAGCGGGCCTGTGCGTCGCGGGCAGAACGCCACGGTGAGCGTGAATGCGACGCAGGAGTTGACGGATGCGCTGCGCTACTCGTTCGACTGGACAAGCGACGGAGTCTACGACGTGGTGGATCAGGCGTCGAGCAGTGCGGCGGTGAGCTATGCAGAGACCGGCGTCTACACGGTGACGGTGCGCGTGCGAGACAGCGACGGCGGTGTGGCGACGACGACGACGGCCATCACGGTGACGCCGCAGGTGCTGAGCGCCAGCGCCACGAACAGCGGGCCGGTGCGTCGCGGGCAGGACGCCACGGTGAGCGTAAATGCGACGCAGGAGTTGACGGATGCGCTGCTCTATGGCTTTGACTTCGACAACAACGGCATCTACGAGGTCACATCGCCGACGCCAACGGCAGCGATGAGCTACACAACGACCGGACCAAAGACGGTGAACGTGCGCGTGACCGACGGTGACGGCGGCGAGGCGACGACGACAACGACCATCACGGTGACGTCGCAGGTGCTGAGCGCCAGCGCCACGAACAGCGGGCCTGTGCGTCGCGGGCAGAACGCCACGGTGAGCGTAAATGCGACGCAGGAGTTGACGGATGCGCTGCTCTATGGCTTTGACTTCGACAACAATGGCGTCTATGAGGTCACATCGCCGACGCCAACGGCAGTGGTGAGCTACACAACGACCGGGCCAAAGACGGTGACGGTGCGCGTGACCGACAGCGATGGCGGCGAGGCGACGACGACAACGACCATCACGGTGACGTCGCAGGTGTTGAGCGCCAGCGCCACGAACAGCGGGCCTGTGCGTCGCGGGCAGAACGCCACGGTGAGTGTGAATGCGACGCAGGAGTTGACGGATGCGCTGCTCTATGGCTTTGATTTCGACAACAACGGCGTCTACGAGGTCACATCGCCGACGCCAACGGCAGTGGTGAGCTACACAACGACCGGACCAAAGACGGTGAACGTGCGCGTGACCGACAGCGATGGCGGTGTGGCGACGACGACAACGACCATCACGGTGACGCCGCAGATATTGAGCGCCAGCGCCACGAACAGCGGGCCTGTGCGTCGCGGACAGAACGCCACAGTGACGGTAAGCGCGACGCAGGAACTGAGCGATGCGCTGACCTATGGCTTCGACTTTGACAACAACGGTGTATTTGAGATCGTACAGGCGGAGAACAGCGCGGCAGCCAGTTTTGCGAGCACAGGCTTCAAAACAGTTGGCTTTGGCGTGACCGACGGCAATGGCGCCGTTGTGACAGGAACCACCGACATCGTTGTGACGCCGCAGCTTCTGATAATTAGCGCCGTGAGCAATAGTGGCCCTGTCTTGCGTAACCAACCGGTGACAGTGATCGTCACAGCCACGCAGGAGTTGAGCGATCTGCTGACCTACTCGTTCGATTGGAACAACGACGGCATTTACGAGGTCGTGGATCAGTTCAACACCAGCGCAGTGACCAGCTATCCGACGGCTGGGGACAAGACAGTACGCGTGCGCGTGCGCGACGCTGATGGCGGCGAAGCGGTCGCCACGACAACGATCACGGTCAACGCACAGGCCATCCAGATCACGTCCGTGACCAACGACGCGCCAAAGCGGCGTGGACAGCAGGTCACCGTCGCGGTTATAGCGACGCAGGAGTTGACGGACACGCTGCTCTACTCGTTCAACTGGAACAACGATGGCGTTTACGAAGTGATCGATCAGCTCGGCAGCAGCGCCTCGACGCAATATGCATCGACGGGTGAAAAGACGGTGCGCGTGCGTGTGCGCGATGCACAGAACAGCGAAGCTGTGGCGACGACAACGCTGCTGATTACGCCCCAGAATCTTGGCGCCGCAGCGTCGAATAATGGGCCTGTGCGCCGCGGTCAGACCGCCACTGTGACGGTGACAGCGACGCAAGAATTGAACGACGCGCTGCGTTACTCGTTCGATTGGAACAACGACGGCGCGTATGATGTCGTCGATCAGCCTGGCAGCAGCGCCTCGACGCAATATGCATCGGTCGGTGAAAAGACTGTACGGGTGCGTGTGATCGATGGTGATGGCGGCGAGGCGGCCACTATGACCACGATCACGGTCGAGCCGCAAAACCTGTCGATTGTCTCGGTGACGCACAGTGGCTCGGTTATCGTGGGTGATTCGGTGCTCGTGACGGTGAATGCTGTGCAGGAGCTTGATGATCCGCTCTTCTATTCGTTCGACTGGGATAACGACGGCTCCTATGACGTGATCGACCAGCCGCTCAATAGTGCGTCCACCAGCTATGCTACTGCTGGTGACAAGGTTGTTGGCGTGCGCGTCACTGATGGCAAGGGCGCAGAAGCAATCGGCGTGACCACGATCGAGGTGACTGAAGATCCTGGCGGCGCCTACAGCAACCTCATCTTCCTGCCGATTGTGAATCGGTAAGTCGGTTGTAATCATCCATGTCATCTTTTGGAGGCTTTCGGCTTTCCAAAAGATGACATTTTGATGTAAGAGTTAATAACCTAAAGAACGTGAAGTATCTGCGAATCTCTGTCTCTTCTGGGCTGCGCACGCTTGCCGGTCCAGCGATTGATTGGGCATGGCGCCAGCTGCTGACAGCCGCTGGTTATGGTTGGCGAGAAGTATCCATCACCGACCCCTGTGATATTGCTTACACCACCAAAACCGAGCTGCCCAGCAAGGCGCGCATTGTGATCCTTGCCTCGCCTCAGTACTGGCAGGCGCCTTCAGCGCAGCGTCTGGCGGGTCTGGCAGTGAACGATCCGTACTCAGCACTCCGCTATAGCGGCGAGTCCTTTACACCGACGCTTTGTACAGAGTGCGACGGCCGTTTTCAATTGGAACGTGACATAATTTTTGATCTGTTTTGGTTCTTGACCGGTCAGGAAGAAAAGCATTGGCCGCAGGACGTCTACGGTTTCTACACACTGCCAAAGCCCTGGCTGGCTGAGCGTGTATTGGAGCAGGCGCCTGCCTCAGCGATCATTGAGAAGTTTGGCGCGCTGTTGAAACAAGCTGGATATGACGAGCCGTTGCCGCGTTGGCCGCAAGGGCGGCGCGCCGCCGCCGCTATCACGCACGACGTAGACTACCCTGAAGTGGTCCGCTGGCTAGAGCCGTTGCGCATCGTGCAGCGGCAAGGGCTGTCCGGCGTTGGCGCGGCGTGGCAGGTGCTGACAGGACGGCGCGATCACTGGGCGTTTCCGCGTTGGATGGAGCTTGAGGCGAACTATGGCATCCGCTCAGCGTTTTACTTCGTGGCGCGTCAGGGGTCGCTGCTCGAATATGCGCGCGGCACGCCCGACCCATTCTATGATGTGACTGCCCCCCGCTTTCGTGAGCTTTTCCGCACGTTGATTGACGGCGGCTGGGAAGTGGGGATGCACGCCAGCTATCTGGCGTACACCTCCAGGGAGCAGTTTGCCGCCGAAAAACAGCGCCTGGAGAAAGCAGCGAGTACAGCGATGATGGGCAACCGTCACCACTACTGGCACATGAACCCGGCGAATCCTGACGAAACGCTGCAGATGCACGCCGACATTGGCTTGCTTTACGACACCTCGCTCACGCACGATCGTTATCTTGGCTGGCGGCGCGGCTCGACTCTGCCCTTCTATCCGTTTGCGACGCAAGGTGCTGCGACGTGCAGTGGCCGTGAAATCGGCGTGGTGCAGCTTCCCGTTGCCTGGATGGACGCGCAGCTCTCGCGGCGCACAGACCTGTCGCAGCCGCAGCGCGAGGCAATGGTCATCGCGCTGATCGATCACGTTGCAGCGCAGCGCGGTCTGTTCGTCGCCAACGTGCACGACTACGTCTTCGATGAAGTGCTGTTTCCCGGCTGGCTCGCCACGCTGCGTGCCGTATTAGAACGCATCACTGCGCTCGGCGACTTCTGGGTGGCGACGCCGGCCACAATCGCCGCACACTGGCGTCAGCGTTATCAGCGGGTGCTCGCATGTAGCTACGGGCTTGAGGAAGGACGGTAAAAAGATGGCGCACTCATCGGTTTCGCGTGCAGCAGTTCTGACACCCGACGCAGCGATCCATGCAACAGGCGTGCAAATCGGCGCTCGCCTGCTGGCGATCGACGCGCTGCGCGGCCTGGCTATCGTCGCAATGGCGCTAGACCATGCCGCAGCTTCAGTCTTCGTCAGCCTGCAGGCAGAGAGCTACGGCGGGTTGACGCCCCAGCTTGGCAGTTGGGCATCCTGGATGTTGGGGCTGTTCACCAATATTGCCTCGCCCACTTTCTGGTTTTTGGCTGGCGTGAGCATGACGCTCTACGCGCAGGGGCGTCTTAAGAAGGGCGACTCGAACTGGGAGATCACGCGCTTTTTCCTGATTCGCGCTGGCGTGCTGGCGGCGCTCGACTTGACGGTGGCGTGGTTGGCGTGGCGTGGGGGGACGCCCTACACACATGTGCTGCTCAGCATCGGCGTCAGCATCGCGCTGGTTAGCCTGTTACGGCTGCTGCCGACCCCAATGCTTACCATTGTCGCCTTTGCCTGGCTGGCAGCTTATCAACTGGCGCTGCCAGAGCTGGCTGCACGCTTCAACCAGGGCGTCGACTACTGGCAGGCGATGCTGCTTTACTTCAGTTACGAGACCGTCCCCGCCACCGAGTTTGCGATTTTGGGGTGGGGCAGCTTGATTGCACTCGGCTGTGCGTTTGGAACCGTGGTGCGCCGCGCCTGGTTTCGTTCCCCGCGCAATTGGGTGGTGGTGGGCGCTATGCTCTTTGCGCTCTTTGCCGTGCTGCGCGTGTGGGGCGGCTTCGGCGACTTGTGGCGTTACGATGCATCGCTGCCGGCTTACTACTGGATTGTAATGAACAAGACGCCGCCCAGCCTCACCTTCTTGCTGTTCAACCTGAGTATAGCAGCGTGGGTCTATGCGCTCTTCCTCAGTCGTCAGGCATGGCTGCAGCGGCTGCCCTTCACCTGGCTGGTGACGATGGGGCAGGTGGCGCTTTTCGCCTTTGTGGTGCATCTGGTCATCTACGGCATGCTTGGGCGAATGGCCGGGCTGCTGCCGGCGGCGGGGCCCGGCGCAGTCCGTGCGGTGTTGGTCTGGCTGATCGGGCTGGCGATCCTGATCCCACTCTGCACCTGGTATCGCAGCTACCGCCGCGCCCGGCCTGATTCGTTGCTGCGCTATCTATAAAGTTGCAAAAACAAAACGCAAACATAGTGTACGTCACTATTTGGGAAAACTTCTGAAGCAGATGGGTGGCCCCCGCCGCTACGATGAGCATCATGCAGGGATATAGATCGTAGGCGCAGCGTCAAGATAGATGCGCATGACCGCTAGTCCCAACTTGCCCGCTCTTCAAGATATTGATCGATCTCCGCACGTGTCGGCGGTTGGTGTCCATGGGCAGTTTGTCTCGCCCGAATCGCAGCCAGAACCGTTTGCAGCAGTCGTTCGCCCTCGCTTTCGATCGGCTCGACCGTCAGGCGCACCCGTTGTGCTGGCATGGGAATCAATTCGTCCAACGCAATCGTGCTGCCATCGACGAGTGTCCCTGTAACGACATAAGTGCTGTGCATTTTGATCTTGTCCTATCTCATCCAGAATTTACCCAGAGAATTTGGGTGCATGCGCAGCACGTTGCGCACGGCGCGCCTGCTCTGGCATCGACGCGGGCCAGGGCAGTGCTGCAGCATCTGCTGGCGCAGCGCCTGCCTCGCCTTCCTCCTCCATCAGCGCCGCCTGCACCGGCGCGACGCCGGCGCGCGCCTGCTGATAGTCGGAGTATAGCATAATTCGTGCACATTGACATTTCACCCCAAACAGGCGTACACTTTATGTAGACAACAGAACTGTTTGATGTGAGCATGTCTGTAAACGAAGATTGTTGCGTGTTTCGTGCTGCGTGATGCGTACTTGGTGAGACCACACGCACGAAACACGAAACACGTTACCCATTCGCCGCACAAAGGAGACCAGCATGGAACCGCTCAAAGGGCTTTGCACCATCGTGATGCCGGAGTCGCATCTCCGCGAGTTTGCCTTTCAGCACGCGGTCGAGTTGAACCCGGAGAACTATCCGCTGGAACTCGAAGCTGGGGAGCCAGGCGCGCCGCCCGACCCGCAGGCGTTGTCGGCGGCGATGGAGACGCGACGCCGCTGGCTCAATGGTATGACGCTGCGCGTCCATTTCATCGACGGCGACCCCGAAGTGCAGCGCCGCGTCGCCGCCATCGCCAGCGAGTGGAGCCAGTACGCCAACATCCACTTCGAGTTCGGCGCAGGCCCCGACGCCGAGATTCGCGTCGCCTTCAAGCCGAACATGGGATCGTGGTCATACATGGGCACCGATTGCAGCCTGCCACAGCTTATAGATCATCCGACCATGAACCTGGGCTGGTTGACGCCGACCACGCCGGAGATCGAGTATCGTCGGGTCGTGTTGCATGAGTTCGGTCACGCGCTCGGTCTGGTGCACGAGCATCTTTCGCCCGTCGCCGAGATTCCGTGGGACGAACAGAAGGTGATCGCCTACTATAAACGCACCAACGGCTGGGACGAGAAGTACACACGCGCCAATGTACTGGCGCGCTCCAAAGCCGACGCCTTCACCCGTTTCGACCCGCAGTCGATCATGCTCTATCCTGTGCCCAAGGAATTGACCATCGGCGGCTTCGAGATTCCGTGGAGCAACAGCGAGCTTTCGCCGCTGGACAAGGAGTTTATCGGACAGATGTACTCCTTTCCTGGATAACGGGGCTGCAACCAGGAAGTGGTTTCTGCAAAGGAGCCTGACCATGTCAACGTCGAACGCCATCATCGAGCTGCGCCAGAAAATCTATGACCTGCGTCTACGCAGCAACGTCGTGCAGCAGGCTGTGGTGCAGACCACCGATCCCGATCGGCTGGCGCAACTGTTGCAAGAGGCCGGCGCAATCGAAGCGGAGCTGGCAGCGGCGGAAGCGGAGCTGCAAACAGCGGAACAGGCGCAGGCGAAATCCGCCGCACCGCGCGACGAAAAGGTGCGCAGCAGCGTCACGCGTAGCATGGCAACCACGCAACTGGAAGCCGCCGTGCGGCTGCGTATGGCGCATGTGCCGACGGCGACCTATCACCTGCTCGACGCCGCCGAGAACCCGCTGGTCGAGATCACGGTCGAGAATGGCAAGACCACGCCGCGGCGGCTGCGCATCACCTCGCGCATCGAGGGCTACAGCGCCGAAGCTATCGACACCATCGAGCTGACAGGCAAAGGACGCCCCGATTCAACCCGCACCACCACCCAACTGCCAACCCTTTTCCCGGAGCGCATCCGCCCCGTGCAGGAGCTGACGCGCGCCACCGTCAACGTGCTCGTCGAGGAGATCGGCGGCAAGATCGAAACGCATGAGACGCTGCCCGTCTGGCTGCTGGCGCGCAACGCCGCACCGCTGGCGGTGCGCAACCCGGCGAGCGGCGGCTGGATCGACCTCAGCCGCTACTTCGGCGCGTTCGTCACGCCCAACCAGCGCGACGTGATGCGCTTTTTGCGTCACGCCGCCAATCTGCACCCGGAGCACCAGCTGGCAGGCTATCAAAGCGACGTCACCTTGCAGGCGCGCGCAATCTTCGACGCGCTCAAGCAGCAAGCCGGCATCACCTACGTCAACTCGCTGATCGCCTTCAACCCGGACGAGAGCGCACGCGGTCAGCGTGTGCGCCTGCCGCGCGAAACGCTGGAGGAACAGCAGGCGAACTGCATCGACGGCACGTTGCTTTTCGCCAGCCTGCTCGAGGCAATCTCGATCAACCCGGCGCTGGTCATTGTGCCCGGTCACGCCTTTGTCGGCTGGGAGACCGGCGCCAACAGCGGCGAATGGGATTACCTGGAAACGACGATGATCGGTTCCAACGAATTTGAGGACGCTCGCAAAATCGGGCAACAAAAAGCGACCTTCTGGGAAAAGCAAGCCGCCGCGCCTAACAAAGCGCATGTCTTCCGCCGCTGGTCGCTGCGCGATCTGCGCACGATCTATCGCATCACGCCGCTGGAGTAGACGGCGATCAGCATCTGGGAAGCTGCGGAGCTTCCCGGAAGATTGCAGCGCAGGAAGTCCGGCTGTCTGGAGAAGATCACCATGAGCGAACCAACCAAAACCCGCCCGCCCCGTCGCCGTCCCAGGCGCGCGGACAACGCCGCTGACGCCATCCAGCCGGCAGCGGCGCCCGCAGCGGCGCCAGCCTTGCCTGACTTCTTTGCACCTTTCATCTACGGCTTGCACGAATCGGGCGGCGAACAGCTCATGCTCGACGCCGGGCGTCCGGGCTGGGTGGTTGAGCTGGCGAGCGTCGGGCTGGATGGCGGCGGTGACACGCCCGCCGACTACACGCGGCTGTCGAGCCGCGGGCTGGGCGTGATCGTGCGCATGCACAACGGCTATGAGCCAAACGGCGCGATCCCGCCGCCCGCCTTCTATGACGATTTTGCGCGTTCGTGTGCGCGCTTTGTGGCGCGTTCGGCGGGCTGCCACATCTGGATCATCGGCAACGAACCAAACCACGCCGCCGAGCGTCCGCATGGCATGATGATTACGCCCTTTCAATACGCAGATTGCTACACGCGCTGCCGCACCGCCATTCGTCAGCAGCCGGGGCACGAGCAGGATTTGGTGCTCGTGGCAGGGCCTGCGCCCTGGAATGCCGAGACGCGCTATCCGGGCAACCTCTCCGGCGACTGGGCGCGCTATTTCGCCGACACGCTCTCTGCGTTGCCCACCGGCGGCTGCGACGGCTTTGCCATCCACACCTATACGCGGCGGCTCGACCCGACGCGCATCCGCATCGATGTGCCCTACAACGCCGACGGCTACCGCCACCTGCGCGACGAGTTTGGCAGCTATAAGGACTTCATGCAGGCGATCCCGACGCGGCTGCGCGACCTGCCCGTCTTCATCACCGAGACCGACCCCACCGAGCCGACCACCGGCTGGGAGGATGGGCGCAACGTGCATTGGGTGCGCACCGCCTACGAGGAGATCGCCAACTGGAACGCCAACCCCGCGCATCAGCCGATCCAGGCGTTGGTGCTCTATCGCTGGCCTCCGCCTGGCGTGATCCACGACCAGGCGCAATGGTCGATCGCCGACCGCCCCGGCATCATTGAGGACTTCATGCAGGCGCTGCGTGTGCTGCCGCCCGATGTCTATCGTACGCCCGCGCCGCGCCCGGAACTGGCAGTCAGCGCCGACACGGTCTTGCGCGCTCGCATTCCGCGCATCTACACCAATCAGCAGATGATCAACGCGCTGCATGACGCCGCCATTGCGCTGGGACTGACGCAGTGGACGCTGCTCGAACGCGCCGGTTTGTCGCTGATCCAGATGGCGTCGGCGCGCGAATCACTCTATCAGGGGCCGCTGCTCGAAGATCTGCCCAACCTGGCGGGCGAGGCGTTCGCCAAAGTGCGTGCGCTGTTGCTGGCGCAGTTGCGCGCGAAACCGCTGTGGCGCGGGCTGGTCAATTCGCCCGACGGCTTGAACTTGCGCACAGGCCCCGGCACCGAGCACGCCATCCTGCGCACGCTGCCCCACGAGACCGGGCTGGCTGTGCTGGCGGAGCTTGGCGCCTGGCTTTACGCCGCGCTCGACGAGGAGGACGGCTATCTCTTTGCCGCACATGTGCTGAAGTCGGCAACTTTTGGGGAGGACGACGAACCGCTTGCCCTGCCGCCCAACGAGCAAGTTCCTGTCCCGGACGGCGCCACCGGCGCCGAACGCCGCGTGATCGCCGCCTGGAATCGCTACGGCAATTTCGTGCGCCGTCTTTCTGTGCAATTGGACATCGATCCAGGTGTGGCGCTGGCGGTGTTGATCGCCGAATCAGCCGGCGAGGCGTTTGGCGCCGATGGCCGCATGATCATTCGTTTTGAGGTGCACATCTTCCGCCGCGAGTGGCAGCCGGCCGACCCGACGCTCTTTGATCGCCATTTCCGCTTCGATGCGCAGAAGGCCGCCAGCGGTCATGCCTGGCGTCCGACGGCGGAGAGCGCCTGGCGCGAGTTTCACGGCAATCAGGCCGCCGAGTGGGAGGTCTTCACCTTTGCGCGTGCCTTCGACGAGCGCGCGGCGATGCGTTCGATCAGCATGGGCGCGCCGCAGATCATGGGCTTCAACCATCAGATGATCGGCTACGCCAGCGTGCAGGAGATGTTCGAGGCTTTTCAGCGCAGCGAACGCGCCCAGTTGTCGGGGATGTTCCGCTTCTTCCAGGCGCGAGGTCTGGTCGACGCAATTCGGCGGCGCGACTTCCTGGCGTTTGCCACTGCGTACAACGGCGCCGGCAACGCGCCCACCTACGCCGCCATCATTCGCCAACAGCTTGCCATCTATGACCGGTTGATCGCCCCGACGCCAGTTTCGATCATTGCAGCATCCACCATGATTGAGGAGGAAAGTATGTCTGACGCTCTTGAGACGATTGCAGGCGGCCCCGGCGCCGCCCTGCCCATGCCTGCACCGCCGGCTGGAGAGATGGATCCAGAACTTTACGATGCCTGGCGCAAACATGTCGAACGCGGCTTCGAGAACAACAATCGCATGTTCGACCGCACGCTCAACGCCTTCATGTATCCTTACTGGCTGACCGTCGCCATGTATGTGGTGCTGTTTTTGGTCGGCGTCGGCGCGTTCGTCGTGGCGGCGCGGCTCAGCTTTGAGAGCGGCAAGGAGATGTACACGCTGCTCTTTGGCGGCATCGGGTTGGCGGCGTTCCTGACCTTCTTCCTGACGCGCCCATTGCAAGCGTTGGAGGAGAATCTCCAGTTCATCACCTGGCTGGGCTTGATCTACAACACCTATTGGACGCGCCTGGCGTACATGAACAACCAGGAGACCGTGCAACATGACCTGGAAAGCGCCAGCAACGATGCGATCAAGAAGATCAAAGAGTTGCTCGACACGCACACCGAACGCAGCGGCAACCGACCGGGATTGCGGTAAGCGACTTTCGCGCGGCGCATTGACAGAGGTTTCGTCTATATCATGTATCGAGCGCTCGATGTGCCAATGGATGGTCAGACGGCTGTCTGCCCCCAGCGCCGCGATCTCCAACTTCAACGGCAGCCGCCCGTCCAACTGTTCCGACGCCTGCGCCCCCTCGGGCGTCGCTAGATTCTCCACTATGAAGTCGCCGTTGGTGTTTCGCTGGGCGAACAATCTCGGCTTTGTCGGCTTTTTCCTCATTGACATACACAGTCAAATATGCTATTCTCCACCATGCATTTTATTAGTTAACTAAATTAAATAAAGATTGATGCGATATTTTATGCGAGGCGATTGATGTGATCAGACGCCTTGTAGCCATAGCTCATCAAGTTTGCAGTTGCCGGAGGAATGGCGGTGCACGAGAAAGCCACGCATCAGCAGACACGAACGCACAATCGTCAGTTAGTCCTTCGCACTATCTTCGATCATGGGGTGATCAGCCGCGCTGATGTGGCGCGCTCGACGCATCTGACGCCGGTGACTGTATCGGAACTGGTGGCTGAGCTGATTGCAGACAACCTTGTGCGCGAGATAGCGCAAACCGATCGGGAGGACGTGGGTGACGCAAAGCCTGCAAAACGTGGACGTCGACCGATTCTTCTGGAGGTGGCGGCAGATCAGCACCAGATCGTTGCGCTGCGCTTGGCGGTCCATGAATTTCGCGGAGCATTGCTCGATCTTAACGGAGAGTTCGTCTTTAGCAAAACCGTCCCAGTCGGGGCAGCTCGAGACGCGCAAGCCGTCGACCGATTGACGGAACTGGTTGATGAACTGGTCGAGCGCGCACGCAAGCCGATTTTGGGCATTGGCGTGGCATCGCCTGGGATTGTCGACACGGTCAATGGAATCGTACTGCGTTCGGTCTTTTTTGGTTGGCGGCATCTACCGCTGGGAGAGATTTTGCGCCAACGCTACCGGATGGTTGTGCATGTGGCGAACGCAAGCCAGGTCACTGCGCTGGCCGAGCACCTCTTCGGCAGCAAGCGATCTCTCAGCAATCTGGCAGTCGTCCGCGTGGGTCAAGATGTTGGCGCTGGCTTTGTGATTGATGGACAGCTCTTTTTTGGAGATGGATTCGGCGCTGGGGAAATCGGGCACATTGTTGTCGATGAAGGTGGTGACCTCTGCGCCTGTGGCAATCGCGGTTGTTTGGAGACCAAGGTGAGCACGGTTGCCGTGTTACGTCAGGCCAGGGCGCTTGCATCTGCTCATCCATTGTCGCCGCTCGCTCAGGCGATCGCGGGCGCCGAAGGCCAGTCCCTGAATCCTGTGCTCGCTGCGCTTGCCGTCGGCGATCCTTTGGCGGCCCAGATTGTCCGTGAAAACGCCAGCTATGTGGGACGGGCGCTTGCCACCATTGTCGGACTGCTCAACATTCAGCATATTCGGCTGGTGGGAAGCATCACACAGTTTGGAGACTGCTGGCTTGAGGAGTTGCGCTCGACATTGCTGGAAAATGCAATCCCGGACACGGCACAGCAGACCGAGATCGAGATCGCCGAACACGGCCCCAATGCCGTTATTTTGGGTGCAGCCGCTCTGTTGTTGTCACGTGAACTCGGCTTGACACTTGCGCGACGCGCTGGTTCTTGGGAATCACGCGACAAGCGCAATTCTAACCTCTCGTTTGATTGACTGTGCACACAGTATAGGGCGTTGCCGCCTGCAAACGAAAACCTCTCTTCTGATTCTATGAAAGGTTAAACGATAACGATGAAGAAATTGAAAACAGGAATTATCGGGCTGGGATTATTAGGCAACCAATATCTGGAGTTTTTTCACAAGCGCGAAGACGTGGAGGTTGTAGCCGTCTGCGATATTCGGCGTTCTATCGCCGAGGCGACAGCAGCACAACACCACATTGACGCATATTCAGAGGTCAAAGAATTGCTTGCGACGCATCACCCTGATCTGATTGTAGTCGCAACACCCGATCATTTGCATCAAGCGCCGACGTTGGCCGCCATCGAAGCTGGCATACCGTACATCATTCTAGAAAAGCCGCTGGCAACTACTCTCGACGAGGCAACCACGATATTCGAGAAAGTCGAACAGAGCGGAGTGAGGCTCTTTATCAACTACGCCAATCGCGCCATGCCCTACGACTTAGCAACCTATTATGTTCTGCGGAATCATCTGATTGGTCAGCCCGTTTACGTGGAGTCGCGACTTGATGACAACATTAGTGTACCCACGATGTTGTGGGGGGAACGTAGCCGCGAGTTCGCAGCTGGCTCCTCACCAACCCATTTCCTGTTAAGCCATGTCGTCGATCTCATGCACTGGTATTTTGCGCCTGCGCGTGTTGTCGAAGTGTTTGCCATTAACCAGATGCGCGTACTTGGGTTTACGCCTGACCTCTTCGACGCCTTTTTGACCTTCGACAATGGACTCAAGGCGCGAGTCAAAGCCGAATGGATCAAGCACATGGACCAGATCGTCGAATATTACACCTGCATCACCGGGGAACAGGGCAACATCATCTATAACAAGCGACCTGGATTCGGTGTTCAAGAGAGCTGGCGCGCCAATCTATCGGCGCCGCCCGCAGAGGGTTCGTTGTCAGAACATCACCGCCGACTGGGAGAGCAGGGCATCGACACACGGCTCGCATACCACTATCGTCCCAACACCGCCGCGTATGATGCATCAACGGTGCGAGCGTCTCTTGAACACATAGGCTCAGATCAGGCGAACGGAATGATGTTGGTTGGTCCCATGCTTGACGCCATTTGCGAAGGCACGTTGACGCCCTCATCTTGGCTAGATCGCGGCCCGCTCCCGACGCACCGGGATGGATTGCGACAGGTTCAGGTTGTGCAAGCGATTGTCGACTCTGCGCGCTTGGGTGCACCGGTCGCTGTCCAACAGCAGCCATAACTTTATCGGTGAATCCATCCGTAATGTGCGCAATACTTTGGCCTTTGTGGTTCACTCGTCTACGCAATTTGCGGATTGATTCTTAATTCCTTGCAATTCGGATATGTAGTAGGCAGGTGTTCTGCACACATCCAAAGAGGAGGTGCTCACGGAGTACACGTTATCGTCGGTGTTGTTTCTGATCAGCAGGTGAATTTGTAAGTGAGTATGGCAATTCAGTAGCTACAAGGAGAAAACCAAATGGGCACTCGTGTCGGATTCTCGCGACGTGATTTTCTCAAAGTCACTGCTGGCAGTGCAGTGGCTTTAGGCTTGGCTGGGTGTGTGGCGCCAGTTGTTACGCCAGCGCAAGCGCCAGTTGGCGAAGGTGCACCTGCGATGCAGGTCGACGCCATCCGTGTGCTTGTCGTTGGCGATCCGTTTCAGTTTGCTCTGGAAAAGGTGGTCAACGCCTTTACCGAAAAAACCGGCATCGCCGTCAATTTGGAGAGCTTGTCGTATGATGCGCTCAATGCGCGCTTGGCGACATCCTTTGTGAGCGGTTCATCGGATGCAGATGTCGTGACGGTCGATCAGATGTGGAACAGCCAGTACTTCGACAACCAGTGGATCGTGGCGCTGGATGATTTCATCAAGGCTGACAGCGAAACCAATCTCAACGATTTTATCCCCGAGGTGCTGTACTCGCTCAATACTTGGCGCGGTCACATCGTCACACTGCCGATTGCGGCGTATGGGCAAGGCGTCATGTATCGCACCGATGTGTTCGATGCGCTAGGATTGCCACCGCCACCCAAAACCGGAGCCGATGCTGGCGCCTGGACCTGGGACGCCTATATGGATCAGATCCGTCAAATCGACGGGCAGACAATGGACGGCGCCCAGATGTACGGTACAGTGATCTGCGGTTCGCAGCCAGTGCCCGTCGTGCACATGTACAGTCAGCTGGGCGCCAGCTATGGGGCGCGCTGGTTCAAACAATTCCCCGAGTCGCCCTGGGATTTCACACCCACAATCAATTCGCCCGAAAATGTCGCCGGATTGACCGCCTACAAGGACCTCTATGCGATGTCGCCTGATGAGGCTATCAATTATGTGTGGTTTGACGCCGGCACCCGGTTCTCTCAGGGCGACATCGGCATGTTCTTCTGGTGGACGCCTTATTTCTATCTGGTCAAGAACAATGGCTATATGACCGGTGAAAAGTCCACCATCATCGATCACTACGATGTGGGCATGTTGCCGCATGCCGAAGGACGTGATCCGTTGGTGAGTCTAGGCGGCTGGAGCCTCGGCATTCCGTCCTCCACCGCCAAAAAGCAGGCGGCTTGGGAGTTCATCAAGTGGGCGACGGGGGCTGAGGCTCAGAAACAGATGGCGCTCGTGCCGGATTACAACTATCAATTCAGCGACTTCGCTCGCCAGTCCCTGTACGAAGACGCTGAAATCCGGGAAATCTATCCATATCTTGATGTACAGCTGGAACTGATGCGCCAGGGCAATGGCAAGATCGTGCGGCCGCCAATGCCAATTTACACATCATTGGAAGCGGTCTATGGCCTCAACATCAACCAGGCTTTGTCCGGCAGCATGTCCCCAGAACAGGCGCTCGAGACGACAGACACGCTGTTCCGCAATGTGTTGCAGGGGAATTTCATGTTGCCATATCAGTTCGAGAGCTACGACGACACCCTTGAGAATACGAAGCGATTGATCAGCGAGTTGGCTGGGTAGACCGTTCTGATTGAGTAGGCGCGATCGATGTTCTGGGCGTTGAGTTGCCACTGTGGCAACTCAACGCCCATCAAACGGTAAGTAGAATGAAAAGATTAATCTCTGTACGGTGGTATCCGTATCTATTTATTATGCCATCGTTCCTGCTGTTGGTGACGCTTATTATCTACCCTACATTCTTTGTCATTTCCAACAGCTTTTATTTTTGGAATCTCCAGACCAGCCCGGTGCCTTTGCAGTTCGTCGGTCTGAAAAACTTCGAGTTGGTCTTCACCGCAACACCGTTCGTCGACTCACTGCGAAACACCCTGGTTATCGCGTTTGTAGGGACAGCAATTGAATTCTGGCTTGGTATGGGGATCGCCCTTCTCCTCAACGCTGGCGTCCCTGGCACGAGCATTTTTCGCTCATTGTTAATCATGCCGGTCACCATTGCGCCGGTTGTCACTGGTTTTCTCTTCCGCTATATGTACTATCGAGAAGGCGGGCTGGTCACCTGGCTTTTGTTGCAGATAGGCGCGCCCGTCTCATCCCGTGGTTTGCTTGGGGAGGAAAGCACTGCGCTTGCCAGTGTGTTGGCAGCCGATGTCTGGCAATGGACGCCTTTTGCAGCGATTCTGCTGTACGCTGGGCTGCTTGCCATTTCAGATGAGATCAAAGAAGCTGCGCGTGTTGATGGCGCATCTGGGTGGCGGATGTTTTGGCATATCACGTTGCCGCTGGTTAGGCCGACAGCTGCGATCTTCATCATGCTACGCTTTATGCAACTCTTCAACATGTTCGATCTGGTGTTGGTGCTCACAAGGGGCGGACCGGGCACTTCATCGCGTACGCTTGCCTACAACCTCTATCAGGAGGGTCTTGCAAACTACAACATCGGCATCGCCGCCGCCATGACCGTCCTTATCGTTCTTTCGGTTACGCTGCTCATCAATGTTTATATTCGCATTGCATTTAAGGAATGGGAATGGTGATATGGCGCTCAAGACTTATGAGAAAATTCTGATTTATTTGGCGTGGATCGCCGTCTTGCTCTTCTTTTTAACACCGATCGCCTGGTTTTGGGCGTTGGCCCTACGTCCACAAGCCACGGCTTTCGCCATGCCGCCGGTATTTTTCTTTCAGCCACACCTGGATGCGTTTCGCTACACCTTTCTCGACCCAGGCGTCAATGCTCCGCAGCTACGCAACAGCTTGATCGTCGCGCTAGGCGCCACGCTGCTCAACCTACCTTTTGCCATGGCCGCCGCCTACGCATTGTCACGCTTTCGGCTTAGGGGCAAGCGTTTCTTTATGCTCTGGTATCTGAGTCTGTTGATGGCGCCGCCCGTAGTCTATTTGATTCCATATTTCATCCTCATGTCTCGGCTGCGTCTCACTGGCACCTACTTCTCTATGGTGTTGATCCTCCAGACATTGACAATTCCTATGTCAGTCTGGCTACTAAAGAGCTTTATTGACGAAGTGCCTGTAGAGTTGGAGGAGGCCGCTGCAGTGGATGGTGCAAACTGGTTTGTTCGCCTGGTTAAGATCGCCCTCCCATTGACGTTGCCTGGCATTGTCGTCACTTCGATGTTCGCCTTTGTGTTCAGCTGGAACAACGTCGTCTTTCCCCTCGTGCTCAGCAATCAGAGAACAATGACTTTACCCGTCGGCACAATGAACTACTTTGCCACTGCCGGCATCACTTGGAACTACATCGCTGCCACATCTGTCATGGCAATGATTCCACCGATGATCATCTTCCTCCTCTTAGGACGCTACATTGTGCGCGGCCTCACTTTTGGCGCCGTCAAAGGTTGACCGGCGCCTGCCACCTTCTCCAGTGCACTGCGCGGGTTGTTAGGCTGCAGGAGCTTGGGCGGTGTCGTTACATGCCAACCACTCGTTATATGCGAGCGGAGTCAACAGGCCACGCCTTGCAACGCCGTTCCCCGCCACATTCGCTGGTTTCATTGTGGGCTGTGAGATAGGTTGCAAGAGTTGTTGAATCAATGTTACCTTGATTGCTAGTCGGCGTTAGTTAGTGCAAGAGCAACGATCGCAGCATGGACTTTGATAGAGAAGCCTGGATTGGTGCGAGCATAGATACGCTCTATCGCCATCTTTTCGAGTTGGCTGTTGACCGTCTCAATGGTGTGGCGATAGTCCCGGAGATCAAAATCGTCCCACCAGTCAAGCGGCTGCATGTTCGCCCGGACTTGTGCGACAAGACGGACGCCGGACGCTGTGAGAATGGCAGTTGCATCGGATGCACTGATGTAGGCTTTGTCGCCCAGGAGCTTGGCGCCTGCGGGCAAAGCATCCGCCAACTCATGCACAGGCGTCAGATCGTGCAACGAAGCTGGCAGAAGCGTGAAGCGCACCGGCTCGCCAGCCGGCGTGCAGACCAAATGCAAACGCCAACCGAAGAACTTCTCATCTTTGGCGGCACAATAGCCGCAGTAAATGCGTCCGCGCACCTTGCGGCAGCGCCAAGCGCGTATGCGGCGACAGACGGGGACAGGCATCGAGTCAATCACATACGTTTCTCCTGTCGCAAAGAGTTCGCCCAGTGTCTCTGCCGCCAGCAGCAGCCAGTCGCCCAGTGCATGCAGGCGACGATTGAAGCGGGATGTACTCAACGCCCCCGACAAGTAACCGCACTCTTGCATCACACACAGCGCACATTCATGGTGATTCTGAAAGTACTTGGCCGCCACGATGGCGACGGTCAACACTTCTGCGTCGCTCGCTTGCGCAAGCGGGTGAGTCCGATGTCCCAAAGCCGTCATCAAATCATCAATGACAACAAATGCGGTTATAATCCACGTGGCGTTCATGGTGCTCTCCTTTGGACGGTTGTTTGGTAACTCCATCCTCTTCGGAGACCCCATGAACGCCAAATTTCACCATCGCACAACTAGCAATCAAGGTAAT
>BOKO01000022.1 GCA_016861025.1 Chloroflexota bacterium
ACTTATCGTGCTTGGCGCCGTCTTGCTGTATCAAGTCGTTTTGCTCTACCAGATCCAACATCAGAGACCTGTCGGCGTCGGCATTAAGCCTCTTCTGAGGGCCGCATGATTTATGACCACGTCTCAAATAATTACGGCAATTGGAAGGACACGATGCGATCATGTCCTTGATAGTCACGCTGCAATTCGAGCTGCGTTGCATCTGGCAGCATTTTTTCCACCAACCCCAATACCGCATCACCCTGATTGTAGCCAATTTCCAACACAACCAGACAGCCAGGCTTGCAGTGATCGGGCAGCTGTGGCAGCAGGCGAGCGATCAGGTCAAGCCCGCGCGGCCCTGCCACCAGTGCGTGCGTCGGCTCATAGTCGCGCACCTCGGACGCCAGCGTGCGGTAGTCGCTGTTGGTGACATAAGGAAGGTTAGCGACGACCATGTCGACGCGTTCGGGCAGCAATGCCAGCAAGTCGCTTTGAATCAACCGGATGCGCTCGCTCAAATCGTAGGACTCCACGTTGCGGCGGGCGACAGCCAGTGCATCGGCGCTGACATCGAGCGCATAGAATTGCGTGTTGGGCGCGTTCGCCGCCACTGCAATCGAGATGGCGCCGCTGCCCGTGCCAACATCCGCCACGATCAACCGTTGCGCATCGCGGATCGTCGCTTCCGTCAGAATCTGATCGACCAGCATTTCGGTTTCAGGGCGCGGGATCAGCACGCGCTGATCAACATA
This sequence comes from Chloroflexota bacterium, assembly GCA_016861025.1. GTDB lineage: Bacteria > Chloroflexota > Anaerolineae > Caldilineales > Caldilineaceae > Caldilinea. The sequence goes on from BOKO01000022.1 coordinate 735, forward strand.
GAGGTCGATGCCGTAAAATTCACGCCGGTTGACAAGATAGGCGACAGGCTCATGCGCCATGCGTCGCACGACCAACTCGGTGTAGCGGTCTGCGTGTTCAGGAGTGAGAATGTGTTCGTAGTGGGCGAAGAGCCAGCTACGGTCGACGCCGAGCACGTGCGCCAGGATGACCTGTGCGTCGAGTCGCGCCGTCGAAATATGCGCTTCCGCCAGGCGCTGCGTCGCAGCGTTGACCGCCTGCCCCACCGTAGCGTCGCTGGAGAGGCGCCATACCACCTCCTGCCACATAGCGCGCTCATTGGCGGCGCTGTCGGGCCGAAAAACAGAAATCGGTGAGGATGAGGGAGATGGCGGCGAATTGCCGTTTCGATGAAATGCGTTAGACAAAGCAGATGACGGCTTGTCTCCATTCGGGCCGGTCGTAGCTCGCCATCGAGCGCGAAAATTCCGGCGTTCGCCCTTCCTTGGTCGAACATCCAACTGTAAGATAGCCAAAAAACGCCTCCTGGAAAGAATTGAGAATGCATCTTTGCATAGCTCGATGATTGTAGCAGAAAATTTGCGTCGCGCAACTGACTTTGGGCAGACCAATCCACGACGTATGTGGGATGCATGATGTGCTGCGCAAACACGCTTGCGCGACGAATGCCTGCCTGATAACTTACGCAATTTCGGCGCTCATTGCCTCCAGCCGCTGCGCCTGGTCGTAGGCGGAAAGTTCTTCGATGAACTCGTCGATGGCGCCGTCGAGCACGCTGTCGAGCTGATAGACCGTCTTGTTGATACGATGATCGGTCACACGGCTTTGCGGGAAATTGTAGGTGCGAATCTTTTCGCTGCGGTCGCCGGAGCCGATCTGGCTGCGCCGCGCAGCGCCGAGTTCTTCCATGCGTTTCTGCTCTTCGATCTCATACAGACGGGTGCGCAGGATGCGCATGGCTTTCAGCTTGTTCTGCAGCTGGCTCTTTTCGTCCTGACATGATATGACGATGCCGGTGGGAATGTGCGTCAGACGCACCGCTGAATCGGTCGTGTTGACGCTTTGTCCGCCCGGGCCGCTGCTGCGAAAGATGTCAATGCGAATATCGTTGTCATTGATGACCACGTCGATGTCGTCGGCTTCGGGCAGCACCGCCACGGTCGCGGCGCTGGTGTGGATGCGCCCGGCGCTTTCGGTGACCGGCACGCGCTGCACACGGTGTACGCCCGATTCATATTTCAATTTGCTGTAGGCGCCTTTGCCTTTGATGGCGAAGACGACTTCTTTGATGCCGCCCAGTCCCGTCTCGTTGAGACTGAGCACCTCGACTTTGTAGCGATGCGCTTCCGCCCAGCGCGCATACATGCGATATAGCTCGGCGGCAAAAAGGCTGGCTTCTTCGCCGCCAGTGCCGGCGCGAATCTCAACGATGACATTTTTCTCATCCTTCGGGTCTTTGGGCAGAAGCAGAGATTTCATCCGCCGGTCAAGCGCTTCCTGTTCCTTCTCCAGCGCTTCGATTTCGAGTTCCGCCAGCTCGCGCATCTCTGCATCAGCGTCGTCGAGCAGCGCGCGGTTTTCCTGGATCTGCGTGGCGACGGTCTCGTAACGGCGGTAGACTTGCGCCAGCTCTTCGATCTCCTGACGTTCGCGGTCAAGTTCGTTGAGGCGCGCAAAATCGGCGGCCACCGCCGGATCAGCCATCAGCTCAGTCAATTCGTCGTACCGATCGGCAATGTTCGCCACGCGGGCGAGAATTGTAGACATAAAATTGTAATGCCTCTATCTGAAAGCAGTCGGGAGACGCCAAACAATCAATCCGTAAAGATGGGAAGATGACCAAGTGCGACGACGCCGTTCCAATCTTCAGGCTTTCCCTCGGTGAAGACAGCCATTTCAGCGACGACGGTGGCCGCCGCCAGATCCATCAACTGGCGCAGACCGCGTAACGTGCTGCCGGTGCTGATGACATCGTCGATCAGGGCGACGCGCTTGCCACGGATGAGGTGAACGTCTTTGCCATCCACAAACAGCGTCTGCGGCGCGCCTGTAGTGATGCTGACCACCTCAGTTTCCAGACAGGCGACCATGTATGGTTTGCGCACCTTGCGCACAACGACGTAGGGCAGGTTGCTACGCGCTGAAATTGCATGCGCCAGCGGGATTGCCTTGACTTCTGGCACGACAAGCACGTCCGTTTCTGCGGGCAACTGCGACGCCAACGCTTCCGCCGCCGTTTCCACGACTTCCGTATCGCCGAGCATGTTGAAGATCGCAATCTTGACGCCTGGCGCCACCTCAAAAATCGGCAGTTGTCGTTGAACAGCGCCGATCTGTACAGTGTAGACACGTCCATCGTAGCTCATAGTTCTTCCTTCCGCTGCGTACTGCATGATTTCAAAACCCTTTAATTCTACCACAACTGCTGCATGAGCCTCGAATTCGAGGATGCGTTTCAGATTTTGCACGTGCTATCAAAGACTCTTGCAACACCGTGGGCGCACCTGAGTTCCAGAGCATGGGAAGAAAGCGCCGTCGTTTATTTTACGTCGCCGATTGGAAGCGGTTGGCGTCGTGCAGTAGAATGCAACGTGGACGCAAGTGGACGTGGTCACAGGGGCAGTTTCAGCAATGGTTTCAACGACATATCCAGTTGATCACTACGAAATACTTGGGGTCGCTGCATCGGCTTCGGATGAGGAGATTCGGCAGCGTTATCGGTTCTTGGCGCTGGCGTTTCATCCCGACCGCTATCAACGCAACCCAGAGCATCATCATCTGGCTGAACAGCAGATCAAACGCATCAACGAAGCCTATCGCGTGCTCTCCGACCCACAACAGCGCGCGGCGTTCGATCATCTGCGGCGAACATCGGGCAACGAGCGCGGCCAGATGCGTTCGGCAACTGCGGTTTACGCGCAATCGCTGCAGGAGATGGCGCGTTCCACACAGCGGCTACACCAGATCGAGCAAGAGCTGCTCTCGACGCGTGAACGGCTTGAGCAGAGCGAACAGACGAACGCACTCCTGAATCATCGGCTTGCTGAATTGGAGCAGCTTCGCTCCAGCGAACGCACTTTGTTTGACGCCGAACAACGCACCCTCCGTCAGCAGGTCGAGCAGATGGCGCGCGAACAAATCGAATCCGAACGAACGCTGCGCAGTAAACTCGAGCGCGCAGAACGCAAAATCCACCGCCTTGAACAGGATATCGAACGCAAGAATGAGTTGATCGAGCGGCTGAAACACGCCAAAGCCGAATGGGACGCATCGAGCCAAAGCCGCATCGAGCAGCTTACACAGCGCGTCGAACGGTTGCGCGCCGAATTGGAGGAGCGAGAGCAGCAGCTGGCTGAGGCGGTTGGAGGACGCCAACGCCTGCAGCAACAGATGTCGCAGGAACAACACAGCGCCCTGCACGTTGCACAGCGTTACTCTACAGCCTTGAGCATCAGCGAGACCGAGGCGGCGCGTCTCCAGATCGAGCTAGACGCTATGACCGCTGCACAGCAGCGCAGCCGAACGATCATGCGGTTGTGGCAGGTTGCCGCGGTGATCGGGATTATCAACACGGCGATCCTGTTGGCGATTGCGCTGAACTGGTTGAGCGGCGGTTGAATGCCTGTAGCGCGCTGGTCACGCCGGAACACGTTCGCTGAGCGCCAGGGCTTCCACGATTCTGCTCCCCAGCAACACCATCTCGTCAAGCCGATCACGGTCGATTGTGTCGATCGTGTCCGAGCGCAGATGATAATGCGGCGGTTCGTTGCAAGCGGCGGTGAACGCCAGGCTAGGCGCGCCGCGCATGGCAAAGGTCGAGTGGTTGCTCTCAGGCCATGGCTCAGCCCAACCGACCGATGGGAAGGGCGTCAACACCGCGTCGAGCACACTTCGCATCTCGGCGGGCAGATTGAAACCGGCGACAGTGTTTGGTCCATAACGTAGCCCGACGGCGTCGAAATTGAGCACGGCTATGATTTGATCGAAGCTGTCTCCGCGGCGGCGCGCATACTCCTCGTCACCCGCCGGCAGATACTCTTCGTTGGTGAATGCTACAAATTCCAGGCTGAAGGGCTGTTCGGAGCGGCAAAATTGCTCGGCTAACGTCAGCATCGTCGCTACGCCGCTGGCATTGTCACCGGCGCCAGGGGTGTCAACTTTTGTGTCGTAATGCGCGCACAGCACGACCTGACGCCGCGACAGACCCGGCAGCCGCCCCACAACGTTGGCAGTGACGCCATTGCCGCGCCGTGAATCGATGCGCACGCGCGCCATTTCGCCCGCCCTGGCAAGCAACAGCGCCCCTACGTCCGCCGAAACTGTCGCCGATGGAAGACAAAATTCCCAATCTTCGATCAGACGCTCGATCTCGCCTGGACGCGATTGCACAGTCAGGACGGCGGCGGGTCTCTTCAGTTCCAGAAGCTCGACCACGCGTGCATCCTCTTCCTCTTTGTACGGCCACGCTTTCGGCGGCAACGGTCGGCGAACAAGGTCGCCGAAAAGCACGGCGAGTTTGCCTTTCAAATCGGCGGCTTCCAACTCGGCCAGCGTGTGTACGGGCGTCACCTGCGCAGAAACCAGACAAGAGGGCGAATAGGCGTTGGCGGCGATAGGCTGGGCGGAATCTTGTATGCATAGCCAGGCGCCTAGCTCCTCCCATGTCGGGCAGGCAAACTCTTGCGTCTCGACAGCCATGCCGCAGCGCCGAAAGACTGATTGAATATAGGCGGCGGCGGCATGATTGCCCACCGATCCACCGGGGCGTGCACCGATCTCGTTGCTCAATGATTTTACATGACGAAATGCTTGATTTGGCATCCGATTAACCCAAAATCCTTTCGATTTTGTTGCCTTTTTACGATAAAATCCTTTCAAATCTGGATTTATCTGATCAACTTATACCAGAAATGGATTGCCATACGATGTTGGGGATGTTGTGGGGAAGTGCAGGTCAGTTGGGCGTCTGCTGGCGGAAGACGCCAATTTCAGCGTCGGGCAACGCGCGCATCAGGTCTTCGCTGCGCAGAATGACAGTCACACCGCGCACGCCGGAGCCGAGCGAGATTTCGGTTTCGGCCAGCACACTGTCGTCGATATAGATCGGCAGCGGTTGCGGCAAACTCAAAGGGGAGACTGCGCCGATCGCATAGCCGGTTATTGCCAGCACCTCCTCAGCGGTGGCCGTCGTCAGGCGCGATTGTCCAAGATGTCTGCGCAAGGTCTTCCAGTCCACCTGCGCGGGACCGGCGACGAGCACCATCGCAAAGCGCTCCTGTCCAAGCCGAAAAAGGATGCTGCGCACGATCTGCTCTGGCCGTTGCCCGCGCTCTTTGGCGGCCTGTTCCAGCGAGTTCACCGGGCCTGGATGCGTGAACAGTCGATAGGCGACGCCAAGTTGGTCGAGCGCCGCCGCCACCGGCGGAAGTGTATCATCTGGCATGTTTGTTTCTCGGTGGAGCGGGCGTCTTCCGTGTACGAACAAAGCGAAAAGGAGAACCTTTCGTTCATGGTTCTCCTTTTCGCTCACTGACAGCGCTGCGCCTTATCAATTATCTGAGCAGGCGCTTCAACTCCCTTTCAACACACCATCGATGCGCGCCATGATTTCGTCGGTGAGTTTGGGAACGACATCGAGCGCCTTCATATTTTCATGCACCTGCGAGGCGCGGCTGGCGCCGGTGATCACGGTGCTGACGTTCGGGTTCTTGACGCACCAGGCGAGCGCAAGCTGCGACATCGTGCAGCCGAGATCATCGGCAATAGGCTGGAGTGCGCGCACCGCCTCCAGTCGTTTGGGATCGGCGAGCATCGATTTCAGCCACTCGTAGCCGGGCAGGTTAGCGCGGCTGTCGGCGGGGATGCCGTCGTTATATTTGCCGGTGAGCAGACCGGATGCCAACGGGCTCCAAATCGTCAGCCCCAACCCGATGTCCCCGTAAAGGCGCGCATATTCTTTTTCGACGCGGTCGCGATGGAACATGTTGTACTGTGGCTGTTCCATCTGTGGCTTATGCAAGTGGTGGCGTTCGGCAATCTCCCACGCCGCACGAATTTCATCGGCGCTCCACTCTGAAGTGCCCCAGTAGAGCGCCTTGCCCTGACGGATGATGTCATCCATCGCAAAGACAGTCTCCTCAATCGGCGTATTTGGATCGGGGCGATGACAGAAAATGAGATCGACATATTCCATGTCAAATCGTTTCAACGAACCGTCAATCGCCTGCATCAGATACTTGCGATTGAGTGTGTTGCGCTCGTTCGGCCCGTCGTTCAACCCCCAATAAAACTTGGTCGAAACAATATAGCTTGCACGGCGCCAGCCAGCACGCTTGAGAATTTCGCCCATGATGACCTCGGATTGACCACGCGCATACGCTTCGGCGTTGTCGAAAAAATTGACGCCTGCATCATACGCAGCCACCATGCAGTCATAGGCTGCGTCGACATCCATCTGCGTGCCGAACGAAACCCAGGAGCCAAACGAAAGTTCGCTGACCTTGAGGCCAGCGCTGCCAAGACGACGATAATTCATGTTTTGTTTCCTCTTCCCATTGAGTTAGCTTATGATTGAAATCGACCGAGACAACCACAGATTGCAGTTGTTTGATCCACAGTAATCTACAGTATACAACAACGGCTCACAATTTCTGCTGGCTTCGTTACACTTTGAGAAATAAATCAGCATTGTGCGAAAGGGCTACAGAACATCACTCGCCGCCCAAAAGACGATGTGCGCTTCGCAGTTGCGAAGCGCACATCGTCGAACCGATACAAGAGAGACCGAAATTCCCGCTCGCTGCAGCCGGCGCTATCGCTGTGTCACGGGCAGGAAGAGCTGGAACGCGTCGACCCCGCTTTCGGCCGCCAGACACGCTTCAATATCCTGAACGCCCGCAACAGTTACGCAGGCGCCGGAGGTGGTGCGCACAAGCACTGAATCATCCACCGTCCAACGATTGCCCAGAATGTCGGTGGCTGATGCTGCAGCAACATTACGCGTCCGTTGTGTGATCGGCATCGAGCAGGTGTAGCGCCATGTTTCGCGCGGGTCGAGCACGCCGTTGCCATTGTCTCCGGTCGGTTGGCTCAACACACATTCTGGATAATTGTCCACCACCGTAACATTCGCAAGCGGCGTATCACCCGTGTTGCGCACTTTGATAGTAAAGTCGACAATTGTGTTGGGCGGGACTACAGTCTGGCTTGCTTTCTTGACAACGCTCAGCCCGGGTCGAATCAGGTCGATGAAGACGCTGTCCTCGGCTCGCAATGTTTTGCCTCTCGGATCTTTGGCTGTGACCTTCCCAACATTAGTGACGTCCGAACAGACGCCGGGCAAGACACATGCAACGCCCACATCGTTCCCTGCGCCACTCGGTCGAACCTTTTCACCTTTGCAGAAGGTCACCTTGCAGGTGTAAACCCATTCTTCGCCAGGATCAAGGCGACCGTTGCCGTTGTCGCCAATCGGCTGGGAAAGTTTGCACTCCGGCATGCTGTCGGTGACCCGGACGCGTGAGAGTGGTGCATTGCCCCAATTGCGCACTCGCAATGTGAAGTGAACCGTTTCGCCCGGGTAGATCGTTGTCTTGTTGGCTTCCTTGATCAATTCGAGCGCGGGTCGAATCACCGTGACGGCTGCGCTATCTTCGTCTGTCCAGCTCTTGCCCAATGGATCGCGCCCTGAAGCACGCGCTACATTCGTGATGCTGCCGTTTGGCGTCATTGTGCAGGTGTAGCTCCAGCTTTCCAGCGAGTCGAGTATGCCATTGCCGTCGTCGCCCGATGGCCCGGCAAGCTGGCATTCTGGCAGCGAATCCTCGACAACGATGTCGGTCAACGCCACATCACCGGTGTTCTTCACATTGACGGTGAAGTTGACCGCCTCTCCCGGTGCAATTTCGCTCTTGTCGGCGCTCTTCGTCACCTCAATGCCAGGGTGAATCAAATCCACGAAGACAGAGGCGCTGTCAGAAACCTGACGGCCGGCGCCATCGCGGGCGGTGACTTCCGCTACGTTGGTTATATCGCCACACAGTGGCGGATGCGTCGGAGCCTCTTCACAGAGATACCCCTTTTCGATATGGCGAGCGATGTTCAGTGTGTGTGTGCCGCCCAATTGCAGCCAGTTGTTGCGCCCGTCAGCGCTGATATATTTGCGCAGTATCCCCTCCTGCGTGACGGTGAACACCTCGCGTTGTCCGGCGTCGAATCGACCAAGCTTGCGGAACGAGTCGCGCACACGGTAGATGTCGTAGCCGATGTAGGCCGGTGTTGAGGCGCGATTGACAACGGTCAATTCGAACCACTGATTGGAAGGACTCCAGCAACTTCCAAAAGAGGGGCCAACAAGGGATGGCGGTTGCGTGCACGCTGGCGTCGCTTCATCGAGCAGCGTCTGCATGTTCCACGCCATGCCCTCATCACCCAGCATTGAGGCGCCCGGTGCAATGCTGCTCGCCGTTGCCTCGGTTTGTCCTGGGCAGACGGTGATTGCGCACGCGTATGTCCATTCCTCGCCGACGGACAGCAGCCCGTCACCGTTGTCTCCAACCGGGCCGTTTAGCGCACACTGGGGCAACGAGTCTGTCACCTTCACGTCCATTAGCGGCGTGTTGCCGATATTACGCACTGTGATCGTAAAATTCACCGTCTCGTTCGGGTAGATGTACTCCCTGTCCGCCACTTTGACAATTTCAATGTCGGGTGATCGCACTTCCACCCTGGCGCGCGCCTCAGCGTTCCACGGCGAGCCAAGCATGTCATAGCCGGTGGCTGTGGCGACGTTGACCGTGTCCTCACCGATGATCATGGCGCAGGTGTACATCCACGCTTCGTCGGGCGCCAACACGCCATCGCCATCGTCACCATCCGGCCCTGCCAACGTGCAATCGGGCAGCCCGTCCTCAACGACGATGTTGGCGAGCGGCGTATCGCCTGTATTGCGCACGATCAGTTGGAAAGTAACCGTTTCACCAGGATCGATCAGGGCGTGGTCGGCAATCTTCTCAAGCGTTATACGCGGGGCAATCACATCCACTTCGGCTCTGTCGCTTGCCCAGACAACCTCGCCCCAAGGCGCTTCACCATAGGCAGTCGCCGTGTTGGTCGTATCACGCGCGAGCGTGTTGGTGCAGGTGAAGCGCCATTGCTCGCCTACGTCCAGCCAGTCATCCTGGTCGAGGTCGCCAACGTTGAAGTCACCGTCCGCCGCTGCGACAACTGTACATTGTCCATCATCGACGCGCACATGTTGTAGCGGGATTTGCCCGACATTCTCCACCACAAAAGTGTATGTGACGGTGTCGTTCGGATAGATGACCGCAGCGCTAACCTGTTTGTCAAGCGCAATCGCCGGTCGTCCTGGTTCGTTGACAAAGATGCAGGTGATCTCTTCGCTGGGGTCAAGATCGATCATGGCAACGCCAGCGATCGGATCGACGAGCGTCCCTCCGTCCGGGTCGTTGCAGGTGATGGCAGCGACATGCCACGACGGCTTCACTGTTTCGATAACATTGTATGCACCCGGCGCCACGTTCTCGAAGACCCGCTGACCGCCTTCGGCTGGCAGGGTGAAGGCGCCCAATCCGCTGGTGAACTCCCACGGCGAATCTGCTGCACCGTTGACCTGTTTGATAATGGTGATGCGTCCGGCGTTGGCGACATTGGCGAATGTGCAGACGACGGTTTCGCCGGGATCGAGGTCGATGGTGGCTGTTGCATTCGCCAGGTCAACGACTGTGCCCAGGTCAGGGTCGCTGCATGTCAACGCAGCCAGCCCCCAGTTCGGCGTGGCCGGCTCGGTGACGACGTAGCTTCCTGGCGACAGCCGCGTAAATTCCGCCTCGCCGCCAGCAGCGGGCAGCGTGAAGGCGCCGAGTGCAGCGCTTTCGAACCGCCAGTCGGCAGTGGCCGGGCCATCCACCTGTTTGACGATACGGATTGCGCCGCGACGAATGTTGGTGAAGGTGCAGACGACATCCTCACCGATCCCGACAATCACTTCGCCGGTGACAGCGGGGGTCCATGTTCTGCTGCTGTTCATCTCGGTGCAGCTTAGGGTTCGTACGTAGTCGTCAAGATCGGTCGAGGCGCCGCCACCCTCGCCGACTACATGCACGCCAGCGGCGACAGTCTGTTTGCCGGTTGCACCGCCATTTTGCACATTTGTCGCCAGGACCACAGAGTCGATCGCCAGGTTGAAGAAGCCGCTGTCATTGGCTGGCATCACCACTTTGCGCACTTCCAACTGACCGGTGGCCGGCGCAGCCGACGCATTGCCGATCAACACCGGTTCGCTGCAGATTGGCCCACTGACAGGCCTGACGCCGCCGACCGACGCATCGGCCCCCGTTACAATGCCAGCCGCTGAGGCGCCGGTGGCGTAAGGCTGGACAAATGCAAGGGTGAAGGGCGATCCCCAGGTCGGATCAACGCCGCCTGGCGTCCGCCATTGAATGCCGCGCAGCCCATTGACTGTGTCTTCAACAATGCTCCAGCCCGGCGTGGTGGCGTTGGCGTCGATCTGCGCTGCATCAATGCACGGCGGCAGCGCCAGCGTCCATGCCTGTAGATTCTGGCTGCCCAGGAACTGATACGCCGCATAAGTCCAGCGCAACTCATCCGCACTCTTTTCGAGCAATTCGACGCCGTAGATGTCGTTAGCGGTCGGGAAGAATTCCGCGTAGAGGGGAGCGGTTGTGATGGAAAAGGGCTTGCAGGCAGAGCCATCGCCCGGGTCGGTGTTTGTCCAGCCGGGTTGCGGCGTCTCGCAAAGGAGGAAATCTCCCGCCCGATTAGGGGCCAGGGTTGCGCGTCCGTTTGGATCAGTCACCTGGCAGAAGCCGACAGTTTCGCCTTCGCTGTCGCGCACGCACAACGTCCAGCCGTAAAGCCCTGGCTCGCCGGCATCGCGCTGGCCGTTGCTGTTGAGATCGTGATATTTGATCGCGTGGAGGGTTGCCGTGTCGGGCGCCATGACATCGACGCGCGCTGTATCAACATCAGAGTATTCAATGCCGTCGTATATGGCGATGACCGTGGCGACGTTCTCAAAATCTTGTTCCACGCCATACGCCGTGCAGATATATGTTTCAGTTGCACCGCTCTTCAAGCCGGTGATCGTGCGTTCGCAATCCGGCGTCAGCGGATCAAGTATGGTGGCGACGTCAAACCCGATATTGCCGGTGTTTGTAACTGTGATCGTGAAATCGGCGATATCGTCGATCGGGATCGACTGCCAATCGGGTGATTTTTCGATGGCGATCGCCGGCTCTGGAATGACAAATTCGGCAAAGATGCAGGCGTCGTTGCGCATTAACTCGCCTGTGATGAAGTAGTCCACGAGATCTGAACGATATGTGCAGGCTTCTCCCTCTCTTATCGGAACAAAGCCCAAAATGTTCAGTGTGTAAGTCACGCCATTGACAACAATGGTCTGTGGCGGCGTGTTGTTGACAAAGTCGACGCGGTCGTCGCATAGCTCCTGGTTGGTCGAGCCGTAGGGACACGAGCCAAAATTGAGCGTCTCATCGAGTTGCATCGTATAGGAGAACTGCGCTGTCACCGGTGGATTGGCGCTTTGCAAGTCGATGGTCAGGTCGACAAACTGCATGGGCACCAGCGCCGTCTCGATGTTCCAGTTGTAATGGGTGAACTGTCCAAGCAGAAATGGCGTTCCTGGCGAAAATGTCACAGTGTTGGCGCCGTTGAAGCCGAACCCACTGCGGAAAGAAGGTTCTCCGCAATCCATCGCCCCGATCGGCTGACCATAACGCACCACATTTTCATTGGTTGGGTCGTCAGGTGAGTTGTTGATGTCCTGGCAGGTGACGGGGGTTTGCCCCAAATCGTTGCGAGGATAGCTCCAGGAGCCGTCGATGTTGCCGTCGGCGTCCGCTTGCGCCTGTGCAACCGTCGTTGAAAGAAGCAATAACAGACAAGTCACCGCTATCGTGGCAAAAAGCGAAATCGCTCTGCCACGATTCATGTCCTTGTTGAAATGTATGCGCATCATTTTTTCCCCCTCTTGACGGGTCTCTTTGACGTAAATGCATTGCCAATGTGCGATGAGTTGAGTTGTGCATGACACTCAGCATTCATCATACGCGGCGTCGCGGTTTTGAGCATCGGGCAATTGTCCCAGGCGGCGCCAATCGCTTGACGGTTTGTCGGAGAGTTTCCTACAACAAAATACCGTTATATCGTTTCCCCTGGCAGACCGATTTTGTAAATCAAGAATTGCTGGAAATTCATGATGGCTTTTAGGGGTTTGACGGCTCGACTTTGGCGTTTACATTCTGCTCGCATCTTGCGGCAACCGTGTACGCAAAAGGTATAGGCTGGCATTCACCCAATGCCGATTCTTGTGCGACAATGGTAGCCTGCTGTTTGGGTAAACAGTTGCGTTTTGTCACCGCCACTGTTTATCCAGGCAGGAAATTTCAAACCGATTCTCGAAGATTGAGAGATTGGACGCTGCAAGTCGCGGGGAAGCCTTATTTTCCCATCCCTCAATCTCCAACGAAACGAGCAAAACGTTGTCCGAATTACTCTCCACCCTTACTCCCTGGCAATGGGCGCTGGCGGCGATTGGCGCATATCTGGTCGGCATTTCCAAAACGGGGATCGCCGGGCTGGGCGTCCTTTCGGTGGCGCTCTTTGCCAGCGCCCTGCCAGCGCGTGAATCGACCGGCATTGTTCTGGTAATTTTGATTGCGGCTGACATCGTAGCAGTGCTCAGCTATCGCCGACAGGCAAGCTGGCCCCATCTGCTGCGCCTCTTTCCGTGGGCGGCGGCGGGCATCGTGTTCGGCTTCCTGGTCATGGGAAGGATAGACTCCGCCACGACGCAGCGACTGATCGGGGCTATCCTTGTTATCATCGTGTTCGTGCATTTCTGGCGGCGGATGCGCACGCAGGCAATGGTCGAGCTGGAAGCCGAAAGCAAGCCGCATCCTGTGCTGGCAGGCGTAACCGGCGTTAGCGCCGGCTTCACCACCATGGTCGCCAACGCCGCCGGGCCGATCATGATCATGTATCTGCTGGCGATGCGCCTGCCCAAATATATCTTCATGGGCACAGCGGCCTGGTATTTCTTCGTGCTCAACCTTTTCAAAGTGCCTTTCTCCTACGGCCTGGGTTTAATCAACGCCGAATCATTGCCGATCAGCCTGCTGCTGGCGCCGGTGGCGGTGGCGGGCGCCTTCACCGGTCGCGTGCTGATCCGTCATATCAACCAGCAGGTGTTCGAGCTGCTGGCGCTGGCGCTGACGCTGATTGCGGGCATTCGGCTGCTGATGTAGCGTCACTGCTTCGGCAAGGCAGCGACAATGGTCGCTTGTGCTATGATTATGCTGGCAACCGCCCACATCACACGCGTCGATAAGGTGCGTTGTGCTATGATTATGCTGGCAACCGCCCACATCACACGCGTCGATAAGGTGCGTTGGATTGCCTTGACAGGGATAATTTGATTGATATGGCTCATGTTGTAGTGACCGGCGCCGCCGGTTTTATTGGTTCACATCTTTGTGAACGGCTGCTTGCCGAGGGCGCCACGGTAGTCGGCATCGATGCGTTCATCCCCTATTACCCGCGTCCACTAAAGGAACGCAACCTGGCCGGGCTGCTGGCGTCGCCGCGCTTTGTCTTTCATGAGGCGGACTTGCGCAGCGCCGAGCTTGTTCCGCTGTTGGAAAACGCCGAATTCGTCTTCCACACTGCGGCGATGGCCGGGTTACTCAAGAGCTGGCAGCAGTTCGACGATTATATGACCTGCAACGTGCTGGCGACGCAGCGTCTGCTCGCCGCCGCAGTCGAGGCGCAGGTCGGGCATTTTCTGCACTGTTCCACCTCGTCGGTCTATGGGCGCTTTGCCACCGGCGACGAGAATTCGCTGCTGGCGCCGGTCTCGCCCTACGGCATCACCAAGCTTGCCGCCGAACAGCTTTGTCGCGCCTACGGCGAAAAGGATGGGCTGCCTTTCACGATCTTGCGTCTCTTTTCGGTCTATGGCCCGCGCCAGCGCCCCGACATGGGCTACAACATCTTCATTCGCAAGCTGCTGGCAAGAGAAACAATCGTCATCGACGGCGACGGCGCTGACAGTCGCAGCAACACCTACATTGCCGACTGCGTGGAAGGCTTGCTGCTGGCGGCGCGCCATCCCGATCAAAGCGTCGGCGAGACCTTCAACATCGGCGGCGGCGAGGAAGTCAACGTGCTGCAGGTGCTGGCGCTGCTCGAAGAACTCTCCGGGCTGAAGGCGATCACGACGCACGGACCGCAGCGACCGGGCGACCAACGCCGCACCGTCGCCAACATCGCCAAAGCGCGCACACTGCTCGGCTACAACCCGCAGACCAAAATCGTTGATGGTTTGGCGGCGCAGCTCGCCTGGCAGCGGGCGCAACCAACTATATGAAGAGGCAAACAATGACAGCGCAAACAACAAGTCAGCAGGCGAGGCGTGCAACATTGTGGGAGCTGCTCGGCGATTTGCCGCCGCGCGACCGCCCGCTGACGGCGCACACGGTCTGGCGCCGCGACCAGGGCAGCTACTGGCTGGAGCGGCTGACGCTTGACCTCAACGGATTGGAGAACGTGCCCGCCTATTTTGCGATTCCCAAAGGCGACGGCCCCTTCCCGGCAGTGCTGTTCAATCATTCGCACGGCGGCAATTACGAGCTGGGCAAAGAGGAATTTGTGCGCAGCCGCAGCTATCTACAAGAAACGCCCTACGCGGTCGCGCTCTGTGAGCAAGGCTATGCTGCACTGTGCATCGACCACTGGCTCTTTGGTGAACGCCGCGGGCGCACCGAGAGCGAGCTGTTCAAGCTCATGCTCTGGCGCGGGCAGGTGTTGTGGGGCATGATGGTCTATGATAGCATCCGCGCCCTTGACTATCTGTGCACACGCCCAGAGGTTGACGTCAGCCGCATCGCCACACTCGGCTTGTCGATGGGCAGCACGATGGCGTGGTGGGTCGCCGCGCTCGACGAGCGCATCAAAGTCTGCATCGATCTCTGCTGTCTCACCGATTTCGACGCATTGATCGCCAGCCGCGGTCTCGACGGGCATGGCATCTACTACTACGTGCCGTCGCTGCTCAAGCATTTCACGACCGCGCAGATCAACGCGCTGATTGCGCCGCGCCCGCATCTGGCGCTGGCGGGCGATCTCGACCCGCTCACGCCAGCGGCCGGGCTGGATCGCATCGACGCCGAGTTGCGTCAAGTTTACGCCGGCCTCGACGCCGCCGACGCCTGGTCGATGGTGCGTTATGCGATCGGTCATTACGAAACCGCCGAAATGCGCGCCGAAGTGCTCGCCTATCTGGCGCGCTGGTTGTGATGATGGTGCGTGTTACGTGTCGCGTGTTCCGTGATGCGTCAAGCAGCATACAACACACACGAAACACGCGCCATGTAAAACGCAACACGCAACACGTAACACGAAACATAAAACAACGAAGGAGAAACCGATGCGTCTCGGATTGATGGTGGGCTATTCCGGTTCGACAATCACGCTGCCGATGGAGATGATCAAGGAAGCCGACCGTCTCGGCTACTACGCGGTGTGGACGGCGGAGGCATACGGCTCTGACGCAGTAGTTCCGCTGGCGTGGATCGGCGCGCAGACCGAGCGCATCAAACTCGGCACTGCGATCCTGCAGATGCCGGCGCGCACCCCCGCCAACACCGCCATGACCGCCATGACGCTCGACCAGCTTTCGGGTGGGCGCATGTTGCTGGGGCTGGGTCTTTCCGGCCCACAGGTCGTCGAGGGCTGGCACGGCGTCGCCTATGGCAAGCCGCTGGGCAAGACCCGCGAGTATGTCAGCATCGTGCGCGCCATCTTTGCACGCGAGGCGCCGCTCGTTCACGACGGCGAACACTACCAGATTCCGTACAAAGGCGCCGACGCCACCGGGCTTGGGAAACCTCTCAAGAGCATTCTGCACGGGCGCCGCGACCTGCCGATCTATCTCGCCGCCATTGGTCCCAAAAATGTCGAGCTGGCCGCCGAGATCGCCGACGGCTGGCTGCCGATCATCTTTTCGCCAGCGCACTACGCCGAAACCTATCAGGCGCAGGTCGAAGCGGGCTTCGCCAAAGCTGGCGGCGGCAAGAGCCTGGCGACCTTCGACATTGCGCCCTCTGTGCCCGTGGTGTTGGGCGACGACGTGGACGCCTGCCGCGCCAGCATCAAGCCCTTCCTGGCGCTCTATATCGGCGGCATGGGCGCACGCGGCAAGAACTTCTACCACGATTTAGCGTGTCGCTACGGTTTCCAAGAAGCCGCCGACCGTGTGCAGGATTTGTATCTCGCCGGTCAAAAGGACGAGGCCGCGCGCGCCATCCCCGACGAGCTGGTCGACGCCACAGCGTTGTGTGGACCCAAAGCGCGCATCGCCGAAAAACTGGAGATGTGGAAAGCCAGCCCGATCACCACGCTCAACATGACCACCTTCGACCCCGCCGCCGTGCGCGTCATGGCGGAACTGGTGATGGGCGCCGACGCCGGTCGCCCCGACCGCACGATCTCGCTCCCGCCCGCCGCCACCCCGCCTGCTGCGCCTGCCGAACCGACGCCCGCCACCATCTTTGAGCGCATGGCAAAACGCATTGCTGAAAATCCCGATCTCGCCGGCAAAATTGGCGCCAGCTTCCAATTCAACCTGACCGGAGAACAGAGCAGCAGCTGGGTGATCGACCTCAAAAATGGCGCCGAAGTGCGTCGCGGCGAGCTCCCCGGCGCCGATTGCACGGTGACGATGAGCGACGCCGATTTTGTGGCGTTGGCAACCGGCAAGCTCAACCCAATGGCTGCTTTTTCGTCTGGCAAGCTCAAGCTTCAGGGCAACCCGATGACTGCAATGAAGCTGCAAAGTCTCTTTTGAAGAATGGGCAAGGATGAATCTCCAATTTCCGCTCTCGATGTTCAAGAGAGTTGGAAATTGGAGATTGAGACCATCACCGCTGGTGCGCCCACCTCGTGAACGCCCACATCGTGATCGCAAACGCAACAAAATGCATGATGATCAGCACGATTACTGCCGGGACAGTGGGCGTGCCCATCGGCATTCCGGACGGGTTGATCAACAGCATAAAGTCGGGGATCAAACTGACGATCAAAGCAACCCACGCCACAATCGTCCAGACGCGCACCGGGTTGCTGGCAGCGGCGTTGATCACGGCATAGACCGCAGTGGCAATCACCAGGAACAGCACGGTGAAGATGATTACTGGCATCGGCGATGCCAGCGGTTGAAAGTCGGGATTGGGTTGGGCGAGCGCACCTCCTATCCAATAGACGAGCAGATTGGCGATCAGCGAGCCGACAATGGCGACGCCGCCAGCCATCACAACGCGCGAAAACGGAAGTTTGCCAGATGCACCAGACACAATGGTTGAGTTCGACACGACTTTTCTCCTCTCCTTTTTGATAGCGCAATAGATCGATGAAGAATTATGTAAACCGGTTGCAGCAATCGGTGAACAGCGTGTTATTTCACGCAGATTATACCAATCGGTCTATATATTCAGTAGGAAAAGCCCCTTTGTCCTTCAAATAACAATCGTTGAATACCTTACATCCCAAATATCGCCTCCAAATGGATTAAACAGCGTGCATCATGTTACAATTGCCTTTCGGTCTTTGCCGACCTGGTTGATCCGAACTTTTGGAAACGGATTGAGAGACTATGCACCGCTTAATGCGTCGTATTCCGTGGCTGGCGCCGTCCGGCACACAACAGATCGTGCCGCCGGAGTTGCAGCCGCGCTTTCATCATCTTTATTGGGACATCGCCTGGTTTGGGCTGGTGGCTGGCACGACCCTGGCGTTTCTCAACGTTTACGCCGCGCGCCTGGGCGCGACGGCCTTTCAGATCGGCATGTTGACGGCTGGGCCTGCGCTGATCAACCTGTTTTTCACCTTGCCGGCTGGCCGCTGGCTGCAGACGCGCCCGATCGGGCGCTCGGTCTTTGGGGCAGCGGTGGCGACGCGCGGCGTCTATTTGATCTATGCGCTCCTGCCATTGCTGCTGCCGCCAACGATTCAAGTGGAAGTGTTGATCTGGGCGACGTTGCTCTTCACGATTCCTGGCGTGGCGTTGGTGATCGGTTTTAATGCGTTATACGCAGCGGCGGTGCCGCTAGAGTGGCGCGGCTATGTGGTTGGGCGGCGCAACGCCATGCTTTCCGTGGTGTATATCGCAACGTCGTTGGGAGCGGGCTACATCCTGCAAAACACGCCGCTGGAGATCGGCTACACGCTGGTTTTTGGCGTCGGCTTTGTCGGCGCGGCGATGAGCACCTATCATCTCAGCAAACTGCGCGACATCACGGAGCGACCCGGCGATGAACCGCCGCGTGTGCGCCAGATCATCGGCGACCAGGCACAGCCAGACGGCGTGCGCGCCGGGCAGGGCGTCGGCCAGCGCGTTAGCGTAGCCCCGCGTATCTTTGCGCGCAGTCGCAACCTGTTGCGAACAGATGTAGTTCAAGGACATTACGGGTGGGTCATCCTGGCGCTGTTTGGTTTTCATCTTGCTCAGTTCATGCCGGTGGCGCTCTTTCCGCTGCGGTGGGTCGACGGACTCGGTTTCAGCGACATGGAGATCGCGATTGGCACGGCTGTCTTTCACGCCAGCGTGTTGGTCAGCTCACTCCAACTGGATCGTCTGACGCGGCGCTACGGCAATCATCTAACCAATGTAGTGGGAATCGCTTTGCTGAGCACCTATCCACTTTTCACAGCGTACATGCCCGATCTCTTTTTCTATGCCGTAACATCGATGATCGGCGGTCTGGCGTGGGGGTTGGTCGGCGGCGCATTGCCAAACTATCTGTTGGAAAAGGTGCCGGCGGATGATCGCCCAGCCTACCTGGCCTGGTACAATCTTGCTCTCAACGCAGCCATTTTTTTGGGTGCGCTGCTGGGACCACTCATGGCGTCGTGGTTCAATCTGGAGATTGCGCTGATTCTGGCATTTATTTTCCGATTTGGCAGCGCTGTCTTCCTCTGGTCGGTTGATCGCACAAAGCAAGTGGAAGCAGTGTAATGTCTGGCTCCCAATAGAATAGATAAGCAACCGCCTGGAGAGAGTATATGTCAAACGCAAATTTGCTGCTCTTGATCGCCGTGCTGCTGCCCCCCAGCGCGCTTGATATTCTGGGGGAGGTGGTGGACGAACGCACCTACATGACCCCTTATGGTGAAGCCGGCCCTATCGCGCTGCGTCAACTCAGTGGCGAGCTGGCAGTATGGGTGCAGCCCTACACTGGGCTGCCCACGCGCACCGACCCGCGCGCCACGATCTTTGCGGCGCGGCAGCTTGGCGTCGAGCGCATCCTCAATTGGGACATGGGCATCGCCATCAACCCTGTTTTGCAGCGCGGTCAGCCGGTTGTGATCGACGACTACATCGGCTGGACAAACCATCAATCAGACACCTTTTTCTCCGATGCGCACACCGGGTTGAACATCAACTATGGCAGCGTGCGCGACCTCTTCTGCGCCGAGATGAACGCGGCGATCCAGCAGCTCTTGCCCGGCTTGCCCGAAGCAGTGGCGGTCGGCGTCGATTTTCTGCGCCGCGAGACGCGCGCCGAGGCGCGCATGTTCCGCAGTTGGGGCGCCGACGTGCTCTCTTACAACCTGGCGCCCGAAGTCGCATTGGCGCAGGAGCTGAAGATGTGTTACGCCGGTCTGGTCACGGTCAGCGGTTACGCCGCCGACCGCGCCCAACCGGAGCCGATGGGCGAAGTGCGCGCCAGCCTGAGCACCACGCTGCAGATGTTGCCCGCCTTTGTGGAGATGGTGAGCCGAGGACGGCATTGCGTATGCGGAGAATGAGTTATTAACCCCCATAAAGCCGCATCTACTGGTTGACAGGTTACAGGATTTTCTGAGCGGCTGCACTATCATCCGTCGCAACGCAACACGAAACACGCAGCACGAAACAAAGGTAAGAAACCACGATGACTACAATCACCCACGGCTTTGAGCTGCTCCGCGACGAGGAGATTATCGAACTCAAGACGCGCGCTCGCCTATATCGCCATATCAAGACCGGCGCCGAGGTGCTGTCGCTGGAAAATGATGACGAGAACAAAGTCTTTGGCGTCAACTTTCGCACGCCGCCGGCGGATTCCACCGGCATCGCCCACATTTTGGAGCATTCTGTGCTTGGCGGCTCGCAGAAGTATCCGCTCAAAGAGCCGTTTGTGCAGCTCATCAAAGGGTCGCTGCATACATTTCTCAATGCGTTCACCTCCCCCGATAAGACGACCTATCCAGTGGCGAGCACCAACTTGCAAGATTTCTACAACCTGGTCGAGGTCTATCTGGACGCTGTCTTCCACCCGTTGATCACACCGCACCACCTCGATCAGGAAGGTTGGCACTACGAGCTGGAGAATCCGGACGATCCGCTGGTCTATCGCGGCGTCGTCTTCAACGAGATGAAAGGCGTCTACTCCTCACCCGATGCGATTCTGGGGCGTGCGGCAATGCAGGGACTCTTCCCAGACAACGCCTACGGTCTCGACTCTGGCGGCGACCCGCGCGTGATTCCACAATTGACCTATGCCCAGTTCAGGGAGTTCCACACCCGCTATTATCATCCTTCCAACGCGCAGATTTTCTTCTATGGCGACGACGACCCGACGCGACGACTGGAGCTGCTTGACAGCGTGCTGCGTGACTTCGACGCTGCGCCTGTCGACAGCAATGTGCCGCTGCACGCGCCTTTCTCCACCCCGCGCCGTCTGACTGTGACTTTTGGGGCCGATGGCGAGGCTGATCTCACGCGCAAGAGCATGGTTACGGTGAACTGGGCGCTGCCGGAAGTGACCGACCCGTCGCTGCGTATGGCGCTGAGCGTGCTCGGCTACGCCGTGATCAGCGCGTCATCGTCGCCGCTGCGCAAAGCGCTCGTCGATTCGGGATTAGGCGAAGATGTCAGCGGCGGCTTGAGCGGCTATGTGCGCCAGCCAACCTTCACCGTCACGATGAAAGGCATCGTCAGCGCCGACGCCGGCAAAGTCGAGGCGCTGATCCTGGAAACCCTGGAGAAACTGGCGAGCGACGGCATCGAGCCGGAGATGATCGAAGCAGCGCTCAACTCTATCGAGTTTAGCCTGCGCGAGAACAACACCGGCTCCTTTCCGCGCGGTTTGAGCCTCTTCATGCGCGCCCTGCAAAACTGGAACTATGGCCGCGACCCGCTCCAGCCGCTGCGCTACGAGCTGCCGCTGGCGGTCGTCAAGCGCCGTCTGGCTGGCGATCCTAATTTCCTGGGCACTCTGATCCGAACCTACCTGCTCGAAAACACGCATCGTCTGACCGCCGTCGCCGAACCCGACCCGGCGCACAATCAGCGGCTCGCTGAGGCGGAGCGCCAGGAGCTCGACGCCGCCAAAGCCGCCATGACGCCCGACGAGATTGAGCGCATCATCGAAAACACACGTGCGCTCAAAGAACGACAGCAGCGCGCCGACAGCCCCGAAGACCTGGCGCGGCTGCCTTCGCTCAAACTCAGCGACCTCGACCGCGTCAACAAGACGATCCCGATTGCAGTGAGCGATTTGGACGGCGGCAAACTGCTCTATCATGACCTTTTCACCAACGGCATCTTCTATTTGAACCTGGGCTTCGACCTGAGCGGTGTGCCGCAAGAACTGCTGCCCTATGTTCCCTTCTTTGGCCGTGCGCTGCTAGAGATGGGCACCGAGCGCGAGGATTACATCAAGTTTTCGCAACGCATCGACCGCAAGACCGGCGGCGTCTGGCACTCGACCTATCTTTCCGAGGTGCGCGGACAGGAGACGCCGGCAGCGCGCTTCTTTGTCTCGGCGAAGGCGACCGTCGCTCAGACGCCCGACCTCTTCGACATCCTGCGCGACATGCTGCTCACGGTCAGGCTTGACGATCGCGAACGCTTCCGCCAGATCGTGCTCAAGAGCAAAGCGCGACGCGAATCGAGCCTGATCCCGTCGGGGCACGCCTATGTGCGCGACCGGCTGCGCGCCGGCCTGACCACCGCCGGCTGGGCCGACGAGCAGATGGATGGCATCGAAGGACTCTTCTTTGTGCGTCGATTGGCCGATCAGGTGGAGCAAGAGTGGCCCGCAGTGCTTGAAAAGCTCGATGCGGTGCGCCGTGCGCTCATCGGACGGGCGGGCATGGTCGTCAATGTCACGCTCGACGCCGACAATTGGGCGACGGTGCAGCCGCAGCTTGCCGCTTTCGTGCGAGAACTACCGGAACGCACCGCTGTCAGCCTTCCCTGGCAGCCGTCGCTCTCCGGCGTCGACGAAGGGCTGGCGATTCCGGCGCAGGTGAACTATGTCGGCAAGGGCGGCAACCTCTATGCGCTCGGTTACACCTACCACGGCTCGATCCATGTGATCAACAACTTTGTGCGCACCGGCTGGCTGTGGGACAAGGTGCGCGCCGAAGGCGGCGCCTACGGCGCATTCGTGAGCTTTGGTAAACAATCGGGCGTCTATAGTTTCCTTTCCTATCGCGACCCAAATCTGGCAAACACGCTCAAAATCTACGACCAGACCGCCGAGATGCTGCGCAAAGTTGACCTGAGCAACGACGAGCTGACCAAAAACATCATCGGCGCCATTGGCGATGTGGACGCCTACCAGTTGCCCGACGCCAAAGGCTACACCTCGATGGTGCGCTGGCTAGTCGGCGAAACGGACGAAAGCCGCCAGCAGATGCGCGACGAAATCCTGGGCGCAACCACAGCCGACTTCCGCAAATTCGGCGAGGCGCTGCAGGAGCTAAACCAGCAAGCGCGCGTCGTCGTCATGGGTTCGGCGGATGCACTGCACGCAGCCGGAGAAACTGGACGGGCTTTGAAGGTGACGAAAGTTATGTAGAGTAAGCTATCTCGCCGCCACCGGCAGTCGCAGCGGCTCCTCATCCAACTGTCGCCAGGTGCGATTGAAGTAGAGCAGCGGGCTGCGCTCCTCGCTGGCGCCGGCGGCCAGCACCTCGCCCACAAAGATCGTGTGGTCGCCGCCGTCGTAGGCGTGACGCACGCGACAATCCAACCAGCCGAGCACGTCGGACAAGATCGGCGCGCCGGTGACGGCGACATGGGTGGAAATGCCCGCAAAACGATCCGACAGTTCGGGGATCATGCCGGCGAAACGCATCCCCCACTCCAGATGGTCCGTCCCCAGGATATTGACGGCAAAGGCGCCGCTCTGCTCTATCGCCTGATGGGTGAAGAGCTTGCGCGACACGCAGATCAAAATTTGTGGCGGATCGAGGCTGACGCTGGTCAGCGAGCTAACCGTAATGCCGACCGGGCGTTCGTTTGCGTGGGTGGTCACCACTGTTACGCCAGACGCCCAATGCGCCATGGCGTCTTTGAATAATTGAACATCGATGCTCATTGAATGCTCCACACAGGAATAAATGCTGAATCATTGATAATTTTTGCTCAGTGTAATCTTGCCCGCCGGTTGTAGATGTAATGCAAAATCCGCACACGCCAAACTTCTGCGCATTGTAGCTGAGTCAAGGCCACACTTGATCGGTGGTTTCATTTGATTTGCCATCCATTGCTGCGGTAAAATCCTGTCCAGGTGCGATTTTCCCTATACTCACTGGTGAATGCGCTGTCAAAAAGAGACGGCCAAAGGAGACAAGTGACGCCATGAAAGCGATGTTATACCTTCCCGGCAAAGAAGAACCCGCCGCTGTCCTCGATGAGGTGGCTATCGTCACCTTCAACGACAATCACAAAGCCAGCCCGGTGCGGATCAGCTTCAAGACCCGTAAGTTCAATGCTGGCAACACCATGACAGAGTTGCATCGCCATGAAAAGATGCAAATTCGTTTCGAGGATGGACGCGTCGCTGATGTCTTATTGCAGCATTCGAGTCTTGATATGGAAGGCAACACCATCGGCGTGTTGCGCGTGCTCGGCGAGATCGGCGAAGCCGCCTACGCCTGAGCCATCCGCTCTTCTACAAGGGAACCAACGCGTGCGCTTGCGGCGTTTGACAAGATGACCAGTCAGCCGATGCGGGCTGGCTGGTTTCGTTTTGGTGGCTTTTGAATCGATGATAGCAGCATGACGCACACATCTTTACCTACATCTCATGACGAACCGCCGGGCGTTGCGACTACATCAAAACCTGTGCGACGCCGATCACTCTTTTGGCTCGGCTTCGTGGTCGGTTTCGGCGTACTTGCCATCGCCAGTTGCAGCGGCGCGGCGATTGCGCTTGGTCTCAATCAGCTTAGCCTGGCGGAGCTGCAAGGGAGCGGCGTGGCGTGGACTCCACCGCCCTACACGCCTGAACCCACACCGCTGCCCGTGGCTGCAACCGAAGGCGGCGCCGGCTCGACGCGCTTCGCGGCGCAGCAAAGCGTGCGCAACCTGACCAACAGCCGTGTCAACGTGCGCGCCACACCCGGTTATCTCAGCAAGCCCACCGGCGACGTGATCGGTGTACTTCAGCCTGGGGGAAGCGCCATTGTGCTTGGCGAAAGCCAGGCGGCGGACAACCTGGTGTGGTGGCGGGTGCGCGTCACCCTTGACGATGGTCGCACCATTGAAGGCTGGGTGGCGGAGGCGACGGCGTCCGGCGTCCAGATTCTAGGCGAATCGTGAACAATGGCGACTGAGGCGGGTGACGCCGAACGCGCCGGCTTCGTCCCCCGTCCGGCTCAAGAGCGTATCCTGGAATACACCGGCGGGCCGATGGGGATCAGCGCGGTGCCGGGCAGCGGCAAGACCTTTACACTAAGTCTGCTGGCGGCGCGGCTGGTGGAACGGCTTGCGGCTGAAGGAAGGCTGGACGAACGCGAAGTGCTGGTTGTCACCTTCACCAACAGCGCGGTCGCCAACTTCCGCGCCCGCATCGGTCAGTTTTTGCGCCAGGAGCGCGGGTTGCTCCCCGGCGCCGGCTACCGTGTACGGACGCTGCATGGGCTGGCGCATGACATCGTGCGCGAACGCCCTGGGCTGGTCGGGCTGAGCGAAGACTTCGAGATCATCGACGAGCGCACCGCCAATGAGATCAAACGCGATGCTGTCGTGAGCTATCTGCGCACCCACCCCGATACATTTGCACCTTTTATCAAACCCGAATTGCTGCAAAACCCGCGCCGCCTTGAGGAGACGCTCAAGACCGACGCCATCGATCTGGCGAACACGGTGATTCGCGTGGCCAAGGAGTTGGCGGTGAGCGCAGGCGAGCTGCGCGCTGCTCTCGACCGGCAGCAGGGACTCTTTCCCCTTCTTGATTTTGGCGTATACATCTATGGCCTTTATGAACGTAGCCTGCAGGTGCGCGGCGCCGTCGATTTTGACGACTTGATCATGTTGGCGTTGCAGGCGTTGCGCGCTGACGAAGGCTACCTGGCGCGGCTTCAAGCGCGCTGGCCCTATATTCTCGAAGATGAGGCGCAAGATTCGAGCCTGGCGCAGGAGAAGATGTTGCGTCTGCTCACAGCAGCGCACGGCAACTGGGTGCGCGTCGGCGATCCCAACCAGGCAATCAACACCACATTTACAAGCGCGGACACACGCTTTTTGCAGAAATTCTTGCGGGAATATCCAGAACAGGCGCGCACATTGCCAAATTCTGGACGGAGTGCGTTGCCGATTATTGAAGTCGCCAATGCGCTGATCGAGTGGTCGCGCGCTGAACATCCAACGTTGGGACCGGAGCTGGCGCTTGCCTTTCCGCGCATCGAGCCGACGCCGCCGGGCGACCCGCAGCCCAATCCACCTCCTGGCAAGCCGGATGTCTATTTTTATGAAAGAGCCATGACGCCCGAAGAGGAACTGGATGTTATTGTAACAAGCCTCAAACGATGGCTGCTCAGCAACGCCGACAAGACTGTGGCGATTCTGGCGCCGGACAACCAGCGCGGTGAGAAGATCGTTGCAGCGCTCCGGCAGGCAGAGATCGAGATCGACGATGACCTGCTGCGCACCACCATCAGCACACGGGCGACAGCAAGAATTCTGGCTATTGTGATCGGCTATATTGCTGAGCCACAGTCGACTGTGCTCTTGCGCCGCCTGTGGGAAGAGGTCTGGTATCCGTTGTGGGTGGTTCAACGTCAGATGCACGAGAAGGATAGAACGGCGCCGCAGGTCGGAGAGAAGGCGCCGGAGCCGGTGCGCGTTTTTGGGCAGGCGTTGGGCAAACTCCGCGAGCCAGAGAGCTTCGTCTTTCCCTCTCAGCGCGATTTTCTGGATGGGCTGACATGGCTGGATGACATGGAGCGTTTTCGCGGGCTCTTGCAAGAGTTTCGCGACGATCTGCAACGCTGGAGCCGCGCTGTGGTGTTGCCCGTTGATGAGCTGGTCCTCACTGTCGGCGCCGATCTCTTTCGGGAACCGGCCGATCTGGCGTTGACGCATCGCCTGGCAGTGTTGCTCGCCAAACTGGCAAACGAGAATCCGACCTGGCGACTGCCCGACCTGGCTGGCGAGTTGGAGAACATTGCCCAAAACCGGCGCCGGCTGTTAGGCTTCACCGAGGACAGCCAGGGTTATGTTGCCAGGCCGGGTGTAGTGACAGTGGCGACAATGCACGCCGCCAAAGGGCTGGAGTGGGATCGGGTGCACCTGACTGCAGTCAACACCTTCAGCTTTCCCAGCGGGTTGCCGAACGAACAATACCGCAGCGAGCGCTGGTATGTGCGCGACAACCTTAACCTGGCGGCGGAACTGGAGACGCAGATGAGACAACTCCACATGGGATCGCTCGACGAGTACGCACCAGGTCGCGCCACCCAGCAGGCGCGCCTCGACCTGGCGGCGGAACGGCTGCGGCTTTTTTACGTCGGTATTACGCGTGCGCGGCGAGAGCTAATCGTGACATATAACACCGGACGACAATCAGATACAAATCCGTTGCCGCCAGCGCTGCCTTTCACGGCGTTGGCGGAATACACGCGCTCGAGGAAACAGGGCAGTGCATGAGCGAAGCCGGGAAGAAGGTGTTTGTCAGCGGTTGTTTCGACATGTTGCACAGTGGACACGTCGAGTTTTTGCAGCGCGCCGCCGAATATGGCGAATTAACAGTGGCGCTTGGCTCTGACCGCACTGTATTCGAGCTTAAGGGCCGGCCGCCGATCAATAGTGAGGAAGAGAGACGCTTCATGCTCGCCAATGTGGCCTGCGTGAAGCAGGCCGTCATCTCCCGCGGCTCTGGCTATCTCGACTTCGAGCCAGAACTGCGCGAACTCATGCCGGATGTATTCGTCGTGAATGAAGACGGCAATACACCTGCCAAACGCAAATTGTGCGAGCGGCTCGGCATTGAGTATGTCGTCTTGCAGCGCGAACCACATCCGGGCTTGACCCCGCGTTCGACGACGGCGCTGCGAACGGTGCAAATTGGCCGACGCGCATTGAGCATGTGTTGGACGAAGAGACGCTGCGCTTTGTCGAGCAACATTTATTTTTGCTGCCTCTCGGTCCGCGCGAGGAAGATTTCGCTGTATTGGAGAACACTAATATCACACCGACGGGCGCCAAAACGCTGGCCGACGCCACGAGCGCCTGTTGGAACGCTATTCTGGCGCACGATCTGAGTGGCTTCGGCCAGTCGGTGCGTGCGGCGTTCGAGGCGCAGATCGCCATGTTCCCCAACATGACGACGCCCGCTATGCACGAACTGATCGCCCAACATCAGGAGCGCGCGCTGGGCTGGAAAGTGTCGGGAGCCGGCGGTGGAGGGTATGTGACCTTTGTCGCAGAACAACCATTGCCCAACGGCATGAGAGTTGTGGTTCGACGACGACTAGAGTAGGGTCATTGGCGCGTGATAGAATGCCAAAGGCTTTCGCATTATCGCTGGCGCCGGACAGCCATATAGCCATATAGACGTAGCGTTTTTCTTTGCGGCTGTGGATGCTGAGGTGGCCTTCTGCATAGCGTCCTCTTGCAGGACAATTGACATTAAGAGACTATCCCTCCCATGCACGATCATGCCCGTGAGCAGTCATCCTCGCCAAGCGCCCAGAACAACTCGGAAGAACCGCTCGCCTATCGTGCGGTGCGCGGGGGCCTATGGGCAGCGGCTGGTGCATACTGGGGGATCGGCTTTGGCTTTGTTGCCAACATCCTGTTGACGCGCATGTTGTCGCCGACGTTCTATGGCGAGTTTGCACTGGCGATCTTTTTTCACACCTTTCTCCAACTTCGGTCCAAAGTAGGGTTAGGCATTGCGTTTGCGCAACAACCAACCATCAACGGCAAGACCATCGGAACCTATTTTTTCCTGGATGTCGCACTTGGCATCGGCGGCCTGGCGCTGACGGCGGCGGCGGCGCCGGTGCTTTTGTGGCGTGGCTATCCACTCTCTGTCGTCTATATCCTGCTGGCGCTGGCAGTGCTTTCTGTGCTGGAGGCGTGCTTTGGCGTCTTTTCAGCCGTGCTAGAGCGAAGGCTCCACTTCAAGCCGGGCAGTCTGATCGGCAGTGTGGCGTTAACGCTGTCGTATCTGCCGGCATTCTGGTTCGCGATGAACGACCAGGGCGAGTTGAGTCTGATCTCCCAAGTCGTCGCATTTACACTCCTGAGCATCTCGCTGCACACGATATACGTCTGGCGCAAGATGCGCGATATTCTGACGCTGCCCTGGCGCTTTGAGCGAAAACTGGCGGCAAAGTACCTGCGCTTTGGCGTGTTAAGCGGCGTCAGCAATTCTGCGGCAACGCTTTCGCAACAGGTGGATACGTTTCTAATCGGCACATTTG
Organism: Chloroflexota bacterium; assembly: GCA_016861025.1. GTDB lineage: Bacteria > Chloroflexota > Anaerolineae > Caldilineales > Caldilineaceae > Caldilinea. The sequence continues at coordinate 29,479 of BOKO01000022.1, forward strand.
TCGGTACGACGCCATTGGGGTACTACGACCGCGCATATCGCATGATGCAATGGCCTAGCCTGCTCTTGAACGCAGTATTGTCGCGTTCGGCGCTCTTTACCTATGCCAGGCTGAAAGATGATCGACTGCGCCGTCAACGAGCGCTGAACATGTTGATCTGGATCTCGATTAGCGTGACAATGCCAATCACACTCACCTTATTGCTGGCCGCCCCCGACATCGTAGTTGCGTTATATGGCGAACAATGGCGGCCAGCGGCATCGATCCTGCGCATCCTCTTCATTGCAGGAATATTGCGCCCTCTTTGGGAAAATTTCTCTGTGCTCTTCATCGGCGCAGGTCATCCACAGCGGGCGCTGATTGTCAATCTGATGCAGATAGTGGGGATTCTGCTATTGGGGAGCTTGTTTGGCAGTCTGTTCTCTATCGAAGGCGTCGCCCTGGCGGTCGGTTTGAGCTATTTGATTTCACTGGCTGTGGTCGTGCATCGGTTTGGTGATGAAATTGATATTCAGTATTGGCGGCAACTGGGCGCCCCGCTCGTGGCGGCCACATTGACGGCATTACTATATCTGGCAGCGTCTCAAACGGCGCTGCCTGCAACGCTGCCTCTCCCCATACGCGTGATGGCTGCAGCCACGTTTATCATAGTTTGCTATTATGGAATTGCCCTGGCGCTGCAGCCGACGCAAACGCGCGAACGCATAGCATATCTGTATCGGCTATTGCGCCCTCAGGCAGGCCCGGCCAAAGAGAATTCAGCCTGACAAGGCGTCGAAGAACCCTGCACTGGACCAGCTGTTATGGAATTGGAACAAATCCATGTCCGCAACACTTTCTGTGATCATCTTGACGTTCAACGAAGCGCACAACATTGAAGCGTGTCTGCAAAGCGTCGATTGGGCGGACGAAAAGATCGTTGTCGATTCGGGCAGCACCGACAACACGCGCACGCTCGCCAGGCAATACACCCCGCATGTGATCGAACAACCCTGGCTCGGCTATGCAGGACAACGCAACTTTGCCGAGAAGTTGGCGTGTTCAGATTGGGTGCTCACATTGGATGCCGATGAGCGCGTTTCACCGGAACTGCACGCCTCTATCCAGCAGGTTCTGGCGAGTGGAGATGCGCACGTTGTGGCGTATCGCGTCCAGATTCGAGATTGGATGTTTGGCAAATTCATTGAGCATGGCTCCTGGCCTCACCAGCGTCACATTCGCCTCTATCGACGCGGACGCCTGCGCTGGGATGGCGCAGTGCACGAACAATATCACATCGATGGCGCCGTCGGTGATCTGAATGGGCCGATCCTGCATTACTCGCACATCACCATCCATCGGTTCATCGAGAAAATGAACCGTTACACTGACCTGGAATCTGAACAGATGTTTCAGCGCGGGGAGCGAGCGACGCTCGTCACAGCGGTTTTCGGGGCATTGCGCGCTTTTGTGGGGCAGTACATTCGTCTACAAGGGTTTCGCGACGGCGGTCACGGCCTGATCCTGGCGGTGTTGATGGCGATGTACTATTTCACCACACGGGCAAAATTGTGGAGTCTTTGGTATGCCAAAGAACACCGCCAAAGCTGACATCGACCTCAGCCTTTGCATCATCAACCATCGCACGCCCGGCTTGCTGGCGCGCTGTCTGCGGTCGATCGCTGTCAGCGAGGCAGCCGGCGCGCTGGAAGTGCTGGTCGTCAACAACACCGGCGATAATGCCGATGAGATCGCCGAAATGGTTCACAGGTTTCCATCCGGCCTCTTCATCCAAAACCGACAACCGCTTGGATTCGCCGCCAACCAGAACCAAATGCTGCGCCGCGCCCGTGGTCGTTACTGGATGCCCCTCAACTCCGACGCCGAAGTGACGCCTGGCGCGCTGAGCGAGTTGATCCATTTCATGGATACGCACCCCGACTGCGCTCTGGCCGGGCCGCGGCTTGTCTATCCTGATGGTCGCCTGCAACCTTCTATGCGCAACTTCCCCTCTGCGCTCACTCATTTCCTGGAAGCATCGGGACTGTGGCGCGTGGCGCCGCGCAGTGAGAAGATTGGGCGTCACTATGCACTGCTATCGCCACACAAGCGAGTGCAGGCGGTTGACTGGTTGACCGGCGCCTGTTTGATCGTGCGACCTGTGGCGGCGGAGAGAGTTGGCCTCTACGACGAGGTCAATTTCCCAGGCATGTATGGAGAAGACCTGGAGTGGTGTTGGCGCATGCGTCAGGCAGGTTGGCGCATCTACCTTGACCCGGCCGCTGTTATCATTCATGATGAGAGCGCCAGCCCATTGGATGAACGCACGGTGCGCATGTTTGAAGGTTTCTATACTTTCTGTCGATTACACTACTCAAGACGCCAATGTCGGGCAATTCGCGCTGCCACGATCGCAGCGTTAGCGCCGCGTCTGTTGACGACGCCGGCGCGCACACACCGTCAGCTTTATTTGCGTCTGATGCAATTACCGATCGATGGAGGATCGCCATTGTGACCGACTCTCGTTCACCACGGATTTATGGCGGCAGCTTCAACCCAAATGACCGTAACAACCCGCGCGCTTTGATCGCCAATTGGGTGAAGCCACACTCGCGCGTGCTGGAAATTGGGCCGGGAGATGGTGTGATCGGCGCATATTTGCGCAGCGAAAAGGGCTGTTTTGTCGTGGGGGTGGAAGTCGTCCCAGAGGCGGCTGCGCTCGCCGCCGCCCGCTTCGACGCTATGCTCGTCGGAAGCATCGAAGATGACGCCATCATTGCCCGTGCGACAGAGCTGGCGCCTTATGACGCCATCATCTTTGCCGATGTTCTGGAGCACCTTATCGACCCGTGGGCGGCTCTGCGTCGGGTGCGAACCCTGCTTTCGACGCACGGATATGTGCTGACCTCGATTCCGAATATCGCGCACTGGACAGCGCGCTTGAATCTGCTAATAGGGCGTTTTGACTACACCGACGGCTATCTGATGGATCGCACACATCTGCGCTGGTTCACCTGGAAGAGCGCGCGGGCGATGGCAACAACGTGCGGATTCACCATTGTTGATGAGGCGACTGTCTTCAAACCTCATTTTGCCCGTTTCTGGCGCACCCTGAATGGATTTCAGATGGTGATGAGTTTGATGCCGGCAGAGGACGTCTCTCTACAAGTCAACCAGGTGGATGAATGATCGACCTCTCCGTAATTATCGTCACTTACAATACCTGTGACCTTACACGACGCTGCCTGCGTGCGCTCGCTGCCGATGATCCTTCACCCTTTACGGTGGAGATCATCGTGGTGGATAATGGTTCAACGGATGCCACCTCGGCCATGTTGACAGCGGAGTTCCCCACAGTAAGGCTATTGCAAAATCAGCGCAATGAAGGGTTTGCCCGCGGCAATAACGTCGGTCTTGCCACCGCCGCCGGACGTTACCTGATGCTGCTAAACTCCGACACCGAAGTGCTCCCCGGCGCGCTTCGAAGCCTTATCACCTTTATGGATGCGCATCCAGCAGTCGGGGCGTGCGGCCCGATGCTGCTCAATCCTGATGGCTCTTTGCAGCCTTCCGGACGCAAACTGCCGACGCTGTGGAGCGTCTTTCAGGATATGACCAAACTTTACCAATTTCAAAGATCAAATCTTTACGTAGAAACAGGCCGGGATTACAACCAGCCCAAACAAGTGGAGGAGATTTCGGGGGCAGCGTTTGTCGTGCGGCGCGCCGTTTACACACAAGTGGGCGGTCTGGACCCAGCCTTTTTTGCCTACTACGAGGATGTTGACTGGTGCAAACGCATCGGTGATGCAGGATGGTCGATTTACTATGCGCCCGACGCCAGGGTTGTGCATCTCTGGCAGGGCACAAGCCGGCAAACGTCGGCGCGGGCGTATGCAGCCGGACAGGACAGCTTGCGCCACTATTTCACCAAACATCACGGCTGGGCGTCTGCGTTTGTCATCCAGGCGCTATTGGTCGGCAAAGAATTGTTGCGCATCATCGGCTGTCTCATCCGGTGCAATCGTGATGGTTTAGCCTTTCACTGGAGGATGCTGCGGAATGCGCTCACGCCTCTGAGGGATGCAGCATGAAAGTCACCATGTTTACATCATGGCAGGTGCGTTGCGGCATTGCCAGCTACGCCGCCCACCTGGTCGATGCACTCAACAACAGCAAAGATATCGCCGTGCAAGTCGTTCCTTTCGACCGTGAGCGCCACCCCCGCGCCGACTATCGCAGATGGGGCGCAGCGATGAATGCAGGAGATGTGGCGCATATTCAACACGAATACTCTTTTTTTGGGTACTTAACTCCCTGGCAAAACCATTTTGACGCCTTCGTAACGCAGATTCAGCGCCCGCTGGTCATTACGCGGCACGTCACCTTCGATGGCCCCCTGATGTTGCCTGGACGCGGGCCGAAACAGATCGTCCGCCGTCTTAAGTGGTCGCTTTACAACCGTTGGCTTGGCCCCTATGCAACCTACCTGAATCGCGACATATTTGCCTTTGCCGATCAGATCATCGTCTTGAGCGCCAGGCTCAAAACCCATCTGGTGGCGCGCGGAATTGATCCCCAATGCATTCATATCATCCCCGCTGGTGCACCGGATGTCCCTCCACCAACTGGCGGTCGCGAAGTACGCGCCCGACTGGGGTGGCTGAACAGACGTGTATTAGGCGTCTTTGGCTATATTACACCGGTCAAAGGTCATGTCCTGGCGGTGGAGGCGCTACGCTATCTTCCCGCCGATACAGTTTTGTTGATTGCCGGCGGTGTGCGGCGCCCACAAGATCGCGATGTGTTGGAAGCGCTCCACCGCAAGATACAGCAATTTCATCTGCAAGATCGCGTCCATATTACAGGTTATCTGGATGAAGGGCAGGTTCCGGCGCACATTGACGCCTGCGATCTCCTGCTATATCCTGCCACTCATGCCGACTCCTCCTATTCGCTGGTGACCGGCATCGCTTATCGGCGGGCAGCCATTGTTGCGTCCGATGTTTTCGGCCATCGTGAGGTGGCGGAGCAAGGCGCCGGCGTTGCGCTCTTTCCAAATGGAGATGTGCAAGCGCTGGTGCAGGTAATCAGCAGGTTGCTAGACGATCCTGCCTGGTGCAACGCTCTTGTCGAACAGGCGTCCACGTACCTTCAGCGTTTTAGCTGGCCGGCCATTGCGCAGATGACATCCGCCGTTTATCGTGAAGCCGTCCATACGTTCAAGCAAAGAGGAGAGGCGCCATGACGCGTACAAGCTTGACCTCTCAACCGACGGCCACAAGCCATGCTCTGCTTTCGGCAAAGATGGCGATTGCGCTTCTCACTGCACTTTGCCTGCTCGCCTTTCTGCTCACCATCCCACTCCCACGCGCAGATGGTCATCTGATCGGTTCAGACGGCATCGGTTACTACGTTTATTTGCCATCGATCTGGCTGGATCGCGACCTTGATTTCACGAACGAATATGCCGTGTTCTTTGCCTATGCCAGAGATGCGGCGCCGGACGCCGCATTTCATCTGCATCGCACGCCGCAAGGTGTGCCGCCAAACCAGTGGGCAATTGGACCGGCGTTGCTCTGGTCGCCGTTTTTTCTTCTAGCGCATTTGCTGGCGCTCGGATTGCAGTCCGGCGGTTTTGCTGTCTCGCCCGATGGCTATGGGTATCTTTATCAGGCAATTGTTCTGAGCGGCAGCATTCTCTACGCAGGCGTTGGCGCCTGGCTCACCTATTGCTTTGTGCTGCGTTGGGTGCAACCAGAGGCAGCGCTGGGCAGCGTCTTGCTCGTGGTGTTGGCTGGCAATCTGGTGTACTATATGACCGCCGAACCGTCGATGTCGCATGGCGTTTCGGCATTCGCCAGCGCGCTGTTCTTTCTACTCTGGATTAGGCGGCGTGATCGCAGCGATCGACTCACTCCAGCATTGCTCGGAGCGGCGGCGGGTTTGATGGCGCTGATCCGCCCACAAGACGGGCTATTGCTGGCGTTGCCGTTTCTCGATCGGCTACCCGCTGTTGTCCATGGGATGAGAACCGGAAATTTCACCCCCCTGCGCCAATGGCTCGGTGCGATGGTCATTGCGGCAGTTGCTGCGCTGGTTGTCTTCACGCCGCAGCTATGGAGCTGGCAGATCATCTATGGCAGCATCTTGCGGAGCGGTTATCTTTATGCTGGCGGGGCGTTCAACTGGTTTACGCCCAAACTGGCGCAGGTAATGCTGTCGTCTGAGCGCGGCCTGCTGGTCTGGCATCCAATTTTTCTTGGGGCGTTAATTGGTTTGGGTTTGCTCTGGCGCATCGACCGCCGGATGTCTGTGCTCGGGTTGCTGGCTGTCGCAATCCAATGGTATGTGATTGCAAGTTGGAGCGATTGGAGGCAAGGAGACGCCTTTGGCGGTCGCATGTTCATCGTTTGCACGCCGGTTTTTGCACTTGGAGTCGGCGTGCTGATCGAATGGGCGGCGGCGCGGTGGTCGTGGCGAAGGGTGGCTATCCTGGGTGCATTGCTGCTGATCTGGAATTTTCTGCTCTTTGTGGAATATCGTTTTGACCTTGTCGCCGCACAACGACCTGTCACCTGGCATGATCTGACCATTGGTCGTTTGACCAAACCGATGGATATAATCCTGGCGCGGCTTCGTCAGGGGTAGAGCATCTGACTGTACAAAACGCCGCGGCAAACAACACCTTCGTTTGTTGAGAAAGCAACCATGCACGTCCTCCACCTCTACAAAGACTATTATCCTGTCTTCGGCGGGATTGAGAATCATATCCGCCAACTGGCCGAGGGGCTGCGAATGTGGGGCGTCGAAACACAGGTGCTCGTCACCAATACCGCCAATCACACAACGCAGGAAACCATTGGGGGCGTGCCGGTGCTCAAAACAGCGCGGCAACTCAATATCTCTTCGGCGCCGGTGAGCCTGCCCTTCTTCCCGGCCGTGCGTCGTCTGGAGAAAGCTGTCGACATTGCGCATCTGCACATGCCTTACCCTCCGGGAGAACTGGCGCAGTTGCTATGCGGGCGCAGCCCACGGCTAGTGGCGACCTATCACAGCGACATCGTGCGACAGCGCGTGTTAGGCGCCCTATACCGGCCTTTTCTATGGCAGGTGTTGCGTCGCGTTGACCTGATCGCCGTTTCCAATCCGGTTTATATTCAGGACTCATCGTTTTTGCGCGCTCACGCCAACAAATGCCGGGTGATTCATTTTGGCATCGATTTAGAGCGATTTGAACGGACGCCCACAGTTGAGGCGCAGGCTGCACGCTGGCGCGCCCGTTGGCCCGGTCAGCGGCTTGTGCTCTTCGTGGGGCGGCTACGCCACTATAAAGGTGTAGATGTGTTGATCGAAGCGGCGACGCATCTGCCCAATGATGTTGAGGTTTTGATCGTCGGCGTCGGACCGCTTGGCGCTGCGCTCCGCCAGCAGGCGCAACGCAGCGGCGTCGCCGACCGCGTGCACTTTCTCGGCGAGCTGAGCGACGAGGAGGTGACCACGCTTTATCACGCCGCTGACATCTTCGTGTTGCCGTCCACCAATCGCGCCGAAACTTTCGGCATCGTCCAACTGGAGGCAATGGCTTGCGGAGCGCCTGTCGTCTGCACCGAGCTGGGCACCGGCACCTCCTATGTCAATCAACACGGCGTGACCGGGCTGGTTGTTCCACCAAACGAGCCTGCGGCGTTGGCGGCGGCGCTCCGAGAATTGCTCGACGATCCTGTGCAGCGCCAGGCCTTCGGGGCAGCCGGTCGCCGACGGGTTGAGCAGGAATTCACGCGCCAGGAAATGTTGCGCCGGGTGCTGGCGTTTTACGAAGAGGCGCTTCATCAATGAATTACATCCTCGACGTTCGCACTGCTACGTCCCATTTCCCCGGCATCGGACGCTACGTCGCCAGCCTGGTGCGGGCGCTGGCGGAGCAACTGCATCCTGAAGAAAGGTTGATGTTGTTGGGCTATCCTGCGCAGGCGGGGCAGTTCTCTGTTGATCCACACGCTGGGATTGTCCTGCTTCCGTGTGAAGCGACTCCGTTCACGCTTCAGCAACAATGGCGGATTCCTTCGTTGCTGCGCAGACAGGTGAGAACTGAAACGGCCTCGCTCTATCACAGCCCTTATTATTTGATGCCCTATCGACCAGGGCTTCCTGCAGTGCTCACGTTCTACGATCTGATTCCCTTGCGTTTCCCCTCCTATGTTTCACGCCGCGCCCGATTGTTGTTCAGGTTCGCAGTGCAGATGGCGTTGCGCACCGCACGCCACGTGATCGCCATTTCCGAAGCTTCGCGCCGTGATCTGCTGACAAAATTCTCCATATCGCCTGAACAGGTTACTGCAATTCCGTTGGCGCCGGATTTGCGTTTCCGCCCTCAGACAAAAGCTGACATTGAACGTCTTCGGGCCTGCTACTCACTGCCGGAGAGTTTTCTGCTCTATGTTGGCAGCAACAAACCTCACAAAAACCTCGTCCACCTGGTGGATGCCTGCGCCACTTTGCCGGCTTCGGCGCCGCCTTTGCTTATAGCCGGACCCTGGGATCCTCGCTATCCTGAAGCCATTCAACGGGTGCAGGCGCTGGGGTTGGAGGAACGCGTTCGTTTTCTCGGCGTCGTCGATGACGCTGACCTGCCTATGCTCTACAGCGCGGCGTTGGCGTTTGTTTTTCCCAGCCATTACGAGGGATTTGGTCTACCGGTGTTGGAGGCGATGGCGTGTGGCGCCCCTGTCGCTTGCAGCAACGTTTCTAGCCTGCCGGAAGTCGTCGGCGAGGCCGCGCTGTTGTTCGATCCGACCGATCGACAGGCGTTGGTGGACGCAATGGGGCGCCTGATCGAGGATGCGGCGTTGCGTCAGACGCTGCGCGAACGCGGTTTGAGCCGTGCATCGTCCTTTTCCTGGCAGCGGAACGCCTTCGATACGCTCAGCATTTATCGTCGACTGCTTGGATAATTGCCTGGCCTGCCAGATTTGAAACATTCTCTAGTACGAAAGCTCAGTCGATGCGACGAATTCCTGTCTGGTCTTTGCTCTTTTGGATAGCGTTTTCAATCCATGCAACCACCTTCGTGCTCAGGTTGGAGGTCTTCTGGCCGACGCCTGCTCTCTTCGATTTCACCTCCTTCTACATGGCGGGTTGGGCGGTTCGTCTACATCTTTCACCCTATCGCTGGCCTGAAGAAACGCTGCTGGCGCTGGCTGAGGCTACGCAGACGCCGCCGCCGATTCCTCTACTCAATAGTTTTCCTTTGTGGGCATGGTTTATGCAGCCACTTTCCTGGCTGAACTTTCCGGCGGCGGCGTGGCTTTGGCTGGCAATTCAGCTATTCATGCTTATCTGGTGCACGATTGCGCTTGCCAGGCTGGCTGGCGTCGCAACACGCAAAGGCAGCGTAGCCGTTTTTGTGCTGCTCATGACCTTCGGCCCTACGGCGCTGACCCTGGCTTTGGGGCAGAGCGCCCTGATTGCGTTGATGGCTGCGCTGCTCTTGGCAGAGCAGCTACGCGCCGTTCATGCATTTCGTCTGGGGCTTGCGCTGCTGGCGTGGCTGGCCGCGCTGGCGACGAAATTGTTTCCCCTTTTCTGGCCGGTTGTTTTCTTGTTGCAGCGAAAGTTTCTGTTGTTTGCTACAACGGCCGTCGCCCTTGTGTTCTTTGCCGCGGGGCATTTCCTGGTGATTCCAACACTAACAGCCGAATACTTCTTCCTGTTCCTGCCGGGACGGGTGGACGAGTTTTCCACGCTTCCTGGCCGGGATGACCAGTCTTTGCTGGCGACTATTCAGCGTCTGTTTGCAGGCGAGGCGCCGCTGCTCTCATTTGCAGCAGCGGGTGTAACGCTTGCGTGGTTGGGGTGGCTCGTATTGCGACTCACCATCCGCGGCGCCCGTTTGCAGGAGTACACGGCGCCATTTTTTGCCTGGGTGCTTTTCTGTCTACTCCCCTTTCCCCACACCGAGCGCTACAATCATGTGCTGCTGACGCCAGCGATGGCATGGTTGTGGGGAAATGGAGAACATGCACGGCGCTTTGCTCTTGCTGGCTATATGTTGGCTGCGGTCGCGCGGCTCACTCGGCTGTGGGAGCAATTGCCCATTCCCCTGCCTGCAGTGATGTCTGTTGCAGGCGCCGCAGCGGCAATTGCATTGATCGTGGGCATTGCGGAGGCGGTGAATCGCGCGGACCTGGAAAGAAACGCCTCCTCATTTCGCAGCGATTCTCACCGTCTGATTGAAAGAGTCTGAAGTTCTTGACCCGTTGCATCGCCTACGCTAACATTGACCTGATGAGTTGATTGTAATCTTGCCGATGGTCGATGAACGCGCCGAGAAGAGTGCTCGCGACCTGGCTGGTAAGGTCGATAGCTTTGCCGAGGATGTTAACTTTTAATGTGGAATCGAACCAAGCTGGATCAATGGTGTGATAGCGCTCTCGAAGCCGGCTGGCTGGCAGCGTTGGTGGTGGCGCCGCTTTTCTTCAATGTATTCTCCAGCCGCGTCTTCGAGCCGGACAAGATCAGTCTGGTGCGCAGCATCGCCCTGGCAATGATTGCCGTGTGGCTGGTCAAGATCGCCAATGGCGGCTATGCCTGGCTGCCTGCGAGCGCCACCCCGTCAGAACAACGACCTCCCGGCGGCAACTGGCGCGGCTTCGTCAAGAATCCATTCATCTGGGCTGTCGGGCTGGTGATCCTGGCCTTTGTGCTGGCGACAATCTTCAGCGTCGCCGTCTTCGTGAGCTGGTTTGGCTCCTACCAGCGTTTGCAGGGCACGTATAGCTTCTTGGCGTATGTCACAATCGCCGGATTGACCGCAGCGACGATGCGCCGGCCAGAACAATTGCGCCGTTTCCAACATGCCGTCATCATCACCAGCCTGCCGATCTCGATCTACGGCGTCGTCCAACATTATGGCCTCGACCCGCTGCCCTGGGGAGGCGATGTACAGACGCGCGTGGCCGCCAACGCAGGCAACGCTATCTTTTTGGGCGCCTATCTGATCATGGCGTTTTTCTTGACGCTGGAGCGCGTTTTCACCAGTTTTGTGCGGCTGATGGGAATCGGACAGCCCGCCAACGCCGAAGCGCAGGACTGGCAGTCATCGCTGGCAGGCGGCGCGTATCTGTTCGTCTTGCTCGTCCAGGCAATCGCCATCGTATGGACGCAAAGCCGCGGTCCATGGTTGGGTTGGGTGCCCGGCATCTTTCTCTTTGCGTTGCTGACTGTCAGCGCCGTGCGCCCGCGCTATTTTCGCATATTGTTGGGGTTGGCGGTTGGCGGCGTGGCGGCGATTGCTCTCTTTCTGATCGCCGCCAATAGCGTGCCTGCCTTGAGTTTCACCAGGGACTTGCCTTATATAGGTCGCCTCGCCACCGTTTTCGAGATCGAAGGCGGAACCGGCCTTGTGCGCGTATTGATTTGGAGCGGGGCTGCCGAAATGTTAAAGCCGCACGAACCGTTGACCTTCCCCGACGGCGGCAAGGATAGCGCCAACCTGATTCGTCCGCTGATCGGTTACGGGCCGGAAGCGATGTGGGTTGCGTTCAATCCGTTTTACCCGCCCGAGCTGGCGCAAGTCGAGGCGCGCAACGCCAGTCCCGATCGCTCGCACAATGAGGCATGGGACAGCATTGTCATCACGGGGTTGCTCGGGTTTATCGGCTACATCACATTGTTCGTAACGATCTTCTATTGGTCGTTGCGCTGGCTTGGGTTGGTTGCCGGGCGGCGCGACACGCTGCTCTTCGGCGGACTGATTGCGGTTGGCGGCATCGTTGGCTCTGTTGCGATCATGGCGACTGACGGCTGGCAACTGCGCATGGCGGGTGTTGGGCTGCCGTTTGGCATTGTCACCGGCTTTGGCGCCTACACGGCGCTGGCGGCTTTTCTGCACGCTGGCGACAAACCCGACCGCAGCGATCTGCCGCGCCTGATGATGGTGATCGCTCTGCTGACGGCAATCGTCGCCCATTATCTGGAAATTCACTTTGGCATCGCCATCGCAGCGACGCGCACACATTTCTGGGTTTTCACAGCCGTGCTCATGCTCGTTGGGATGCGGCTGCTGCCGGTGCTGCCGACCGAATTGACGATGACATCGACGGAAACTGCACAGGAGCCGGCGGCGCAGCCAGGCAAGCGCGCCAAGTCTGGCAAATCGGCAGCGGCGCCGATCCGGCGTTGGCGCCCGTCGGTTGGCCCGTCTCGGCTGCCAGCCACAGTGATGACAGACGTCCTGGTCTTTCTGACCTTTGTCTACATCTACTCGACCAATGCCAGTGGCCTCGCCGACCCGGCGCGGATTTTGGGCGACAGCATTCTGTTCAACCCAAAAACCGGCTCGCCAAGCCCTGCCATCTTCTTCCTGATGCTCTTCACCTGGCTGGTGGCGGCGACTGTGGGGCTGGCGGAAGAATCGCTGGTGCAGCGCCGCGCGCCCAAAGTAAGTTGGTGGCTCACCGGCTTTGCGCTGCACGCGGCCGTGGTCTGGGGCGCCTGGCTGGTCTATGGGCTGATCCAGGCGATGCGCCTGACGCCGGTCACGCCGCCCCCCGGCGTCACCAATCAGGAATTTCTCAATATGCAACTGGAGCGCGTCGGCGGCCATTTCGGATTTTTCACCTTCATCGTCCTGAGCTGGATTGTGATCGCCGGCATAATTTACGCCCTTCCTGCGCTGCGCGAGCGAACCTTGCCAGCAGCCGGTAGAGTTTGGGGCGCGGTTGGCGTCGGAGCTGCTTCGATAGCGCTGGCAGCTTTTCTTGTCTACACGGTCAACGTCAACCTGGTGAAAGCCGACATTGTTTACAAACAGGGTCAGCAATTTGATAGCCAGGGCAACTGGTTGAGCAGCGTCGAGCTTTATCGGCGGGCGTTGGCCATGCGCCAAACCGAAGATCATTACATGCTCTTTTTGGGGCGTGCACTGCTTGAACAGGCAAAGCAGGCGCCAGCGACCGGCGCGACAACATTGCCGGAGAATCTGACGCTCGACGATGTGCTCGCCCTGACGCCAGAAACTGTGGCGCAACTTGGCCGCAACGATCTGTTGCGCGCCGCCGAAACGGTGCTAAAACAGGCGCAGCGCGTCAACCCACTTAACACCGACCACACCGCCAATCTGGCGCGCCTGTATCGCACGTGGGCCGATCTGGTGGCCGACGATCCGGCCGCCCGTGAGCAGTGGCTGGACGCCAGCATCGCCATGTACAATACGGCGGTTACACTCAGCCCGAACGCGGCGCATTTATGGAACGAACGCGGCAACGCATTGTTGGCCGCCGGACAGAACGACGAAGCGTTGACTTCCTTCGAGCACAGCCTCAGCCTGGATCGACTGTTCGACCAAACCTATCTGCTCCTCGCAGATTTCTTCGAGCGCACTGGTCAGACTGAGCGATTGTTGGCGATCCTCAACCAGGGCATCGAAGCCTTTGGCGCGGAGCGACCGCAGGTCACGGCGCAATTGCTCAGCTATCTCGGCGTGGTCGAAGCGCGCCAGGGCAATCTGGAAGCCGCCGCCGAAGCCAATCGCCGTCTGCTCGAGCTATTGCCTGGCAATGTACAGGCGCTGCGCAACCTGGCGATCATTATGCGCGACCAGGGCGATCTGGAACAGGCAATGGCATACACAAGACAGGCGCTTGCCGTCGCTGGCAGCATCGATGAACAGATTGGGCTGCACCAACTGGCGGCCGAACTCTATCAACGACAGAATAACAGCGAAGGCTTGATCGCTGAATTGGAGGCAATTCGCCAGCTGGCGCCCGAAGACATCAACACGTTGCGTTCGCTCAGTTCGCTCTATGCAACCAGGGGCGATCAGACGAAGGTGCTGGAGATTACACAACGTTTGATGGCGCTTGATCCGGGCAACTATCAATATGCTGTAGATGCAGGGATTGCGCTGTTGAACCTGGCGCGCGGTCCAGAAGCGGTGGCGCTCTTCCAGCAAGCCAAGACGCTTGCCCCCGCCGAACAGCAGGCTGCAATCGACGCATTGATTGCACAGGCAGGCGGCTGAGGCGTTCCATGACCGATGCTCTACCCTTGACTGCATTCCTACTGATCGGCGCCAGTGCGCTGTTGCTTGCGATCGGCGTTGTGCCGGTGATGCGACGTGTGGCGCTGCAAACCGGCACGGTCGACAAGCCTGCCGCACGCAAAATCCACAGCTCGCCGGTGCCATTGCTAGGAGGCGCGGCAATCTATCTGGCGTTCATTCTGGTGTTGATCTTTTTCGGCGACCGCGACTATATCAACGAAGTGGTCGGCATCTTTGTCGGCGCTTCGCTCATGAGTTTCATGGGGGTGGTCGATGACCGTTGGGGGCTTGGCAGCTACGCCAAACTGGGTGGACAGATGCTGGCAGCCGGCATTCTGGTCTATACAGGGGTCAAAGTGCAACTTTTTGGCGGCTGGCTCGATGTGGCAGTGACGCTTTTGTGGGTGGTCGGCATCACCAATGCGCTCAATCTGCTCGACAACATGGATGGATTGAGCGGCGGCGTAGCAATGATCGCTGCTATCTTTTTCACACTGCTGGCGGCAATGAGCAAGCAATATCTGGTCGGGGCATTGGCAGCCGCGTTGGCGGGCGCTTGCGCCGGATTCTTGATCTACAATTGGAACCCGGCGCACATCTTTATGGGCGACGCCGGCAGCCTTTTTCTCGGTTTTATGCTGGCGGCGGTGGCGATCAAGTTGCGCTTTCCCACCAACAGCACGACCGTCACCTGGATGATCCCGTTATTGGTGCTTGGCTTGCCGATCTTTGACACGACGTTGGTTTTTATCAGCCGCCTGCGCCGCGGCAAAAACCCGCTGACCACGCCTGGCAAGGATCACGTCAGCCATCGGCTGGCGTTTCTGCTCGGCAGCCGTCGCGAGGCGGTGCTGGTCTGCTATCTGATCTGCTGTGCGTTTGGGGTGGCGGCGATCTTTGTTTCGCAGGCGTCGTTCAATGAGGCATTTGTGGTGGCAATGAGCGTCACCGGTTTGTGCGCATATACGCTGTGGCGTCTTGAGTTTCGACGGGGCGGCGTGCGACCACAGTGACATCTGGCGAAAACATAGACGATTCTTGAGGAGCGTGATGTATGTCGAACGACCCATACCTGGAACTGATCAAACAACAATGGCCGTCCATCGCCGACGCCTACAACCAGTTTGCCGAGCAACAGCCGGTCATGTTGATCGACGTGCAGAACGCCGAAATCCATGCCTATCCCTTTGAAGAGTTTGTCATGGTGCTCGATGCGCCGTCGCGCCGTCAGGTCGAGGCGCAGTATCGCCGTGCAGTCGCCAATCGGCAGATGGTGCTCTTCGTGCGCGACGTTGAAAACAAAATCTTCCAGTCGTACACGTTGGCGTTGGAGGATTGATTTCTCAGTTGCGAGGGACGACATGTCCTTCCCACACCCCTTTTTCTATGAAATCAGGTGAGTGATGAGTGATTTGATTGCACAACTCGAACAATTGCAGGCTGAGGCGCAGGCAGCGCTTGACGCCGCCAAAAGCACGCCGGCAACCGAGGCATGGTACACAGAGTATCTTGGTCGCAAGGGCAAAATGACAGCGATTTTACGCGGGCTTGGGCAGCTTCCCAAAGAAGAGCGTCCCCTCGTCGGCAAACGCGCCAACGAAATCAAGGAAGTGCTTGATGCGGCGCTGGCGGCGCGACAGGAAGCTATCGCCGCAGAGGAAATGCAACGGTCGCTTGCCGCCGAGGGCATCGACGTGACGATGCCAGGGCGCAGACCGCTGTTGGGCAAGCTACATCCAACTAACCAGGCGATGCGCGAGATGGTCGAAATTCTCAAGCAAATGGGCTTCCAAGTCTACGATTCGCCCGAAGTCGAGACCGACGCCTATAATTTCGAGCTGCTCAACTTTCCGCCCGACCACCCGGCGCGCGAGATGCAGGACACCTTCTTCACGACCACACCCGACGTGATTCTGCGCACACACACCAGCCCCGGTCAGATTCACGCCATGCGCCACTACGCGCCGGAGCCGATCCGCGTGATTCTGCCCGGCAAGTGTTACCGCAACGAAGATGTAACTGCGCGTTCCGAGATGATGTTCTATCAAATCGAGGGGCTGGCGATCGGGCGCAATATCACTTTTAGCGATCTAAAAGGGACGCTGCTCAATTTTGCTAACCAAATGTACGGCGAAGGGCGAAAAATTCGCTTCCGCAAATCTTATTTCCCCTTCACAGAGCCAAGCGTCG
This sequence comes from Chloroflexota bacterium, assembly GCA_016861025.1. Lineage (GTDB taxonomy): Bacteria > Chloroflexota > Anaerolineae > Caldilineales > Caldilineaceae > Caldilinea. The sequence continues at coordinate 45,692 of BOKO01000022.1, forward strand.
AAGTCGATGTTGACTGTATTCTTTGCGGCGGCGCCGGTTGCCGGATTTGCAAACACACCGGCTGGCTGGAGATTCTTGGTGCGGGCATGGTGCATCCGGTGGTGCTGCAAAATGGCGGGTATGATCCGGCCATCTTCAGCGGCTTTGCATTTGGAATGGGGATCGAGCGTCAAGCCATGCTCAAACGGGGAGTGGACGATATTCGCCTCTTCTACAGCAACGACGTGCGCTTTTTAGAGCGTGTGTAATACATTGGTTTGGTTGGCGTTGCCAGAAGTTTCGGCGACTCCCAGCAACGCCGACCAAATAGTTCATTGCGATATAACAGGAAGATACACCTTCTCGGTCAGAAAATTTTCGATTTCACCCACCACGACCGTGACCGGCACCACAAAAGGTTCGATTCCACTGCCTTCAGGCGCCGTGATCACCACCTGCCCCTGATAAATGCCCGGCGGCAGATTTTCCATGATTATACGTATCTCCAGCTCCCCGGCATCGGAGAGCGTCAACTCGATCCACGGTGCATCGGTTGTCGCCTGCCAGACGCCGTCGGCGCAGTTTGTGCACGCAACATTTAACCGCGCAACCGGCGTCGGCTCCTCTGGCGTGGCTTCAAGCCAGACCGATGAGGGGCTGACGGTCAATGCAGCCGGTTCAATCGGCTCGGTCAATGTGAAGGTCAGTGCGCCGCTTTCTGGGTGAACATCAACCGTCGGCGAAAATTCGCCGTTTTCTTTAACGAAACGCGCCTGCACCCCGCGGCTGCGCAAATAATTTTCCGGCGATTGCCACTGCAGCGGCGCCATCACCGGAAGAGGCGTTGAAAACACGGTTACGGCGTCGAACGTCACATCAGCTGCGCCGAGACGGTCAATGCGGAAGGTGACGGTTTTGGCGTCACCGCCCGGGTTGTAGGGCACGGCAAACTCTTGATAGCTATCCGCCTCGCGGAAGTCGCTCCCACGCAGCACAAGCTGGTTGACCGCCCCTTGCACACCCGACACATGCAGCCGTACGACATGCTGATCCGTGCGGTGATCGCTCACCTTGACGCGGAAATAGGCGACCGCCGGGTTGGAAGCCAGGTAACCACCCGCCCAGATGCTTACGATTCCGTTATTTTGCAAAAGCATAGCTGTTCCACCGATCGCCGCCGCATCGTCGATGCGCGTCGCAGTGCTGGGGGAATATATGAAGTTGGGATCGCTGTCGTCTCCGACCCAATCCAGGCTGAATTGAATCTGCGGCCAGTCGTTGGCATCAATGCGGTTGAGACGGAAACCTGAACCAAAATGGCTGGCGCCCGTCAGGGAAAGTTCTTCAAGCGGCAGCATTTCCCCTAAATAAATCTGATCCGAAACAACCGCTGTTCGCCCCAATGCATCGCGCGTCTTGACATACACGACTTTCCAACCATCCCCTTCGCTCAGTGTCCAGGTGGTTTCGGATGCATAGGGTTGCCAGACAGCGTCAACAAAGTCAGGGTCATTGGATATCATCATCTCGACCGCTGGCCCCAACCCCAGGAAGCCGCCGCCGATCGCCTGGTCATAAATATAAAGATTAACCTGGCGGGAAGTGGTGGACGGCGCTTCGTTCTCGATGATGACCGGCGCATAGTGAGGGTCAACGGCGAGATCGACGACGATGTATCCCCGATTTGCCGGAGAAAGCGCATATCCGACCCCGGCTTCGCGGAAGCGCGCGTCGAGCAGATTCCGACGGTGTGAATCGCTGTTCATCCACGCCCGCACCGCAGCGACCGGCGTGGTGTAACCACACACGGCATTCTCAGCCCACGCGCCTAGCCGGAAAAACCCTGCGGCGCGGATGCGTTCGCCTGGCGCACGTCCCTGGCTGTCGATATGTCCACAAAAACCGATGGGCTGATTGGCGACGACATCCTGCGCAAATCCACGCGACGAATCGGTCAACTCGCGGTTCCAACGCAACGGACCAACCCCAGCTGCACGCCGTTCGAGGTTGATCAGATGAATCGCTTGAAGTTCGTTATAAAAGAGTTCTGACGGCTGAACCTGCTGCGCCTTTGCGGAAGTCCACGGCGTCAACAGCAAAGACAACAAAAAAATGAAGAGCAATAGGAGCGACGACTGCTGCAATATTCTCATTCCCCAGACTTTCAACCTGCCTTTTTGTTGCCAGTTTACCTGGAAAGATTACATTATTGCAAGAATTCATCGCTACGTTTGACCTACAGCTCGGCAACGAACGTCTCACGCAACAGCGACTGCAGATCTTCGACCGTATCAACGTCGAGCAGCCATTCTATCTGCGCAGGCGTCAGCACTACTTTGTTTCGGTGTGCTATCAACACGCGCCTTCCGCCGACATCGCCGCGCAACGCCCGCAATTCGGGCCAGAAGCTACGGTCAAAGAGCGCTGGCGCGCCGCGCATTTCACCTGCGACGTGTGGCGCAGCCAGGTCTGCACCGCTGCGCCATGCACCCCACTGGCGGCGCAGCAACAGCGGATCGAGCAGCGGCTGATCGACCGGCATGAAGATCGCAGCTTCGACCGATGAGGGCAGCGCGTTCAATCCCGCCGTCAAGCTGGTTGCCTGACCTTCCGCCCACGCTGCGTTGTGAACGATCGAGACTGCACGTCCCCAATCGCCGAGCGTCGAGCGCGTCGCCTCATCTGCTGCACCGGTGACGACGACGACCGGCCCGACGCCGGCGCGCAGCGCTGTGCGTACGGAGCGCACGATCATTGGTGCATCTCCCACCGTGATCAATTGTTTTGCATCGCCCATGCGGCTGCTGCCACCGGCTGCCAGGATCACGACGCCGACCTGTCCCCACCGCTCGACAACCGGCGCACGTTCGGCATCGCCGACACGCGTTGCCAATGATGTAATCCCCTGCCGGGCAAGCAATGACGCCGTCAACCGCGCATAGATCAGCCGTAGCGGCGTATCAGCTTTGTTGAGAATCGGCGAGAAACGCATCGATGAGCGAAGTCCTTTTGCGCCGCCCGCAGACGAGGTTAGCAGTCGCGCCAGCATTGCCGGCGTGAGCAAGGATTCATCGTCGGCGGAGAGGCCAATCACCTGCCGAACCAGTTCCGGGCGGTGCATCCGGTGCGCGTCGATGGCGGCGCCGATGGCGTCCATTCCTGCGACCGGCGCCAGGTGCGTGACGCTGTCGGGCAACACCGGCTCGTGTTCGGCCGGCGCCTTGACCGGCCGCATCTTGCTGCCGTCGGCTTCGATAGTGATGGCGGCGATGTTAAACTCCGCCGCGCGCAACGCCAGCTGATCGACCTGCGCAGCATCTAGCCCAAGTCGGCGGTCGCCAGCGATCGGCCCGCCAAGCAGACAATAGCTATGCCGCTCAAGCGCAGCAGCCAATGCCCGCCACGGAAGCTCAGCGCCGCGGACTTCAATGAACTCCGGCGCCCACTCCGTCTGAAACGCAGCAATGCGCGTGGTCGGCGCAACGACAGCGCGGCGGCCAGTTGCAGCCACCTCGGCCGCAAGACGAAAAGCCGTGCTGCTTTTGCCGCCGCCGCCAACCATGGCGATTACATCTGGCGTGGTTGGGTTCAATAGTAAACGCAGCGCTTGATGCAACAGCATATTGTGTCACCAGATCATGCTCGAAAACAGGCGCCCTGGCTTTTGCTCTGCGCGCCAAAGGGCTGTACGATCATCGTTTGTTGCGTATAGTTGCGCAACCGATAGTTTGTAATCACATAATCGAGTCGAAAGTCGAGGTTTTCCATGAGCTCTTCCCAAACGTGGCGCGTCGCCGTCATCGGCGCTGGCACGATCAGCCAGCGAGTGCATATTCCTGTCTTTCAAAAACAGCCTGAGACCACCGTCGTCGCCGTGTGCGATGTCAACCAGGCGCGTGCACGCGCCATCGCCGAAGAAACAGGCGTCGCCAATGTCTATGGCGACTATGAAAAGATGTTGACCGAGCAGCAGCCCAATATCGTAGTAGTGGCGACGCCAAATGTCTTTCACAAGCCGATGGCGACGGCGGCGTTGGAAGCCGGCGCACATGTGCTCTGCGAAAAGCCAGTGGCGTTGACCTACGCCGACGCGCAGGCAATGTTCGCCACCGCCGCCGCCCACGATCGAGTGCTGACCGTAGGCACCCATTTTCGTTTCACGGCGCCGATGCAGGCCGCCAAGGTGCACGCTGTCAACGGATATTTTGGCCGCATCTACGCTGCCCGCACCGTCTGGCAGCGACGCAACGGCATCCCCGGGTACGGCAGCTGGTTCACCAATCAAGACCTGGCCGGCGGCGGCGCGCTGCTTGACATCGGCGTACACACCCTCGATCGAGCACTTTATATCATGGATTACCCAAAACCCAAGCGCGTCACCGGCGTGATGTTCGCCGAGTTTGGGCCGCGCGGTCGTGGCTTGGGTGGCTGGGGCGCCGACATCTTCCAGCCCTCCGCCAACGCTCGCTTCGATGTGGACGATCTTGCCTGGGCGCAGGTTGTCTTCGAGGACGGCGTTGTGCTTCAATTCCAGGTGGCGTGGGCGGCCAACTATCCCGAAACCTTTGTCACCGAATTGTTCGGCACAGAGGGCGGCGCCCGCATCGGCGGATGGGATTCGGTCGACTTGTACTCGATGCTCAACGGCATGGAGGTCAAGACTGAAACACAACTTCCGGCTCAGAAGGGCGGCTCCTACGACCAGTTGATCGCCAACTTTGTGCGTCGGCTCAACGGTGACGAAAAGGCCGACATCGTTACGCCGCAGCAGGCGCTCGTTCATGTGCAGATTGTCGATGCGATCACGCGGTCGGCCGTCGAAGGACGGGAAATCGTGCTGTAGACCCCACAATGAGATCAAGAATCTGCGCGCCGTTTCCAAAAGATAAAGATATTGACGCTTTCTGAAAGACGGCGCGCAGGTTTTAAGCGCGCAGCCCCAACACGCGCGCCAGCTTGCGCACAGTGAATCGGTTGCGCAAATAATGGCCGTTGTCGAGTGCAAGCGCGGCTTCGGCGTCGGTCAAGCCAAGCTCAGCCGCTGTCGTCGGTCCGCCAACCACGGCGAGCAGGCGGGCGATCTCATCCGGCGGCGGAACCTGCGCCGCAACGGTCTGAATCTCGTCCCAGCGCTCAAGAATGCGGCGTTTAATCGCGTCGTAATCATCGGGCGTCATGTCGAGGAAAGGGGCGTGGTTGCGGGCAACGGCTTCAGCTTCGGCGCCGAAAGCGCTCCGAATCGCCGCCAACTCTGCATCTTTTTCCGGCAGCGTCGCCGCTTCGAGCCGATCGGCCGCCTCCGCACGCGACAGCGCACGCACCTGAGCATAAAGGTCTGCGATCATCACCGTCGCCACCCCAACTTTGGCGCCGTGCAGGATCGCCGGGCGTCCCTTGCGCAACAGCATCATCTCCCAAAAGTGGGACATGTGATGCTCCGCGCCTGACGCCGACGCCGAATCGCCAAAGTCAAGAATAATCAATCCCGACTCTACGAGCGCGTGCATGAGCAGACGAATGCTCGCTGGCGTGGCTTGACCGATGGCCTCAGCATGCTCCTCGCACACTCTGGCGACGGCGTAGGTGCGCTGCGCAATCTCTGCGTCGTAGCGTTCGTTGTACAACAGATGACCAAGCCGAAAATCAGCCACCGAAGTGAATTTGCCCAATATATCGGCAAAGCCAGCCGCAATCATGGCGCGCGGTGCGTCCGACAGCACGTTGAGATCGGCGAAGATGGCGGCAGGCGCGTGCGTCGGCAGCGAGATTTTGACGCCGTCAATCAACACAGGCGCGCCTATCGAGGCGAAACCATCCACCGAAGGTGCAGAAGGCGCAGAGATGAAGGGCAAACCAAGCCGATGACTGACAAAGCGCGTGATGTCTGTGATCGTGCCGGCGCCGACAGCAATAAGAATACGCTGCGAACCGTCGAGCGCCAACATCACCTGGTAAACGCGTTCGGCGTCGGCGATGATCTCCTGGCCGTGCAAGAGCACTTTCTGCACGTTGAAACCGGCGGAATCAAACATTGTCTCCAGTTTGCACCCCAACGCGCGGTCGGTGTTGACATCGGCCACAATTTGCAGACGCGTGTAGTTGTTCTGCCGACAGTAATCGATCAACTGCTCCAGTGCATCTTCGGCGACGACGACCGGATGCGGTTTGGTGTAGATCATAAGATGCTTCCTCAATTGTATAGATGATCTATTTTTCGGTAGCGTAGCATGAGCGGGCTGTCATGTCGAACTTGTTATTGAAATGCAGCGTTGTATGAAGAAACGCAGGTCATGTAAGACAAATGTAAAATCGTGTGCATTCCTACTTTTACGGATCAAATGCAAGCGTAAAGTGGCGACAGATAGCGAAGTCAGTGAATGTGTATAGGCGTCTGCGAAAGGTCGAGAAAATGATGGCGATGAAAAAAATCTGGCTCGGTGTTGCAATGCTTGTTGCATTGGCAGCCGTTATAACGCCTTTGCCAATAGCGGCGCAATCGGCAAATTGCGCACAGACCGTGAACGTCCAGACTGGCGACACGCTTTCCTCAATCGCCTGGCGCACGTTGGGAAACGCCGGCGCCTATGACCGCATCGTGGCGGCCACCAATGCCGCCGCCGCCAGCGACAGCACCTTTCCAACCATTGTAAGCGCCGATCGATTGAGCATTGGCTGGAAATTATGCATTCCGGCGGGAGGTGCGCAGCCAGCCGCTTTGGCTGCTCCGGCGACCACAGCGACGCCAACCGCCGTCAACACACCGGCGGCAGCGCCAGAAACTGAAAACGAAGGCGGCATCGCCGAGATCGCACCGTTCGACGGTGAGGCATTGACGATCGATTATCTGCGTCGCCAGGAGTTCCCAAACCAACAGCTTGTGATTCGGCAGACGCTGGCGCCCGGCGCCAATTACAATCGCTACATTGCATCCTATCAGTCCGAGGGGCTGCGCATCGACGGTCTGCTGACGGTGCCGCGCGGCGAAAAGCCCGCCAGCGGCTGGCCCGTGATCATCTTCAACCACGGCTATATCCCACCTGCGGTCTACCGCTCGACTGAGCGTTACGTCGCCTATGTTGATGGCTTTGCGCGCAACGGCTACATTGTCTTCCGTCCCGATTACCGGGGTCACGCCTTTTCGGAGGGTGAGGCGCGGGGCGCCTACGGCTACCCGGATTACACGATCGACGTGCTTAACGCCACTGCTGCGCTTAAGAATTATCCCGACGCCGATCCCGATCGCATCGGCATGTGGGGGCACTCGATGGGCGGCTATATTACGCTGCGCGCAATGGTCACCGATCCCGACATCAAAGCCGGCGTGATCTGGGCGGGCGTCGTCGCCAACTACCCAGACCTGCTTACGCGCTGGCGCCGAGCAAACAACACGCCTGCCCCCGCCATCTCCAACCAGGCGCGGCGCTGGCGTGTGCAGCTTCAAGAACAATACGGCACGCCGGAGGAGAACCCAGAGTTCTACGCATCGATCTCGGCAAACAACTATCTGGCGGATTTGTCCGGCCCGATTCAACTGCACCATGGCACAGCAGATGCATCGGTGCCCTATGAATTTTCGACGACGCTGCTGGAGCAGCTTCAAGCTGCGGGCCAACCGGGAGAACTGTTCACCTATCGCAACGACGATCACAACATTTCGCAGGGGTTCAACGAGGCAATGGCGCGCTCAATCGCCTTTTTTGACGAGCACGTGAAGAATCGGCGATAATCCAAACACATCGTCAATCACCGGAGCTCGATATGCACGAAGAACAGCGTCAGCGCGCCGGCCACTTGCTGCACGAACGAGGCATCGACGCCGCTCTGTTCGCCAGCCCTGCCAGTATAACCTGGCTGACCGGCTTTGCTCCTCCCGTCCAGACCGGCCCCAACCCATTTGCCGCCGCACCACCGCTGCTCTGGTGGGATGGCAGTCATTTCATATTGATTGTCGGCGACGCTTTGGCAGGTTTGGCCGCCCCGTTTGCAGAAGAACCGGATGGCGCGGTTGTCGCCTACCTCGGCTACACGATCGAAGCGCCGATTGACAGCGCATCACACTTACGCAAGGCGTTGCGTCAACTTTGGTCGCATTCGCCAACCTCCAGGCCGGCGCGCGTTGGTGTGGAAAGCTGGGCGTTGCCCGCCGCCGTGGGCGGTCTGCTGGCAGCGACCGCCGCGAACAACAGCGAGTGGGTGAACATCGACAACTGGCTGGCGCCGCTGCGTGCGATCAAGACAGCGGAAGAACTTGCGAAGCTGTGCGAAAATTTCCGGCTTACGGACATCGGCCATGCTGCGGCTCGGCGTGCGACTGTCGCCGGCGTGCGCGAGATCGACGTATGGCTGGCGGCGAAAACGGCGGTCGAAGCTGCGGCCGGTGGTCGCGTGCCGATGGGCAACGATTGCGTTGTCGGCTATCGCGCCGAGAACATCGGGGGATGGCCGATCGACCATCTTCTTCGCCCTGGCGACTCGCTCATCGTCGATCTGAGCACGATTCAGCACGGTTATTGGAGCGACAGTTGCGCAACCTATATCGCCGGCGAACCGGATGCGCGCCAACGCCAGCTACATCAGGTGGTCAGCGATGCGCTGGCGTTGGGCGCCGGCATGTTGCGGCCGGGCGTTGTAGCCGGCGAGATCGATCGGCGTCTGCGCCAATACATCGCCGACGCAGGCTATCCGGTCTATCCCCATCACACCGGTCATGGCGTTGGCGTCACAGGCCACGAAGCGCCGCGCCTCACGCCCTACAGCCAGGAGATTCTTCTGCCCGGCATGGTCATCATGCTCGAACCGGGCGTCTATTTTCCAGGAGAAACTGGCGTACGCCTGGAAGATGCTTTCCTGATCACCGAGACGGGCGCCGAGCGACTGACCACACACGACAAGTCGTGGCCGTAAGCGACTGGGTAGCTCGTCAATCAGCGGCTGTTGTTGTTCAACGTTCAAGGAGGCCATCATGCGTGAAGTTGTCTTTTCTGAAAAAGCAGTCATTCCTGCAGCGCCTTATTCACAGGGGATTGTCGCCAGCGGACGTACGCTTTACATATCTGGTCAAGGCTCGTTTGATCCAGAGACCAACACGTTCCAACCCGGCGCGTTCCGTGAACAGGCGGAGCGCACCTTTCGCAACGTCGAGTTGATCCTGCAGGCGGCCGGTGCAAGCTGGCAAAATGTCGTCAAGGTGAACGTCTATCTCGTCAATGTGCTGGACTTTGCCGAGATGAACGAGGTCTATCGCCAGTTTCTTTCCGAGCCGTATCCAGCGCGCACGACCGTGCAAGCCGGGCTGATCGGTCAGATGTTGATCGAGGTGGACTGCATCGCTGTGTTGCCTGACTAAAATAAGGGCGAGTTGCGCGCGTCAATTGTTGACCATTCGTTAACCAAACCATAACGCTGCGGTCATTCAGAGTTAATCGGCGCAGCGTATCCTGGCGGCGAACAATCGACCCGGCGAAGAAGTGCGCAGCTTCGCCAGCATCGGTGCGGCGCTCACATGCGAAGATTGTGAGACTCCAGCCCACCGATTTACACCACACCCGGAGGAGAAGGCGTCCGACATGCGAAGATTGTCGGCTGCGTTCTCTCCTCGCTATTGGCGACCCTGGCGTCGCCCAATGCCTCATAGCCTCGCACACAGTTTGACATGACATTTTGTTCCGGGCACAATGACGCTTGCGCATGTTGCGTACAATGTTTCTCCATATTTGTTCACCCTGACGCGTTGGGAACTTGTTCCCTGCCACTGCTCAAACTGAAAGGAGATTTCTAGTGTCACATCTGGTTGTGTTGGCGTTTGATGACGCCGGCGAGGCGGAGAAAGTGCGGGAGGCTCTGCGCCAACAGCAAAAGCAGGGATTGGTCTCCCTGGACGATGCTGCGATTGTGAGCAGAGATGCTGAAGGCAAGCTGTCGGTGAAGAACGAAGTCAGCCGCGCCACTATGGTTGGCACAGGCATCGGCGCATTGCTTGGGTTATTGCTCGGCGGGTTTTTCTTTCCATTGACCGGTCTTGCGCTCGGCGCGCTGGGCGGCGCTGGCGTTGGCGCCCTTACGGGGCTGGGCGTAGACGGCAAGTTTGTCAAAGATGTGAAGGAGAGCCTCAAACCCAACTCTTCGGCGCTCTTCCTCATCGTGCGCGACGCCGACGAGACGGCGGTGCTGGCGTTGCTGCGCAACTATCAAGGCCGCGTTTTACAGACGACATTAGATAGCGCGACAGAGGAAAATCTGCGTCGCGCACTTGGTGATGACGGCGAAGGCGCATAGCAGGCGCGTTGCCAGGCGCATATGAACGTCCGCAAGGTCGGCAATCTCTTTGTCCAGACGTTTTTGGAGTGGAGCGAGCGACGGGCGCCGGTCTATGCGGCGGCGATTGCGTATTCGACGCTCTTTTCGCTTGCTCCGCTGCTCATCATTTCGATGAATCTGGCTTCGTTGACCTTTAGCGCAGCGTCGTTTGAGGCGCGTCTGCTCGACACGATCGAACAGCAGGTTGGGCAAGAAGTGGCAGATTTGACGCGCGAGATTCTTTCCACCAATTTTCACTTGCGACCCAGCGGCGGCGCCACTCTGCTGAGCGTGGTCTTGTTGCTCTTTGGCGCTTCGGGCGTCTTTCGCCAGTTGCGCGGCGCGATCAACGCCATGTGGCACATTGCCGTGCGACCATCAAACATCCAACTCTCGCTGCTAAATCTCGTCAAGAGTTATGCCACTTCGATCCTGGCTGCACTGCTGCTTGGGTTGACGCCGATCTTGATTTTGTTCGCCAGCGCCGTGATCGCTTCGCTGCCGCGCCGGTTGGTGCTTGAGATTTACCGTAATGATTGGCTGGCTACCCTGATCCAGGTATTTACATCGCCCCTCGTGTTCTTTGTCCTGTTTTTGATTGTGCTCAGATATCTTCCGCAGGCGCGTGCATCCTGGCGCGCAATCGCACCAGGCGCAGCCCTGTCCGCCATAGGGTATTGGATCGGCGGCGCAATTCTCGGCTATTACATCCAAAACACAGCCATACGCTCCATCTACGGCGCGGCAGGTTCGGCGCTGGCGCTTTTGATCTGGGCGTATTATTCGGCTTTCATCTTCCTGTATGGTGCAAAGTTTGTCTACAGCGTCTCCACTGCGTACGGTTTGCCAATTGTCCCTCACCGTGAGGCGACATTTGTTCACATCGATTTCGATTTTGAATCATAGAGGGTGCAGGAGTGACACAATGAAGAAATCAGTCGATTCCATCAAACCATGGCGTCGCTCAACAGCGTGGTGGGTATTGTTGATCGAAGGGTTGATTGCCGCCGGGCTTGGTCTCTCAATCCTGTTTCAACCAACACAGGCGCAGGGATGGGTGTTGCTGTTTCTGGCGATCGTGCTGGCAACGCATGGATTGCTGGTGTTGCTTTCCTTTCTTATGGGGCGGCGGCAAGGGAATTTCCCTTTGATTCGCGGGGCGGTTGCGCTGATTATCGGCATGGCGGCGATTCTGATGTCGATGTTTGGCTTTAGCGACCGGCTGACCATTGCCTGGATGTTGGCAGTTGGCCTTCTTGTCACAGGCGCGATGGCATTGCTTGCGCCGTTTATCGAAACATCTGACCGCGAACGCCGCAGCGGTTTTCTGATGGCGGTCTTTCTGCTTGTGTTGGGCGGTCTGCTTTTCTACAACGTGCTGGCCGGGGCGGACGTTCTGCAAATCCTGGCATGGGTGTTGCTGATCTTCGGCGTGGCGCTGATTGGGTACGGCGTCGTTGCGCGCAATCGAGCAGGCAACGACGGCAGTTAGCCTTACAGGAGATGACATGCCCGGGCGTTACTTCGAGCAATTCACTGTCGGCGAGGTGATCGAGCACAGCCTGGCGCGCACCATCACCGAGATGGACAACGTGCTCTTTAGCGCGCTGACGATGAATACACAGCCGCTGCATCTCAACGAGGACTTTGCACGCAAACACTCAGAATTTGGTCAACGCATCGTCAATGGCCTCTTCACGCTTGGGTTGGCGGTCGGCATCACCGTTCCGGATCTGACCGAAGGCACGCTTGTCGCCAACCTGGGCTATGAACGCGTCGTGCATCCGCATCCGATGTTTCACGGCGACACGCTCTACATGACGACCGAAGTGCTCGAAAAACGGGACTCGCGTTCGCGCCCGAACCAGGGCATCGTTCGTTTTCGACACGTTGGGCGAAACCAAAATGGCGTCGTGGTGATCGAGTTCGAGCGCACAGCGTTGATGTGGAAGCGCACACAAAAGCCAGCGATCAACGCTCCCACGTAATCAACGCGCCAGCCACCCACGTCGGCGGCGGCGAGTTGTAGAGCGCCGACGCGTCGGTGTAGACCAGATCGAGGATGCGCCCAGTCATCGGGCCGCGCAGGTGGCGGAACAACTGTCCGGCGTCACGCGCATCGCTCTTGGCATCGACGCAATGTTGGTTATAACCCCAATAGTCACCCTTTGCCAGCAGCTCGATTCCCTCTTCGATGCGGGAGCGAGCGTAGGCAAGACCGCTCTCATCGGGCCAGTAGGCGGTTTCAGGCGCGTCGCCATAGCCGACGCCGTGATGGAAGGGGTCGGCGGTCGAGACAATGACGGCGTTCTCCGCCAGCTCCGCCACTTCGTCGTAGCCGGGCAGCTCCCACGGCTTGCCGCCAGCAAGATATGGGTACCGTTCGATCACTTCCGGCCCTTTGATCCCACGGCGTTTCGTCTCCGCCTGCCAGAGATGGCGAAAACTCATCAATGCATGGTCGCTACGCCACTCCTGTCGGCCAGCCAATCCCGAACCCTGGATGCCCCAATGACGAAAATTGGATGGCGCTTCACCGGCGGCGACGCGCACGCGGGCGTCTTGCATTTCGTCGGTGAAGGCGTGCAGCACGCTGATCACCAGCACGCGGTCGGCGCCGCAGTCGAGACAGGCGTGCACCGCCGCCGCAATCTGATGACCACAGTCCGCCACGCCCGCATGGGGAAAAACGATCACGCCGCCGCGCGCCAGCACGCCTGCCAGATCCCACTGTCGCCCGCGCTCCAACAACGCCAGCGCGCCGGCCTCCCCGAGGGCAGCGTGCTCCTCTGTGTATTGTTTGAGAATCGCCTCCTGTAAGGCGTCGCGATCAAGCTCCATCTTTGCCTCGCTTCCGATTTCCGTTCTCAAGATTTGCACTTTCTGCTATACTACGCACCATGTCAGTTCAAGCCAAACTTACGCCCAATCCCAATGCAATGAAGTTTGAGTTGCCGGCGCGCATCTTTCCCAGGCCGCTCAGCTTTGCCAGCGCGCAAGAGGCGGCTGCGCATCCATTGGCGGCGGCAATCTTTGCGCTTGGCGGCGTCTACAATGTCTTCATGGTGCAGGATTTTATCACGGTGAACAAGCTCCCCGACGTGACGTGGGAAACGTTGCTTGAGCCGATTCAGGACCGCATCAAAGATTTCCTACTCTCCAATCTCTAATCTCCAATCTCACTGGAGATCAAGGATTGGAGATTTCACATAACGGAGGCGATTGTGTCAATGCCAGTGATGGTGGCAAGTGAAAACGGACGGCGTGGGATGATGGCGGCGATGATGTTGCTGCGCGAGGGCGGCAGCGCGCTCGACGCAGTTGAGCTGGCGTGCCGCATCGTCGAGGACGATCCTGACGATCATAGCGTTGGCTACGGCGGTCTTCCCAACGTGCTGGGTGAGGTTGAGCTTGACGCCAGCATTATGGATGGGGGGGCGACGCTGCGCGCCGGCGCCGTGGCCGCAGTGCAGGGCTATGGCTGCGCCATCACGCTGGCGCGCAAGGTGATGGAGGAGACGCCGCATGTGCTCGTCGTGGCGCGCGGGGCGGAGCGGCTGGCCGCCGAGCTGGGTGAGTCGCCGCAAGATCAGCGCACCGAGGAGGCGCTGCGCCGCTGGCGGGAACGCTTTGCCGAGCGAGGTTTGACGCCCGGCGCGACCGAGAATCTGCGCAGCGTGGCTCGCATCCTGACGCGGCCTCTCAATTTGCAGGACAAAATTTACAAGGCTGCGCGCGTCGACACGTTGGGCACGGTGAATTTCATTGCACTCGACGCGCAGGGGAATCTGGCGGCGGCGGTCAGCACGAGTGGTCTCGGCTGGAAATATCCGGGGCGCGTCGGCGACAGCCCGCTGATCGGCGCCGGCAACTACTGCGACAATCGCTACGGCGCCGCCGCCTGCACGGGCATGGGCGAGCTGGCGATTCGTGCGGCGACAGCGCGCAGTCTGGTGCTCTATCTCAAATGTGGTATGCCGCTGGTCGAAGCCGGGCGCGAGGCGCTGCGCGATCTGCTGACGCTCGACGCTGCCGAGGGACAATACATGAATATCGTGACATTGACGCCTACTGGTGAACACGCCGGTTTTAGCACTGTGCCCGGCAAGCAATATCTCTTTCAGCGCGCCGAGATGGATGAACCACAATTGGCTGACCGGTTGATGCTTGAGTGAGGAGGTGAAGCAATGGCGACCGCTGTCAGAATGCCCCGATTGGGCGAGAGCGTTGTGGAAGGTGTGATTTTGCGCTGGCTTAAACAACCTGGGGACGCTGTCGCCAAAAATGAGCCGCTGGTGACAATCAGCACTGACAAGATCGACACCGAAGTGCCAGCCCCGCTGGACGGCGTGCTGTTGGAGGTGGCGGCTATCGAGGGCGCCACTGTATCGGCTGGCGCCGTGATCGCCACGATTGGCGCACCGGACGAGGTTTCTATGCTGCGTTCATCTGAAGCCACTCCATCGCCCTCTACACAGCTTGAGCCAACATCAAACGCAGTCGGCGCGACGACGGCTGTCAAGGCGTCCGCCGAGCGACCGTCGGGACGGAGCTTTGTCAGCCCGGTCGTGGCGCGCATGTCCGCCGAACATGGCATCGATCTGGCGCAGGTTAGCGGCACCGGGCTGGGCGGTCGCATCACCAAAAAGGATTTAGAAGCCTATATAGCTGCGGTCAAACGCGAGGTGGCTGAAGGTGAGGAGGGCGCCGCGGCGGTTGCACCGGAGCCGATGGCGTTGGATGTAGAAGATGTGCTCGAACCGCTCACCACGATGCGCCGCGCCATTGCCCAACACATGGTGTTGAGCAAACGCACCAGCCCGCATGTCACGACAGTCTGCGAAGTGGATATGACCAACGTTGTGCGTCATCGCGAGGCGAACAAGCGCACCTTCACGCGCAACGGCGCCACGCTCACCTACACCGCCTACTTTGTCGCTGCAACAGTCGCCGGTCTACGCGCTGTGCCGGAAGCCAACAGCCGCTTCACCGACGCCGGCATCGTAATCCACCGACGAATGCACATCGGCGTGGCGGTGGCGTTGCCGGGCGGGCTGCTCGTGCCTGTGATTCGCAACGCCGACGAGTTGAGCCTGGCCGGGATAGCCCGCACGCTCAACGATCTTGTCAAACGGGCGCGCGAGGGCGTGCTCAAGCCCGATGAGATTCAGGGCGGCACCTTTACGATCACCAATCACGGCACCGGGGGCAGCCTGATCGCTACACCGATCATTAACCAA
The DNA here is from genome assembly GCA_016861025.1 of Chloroflexota bacterium. Lineage (GTDB taxonomy): Bacteria > Chloroflexota > Anaerolineae > Caldilineales > Caldilineaceae > Caldilinea. Next base: position 61,207 of record BOKO01000022.1, read on the forward strand.
CCGCAGAGCGGCATCCTCGGCGTCGGCGCCATCGTCAAACGCCCGGTCGTGCGCAGCAGCAGCGCCTCGCTCCTGCCCAGCGCCGACGACGTGATCGCCATCCGCCCGATGTGTTACCTGAGCTACACCTTCGACCACCGCGTGTTGGACGGCGCGCAGGGTGACAGATTTTTGACAGCGGTCAAAGAAAAATTGGAGAATTGGGAAAACTAAAGTGTTGCGTGTATTGACGGTGGGTCCGCGCGCAATGTAGAGATGGATAAGACACGAATCACGCAACACGCCACACGCCACACGAAAGGAAAACCTTATGGCTGATCACGGGTATCAATATGATGTTGTCGTCGTGGGCAGCGGTCCAGGCGGGTATGTGGCCGCCATTCGCGCTGCGCAGTTAGGCTTGAAGACCGCCATCGTCGAGCGTGAAAACCTGGGCGGCGTCTGTCTGAATTGGGGATGCATCCCAACCAAGGCGCTGATCCACAACGCCGAGATTCTCGAAGAATTGCACAATGCCGCCGAGTATGGCATTAGCTTCGACAACCTCACCGTTGACTTCAGCAAGGCAGTCAAGCGCAGCCGCGACATCGTCTCGCGCCAGACCAAAGGCGTGGGCTTTTTAATGAAAAAGAACAAGATCGAGGTCATCGAAGGACACGGCGTCTTTGTCGACAGCCACACGCTCAAGGTGACGCCTTCAGAGTTCAAACCGGACATCAAAGAGCAGACAGTCACTGCGGCTCATTTCATCATTGCCACCGGTGCGCGGGCGCGCAGCCTGCCTGGCACAGAGATCGACGGCGACCGCGTCATCCAATATCGTGACGCCATCGTGCTCAAGGACGCACCCAAGAAGCTAATCGTTGTTGGCTCAGGCGCCATCGGCATGGAGTTTAGCTACGTCTACAGCACCTATGGCGCCGAAGTCACGGTCGTCGAGATGCTCGACCAGATTTTGCCCCTCGAGGACGCTGAGGTCGCCGCCGAAGTTCAGAAAGCCTTTAGCAAGCGCGGCGTTACGATGCTGACGAGTGCGCGCACGGAGAAAGTCGAAATCGGCGCTGACGGCGTCACCGTCACGGTCAAGAACCTCAAGACCGACGAAGTGCAAACGTTGACAGCCGACAAAGTGTTGATGGCGATCGGGGTGCAGCCCAACACCGACAACCTCGGATTGGAGGCGGCTGGCGTCAAAACCGAGAAGCGCGGCTTCATCGAGATCGACGATGTAATGCGAACCAATGTGCCGCATATCTATGCCATCGGCGATTGCACCGGCAAACTGGCATTGGCGCACGTGGCGAGCGCCATGGCGATCGTGGCGGCGGAGACCATCGCCGGTGCGCCGACCATGCCGATCCCGGCGGAACGTTACATCTTCATGCCGCGCGCCACCTACTGCGACCCGCAAGTGGCGAGCCTCGGCTACACTGAAGCGCAGGCGAAGGAGAAGGGCTTTGATGTTAAAGTCGGCAAGTTTCCCTTCATGCCCAACGGCAAGGCGCAGGCGCTCAACGCCAAAGTCGGCTTTGTCAAGATCATCGCCGATGCCAAATACGGCGAAATTCTGGGGGCGCATCTGGTTGGACCGGGCGTCACCGAGCTGTTGCCTGAACTAAGCCTGGCGCAGATGATGGAGATCACGCCGGCGGAGATTGCGCGCAACGTCCATGCTCACCCAACGCTGAGCGAAGTGCTGATGGAAGCCGCGCACGCAGTTGAGGGACACCCGATTCACATGTGAGATTGTGGGGGGATAGGGTTGTAGGGATTTGGGATTGTAGGGTCTTGGAGTTATGGGGTGTTGAGGGCGTTGGGGGGCTGTTCGCCTTTTTACCCTACCACCCCACTACCCTATCATCCTGTCGCCCCACCCAAGAACAGATCAACTATGGCTACATCATCATCCTTTTCGCTCGACATCGCTGTGCGTTTCGCCGAAACCGACGCCATGGGTGTTGTGCACCATGCCGCTTACATCATCTGGTTTGAGGCGGCGCGCGTGGCATGGATGGATGCGATCGGGATGCCTTATCGCGAATTTGCAGCAGGCGGCCATCACTTCTCCGTAGTTGGCGTGCGCGGCGAGTACCGTGCGCCAGCGCGCTTCGGCGACACCGTGCGCGTGACAACGAGCGTGCGCCAGTTGCGCAGCCGCCAGATCAGCTTCGACTATGTGGTCACCAATGCCGCCACCGGTCAGACCCTGATGACCGGCGCAACCGACCACATCTGCGTCGATCTGGATGGGCGCATGGCGCGTATCCCAGATGAAGTGATGGAGCGATTGCAGGTTGCAATGATGAAGTTGACAGCAGGGTGTCCATGATTCAAGTCGAGAAGCACGGCTCCGTGACGGTGATACGGATGGCGCGGGCGCTATTTGGGCGCCCGCTCTACTGGACGGCGGCTTACTGGCTCGATGGGCTGCTGATCGACGCCGGCCCAGCCTGCACAGCGGGCGAGCTGGTGCGCGTGCTGGAGAAGGCGCCCGTGCAACAGATCGCCATCACCCATGCTCACGAAGATCATATCGGCGGGCTGAATGCATTGCTGGCGCGCTTTCCTGACGCTCGCGTCTATGCATCGCGCCAGGCGCTGCCCATGATTGAAAATCCTGAACTGATCGGGATGCAACGCTATCGGCAGGTGGTGTGGGGCAAACCCAAACCATACACCGGGATTCGTTCGCTTGACGAAGTGGAAGACACCATCCGCACGCCACAATTCACCCTGCGCGCTGTCGAAACGCCCGGCCACAGTCGCGACCATGTCAGCTACTTTGAACCGACCTATCGCTGGCTTTTTTGCGGCGACGCTTTTATTGGCGGACGCGACACCGCCTGGGCGCCGGAATTTGATATGTTTGCCATCATCAGCAGCCTGCGCACGCTGGCGACGCTGCGTCCAGAGCGCCTCTTTCCCGGCAGCGGAACCGTGCGTCGCACCCCGCTGCCGGATCTACTCGGCAAGATCGGCGACCTGATTCAACTGGCGAACGAGGTGCACAGGCTCGAAACAGAAGGACGCAGCGTCGACGAGATTGTTGAGATGCTCTTTGGCGGCGAACCGCCTATGCGCTGGTGGACGTTCGGCCATTTTTCTGCGGCAAATTTGGTCAATGCCTGCCATCACTACAACGATCTCACGATGCCGATCGACCGTTCAGCGCCAAGAGGCGGCAAGAACGGAAGCAGGCGCGGCGATCTCCCCAACGCTTCTGCGCGCCGTTCCACCGATCCGGATGATCGCAGGCGCTGAGGCTCGATTTGCTTCGACGTCGGTCGCCTCATTCTGCGCACATCTTCGCTCTATGCTATGCTTTGAACCGACTCCGGCGGCTCATCTCCGAGATGAGCGAAGAAGGGCAAGCGGAATGTGTTAAGGAGTTGGTATGAGTATGCGAGTTTTGATTACAGGCGGTGCAGGCTTCATCGGCGTCCATCTTGCCAACCAATTGGTGCGCCGCGGGGCAGCCGTGCGCGTGCTGGACGACTTGAGCAGCGGCGACCCTGCCAGCCTGTCGCCGTCCGTCAACTTCAACCGCGGCGACGTTCGCGATGTGCCTAAGCTATGGTCGCTCTTGCAGGGTGTGGATGTTGTTTTCCATCTCGCTGCTCGAGTCAGCGTGCCGGCTTCGGTGCTTTATCCGCGCGAGTACAACGACGTCAACGTCGGTGGGACAGTCGCTCTGCTCGAAGCATGTCGCGATGTCGGGGTGAAGCGCGTCGTGCTGGCAAGCAGCGCCACTGTCTACGGCGATCAGCCGAGTTGGCCGATAACAGAGGATATGCCGCCCAATCCTGCTGTGCCGTATGCTGTGAGCAAACTGGCTGCCGAACGCTACCTCTTCACGATCGGCCGCTTAAGCGGCTTCGAGACTGTGGCCTTGCGCATCTTTAACGCCTACGGGCCGGGGCAGCCGCTGCCGCCAACCCATGCGCCTGTCATTCCGCTGTTCATGCAACAGATCATCGGGCGCGGGTCGGTGATCATCTTTGGCGATGGGCGACAGACGCGTGACTTTGTCTACATCGACGATGTCGTGGACGCACTGATCACCGCGGCCACAGCCAGCAACATCGACCAGGAGGTCATCAACGTCGGCAGCGGTCAAGAAACTTCACTGCTGCAACTGGTCGACACAATCTGTTCGGTTGTCAACGCCCACGCCAATGTAATTGAAAACAGCGAGGCATCGGGGGGCATCCGACATCTGGTGGCGGACCTGACCAAAGCGCGTCAGTTGCTCAAATACAAACCGCGCACGCAACTCGTCGATGGGCTGCGCAAGTTCTATGAACAGGATGCGCGCTTTGGGGCGCGAGCTCATGCCGGAAAGGCGCTCGTCGGTTGATGCGCCTCGTCGCCATCCGTCTCTGGTGTCTACTCTGGCTGATCGCAGCGATGTTGCTTGCCGCCGCCTGTTCGCGGGGCGGCGCCGTCGGTCAGGAAATCTATCTCCGCTCCAACCAGGGTGCGCTTGACCTGCCGGCCAGCGTTGACAACCGGCCGGTGCAGTTCATCGTTACACCCGGTTCGCCGGCGCGTCTTGTCGGTCAGAATCTCGAACAGGCGGGTTTGATCCGCGACGCTGCTCTGTTTGAGGCATATCTGCGCGTCAACGGGCTGGATGGACGACTTTCCGCCGGAACCTTCACCCTCACGCCTTCGATGACGCTGCGCGAAATCGCCGAAACGTTGATCAACCCACGCGCCGCCGCTATCAGCATTACCATTCCAGAGGGCTGGCGCGTCGAGCAGACCGCCGAGTATCTTAGCCGCAACGATTTGCTGGGCAACATTGAAGGCGCACGGTATCGCGAGCAGGCTGTCGCCGGCGACCTGACCAACCTTGATCCGGCGCACTATCCATTCTTGCAGGCGCGTCCGGCCGGCGCTTCGTTAGAGGGGTATCTCTTTCCCGACACGTACCTGATACCAGCAAACAATCCAACAGCGGTCGATGTGTTGTCGCGCCAGATCGAGACGTTTGCGCAACGTGTTTTACCGCTCTACGAGGAAGCGCGCGCTGGCGGCGACACGCAGCTTTCATTGCATGAGGTTTTAACCTTGGCATCGATTGTAGAGCGCGAGGCGGTCGTCCCGGCGGAGCGTCCGGCGATTGCAGGCGTCTATCTGAACCGCCTGGCAATAGGGATGAAGTTGGACGCCGACCCAACCGTGCAATATGCAATGGGCTACCAGCCCACAACCGGACAATGGTGGAAGACGCCGGTGTTTCTGGAGGAGTACACCAGCGTCGATAGCCCCTACAACACCTACCTCTATGCAGGCATCCCGCCGGGGCCAATTGCTGCACCTGGCTTGAGCAGCATCCGCGCCGTGCTCTATCCCGAACAGCACGATTATCTCTATTTTGTCGCCCTACCCGACGGGAGCGGACGTCATGTCTTTGCAAGGGATTACACCGAACATTTGGAGAATGTGCAACGCTATCTACGTGGTGGATGAGATAGCCACTCGATCGTGTGCTGGAGACGGGTTGCAACCACTTCCAGATGCATAAAGTCTGGAGTGATTGGCCGTCTCCAACGCATCGATCGGCCATGACGCATGTGCGCGTCTACTGCACCATACCTAAAATCTCTTGCAGCGCTTGGGAGAAGGTCTCCAATGGCAATGCGCCTGGAATAATGCGGCCTTCATCATTAAACAACACGATGAATGTAGGCGTCCCCTGCACAAATGGAGCGCCGTCGTTCAGATCACTGGTGACGCGTTGAGCGATCGCCGGATCGTTGACACAGGCGTCAAAGGCATCGAGATCGAGGTCAAGATCGGCGGCGAATCCGGCAAAGACCGGCGTCGGATCGCTGATCGACCACGCCGACATGTTGGCGAAGAGCAAATGATGCATCTCCCAGAACTTATCTTGGTCACCGGCGCATTCAGCGGCGACGCCGGCTGCTGGCGCCTGCGGATGAATCTGCAGCGGAAAGTGCTTGAAAATCCATAACACCTCGCCGGTGTCGACAAACTGCTCATCAAGCCCTGGTTGCGTCTGTTCGACATGTCGGCGACAGAATGGACATTGAAAGTCGGAGAACTCGATCACCACAACTTTTGCGTCGAGATTGCCGCGGTAGCGATCGCCCGCCATATTGACGCCAGGACGCTCCGGGTCGGGTTGCCAGCCTTCGCGCGTCGCCCAGAAGGGAATCTGCGCCTCACCGCCGCCAGATTGCTGCTGCTGTTCGGCGCCGAGTGGCGCTTCACCAGCCAGCAACGATTCGACGTAAGCGGCGAAGCGATCGTAAGGTTGAGCGCCCACCAGCAGATATTCATCGCCGTTCATGCCGACAAAGCTGAAGCTGGGCGTGCCGGTGACGCCGATGCTCTGCCCTTCGGCGATAGCCTCTTCGATGAAGGCGCGCTTGGCGTCCTGCTCGGTCTCCATGCATGTTGTGTAGAGATCGAGGTCGGCGCCAGATTCGACCGCAAGCCGCTCGAAAACTGGCAGCGGATCGAGCGAATTGCCCCACTCGGTCTGCGTCTGGAAAAGTTTGGCGTGCATCTGCCAGTATAGCGCTGCGCCCTGGTCGGCGACGCACAGGCTGGCGATGTGTGCAGCCGGCGCGTTGGGGTGCAACCCTTCGATCGGGAAGTCGCGGAAGACAACGAGCAACTGTCCTGTACGCACAAACGACTCGTTGATGGCTGGTTCGGTTTGCACGAAATGACGCGCACAGAAAGGACATTCATAGTCGCTGAATTCGATCATCATCACCGGTGCGTTTGGATCGCCGCGAAATGGAAAGCCATCCGCCGTGAATCCGACCGGAATCCCGTTGTACGTTTCAGTGGGGACAGGCAATCGCTCGGCGGTTGGCGCCTCCGCAACTGGCTGAGGTGTGGAGGCTGACGCATCGACATTGTCCGTAATCGGCGTCACCGGAGCGCAACCCGCGATCAGAAAAAGAAAGATTGCCGCAATGAACAGCACGACAGGTTGGCGGTGAATGTTTATAGGAGATAGAGTGTTCATGGAAGTATCCTGCACCTTGTTGACATCCTGATCTACTTCCCTTACGGACAGGCATCCTTCCAGGTTTTGACGATATCTGCCCCAGGAACATGTTGAATTACCAAATTATAATGGCGGAAATCCGCCATCTTGTGGTCGCTACTATATCACAAGCAAACGATCAGATGAAGTTAGAAGATTCTAATCCGAAGCAATCCAATAGGTGGGGGTGATTGGTGGCGACCGTGTCACAAATGAAGCGTCGGAAGAGCTATTGCGCTGCCATGCTCTTCCGACGCCGATGAACAGATGTTGCAAGACCTACGCTCTGGTGAGACGTGCGAACATTGCCGTGTTGCCAGGGGTCAACTGTGTACGTGATGGCGTCGATGCATCACCATCGAGTCCTGTGATTGAATGATCTGCCGAATTGTCTCGACGCTGATATGGTCGACAATCTTTTGGTCAATCAGATAGCGGCGCAGACGCTGCAACGACCAGCGTGAGTAGTGCAATCCAAGCAAGCGCGGGTTTGTATTGGCGATTGCAACAATGCGGCTTCGTTGTTCCTCGTTGAACACCGGCGGGCGACCGGGCGATTTGCCGCTGCGCAGCCCGTCCAATCCGTAGCGATTGAAACGGTGAATCCACTTGCGCACATTGATCGGATGCAAGTCCACCTCCTCGCTGATCTCAGGCACGCGTTTTCCTTCTGCAGAAAGCATAATGATCTGCAGACGTTGGGTAGGCAAATCTTCTTCTGGAGTATCCAGCTGAGTCTCGATCGATTTGCGTTCGTGTTGCTTGAGTTTTCGAGTGTATAGCGCCATCATTACATCCTTTCAACGTTTGGAAAGCACGGATAACCGAGTTGTAGAATTGCTTCGACAACCTTGTTCCCGTTCCCTCCATCCTACTGGATACAACGCGATGCGTGATCGGTTAAATGATGTATTTTTGGTGAAACGGTATGGGAGTAATGTGTCCCGTTTCTGGCACGCATGAAGTTGAATTTGTGGCGGTGAGCATGGAGTCTAATGCGTGAATGCTGAGGCTGTGTTTCTGGGCAACCCATGACCAAGCCGCCAGCGCCTGACCAACGCATGACAATGCGCAACGATCACGTCCCAGGACATGTTGAGCGAAATGACGGCATCGGCTCCCGCCATCAGCCCGGAGATCGTTCGTTCCGTGCGTTCGCTATTGGTAAGCATCACCAACGGTGCACGGCTGCCCATACGAATCCAGTTGAGTGCAGCATGATTTTCGTTGCTGATGTGATCGAACGCCTCAAATAAGATCAGATCGCAGTCTGAGAATTGATCGGGGACAAGTTGATCTGTCGATGCGGCATTAATGTGGATCGTTTGAATATCAAAATGAGCAAGCAGTCGCAAGACTTTTTCATTGGGGCGCCTGCCAGTATGGAGCAGAACAACCTTTGCCGGATTTAATTCCATTTGAATACATCCCACCCGGCTTTCGGGCACGTGAAAATATGCTTCGGTTCTAAACATTTTCGGCAGGTGCATGATTGTGATCAATTGGCTGTGTTGTGATGTAGCTCACGGTGAGACCACTCGTGCAGCCGGCATCTAGCGAGATAACCCCCAGGCAAAAACTGTTGTCAGAACACAGTGCTTGCTCAATTCAGATTTTGTCCACTACCTCATTCAATCTCTGCTGTTAGAAATTATAGAAAACGGCTGAGTAGGAATCAACCGTTTTCTCTTACAGTATGCTGACAAAGGGGCGGAACGAGGAGCAGGTGCAGGCGTTGTGCACGATCTGTCACACCGCCTTATGTAGAATCGACGAAAAGCGAGTATTCAGAGTTGGAAATTGCGGCCGTTGTCGGGGACAGCCTTCTGGCTGTAGTTTGTGACATACGTCAGCAGTTTTTCGTGGAGTTTTTTCCAGCCAGAGCTTTGCAAAATCTCCTGGAGTTTCTCTTTACTCTCGACTGCACCGAGCGTTAACATTTGCGGGCCTTCCCCGTACATGGTATACAGAACTTCGCTCGGTTCGATGCCAAGCTGCATCAGACGTGGGGCAAATTCACGCACGACGAACTCGGAGAAATCCTGTTCGCGTCCCATTCTGATATCCCATTGCATCAATAGGCGGACCATACGCGTCTGAATTCTTACGTATAAAATGAGTTTAATTACTACAAATCACGATACCAGAACCAGAAATGAAACGCAACTTTTTCATAGATTGCATGTTCTTTCCACTCCGATACGGCTGCACCGGCGAAGCGGCTCGCTGCGTCTGGTCTTTGTGATCTGCTGGGGGCTTCTGGTCAGTGGAATTTTCTTGCCAGTGCGCCCGCTGTCAGCAATGCCGATTTCGCAAACCACAGCAACGGGGGCGGCTTTCACGTTGCCAGTTGTTACGCCAGCAAACGGCGCCGTCACATTGCACACCCATATTGCGACGATCGCATTTGAAAGTGATGCACAGGGGACGGCAATCCTGAGTCTCAACGCATCGTATGATTTGCGCAATGAAAGCAGAGAGCCGATTCAACTGCCGCTGCGCATCGCCAACGCCGATCCCGTCGAATTAATCCTGAGCGTGAACAGCGCATCGTTGCCGGTTGCGGTTTCAGACAATGGCGAAGCGTCTGCGCAGGTTGTCGTTCCAGCCGGAGGCGCCGCCCAACTTGCACTCGCCGTGAGAAGATCGTTGGCGGGATCGGATGTGGCACAGATTAACTACCCGACCGAATTGCTGCGGCAGTGGCGCGGCCAGCGCAGCATTCGCATTGAGGTGAAGCCGGGGGCAACTCTGGAGAACAGCGCCTGGTTGCGCATTGAGCCGGATTCTTGGGTCTATGCGCCGTTCGCCGACGCCATCGAGCTGGAATGGATGTTTGAAGGCGCAATTCCGCCGCGCGTCCTTTTCGAGACCGTAACACCGTCAGCCTGGCAGGAGCTGCGTCAGTTGACCGGCGCAGCCAACGCCGCCGCTCCCGCTGCCTATGCAGCGCTGGCGGAGCGTTATCAGCGAGTGGCGATTGCGGCTGCACAGGTCGGCAACCAGGCGGCGGAGGAACGTTTTTGGGGACAGGCGGTGGCTGCCTACACCGAAGGCATCCGTCAGGCCGAGGCCGCGGGCGTATCGCCGGTGGAGGTGGCCGGGCTGCACGCCGGGCTGGCTTCACTCTATCGAACGCGCATCGCCGGAACGGACAGCGCGCTTTATGCACAGGCAATGACGGCTGAGGCAGCATTGGCGTTGCGGGGCGTGATGGTCGATGACCCGCGGCGCGCCGAATTGGAGCAGTGGCAGATCGACGGGCTGCGCCTGATGTTGGCGGACCTGCGCCGTCGCGGTGATATTCCAGGCGCGCTGGCGTTGATCGAGCAGTTGCGCACACTGCCCGGCGCTGAGGGATCGGGCGGGGCGTTTCTGGAGCAGGAGCGTCAGGCGTTGATTGTTCAGCAGGCAGTGCAGCTTGTCGAAGAGGGGGATCGCTCCACGGCGCTTGAACTTGCCGGCGATCTGATCAATACGCCCACGCTCCAGCCGCCAGCCGAGTATCGAAACCTTTTCACGCGCTGGAACGTTTTTGCAACAGTGTCAGTCGATGATGTTGAAGTGCGCGTCAATGTGCATCTCAACCCCGAGCGCGCCGACGAAGCGCAGGCTGTGTTGGACGAGATCGTGCACACCTGGCGCACAACACCTGCCCTGCGCGCTTTGGATCCACAGATTCGCCGCGCGCCGTCTGAGGGTGAGTCGTCGATAGTAGAGTTGTCGTTGCGGATTCCGACTGGCGACAATGGTCTGGCCCTGGCGCGCACGTTGCCTTCATCGACGGAATGGGCGCTGCTCCGCCAGTTTCTTAGCCAGCTTGGGCCACAGATTCGCACCCAAACTAACGGCATTTGGCAGCGAGTGCAGGTGTCACAGCCGCTCGACCTGCGCACGGCCGGCGAGGAGTGGCGGCGCATTGCGGTTGAACTTGAACGCCAGGCGGAAACTTTTGAACAGCAGGCCACCCAGGCTGGCGCTGCAACGATGCAGGCTTCGCAGGAAGCGCGGTTGCGCGCAGCGAACTATCGTTACACAGCGCAGGCCTGGCGCGATCTGGCGCAAAACAGCCAGGTGATGATGTCGCTTTCTACGCCGGGTGCAACCGGTGACGCAACGCGCACGTGGATGGTCACCGTCAACAGTCCGCCGCAGATGTTGAATGTGCAGGTTGACTCCATCAGCCCGGCGCGCGTCCTGTTGGCTGGGTTGATCGCATTGAGCGCAATCTCGGGTTTGGCCGTCTTGTTATGGCGGCTTTTGTAGAAGACTGATTTATGGCAGAAATTTTATGGCAGAAATGACACGAGCGCCGGGTCAGCCGATGGCGGCGCGGCGCTTCCACTATCGCGACAGCGTCTATTTCCAGGACGGTCACTGGTTGACAGCGATCCTGACAGCGATCCTCTATTTGATTCTGGCGACCGCGCTCGACGCCGCCGGCCACGTCGCATCGCTGGCGGTGGTCATTCCTGTAACGGCTGGCGCCTTTGCTCTTGGTTTGCTGATGTCTTTCAGCCGTTTCGATGGTTTCTTTGCGCTCTCGCACAGCATGTTTGTGGGGTTGGCGTGGATTCTTTATTCGATGGCGCAAACGGTGCCGGCCCGAGAAATCGAACCGTTTCTGAGCAGCGCCAACATTAGCGAACTCCAGGCGCGCGTTTATTTCGTCTTGTTGCGTCTGCTCGACTGGGTAGACGCGGCGATCAGCCGCTCCGCCAGCGCCGACAACTATGTATTCATCTTTGAAATCTGTTTTCTGGTGTGGTGGCTGACCTATCTTGGCGTCTGGTCGATCTTTCGCTACGGTTACACGTGGCGTGCGGTTGTGCCGGCGGGCGTGGTGCTGTTGATCAACACCTATTATGCGCCGCGCCCCACGTTGGGCTTTCTGGTGGCGTTTGTGCTGATTGGCCTGGTGCTGCTCGTGCGCACCAACCTTTCGGAACAGCAACTGCGCTGGCGCGAACAGCGCATCTACTTTCAGCCCGACATCGTGTGGGACTTTCTGCGCAACGGCATTCTCTTCAGCGCGCTGCTGGTGTTGGCCGCCTGGGTCCTGCCCGGTCTTGGTCGTAATCCACAAGTGCGTGCGTTTCTGGAGCCGATCAACTCGACCTGGGAATCGACCGCCGAAAATGTGCAGCGTCTCTATCAGGGGCTCAACCGCCAGGCGCCAGAAACAACCTCCTCGTTTGGCAACTCGCTTGCGCTGGGCGGCGAGCGCAACGTCACCGACACGCCGGTTTTCCAGGTGCAGGCTTCGCGCGCGCGCTACTGGCGCGCCGTCGTTTTCGACACCTATAGCAACGATGGACGTTGGCTCAACACCGCTGAAGAGACGCAGCGCTTCGGGGCGGGTGAAATTGCACCAATTGCAAGCTGGCGCGCCCGCTCCGCCATCAGCCAGACGATCACGCTGCTGGCGCCGGTTGGCACGATACTGTTCGGCATGCCTGAGGTGGCGCAGTCCACTGTGCAGCTTGATGCACAGGTGCGCGTGCAGGCTGGCGCTGCTGCGATTCCGGTCGCTGAGGCCCCGGCAGGGGCGCCGCCGATCGAGTTCACGATGATTCACACCAATCGTGAGTTGAATCCCGGAGACCGCTACATTCTGGTCAGCGCCGCCACCGATGCCACCGTGCGCGACCTGCAAGCAAGCAGCCAGACCTATCCGGTCGAAATCGCCGACCTTTTTCTGCAGGTTCCCGAAGGATTTTCACCGGCGGTCGCGCAGCTGGCGCAGGAGATCACCGCCGGGTTGACGACGCCCTACGACAAGGCCAAAGCCATCGAGAGCTATTTGCGCACTATCGCTTACAACGACGCGATTGCCGCTCCGCCAGCAGGTCGCGATCCACTCGAGTACTTCTTGTTTGACATCCAGGAAGGCTATTGCGATTATTACGCCACGGCAATGGCGATGATGTTGCGCGTGGTCGGTGTGCCCGCACGCACAGCAAGCGGCTACGCCGAGGGATTCTTTGACGAGGAAGCAGGTGTATATTTCGTCACAGAACGCGATGCACACACCTGGGTGGAGGTATTCTTTCCTGAGTTCGGCTGGATCGAATTCGAGCCAACCGCAGGCGAAAGCCCGCTCGAACGCCCGCCCGGCGAAGACCCGACCGACATCACAGCCAGCGAGATGGCGCCAACGCCGACGCCCGCGCCGAACGACGCGGGCGCTGCACCGACCCCACCGCCTGCACAACAGGAGATGCCGCCGCAATTCACCGGCGAAGAACTGCTCGGCGCGCAGGATCAATCTCCTGAATCGCCAATCTTTGCCTGGTGGCTTGTGCTGCTTGCGCTGGTGATTGTCGTGCCGATCGGCGTCTTTCTGATCTGGCGCGTGCGCAGCAACGGGCCAACGGTTTTCACTGCCGAACTGCCGCTGCAGATCTATGAACGCATGGAGCGCTGGTCACAGCGGATCGGCTTGCCGATTCGCCTCAGCCAGACGCCTCATGAACATGCGAGCCGGTTGAGCAGCGCACTGCCAGACGCTGAGCCGTTGGTGAGGGAAGTCACCGATTCCTACGTGCGCTACCGTTTCGGCGGCCCGGGCCAGACAATCGAGTTGAGTGCGCAACCCGAAACGCCGGCGCTCTGGCAGACATGGAAGCAATTGGAGTCGATCTTCTGGCGTGCATGGCGTCAGACGTGGGGGCGACGGCTGCTGCGTCAACGCCCTGACCCCCATACGCTGGTGCGCAATAACGACAAAGAGTTGTAGGGCAAGGCAGGCGATCTTCTCGGAAATTTTGAGGGTTCCGGGAAGATCGCATTCATCACTTTTTACAGCGTCGGCGTTAACAGCACGACCTGTGTTTCTTCTGGAAGTGTGCTTTTGGCAACCTTGAGTGTGTCGACTGGTTCGATGTTCGCAGCGCCGAATTCCTTGAGAAACTTATCGACGCTCTCCAGTTTCGTTGCCAGATCCTCACCCAGTCCAGGGTGATTGTAGTGCATCGGGATGACCAGACGCGGTTCCAACAGCCCAACCAGTTCCACCGCTCGCGCCGGGTCGAGAGTGTCGCCGCCGCCCACCGGCACCATCAACACATCCACCTCGCCGATATTCAGCTCCTCAATTTCCGATTGCGCCGGCACCTCGCCGATGTCGCCCATGTGCCCAACCGTTAATCCACCAAACTCGAAAAAGAAGGCGACGTTGCGCTCGGGCGCATGGCTGCCATCTCTGCGGTGATAGGTCGTCAATCCGGTGATAAAGACATTTTTCACCTCATACTCACCGGGCCCGGTCAGAATTTTGGGGTCGCCGGTGATGCGGTCGACAGCATTGTGGCCGGCGCGATCATGACTGACGGTGACAATATCAGCGCGGGCTTTAGCCAGCGTCAACCCGACTGATTTATCGTAGGGATCACAGATAATCGTCACCCCGCCTTCACGAATGCGAAAACAGGAGAGTCCATACCAGGTAATATCCATTGCAAATTCACTCCAGAAAACAAAAAAAGTGGTGCATGATTCGGAACATTTGTTTCGATCCAATATACATTAGCTTCAGCGTCTCACCAAACATCTTTGACTGGAAGGGAGCGCCTCAACATGGCCCATCCTGACTCGCTCCTACGGCTGTAATACATCGACGCTGGGCAGTGCAGCAACAAGTTGGCAGCCGATTCGTGGATCAGGGTATGATTACCAAAAACATGATCATGATCCAGTTCTATGGCGCATGAATTGTTCGATTGGTGAATCAACAGGAACCCACTAAACTTATGTCTATCAAATCAAGAGATGTCGATGTGGTGATCGGTGTTGCGCGCGCGGCTGGCGACCTGGCGCGTAGAATGTACGCTTCAGGTCAGGCAACTGTGCGCGAGAAATCGAGTGCAATCGATCTGGTCACCGCCGCTGATGTAGCTGCGGAAACCTTTATTCGCGACACATTGGAACGGCTCTTCCCAGGCGTTGCGCTCTGGGGAGAGGAAAGCAACCAGCGTCCCAACCAAAGAAGTTTCTGGTTGGTCGACCCGATCGATGGAACAACCAATTTTGCACACAACGTCGCCTACTGCTCGGTGAATATTGCGCTGCAAGATGGTCTGGATACGTTGTTGGCGGTCACCTATCATATTGGGCTGGACTGCACCTACCACGCGCGTCGGGGTCTTGGCGCATTTTTGCGCGATGCATCCGGCAACGAGCGTCAGCTAGCGGTCAGTTCGACGGCGTCGCTGCGCACGGCGTTGCTGATCACCGGCTTTCCCTATCATCGCGCCGAATCGACTGATAACAACAGTGCGGAGTTTGCCTATTTCATGCCGCGCACAGCCTGTGTTCGCAACCTGGGTTCGGCAGCGCTCGATCTGGCGCATGTTGCGATGGGCGCCGCCGACGGCTACTGGGAGGCATGGCTCAACCCGTGGGATATTGCTGCGGGCGCGCTGTTGGTGCGCGAGGCCGGCGGCACGGTGACGACCTACGAAGGCCACGAGTGGACGCTCGACGCCAACCATATTGTCGCCAGCAATGGAGCGCCAGCGCTGCACGAGGCGCTGCTCGATGGCATCCGTGCTGCACGCGCCTCATTGCCTGAAAAGCGCCTCGCCGTATTTGCATGAAGATAAACAAATGTTGGAACAATCTGTATTGAAGGAATTGATTCATCTCTATCCACCACTTGGCGAGATGTCGCTCGATGCGCAGCGGCTGTTGCAACAGAATCTGCAGCGCATGAGCGCGCCGGCCGGCCATCTACTCTTCGACCTTGACTCACCCTGTTCGCTCTTCATTTTGCTCTTCGCCGGTTCAATCCGGGTGATCAAGCCGACAGGCTCCGGTCGCGAGATTCTGCTCTATCGGCTAGAACCGGGTGACTCGTGTGTATTGACAGCCAGTTGTCTGCTTGGGCGCAGCAACTACCCAGCCCGCGGCGTTGTGGAGCGTGATCTGGTCGCCTACGCACTTGCTGCGCCCGTTTTCAACCGGTTGCTTGACGCATCGACGCCATTTCGGGCGTTGGTCTTCACGCACTTCGCCGACCGCATCGCCGACCTGATGCAGTTGGTCGAAGAGGTCGCCTTTGGTCAGATGGATCAACGTCTGGCCGCCTATCTGATGGAGCGCGCACCATTGATTGAGGCCACGCATCAGCAGATCGCGGATGAGCTTGGCACCGTGCGCGAAGTCGTAAGCCGACGCCTCAAACAGTTTGAACAACGCGGTTTGGTGCAGCTAGAGCGCGGTCTGGTGCGGATCCACAACGTCGAACGCCTGCGCCGAATTGCCGGGCCGCTACGTGACTCCAGTCACTGACGCAGCCCGCCAAATCTGCTACACTCTCAGTTATAAAGCACTTGATGGAACACAAGGATGGATCGTAAAGTGATACAAGGAGAGCAAAATGTTTCAGGTGAATGAAGCTGGTTGGGATCGCATCGCCCGTATTGTACTCGGCATTGTGTTGTTGGCGCTGGGTTGGGGTGGTGTTGTCACAGGATTTTGGGGAACAGTATTGCAGTGGGTGGGCTTTGTGCCGTTGCTGACCGGCTTGATCGGCTGGTGTCCGATCTACTCGTTGTTGCGCATCCGAACCAAAGCAGCCTAACCCCACATTGACGCTGTGATCTGCCAGGGGCGTCCACTGCCGGTGGACGCCCTTTTCTATATGATGAGCATGATGAGCAATAAATCGATGGAAGGTTTGCAGAATTTGTGCATCAATCGACTGGATTGACACACTTCCAAGAGCGTGCTACACTCCGCACAACTGACACCTATGCGTTGATGGAGACGAGTACCTGCTGCAACGTTCGCCAGCGAGTCCGGGATGGTGGAAGCCGGATGAACCCTGCGGCAGCGAAAATCCCTCCGGAGCAGCGGCCCGAACGAATGAGCCAGTAGGCGCCGCCGGTTGCGTGAACCGTTATCTTCACGGCAGATTCAGCAGCAATGCTGGCTTTGCGCAGAGCGCCTGCCGCAGTCTGGCAGGAACCGGGGTGGCACCGCGGACCGATTGGCCCGTCCTCGTGAGAGGATGGGCTTTTTGTTTTTGGAGGTATGGGTGGTGGATTACAAGAGTAAGGGGCGACCAACAAGCGGATTTACATCAGGCTGGCGCTATGCCGTTCGGCGATAACGGACGCGAATATGACGATCAGTTATGACGACAAAGCTGTTGTGCAGAAGTGAGCCAACTTCATTGATTGCACGATCTAGAGCACGGAGTATCGCTGGAATTGTATCGTCGCTTAAGCGCAAGAGAATGACACCGGAATGCGGCAGTCCGTCTCGGAACACCAAATCACCGAAATCCTTGTCAATCGTAACAATGATTCGATTGGTGGAAACTGCGTAGGCGAGAATATCGGCGTCTCTTGCACGCGGCATCAGATCGGCAACAGTCTCTACGTTCATTCCTTGGGCGCGCAAATGTTGCGCCGGCGTCTGACCGACGTTCTCGTCGAGCAGAAAGCGATGACTCATGCAACTTCGACCGCCAGCGGAAACACATCTTCGTTCGAGACAACATCTGCCGCGTAGAGCAACGCTGCGTAGATGTCCTCAACAGTGAGGCGAGGATATTCTTGTAGCATCTCATCGATGGTCATGCCTTGTCCAATGCGCCGCACAACCAGCTCAACTGGTATCCGCGTGCCGCGAATGACGGGTTTGCCAACCATCACTTTGGGATCGATTGCAATGCGTTCGAGATAGTCTTTTGCCATGGTTGTCTCCTGTACACAACACCTTGTGCGCCATTTGCGCCGGTCAGAGGGTATTATAAATGGTTCAGATAGCGGAAGCAATCAGTCCGTTTCAGACAGGATGCGAATTATGACGAAAACATCACAATTTAGCGAAGTCAAACCAACGGTTAGCTACCCGGAGATGGAGGAGAAAATCCTGCAGATCTGGCGGGAGCGCGATGTCTTTCAGCGCAGCATGAGCGAACGCCAGGGCGGGCCCGAATTCGTCTTCTATGAGGGACCGCCGACCGCCAATGGCCGCCCCGGCATTCATCACGTGTTGGCGCGGGCGTTCAAGGACATTTTCCCGCGCTATAAGACGATGCAGGGCTACTATGTCCAGCGTCGCGGCGGCTGGGACACACATGGCTTGCCGGTCGAAATCGAGGTCGAGAAGAAGTTGGGGCTGACCGGCAAGCAGCAGATCGAGGCCTACGGCATTGCCAGGTTCAACGCGCTCTGCCGCGAATCGACGATGGAGTACATCTCCGAGTGGGAAGAACTGACCGAGCGCATGGCGTTCTGGGTCGATCTCAAGACGGCTTATGTGACCTTCGAGAATGAGTACATCGAATCGCTGTGGTGGATTCTCAAACAGTTCTGGGAGAAAGACCTGCTCTTCCAGGGCTACAAGATCGTGCCCTACTGCCCGCGCTGCGGCACGCCGCTCAGCAGCCATGAACTGTCGCTTGGCTACAAGGAAGGCGCCATCGACCCCAGCGTCTACGTCAAATTCCGCATCAAGCGGGGCGAGGGACGTTCGTTTGTGCAAAGTGGGCGCTCGCCAGAGGAGGTCGAGTATCTGCTCGCCTGGACGACGACGCCGTGGACGTTGCCGGGCAACGTGGCGCTGGCGGTCGGCGCCGACGTGGAGTACGTGCGCGTGCGCGACGTGAGTGGCGACGTGCTGACGATGGCCGCTGACCTGGCGGAGCGTGTGCTGCGTCCCGGCTTTGAGGTGCTTGAGCGCATGAAAGGCAGCGACCTGGTCGGCATCCACTACGAGCCGCTCTACCGTTTCTATCCGGTGGAGCAGGATTATTGTTATGTGGTCGCCGGCGATTTTGTGAGCACTGAAGACGGCACCGGCATCGTGCACATCGCCCCGGCGTTTGGCGCCGACGACATGGAGGTCGGCAAGAAATATGGGCTGCCCGTGATCCTGACTGTCGACGCCGCCGGCAAGTTCCGCTCCGAGGTGACGCCGTGGGCGGGCGTTTTCGTCAAGGACGCCGACCCGGCGATTCAGGAGGAGTTGGCGAGCCGCGGGCTGCTCTACAAAGCCGGAACCTACGAGCACACCTATCCTTTCTGCTGGCGATGCGATTCACCGCTGCTCTACATGGCGCGCGAGACGTGGTACATCCGCACCAGCGCCTATCGCGACCGCCTGGTGGCGACCAACCAGCAGATCAATTGGTACCCGGAGCACATCAAGAACGGGCGCTTTGGCAACTGGCTGGAGAACAACGTCGACTGGGCGCTCGGTCGTGAACGCTACTGGGCGACGCCGATCCCGATCTGGAAGAGCGACGCGCCCGGCAGTGCGTACATGGAGTGCATCGGCTCCATCGCCGAGCTGGAGGAAAAGGTTGGTCGCAAGCTTGAAGACCTCGACCTGCACCGCCCCTACGTCGATGAGCTGACCTGGCCCGCGCCCGACGGCGGGACGATGCGGCGCATCAAGGAAGTGTGCGATGTCTGGTTCGACTCCGGCTCGATGCCGGTGGCGCAGTGGCACTATCCCTTTGAGAACCACGAAGTCTGGGAGCGCCAGAAACAGGCGGACTACATCTGTGAAGCCATCGACCAGACGCGCGGCTGGTTCTACACGCTGCACGCCGTCAGCACGCTGCTCTTTGACCGACCGGCGTTCAAGAATGTGCTCTCCCCCGGTCACATCCTGGCGGAGGATGGCAGCAAGATGAGCAAGAGCAAGGGCAATGTCGTCAACCCGTGGGAGGTCTTCAACACCCATGGCGCCGACGCCACGCGCTGGTACATGTACACCGCCAGCCCGCCCGGCAACAGCCGCCGCTTCTCTGTCAACCTGGTCGGCGAGACGGTGCGCAGATTCTTGAATACGCTGTGGAACACCTACTCGTTCTTTGTGACCTACGCCAACCTTAGCGATTGGAGATTAGAGATTGGAGATTCGGGAGCGAATGCCCAATCTCCAATCTCCAATCTCCAATCGCTAAATCTCCTCGACCGCTGGGTGCTTTCCGAACTCAACCGCCTCGTGCGCGATGTCACCTTCGCCTACGAGAGCTATGACGTGATCGGCGCCACGCGTCCGATCGCCGACTTTGTGGAGAGCCTGAGCAACTGGTATGTGCGCCTCAGCCGCCGTCGTTTCTGGGACGGCGACCCCGCTGCGCTCCAGACGCTCTACGACGTGCTGGTCACCGTCGCGCACCTGCTGGCGCCGGCGACGCCCTTCGTGGCGGAGGAGATGTATCAGAATCTCGTCATGCGCAGGGCGAGAGGCGAGAGGCGAGAGGCGGGAGGCGAGGAGGAGCCAATCTCCAATCTCCAATCTCCTAATCTCTCATTCTCCCAATCTCCCGACTCCATCCACCTCGCGCGCTGGCCCCAGGTCAACTTCGACCTGATCGACGAGCAGTTGAGCGCCGACATGGCGATGGTGCAACGCGTGACCAGCCTGGGTCACGCCGCGCGGCAGAATGCCAACCTCAAGGTGCGGCAGCCGCTGGCGCAGGTCGTGGTGCGCACACGCAACGCCGAGGAGGAAGCCGCGCTGCGTCGCCTGCAGCAGTTCGTGCTCGACGAACTCAACGTCAAG
The DNA here is from genome assembly GCA_016861025.1 of Chloroflexota bacterium. Classification (GTDB taxonomy): domain Bacteria; phylum Chloroflexota; class Anaerolineae; order Caldilineales; family Caldilineaceae; genus Caldilinea. The sequence continues at coordinate 81,767 of BOKO01000022.1, forward strand.
GCGATGAGCTTCACCCACGCCGGCAGCGATCTGGTCGATGTCACGGTCTTCCCCTACCCGAAGCAGCTTGGTCAGAAGTACGGCAAAGGCTATCCCAAGATTCGCCAGGCGATGAGCACGCTCGATCAGGCGGACCTGGCCGCGCGCTTCCAGGCGGGCGAAACGGTGGAAATCGTGGCCGAAGGTGAAACCTATGCCGTGGCGCCCGAAGATGTCGAGGTGCGCGTCACGCCGCGCGCTGGCTTCAGCGTGGCGCAGGAGGCAGGCTATCTTGTCGCCGTGACGACGGAGCTCGACCAGGCGCTAATCCAGGAGGGCTACGCCCGCGAGCTGGTGCGCCGCATCCAGCAACTGCGCAAGGACGCCGGGCTGGAGATCAGCGACCGCATCGTCACCTACATCGCCGACTCGGAGCTGATGCATGAGGTGCTGGCGCACTTCGGCGGGTATGTGCGCGAGGAGACGCTCAGCGTCGAACTTGTGCAACTTCACCCCGAACAGGGTGACAAGACGCCGGACAATCTGCCGCAGGTCAGCTTCGACCTGGACGGCAGGATGGTGACGGTGGCGATCGGGAAGAAATGACGGAGTTGCGGGGGCGGGCAGCGTTTCATGCCGCAATCCGCACTTTCTACGCCATGATGGGCTGGGATGAGGAAGGAACGCCGACGCCAGCGACCATGTACGACGCTGGTTTGGATTGGGTGTTTGCAATGCAGGGAGATTGACTTCTCGTCATCAGTAATACAAGGTGGGCAGAAGGTGCTTTCTGCCCACCTTGCTTTTGTGCGTCTCTGCGCCTTGGCGACTTTGCGTCGAGGCTGGCTTTAGCTGCGGCGCAGCGTCAGCAGCCCCGGCACCATGTCGAAGATCACGAAGCCGAGCGGCAGCCCGATGATCGTCATGCACAGGAAGTAGCCCACCGAAAGCGCAATCGCCGCCAACCACCAACCGATGAAGATGAACCATAGCGCGCGCACCAGGAAGTTGTGCTGGCGCGCGCTCACCTCGCCGTAAGGGGTGATCACCCGATCCGGCTGGCGCAGCGCCATGATCAACGGGATGTTGTTCAAGATGGCGATGCCGATCGGAATCGTCACGATGAACACGAACATGAAATAGGCGGCGGTCACGGCGAAACTGCCCAGCCACCAGCCGATGAAGGCGAACCACAATATCTGAATCAGACAACCCGGCCCCTGCTTGACGACGACCGGCGATCCCTGTGAATATGACACGGTTTTGATCCTTTCTAGTGAAATCAAAATTATCAAAACATAATACGCCCTTGCGCTGAAAAAGTTGCACAGAGAACAATCAACAAATGCGACTCTCCAAATTCAACAGATCAATGTTTCGGTTGAACGCAAGTTTCTGTACAATGACCGCATGACGGATTACGATGCACCGCCAACTGAGAACCCATTGAGCGAGCGCGAGATGGAGGTGGCGCGGCTCCTGGCGACCGGCGCCAGCAACGCCGAAATTGCGCGCGATCTGGTTATCAGCCCACATACGGTCAAGGTGCACCTGCGCAACATCTTCGAGAAGCTACAGGTCAGCAGTCGCACCGAGGCGTCGATGTTGCTTGTGCAGCGTGGCTGGCTCGTTGTGCCCGGCGCAGTAGTGGAAGCCACCGAGGGGGCGCAGCCCCCGCCGCTGCCAGAGCCAGCTCCGCTGGACGATCTGCCAGCCCACACCGCTTCCTGGCAACGATTCTATCTAGTCGGCGCGCTGGCGCTTTGTCTTTTGCTGGTGTTGTCGCCCTTTGTGAGCGCCCTGGTCTCCGATTCGCCTGATCTGCTGACGGCGACAGGGCAGCCGGCCACCGCCCCGCCCAGTCTGCAGATCGACTCGCGCTGGCAGGTGCTGACGCCGCTGCGCCAGACAATTGGTCGCCACGCCATGGTCAATCACCGCGGCTATCAATATGTACTGGGCGGCGAGACAAGCGGCGGCGCAACGCTCGACGCCGTCAGTTTTTACGATCCGATGCGCGGGGCGTGGATTGCTGTCGCCTCGCTGCCCACGCCACTCGCCAATTTGGCGGCGACATCGCTGGATGGTCTGATCTATGTTGCCGGCGGCAGCCAGTCGCTGCCCGGCGGCGAAACGATGCTCTCGGATCGCCTGTTGATGTATGACGATGACGCCGAACAATGGCAGGCAATCGGCCGATTGCCCTACCCTGTGGCTGGAGCAGCGCTGGTTGCCAATGACAGCGACTTATACCTGATCGGCGGCTGGGATGGTCAGAACATGCGCGACGAAATCTGGCGCTTTCCGGTCGGCGCGCGCACAGCCGCCACTGGTTGGGAACTGGTCGGCCATTTGTCCAGGGGACGGGCATTTCTAGGCGCAGCGACGGTGCGTGGGGATATTTATGCAGCAGGTGGCTATGATGGTGAGCGAGAACTTGACCTGCTGGAGCGGTTCACGCCGCTGAGCGGCGAAATTCGCGAACTGGCGCCCATGGCGACGCCGCGCGGCGGGCTGGCGCTGGTGTACGATGGCGTGGCGCTCTATGCTGTCGGCGGCGGCTGGACGCGTCCACTCACCAATCTGGAACGCTACGATCTTTCAACAAATTCGTGGAGCAACTTTCCGTCGCCGCTTGAAGGCGAATGGCGGCATCTGGCGGCCGTCGGCGTCGACGGTCAAATTTACATCACCGGCGGCTGGGCAGGCGACTATGTCGACAGCCAGCTGCAATATCAAAGCTCGTTCCGGGCGCTGCTGCCGGTGATCAGTAATGATTAGTGGTGCGTGTTGCGTGCTGCGTGGTGCATAGGACGATTCTACCGCACCACGTAACACGTAACACGCACCACGCACCACGCCTCATCTATACAACGGGCTGCCAATTGCCTGACCACCGTCCACAAGAATTGTAGCGCCGGTGGTGAAGCTCGACGCCGGGGACGCCAGATAGAGCGCAACACCGGCAATCTCCTCTGGCTCAGCCATGCGCTGCTGTGGGATGCCAGCCAGCACTGCTGCGTTCAACGTCTGGTTCGACCAGATTGCGGCGCTGAATTTGGTCTTGACAAAGCCGGGCGCAATGGCGTTGACTTGAATGTTACGCGACGCCAGCTCCGCCGCCAACACCTCGGTCAACATAATCACACCCGCTTTGGTGACGCAGTAGACGCCCATCCCCGGCTGCGGAATTTTGCCAGCAATTGATGCCATGTTGATGACCTTGCCGCCGCCACGCGCCTGCATTGCCGGGACGCACGCCTTGATCATGCGTAAATAGCCTTTGACGTTGACATCAAAGGTCTTGTCCCAGTGGCTCTCTTCAGCGGTCAACACCGGCCCAAAGTGCGGGTTGGTCGCTGCATTGTTGACGAGAATATCGACGCCGCCGTAGGTCGTGATCGTCGCCTCCACCAGCGCCGCCACCGCCGCAGCATCGCCGGTGTGCGCCGCCAACGCTGTCGCTGCGCCGCCTGTCTCGCGGATGCGCGCCGCCACCGGCTCCACATTCTCTTGTTTGCGGCTGGAAACTACAACGCTTGCACCCGCCTCAGCCAACGTCACAGCAATCGCCTCGCCGATCCCACGCGACGCGCCAGTCACAATCGCAACCTTGCCCTTCAAATCAAACAGTGCAGCCACGCAGGGTCCCCTTTCTGACGATTGAACTTCAAGCTGTATTCTTCATCCAATGGAAGAGAGTAGAGAGTGGAGATTATTCACCCCGAAATTCCGGCGTCCGTTTCTGTAGAAACGCCATCACACCCTCTCTATGATCGTGCGTGGCGATGGCGTGCGCCTGGAGGTCAGCTTCGTAATCGATGGCGGCGTCGAGCGAGCTATGCAGCGCGGCGTTGAGCGCCTGCTTGGTCCAGCCCAGCGCTTTGGTCGGGCGCGCCGCCAATGCCTGCGCCCATTCCATCGCCTTGTGCATGAGGAACGTCCCCGCTACGACCTGGTTGCACAGCCCAAGCTGTAAACAGCGCGGCGCCATGATGCGCTCCGCCTCGATGCAAAGCTGCAAGGCGCGGCTGTAGCCGACCATGCGCGCCATAAACCACGTCGAGCCAGCGTCCGGCACCAGCCCGATGTTGGAGAACGCCTGCAAAATGTAGGCGTCGTCCGCCATGATGCGCAGGTCGCACGCCAGCGCCAGCGACGCGCCCGCGCCCGCCGCGCCGCCGTTGATGGCGCCGATGATGATTTTGGGCATCATCACTATGCGCAGAATCAGCGGCTTGTAGTAGCTCTTGATCGCCTCGCGCACGTTGGCGGCGTCGATTGCGCCGGTGAAGATGCTCAGATCCTGCCCGGCGCTGAAGGTGGGGCCCTCGCCGGTCAACACGATAGCGCGCACGGCCGAGTCTTGCTCAGCGTGGCGGAAGGCGTCGTTCAGTTCGGTCAGCATCTCTGGCGTGAATGCGTTGCGTCGTTCGACGCGGTTCATGCGAATGACGGCCACAGCGCCTTCAGTAGTGTAAAGGACAGTTTGATACGGGATCATGATAACCTCGAAATTCGGTTTGCGTAACCAGCCAAAAGGCGTCTTTGGGTCTCGAACTCAACGTGCATTGCATCATCAGACGCACAATGAAACATAATGATTATGCGCGCTCTATGAGCTTCGTTCAGGAAGTGGTCGAGTTGCAAGTTGGCGTCAGTATAGCCTGCGCAATAAGACAGGTCAACTTCCCCCTCTGTAGTGGGTCTACTTCACGTCTTGGACTTGGAACTTCATCTGTCTGTTTCGGCGTCTACTTTTCATGTATGATATACTGGCAACTTGAAGTTACGTCAGGAAGTGACGAATCTCCACCGACATTCCGACGTGCTTGCATGGACAGATGGAGAAGACAAAGCGATGAACAAACAATTTTCATTGAAGATGGCGCCGGGGTTGCTGCTGGTTGCATTATTATCAATGCTGCTGGCAGGCTGCGGCGCGGTCGGCGCACAGGCGACGCCGCTGCCAACGCGCACACCGTTGCCGACGTTTACGCCGACTGCGGAAGTGGCGGTTGCGCCGCCTGAGCAGGTCCAAGAGCAGGCGCCTGTGCAGGAACAGGTGCAAACTGAACAGTCGGCGGCGCCCGCCGAAGAGCAACCACAAGCGCCAATGGAGGAGCCGACGCCCGAACCGACGCCCACGCCACAAGCAGCGCAGCTTGTACTCAACGACACTGTGAACATTCGCAGCGGCCCAGGCACCAATTACGGGCTGCTTGGCACAGAGCGACAGGGCAGCATCTATCGAATCACAGGGAGAAGCCCCGACGGCGCGTGGTGGGAGATCGACTACAACGGCCGGACAGGATGGGTCTTCGGTCAATTGGTGGCTGTCACCGGCGCCGAGGGCGTTGCTGTGGCGCAGAACATTCCGCCTACGCCCACCGCGGCCCCGCCTCCGCCGCCGACAAATACACCTGTCCCCGCCCAGCCAGAACCGGCGCAACCTGCTCCAGAGCAGCCTGCGCCAGCGCCCCCCTCAGACAACTTCCCCTTTATTTTGGGGACGACGGAGCGCTGCGACCCAAATCCCGGTCAGACCTATTTCACAGGATATATTCGCGATGCCAACAACAATCTGCTGAACGGCGTGTGCGTGCATCTATTCTTTTATGAACCGCGCACCACTAAATGTTCAGGATGCGATGGCGTCGGCGACGGCAATTGGGGCTTTTCGCCCTTTGGCGGTCCGGCGCCGCGCGGCACAACCGTGGAAATCTTCGTTGTGACCTGTCCGGGCGCACTTCCGCCGGGTGGACAATCTTCTGGCTTCGGCGATCTGACGCCGCAGTCGCCCAAATGGGTGCGCACGATCAACGACAGCGAGCAGTGCACGGGCATCACGTTCTATAGAAAGTAACCTCATTTCCAGCACGCTTTCGCCTGATGCGCACCGCACGTAAACAGCTGTTCATCCTTTGGCTCAGCCTGCTCATCCTGGGTGGGCTGAGCTTTTTGATCCTTCAGCTTCCGCCTGTGCGCGGCTGGCTCTGGCAGCAGACCGGCGAGGAAGAGTTTCTAGCTCAGGTCAAGGGTTTCACTGATCTGCTCAGCGACAGCCTGCGCCCGCCGCTTGATCTGGCGCCCGACGCCACAATCAATCATGTCAACGTCAACCCATTTGGCGTCAATACATTCCTCGAACAGGAGGTGGAGCCAGCCAAACGAGAGTTGGCGATCCAGATGGCGGCTGAGGCCGGCTACCACTGGCTGCGGCAGGAGTTTCCCTGGGAGGATATCGAAATTCACGGCAAGGGCGACTTCGAGGATCGGCGGCATGAACCGCACCGCTCGGCCTGGGAGAAGTATGATCAGCTTGTCGCCGCAGCCGAAGCCGCTGGCGTTGAACTGATCGTGCGCCTTTCCAATCCGCCGGGCTGGACGCGCGCCCAGGGCGAGGGCGAGAACAACGTCGACACCTTTGCACCGCCCGACAACGTGCAGGACTACGCCGATTATGTCAGCGCCGTGGTCAGCCGCTATAAGGGGCGCATCAAATATTACCAGCTTTGGAACGAACCGAACATCTACCCGGAATGGGGCAGCTATCCGATCGACCCGGAAGGGTACGTTGAACTGCTCAAAGCCGGCGCCGAAGCTGCGCGCGCTGCCGACCCCAATGTGGTGCTCATTGCCGGCGCACTTGCCTCGACGATCAATTTGCAGCCGGCGGACCCGCCGCCAGGCAACAGCCTCAACGACTTGCTCTTTTTGCAACGCATGTACGATGCCGGCGCCGCCCCCTACTTTGACATCATGGCGATGCAAGGCTACGGTCTCTATAGCGGACCAACTGACAACCGCATGCACCCGCGCGTCATCAACATCAGCCGTCATAAGTTCGTACGCGACCTGATGGTCAAAAACGGAGACGCGCACAAGCCGATCTGGATCGCGGAGATGAACTGGAACGCGGCGCCGGAGGACGTCGATCCTCGCTACGGTCGCGTCACGCTGGAGCAACAGGCGCGCTATTTGCCGATGGCGTATCAGCGCGTCATCGACGACTGGCCCTGGATCGGCGTGGCGAACACCTGGTATCTCAAGCGCGCCACCGATCTGTGGGAACAAAACCGCCAACCCGAAGCCTACTTTCGCCTGCTCGCCCCCGATTTCACGCCACAGCCGGTCTATGAGAGTATGCGCGACTTCACTGCAAGGCTGGAGCAGTAGATGGGAGAGAAAGGGAATATGGCAAAAAAAGAGATTGAGAGATTAGAGAATGGAGATTCGTCACGCACCAATCTCCAATTTTCAATCTCCAATCTCTTAATCGTCTTATCTCTGCTTCTTGCGGCTTTTCTCCGGTTCTATCATCTCGATGCCTCCTCGCTTTGGAACGACGAAGGCAATTCGTGGGCGATGCTCTCGCGCACCTTCGGCGAGATCGCCGCCGCCGCCGCCGCCGATATTCACCCGCCAGGCTATTACTGGCTGCTCAAACTTTGGTCGATGCTCTTTGGCGACAGCGCCGCAGCGATGCGCGCTCTCTCGGCGGCGCTTGGCGTGCTGCTCGTGGCGCTGGTCACCGCCATTGCGTTGCGCGCCACCCGCATCCGGGTTGGCTGGCGCTGGTTTCCTGTGCTTGCGGCGTTCCTGGCGGCGGTGAATCCGTTCCAGGTTTACTACAGCCAGGAAGCGCGTATGTACATGCTGCTGGCAGTTGAGGCGGCGGGATTGTTTTGGGCGTTGCTGTGGATGATGGAGGTTGGAGAGCAAAGATTAGGAGATTGGAGATTGGTTGCTTCGGAGAGGAGCGCATCTTCGTCTCTGCAATCCCCCAATCTCTTAATCCTCCAATCCTTCTTCCTCTTTTTCGGCGTTGCCGGCATGTGGACGCACTACAGCTTTCCCATCGTGCTGGCGGCGGCGGGATTGACCTTTGTGCTTTGGTGGGCGATGGGTCTGCGCAACGATGCGTCGATAACCTCACCACCCCACCACCCCATCACACGGCTGCTTCATTTTTTCTTGCTCAATGGTTTGATTTTTCTCGCCTTTCTTCCCTGGTTGCCAACAGCCATTGACAGCGTGTTGAACTGGCCTAAAGGCGGCGTCGAGGTGAATGCAGCAGAAGGGCTGACGCTGACGCTGCGCACCCTACTCTTTGGACCCCTGCGCATTACTGTGGAACCGTTGTGGCCGTGGCTGGGGTTGGCAGGCGTTTTGCCACTTGTCGGGTTGATCGCCTTGCGCCCCTTGCCGCGGCTGGCGTTGACGACCGGATTGTGGCTGTTGCTGCCGGTCGCCATGATGTTTGGGTTGGGACTCTTCACCGACGCCTTTCTCAAGTTTTTGCTAGTTGCGTCGCCAGCATGGTGTCTGATGGTCGCCGCTGCGCCGTGGATCGTTGCGGCGAAAACGCAGCAAACCAGATCAGAGCGCGTTGGGCGTGGTTTGTTGATCGCTGGCGTCGCTGTGTTTGGGATCGGGGCGGCTGTCGCAGCGCTTCCGACCTATTACGCCGATCCCTTTGTGCGCGACAATTATCGCGGCGTAGCGAAGTATCTGGCGGCGGTGGGAGACGCCTCCAGCGACCTGGTCATCTTGAATGCGCCGGGACAGCAAGAGGTGTGGCGCTACTACGACCCTGGTCTGCCGGTGCTGGCATTGCCAATGCAGCGTCCACCTGACCCCGCCCATGTTGAAGCGCAGCTTGTCGAAGCGACGGCCGCAAAGCGACGCGTCTTTGCACTCTTCTGGGCAACCGACGAGGCCGACCCGCAACAGTATGTCGAACGTTGGCTCGACGCCAATGCCTTCAAGGCGATGGAGAGCTGGCAGGGCAACCTGCGTTTTGTCACCTATGCACTTGCCAGCGACCTGGAACAGACGGTGATGTCGTCCGTATGGTGGGAGAACGGCATGGTTCTCTCCAAAGTGCAGCAGCCGCGTCCGGCGCCGCAGCGCGTGACGCCGGGCAACGCAGCTATGATTCAGCTTCAATGGTTCACCGACCGCCCGTTGACGCGGCGCTATAAAGTCAGCGTGCAGTTGCTCGACGACCGCAACCAGGTGATCGCGCAGCATGACAGTGAGCCGGGCGGCGGCTCACTGCCAACCGATCGCTGGCAGGTCGGCGAAAAGGTAATCGATAACCATGGCATCGCCATTCCGTTTGGCGCGCCGCCCGGCGCCCACCGTATGATCGCCGTGCTCTATGATGCAGAAACCGGTGAACGTGTGCGACAATTTGGGCAAGATCTGGTGGCGTTGGGTGCAGTGATTGTTGAACAATCTGAGCAGACGCCGCCGCTCGATGTCGTGCCGATACAGCACCGATTGGGGCTGACGCTCGGACCGGTGCAGCTTGTCGGTTACGACGCCTATCGCCGCGGCTTCACCCATGCGCCGCAAACGCCGATTCATCCGGGCGAAATCGCGCATTTCACCTTCTATTGGCAGGCGCCCAACCCATTGCCGGCGGATTGGCCCGCCGACCTGACGATGACGCTGCGGCTGGGCGACCAACAGATCACAGCGCCACTCGCCGGGGGGACGTATCCGACTGGACAGTGGCGGGCGGGTGAGCTGGTGCGCGGCGAGTTCGATCTCGTCTACGACGGTGCAACAAGTCAGCCGCTGCTCAGCGTTGGCGATGATTCGGCAAATCTACGTTCGCTGCCAGTCCAACCATAAATTTGCAACCTCGACGCTTCTCCGCAGCATTGTCCTCATCTCGCTCTTGTAGAATCGACGCCGCGCCGCAGCCCAATCACACCTTTTCCCGGGCGTACTTCAAGGTAGGAAGTAGACCCGGCGCCTCGCTACAATTTGACATAGTACTATATTTGTTATAGCATAACGCAAAAGAAAAGTAGCAAGGGATTAAAGGTATGCCCACAAACATGGAGATGCAAGCAACAATGGAGTTGCCGCTCTGTCCGGTCGAGCCGGCTGCGCGCATTGTCGGCCAGAAGTGGACGCTGCAGATTGTCTACTTTCTGCTCGACGGCCGTTCGATGCGATTTTGTGAGCTTCAGGACAGATTAGGCGGCGTCAACCCCAGTACACTCAGCAGTAGATTGAAGATGCTCGAAGAAGAGGGGATTGTGCGTCGCACCCAGATCAGCGCAATCCCACCTCATGTCGAGTATTGCCTCACGGAAATGGGGCGAGACCTGGAGAGGGTGATCCGCGAAGTCACACGTTGGAGCAACGAATGGCTCTGCGGGCGCTGCTCGTAGACAGAAATGAAAAACTCATATGATAGTCAAAGGATTGACAGTCGGTCTATTGCAAGAAAATTGCTACATTTTTGGATGTAGCCGCACGCGCAAGGCAGTGATTATCGACCCAGGCGACAATGCACGGGCGATTCTACGTCTGGTCGATCAGCAGGCGCTTACGGTTGAGAAGATTATCAACACGCACGCGCACTTCGATCATGTCATGGCTGTGCCGGCGGTGCGCGCGGCGACCGGGGCGCCTTTCCTGTTGCATCGCAAAGACCTGCCGATCCTGCACGATGTGCCAGATCGAGTGCGCCTATGGTTGGACATGGAAGTCGATCCGATCGACGAACCTGATGGATTTTTAGAGCACGGCCAGATCATCGAAGTTGGCGACGAACAGCTAGAGGTGCGTTTCACACCGGGTCATGCGCCGGGGCATGTTGTCTTTGTGAATCACGCCGGACGACAGGTTTTTGCCGGCGATACGCTTTTTCAAGGCAGTATTGGGCGTTTTGATCTGCCTGGCGCCGACGAGCCAACCTTGCTGCGCAGCATTCACGAACAACTGCTGACGCTGCCCGACGATTACGTCGTCTATCCAGGACATGGGCCGGCGACGACGATTGGATACGAACGCGTCCATAATCCCTATGTAGGCGCCGCCGCACTGCAAAAATGAAGCGTACAATTCGAAAGGGAACATCCGCTTTACGGCGGAATTGGAAAAGCTGGAGCAAGTCGCCAATCAGTTTTATCGAGAATCGCCAGGATCGTTTATCATTGTGTGTATTGCAGTGGAACGGCTGGGTGTAGATCAGCGTTGGGAAATGGCGGGTGATCGCCTACTTTCTCACATTTACGGTGGATTGAATCGCAGCGCCGTTGTGGATGTCGCGTCGTTTCCACGCAATGCGAGCAACTGGTTTGTTCTGTCGCCAGAGTTGAGACAGTGATTTGTATGAGCGTATTCACCGATCTGTTCCCAGGCATCTTTCGGAGGCGTACAGCCGAGAACGCTCCAACAGCTGCCGTCAGCGCGTCCGTCACGACAGGCGGCGGCTCCGACAACGAGCCGGTTGTCGTATGGGAGGCGGCAAACTTGATGGAAGCCCATGTGGTCAAAGCGCGACTGGAAAGCGAAGGCATTCCGGCGCTGATCCGGGGGGAGGCGCTGGCCGCAATCTATGGGCTGACCGCCGGCAATCTGGCCGCCGCCAAAGTGTTGACGCCAGCGCCGTTGGCTGATAAAGCGATCGCTATTCTCTCTGGCGAAGAAGTTGAAATAGAAACGATAGAGGAACCGTTAGTCGAAGAAGATGGTTTTGCGCGCAGGAAATCATCGGTCGGCTAACCAGTCTACAAACATCACCATGGCACAAGAAATTAATCCCGTCACCATTCCAGCCGATCTTCAAGAGCGTTCGCGCAGCAAGTTCAACTCCAAATATATTGTTGGCGGCCTGCTGCTGTTGACCTTTGTCGGATTCTTGATTTTTCAAGTCTATGACGCAACGACAACCACCGGCGCGTATTACCTGACCGTCGGCGAGCTCTATGAACGGACGCCACAGATCTATGGCGAACGCGTGCGCGTAAGCGGCAATGTCGTCGACAACAGCGAAATCTGGAATGCGCAGGAAGTCACCCTTCGCTTCAAGATTGCTGACGAAAGCATGCACGAGTTGCCCATCGTGTTCCATGGGCCGCGTCCCGACAATTTTGCGCGTGCTGCATCGGCGATCATCGAAGGCGAGTTGTTGCCAGATGGAACCTTCCAGGCTGAAACACTGCTGCTCAAATGTCCGAGCCGCTATGAAGAGGAGCCAGAGGAAGTCTACGTCGAAGCAATCCGGTAACGTGCACGCCAACAAGAGTTTTGTCACAGTTTTGTTTTTGCTCAAACGCATTGCAAGAAGAGTTGTCACCGCGAGCATTGGCGGTTTTCTGTCAGCTGCGTTGGCAGCTGTTGCATCGTTGGCGCAAACGCCGCACAACACACCTGAAACCATATCCACACCGCCGAGTCAACCCTCGCCGATGCCAGATCAGCGGTGGGAGTCGTCCTACACGGGCGGAGAGGGACGCATTACAGGTCGCATCGTACAGGGCACTGCCGGCGCCGCCGCGCCGATAAACCAGGAAGTGACGCTTATGGCGTACACGAACCTCATGCCTGTTTCCGTGTTCACCACGACGATCGACGCCAGCGGTCGCTTCACATTTGAGCAGGCGGCGACAAGCCCGGATGTTGCCTATTATGTCGGCGCCACCTACGCCGACGTTGCCTATGGCAGCGAGCTTTTTACATTGTCCGCAGCCACGCCGACGATGGAACTCACGATTCCAGTCTACGAGACAACGACGGAGATCGACCAGTTGCGTTTCAATCGTGTGCAATGGGTGATCGACCATCTGCCCGGGACGCTGCGTGTGCGCGAGCTGCTGACGGTGGCGAATAACCAGGATCGCACGGTGATAGGTGAAGCGCTCGAAGGCAGCGACCGAACAGTCACCGTCGCGTTGCCGATTCCTGCCGAAGCCATCGATCTCGAGTTTCAGGATGGTGCGCTCGGCGCACGCTACGTCAATGTCGATGGCGTCATCTATGATACAACGCCAATTCGACCTGGCGCCCAGGATCGCCAGGTTGCACTTGCATACTCGATCCCTTATTCAGAGACTGGCGCCACAATTGTTGCGGATATTGCCTATCCGGTCGATACGTTTGGCGTATTGGTCGCCGATCTACCCAGCCTTGCCGTCGAAGTGAGCGCACCGCTCGAAAACGTCGGCAATCAGACAGTGCAACATGTCGCGTATCGGGTGTGGAATGGTGCACTGGCAGAGCCGACGCAACTGTCGATCACGCTGCAAAACCTGATCCCAGCCAGAGGCGTTGACCCACGTCTTGCACAGGCGCAGAGCACGCCGACGCCGATCCGCTCGGTGGACGCGCCGTCGTCCACAATCCCGCCGGTGTTTGCAGGCATTGCGGTGGCTGCACTGGTGTTGGTGATTGGCGGCGGCATCCTCTACTGGAAGTATTCGCGCAATGCAGTCCAGACGCTCTACGCACTGCGCCGCGAAAAAGAGCGCTTGCTGACCGAGATCGCGACGCTCGACAATCGCCATGATCAAGGCGACATCGACGACGAGACCTGGTCGACTGAACGAGTGTCGCTCATGAACTTGCTGCGCGAAGTCAGCGACACATTGGAACAAATGCCACAGAGCAGAAGGCGTGGGTGAATGCGTGACTGACAGTGGACTGATCGTAGCGCGCAATATCACCAAACGTTATGGACGCAAACGCGTCTTGGGCGGCGTCGATCTGACGGTGGCGCAGGGGAAAGTGATGGCGCTGCTTGGCGCCAATGGCGCTGGCAAATCGACGTTGATGCGCATCATCTCCGGCCTGACTAAACCAGATCGCGGCGAGGTGTTGCTCGGCGGCGTCTCTGCACGCAAAGCCGGGCATGAGATTCGTCGTTACATCGGTCTTGTTGCACATGCGCCGCTGCTCTACGACAACCTGAGTGCATGGGATAACCTACAATTTTTTGCAGATCTCTATGACATGCAACGGCCAGCCCAACGCATTGAAGCCGTGCTTCACGCCGTCGATCTCTGGCCGCGGCGCCACGACGCCGTGCGCACCTACAGCCGCGGCATGACGCAGCGCCTCGCTATTGGGCGCGCGATTCTGCATGACCCGCCTGTGCTGTTGCTCGACGAGCCGGACACGGGCCTCGATCCGGCCAGCGCCGAAACATTGGCGCAACTGATCCGTTCTCTGGGCGCCAGCAACCGTGCAATTCTGCTGACAACGCACAACCTGGAGCGGGCGTTGCTGTGGGCGGATTCGATCGCTGTTCTATCCGATGGTAAAATCACACAATCGGCTTCGACTGCGTCGCTGACAACAGAGATTGTACGACAATGGATGACAGAGATAGGCGCATAGAAGTAGAGTCGAGCTTGAGCAGATGAACGAAGAGGCGGTTCAGGCGAACGTGCAAACGATGCGTCTTGACCTGGCGGCGGAGCCGGTCACAATGCAGCGCGGTGGCGGGGCGTTGACATATTTGCGCAAGATCGGCGCAGTCTTCGTCAAAGACGTGCGCGCTGAATGGCGTGGCCGCGAAATCTTCAGCACGATGACCGCCTTCAGTGTGCTGGCTGTGCTCGTCTTTGGCATGGCTTTCGACCTGCGCGTGCCGCGTTCAGAGATGATCGCGCCGGGTGTGTTGTGGGTGGTGGTGCTCTTTGCGGGTGTACTTGGGTTGAACCGCAGTTTTGGCGCCGAAGTCGATCGCGGCACGCTGGCATCGCTGCTGTTGGCGCCGGTCGACCGCAGCGCCATCTACTTCGGCAAGATGCTCGCCAATTTGTTTTTCACGCTCGCCACGACGCTGGTGATCCTGGTGGTCATGTTCTTTATCTTCGATTTGAACATGTTTCATCCATACAACTTGCTGGCGGTGTTGCTGGGCGTCATCGGTTATGTCGGCGTCGGCACGCTCTTTGCCGCTCTGACCGCTAACAGCCGTGCCCGCGAGACAATGCTGCCGATCTTGTTGCTGCCGGTGATGGCGCCCGTGTTTGTGGCAGGCGTCGGGTTGACGGCGGGCGTGGTTGACGGCAAACAATTTTCCGATTTGCGTCAGTGGCTTGTCATCTTGGCAGCTTTTGATGCTATCTTTATCGTGGTGGCGTATTTGCTTTTTGATCTGATCTGGGAGGACGCGTAAGGAAGGAGGCGACATGGGTTCGACAACAGTGCGGACAAATGCATCTGGCTGGCGCGGTGTTGATATTATCCAACTGGCGTTGGGGTTGCTGGCCGTGGCGGCAATGACTATCTCGATGTGGGCAGCGCTCTATTACGCGCCGGCAGCCAGCAATCTTGCCGGAGATGAACAGATTGCGCAGCGCATCTTCTACATTCACATGGGCTGCAACATTGGCGCGCTTGCCGGCTTTTTAATGTCGGTGATCGGCAGCATTGTCTACCTGGTCAAACGCGACCTCGACTGGGATCGCGTCTCGCAGGCGTCGATTGAAGTCGGTCTGATCTGTGGGATGGGCACAATTCTCACCGGCATGTTTTGGGCAAAGCCGACGTGGAACACCTATTGGACGTGGGATCCGCGGCTGACAACCTCGGCGATCACAGTGCTGGTCTATCTGGCGTATCTCCTGTTCCGCAACGGCATCGAGGATCGTCGCACACGCGCCCGCTTTGGCAGCATCTATGCGGTCGTGGCGTTTCTCAGTGTTCCGCTCACCTTTTACAGTGCGCGCCTGTTTCGCTCGATTCATCCGGTCGTCTACGGTGCAGAAAACGTCGATGCGCAGGGCGGCTTTAGCGTCGGTGCAACAATGACGCAGGCGTTGAATATCAACATGATCGCCTTCTGTGTGCTCTTCAGCGCGCTGTTGGTTCTGCGTTGGCGCCAGCTGCGCAACGAAGATGCGATTGCAGAATTACGCGAGGAGCTAGAATAATCATGTTTTTCTTGATGATGGGATTTGCTTCTGTTTGGCTGCTGATCACTTTGTATTTGGTTTATCTGGGCATTCGCCAGCGTCAGCTCGACGCCGAAATGAAGACGTTGCGCGAGGAGCTGGAAGCCGCCTCGCGCAAGTGAGACGGAGCGTGCTGCGTGAAACGTGTTGCGTGAGAGGATATCGAACGAAACACTCAACACGGACAGAGCGAATTGCCCTGGCAGTCGGTGAAGGAAGGATTCAATGGCGGAAACACTGCATTCGCAGGTGACGAGCGTCAACCCTGCAAGTCCACAGGTTGCGGCGCCAGCGCAAGCGACCATATCAAATGTGACAAGTCGATGGGTGGTCTTTTTCCACGCATTTTTCTTTGTGCTTGGCTTCACGTTGGTTTTTACGTTGCTTGGTTCGGCGGCAGGTCTGTTGGGACGCAGCCTGAATGTGTATATGCCGGTGATCCAGAAGATAGGCGCCATTTTGCTCACGATCTTTGGCTTGACCACACTTGGCTTCTTCCGCTGGCTGGTCGGCTTCATCGAAAGGCGGGTCGATGTCGCGCAGAACCCTGCCGCTGAAGCGTTGGCGTCGCTGCTCAACTTTCCCAACCAGATGCTCTACACCGAAAAACGCGTCACCGACATGCATCAAATCAGTCGCAAATGGGGTTATCTCAGCAGCAGCTTGATGGGGATCAGCTTTGCTGCAGGTTGGGTGCCATGCATCGGTCCGATTCTGGCAAGCATCCTCTTTCTCGCTAGCGACAGCCAGACTGCGCTCAAAGGCGCCGGGTTGCTGCTCATCTACAGTATGGGATTGGGCATTCCATTTCTGCTCACCGGTTTGATGTTTAGCAGCATGACGCGCTGGCTACGCGCCATGAACCGGCGCCTCGGCATCGTCAGCATCATCAGTGGTCTGTTCATGCTCTACGTCGCCTATATGCTGTGGACGGACAGCCTGGCTGCGCTGACGACCCAATTCGCAGCGCTCAACGAGTGGATTTTCCAGGCTGAAGAGCAAGTTTCGTCAATGTTCGCTGGCGGCGGCAACTTGATCGGCGCGGCTGCTTCGACCGAGGTTGTGTTGGCTTTTAGCGCCGGTCTGATCAGCTTCCTCAGCCCATGCGTGTTGCCGCTCGTTCCCGCCTATATTGGCTATCTTAGCGGCGCAGCGGTCGGCGTCCGCCCGAAAGTATAGGCAATCATGCGCGTTGTGCTCTACGGCAAGCCCGACTGCGGTTTGTGTGACGAGTTAAAACAAGAATTATTGGAAATCCAAAAGGAACTACAATTCGAGTTGATTGAACGCAACATTTTGGAAGATGACGAAGCGTTCACTCGCTATCGCTATCTGATTCCGGTGCTGGATATCGAGGGCGGCGAACTGCTCCATCCACCGCACCACAGGGATCTTGTGTACAATGCGCTCCGCGCCGCGCACAGGCAGGCAAGATGACAATCGAACAAAAGCAGCCGGCGCAAGGAAGCACGCAGCCACAACCGATTGCGCCGAAATCGGTCGCCAGCGATACAAAGCTGACACGCGCCGCCAATACCCTGGTGATCGGCATGGCGCGACGCTGGCTGGCGATCTTCAACACGGTGTGGGCAATCTATCTTTTTACGCCGTTTCTGGCGCCGATCTTCATGCACATCGGTTGGGAAGCGCCTGCCGCCGTAATTTATGCGATCTACTCCGTGCTCTGCCACCAGCTTCCCGATCATAGTTATTTCTTATTTGGGCCGTCGCTTACACCGCTGGCGCCGGAGTTGATTGCTGGGGGAATGCCGATCACCGACTCGCTGTTCATCGAACGCTCCTTTATTGGCAACGCTGAAATCGGCTGGAAGGTGGCGCTCTGTCAACGCGATGTTGCGATATATGCTGGCGTGCTCGTTGCCGGATTGAGCTATGCGTTTGTCCGTCAGCGCACAAAGCCGCTGCCGTTCAAGCTGTTTGTGCTGTTGGCGATTCCGATGGCAATCGACGGTGGAACTCAGTTGATCGGTCTGCGCGAGAGCAATTGGGTGCTGCGCACGCTCACCGGTTCGCTGTTTGGAATGGCGGCTGTCTATCTCGCCTACCCGTATGTGCAAGACGCCATGCAAGAACTCCTGGAAACTGAACTATTGCGTCGCGAATCTTTGCAACACCGCACCGCCGACCACGTTGATGCTTCGCCACAATAGCGATGTACACTGATAAACAGAGCGTTTTCTTTCCTGGCGGATTCGACAAATTTCAACAGGGGCCGTATAATATGCGCTTGTTGGTTCGCAGCCAGTCCTCATTTATTGCTGCGAATGCGGCGCAAATGTAGGCGTAGACGCCAGAGCACGCCTTGTCAATATGACCTGAGCTGGGTCGAGTAGAAGTTTTTGGGAGCAAAAACAGGATGGCAAACACAAAGTCAGCCGAAAAGCGCGCCCGTCAGAATGCAGCGCGCACATCTCGCAATCGAGTCTATCGCAGCAGCGCCCGCACCGCTGTCAAGAAGGCGCGCCTTGCGATTGAGAGCGGCGATCCGAACGCGCTGGAACTGGTGCGCAATGCGGAGCGCGTGCTGGCACGCGCCGCCAACAAAGGTGCAATTCACCAGAACAACGCCGCACGACGCACCGGCCGCCTCATGGTCATGCTAAACAAGAGCCAGGCAGCGGCCTGAGTTCAGAGCGTCAAATAGTCGCGCGAACGCAAGCAAAGCAACAGAGATGTGGGTGGGTGAGAATCACCTGCCCTTTTTAATTGTGCAGCGGACGCAGCAAACAACGTCACCGCTCAACCCTGCCCCGACCATTCCCCGGATTGCTGGTAGTAATCGCAGATCGATTGCAGCGGGCATTGATCGCAGCGCGGGACGAGCGCCTGACAGATGCGCCGCCCGTGGCGGATCAAATTGATGTGCAACGGAAAGAACATTGAAGGCGGCAGCAACGATTCCCACGTGCGTTTGATTTTCTCTGCGCTGGCGCGGCGGCTATTGATTCCGATGCGCTGCGAAATGCGTTGAATGTGCGTATCGACCGGAAAGGCGGCGCCGTTGAAGCAGAACAAGATCACAATGCTGGCGGTCTTGTGACCTACGCCCGGCAGCGAAGTGAGATAGGCAAGCGCCTCATCTGCGGACGCCTGCGCCAGATGATTCAGGTCATAAGCGCCGCGATCCGCCTTGATCCGCTCCAATGTCGCCACAATTGCCGGGGCCTTTTGATTGTACATGCCCGCCGGTCGAATCGCTTCCTTGATGGCGTCGAGCGGCGCCGTGCGCACGGCGTCCCAGTCGTCGCCAAACCGCGCTTTCAGTTGCTCGAACGCGCGTCCGCTGTTCGCGTCGTTGGTGTTTGCGCTGAGGATCGTTGCGATCAATTCATCGACTGGGTCGTCGCAACCCTGAAAGACTGGCTCGCCGTAATGCTCGACCAGTGTGTCAAAGATAATATGCGCCTTCTCCTGAAGCGTCTCGACGGCCATCGCCATTACCCGATCCTTTACTCCACATAAAGTCTGGGCACGCGAGCAAGGATGCGGCTCACGATATCGTAGTTGTTCGTGCCAATGCGCGTGCTTGCCTCTTCCGCCGTGATCGTTGCATCGCCTTGACGCCCGATGATCACCACTTCATCGCCCTGACGCACTGTTCCATGCTGCGCCTCGATCGCACTCACATCGATCACACACTGATCCATGCACACTCGTCCCAAAATCGGCGCTGGACGTCCATGTAGCAACACGCTCCCCCAATTGTTAGGCTTGCGCGGAAAACCGTCCGCATAGCCAACTGGCAGCGCAGCGATGCGCATCGGGCGGTCGGCTATGAACTCACGGCCATAAGAGACCGCCTCGCCGGCTTCCAGATCGTCAACTTGTGTCACAATTGCCTTCCAGGCAAGCGCCGGTCGGAAACCATCCGGCAGTTTACACTCGTCCTTGTCCGGATCAAGCCCGTAGAGTGCAATGCCTGCACGCACCATGTCTAGATGAGTGTGTGGCATCGTCAGCAACGCAGCAGAGTTGGCGGCGTGAGCGAGCGGCGGGCGCAGCCCTGCAGCGGTCAAATCGCCCAGCAGCTTCTGGAAACAGGCAAACTGTGCTTCGGCGTGCTGTTTGTCGGCTTCATCCGAAGTGGCGAAGTGGGTGAAGACGCCCTCCACCTGTAAAGCTGGCAGCTGCGCCAACGCGCTCAGCACATTGAATGCCAGCGCAGGCCGGACGCCGAGTCGATTCATGCCGGTGTTGACTTTGAGGTGCACCGTCAGTGACCGTCCACTGGCGGCGGCAATGTTGTGCATTGCCGCCGCTGTCTCCAAGTCGAGCACGGTCAACGTGATCGCATGCGCCAATGCGGCCTCGGTCTGCCATGGCGGTGTGTAGCCAAGCACAAGCACAGGCCGTTCGATGCCCGCCGCGCGCAACTCAATGGCTTCTTGCAGCGTCGCCACCGCAAACGCATCGGCGCCCGCCGCCTGTAGAATACGGGCGCTTTCGACGGCGCCATGACCGTAGGCGTTCGCCTTGACCACAGCCATCAACCGCGTGTTTGCGGAAATGCGCCGGCGCAACAACCCAAGATTGTGCGCCAGCGCGCTGCGGCTGACCTCGATCCATGTCGTGCGTGGGGGCCGGCTCAATTCATCCCAAGACATCGGCGGCGAGGGTTGCTTGCTTTGCACATTCACCCGTCCACTTTCCTCGTTCAGTGCGCATCAGCGATCTACATCCATCCACACCGGTTCGCCAACGCTTCCCATTCCGGGTAAGTAAGGCCGGCCACACCGGGTGCAATGCCAGGCTTGGCCGCGCCGTGATAGTCACTGCCACCCGTGATCAACAGGCCATGCTCTTCCGCCAGTTTGCGAAAGTGGATGACGAGCGAAGTCACCGTTGCGGCGTCGGCGCCAAAATGACCGCGGTTGAGTGCGTAGGGATAGCACACCTCGATGCCATCCAGACCGGCCGCCGCCAACCGGCGCACAGCGTCGTCGATGTTGCGGATGAGCGGATACGCGCCCGGATGCGCCAACACAGCTACACCGCCAGCGGCATGGGTGATTTCAATCGCGTCTTCGACCGTCAAACTGAACGTGCGCGCTACATACGTGGAATTTTCAGCGTTGGCTGCAAGGAATTGTGTAAACACATCTGCTATCGATGTGAAGCGACCGGGGTTTTGCTCGAAGGCGACCTGTGCAATGTGCATGCGACCGGGTGCACCCTCTGCGCGCGCCAACACTTCGTCGGCGGAGATTGCAATGCCATAAGATTGCAGCCGCTCGATTTGGCGGAGCTTCTGCTCGACGCGGCTTGCGATCACGCGGTCAAGCACAGAATTCAGCGTCGGATCGTTGTGGCGAATTCCATAGGCGAGAATGTTAACCTCTTGAAAATCGCGCGCCGGTTCGCTGCGTGTGCTGAACTCCACCGCCGGCACGATGTGGACGCCATGTTTTCGCCCAGTCTCGATCGCTTCATCGACGCCGAGCACGCTGTCATGGTCGGTCACCGCAGCAACATGCACTCCGCGCGTGGCGCACAGCTCAATCAAGGCGGCTGGCGTATCTGTGCCATCGGAAGCGGTGCTGTGGAGTTGGAGATCGACGGGATAGAGGGCTTGTGTTCGATGCGGTTCTTTACGTGTGACAGATTTCAAATTATGATTATAAGTGCAAGTTCGCATGGGTGTTTGTAGAGGCGGTCACACGCTGGTAAACTAATAAATCATAACGCCTTCTGATAGTCGGTAATCATACTATACAGTCAACGATGCGCCACAATTGTCGACTATTGAATAAACCCTGATTCCCGGCGAGAATCTCTGCAGCACGTGTGAGCATCGATATTGGTTCATCGTGGCTTGATTGGCGCCAGAGATCCGCTCGGAAGATAGATTGTGTGTCAGCTATCTATCACCTTGCTGGCGCAAGGGCGCTGACCGTATGTCAGCGGATCGTAATCATTTGCCGCGAAGGATTGCCGTGCAGATAGCGATTGATCGTGATAGAGGCGCATCTTGGACGCAGTAGCATCGGCTGAGCGCTCTGAGCTTGAGCTTCTACAGAAATTACAGGCGGGGGACCAAAATGCCTGGAGCGAGTTTGTCCAGACTATGCGCCCGCGCCTGTTTGGCTATCTACGGCACAACGTTCCGACTGTCGAAGATGCAGAGGATGTGTTGGGCGAGACGATGATTGCAGCGGTGCGCGCCTTGAAAGATTTTGATGGTCGAGCCAGCCTCTCCACATTTGTCTTTTCCCTTGCCTATCGCAAGATAGCGGACTTCTGGCGCAAGCGTCAGGAGACAGAGGCGTTGCTCGAACAGCAACGCTCTCCGCTGAGCGTGGATAGCCAGTCTGTGGAATTCGCAGAAATATTGGATCGATTGCCTGAGTTGTCTAAACAGGCGCTCATTCTTCGCTACCACGTGGGACTGAGCGTCGGTGAAATCGCGCAGGTGATCGATCGCTCCTACAAAGGTACAGAGTCGCTGTTGAGTCGCGCGCGACAACAATTGCGCGATGCGATGATAGAAGCAGGTTTTGCGCATGAGTGAGCTGAAAGGCCTGATGGATGACTTCAACGATGAAGACATCCGGGCTGCTTTCAACACCTATCTCGCTACACCACAGCCTTCGCCTGGTTTTGAAGAGCGGTTGAACCGCCTCATACTCGACGAAGTGCAGCGGGTGTACGCGCCTGCAGCCGTCATGCCGATGCCAGCGGCGCCGGCTCAACGCGCCGCACATCCTGCCGATTTTGTAGAGCGCATTCGTCTCTGGCTGCGCAACTTGTCGCCGCGCCAGACATTGGTGTTGGCTGGCGCCGGCGCCATTGTGGCGCTGCTGGCAGTTTTCTTTATCTCCCAACTCATACCACAGCCGCTGACTGCACCGGCAACCGTGGCAGGCGGTGATGTAACAATCTTGCATCGACAGAACAGCATCTACCGCACATACCAGGACGGCGACGCGTTCCGTATTGGAAGCGGCGATCAGATTCTAACTACGGATGGAACGCTCTTTATTCAGCTGTTCCCCCTCCAGACCGCAGAAGTGGCGCCTCAAAGCCATGTCGTGATCAATCAACTCGACGCCGTGCTCGATTCTACACAGGTGGAACTGCTCGTAAAGCGCGGTCGCGTCAACAACATCATTGATGAAACTCTAACCACAGGCGACCGATATGTAGTCACGTCATCGCTGGTGCAGGCTTCGGCGGTGGGAACGGAGTTCTCGTTCGAGACGATCTCTCCGTCCGAAGTGATTGTAATCACGCGAAGAGGCGCCGTTGAGGTCTCCAGGGAAAATGAAGCTGTCATTGTCGAGGCTGGTCAGCAAGTGACTACATTTGCTGGCGCGCCTTTGATCGTTCAACCAAGCCAGGAGAGCAGCGAGCGCCCGACGTTGCTGGTGATTGCCCCGGGCACTCCTGGCATCCCGGTGTATACTGCCCCCAACGTGGGGGCCTCAGTGGTGGGATATGCAGAAGACAATATGTTGCTGCGAATTCTCAACTGGGACGAAAGCAGAGAATGGTATCAGGTTTGCTGTGTGGGCGGTGAGGCTGGATGGCTCCGCGTTGATTCCGTGACGCCAGCAGAGCCGGAATCTGCGATCGAAAATGAGACGGCGGGCAACGGTTCGTCCAGCGGGCGCAATCCACCGGGCGCCATGGCGAATGTTGATCCTATGATATTGTTGAATACGGTGATCGGAGCCTTTCTACCACTAAACCGAGTGGAAGATATCACTCCTGCTGTTTCGCCTACCACAACGCCGACGACTACTCTACACATCAGCCTTGGTCGAGAAACAGGGACGCCTCAGACGACGCTCATGCCACTGTCTACGGCGAGTCCCACCTCAACTTTGGCTACGATGACGCCTACCAGAACGCCGACGCCCAGACCGACGAATACACCGACAAATACGCCGACAAATACGCCGACGAGCACATCAACAGCTACGCCGACGAGCACCTTTACACCATCACCGACGCCAACGCCTGTGCCGCCAACGCCTGTGCCGCTAACGCCTGTGCCGCCAACGCCTGTGCCGCCAACGCCTGTGCCGCCAACGCCTGTGCCGCCAACGCCTGTGCCGCCAACGCCTGTGCCGCCAACGCCTGTGTCGCCCACGCCGACCAACACAGCGTCGCCCACGCCGACCAACACAGCGTCGCCCACGCCGACCAACACAGCGTCGCCCACGCCGACCAACACAGCGTCGCCCACGCCGACCAACACAGCGTCGCCC
>BOKO01000023.1 GCA_016861025.1 Chloroflexota bacterium
CTCGATGTAGCATGTCGTTGCCTCCTGGTGTAGACCGGTTTCGCAACTACTATGCTACGGAGGTAGCCGCACTTTGACTACTTCAGGGTGCGGCTTTTCCCACTTTTCGATTTATGACCACGTCTCAGCTAATTACCTCTCAGGCGCTCTTTCAGTAACTTGGCACGCGCATACGCTCGATCACGGCGCGCTGGATCGTGCGCGCAGCACGCACGTCCAGCACCGCCTGCAACAGATTGGCGGCGGCTTTGTTGCCCTGGCTGACGACGATCACCGCTTCGCTCAGCGGCGCCAGCATCGGATCGTCGGCAGCGCGCAGCGGGATGGCGGTGATATCGCTCAGCGCGGCGGGCGTTTCCAGACTTGTCCACACCACGGCGTCGATAGCGCCGGTGGCGAGCAGATCGAGCGCCTGGTCGTACTGGATGTTCACCAGCTCGACGCGCTTGCCGCGACTGATCGTGCGTGAGATGTACGCGTGATCCGCCGAAAGAAAATCGACGCCAAGCCGCACGCCGTCGAGCTGCGCCGGGTTCAAGTGGCTGCGCAGCAAGAGCACGTGTCCCTCCAGATAACTTTGTTCGCCAAACGTCACGCACGGATCGACGGCAAAACCATGTGCGCCGGCGGTATCGGCGGCGAAACGCGAGACCAGCACCCAATCGATCACGCCGCTGGCAAGCGCCTGCAACCGTTCGGTCGAGCCGCGCATGAAGCGCAACGCCAGGCTGGTCTCGGCGTCAGCGAACTGCGCCTGTAACGCCGTCGCCAGTCCCTCGACATGGCGGAGATAGGGCAGCGGCATGGCGCCGATCATGGGGCGGTGCTGGCTGATCTGCCACAATCGCGGATAGTTGACTTCAGCGACGTAGGTGCCCAACCGCCCGCGCGCTTCCAGCCGCGCGGCGGCGACATCCTGCAGAAAGTCGAGCGCGCTCTGCACCGTGCCTGCGCCCGCCTGGAACAGATCGGCGTATTCCTGCACCGGCAGCAGACGGTCGCCCGGCGCCGCTTCCAACAGCGTGCGCGCCAATGCCATCACAATCTGACCGTGCTTTGTCAATAAACCTTGCGTGGTCGCCTGTTCTGTGCGCATCATGTCGGCGCCCGTCATCATCCTTGCGTTGTGGGGCGAGGGGCGAGACGCCACTGCCTGGTTTTGATGCTCGTTGCACCTTTAACAGAGCTATGACACAACCCTAAAATTTATTCACAGTATCGAATAAAACTTTGTGCAAAGTAGCGTAGCACGGCACCAAATAAATGTCAATAGAGAGGAGAATTGTGGCTTGCACAGGCTGACAGCCAACCATTCAATCAAGAATTTGTATTTTTGTGGAAGTATATACTCCAGCCTGTGGTCGCCTACCACAGCCAAGATGCATGGAAACGATGGTCGTGATCTACGGTTGGCGGCGCCCTCCATCTCGACAAAGCAACCAAATCCGCTGTTTCCACGAATCCGTTGTAGCGCTCGCCCGCAAAGTTTATCGAAAACCGCAATTGACAAACGTCTGTCCCTCCGTTACACTATCATTCAATTTCTCGAACAAAATAAATTGAGGATTTTCCATGCACCTACCCGTCTTCGACAGTGCAGATGTAGTCGTACTTGGCGCCGGTTCGGCGGGCTGCACTGCTGCGATTGCCGCAGCTCGCGCTGGCGCCGACACGCTGTTGGTCGAGCGTTACGGCTTCCTGGGCGGCGCCTCGACGATGGTGCTCGATAGCTTCTACGGCTTCTACATCCCTGGCAACGATGCGCGCCGCGTCGTCGGCGGCATCCCGTGGGAGATCGTGGAGCGGCTGCGGCGCTACGGCATGGTGGTCGAACGCCCTAGCAGCTACGGCGCCGGGCAAGCCGTCACCTACGATCCGCCCACGCTGCAGGTGGTGTGGGAACAGACGGCGCTCGAGGCGGGCGTGCGGCTGCGGCTGCACACCTTCTGCCTCGACGTACAAAAGGAAGGCGACCGCGTCACCGGCATCGTGGTGGGCGGCAAAAGCGGCATGGGGCTGATCACCGGCAAGGTCTTTGTCGATACGTCGGGCGACGCCGACCTCTGTTTTCGCGCCGGTGCGCCCTTTCAACCTGCCGGTGAGGACGGCCCGGCGCAGTCGTTGACCACCACCTTCCGTCTCGGCAACGTCGATGAAGAGCGGGCATTGAAAGTCAAGCGCGCCGACCTGGTGCGGATGATGAAAGAAGCCAACCTCAGCGGCGAATACCGCCTGCCGCGCGAGGAGGGCAGCGTTCACCGCACGCCGCTGCGCGGGGTCGTCGCCACCAACATGACGCGCGTCGCCTACGTCGATGGCACGGATCCGGTCGAGCTGACCAAAGCCGAGGTGGAAGGGCGCAAACAGGCGATGGAATATGTGCGCTTTCTGCGCGAGCGCATCCCCGGCTACGAGCAGGCGTATCTGATCAACTTCAGCACGCAGATCGGCATCCGCGAGACGCGCCGCGTCTACGGCGACTATCGCCTGACGCGCGAGGATGTGCTCAGCGCCCGTCACTTTCCCGACGCCATCGCCCAGTGCGGCGCGCCCATCGAAGACCACCATCCCGGCAGCGACACGCGCTGGGAGTATTTGCCCACCGGCGCCACCTACGACATCCCGCTGCGCAGCCTGCTCCCGCAGACGGTCGCCAACGTGCTGATGGCCGGGCGCTGTCTCTCGGCGACGCACGACGCCCACGCCTCGGTGCGCAGCATGGGACAGTGCATGGCAATGGGGCAGGCGGCGGGCACGGCGGCGGCGCTGGCGCTGCAAGTCGACAACAGCGTGCGCGGCGTCTCCGTGCCACACTTGCAGCAGCAGTTGCGCAGCGCTGGCGCACTCTTTTCCGGCGCAGGGTGACGACCGTGATTCTGGCGGGCATCGACCTGGGCGGCACCAAGATCGCCGTCGCCATCGTGGAGGAGGCGAGCGGGCGTGTGCTGGCGCGCCGCCAGGCGCCGACCGACTCGCATGAGGGACCGGACGCCGTGTTGCAGCGCATGGCGGCGTTGGTTCACACAGCGTGCGGAGATGCCAGCATCGCCGTGACGGAGCTTGCCGCCGTCGGTTTGGGCGTGCCGGGCGTCTATGATCTGGCGACAGGGCGCACACATTTTCTGCCCAATCTTGCCGGCGCGTGGCGCGATGTGCCAGCAGGCCCGGTGCTGCGCCAGGCGTTGGGGCGACCGGTCTGGCTGATCAACGACGCGCGCGCCTTTGTGTTGGCGGAGACCCTCTTTGGCGCCGGACGGGGCGCGCACACGGTCGTCGGCTTTACGCTGGGCACGGGCGTCGGCGGCGGCATTGCCATCGGCGGGCGACTCTTTTGGGGCATCGACGGCACCGCAGGCGAGATCGGACATCTAACCATGGATCCAGATGGGCCGCTCTGCACCTGCGGCAATCGCGGCTGTCTGGAGACCTACGCCAGCGGCGTGGCGATCACAGCGCAGGCGGTGCAGCGTCTGGCGGATGCGCCCGACAGCCTGCTTTTGCACCTGGCGGGCGGCGCGGCGGAGCGCGTCACACCGGCGCTGGTGGGTCAAGCCGCGGCTGCGGGCGACGCGGTGGCGCAGGCAATCCTGGCGCACGTCACCAAATATCTCGGCGCCGGCGTGGCGAACATGGTCACGACGCTCAGCCCGGATTGCGTGATCCTGGGCGGCAGCGTGGCGAATCTCGGCGAGCAACTGCTGGCGCCGGTGCGCGCCAGCGTGCGCGCACGCTGTCGCGCCATCCCGGTGGATCGGGTGCGCATCGTGCAGGCTCAGCTTGGCGTCGACGCCGGCGCCATCGGCGCGGCGTTGTGGGCAGGGCAGCAGGTCAACCAATGACGTCGGTGCGGTTTTCAACCGCACGATCTCGACCGGAAAAGAAGCAAGAAGTGCGGTTGAGAATCGCACCTACACGTACATCCGTGTTCTGGAGGAAACAATGGCAGCAACCCAGGCAGATCAACCCAAGACGCAGGTGCAGGCCGACGCCTACGCCGGCGCGGTGGGCAGCGTACAGGCGACATTGCCCGCGCCCGACCTGCCCTATCGCCCGCGCAATCCGCAGCGCTATCGACCTGCCATCGGGCTGATCGGCTGTGGCGGCATCACGGCGCACCACCTGACCGCGTATCGCGCAGCGGGTTACAACGTGGTGGCGCTGTGTGACCGCAATCGGGAGCGCGCCGAGGAGCGACGCGCGACCTTCTATCCCGACGCCGCCGTCTACACCGACTATCGCGATCTCTTGCGCCGCGACGATGTCGAAGTGGTGGACATCGCCACTCATCCACCCGAACGCGTGGCGCTGATCGAGGCGGCGTTGGCGGCGCGCAAACATATCTTGAGCCAGAAACCGTTTGTGATCGACCTCGACGTCGGCGAATGGCTGTGCGAGCTGGCGGCAAAACAGGGCGTGCAACTTGCCGTCAACCAGAATGGACGCTGGGCGCCGCACGTCGCCTACCTGCGGCTGGCGGTGGCCGCCGGACTGTTGGGCGAGCTGACCAGCGCCGATCTCTCCGTACACTGGGATCACTCGTGGGTCGTGGGCACACCGTTCGACGAGATCGACGATCTGGTGCTCTATGATTTTGCGATCCACTGGTTCGACATGCTGACCTGCTATTTTGGCGCCGAGCAGCCGCAGCAGGTCTTCGCCGCCGTCAAGCGCACACGCAGCCAGCGTCCGCGTCCGCCCATGCTTGCCCACGTGCTCGTCGATTATCCGGCGGCGCAGGCGACGCTCAGCTTCAACGCAACGACGGCGGTGGGGCATCACGACCGTACCTTCCTGGTTGGAACAAAGGCGACAGCGCTGAGCAGCGGGCCAGGCTTGCAGGAGCAGACAGTGCAGCTGATCACCGCCGAGGGCGTCGCCACGCCGCGGCTTGCGGGGCAGTGGTTCCCGGACGGCTTCCACGGCGCCATGGGCGAACTGCTCTGCGCCATCGAGGAAGGACGCACACCCTTCAACAACGCCGTCGACAACCTGCGCAGCCTGGCGCTCGCCTTCGCCGCCATCGGCAGCGCCCGCAACAACCAGCCCAAGCGTCCCGGCGAAGTGCGGCGTCTGCCCGGCGTCAACGCATGAAAAGAGCGAGTCAAGCACGCAGCACGCAGCACGCAACACGAAGCACGCAACCCTTACCATTCTGACAAGGAGACTGATATGTCGAAACTCAAAGTCGTCGGCATCAACTTCGACCACATGCACATGGGCGATCTGCTGCGTATGGCGCACGAGCATCCTGACGTGGAGATCGCCGGCATCTGCGACGAACAGCCGGAGCGGATGGTCGCCGCCGCGCGCAACTTCGCCATCCCCGCCGAGCGCATCTTCACCGACTATCGCCGGTGCCTGGAGACAACGTAGCCCGATTTCGTCATCCTCTGTCCGGCGACCGCTACCCACGGCCTGTGGGTCGAACGCGTGGCGCCTTTCGACGTGCATATCCTGGTCGAAAAGCCCTTCGCCGCGTCGCTGGCGGAAGCCGACCGCATGATCGCGGCGGTGGCGGCGACGGGCAAGCAGATGGTCATCAACTGGCCCCTGGCCTGGTATCCGCCGCACGTCACCAGCAAACGGCTGATCGATGAAGGCGTGATCGGTCAGGTGATCGAGGTGCATTACTACGACGGCAATCGCGGTCCCCTCTATCATGTGGCGGACAAAGTCGAGGTGACGCCGGAGACGGCGGCCGCGCGCAAAGCCGAGAGCTGGTTCTACCGTCGCGATCAGGGCGGCGGCTCGCTGCTTGACTATCTCGGTTACGGCGTGACGCTGGGGACATGGTATCACGGCGGCGATAAACCGATCGAGGTGATGACGATGGTCGATGAACCGCCCGGTCTCGAAGTCGACGAGCACAGCATCACGCTGGCGCGCTACGCCAAGGGCTTGTCCAAGTTCGAGACGCGCTGGGGCACCTTCACCGACCCGTGGACGCACCAGCCGCAGCCCAAGTGCGGCTTTGTGATCGTGGGCACGGAGGGGACGATCAGTTCTTACGACTACGAGACGACGCTCCGCGTGCAGACCCGCGCCAACCCGGCCGGCGAGGTGATGCCCGTAGACGTGCTGCAGCCGCCCTTCCAGAACCCGATCCAGAACTTCGTACACAGCCTGCAGACCGGCGCGCCCGTGCATGGCCCGCTCTCACCGGCGATCTGCCGCATCGGTCAGCAGATCGTCGACACCGCCGTGCTCAGCGCGCGCGAACGCCGCGCCGTGCCGTTGATTGAATGAAGTGGCGAGGGGCGAGGATGGCACGCGGACGACGCGGATCGGGCGGATAAAGAGGGCTACAACAGATTCGGACAGGAACGGATTTCGATTCTCGTCCCGATGACGAATCCGTTCCCGCCTGCATCCGCTGTAGCCCTCTGGCAACACAACGAATGAAAGCCTCTCGGACAAAATTCTCTGCGAAATCTGCGCAATCTGCGGATCAATAGAGAATTCCTGTGATCCGCAGATTGCGCAGATTATGCAGAACACGCAAGGATTGATGATTTCATGGATGAGTTGACAAGGGATTTCTCGGATTCTCCGGCGCTGCGGTATCTGGAGGCGGCGCAGCAGATTTTGACGCAGATTCGCAAGACGCAGATGCCGGTGATCGAGGCGGCGGCGCGCATCTGCGCAGATTCGATTGCGGCGGGCGGGTTGGTGCATCTCTTTGGCACGGGGCATTCGCGCATTCCGGTGGAGGAGATTTTTCCGCGCCACGGCAGCTTTCCCGGCTTTCATCCCATCGTCGAGTTGTCGCTGACCAACCACACGCAGGTCGTCGGCGCCAACGGACAGCGCCAGGCGATGTATCTCGAAAAGCTGGAAGGCTTTGGCGAGGTGATCCTGCGCAACTTTGTCTTTCGCGCGCAGGACAGCATGATCGTCTTCTCCAACGGCGGCGTCAACGGCGTGGTGATCGACGTGGCGTTGGGCGCCAAACGCCGCGGGCTGCCGGTGATCGCCGTGCTCTCGCTGGCGCACAGCCTGGCGTCGCCCGTGCGCCACTCTTCCGGCAAGCGTCTGGGGGAGATCGCCGACGTGACCATCGACAACTGTTCGCCGGTGGGCGACGCCATGGTGAGCATCGACGGGCTGGCGACGCCGGTGGGGCCGGGGTCGTCGATCGGCTATGTGGCGGTGGTCAACATGCTCAAGTGTCTGGTGGCGGAGGAACTGGTGCGCCGCGGCAAGCCGCCGCTGGTGCTGACGAGCGCGGCGCTGATCGGCAGCGAAGCCTCCGCCGAACTCTTCGACCGCACCTACGACGACTACCGGGCGCGGCTGGCGCAGGTCTACGGCTGCCCAAGCGGAGAGACCGCCGAATGACGCGACTGGCGGAGAAGGTCATCCTCGTCACCGGCGCGGCCAGCGGCATCGGGCGGGCGGCGGCGCTGCGCTGTGCGGCGGAAGGGGCGCGCGTCGTGATCTTCGACATCGCCGCCGACGCGCTGGCGGAGACCGCCGCCGCGATCGGCGAGGAACGGGTGCTGCCGGTGGTGGTGGATGTGACGCAGCCGGTTGCGGTGGAAGCTGCCGTAGCGCAAGCCGTTGAGCATTGGGGGCGGCTGGACGGCGTTTTCAACGTCGCCGGGGGTAGCGGGCGGTGGCGTGGCGATGGACCGGTCGATCAATGCACGGTGGAGGGGTGGCATTGGACGCTCGACCTCAACCTGACCAGCGTCTTTTTGGTCTGCAAGTACGCCACGCCTGCACTGCTTGCCAGCCGCGGCGCCATCGTCAACCTGGCGTCGGTGTTGGGGCTGGTCGGCGGCGACGCCGATTTTGCCACGCACGCCTACGCCGCCAGCAAAGCCGGGGTGATCGGTCTCTCGCGGGCGATGGCGGCGTACTACGCGCCGGCGAGATTGCGCGTCAACGTGATTGCGCCCGGGCTGATCGCCACGCCGATGAGCCAGCGTGCGCAGCAAGACCCAGCGATCCTGGCGCGGCTGCCGCAGCTTCAGCCGCTCACCGGCGCAATGGGGACGCCGGAAGACGTGGCCGCCGCCGCCGTCTATCTGCTCTCGGACGAGGCCCGCTTTGTCACCGGCGCCGTGCTGACGGTGGATGGCGGGTGGACGGTGAGATGAGGGGCGAGTTGCGAGGGGCGAGTTGCGAGTTGCGAGGGGCGAGAGATGTCGTCGTGCTGAAGCAAGTGAGTGAGGATGAACGGCAGAACCGCCCCTCGCCCCTCGCCCCTCGCAACTGATAGGGATCAAGAATTATGGGCAAGATTCGTACAGTTTTGGGTGACATCGAACCGGCGGCGCTGGGCGTCACGTACATGCATGAACATGTCATCACCCATCCGCCCGCCAGCGTGACCGACCGCGACCTGGCGATGGAGAGCATCGCGGCGGCGACGCGCGAGCTGAGCCACTTTCACCTGGCCGGCGGGCGTGCGCTCGTGGAGATGACCCCACGCGACTATGGCCGCGATCCGCTGGCGCTGCGCGCGATTGCGGCGGCGACCGGCGTGCATATCATCTGCACAACCGGTTGGCTCAAGGACAAATTCTGCCGTCCGTGGGTCGCGGATCGCACGGTCGATGAGCTGGCGGAGGAGATGCTCCGCGAGATCACCGTCGGCATCGACGACACCGGCGTGCGCGCGGGCGTGATCAAGGCGGCGTCGAGTCTCGACACGATCACGCCCGCTGAGGAGAAAGTCTTTCGCGCGGCGGCGCGTGCGCATCACGCCACCGGCGCGCTGATCACCACGCACACCGAGAAGGGCACGATGGCGCTGGAGCAGATTGACCTGCTGCGCAGCGAGGGTGTGCGGCCGCAGCGCATCCTGATCGGTCATCTTGACCACAAGCCGGAACTGGACTACTGGCGGGCGGTGGCAAAGACAGGCGCCAACCTGGGCATCGACCAGATCGGCAAAGAAAAATATCTCGCCGACAGCCGGCGCATTGAGCTGATCCTGGCGATGGCGGCGGAAGGCTACGCCGCACAGCTCTGTCTGGCGGGCGACCTGGCGCGCGCCTCGTACTGGCCTGCGTATGGCGACTGGGGCGGCCCTGGGCTGACCTACATCCTGTGGCGCTTTCTGCCGTGGCTGCACGAACGCGGCCTCGATTCCCAGCAGATTGAGGTGATGATGACTGCAACGCCGGCGCGGTTGTTGCAATTGAACGCCACGTGACGTTGATTGCGTGTTTTTTGCACAAGATGACAGAATTTTGATGCTCTGGTAGACTATCCATGAACTTCGTAGCCTTTTCACAACCATTCGTTTTCGTAGCACGTTCGTCGCAGCCGCCATGTCAAAGTTTCCTCGAAGCGTCACGCTTCCTGAAGACAAACAATGCGCGTGCCGACGCCCTTTTGTTGAGTCGCATCAAAGCATGTCGGTGGATTGACATCTTGATGTTTGGCTTGCTGATTTCCACTTTTCACAGACAGACAGGAGGAAAGACCCATGAAGCATCGTAGTCGAGTTCACGTGGTTGGGATGTTGCTGCTGGTGTTGGCGCTGCTCGTGGCGGGCTGTGCGGCGCCGGTCAGCGCACCGGCTGCACCCGCGGGCGGCGCAGCTGACGCCGCTGCGACCGAAGCGCCTGCCAAAGAAGGTGGCTTCACCATCGGCGTCAGCAATACGCTCGTCGGCAACGGCTGGCGCGAACAGATGATTTGCGCCATCAAAGCCCAGGCGACCGCCAGCGGCTTGGTGGATCGGGTCATCGTCGTCAATCGCAACGGCGGCCCCACCGAGCAGATCGCTGACCTGGAAGGCTTGATCTCGCAGGGTGTGGATGCCATCATCTTGAACCCGACCGACCGCGAAGGCCTCAACGCTGTGATCGAAGCGGCGATTGCGCAGGGCATCGTCGTCGTGGCTGTCGACCAGGCGGTGACGGCGGAGGGCGCCTATGTGGTCACCAACGATCAGGTCGCCTACGCCCGCATCGGCGCCGAATGGCTCTTTGAGACGTTGGGCGGCAAGGGCAAGGTCGTCGAGATGCGCGGCATCGACGGCGTGCCGGCAGACACCGACCGCCACAACGGGTTCATGGAAGCGCTGGCAAACTATCCCGACATCGAAATTGTTGCCCAAACCTTCACCGGTTGGGATCCATCGACGGGAGCACAGCAGGCGCTTGACCTGATCACGACCACAGAAGTCGACGGCATCTGGACCTCCGGCATCGATTATCCGGTGGTGGAACAGTTCCAGGCCGCCAATGTGCCCTTCGTCCCGATCGTGGGCGCCGACAACAACGGCTTTGTGAAGCAACTGCTGGAACTGGCAGATGAGGGTCTGGTTGGCGCGGCTGTGACTAATCCGCCCGCAATTGGCGCGGTCGGTCTAGCGATTGCACTCGATGCGTTGACGGGCAAGAACCCGGAGCGCGTCACCATGCTCACGCCCGAACTGTTCGACACCAGCAACGTCGAAGGCTTGCAGGCGCTCTACGCACCGGATGAGCAGGTCGGCTGGAGCACCTACGTCAACATTCCGCCGTACACCAGCTACAGCGGCAGCGCCGACGTCTCGGCTTGCAAGGCGCCGGGCGAATAAAGTGAAAGGTGGTGCGTGTTACGTATTACGTGTTACGCGGCGCTTCCTCGCCAACTAGCAAACACGTAACACGCAGCACGTAACACGCACCACGCAACACGCACCACGCACCACGCAACATCACACACATCCATGAGTGAACCGAACGTACTGCTTGCTACACAGGGCGTCGCCAAATCCTACGGGCCGGTGATCGCCCTGCGCAGCGTGGATATGACGGTGCGCAGCGGCGAGATTCACGCCCTATTGGGCGCCAACGGCGCCGGCAAGAGCACGCTGGTCAAGATTCTCGCCGGTGTGCAGTCTGCCGACGCCGGCGTCGTCGCCGTCGATGGCCGCGCCGTGCACTTCCGGACGCCGGCTGACGCCATCGACGCCGGCATCGCCACGGTGTTCCAGGACCCGGCGCTGATTCCCGACCTGAGCGTCGCCCAAAACCTGCGCCTCAGCCGCATCGACATGGCGCACTTTCGCGAGTGGCTGGCGTGGTTCGACCTGGCGCAGCTTGACCTGGGCGCGATGGTGCGCGAGCTGCCGCTGGAGACGCTGCGTATCGTTGACCTGGCGCGCGCGGTGGCGCGCAATCCACACGTGCTGCTGCTCGACGAGCTGACCGCAGCGCTGACCGCGGATCAAGCCGAGCGCGTCTTTGCGCTGCTGCGCGAATGGAAAGGACAGGGCAAGGCAGCCGTGCTGATCACCCATCGCCTGGCGGAGGTGATGCACATCTGCGACCAGGCCACAATCCTGCGCGATGGTCGCAATGTGGCCGAACTGGCGACCGCCGAAGTCACCGAGCACCAACTTGTCGAAGCAATGCTCGGCGCGTCGATTGCACCGACAGGAAACGCCGAACACAGCCGCGCCGAACGACGCTTTGGCGAAGTGGCGCTGGAAGTGCGCAGTCTCTCTGCGCGTCATTTTGTGCATGATGTGTCGTTTGCCGTGCGCGCCGGCGAAATTCTGGGGCTGGTGGCGCTCGAAGGGCAGGGACAGGATCGCCTGTTCGACTTGCTCTCCGGCAACCGCCAGCCGACCGCAGGTGAAATTCTGGTGGGCGGGCAGCCACGCCATTTCAGTTCGCCGTATGATGCGGTCAGACAGGGCGTCGTGCTGGTGCCAGGCGACCGACTGATTGCCTTGCTGCCCAACCAGTCGGTTCAACACAATCTGGCGACGCCCTTATTTGGCAAGCTGACGAGTTGGTGGCGCATTCCGCGTGACGAGCGCCCGCGCGTCAATCGTGCAGTCGAGCAACTCTCGATCGACACGCGCGCGGCGTCACAGGTGCGGCGGCTGTCGGGCGGCAACCAGCAGAAGGTCGTGCTGGGGCGCTGGCTGGTGAGCGGCTTTCGCACGCTGCTCTGTTTCGACCCAACGCGCGGCATCGACATTCAGACCAAGCGCGAGATTTACAGCCTGTTGCGCGAGCTGGCGGCGCAGGGTGCGGCGATCGTGCTCTACACCAGCGAGTTGGCGGAGATCGGGCTGGTGTGCGACCGCGTGCTGATCATGCACGGCGGGCGCATCGTCGATGAGCAGGACGCAGCGCGCGCCACCGAGTCCTCATTGCTGACTGCCGCACACGGATTGGAGGCTCCCGCATGACGAATGCTCTTGCTGCAACCCGCACGCACCCGGCGCTGCGCGCACTGCTGCGCAACAGTTGGGTGTTGGGCGTCTGGCTGCTGCTCGGCGCCCTGTTGCTCTGGTACACGACGCTGATCCCGGTCTTTGGACCATTTCAGATCACGTCGATCACCAAGAACAGCCTGCCGCTGGTCTACCTGGCAATCGGCCAGGCGATCATCGTGATTGCGGGCGGCATCGACCTTTCGCTGGGTGCGCTGCTGTTGCTGAGCAACGTGATCGCGGCGCGCTTCATGGAAGGTCAGCCGGTCGGCGTCGTCGCTGCAATCGGGCTGGCGCTGATTGTGGGCATCGCTCTGCTCAACGCGCTCACCGGCTACATCATCAACCTCTCCGGCGTGCCCGACATTGTGGTGACGCTGGCGACCAGCTACATCTGGTCGGGGCTGGCGTTGTGGATTCTGCCCTCGCCGGGCGGCGGCACTGCGCCAGAGATGCGCTGGCTCTTCACCGGCTCGCCGTCGGGCATCGGCGGGTCATATTGGCCCCCGCTGTTGATGATGCTGATTCCAGGGTTGCTGGTGGCGCTGTGGGCGCGCACGTCGCGACCTGGCTTGACGCTCTACGCCACCGGCAGCAACCGCACCGCGGCGCAACTGGCAGGATTGAATGTGCGGCGGGCGAAGATTCTCGCCTACGCCATCGGCGGCGCAATGGCGGCGCTGGCAGGTCTGGCCATGGTCGCTATCACCGGCACGGGCGACCCGCGCTTTGCCGTCGGCGCCAGTGCGACCCTTAACAGCGTGGCGGCGGTGGTATTGGGCGGCATTGCACTCACCGGCGGCGTCGGCAACGTCTTCGGCGTCGTGGCGACCGGCGTGACGCTGATCATGCTCAATCCCATCCTGATTGCGATGGGCGTCAATTCCAACAACGCCCAGGTCATCCAGGGCGTCCTGATTGCCGGCGTGATGATGGTCGGCGGGCTGAGCGCGGTTTTACGGGAGCGACGATCATGAGTGGAGAAACACGGATTGTGACGGGGCGCGCCTATCGCGCCGGAAAAGCGCAGACCTGGCTGGCGCAGAATCCGCTTATCGCCCTGGTGATTGTGTTCATCGCTCTGTTTTTGGTGACAGGCGCGGTGCAGCCCAATTTCCTCTCGGTCAACGGCGTGCGCAACACGCTGCTGCAGGCGGCGCCGCTGGGCATCCTGGCGGCGGCGCAGACGGTGCTAATGCTGACCGGCGGCATCGATCTCTCAGTGACAATGATCGCCACCGGCGCGGCGTATGTGGCCGCCAATCAATCGCCCAACGGCGCGGGCGTGGCGATTCTGGCGGGCGTGCTGGTGGGGCTGCTGATCGGCAGCATCAACGGGGTCGGCGTGGCGGTCTTTCGCGTCAACCCGCTGATCATGACGCTCGCCATGTCGGGCATTCTGTTAGGGCTGTTCACAGCATGGACGCAGACGGTGCTCGCCGGTTCGACGCAGGTGGCGCCCTTCATCAAGCTGCTTGGCGGGGGCGCGTGGATGGGCAGCGTTCCCTACAGTGTGCTGGTGTGGGGCGGCGTGGCGCTGGTGGTGATCTGGCTCTTGCGCAGGTCGGGGTGGGGGCGGCTCATCTACGCCATCGGCGACAACGAGATCGCCGTGCGGCTGGCGGGCGTGCGCGTCTGGCAGGTGCGCCTGAGTGCGTACATGCTCTCCGGCGTGCTGGCGGCGATTGCGGGCATCCTGCTCGGCGGGCGCACCGGCGCGGTCGATCTACAGCTTGCCGGCGCGTTCTTGCTGCCCTCGGTGGCGGCGGCAGTGATCGGCGGCACCTCGATCTTTGGCGGCGTGGGCGGCTACACCGGCACGATTCTCGGCGCGCTCATCCTCAGCGTGCTCAACTCGCTGCTCACCTTCCTCAACGTCGGTCAGGCGATCCAGCAGATGGTTTACGGCGCGATCGTGTTGGCGCTGGCGTGGGGCTATGCCAGCCTGACGCGGCGAAGCTGAACATGGATCGCCGTAGCTTTCTGCGCATGTCTTCACTCTGGATGGCGCTTGGCCTGGCTGCGCCTGCCGGCTGTGCGGCGCAACTGCAACACGCTGCCGGGCGCAGTGTGTTGGTGATCGGCGCCGGGATCGCGGGACTAAGCGCAGCGCGTGAACTGCAGCGGCTTGGCTACACCGTGACCGTGCTGGAAGCGCGTGAGCGCATCGGCGGCCGTGTGTGGACAGTGCGCGACCCAACGCGCGGTCTGGCGCTGGACATGGGCGCGTCGTGGATTCACGGCGTCACCGGCAACCCGATTGCGGCGCTTGCCCGTGAACTTGGGTTGGCAACCCACCCCACCAACTACGCCAACAATCAGCTCTTCGACACAGACGGCGCCGAAGCATCTGCTGCGCTGGAGGAAGATGTCGAGGCGTTGTTCGACGCAGTGATGGAGGCAGTGGAGGAGATTCGCGCGGCGCGCCAGGATAACGGGCAGCCCGACATATCGCTGGGCGCCGCGATTGCGTCCGCAGCCGACGACCTGGGCTTGAGCGCCATCCAGCGCCGCCGCCTCAACTTTGCCGTCAACACCACGATTGAACACGAGTTCGCCGCCGATGTCAGCCAGTTGTCGCTCTATCACTGGGACGAAGGCGAGGCGTATCGCGGCGGCGACGTGATCTTCGCCAACGGCTACGACCAGATCGCAACAGCGCTGGCAGATGGGTTGACGATCCGCACCGGCGTGGCGGTGACACGCATCGGCTACACGGCCAGCAGCGTCGCCGTTTCCACCACGGCCGGGGAGTTCAGCGCCGATTACGCCGTGATCACGGTGCCGGTTGGCGTACTCCAGCAGGGCGCTATCGAGTTTGCGCCAACGCTGCCTGCCGCCAAGCAACAGGCGATTGCCCGGCTCGGCTCCGGTGTGCTCAACAAGACCTTTCTGATCTTTCCACAGCGATTTTGGGAGCGTGCGCCCGAACTGCTCAACTACATTTCGGTGGAAAAGGGGCGCTGGTGCGAAGCGCTCAACCTGGCGCACTATGGAGACAAACCGGTGCTGCTTTGGTTCAACGCCGGTGAGTATGGCGCTGCCCTCGAAGCCTTGAACGACGCCGAGATCACGGCTGCGGCGATGGCTACGATGCGCACCATCTACGGCGATGCCATCCCTGCACCGGAGGCGGTTCATGTCACCCGCTGGCTGTCCGACCCGTTTGCGCGCGGCGCCTACTCCTCGCTGGCGGTAGGCGCCACCCCGGACGACCGCGCGACGCTGGCTGCGCCGGTCGCCGGTCGCCTCTTCTTTGCAGGCGAGGCTACCCATCGCAACTATCCATCGACCGTGCACGGCGCGTATCTCTCTGGGCTGGAAGCTGCCAGCAGCATCGCACAGAACAGGCGTCGCGTCATGCTGCCGGTTGTGTCACGGTAGATGCGACGATTCATACCCCGACGGCTACGAAAAAGTTGGGAGTCTGCAACGAGGTCTCGCACTTCGCCTCGCACCGCTGTACTCAGATCATTGGCTCTCCGCGTAACATAATAGCCGCCAGCGCTGTCACGCCGGAGGCGGTGACCTGGTGATGGGTCATGCTTCCGGGATGCCCAGACCTGCCGCCCCCACCGGTGACGCCGTGAACTCGACGCCTGCCCGCGCCAGCAATTCCATGCCGATGGCGGCGCGGCGCACGCGTTCGCGACCGGTGGCAATTGCCGCCGCTTCGAGATGCACGCCGCTTGGGTAGATGTTTGGCGCGTTGCGCAAGCCGAATTTGAGATAGACCGGCGCAGCCACGCGGATGATCTCCGCAATTTCGTAATAGCGTGTGAAGCCGCCCAGCCCGTCTGGCCCCTCGATATAGAGGTCGAGCGGGATCGAGAGCACCTGGCGCATCGCCGCCAGCCGTGGCAGCGAAATGTCCGAGGCGACGTTGATGGTGTTGAGACCGTTGTCTTGCAGCAGTTTGACGCCGAGCGGATTGGCGACGCCGAGCACCGCCGACCCTTTCACGACCAGGTTGGCGGGCAGCTTGCCGCGCTGCCGCGCCTGGTTCACCAGCCACAGCAGCCCTTCATCCGCCACCAAAATGCTGCGGATGCCCGCCTCCACCCCGCGCACGATGTCGTCGAAGGCGTAGGCAAGTTGATCCATGCCGGTGTGACGCCAGCCCATCAGCTTGCCGTCGGGCGTGAGTGGCTGCCCCGTCCCTTCCCAAGTAGCGCGCGGCCCCACAAAGAGCGAGACCTCGATGCGATGTTCGGCGCCGAGCCGCGCCATCTCGCGCAGTTCGGCGTTGGTCAGGAGCATCATGCCGCTGCCTTGCGACACGCGATGAACCGTAACGCCGTGTTGCTGCGCCGCCTCGATCACCGCCGCCATCGCCGCCGGGCCTTCGACGCTCGGAATCTCAATGCGGTAGTGTGCGCCGTCGGGAAAGCGCAGCGGTGAGGCAGGCAGATCATAGCGGTCGCCCGTGGGCAGTCCCAACTCGCTAAGCAACGTTTTGGCTGAAGACATCTTGCACCCTTTCTTGATTATTGCGTGTTGCGTGTTTCGTATTGCGTGGTGCGTGTCGAGTGTTGTAGCGTCTGACGCAACACGTAGTACGCAGCACGCACCACGTAGCACGCACCACGTAACACGAAACACGCAACATGTAGCACGCAACATGTAGCACGCAACAAACCACGTAGCACGCAACAAACAGTGTATCACGAAAACCGGCATCACCGTTTGCTTTTGACCCGTCGATGTGAGAAGATGGCACGGATCAGGCACAGTGAGGAGCACCGTACAGGACATGAACGAACGCACGCAACCGATCAAACCGGAAATCATGAGTCCGGCCGGCTATTGGCCCCAACTCAACGCCGCCATCGAAGCCGGCGCGGACGCGGTCTATTTCGGGCTGAAACACTTCACGGCGCGCGCCAAGGTCGGCTTCACGCTGGAAGAACTGCCCGACGTGATGCGCACCTTGCACCGCCGTGGGGTGAAAGGCTACGTCACCTTCAACACGCTGGTCTTTGACCACGAGATGGAGGCGGCGGCGCGCGCCATTGCCGCCATCGCCGCGGCGGGCGCCGATGCGTTCATCGTCCAGGATGTCGGCATCGCCCAACTGGTGCATCGCATTGCGCCCGGCGTTGAGGTGCATGGCAGCACGCAGATGAGCATCACCAGCGCCGAGGGCATCGCGTTGGCGCAGCAGTTCGGCGTGTCGCGCGTCGTGCTGGCGCGCGAGCTTTCGCTCGACGATGTGGCCGCCATCCGCGCCGCCACCGACTGCGAGCTGGAGATGTTCGTCCACGGCGCGCTGTGCGTCTCCTATTCGGGGCAATGTTTTTCGTCGGAGGCGTGGGGCGGGCGCAGCGCCAACCGCGGACAGTGCGCGCAGGCGTGTCGGCTTCCCTACGACCTGATCGTCGATGATCGCCATCAGCCGCTGGGCGATGCGCGCTACCTGCTCTCGCCCAGCGACCTCTATGCGCTGCATCAGATTCCTGACATCGTGCGCATCGGCATCCACGCTCTTAAGATCGAGGGGCGCTATAAGGACGCCGACTATGTGGCGCTGACAACCGCGGCGTATCGCAAGGCGGTGGATGAAGCCTGGGCAGGGCTGCCGCTCAGCATCACCCCGCGCGAGGAACTGCAACTGGAGCAGGTCTATTCGCGCGGGCTGGGTCCGCATTTTGTCGCTGGCGTGAACCATCAGACCGTCGTCAATGGACGTTCGCCGCGCCATCGCG
Source organism: Chloroflexota bacterium (assembly GCA_016861025.1). GTDB lineage: Bacteria > Chloroflexota > Anaerolineae > Caldilineales > Caldilineaceae > Caldilinea. The sequence goes on from BOKO01000023.1 coordinate 17,878, forward strand.
GAGTGTTGGTTGGGCGGGTGACGCGTGTGCTGGCTGACCGCGTCTGGATTGCGCCGGAACAGGCAGTGGTAGACCTGGCGCCGCTCAAGCCAGGTGACGGCGTCGTCTTCGATGCGGCGGACTGGCGCAGCCCAGAAGAACCGGAGGAAGGCGGGCGCGTCTATCACGTCACGCCGCAGCGCAACGGTGCGCTCGAACTGACCTTTGGCAACAACGCGATCAACTTCACCCGCATCCGCCCCGGCGACCTGGTGTGGCGTTCGCACGACCCGGAACTGGACAAAGCGGTGCGCCCCTTCACCGACGCAGCCATGCCAGTGCATCGGCAGCCGGTCAATGTGCGCGTCACCGCAGTCGAAGGCGCGCCGCTCGTGCTCGAATGGACATTGGCGGAGCAGCCCTCCATCCAGGTCACGCTCTGGTCGGATGAACCGCTCGCCGCCGCCACGCAGCGCGCCGTCGATGCGACGTTCCTGCGCGAACAGCTTGGTCGTCTTGGCGGCACACCTTATGTACTCGCCGATCTCACGCTCGAGGTCAGCGGTCGCCCCTTTGCGCCCAGCTCGCTGCTCAACCACCTGCGCCGCCAGGCCGTGGCGCAGCTTCAAGCCCAACAAGAAACGCGCACGATCACGGTAAATGAACCGATCACCGTGTTGCGCGAAACATTGAAATTTGGAAGAGGGGGAGAGGGGAAGAATGGGAGAGCGGGAGACACGAACTCGCCCAACGCCGCAATCTCCAATCTCCAATCTCCAATCTCACACGCACTCAATCTCCCCTTCTCCCCCTCTCCCTTGCTCCACCTTCTCGTCCGCACGCCCGAACAGCTCGACGCGGCGCTTGCTGCGCGCCCTGCCAGCATCACGCTCGACTATCTGGAACTCTACGGTCTGCGCTCTTCGGTGGAGCGCGTGCAGGCGGCGGGGATCGAGGTGCGCGTGGCAAGCCCGCGTGTGCTCAAGCCCAACGAGCAGCGTATCGTCAACTTTTTGCTGCGTCTCGGCTGCCCGATCCTGGTGCGGTCGGCGGGGCTGCTGCACGCGTTGCACGAAGCGCCCGCTGCGCCGCCGCTGATCGGCGATTTCAGCCTCAACGCGGCCAACGAGCTGACCGCGCGCACCTTCCTGGCGTTAGGGCTGGATCGCATCACGCCGACACACGATCTCAACGCTGCGCAGGTGGCTGACCTGGCGCGCCGCATCGGGCCGGCTGCACTGGAAGTGATCGCCTATCAACACCTGCCCGTTTTTCACACCGAGCACTGCGTTTTCTGCCGCTTCCTCTCGACCGGCACCAGCTACAAGGACTGCGGCCACCCGTGCGAGAAGCACAAGGTTGCGCTGCGCGACAGCGCTGGTCGTCAGCATCCGGTCATCGCGGATGTCGGCTGCCGCAACACGGTCTTTGGCGCCGAGGCGCAGGACGCCAGCTCGCATCTCAACGCGTGGCAAGCGGCTGGCATTCGTCATTATCGGCTGGAATTCGTGCATGAAAGCGGCGAGCAGGTGCGTCAGATCACCGCGGCGTTTGGTGCGACGCTCGACGGCAAACGCACCGCTGCAGACCTGAAAAAGCAACTGCAGCGCATTGCACCGCAGGGCGTCACCGAAGGCAGCCTGTTCGTTCCGCCGAATTATATGGAAATTCCGCTGCTGGTGTGAGGAAGATCGCTACATCCCGCCGGCAGCAGCGCCTGTGGCGACGATGATGAACCCAATGACCCCAATAATGCCCAGGATCAGCATAATGTAAAAAAGACTTGAGTACCCGTTGGGGTTGCCCGGCTTATTCATGACGCCCTCCACAATGTTCGGGATGAACGCTCCAAAAACATAATGTAGACGGCGACGTGGAGCACCTTATCTATGTTCAAACATGATGACGAACATTACCGGTAAAAGGCGCGGGCAGATTGCGAAAAGATCAGACTTCGCCGGAGAAATGGCTATAAACACAAAGAGTGGCCTGAAAGCCACCCTTTGGTTGGGATCGAATCGACAATTGGACTTTTGGCGATTTTGCCCTGGCAGGGCGCCGTTAGCGGTGAGAATCGTCCTGCACCCTTGCTGCAAGCAACAATCGAGCAAGACGATGAACTCTGGCAGGCAGGACTCTGGCTAGATTGCAACCTGGGGAACAGCCATCCACCCCGGTGCAGCGGCTTCACAGTACATCCGGGCGACATACGGTTTGCCGGATGCAGCGTTCTGTAGTGCTGAAGGCAATTCTTCCGCAATTGCTTCCTTGGGAATATATCCCATAACGCCGAAGCGGATCGGCCACAGTGCGAGCCGGGTGTCAATGCTGAGGCCCAGCAGAAGGACTGAAGTCAGTGGGCTAATCTGTCGGAACGCCTGGAGCACGCCAAGACCGTTGTGATCGGCGTCTTCGAGGCCGAGCACGATGACGTCACACCTGGCGCGACGCAACAGTCGCGACGCCTCGACCAGGTCTTCTGCGACATCGATTGCACCCACATACGGCAGATCCTTCAACAGTTCATACAAGCCCTGCCTCATCCCCTCGTATTCTTCGATGATCAGCACCCGAATCATGTTCCGCTCCGTTCAAATGAACAACAAGATGAATGCGATGCTGGCTGATAGCTCATTCGCGGGCTACATAGTCTTCATCAATGGCGCCCGAGGCGAGTGCTGACATCCTCTGCGCACGAATGAGCTGGTGGATAAAGGTGAGTCACCAGCGAACTCAGGATAAATGCCTCACTCCTCTTGTCGATTTGCGCACCCTTTCCCAACGAAAGCTTCAATGCAAGTGGGTCGATCTCGTCAGGTCAAGGCGCTATGTCCCGCTATTCAGTATAGCGACCAGCACAATTTGTCACAATTGCATCAAGACCGGTATTTCGTCAGCAAAAAGAATTGACTCTATTCAACAGTCTGTGTGACTTCAATCATAGCGCCCTTAGAGGCCAGATGCGACATTCGTTGTGCCGACCATGCCCATTGTTTTCCTGCCGATGATGATTCCTTCCCAAAGTTGAAAAGTCATCGGTGGGGCGTCAAGTTGGGGATGGAGAAAATCGAAAGCTTCGTCGCTCGCTTTGCGTAACAAAGCCAGCAGATACTCCTGCATGTTGGCATCGTGGCGCGCAGCCCAGCTATCGAAGTCGATCTGCTTGGCGAGGGTTTCCGAATGCTCGACCGTCAATCCAGATTGAGTGAAAATGTCGCGCCATTCTTCCAGGCTCAGGCAACGAACATGGCTGGGATCGCGCAGTTTTTCGAGGGCGTTGACATACGCGCCGGCGACGCCATTCGGGACAATGTTGTCGACCACAGCCAATACCCCGCCTGGGACGAGCACGCGCATCGCTTCTGCGACGAAATGATCGGGCGCATCAAAGTGATGGGGAGCAATACGGCAGGTTACCAGGTTGAAGGCGCCGTCAGTGTAGGGGAGGCGCTCGGCGTCGGCCGGTTCGATGACAAGATTGTCCAGCTGTCGCAGCGTCACTTGACGCCGAACCTGCTCCAGCATTTCCGGCGTGATGTCGGTCGCCCAAACCTGACGTACATAAGGGGCGAACAGGAACGCGGTGTGTCCGACGCCGGTTGCAACGTCGAGGACAAGCCAGTCGGGTTGTGGGTTGACAAGCGCCAGCAGACGCTCCAGGCTCGCCCCTTTGGCATGGGGAGCGCTCGTCACATAGGCGGCGGCGTTGGCGCCAAACTCGCGCCGCACGGCGGCTTTGGTTTGTTCGGTCATGCACTTGCTCCTTCCGACGTCTTGTCACAAGAACAATCCATCGTCGCCGGCTTGACGAAGCAGCCCGTCAAGCCGGCGACGATGGATTGCACGACGATTTGCCCCTTCGCAGCTCACCCCTACTCTCAGGCAGCCAGGCGTTGGCGGCGGGTGCGTCGCCCGAAGACTGCACTTACTGCGTCCTCCACCAGATTCAGCGATTCATCGATCACGGCGGCGCTGTGGCTGTAGGACATGAACCACGGCTCGCGCGGGTCGTCGTCGACCAGGATGCCGCGATGGATCAATTCAGCGCCGAGCAGACCGAACAACTCGCCGTCGAACTCGCTGTAGCTGCGATAGTCGGTCGGCGGCTCGTCCTTGCCCAGCAACACGCTAAACATGGAGGGAACGCCGGTCACGGCATGGGGAACGCCCGCACGTCGCAAGATTGTGCGAATGCCATCCATCAGGCGCTGGCCGTTGGCGAAGATCGACTCGATCACGGGCTGCGTTTCAATGATCTCCAGTGTGGCATTGGCGGCGGTGGCGGCGACGACGTTGCCGCAATAGGTGCCGCCGTGCGCCACGCGCCCTGGCTCGACCACCGCCATGATCTCATCGCGGCCAGCCACGGCGGAGACGGGGAAGCCGTTGCCCATCGCTTTTGCATACGCCGCCAGGTCAGCCTTGACGCCGAAATATTCTTGCGCGCCGCCCTTCGCCAGCCGGAAGCCGGTCTTGACTTCGTCGAAGATCAGCACGATGCCAAATTCGTCGCATAGTTCACGCACGCGACGCAGCCACGCCAGGTCGGGCAAAATACAGGCGACGTTGCCCATGATCGGTTCGAGCACGACGGCGGCAAGCTCGTCGCTGTGCTCAACCACGGCGCGTTCGAGCATCTCAATGTCGTTGTAGGGCAGTGAAATCATGTAGTTGCGGATGGCGACGGGCATGCCTTCGGTGGCGCGCAGGCGATGCGGATGGCTGCGCGGTCCAAGCAGTTCAGCTTTGGCGGTTGGCCCGCTGAACATGACATAGTCGAAGTTGCCGTGATAGTTGCCCTCAAACTTGATAAACTTTTCGCGACCTGTGTAGGCGCGAGCGATGCGCAGCGCGTGCATGTTGGCTTCGGTGCCGGTGTTAGAGAGACGCACTTTGTCCATACTGGTCATGCGCGTGAAGCGCTCCGCCAGCTCGATCTCGATCGGCGTAGTGGCGGCGAAGAGCACGCCGTTCTGAATCGCTTGGGCGACGCGATGGTTGACCTCTGGATGGGCGTGCCCCAAAATGATGGGACCGAAGCCGAGACGATAGTCGATGTAGCGATTATCGTCGGCGTCCCAAACATACGCGCCCGCGCCGCGCGCGATAATAGGCGTTTCCTCATCGCCCCAGTAACGGAAATTCGAGTTGACGCCGTAGGGGATGTATTGCTTGGCTTTGTTGAAAAGTTGATGGGTCTTAGTTTTGTTCGTGTTCATGATTCTATCTCCATGGCTTTCACAAGGTTCGTTCAACGGGGTGGCGGGCAAGTTGGTTGGTCGCTGCATGTTAGCAACGCGTGTCACCCCCCTTGTGGAAGCCACGGAGACTGTCCGTGGGATCCTCGTCCATACAATGCTCCTTGGTAGTCGCCGAGATTGGGGTGTGTTGCGTGTTACGTGTTTCGTGGTGCGTTCGGGTAATCTCGCCACTACGGAACACGTAGCACGCAACACACAATACGTGACACGCTTTCACGCACCGCCTGATGGTGGATTCCAGGCGTAAATCTCTTTGACGATGTCTAGATAGATAAAAGTCTCCGCCTCGCGTACGCCCTCGACGCTGTAGAGCTTATCGCTCAAGAAGCGCAGCAGGTCGGCGTTGTCGATGCAGGTCACTTCCACCAAAAAATTGTAAGTGCCCGACGTGATGGTGAGGTAGATGACTTCCTCGAACGCAGCAATCTGGTTGGCGATCTCGCGCAGGCGATTGCCGTCCGCCTTGACGCCGATCAGCGCCATCGTATGATAGCCGCTGCGCAGTGGGTTCGTCACCGCCGCAAATTGCAACACCCCAGCGTCAACCAACCGCTGCACGCGTTGTCGGATCATCCCCGGCGAGACGTTGAGCTGTGCAGCGATCGTGGTGAACGGCAGGCGTCCATCTCCTTTAAGCGCCTGAATGATCGCCCGATCGGTTTTGTCCAACGTCAGTCCCGCCAACTTACAACCCTCACTTCGCCCATCGTCGCTCACTTTCCACTTCCACCCTACCATGCAGAATGCGCATCTGTCAAGCCCTCAAAATGCAAAAAAAGCAATGAACAGGTCAAATTGTGATGATATTCACATATATTGGGTGCATCTGGTGCGGAATTGGTAAATTTGTCTGTTGGCAGGGATCACCATCGACAGCATTGAAACGCGCAAACAAAAAAACGGGAGAGGCAATGGCGCCTCTCCCGTTTCTCTTACACTGCTTCTCTTATACTGCGGTGCGACGTCAGCTTTGCGGCGTATTTTCGTCGCTGGCGGGCGGCGGCTGGACAGGCGGCGCAACCGGCGCCGTGGCTGGTGGATAGTAGACGCGCCCCGTGCTGTCCTTATAGGCGATCTGCCCCAACAGGTTGAACTGATAGACGTAGGTCACGAAGGTCGCGACCGGAATCGTCACAATCAAGCCAACGATGCAGAGCAAAACGCCGACAATGCCCGCCACAGTCGAGATCACAAAGCTGGCGACGATGTAAGCCAGCATGAACAAGATCACGTCGATGACGTGTTCACGCGTCCACTGAAAAATCTCGCTCAACTGCAAGCCGCTGCGGATCTCCTCGTCACGCGCAAACCAAAGCGTAAAGCCTGGCGTCATCAAGGTGATGAAGATGCCATACACCACCGTCAGGCAAGTCGCGCCGACCAAGATGGTGACGCCGAGCGTTCTGACAAAGCTATCGGAATCGGCCATGACGCCGCCAATTGTCATCGGAATCGACACCAGGATCAACGGCAGCGCCCAGATCAGATAGACCACAAAGAGCTTGAAGCCGCGCACCAGGTCGCCGCTCCAATCGTCCCATTCGGGCAGCGGAAGCGACTTTCCATCCCGGATGTTCTGCATCAGACGCAGGCTGTAGCCGATTATGATGAAGACCGGCACAATCAGGAAGGAGAGTAATCCAAGTGCAGCGCCGATGGCGACTTTTTCTTTCCAACGCGGGTCATCAGTAATAAAGGTCAATGCTTTCACGAAGTCCATATTCATTCTCCTCGTTTGTTACCATCTCTTAACGGGCGCTGCAGCTGTTGTTCGTGGCAGCGCACCGTTTCTTGCATTTTCATAGAGCTATACGCATCGACAGGGTGAGAAGTTGCAATGATGAATCGCCTGGGCGCCCGAAGAGTCGCCGCATTCGTCACGTTGCCAACGCCAGGCGGATTTCTTCGCACACGCGATCATCCTCCTCATGTAACAACGCCGTGGTCAACAGCGTTGCAGCCCGTTCATAACGCCATTTTGCCAGGATGCGACCAAGCGCCCAAGCCGCATGGACGCGCACTATTGCCTCTACGTCAGCCAATGCCAGCGCCAGCGCATCGACCGCCGCTGTATCCGCCCAATTGCCCAACGCAACACAGACGTTGCGCAGCATACCCACGCGTTTGGGGCGCTTGAGTGGCGAACGGGCGAAATGCTCGCTGAACGCGCGCGGGTCGAGCCAGTAGGGATGAGTCGATGCAAAGCCTTCGAGCAGCGGCGGCGCCACGCGGCTGTGCAACGCACGCAGACCGTCGAGTCGCGGCGTGCGTGCGGGCAGACGCCGGTTGTAGGGGCAAACCTCCTGGCAGATGTCGCAGCCGAAGATGCGATTGCCAAAGAGCGGACGCAACTCACGCGGGATGACGCCGCGCGCCTCAATCGTCCAATAAGAGATGCAGCGACGCGGGTCCAAATCATATGGCGCAACAAAGGCGGAAGTCGGGCAGGCGTCCAGGCAGCGCGTGCAACGGCCGCAAGTTGGGGAAGGATGAATGCTCAACTGTGAATTGTGAATTGTGAATTGTGAATTGTGAAGGAGCGGCGTCTTCCTGTCTCCCCCTCTCCCCTTTTCTTGTTCTCCCTCTCTCCCTCCCTCCTCAACCAAAACCTCTGGCGCGAGGATGACGGCGAGCAGAAGCCAGCTTCCTATGCCGGGTCGGATTGTGCAGCAGTTCTTGCCGGTGAAGCCGAGGCCGGCGACTTCGGCCCAGTCGCGTTCGAGCACAGGCCCGGTGTCGACCAGGCACTTGCCCATGCTGGTGCGGCCCGTCTGGGCGCGGATGGCGGCGTCGAGTTCATAGAGCAGCGGTCGGATAATCTCATGATAGTCGTCGCCCCATGCGTAGGAGGCGATGACGCCGCGGCTGGGATCGTCGCGAATCTCTGGCGGCAGGTCGAACTGGCGATAATCGACGCCGAGCACAATCATGCTCTGAAATGGCGGTGCGCCCGCTTCCGCCAACAACGCCGGGAAGCGTCGCTTGTCACGATTGCGTTCCAGGTAGCTCATTTCACCGGCGCGGCCGGCGTCGATCCATGCGTCGAAAAAATCAGCGTGCGGCGCTGCGCCGATTGCAGCAAATTCGCACAGGTCGAATCCTAGCGAATCCGCCGCACGCCTGATGGTTTCTCGCAGATGACCCACATCCAATCGCAGCTCCTTGCTTTGGAGATCGCCCTAATTTCTTGACAGCAGGGCCGAGCCACGCAGGACGGAGATGAAGCAGCGCCAGCTTTACGCTTGCTGCATGGCTGGCGCAACTGGCCCGGCCATCCGCACGGGCTGTGCAGCGCCCGCCGGATTGAGTAGATCATCGACGATCTTAGCAGAGGAGAGCACGCCCGGCAACCCTGCGCCTGGATGCGTTCCTGCGCCGACGAAGTAGAGATTCTCGAAGTCCTCCGAGCGGTTGTGCGGACGGAACCACGCCGATTGCAACAGCGTCGGCTCGACCGAGAAGGCTGAACCCAGGTGGCTGTTGAGCGTGTTCTGGAAGTGCAGCGGATCAATGTAATGCTCGGCGACGATGTTCTCCTGCAGGTCGGGCAGGTAATTGTCCTCTAGAAACTGCATGATGGCGTCGCGGTAGGGCTTCGCTTTCGTCGTCCAGTCGATGTTGGCGCTGAGATTCGGCACCGGCGACAGCACATAGAAGGCTTCGTGACCTTCCGGCGCCATGCTCGGATCGGTCATCGTCGGCATGTGCAGGTAGAGCGAGAAGTCCTCTGGCAGTTCCTGCTCGGCGAAGATCTCACGCAGCAACCCCTTGTAACGCTCGCTAAGAATAATGTTATGGTGCGCCAGTGGTGTGCCGGTGTTGTAGCGCTTCTTCGTGCCAAAGTAGATCACAAAGAGCGACATGCTGAACTTTTTGCTCTTGACCCAGCGGTCGCTGTTCTTGCGGCGATGCTGTTTTGGGATCATGTTCAGATAGGTCCAACCGACGTCGGCGTTGGAGACGACTGCATCCGCTTTGTGCACCGTGCCGTCCGCCAGGCGCACGCCTGCGGCGCGTCTGCCCTCGATCATGATCTCCTGAATCTCGGCGTTAAGATGCACCTTGACGCCTAACTCGTCGAGCAGCCTGCCAAAGGCATCGACGATGGCGCCTGTGCCGCCTTTGGCGTAGTGGATGCCCCACTCCCGCTCCAGGTAGTGGATCAACACGTAGAGCGACGGCGCATCGAGCGGGTTGCCGCCGATCAGAAGTGGGTGGAAGGAGAAGCAGCGGCGCAGAAAGTCGTCCTCGATGAACTTGCTCACGTAGCCGTAGACGCTGCGATAGGATTGCAGCCGCACCAAATCGGGCGCCACACGCAGCATGTCGCCAAAGTGCAGGAAAGGCTTGTCGATCAGCGCCATGCCTGTGTCGAAAATCTCTTTGGTCGTCGCCATGAAGCGCGTATAGCCGTCCTTGTCGCGCGGGTTCCACTGCTCGATCTGGCTGAGGATGAACTCGTGGTCGCCGTTATAGCTGAACGCCCGTCCCTGATGGTCGAAAATTTTGTAAAAGGGGTCGATCGGGATCAGCTCGAAGTAATCCTCGCGGCGGCGCCCGGCCAGCTCCCAGATTTCGTTGAGCAGCCACGGCGCAGTAATGACCGTCGGCCCGCCGTCAAACTTAAAGCCGTTGATCTCATAGGTGTAGGCGCGCCCGCCCAGTTTGTCGCGCTTTTCAAAAAGCGTCACATCATGCCCTTTGGCCGCCAGCCGAGCCGCCGCGCCCAACCCGCCAAAGCCACTGCCAATCACAATGATTTTCTGTCCCATAAGTCCTCGCTTTGAGTTGAAGTATTGCGTGCTGCGTGTTTCGTGTTTCGTATTGCATGTTTTGTGAGCTGATGTGTTACACAACAAAGCATGCAGCACCGACAATCAAAATAATTTATTGTATGGTCAATCAGCCGATCTTACGCCGTCTTTATCCGCCGCCCGCCGAACCAGCCCACCGCTGCGGCGACAGCCAGCACGATGGCGCCGACCACCGCTGCGTAGAGCACCGGCGGCGTGGCGCTCTGCTTCACCGCAATGCCGATGAACGCCCACACCAAAACAGCCACATACGCCACGTCACGCTTGATCATGGCGAAGAACAGCCCGATCAACGTGGCAATCGAAATCATCGCCATCGCCCAGCCCATCGGCGGCAGAAGCCAGCCATTCCAACCGATGTCGAGCAATACAGTGGCCGCATTAGCCACCGTCGCCACCGTGATCCAGCCGAGATAAATGCTGAAAGGAATGTGCGTCGTCCAGCGTTCGTCCGCCGCCACCAATGCGCGCCAGGGGTCGAGACGCTGGTAGATCAAGATCAAGCTCGCCAGCAGCACGAGCATCACAACCAGGCTCAGCGCAAACTGGTTGTAGTGCCAGAGAAAAATCCACACCGAATTGGCGACGCCGCTCAGCACGTAGAACCAGCCGATGGCGCGCAGTCGCGGGTTGGTGCGTTGGGACGGCAGCGCCTGGAAGACCGTATACGCCAGCAGCCCGAGATAAATCACTCCCCAGATCGAGAAGACATAGCCTGCCGGTGTAAACAACGACGGAAATCGATCCGAGATTTCGCCAGTCGACTGCCCGTTGAGTGGCAGACCGGTCGCCAGCCCGTTGACAGCGATGGTCGCCAGCGTCGCCACGATCACAGCAAACTGGCGCAGATAGTCGCCCATTCCGGCTGCGCTGCTTCCTTGTTTTGACATATCAAGTGTTGCGTTCATGTTCCTGCTCCTTTGCAATGGTTTTGCACAACTTTAGTCTAAGGCCGAGACGCCTGTTGTTCAGTGAGTATGCTTCTAATTGTCAGGCGTTGCATGTCCCATTTCGGCATGACATACGCCTCTATACGTTATAACCCTTGCCATGCGGTCTTATGATATGATTGTATGAAAGCGCAGCTTGCTCAAAGCCGAGCCGGCAGAGGCAGCGTTGCAGCGCAGATGTGGCGGCTGTGTGTTGATTTCATTAAAAAGAGGTACTGCATGTTTTATTCACTCGTTGCTGCTCCTCCGGATCCAATTCTTGGGCTGACGGAAGCATTCAAAAAGGACACAAATCCTAACAAAATCAATCTAGGCGTCGGCGTCTACAAAGACGCAAAGGGGCGCACTCCTGTGTTGGCGTCGGTTAAGCGCGCTGAGGAAAATTTGCTGCAGGCTGAACAGACCAAAAATTACCTGCCCATCGACGGCGACGCAGTGTTTGGTTTGGCGACGCAGGCGTTGCTCTTTGGTTCTGACCACGTCATTTTGCGCGAGAAGCGCGCAGTCACGGCGCAGGCGCCAGGTGGAACCGGTGCGCTGCGCGTCGCCGCCGACTTCATCGCCTCGACGCTCGACGCCAAAACCGTATGGCTCAGCGATCCGACGTGGCCCAACCACCCCAATGTCTTTCAGGCTGCGGGACTTAAGACGGCAACCTATCCCTATTTCGACAAACGCGCCAACAGCGTCGATTTCGACGTAATGATGGCGGCGCTCGCCGAAATTCCAGTCGGCGATGTCGTCGTGCTGCACGGCTGCTGCCACAACCCGACCGGTGTTGACCTCAGCCCGGCGCAGTGGGAAGCTGTCGCTGAGGTGATTGCGCGTCGCAGCCTGTTGCCGCTGGTCGATTTCGCCTATCAGGGCTTCGCCGATGGACTGAGCGAAGACGCCGCCGGTCTTGCCATTCTGGCGCGCCACTGCCCGGATATGCTGATCGCCAGCTCCTACTCGAAGAACTTTGGGCTTTACAACGAACGCGTCGGCGCGCTGACCCTGGTCGCCGGCGCTCCTGCTGCGGCTGACACCGCTATGAGCCACGTCAAACGCGTGATCCGCGCCAATTACTCCAACCCGCCCGCCCACGGCGCTGGCGTTGTCGCCACGGTCTTGAATGACGCCGATTTGCGTCGCCTCTGGGAGAACGAGGTCGCCGAGATGCGCGACCGCATCAACACGATGCGTCATCTCTTCGTCGAGACGCTGCAAGAGAAAGGCGTCACACAGGACTTCTCCTTTATTGCCAGACAACGCGGCATGTTCTCTTTCTCCGGCTTGACGCCCGACCAGGTCAAGGCGCTGCGCGAACAGCACGCCATTTATGTCGTCGGGTCGGGGCGCATCAGCGTCGCCGGTATGACCGAAGACAACATGGATTATCTTTGCAGCGCGATTGCAAGCGTATTGAGCAAGTAAAACTGTGTGATCGAACAATTCCGCGTCAGCGGCCTGACCGCCAATCAGCGGCTTGACCGCATCCTGCGCGCCCGCTACCCTCACAGCGGGCGTCAGGCAATTCAGCAGATCATTGCGCGGCGGCAGGTGCAGGTCAACGGGCGCACGGTCTGGCTGGCATCGTGGAGCGTTGCCAATGGCGACACGATCACGGTGCTGGAAGCGCCCGCGCCGCTGCCTCCACAGCCGCAACGCTTCGACCCGGCGTGGCTGATCGCCGATGAGGGCGATCTGCTCGCCGTCGACAAACCTGCTGGCTTGCTTTCCGAGCCAAAGCGCGGGCTGGATCGCCCCTCGCTTTTGCAACTTGCCAGTGCGCACTTCGGCCCCGTCACCCTCTTTCACCGCCTCGACCGCGACACCTCCGGCGTGCTGTTGCTAACGCGCGGCGGCGCAATCAACGCACTAATGACTGCGGCGTTTCAACAAAACCTGGTGCACAAGGAATATCTTGCGGTCGTGGCCGCCCCCAACCTGCTCGACGCCACCGGCGTGATCGACGCACGCCTGCAGCCAAGTCGCAGCCGTCGCGACCAGATGGAAGTCACGGCCAAGGGCGGTCAACGCGCCATCACCCGCTACACGGTGATTGCGACCGTCGCCGACCGCGCCTGGGTTCGCCTTTTTCCTGAAACTGGACGCACGCATCAACTGCGCGTACATCTGGCGCATCTTGGCGCGCCGATCCTGGGCGACCGGCTCTACGGCGTCGCCGATTCGGCGCCACGGCTGATGTTGCACGCGCACATGATCGAGCTGCCCGCGGCAATCTTTGGCGCCGCACGGCGTTTTACTGCGTCCATTGCGCCGGAGTTCACTCTTCCTGAGTCGTAAAACTCCCTTCTTACGACTTGCTTGGCGACTGTGCTTATTTATGGTAAGCTTTCAAGCAAATAGTATCCATTATCGAACAGAGCGTCGCCAACCATGTCCCCAGTTTATGAGGATTTCGATCTACTGATTGACCGCACCGGGAGCATCTATCGAGTGCGCGTCATTGCTTCGCCGGCGGGACAAACGCAGGCGACGGTTGCGCTGACGCCGGAGATCGAGGCGATCCGAGCGGCGATTGCAGCGGGCTGGCAGATCGACGAGCTTGACCCGGCGCTGGCGAAATCGTGGGGACAGGCGCTCTACAACGTGATCTTCAGCGGCGCAGCCGAGACCTGTCTGCTGCGCAGTCTGGACGCCGCGCGCAACAACGACGCTGGCTTGCGCATTCGCCTGCACCTGACCGACGTCCCCGAACTGGCGACGCTGCCCTGGGAGCTCGCTTTCTCGCCGCCGCGTGACCGCTTTCTGGCGCTCTCGAACGCAACACCGATCGTGCGTTATATGGCGTTGGCGGAGGGCGCGCCGCGCCTGCCCGTCGATCCGCCGCTGCGAATGTTGTGCGTGTTGGCGGATCCTGTCGACCTGGCGCCGCGCCTCGATGTCGAAAGCGAGTGGCGCAGCGTGCGCGACGCAATTGCACCGCTGGTCGAGGCGGGCGCGGTCCTGCTCGAACGGCTGGCAACGCCGACTGTGAGCGAGCTACGCGGCTATCTGCGTCGCCATGCGGTGAATCTATTGCACTTCATCGGTCACGGCTGGTTCGATGCAGCCGCTGGTCAAGCCGGGCTGGTCTTCGAGGATGAGACGCAGCAAGCCAGCCTGGTTAACGCCGAGCAGCTTGGCGTGTTGCTCGAAGGACACAGCGCGCTGCGGCTCGTCTTTCTCAACGCTTGCGATGGCGCGCGCGTCGACGAGCGCGACGCATTTCAAGGTGTAGCGCAGCATCTTGTGCGACTGGGCGCGCCGATCGTGGTGGCAATGCAGTTTGCCATCAGCAGCGCACGTGCGGCGATGTTGGCGCAGGAGTTCTACCGCGCTGTCGCTGACGGCTATCCAGCGGAAGCGGCGATCACCGAGGCGCGCAAGGCGCTCTTTGCGCCAGGCAGCGCGCCGGATTGGGCGACGCCGGTGATCTTCACGCGCGCGTCGGACAACCGGTTGGTGTTCAGGACGCCCACCGCCACAGCCGCCGTTGTCACGCCGCCGACGCCGCGTCTTGCCTTCGAGCCGGAGATGGTGACGATCCCGGCTGGCCCCTTTCTGATGGGCGCAGCCGATGCACCGACAGAATGGCGTCAACACACAGTCGAGCTGCCCGCGTACGCGATCGGCAAATATCCGGTGACCAATGCGCAATACGCTGCGTTCGTGCGTCAGCACAAGGAGAACCGCCCGCTGCAATCGGGTTGGTTCTTCACAACGCCGCCTGTCACCCGCCTCGACCATCCGGTGACCGGCGTCACCTGGCGCGACGCCATCGCCTACTGTGCGTGGCTCTCTGCACAGACAGGGCGCCGTTATCGCCTGCCCACCGAGGCGGAGTGGGAAAAGGCGGCGCGCGGCAGCGACGGGCGCACCTATCCATGGGGCGAGGATCCGCCGACGCCGTTGCGCTGCACCAGCGGCGCCTCAACCGCAGCAGTCACAGCGACCAGAGAAGGATGCAGCCCTTACGGCGTGTGCGACATGGTCGGCAACGTGCGCGAGTGGACGACAACGCGCTGGGGCGAAGACGCGCGACGCGCTGAATTTGTCTATCCTTACCAAAGCGACGAGCGCGAAGCAGCCAGCGAGCGAGCCAACGAGCTGCGCATCTGTCGCGGGGGAGCTTATGACGATCCGCCGTCGTTATTGACGTGCAGTGCACGCTCGATTGTCCATTCCGACGCCCGGCTCGCCAATGTCGGCTTTCGCGTTGCGTGCGACGCCTGATCCGGCCCGACGCTTGCGGAGACGCTACGATGCCCAACAACGAGATTTCCTGGAGTTTCATCGCCGACCAGATCAACCGCAGACGATGCACGCCTGTGATCAGCAACCAGTTGATCCTGGGAACGCTCTTTCCCAATGCCGCCGTCGCCGCCGAGTGGGCCAGAACCGGCAACTATCCGCTTGCCGACACCAACCTGGCGATGGTGGCGCAATATCTCAGCGTGACCTACCGCGACGCCTATCGCGCCAAAACCGAGTATCTGCAATTTCTCAAGCAGCGCTTTCTTGTCGCTGCAGAGCAAGAGGGTGTCATCGACCGCGGGCTGCTCGATCAGGTGCGCCGCGAACGCGCATTGAGCGTGTCGCAGCTTGTCGGCGAGCGGCTCGGCGTGCCCGCAGTGGGTGATCTGGAGAATCCGCTCAATTTGCTGGCGGCGTTCGATATGCCGATCTTTCTGACCACCAGCCCACACCTGCTGATCGAGACTGCGCTGCGCAATCTCGGCAAACGCCCGCGCACCGAAGTCTATGCCTGGCATCCGGCGCTGGAGGATGTGATTCCGCCCGAATATCACCCTGACCCAAACTTTCAGCCTACGGTCGACGCGCCGCTCGTCTATCACCTGCACGGGCTGGACGAATTCCCGGATTCGCTGGTGTTGACTGAGGAAGATCACCTCGATTTCGTCAGCAACGTGATCCACGACTTCCGCGAGATCGGCAAGATGCCCAACGCCGTGCGCAACGCCATCTCCAGCACCATCCTGATCCTGTTGGGATACAATATGCGCTCTTGGGAAATGCGCGTGATTCTACAGGAATTGATCCGCGACCAACCGCGGCGCCCACGCAGCGTCGCCATTCAGCTCGATCCGCTCGATGCGCCGGAAATTTTGGATTCAGCGCGTTTTCAGGAATATGTGCAAATGTATCTGGCGCAGGACAAATATCGCTTCGACATTTATTGGGGCGACGCGCTCAGCTTTTTGAAACAACTTTGGAACGCCTGGCAAGGCGGATGACCATGCAACCGAACGAAACGTCAAACAGCACGCCAGCCGAACCGATGCCCGTAAATCCGTATGTCGGGCCGCGTCCGTTTGCCGACACTGAAACCGAGCGTCGCCTCTTTTTTGGACGCGAACGCGAGAGCGCCGATCTGCTCTCGCTGGTGATGGCTGACCGCATCGTCCTCTTCTATGCGCCGTCGGGCGCGGGCAAAAGCTCGCTGATCAATGCGCGTCTGCTGCCGGCGCTGCGCGAGGAAGGCTTCGCGATCCTGGGCAAAGCACGCGTCGGCGGGCAGCTCCCCGCCGATGTGTCGATCGATGATATCGACAACGTCTATATGTTCAACCTGCTGCGCGACCTCGACCAGGAACGCACCGATCACAGGATGCTGGCGCAGCAGCGGCTGAGCGATTATCTTGCATCTCTCACAGCCGACCCCGATCGTCCTGACCACGTGTTGATCATCGACCAGTTTGAGGAGTTGTTCACCACCTACGAAGATCAGTGGCGCAAGCGCGAGGAATTCTTTCGCCAGCTCAACCAGGCGCTGACCGACGACGCGCATCTGTGGGTGATCCTGGCAATGCGTGAAGATTACATCGCCGAGTTGGATCCTTACGCCCGTCTGCTGCCCAACCGCATCCGCGTGCGCTATCGCATGCAATATATGGGGCATGCAGCGGCATTAGAGGCGGTGACAAAACCGGCTGCGCTGGGGGGACGACCCTTTGCGCCAGGCGTCGCCGAAAATCTGGTCAACAACCTGCGCCAGATGAGTGACAGTGAAACAGGCGCGCCAAAGCTCGGCGAAAGCGTCGAGCCGGTGCAGCTTCAGGTCGTCTGTATGCAGCTTTGGGAAAATCTGAGCAACCGCCCTGGCGACACCATCACCGAAGCTGATCTGGAAAGCCTGGCGCGCGGCGCCGGATTGAGCGAATTTGTCAACCATGCGCTCGCCACTTTCTATGAACAGACACTGGAAGCTGTGCTTGGCGTGACCGACGCGGCGATCAGCGAACGCGAGCTGCGCGACTGGTTTAGCAACAAGTTGATCACACGCGATGGCACGCGCAACCTTCTCTATCAATCCGACGCCGAGACGGGCGGCATGACGAACGCAGTTGTGCTGGAACTCGAACGGCGCTTTTTGCTACGCGGGGAAACGCGCGGGGGCGGGCGCTGGGTCGAATTGGTGCACGATCGCCTCATCGAGCCGATTTTGGAGGCGAATGAAGCATGGCGGCGCGCTTACCCGCTCATCGTGGCGGCGGATCTGTGGAATGCCAACCGCAGCCCGTCGCAACTGCTGACCGGCGACGCCCTTGCCGAAGCGCAGGCTGAGCTCGACGCGCACCCACGGCGATATGGGCCGCTCGAACGGCTCTTCGTCAAGACCAGCGCCGAAGCCGAAGCGACCCGACGCGCCGCCGCTGAAGCCGAGGAGAAGCGGCGCAAGCAGGAGGCTGCGCGCGACCGCATCATCACCATCGGCGCGTCGGTGATGGCGCTGATCATGTTGCTGCTGCTGCTGACCTCGCTGTGGCTGGCGCAACAGGCGTTCAGTCAATCTCAGCAGCAGCGCATCGCCGCCGAGCGCGCTCGCGCCGCCGAGCAGCGCGCCAACGAACAGGCGCAGATCGCCAGAGAGCGCGCCGACGAGGCAAACCGCGAACGCGTGCGCGCTGAAGCCGCCCAGGCGCTCACCGAACAGCTCAACCGTCAGATTCGCACCGATCAGCTTGCAAGCCAGGCTGTGCTGGCTCTGGCGAGCAGCCCGCAGCAAGCGCTATTGCTTGCCGTCGAGGCCATCTCCATGAACGAGGAGAGCGGTGCGCCGCTTTCGCATACAGTCGAGCAGAGCATTCACGACATCCTGCACGCTACTGGCGGCTCTCCATTTGCAACTGACGCTGGCAATCCGCTGGCGCTTGTGCTCAGCCCGGACGTGCGCTGGTTTGCGCTCTCCGCTGACGATGGCGTTGTCAGGGTCTGGCGCATCGACGATCTAGCCAGCGCTCCCGTTGAGCTGGCGGCGCCGGGCAGTCCGATGGCGGTGGCGCTTGCTGCGTCGCCGGATGGAAGCCGTCTTGCCGCTGCACAGGAAGACGGCGTTGTACGCGTATGGCAGATCGGCGCGCTTGACCTCGCCCCGATGGAATATGTCGCCGACCAAGCGCCGCTGACAAGCGTTGCGTTCAGCCCGGATGGCTCGCTGTTGGTCGCTGGCGACGATGCAGGCGTCATCCATCTGTGGCCTGTCGATGCCGTTGACAGCTCATCTTTGCGGCTGACGGGGCACACCGCCAGCGTTCGGACAATTGCTTTCCGACCCGATGGCGCAGCATTGGCTTCGGGTGGAGACGATGGACTCGTGTTGCTTTGGTTGCTCGGTCAACCGACCTCCCTGTTGACCGCGGCGACGCACCGGGCGGGTGTGGCGACGATCGCCTTCAGCCCGGATGGTGTTCGCCTGGCTTCGGGCGATGATCTTGGCGACGTATGGCTTTTCAGCCAACTTCCAGATGAGCCGGACGGCGTCTCTGAGCAATTGCCGGGGCACACCACCAGCGTCACGGCCATAGATTTTTCCAGCAATGGGGTTTGGCTGGCAAGCGGTGATGCGAACGGCGTCATGCGCGTGGCAAATCTGGTCGATGCCTCCCACAGTTATGTGACGCCTGCATACGATTCGCGATTGAACGGGCTTGCCTTCGTGCGCAGCGCAGATGGCGACCGACTGGTGACGATCGGCAACGATTTTGCCAGCAGCACCAGCGTCCGTCTCTGGGATTACGCCAACTTCGGGCTGGCGCCCTCGACCCTGCGCGGCCACGACGACGAGATGACTTTGCTGGCGACCGCGCCAGGCGTCAACGGTTTTCTCACCGCCGGCTATGATAGCAGCCTGCGCATCTGGCCGGTCGACAGCCCTTTTGCTGCACCGGAAATTCTCGCCACACAGGTGACGCACTTTGACAGAATGGCAAGCGCGCCTGCATCGGCGCAACTCTACACGATCGGAGCGGCCTTTTCGTTCGTGCAGGCGTGGGACGCCCTCACGGGCGCAAGCGGCGGGCGCCTGCGCACAGAGCGGGAAGATGGCTTGACCGCGCTGGCGGTGAACGACGACGGCTCGCTCGTTGCTGCTGGCGACGCAGCCGGCTTTGTCCACGTCTGGGCGCCGCCATCATCGACGCCGTTCGTCTCTTTCGCTGCGCACACCGGCGCGGTCAAATCAGTTGCGTTCCAGCCCGGCAATCGCCTGCTGGCGACGGGTGGCGTCGATGGCGCTGTACATCTGTGGAATTTCGACGATCCGGCGACGCCGCAGACGCTTGCACAGGAAGACGCCCAGATTGCGGCGCTGCAGTTCAGCCCTGGCGGCGACCTTCTTGCCTATATCGACGCCGACGGCGTAACGTTGATGACGCTCGATAACGGCGCGAAGGCTGCATCCACACAGTTGCAGACGCAGAGCAGCGGACTGACTACCGTCGCCTTCAGCCCCGACGGTTCGCTGCTGGCGACTGGCGGATTGGATGGGTATGTCTGGCTGTGGGATTTGTCTCGACCGACCCGCCCGCCACAGGTTTGGGAAGCGCATCCAAACGAGGTGAACATGGTGACCTTCGGCGCCAACCGCAACCAGTTGCTGACAGCCAGCGCCGACCACACCGTGCGCCTATGGAATCTGGCCGATGCGCTGAAGACGCCTGTGATTCTGCGCGGGCATCAAGCCAGCGTCAACAGCGCCGCCTATTTTGATAGAAGGGTCTTCACGATTAGTCCCGACGGGACGCTTCGTCGCTGGCTGCTGACGCCAGATGACCTGGCGGCGCGTGCCTGCGCGGTCGCCGGCCGCAATCTCTATCAGGATGAGTGGGAGCGCTATTTCCCGGAGACGCCATGTAAGGTCACCTGTCCCTCACTCCCCGACCGCTGCGGCCAGCAATCGCCGTAAGCTTCAACGCCTGCGCCCCAAACACCGATCAGGGTTCGATCATCAACACACCCAAAAGGCAACGATGCGGCATAGAGGAGGCGCAAGCCTGATTGAAGATCGGGAAAATGCCGGTCTCCTTGCACTGCCAGCTATACAGACCGATCTCATCCGGCGTCAACATGCGCGGCTCCGTTGTCTGCTGAATCCCGAAGTCGTCATCGAGCAGTGCAACCTGGAGCGGTAGGTGGGTGCGATTAGTGACGTGCACCTGAATCCGCTCGCCGCGCACTGCGCGCAACACAAACGGACGCAGCAGCGAATTGGATTGGCGAGCATCTCTAGGCAACATGCGCCGCACCTGATCGAGCGACAAACCGTGACGCTGCGCCAGCCGCACCGCGTCTCCTTCCAGTTCGTCGGTCGTGCGTATAGGATGCTCATGGTCGCTCATGCGTTGGGCAAGATATTCAACCAGCGGAGCGTAGCGATGAAGCGCAAGCACTGCCCGTTCCGACTCGCCGTGACCTGCCGGCAACGACACAGCAACCAACCGATAGACCCGCTCCTCCGTGTTCACTGCAATCGATTTGCCTGCCATGAACGCTGGCATTCGATGCGCTGGTGAATCAAACACACTCTGGCGATGAGTTGCTAACATGATGGCGCCTCCTTTGTTATCTACAAGCAACGCCTCGGCATTCAGGCGTCAGTTGCTATTGCTCTCTTGTTGACATCATCGCATTGAGGGCGTTGATCAAACGTTGATCGGTGTGTTGCGTGCTTCGTGTGTTACGTCTTACGTTGTGTGCACTTCAACCTGGGGGGCGCGTGCATTGCACTGGTGAAAGGCTGCTGTGTAAACGAAAACGCGTTGACCGGTGCGACGTACGCTGCTTGCCCCGAACGTGAAGTACACACGGGCGTCGTCTTCGTCATTGACACAAACGGTGGACGCCGCTATTCTACCAGGCAAGAGGAAGCATCCACCTTGGTGGAACACGATCGGAAATCATGCCATGAGCCTGAACATCAAGAACCGCGAAGCCTATGAGCTGGCCCGCGAGCTGGCGCGGTTGACCGGCGCCAGCATGACGGAGGTTGTCCTGAGCGCGCTGCGTAAACAGCGCGCCGAAGTGCGCAAGCAGCAGCAACAACAGCAAAAACAACAATTGATGGCAATCGCGCAGCGCTGTGCGGCGCACATCCAGCAGCCAGCCAGGGCGGTGGAGCACGGCGAGCTGTTGTATGATGAGGCGGGGCTGCTGCAATGATCGTCGACGCCTCTGCGTTGCTTGCCATCCTTATCTCAGCGAACAACGAAACACACTAACTTTGGGTGTACTTCACGTTCGTGGGAAGAAGCGTGCGTCGCACCGGTCAACGCGACCTCGGCGGCGCAGCACCTGGTGACCAGTGCAACGCGATCCCCCAAGCTGAAGTACACCCACCAGCCTCTCAGCGACTGCGCAGCGCCGCCGCTTCCGCCAGCGCTGCCCGCTGTTCATACACTTTGCGGATCGCAGCCACTGCCTGGTCGACGCCTTCTTTACCGGCGCGGAAGACGGCTTCGGGGAGCCAGACCGCCTCGCGTTCGTAGGCTTCGGTTGCCACCGGCAAGTTCATGGCGGCGAAGTCGAAGCGTTCCGGGTGCGCCATCGGCACGGGCAGGCGCGTGAGTTGCGGCTGGAAGAGATCGTAGCGGTGCATGGGCGGGTAGCCGGTGCTGGCGTCCAGCCCTTCGGCTTCCAGCGCCGCGCAGACGGCATGATGGTCGACGCCCCACACAGCCGGGTCGATGGCAAAGATGTAAAGATAGACCGAGCGCCGCGTGATGCGCGGGTCGGGGCGAAAGACGCGCACGCCCGGAATCTCGCTCAGCGCCTCGTCCATGTAGCCGACCATTGCCTCGCGCTGGCGCGTCTGTGCGGGCAGGCGTTCAAGCTGTGCGCTGGCGAGCGCGGCGTGCAATTCGCTGCTGCGGAAGTTGGCGCCCATGATCGTGACCGCGTCGTGTCCTGCGGCGGGACGACCGCAGTTGACCACGCTTGTCGCCGCGTCAGCCAATTCCTTCGTCTTGCAGATCAGGATGCCGCCCTCGCCCGACGTGAGGATTTTGGAGGATTGCAGGCTGAACGAGCCAAAGTGCCCGATCGTGCCGGCGCCGCGCCCGCGCCACTGCATCCCGTGCACATGCGCACAATCTTCCACGACGATCAGATTGTGGCGTTCGGCAATCGCCATGATCGCGTCCATGTCCGCCATCAGCGAACCGACGTGCACCGGAATGATGGCGCGCGTGCGCGGGGTGATCGCCGCCTCGATCGCCTGCGGGTCGATGCAGTAGGTGTTGGGGTCGATGTCTACGATCACTGGGATGGCGCCGGCCGCCATCGGCGCGGCGGCGGTCGCCTGAAAGGTGTAGGCGGGCACGATCACCTCGTCGCCCCAGCCGATGCCCGCCGCGCGCAGCGCGATCTCCATCGTCACCGTGCCGTTGGCGGCCATGATCGCGTACTCGCCGCCCTGAAATTCGAGGAACTTCTGCAAAAAAGCGGTGGTGCGCGGCCCCGGATAAGGATAGCCGCCCCAATGTCCTGACCGGACAACCTCCGCCACCGCCTCGACCTCGCGCTCGTCGTGCACGGGCCATTCGGGATATGCGATCTTGACCGCCGGTTCGCCGCCCAAGATCGCCAGTCTGTCATTCATCTTCGCTTCTCCTGATTGCATGTTGATTGTGTAGCAACACATCCAGCGCCGCCGTCAACGCTGGCCCCACTTCGGCGCCGACCGACATACTTTCTTCATAATGATCGCCCGGCTCGAACGGATTGTCGGGATAGACGAACTCCTCGGCAGGGAGGATGTAGCCGAGTTCGTCGTTGGCGAGACCGACAAGCACGGCATGACGTGCGCCTGCCGCGCGCAGCGTCGCCTTGTATGCCAGCCCCAGTTTGGGCAACACTTCGCCCGGCATAAAGAAGATCGTGGCGTCGCCGATGGAAAGCAGGCTCGCTTCGGTCGTCAGCCCACCGTCGACGTTCAACGCTCCGGTGAGCAACCCCGCCTGCATTGCCATCTGAAAGAGCGGATTGGCAAGCGGCGTCGTAAAGAGATGGCGGCGATAGTCGATCCTATCAACGGTTTGAGGAGACGCCTCCGCCAGCGCCGTCAACGCCGCTTCGCCGAGGATCACGCCCATGCGCTCGGCGTCCGCAAAGCTGTTGCCCGGCATCGCTGGCGTCATCATCCCGCCCAGCGCGCCGACCATGCCGATGCACGGCGCGCCTGTCGCTTGCTCGACCGCGCGACGCATACTGTGCAGATAATCCGACGTGATGTGCGGGTTGTCATCCCACAAGACTTCGGGGTGACAGGGGTAGACAAGCAAAGTCGCCAGTGGGCGATGCGTCGCAGCGTCGACAAATTGCAGACAGGACAACTCCTCGTCGGTGATCGCCGGGTTGCGGGCGTTGCGCGCGACGTCGGTGACCATCGTCGCGGCGGCGCGCAGGGCGGCGGGCTGAAGTCGCTGATACGCCGCCAGCGCCGTCGTCGCCAGCGTCTGTTTGAGGTGGGCGAAATAGCCCGCATCGACGCCGCGCGTCATCTCGTCGGGGCCCCACAGCCCCAGCGTATCCGGGCCGTGATGGGTGTGGGTCGCCGCCACAACAAGCTGCACACCCGGCGCCTGCTCCTGCACCGCGCGTTCGATCGCCTGGATTTCGTGGCGCGCTAACCCGATCAGATCGGCGGCGACCATGATGACGGCAGTATCATGCGCACGCAGCGCCAACGCCCGCGCATAGAGATCGTCATGCACCGACGCGGCGCGACGATTGCGCCCAAAGCCCGCCAGATAGACCGGACGTTCGAGCGACGGCGTGATGACCGACTGTGCATACCCAACCGATAATGTCATGGTGACCTCACTCGCTCCTAGTGCAACTAATAGAACGCGGATTCAGCGGATTGAGCGGATCGGTGCGGATTGCAGAGAGTCCAAATTCGCCACAACCGCACGCAACACGCAGCACGAAATACGCAACACGCAGCACGCCTTACCCCTCACCCAGCACATGCGCGATCCCAAACGGCAGGGCGTGGCGGCGGACGTAGGCGGGCAGCTCCGCCAGCGTCTGCTGCACCACAGCGGGCAGGATGCGGTCGAGCGGAATGTGACAGGCGTCGAGCGCGCGACGCAGCGGCGTCACATCCTGACCCTGCGCCTGCGCCATCAACACGATGCCAGGCCCGACGAGATCGCCGTGCGGCAAGCCCTTGCCCACAGCATTTTCCACGGCGTAGGCGAAATAGTGCTCGCTGCCCTCCTCCGGGCGCGCGTGGCCGATCTGGTTGCAGAGCTGCACTTCGAGCGCCAGACAGTCGACAAGTTGCTTGAGACCGTCGCGGTCGCCGCGCCCGGCGGCCTCGGCGCAGTCGAGCGCGGCGGCGAGAATGGCGGCGGCGATGTGGTCAGCCCAGCCAAGATAGCGCATGGACGGCGGATTCTGCCCGCGCGCTTCGGCAAAGCGCCAGTCCCATGAACCCGTCGCAATTGAGAGCACGTCGCACATGCCGGCGGCGCGGATCGAAGGCGGCGCCGCCGCCAGCACCGCATAGTCGAGCAGCACCAGATCGGGCGGGCGCGTCACCAGGTAGCGCACACAGCCATCGCTGCGCACGCCCGACGCCCACGTGAAGAACGCATCCACCGACAGCGCCGTCGGCAGACAGACCAGCGGCAGCGCGCGCTCGCAGGCAAGAAACTTGGCGGCATCGACCGCCAGCCCGCCGCCGACCGCGTAGATCACTTCACCGGTGACGTGAGAACGGAGCGCTTGCCAGGCGTCCACATCGGCGGTGGTCACTTCAAGCACGGCGGCGACGTTCAGCCCGTGCAACTGCTGGCGCACGGCAGACCAGGCTGCGGTCGTTGTGACAACGGTTGCCGGGCGTGCATCGCGCCAATCGGCAAAGGCATGTTCTTCGACTTTGGGCAGGGGCCAGATGACGGCGCTCATCCCTTCACCCCGGAGATCACGACGCCCTGGATGAACTGGCGCTGCGCCAGGAAAAAGAGCAACACCGGCGGAATCACCATCACCACGCTCGCCGCCATGATCAGGTGCGTGTTGACCGAATAGAGCGCGTTGAAGGTCTGCAAGCCCACCGCCATCGTCCAGTTGTCGCGGCTGTGCAGGAAGATCAGCGGCTCATAGAAGTCGTTCCAGGCGTAGAGAAAGTGGAAGATGGCGACGGTCACGATTACCGGCATCGCCTGCGGGACGAGCACATGCCAGAGCGTCTGGATCGGCGACGCGCCGTCGATCTTGGCGGCGTCATCCATCTCCAGCGGGATGGTCATGAAGAACTGGCGCAAGAGGAACACATCGTAGGCATTGGCGAAAAAGGCGGGCACGATCAACGGCAGCAGCGTATCGACCCAGCCCAGCCGTTGAAAGAGCACGTAGACCGGGATCAACGTCACCTGGCGCGGCAGCATGATCGTGCTGAGCAACACGATGAAGAGCCAGTTGAGCCACGGCGCGCGAAAGCGCGAAAAGCCATAGGCGACCATCGTGCACGAGATCAACACGCCCGCCATGCCGACAAAGGTGACGATCAGCGTGTTGAGGAAATAGCGCGGGAAAGGCACCGCCGTCATCGCCTCGACGTAATTTTCGGGATGCAGCTCGATGTGGCGCACCGGCGTCTGGTCGGCGATCTTCAACGTCACACTTTTCGCCGGGTTCTGAGGATCAACAAAAATGCCCATGCCGCCGGGCTGATTTCTGACCAGCGCCATCTCCACCATTGCGCCATCTGCTGTCTCGCCATCCACTGTCACCCGAAAGAGCGGCTCCATGCGCCCGTTGACCTCCACCATTGTCGCCTCCCAGGGAATCAGCGGCGGCGGCACGGCGCGCAGCTGGTTCTTGCTTTTGAGCGACGTGGAGATCATGAAGAGGAAGGGGATCAGGATGATCACGGCGCCGATGGCGATCACAAAGGTCGCAGCAGTGCGTCCTGCCAGCGCACTCAAACGCATGCTTTGCAGGCGGCTGTGGCTCACGCTGACCGCAGGCTGCACCGGTTGCATTTCGACTGAAGCCATTTAGCGCTTCCTCACTTCACCTTCGTAATAGACCCACAGCGCCGACGAGCGAAAGACGAGCAACGTGAGCGCCAACACGATCAGGAATAACACCCACGCCAACGCCGAAGCGTAGCCCATCTCATTGAACTTAAACGCGTTTTGGTAGAGATAGAGGTTGTAGAAGAGCGTGGCGCGCTGAGGGCCGCCGCTACCGCCGCTGATGACATACACCTCGGTGAAGTATTGGAACGCACCGATCAGCCCAAGCACCAGCGTATAGAAGATCACCGGCGTCATCATCGGCAACGTGACGTAGCGAAAACGCTGCATGGCGTTGGCGCCATCCACCTTGGCGGCGTCGTAGAAAGTGGTTGGGATGCCCTGCAGCCCCGCCAGATAGATGATCACGCCGCCGCCCACGCCCCACAGGCTCATGATCACCAGCCCTGGGATCGCCCAGTTTGGGTCGGTGAACCAGCCGGGCCCCTTCACGCCAAAGGTGCGTTCCAGAAATGGGTTGAGGATGCCGACCTGCGGGCTGAAGATGCGCGACCAGACAATCGCCACCGCCACGCCGGCGATCACCGAGGGCAGGAAGTAGATGGTGCGCCACACGCTTACGCCCGGCACGCGCTGGTTGAGCAACATCGAGAGGCTGAAGCCCGCCACCAGCCCCAACGGCAGCGCCAGCGAGCCGTAATACAGCGTCACGCGCAACGAATGCCAGAAGAGCGCATCTCGCCCAAACGCCCGCAGGTAATTGTCAAAGCCTATCCAGATCGGCGCGTCGATGATATTGTAGCGGGTCAACGAGAAGTAGAAGGACATGATCATCGGACCCGCCGTGAAGATCAGGAAGCCGATCAGCCACGGCGAGATGAAGAAGACCGCCCACAAATCTTCCTTCTGCGCCAACGTAAGGCGACTCTGTCGGATTTGCCGCATCGGTGTGAACTCCTGGAGACTAGGAGATTGGAGATTGGGAGAGCGGGAAATCAGGCGGCGTGGCGCTTGCCCCTCATCCAAATCTCCAATCTCTAATCTCTAATCTCTCAATCCCTCTTACTGCCTGGCCCAATAGTCGTCAAGAATCTGCTGCACTTCCTGGTTGGCTTGATCGAGCACCGCTTGCGCGTCGATCGGGCCGAGATAAACGGCGCTGAAGGCGTTGTTCAGGACATCATTGACGCGCCCCCACTCCGGCACGAAGCTTTCATGGTTCGGATCGTCCAGATAGTCGATGGCAGTGAAGACCACATCGAGGTCGGCGTTGGGATACCGCTCCGCCAGACGCTGTTGAAACTCCGCCTCGACCGAACGCCGCGCCGGAATGCAGCCGTAGATCAGGCAGACGTCGACGATCTGCTCCGGCGAAGTCAGCCACTTTAGCACCTCCCATGCCGCCTCCTGGTTGGCGGCGTTGCGCGGAATGGTGAAGGTGTCGGCGTGGATGCGCGCAATGCGTTCGCCCTTCTGGTTGAACGGCACAGGCGCAAAATCGTACTCGAACGGTAAATCGACCAATCCTTCTGTCATAAACCAGGTGTGGCTGTTGAACATCGCCACCTGGTTAGAGCCAAATGGATCGATGCCAGCCGAGTCGCGCGCCTCCTGCACCGTGGCATCGGGCACGAAGTGATCCTCCCACACGGCGCGGTTTAGCCAATCCAGACCATAGACCCACTCCTCGGAGTTGACGACAGCGGTCTTATAGTCCTCGGTCGTCGGTCGCCCCACATTCGGCGCGCCAAAACGCGTCAAAAAGCCGCGTGCGTCGGTCCAGGCGTCATCGAATCCCCACTGCACGATGTTGCTGGCGTCGAAATCCGGCGATTTGGCGTTATTGCCGTTGGCGTCGAGCGTCAGCTCCATCGCCATATCGCGCAGCGCTTCCAGATTCCAGGCTGTATCATTGTAATCATGGGTCGGATACGCCAGCCCGGCGGCGTCGAACATGTCTTTGTTGTAGAAAATGAAGGAGGGGAACAGACCAAGCGGCAGCCCCACCGTCTTATCAGGATAGTGATTCAGCTCTACGGCAGGCCCATAGAAATCACTCGTATCGAAGCCTTCGGCGTCGATAAACGGCGCCACATCCGCCCAACTGTCGAAAAACTGCGCCACGGTCGAGATGCCGTTCGGCCCGACCAACTGCGGTGCGTTGCCGCCCGACACCATCGCCAGGAAGCGTTCACCCGCCTGATCGTGTGGCACAATCAGGAACTCCACCTCGATGTCCTCATGGCTGCTGTTGAATTTGGCAGCCAGGTCTTCCTGCGCCTTGATCTGATCGGGATCAGTGCCTGTCCCCATGCCGATAAAGATCACCACTTTGGTTTTGCCCGCGCCGCCTGCCGCTGGGGCCGCCGCATCGCCTGTGGACGGGACAGCCGGCGCGCCGCAGCCGGCGATGAGCAGCGCCGTGAGCAACAGGATACATAGACTGATTCGCAGATGTCTCATCGGTTTTCTCCCTTGTGAAATCGTCGTGATGGTTTTACAGTTGTCAGACGGCTTTTTCCGATGCGCCAAAATAGATGGTTGCTGGTTGGGTCAGCCGGAGTCTACCCGATTCATCCGGGTTGTGTCAATCGTGTTTTTTCTATCCAATGACGCGAAAACCCACGAAAAAAACCTATTGAAATGTATGTACATTTGTTCTATAATGAAACAAATTGATAAGGATTCGGAGTGAACCCAACCCGCGCGTCGTATACTGTTGTGCTCCTGAAATAGCCGGACAGGAGGCAAGGAATGAACGTCCACGGAGAAAAGGTCTGGGTGCCAGAATGCAGGAGGGAGTTAATCGCCGGATTGAAACGCATGGGAATCCTCAAAGTGGCTGGGGTTCCGCTGGACAGGTTGTCCAAGCAGGAACTGACGACCGCCTACTGCCGCGAACGGTCGCGCATTGTGCGCCGGCAGCATCAGGAGCGCAACAACCTGCGCCCACTGAGCTTTGAGCTTCCCGCCATCGACGAAGAACGGCAACTCAAACTCTTCGCCTTCAGCTAGACCAGGCGAACCACACTGATAAACCGGCGCCACCGGTGCGTCGCCAACCACATCCAGGGGGCCAGGCGCCTCGTTCATGCGAGGCTCTGTTCAGTTTCTTTCGCTCTCTGCCCCGCCCAAGGTCTTCTTCTAGCGCAAGACCCGACAGATATCAAACGCCATTACGCCAGGAGCACCTGCTCGGCTGTGCGTTCGTCGGTGACGAGCACATCGATCATGTGAATGCGCAACAACCCCAGAATTGGCGCAACTTTTTCGAGTCCGCTGGCAATTACGATCGTCTGCGGGCATGCGTGCAACTGTTGCCAGCTAATCCCAATCGAAACGCCTGGATATGCGTCATCGACCAGAACGCCGTCAGCGGTGTAGAAGTGACCGCAGATATCGCCCACTGCGCCGGCGTCGGCAAGCCGTTGGATTTCTGGTTCGCCCAAAAGACCGGCTAGAACCAGCGGCGAATTATGCAACGCGCCGATGCCAACAATTGCCAGATCAAGGCGATCGTACAAGGCGCTGACTTGCTGGATATTAGAGGATTGCATCAACAGGTTGGCAAGCGCGCGATCCTGCACCAGGGCTGGCGCGTTTAAGAAATAGCCGGCGCCGCCGTATCCTTCACAGAGCACACGTGTGATCTCGGCGCCGCGCGCCAGCGAGTGTTGGATGTCGATGTCACCCAGCAACTGTACCAGGGTGATGTTGCGCAGCGTGGCAAGCTTTGATAAGCCGTGCGCCAATTCCGCCAGCGTCCGCCCCCGCCCGACGCCGACCAGGGTATTGGGTTTAATCAACGGATCGACAAACTGTGCAGCCTCGACGCCGACCAGACGCCGAACTTCACTGCTTTGGGTCGGCCACTGGTTCACAGCGATGACGATGGCTTCTGACAATCCAAATTGCGTGCACAAGCGCTGTTCGAGCGCCGGCTGACGAGTTTGCGGGCGAACAATCTGAATGCGCACGATGCCTTCGTCGCGCGCGCGGCTGAGCAAGCGTGAGATCGTGCTGCGCGAAATGTCATACATCTCCGCGATCTGCGCCTGCGTCAGTTGGTCGACATAGTATTTTTCGGCAACCTGCACCAGTAAATCCAGATTGTCAATCGCTTCACTGTCGTTGGAAGCCCGATACGCCATATTGCCTCGGTGTTTGTTACAATCAGTCGGGGGGCCTCATTGCCCCGCTGTCAGGTCAATCCTATTGTATGGCGACTTTACAGTGACGAACAAATCGTTTGATCCGCACATTCTTGCGGTTGACATTGGCACGACATCGATCAAAGCTGGCTTGATTGCACCGGATGGCGCGATCTCCGGGTTATCTCAACACGCAACGCCCTATCTATATACAACACACCCGCCCGGCTTTGAGATCGATATGGACGCGCTGGCCGCCGCAACGATCACGACAATTCAGGCTTGCTGCACGGCTGTCGACACGGATGCGCTGGCAGCCATCGCAGTCACAGCACAGGGCGACGGTGTGTGGCCCCTCGACCGGGCGCACCGTCCTGCGGGGCCGGCCTTGATCTGGCGCGACGGTCGCAGCGATTCCATACTTCGACAGTGGCGGAGTGAAGGCAGGCTCTCTGCGGTCGCCCGATTCACAGGCACCTACCCCACTTCCGCCCACCAGACGACACAGATGGCCTGGCTCAACACCCATGCGCCCGAACGAATTGACTCCATGCACAAGGTTGTCTTTGCCGAAGATTGGATCGGCTATGTGTTGACCGGCAACCTTGGCGTGTGTAGCGCCAACTATGAGCACACCTATGGTCACTTTCGACTGCAACAAGGTGACATTACCCAAACTGCCGCTGATGTTTTGCATTTGCTTGACCTCGACTGGCTGGCGCCGCTGCTGCCTGAGCCACTGTCACCGCTGAGTGCACGCGGTGTGTTGCAACGCACTGTCGCCAACCAGATCGGCGCCACAGCTGGCATTCCGGTTTTTGTCGGCCCCTTCGACGTACTTACTGCGGCGCTCGGCGTTGGCGCTGTTGACCTGGCGCAGGCGTCATCGATCTGGGGAACGGCAGCCATCCATCAGCGTTGGGTCAGCACCTTTTCGCCATCCGATATCGGGTATATTGTTTCGCATCCCCAGTCGTCTGATCGCTGGCTGCGCTTTGTCGCCACCAGCGCCGGGATGGTCAACCTTGACTACTGGCGCAATCTGCTCTTCTCCAACGAGTCGGCGTCGCTTGAGTGGGCGACCCTTGAGTCGCAACTGGCTCACTCTGCGAACA
The DNA here is from genome assembly GCA_016861025.1 of Chloroflexota bacterium. Taxonomy (GTDB): domain Bacteria; phylum Chloroflexota; class Anaerolineae; order Caldilineales; family Caldilineaceae; genus Caldilinea. The sequence continues at coordinate 49,423 of BOKO01000023.1, forward strand.
GAGCCGATGGCCTGCTATACCTACCCTACCTGACTGCTGCCGATGAGCGCAGCGAACCGATTGCGGGCGTGGTTGGGGCCGGATTCCTCGGTGTACAGGAACACCACCAGAAACACGATTTTCTGCGCGCCGTCTACGAAGGGCTGGCGGTGCAGGCTGCGCGCATCTTTCGTCGCCTGGACACGCTCGATAGTCCGTTGCAGGAAGTGCGCATCGCAGGCGGCGGTGGGCAGAGCACCCTGTTAGCTCGCCTGTTGGCGTCTGCAGCGAATCTGCGCGTTGTGCGTCCCAACACAACCGAAGCCAGCCTGCTCGGCGCCGCAATGGTGGCGCTGGTGGGTCTTGGCTACGCCGACAGCATTGACCAACTGGCGCAGACCATGGTGCAGCCGCAAGCAATCTACGAACCTGACCCAATGGCGGTTTTGCGCTATCAAGAGTCAGCGACGTTGATCGATGCGTTGCTTCACCAGCTTACACACAGAGAGCGCATCACCGGAGCAGCCGCCGACAGTGTTCGACCGACTGCGTAATGTTGTCGAGCAGCGCTGCGTCCGTCATCTCGAACGGGTAGAAGACTTCCAGAAAAACCGGCGTCGTATTCAACCCGGCGCTGCGCAGCGTTGCAGCAAACGCCGCCACATCAAAGCTCCCGCGCGCATCGGGCCAGCCCCAGTGTGAGTCGCTTTGGAAATCGGTGTTCTGCAGATGAAAGACGCCGATCTGGCTGCCAAGCGCCTCCAACCACGGCGCCAGGGTTGCGTCGACGCCATAGAGCGGCTGATAGAGCGCATGACCGACGTCAAGCACGTAGCGCACCGGTGTGGCGGTGGTTCCATCCAGATCAGCCAGCAACTGCTGCGAATCTGCAATCTGATGCGGGATTTCGCGTGTCAGCGGCGTTGGCTCGACGAGTAGCTCCTGCAAGCCAGCCGCCGCCGCCCATTCGGTGATGCTGCGCACATCCTCCAGCAGACGTTGATAGAGCCGTTCGCGCTCCTTGGGTGCGCTGTTGACGCTCATGCCACCGAGGGGACCGCCAATGGCGCTGGCGCCCAGTTCCGCCGCCAGATCAACCGCGCGACGCCACCACTCCAGCCCGGCGCGATGCCCGGCTGGTTCAGGATGCAGCAACCCGTTATAGGTGTAGGAAGCCAGCCCGACAAAGGCGCTGTGGATTGTGATGCCAGCGGCAGCGGCGGCGCGCTGCGTCTTGTGCGCCAGCAGCCGCCGATCGGCGGCGGGCCACCATGGGTCGAGCAAGTCGAAAGTAAACTGCACCAGATCAAGACCAAGCGTCTCTTTCACCAGCGCTGTCCATGCCTCTGGTTCGGGCCAGCGCTTGGTGGCAAAACCAAGATTGATGCCAAAATGAAATTCACTCATTTGACAGCTCCCATTGTCAAACCGCGCACCAGATTACGCGACACCAACAGCGCAAAGATCACCACCGGCAGCACGATCAGCGTCCCTGTCGCCATCATCGGACCCCAGCGAATGCCAAAGCCGGTCATGAAGTTGGCGGCTTCGACCGGCGCCGTGCGCGCTTCGGCGCGTGTCAACACCAATGCAAACATTAGCTCGTTCCAGGCAGTGATAAATGCCAGAATCGCCGACACAACAATGCCAGGCATTGCCAGCGGCAGGTTGATGCGGAAAAAGACCTGCCAGATCGTGGCGCCATCCACCGTTGCGGCTTCATCCACCTCACGCGGGATGGCGCGAAATTGATCGACGCACAGCCAGACCACCAACGGCACACCAAAAGTCAGATAGACCAGAATCAGCGCCAGATGTGTATCGAGCAGACGAAGGTCACGCGCAATCAGGAAAAAAGGCAGCGCCACAACGATCGGTGAAATGAAGCGGTTCGAGATGATCCAGAACCAGAGGTCGGATTTGCCGCGGAAATTGAAGCGGGCAAGCACGTATGCCGCTGGCGCGCCGATCAACACCGAAAGCGCCGTCGCCGACGTTGCCACGATCAGGCTGTTGACCAGACTTTTGGCTACCGTACCTTCCTCGTAGACAGAGCGGAAATGATCAAAGGTCGGTTGAAAAATCAGCACTGGCGGCACCGCGAAGGTGTCCGCAGTCGTCTTCAGCGCCGTCGTTATCATCCAGTAGACCGGCATCAAGAACGCTGCGATCAGAATGACCGCAACGACACCCTGCCAGAGATAGGTAAATGTGTGGCGGCTTGCACCGCGCCGTGAGTGTGAACGGGCGCTCATGCTTCGATCTCCCGATAGAACAGGCGAATGTAGCCACGCGACAGCACAATGCACAAGATCAATAACAGGATCGCCTGCGCCGAGGCCACGCCCATGTCAAACACGCGGAAGCCCACGCGCTGGATGTAGACGCTGACCAACTCGGTCGAGACACCGGGGCCACCGCGTGTCAGCACGAAGACCATGTCAAACAACTTGAGAATATCCGCCGTGCGCAAGATCAAGACTGCCGTCAGCCCAGGCAACAGATAGGGCGCCTGCACATGCCAGAAAAGATTCCAGCCGCGTCCGGCTTCCAGTTGCCCCGACTCCAACACATCCTGCGAGATCATGGACAACCCTGAGATCATCACCAGCGCCACGAAAGGCGTCCATTGCCAGATATCGACCAGCGCAATCGTCAACATCGCTGGCACAGGCTCGCCCAACCACGAAACCGGCGGCACGTTGAAGAGGCTGAGCAGATAGTTCATGAAGCCAAAGTCGCGATTGAACAGCAAGCGACCGATCAGCCCAACGACAGTTGGCGTCACCGCAATTGGCACAACCAGCAGCACGCGCATCAGAAACGAAAGCGGCCGCCAGCGCATCCCATCGATAAATAAAGCAATCAGCACGCCAAGCACCACCTGCAGGGGCACCGTCAACAAGAAAAACTGCCCGGTGCGCAGCAGCGACTGCCAGAACAGCGGGTCATTGACGACTGCGGCGTAATTCTGGAATCCGACATAGCCGGTGCCCAGATATTGTTTGGTCAACTGATACTGGCGAAAGCTAATATCCAGCGCAAAAAGCAACGGATAGATGCCGATCGCCAGCAGCACAATCACGGCTGGAGCGATCAACGAAATCGCAGGCAAATTTACTCTTTGTCTCGACATGATCTGCCGCTTTCTCTCTTTCCGATTCAGGCTCACCTTCCCGGAAGCGCTGCGCTTCCGGGAAGGTGAGCGGGGGAGCAGCCTCACTGTCGCCGCTTATTCCAAATTCGTGTGTCGGTGACGCATCTGATCCGGCGTCTGCCCGCTCTTTTCGCGCAACATAATTGAGATCAGATCAAAGAAAACCAGTTGCGCTGCTTCATACAGACTACCCATCGGCAAGACGCTTGTCGGTGCACTCTGGTCGTTTGCCATTGTCTGCGCCGGCAAAAAGATGACGGTGTCCGCTTGTTGCGCAGCTTTCCCCTGCGGCTGCGCTGTCACCACCATTGTGCGGCTGCCGCTCTCCTTTGCTACACCCATCAGCGCCAACACTGTCGAGAATGCGCCTGGCCCGGCGCTGACAATTAAGAGATCGCCTTCGCCGATTGGCGGGGTTGTCATGTCGCCAACGACGTGGGCGTCCAACCCCAGGTGCATCAGCCGCATACACAGCGCCTTCATCATCAGCCCTTCGCGGCCCACCCCGTAACAGGCGATGCGTCTGGCGCGCAGGATTTCGTCACACATGCGCTCGGCGTCGTCAGGGGCGAGGGCGGCGAGGACCGCCCCCACCTCGCTTGTCGCCTGCGCAGCCATTGCATGGAACTCTGCGCCGATCATGTGTGCAATCCTTACTGCAACTGCGGGCGCTGACCGGAGTAGTAGCCCGCAGCATCCAGAATCTGGCGAATCTGCTCGTTAAGCAGTTTGGCGCCATCCTCGACCGAAATGCTGCCCAGCATCATTTCGGTGCCGGTCTGCGCGATCAACTCCGAGATCGCGGGCCATTCTGGGAAGCGTGGGCGGAAGACCGGGTTGCCGTATTCCTTCCAGGAGATCACCAGCGGCTCGAAGTATGGGAACTGCGCCTGCAACTCCGGATCCTCGTAGGCGCTCATGCGTCCCGACACACCGCCCGCGCGGATGTAGTCCTTCGCCTTCGCCTCTGAGGTGACCCACTGAATGAAGAGCCAGGTCGCCGCCTGCTTTTCCGGTGAACTGTTGGCGCTCACGCCCAGGGAAAAGCCGCCCAAAGCCGGGCGTGGCCCCACGGGGCCTGCTGGCTCGACCGCATAGTCGATGCAGTCAACGATGCGCGAGGTCTCCGGGTTGGTGAAGTACGCGTTAAAGGCGCTCCACTCGGTGATCATGGCGACATTGCCCTGCGCCAGACCCTGCACCGTCTCGTCATGATCCCACTCAACGATGTCCGGCGGCATGTATTTCATCAAGTCCTGGCGGAAGTTCAGACCGGTCAGCGATTCTTCCGAGGTCAGGTTCGGCTCAAAGTTTTCATCCAGCAGCGAACCGCCGAAGGGCCAGATCATGCGCATGAACGAGTCAGCCGATTGCGTCTCGCCACGGCGCGACTGCAACGCATAGGCGTACTTGCCGTCTTTGGTCAGCGCCGGCCCGTACACATCCATCAACTCCTGCCAGGTGGCAGGCGGCCCATCGAAGCCAGCTTCCTCCAACATGCAGCGATTGTAGAAGAGCACGCCAGAGTAGTTGTCGAAGGGCAGACCGTAGACGACATTGTCCCACGTGCCGAAGGACTCGAGCAGGATCGGGAAGAAGCCCTCCAGGTTCAGCTCAGGGTCAGCCAGCGCTGGGTTGTCCATGAACTGCTGCATCGGCACGACCCAGCCCGACGCAGCAAACTCGCCGATCCAGACCACGTCGATCAGCACACAGTCGTAGTTGCCGGTCATGCCGGTGAAGTCCAACACCTGCTTTTCGCGGCTGTTCTCGTAGGGCATGATCTCCCAGTTGACATCGATGCCGGTGGCCGCCTCAAATTCGGGGATCAGCTCGATGGCGGCGCGATAGCCAGGACGATCCAGGAAAACACAGTTGATCGACGCACCCTTGTACGGCTCGGCGGCTTTTGCCAACGTCCACTCACCTTCCATAGCTGGTGCGGGCGCGGCCGCCTGTTGTGCCGGTGCAGCCGGCTGCGCCGCTGGCGCACAGGCCGACAAAACCATTGCAACGATGAGCAACGCGCTCATCATCAATCCAAAACGACGAAATTGCGGTGTTTGCATGTGATTCTCCTTAGCTACACAGTTTCATTCATGGTGATTCATACATGGTGAACCGACAAGAAGACCAAACAACCAGAAACCACAACACAAGTTCGCATCGATTGGCGCCTGTTCGTCCAATCGACACTCAGTATGATTCAAGCCGGCTTGCACAATTGTTCTTGTCTGTGGATACATGTGCATAATAGCATTATAAAATGCCACTGTCAAGCCTCTTTTGCACATAATTTCTCTTTTAAGAAAATTCGTTCACGCTTAGCCTAAACCAGCATATCCGCCAACTTGGATTGCAAACGCCAGGAATGCAGGACGCTCCATGCGAGCACCTGGCTCACATTGGCACAAACTGGCGCAACGTTAACGGTAACGAATTTTGTCAATTCAGACACATTTCTGTAGAATGGGTTCCATGAAAAAGCGTCCAACCATTACCGATGTCGCCCAGGCTGCCGGGGTCTCTCTCATGACCGTGTCGCGCGTGGTGAACGATAAACCCGGCGTCGGCGAGGAGACCCGCCAGCGCATCCGCCAACTGATCGAGGAGATGGGCTATCGCCCGAATGAGATCGCACGTGGATTGGCGACGCGGCAGACCGCCACGGTTGCGATCGTGGTGCCAGACATCACCAATCCGTTTTTTGCGCAGATTGCGTGCGGCGCCGAGGCGGTGGCGTTTGAGAAAGGCTACCACCTGTTTCTGCTCAACACCGCCGAGAACACCGACCGCGAAGTCGCCGCGCTCGACTCGCTGCAACAAAAAGAGATCGACGGTGTGCTGTTGTGCAGCCCGCGTTTACCGATCGACGATTTGGAAGCCACCATCAGTCAATTTGCCGCCGTAACCCTCTTCAACCGTGAGCTGCAAAACCCGTTGCCCAACGTGGCGCAGATCAACATCAACGATGTGCTCGGCGCGCAACTGGCGGTGCAGCATTTCGTCGCCAGCGGGCGTCGGCGGCTGGCGCTGATCGCCGGGCCGGTGACCTCCACTTCGGGCCAACGGCGCATCGACGGTTATCGCGCCGGGCTGCGCGCGGCCGGACTGATCTTTGAGCCGCAGGCGATGGAGCATTGTCAGCCCGTTACGGAGGGTGGGCGCATGGCGACAGCGCAATTGCTCGCCCGCCGCCCCAAAACTGACGCCATCCTGGCCTTCAACGACCTGGTGGCGGTGGGCGCCATCCAGGCGTGCGAGGACTCCGGACGGCGCGTGCCCGACGACATCGCCGTCATCGGCTTCGACGACATTCCCTTAGCTACAATCGTGCGTCCCCATCTCACCACCCTGCACATCGATCTGGAGGAAGTGGGACGTCTGGCGATGAGCAAGATTCTGGAGATCATCCAGCAGCCGGACGCGCCAGCGCACGCCACGCACTGGATCGACCCACAACTGGTCATTCGTGATTCTGCCTGATAGTTAGCGCTAACTCAAGCCGGCTGCCTTGATAACCCACTTCATCACCCCGCACATCCTCCTCGACAATCTCCATCCTCACGGTCTTGCATTGATTTTCCGTTGCCTTCTTGCAGATGTCAAGCCCTTCGCCCAGAGGTGAGTTGCAACGGATGAAAAGCAATTTTCACGAATTTTGATTTTGCCTATTGACATTTGGCGAAAATGTGCTATTGTAGTATTCATCACGTTAGCGCTAACTAAACAAGAGGTCGGTCAATTCGTTTTGAGGTTACCCAAGGAGAGGTGACATGAGCGTCATTACAACCGCCGAGAGCAGCGCGGCGATTGCCGCCAACAACCGCAAGGGGCGCTGGGGCGCCTTGTTTGCGATGGCGTTTGCCTTCGTGAGCGATAACACCGAAGGCGGTCTGGTCAACACGTTGTTCCCTGTAATTCGTACATCGTTGGGCATGGATCTGGGCGCCCTCGGCATTCTGACCAGCGTCAGCCGCTTTGCCCGCATGTTGTTTGGGCCGCTGTGGGCGATGGCCGCCGACAAATATGGCCGCAAGCGCATCCTGATCCTGGTGACGGGCGTGTGGGGGCTGTGGACAGCCGCCGCCGGGCTTGCCCAGGACTTCACCCAGTTGCTGATCCTTTACAGCATCGGCGTCATCGGCACGGTGGCGAGCGAACCGATCTCGAACGGGTTGCTTGCCGATATTTTCGAGGAGAACGAACGCGGGCGAGCGTATGGCGCTATCCGCTCGATTGGCTCGGCGGGCGGTCTCATCTTGACGCCGCTGATCGGTCAACTGTCGCGCGACCCGGAAGGCTGGCGCATTGGCATGTTCATCATGGGCGGCATCAGCCTGCTCAGCGGTCTCCTCATCCTGTTCCTGGTCAAGGAGCCACAACGTCACACGCCCACCGACGACGCCGACTTCGGCAAGTTCAAGTTCCGTGATGTGCCTGCGCTTTTCAAGATTCCTTCGGTCCTGTTGCTGGCTGGCATGTTGCCTTTCGTCACCAGTCTGGTGCTCTTTTCCTTCTTTGTCACCTATTTTGTCGATGTGCGCGGCTGGCAAAACGCCGACGCCGCCATTCTCTACACGGCGTTCATGGCCGGCTTTGCCATCAGCTCATTCATCGGCGGTCTGGTGGGCGACTGGTTCGACAAGCGCTTCGGGCCAAAGGGACGCATCATGCTGATGCAGATGTATCTCGCCACCTTTGCCGTCTTCTCCTTCATCGCTTTGCAGTTCGACTGGGGTAAGGGGCTCGAGGTGTATGTGGTCGTCTTTCTGTTCGGGTTGATTGGCTCGATCGGTTTCTCCGGTGTGGTGCTGCCGATGGTCTCGGCGGTGACACCGGTGGAGTTGTCCGCCACCGCCTTTGCGCTGCTCTTCTCGCTGATTCAGGGGTTGATTTCGGCGCTGATGTCGTTGGCGCTCGGCTTCCTGGCGCAGACCTACGGCTTGCCGAATGTGATGTTCTGGCTGATCACCGTGCCCTACGCCATCAACGCTGTCTACTGGTTCCTGTTCTATCGCTGGTATCCGCAAGATGTCGCGCGGGCGCAGGCGCATCGCGCTGCCGTCCTGCAAGCGTAACTGGACTTGCTCAATAGGGAGAAGGAGGTCGGTTCTTCTCCCCCTTTTACTCTAGAAGGAGACAATCGCCATGTTGTACCCGATCCAAAATGCAGTGCGCAACCGTCTGGACATCTCCGGCATCTGGGATTTTAAGACCGACCCACACCACGTGGGCGAGCAGGAAGGCTGGAGCAACGGTCTGGTCGATGCCCGTCCGATTGCCGTGCCCGGCAGTTGGAACGAACAATACGAGGATTTGTTTGGCTATCTCGACCTCGCCTGGTATGTCAAACGCGTCTATGTCCCCTCGCACTGGCAGGGCGAACGGGTCTTCATTCGCGTGGGTTCGGCGTGCTATCACGGCGTCGTCTACATCAACGGCGTCAAGGTGGGCGAACACGAAGGGGGCCATCTGCCTTTTGCTTTCGAGATCACCGACCTGGTGAAATGGGGCGAGGAGAATGTCGTCGCCATCAGCGTCGAAAACGAGCTGAAGCCGACGCGGGTGCCGTCCGGCAACATGGAGTCGTCGATGGGGATGTTTGCCAGCACCCCGCGCACGACCTTCGACTTCTATCCCTTTGCCGGGCTGCACCGGCCCGTCGTGCTCTACACCACGCCGCAGACATACATCGAGGACGTGACCGTGGTGACCGAGATTGCCGGCGCCAACGGCGTCGTCAAGGTGGCGGCGCGGTTGAATACGTCCCATTCCGGTCTCGGCGCGGCGACGATCCAGGCGGGCGACCAGACGATCAAGGGCGAGCTGAACTTTGTCGACGGCGTGGCGGAGACGACGCTGGTCGTGCCCAACGCGCGCTTCTGGTCAGATGTCGATCCACACCTCTATGCGCTGACCATTGCGACCGACGCCGACAGCTACACGCTGCAGATCGGCATCCGCACGATCGCCGTGCAGGGCGGACAGATTCTGCTCAACGGCAAGCCGGTGAAGCTGAACGGCTTTGGCCGTCACGAGGATTTCATCGCCAGCGGCAAAGGGCTGAACCTGCCGTTGATGGTCAAGGATTATCAGTTGATGCGCTGGACTGGCGCCAACAGCTACCGCACCTCGCACTATCCTTACAGCGAGGAAGAGATGCAGTTGGCGGACCGCGAAGGCTTTTTGATCATCGACGAAATCCCCGCCGTCAGCCTGCAATTTGACAACGACGAGAACATTGCGATTCGTCTGCGCACCTGCCTTCAGCAGATCGACGAGCTGGTGGCGCGCGACAAGAATCACCCCAGCGTCGTGATGTGGTGCGTCGCCAACGAGCCAATGCCGCGCAGCCTCAACCTGGCGGCGTTGGGCGGCCAGGTCTCCGACCCGTCGGAGATGCAGGGCAAAGCCATGCTCGACGCCATGATCGCTCACGCCAAATCGCTCGACGCCACGCGCCCGGTGACCATCGTGACCGTGATGGGCGGCCCGCAGTCGTGGATGGAGAAGTGCGACGTCATCTGCATGAACCGCTATTGGGGCTGGTATGTGCTGGGGGGCGAGCTGGACAAGGCGCGCGCTGCACTGGAACAGGAACTCGACCAGACCTACGAAATGTGGGGACGCCCGATCATCGTCACCGAGTTTGGCGCCGACACCATCCCCGGTATGCACGGCCATCCCACCGTCATGTGGACCGAGGAGTATCAGGCGGACTTTATCCGCTTTCATCTGGAGGTGGCGGCGGCGCGCGACTTTGTCGCCGGCATGCATGTCTGGAATTTCGCCGATTTTGCCGCCGTGCAGAGCATCGCCCGCGTCGCCGGCATCAATCACAAGGGCGTCTTCACCCGCATCCGCACGCCGAAGATGGCGGCGCACGTATTGCGCGAGTTTTGGGTACAATCACAGGCATAGGGCGCGCTCTAGTGCACGACGCGCCTGCCACAACCCAACCGGCGCACAGAATCGTTTTAAGGAGGATGAAGATCATGTCGGAAAAAACCTGGCGACTTTCACCGGATCGCTGTTTTGCGGCGGAGCCGACGCAGCGCGCCGTTGCCCGCGACCTCTACGCCGCCGTCAAAGACCTGCCGCTGATTGCGCCGCACGGTCATGTGCCGCCGGCGCTGCTGGCTGACCCGGATGCACGGCTTGGCACGCCCGCCGAACTGTTCATCATTCCCGATCACTACATCCTGCGCATGCTCTACAGCCAGGGCGTGGCGCTGGAAGAGCTGGGCGTGCCCCGTCGCGATGGCGCGGCGGTCGAAACCGATCACCGCCGCATCTGGCAGCGTTTCGCCGAAAACTTTCATCTCTTCCGCGCCACGCCGACCGGGCTGTGGCTGGCGGATGAGCTGACGACCCTCTTCGGCGTGGAAGAGCGGCTGACCGGCGCCAGCGCACAGCGCATCTACGATCACCTGGAGGCGCAGTTGGCGCGGCCAGAATTCACCCCGCGTGCGTTGCTCAACCGCTTCGGCATCGAAGTGCTCTGCACCACCGACGCCGCCACCGACCCGCTCGACCACCACCGCAAGCTGCACGCCGAAGGGCTGACGCACATCCGCCCGACTTTTCGCCCCGACGCGGTGGTGAATCTGGACAACCCGACCTGGCGCACGCAGATCGACGCGCTCAGCGCGGTCTCCGGCGTCGATGTCGTCGATTACGCCAGCTATGTGCAGGCGCTGGAGCAGCGCCGCGCCGCCTTTAAGCAACTCGGCGCGCTGGCGACCGACCACGCCGCGCTGACGCCTTACACGGCGCGGCTCAGCACGCACGAGGCGGAAGCCATTTTCCAGCGCGCGCTGCACGGCCAGGCTGACGCTGCCGACGCCGTCGCCTTCACCGGGCACATGCTGATGGAGATGGCGCGCATGAGCATCGAGGACGGGCTGGTGATGCAGCTTCACGTCGGCAGCCTGCGCAACCACCATGACGTGCTCTTCACTCACTTTGGTCCCGACATGGGCGCCGACATTCCAATCGCGACCGAGTGGACGCGCAACCTGCGCCCGCTGCTCAACGCCTACGGCGCCGACCCGCGCTTCCGGCTGATTCTCTTTACGCTCGACGAGAGCACCTACGGTCGCGAGCTGGCGCCGCTCGCTGGACACTATCCCGCCGTGCGCCTGGGGCCGCCGTGGTGGTTCTTTGACAGCGTCAACGGGATGCGGCGCTTCTTCGACCGCGTGATCGAGACCGCCGGGCTGTACAACACCGCCGGTTTCAACGACGACACGCGCGCCTTCGCCTCGATCCCCTCACGACATGATGTGTGGCGCCGCGTCAGTTGCGACTGGCTGGCCGGGTTGGTGGTGCAGGGCATGTTGGCGGAGGATGAAGCCGCCGAGATGGCGTATGAATGCGCCTATGGGTTGGCGAAGCGCGCGTATTGCGCATGAAAACAGAAACGAGAAAACGCTTATGGAGTTCTTAAAAGAGTTATTTAGCCTGGAGGGGCAGGTCGCCCTGGTCACGGGCGGCACCGGCGTGTTGGGCGGCGCGATGGCGCAAGGGCTGGCGCAGGCTGGCGCCAAAGTGGCCGTGTTGGGGCGGCGCCGCGAACAGGCGCAGGCAAGGGTGGACGCCATCATCGCGGCGGGCGGCGACGCGCTGGCGCTGCCCGCCGATGTGCTGGATCGCAGCCAGTTGGAGGCAGCGCGTGCGACGCTGCTGGAAACGTGGGGGCGGCTCGACATCCTGGTCAACGCGGCGGGCGGCAATCTGCCGTCGGCGACGCTGCCGCCGGGCGAGTCCTTTTTCAACCTGCCGGTCGAGGGCATGGAGCCGGTGATTGCACTCAACCTGCACGGCACGCTGTTGCCCAGCCAGGTCTTCGGCGCCGAGCTGGCGCGCGCCGGGCGCGGCTGCATCGTCAACATCTCGTCGATGGCGGCGCAACGCGCCATGACACGCGTCGTCGGCTACGGCGTCGCCAAAGCCGCAGTCGAGAACGCCACGCGCTGGCTGGCGGTGGAACTGGCGCGTTCCTTTGGCGCCGGGCTGCGCGTCAACGCCATCGCGCCGGGCTTCTTCGTCGGTGAACAGAACCGCGCCCTCCTGCTCAACCCCGATGGCAGCCTGACCGCGCGCGGGCGCACGATCATCGACCACACGCCGGCCGGTCGCTTTGGCGAACCGTCCGAGCTGCTCAGCACGCTGATCTGGCTATGCAGCCCTGGCGCGCGCTTTGTCAACGGCGTCGTCGTGCCGGTGGACGGCGGCTTTAGCGCCTTCAGCGGCGTGTAGAAGATTGTTGCGTGTTGCGTGGCGCGTGATGCAGCCAAACACGCAGCACGCAACACAAAGACTTGCTGGAAACAGGAAGGATTTAAGTTATGGTGACCGGACAGGGTTCGACCACGACAGTGATGAGCGATGAGCAGGTGCGCGCGGTGCTGGCGGAGGCGTTGGCGCAACTGGCGCTCGACCACCAGCGCGTGCTGGTGATCATTCCCGACGCCACGCGCACCGCGCCGATCCCGCTGATGTTTCGCCTGCTCTACGACCTGATCGGCGCGCAGGTGGCGCGGCTCGACTATCTCATCGCGCTGGGCACGCATCAGCCGATGACCGAAGAGGCCATCGACCATCTGGTCGGTGTGCGCGCCGCTGAGCGCTCCGCACGCTTTCCCAAAACTGCCATCTACAACCACCGCTGGGATCTGCCGGAGACGCTGCGCACGATCGGCGTCATTTCGGAGGCGGAGACCGCGCAACTGACCGGCGGGCTGCTCGCCGCCGAAACGCCGGTCACGCTCAATCGCATGATCTTCGACTACGACCGCGTGCTGATCTGCGGGCCTGTCTTTCCGCACGAGGTGGCGGGCTTTTCGGGCGGCGCCAAGTATCTCTTTCCGGGCATCGCCGGCGCCGAGATCATCAACTTTACGCACTGGCTGGGCGCGCTCGTCACCAGCATGGACACCATCGGCGTGAAGGATACGCCGGTGCGCCGGGTGATCCACCGTGCCGCGCGCTTCCTGGATCAGGAAGTGCTCTGCCTGGCGATGGTGCTCAAGGGGCACGACCTGCACGGGCTGTATGTCGGTCCTCACGAGGAGGCGTGGAGCGTCGCCGCCGATCTGTCGGCGCAGCTCAACATCATCTACACGCCGCGCCCCTACCGCCGTGTGCTGTCGATGGCCGCGCCGATGTACGACGATCTGTGGACCGCAGCGAAGGCGATGTACAAAACCGAACCGGCGATTGCCGACGGCGGCGAGGTGATCATCTACGCGCCGCACATCACCGAAGTCTCCTACACGCACGGTCGCCTGATCGACGAAGTGGGCTATCATGTGCGCGACTACTTCACCCAGCAATGGGAACGCTTTGCCCACATCCCCGGCGGCATCCTGGCGCACAGCACGCACGTCAAGGGCAAGGGGCGCTACGATGTCGCCACCGGCGTGGAGACGCCGCGCATTCAGGTCACGCTGGCGACGGGCATTCCCGAAGAACGCTGTCGGCGCATCAACCTCGGCTATCTCGACTATCGCACCATCGACCCGGAAGCCTGGGCGAACCGCGAAGAAGAGGGCATCCTGCTCGTGCGCCGCGCCGGCGAAATGCTCTATCGCGTCGCCGGAGATAGTCAGAACTGAACCATTCAGCAGGCTTCTCGGAAGCTTTGGAACTTCGGGGAAGCTGAGCAACCAGTGACTCGGAAATCGATTAAACTATTGAAGGAGCATCAAAATGGAAATCGGCATTATCGGGTTGGGACGCATGGGCGCAGGCATGGCGGAGCGCTGGCTGCGCGGCGGGCATCGGGTGGTGGTGAACAACCGCAGCCGCGGCCCGATCGATGAACTGGCGGCAAAGGGCGCCGACCCGGCGTACACCGTCGAAGAGTTGGTGAGCAAGCTGGCTGCCCCACGCGCGGTCTGGGTGATGTTGCCTTCCGGCGCCGTCACCGAGCAGATGATCCAGAAGCTGGCGACGTTGCTGGCGCCGGGTGACACGATCATCGACAGCGGCAACACCAACTATCACGACGACATCCGCCGCGCCGAAGAACTCAGGGCGCGCGGGCTGAACTACGTCGATCAGGGCACGTCGGGCGGCGTGTGGGGGCTGCAATATGGCTTCTGCACGATGGTCGGCGGCGATCCGGAGTTGTGCGCCCGGCTCGAACCGGCGTTCAAGACGCTGGCGCCGCCGGACGGCTACGTCTACTGTGGCCCCGTGGGCGCCGGTCACTTTGCCAAGATGGTGCACAATGGCATTGAATATGGCATGATGCAGGCGTATGCGGAGGGCTTCGAGATCATGCGCGCCAAGAAAGAGTTCAACATGGACATCCACGCCATCGCCGCCGCGTGGCGCTATGGCAGCGTGGTGCGCTCCTGGCTGCTCGAGCTGGCTGAGGAGGCGTTGCGCGCCGACCCCGACCTGGCGAGTATCAAGGGCTATGTCGAAGACAGCGGCGAGGGACGCTGGACGATCCAGGCAGCCATCGATCTCGACGTGCCGGCGCCGGTGATCACGCTCTCGCTCTTCGAGCGCTTCCATTCGCGTCAGCCCGAATCGTTCGCCGCCAAAGTGCTGGCCGCCATGCGCCGCGGTTTTGGCGGCCACGCCGTCCAGTCAGCATAAGCGCGGGGGACGCTTCAGGCTGCGTCCATAGGAAAGCCGGTATAGAGCGCTGATGACACGGATTGGGCGGATTTCCGCCGATCCAATCCGCAAAGATCCGCCGCATCCGCGTCATCTGCGGTCTATACTTCACCCAGCCGAACAATTACGCAACATGAGAGCACGCCATGAACATCACGACCGTTTCGGCTGAAGCCGCGGAAGCGCCGCTGATCCTCACCATCGACATTGGCTCCTCCTCGGCGCGGGCGCTGCTCTATGATCGCGGCGGGCGCATGGTGGAAGGGATCGGCGCGCGGGCGCGCTACGAAATCCTGACCACGACGGCGGGTGCGGCGGAAGTCGATCCCGACTGGATCGTGGAGCAGGCGGCGCGCTGCGTCGATATTGTGTTGGTGAAGGCGGGCAAGCTGGCGCAACAGATCGCGGCGGTTGCCATCGACACGCTGGTGACCAGCATCGTCGCAGTCGACGCCGCCGGGCAGGCGCTGACGCCGCTGATCACCTACGCCGACACGCGCAACGCTGAGGATGCCGCCGCGCTGCGCGCCCGGCTGGACGAAGCCGCGCTCCACGATCGCACCGGCTGTCTGCTGCGCACGAGCTACTGGCCCGCACGGCTGGCCTGGTTCCGCCGCACTCAGCCGGAGCTGTGGCGCCGCACCGCCAAGTGGCTCACGTTGGGCGAGTATCTGGAGCTGCGGCTCTTTGGGCGTTGCCGGGTCAGCTATTCGGCGGCTTCATGGAGCGGGCTGCTCGACCGCCGCCAGTTGGCCTGGGATGCACCGCTGCTCGCCGAGCTGGGGTTGACGCCAGAGCAGCTGTCGCCGCTGGTCGATTGCGATGCGCCGCTGAGCGGATTGATCCAGCCCTACGCCGGGCGCTGGCCCCTGCTGCACGATGTTGCGTGGTTTCCCGCCATCGGCGACGGCGCGGCGGCGAACGTGGGCAGCGGCTGCATCGACCATCAGCGCATGGCGTTGACGCTGGGCACCACCGGCGCCATCCGCGTGATCCAGACCGAACTGACGCCGACGCCGCCGGGCTTGTGGAGCTACCGCGTCGATCGCGACCATCATCTCGTGGGTGGGGCGACGAGCGAGGGCGGCAACGTCTACGCCTGGGTGCGCGACGCCTTCCAGTTTGGCGACCGCGTGCAGACCGAGGCGGAGCTGGCCGCGCTGGCGCCTGACAGCCACGGCCTGACGATTCTACCCTTCTTCGCCGGTGAGCGCAGCCCCGACTGGGCCGGCAACGTCCAGGCGACGATCCACGGCTTGACGCTGGCGACCACGCCGCTGCAGATTCTGCGCGCCAGCCTGGAAGCCGTCGCCTACCGTTTCGCCGTGATCGAGCAGCGGCTGTGTGGCCGTCCCGACTGCGATCACCGGCTGATCGCCAGCGGCGGCGCGCTGCTGCAGTCGCCGGTGTGGAGCCAGATTTTCGCCGATGTGTTGGGGCGGCCCGTGGTGGTGTCGGCGGAGAGCGAGGCGACAAGCCGGGGGACGGCGCTGCTGGCGCTGCGCGCGCTCGGCGCGTTGCCGTCGCTAGCTGCGGCGCCAGCAGCGGATGGCGCGGTCTATCTGCCCGATCTGGCGCGCCATGAGCGATACCAGGTTGCGATTGCGCGTCAGCGCGCCTTGTACGCGCGGCTGATCCCTACCTTTGCGTCATGAACTGCGCTTGCATCTCTGTGACAGATAACATCTGAGGCCAACGTCGGCACAGAAACACGACGCACACTCCCTCGCCGACGCAATTCAGATCGTTCTGAGGTAAAATAGCCAACGTATAGCTCGATGTTCACCGGTCAACCTCAAGGTCAGTGAATGAACGCGTTGTGTGCTGTGCTCGTATGACGCTCGGAAAGGACTCAACCATGCAGAGTACGTTAACCATCGACTTGATCGCCTCCGATCCAATGATTCGCAACGGTCAGCCGTGTATTGCGGGCACGGGTTTACGCGTCATTGACCTAGCGATGGCTCACCTGTTTCACCACCGGCAACCGGAAGAAATCGCAGCCGACTATGATATTTCACTGGCGCAGGTATACGCAGCGCTCTCCTACTATTACGCACACAAGCCTGAGCTGGACAACGACATCCGCAGTCAAATCGAGAAGGCAAGAGTGCTGAAGGAGCAGAGCGGTGGCCGAATCACTCCGTTTCTATCTCGATGAGAACCTTCCTGTTGAGATTGCCCGTCAACTGCGACTGCGCGGAATCGATGTAGTCACGGCACGCGATCTCGGATTGTTGGGGGTTGGCGATGATCAGTGTGACCACCGGGATGTTCGTCACCGGGATTAACAGCGGGTGTACTTCAACCTGATGGCGCGTGCGTTGCTCGTTGCCCTAACCTGGCAGCAAGCGGAGGAGGAATCGATCGGGTTTCGCACTAACTCTCGATCCCTCACCAACAGTACATTTTTTTCATTAACACAAGCTAGAACCGAGTGTGCGCTCTGCGTTGAATCGTTTCTGGTATACTACCCCGCATGAAGTTCGACACCTACTTGATCACCAGCGACCTCGCCCAAATGTCGGCGCTTGCCGCCTCCATCGAACACGCTGGCTTCGACGGCATCTGGACGGCGGAGACGCAGCACAACCCGTTTCTGCCGCTGACGCTGGCGGCGGAGCACACGCAGCGCGTCACACTCGGTACAGCCATCGCCGTCGCCTTTGCACGCTCGCCGACGACGCTGGCGCACATTGCCTGGGACTTGCAGCGCTACAGCCAGGGGCGCTTCCTGCTCGGTCTGGGCACGCAGGTCAAGGCGCACATCGTGCTGCGCTACGGGATGCGCTGGGAGAAGCCGGTGCGCCAGCTGCGCGAGAGCATCGAGGCGATCCGTGCGGTGTGGGCAAGCTGGCGCAAAGGTGGAACATCGCTCAATTATCGCGGGGAGTTCTACACGCTGCGACTGATGACGCCCTTCTTCGCCGAGCCGCCGCTGGAGCATCCAGACCCGCCGATCTACATCTCCGCAGTCAACGCGCAGATGCTCAAGCTGGCGGGCAGCCTGTGCGAGGGTGTGCATATTCATCCGTTCCATTCGGTGAAGTATCTGCGCGAAGTCGCGTGGCCCCATCTGCGTGAGGGCATGCACGAAACGGGCCGCTCGCGCATGGATTTCACCGCTGTGGCTGCAGTCTTTGCCATTCCCACCGACGGCGTCAAGCCCGCAAGCGAATACGAACGCGCCGTGCGCGAGCAGCTCGCCTTCTATATGAGCACGCCCGCGTACCGCACAGTGATTGATCTGCACGGCTGGAACGCGACGGCGGAACGGCTCAGCGAGATGGCGCGGCGCGGCGAGTGGCAGGCAATGGGCGACCTGATCACCGACGCGATGCTCGACGCCTTCGCCGTGACCGGGACGTGGGCGGCGTTGCCCGGCATCGTCAAACAGCGCTACGCTGGCCGCCTGCTCGACCGCGTCGCCTACTATCTGCCCTATGTTCCCGGCGAGGAAGAGGAAGGATGGGCGGCGACGCTGGCAGGATTCGCAGCAACCTAGACCGAGAGGAGGACAACATGTTGGCAGTTCGCGCGATGTATCGGCAAGGCAAAATCGAGTGGTTGGAGTCACCACCTGTGGATATAGAGGGCATGGTGGCAGTGGTGTTTCTTGAACACGACGCGCCGGACAGGGAAATGGATGAGCAGGAAGCTGCGCTGCTGGCGCAATCACCAGCCTTTCACCGACTACTTGAACAGGGGTTGGAATATGTAGCGAATCGCCAGACTCGACCGCTTCAGGTGCTGCTCGATGAATTATCCAATTGATGACGAGTAAAGATCAATGACCGTTTCACGCAACAACTCTAAAATCGTCTACCAGGGCATCAAAGACGCCGGCATCCGTTCGATCTCGGCGCTGCCGGAGACGTGGCTCGTCTATCTGCTCCAGCTTGCCAGCAGCGACCCGGAGATGACGCTGATCGAGGTCGCCAAAGAAGAAGAAGCCATCGGCATTGCAGCCGGCGCCTACTTTGCCGGCGAAAAGCACATCCTGTTGATGCAGAATCATGGCTTTCTGGCGGCGATCAACGGCATTGTCTCGCTGGCGCAGTTGTACAAAATTCCGCTGTGCATGCTGATCGCTCTGCGCGGGCACTGGGGCGAGCCGTATCCCTGGCACACGCGCGGCGGCATCGTCACCGAGGAGGTGTTGCGCGCACTGCAAATCCCGTTCGAGTACGCTCGCGACCCGGCGAAGGTCGGCAAGCAGATTCGCGAGGCGTACACCTTCGCCCAAAGTTCGCTCTGGCCTGTTGCGCTATTGTTGACCCGTGACTTGATGGAAGATTAATCTCCAATCTCAAACGGAGACTGGAGATTGGGGAGTGGAGTGGGGAAGCGTCTATGCTACGTTCCAAGTGTATTGAAGCCATCTACCCTGAACTACACGACAAGCTGGTCGTCACCAACATGGGCGCGTGTGCGCAGGAGTTGTATGACCTGGGCCACCGCGACAACTTTTTCTATCTCCAGCACGCGATGGGGCTGGCCTCCTCGATCGGGCTGGGACTGGCGCAAAGTCTGCCGCACGCAAAGGTCGTGGTGCTGGACGGCGACGGCTCAGTGCTGATGAACCTGGGCGCGTTGGCGACGCTGGCGCGCTACAGACCCGCCAACCTGGTGCATATCATCTTCGACAACGGGAGCCTGCTCTCGACCGGCGGCTTTCCTTCGCACACGGCGGATGGTGCGACTGACCTGGCGACCATCGCACGCGGCGCAGGCGTCCCGCATGTGGAGAGCGTGAGCAACGCCTACGATTTCATGGAAGCCGCGGCCGACGCCTTCGAGCGCCACGCGCTGAGCGTGATCGTGGCGAAGGTGGAGGCTGTTGGACCGGATCACTACGGCATGCACTTTCAGTTGCCGGAGAACGCCTTCCTGTTCAAACGCTGGATCGCGGAACATTTCGGCGCCGCCTGATTGCCAGGACGCCATTGCATCTTTGACACGTGTTGCGTGGTGCGTGGTGCGTCAAACCCAGCTCCCAGAGCACGCAACACGTACTACGAAACACGTAACACTCAACAAGTAGCACGCAACACGCAACAAAAGGAGAACCAATCAATGTCAACTTCCCTCCTCACCCAACTTGCCGACGCCCTGCGCAGCGGCGCGGTCAAGGTCGTCGATCTGACGCAGCCGCTTGGGCCTGACACGCCCGTGATCGACCTGCCGCCGATCTTTGCGGCGTCACCTGGCTTTAGCAGCGAGGTGATCTCGCGCTACGACGACAAAGGCCCGGCCTGGTACTGGAACACCATCCGCCTGGGTGAGCACACCGGCACGCACTTCGACGCGCCCGTGCACTGGATCACCGGCGCGCAACTGCCCGACAACACGCTCGACAAGATTCCGGCCCGCAAGCTTGTCGGGCCTGCCTGCGTGATCGATTGCAGCCGGGAAGCCGCCGCCGACAACGACTTCCTGCTCACGCCCGAATTTGTGCTGGCGTGGGAGGAGCAGCACGGCAAGATTCCGCCTGGCGCGTGGGTGCTGATGCGCACCGATTGGTCGAAGCGCCAGGGACGCGACGCCTTCCTCAACATGCGCGAGGACGGTTCCCACACGCCCGGCTTCACACCCGACTGCGTGCGCTTTCTGGCGTTCGAGCGCGACGTACTGGGCGTCGGCGTGGAGTGCGTGGGCACCGACGCCGGGCAAGCTGCCACGTTTGACCCGCCCTTCCCGGCGCACAACATCATGCAGGGATCAGGACGCTTCGGGCTGGCGAGCCTTGCCAATCTTGACCAGTTGCCGCCCACCGGCGCCATCGTCATCGCTGCGCCGCTCAAGATCGTCGACGGCTCCGGCAGTCCGCTGCGCGTGCTGGCGCTGGTTGGCTAAAGGCTGTAGCTGCAATGTCGGACACCACTGTACTGCGCGCCGTCACCTCGATTGAAGAAGTCGAGCATTTCCAGCAATTGGAGCGGCTGATCTGGCAGTCGCCGCCGGAAGATGTCGTCCCTGTCCACGTGGCAATCACCGTGATCCGCAACGGCGGTGGGCTGATCGCCGCCTTCGACGCAGCGGGCCCTGTCGAAACCGGCGGCATGGTCGGCCTGACCTTCTGGTTCCCAGGCCTGGGCATCCCCACAACACGCGAAACGGAGAGAGGGGGAGAGGAGGAGACAGGGAGAATGGGAAACAAACCCAATCTCCCAATCGCCAAATCGCCAAATCCCCAATTTCCAATCTCCAATCTCCCAATCTCATCTTCCGCCCCTCGCCCCTCGCCCCTGCTCAAAATGTGCAGCCACATGGCGGGCGTCTTGCCAGCGTGGCAGGGACGCGGGCTGGGCGTGCGGCTCAAGCTGGCGCAGCGCAACGCGATCCTGGCGCAGGGTGTGACCGATTGGGTGACATGGACCTACGACCCACTCTTTCGCGTCAACGCCGTGCTCAACATTCACCGGCTGGGCGCGGTCTGCAACACCTACAAACGCAACTGGTACGGCGTGATGAAGGACGGTCTCAACGCCGGTGCGCCCAGCGACCGCTGTCAGGTGGATTGGTGGCTGGCGAGTGTGCGCGTGAAGGAGCGGATTGTAAGGAGCGAGGGGCGACGTGAGCCGGTCAGCGAACTTCCTGATGATTTGCAGGTGCTGCCAACGGTCGCCAGCGGTGAGACTTTTCGAGCGCCGGTCGATGTCGAGCCGATCCTGGACGGGCGCCCGATTGCCGTGCCCATCCCCGATGACATCGTCGCCATCCGCCGCGCCGACGCCGGGCTTGGCATGGCATGGCGGCTCTCCATGCGCCATGCTCTGGAGCAGGCGTTTGCCGCCGGCTACGTGATGACCGATTGTCTGCACGTAGCCAATGCAGGATGGCATTACCTGCTTGAGCGCCTATCCGCTATTTCAGAAGAGCATCCATGATGACCGTCGCAACTCCTCTCTTTGTTTTCTGCGGCAGCGCGCTATCGGATCGTTTGCAGGAGCTGATCGACGCTGGCGGCGAGGCTCACCAACTGCTGTTCGCCGGGATTGCCGGCGAGTCCGGCCAGTGTTGCGCGCACGGCAGCGATCTGCGCATCGGAGAGCGGCGGCGACGTATATGCCAGCGCTTCGAGAAACTGCGCGTCGGGCAAGTCGGTGCGCACGCCGCGGCGACGGGCAAGCCCGACCTTGAGACGGCGGGCGTGATGTTGCGCCAGTTCGGTGTGCGTGCGGGCTCGGCGGTGCAGATTTGCCATGGCGCGTACATATTCGGCGGCCTCTCGACCGCGCGTCTGCTGCACTGTCACCAGCGGAGGTCCAAGCCTTCGCCCGTTTAGCAATAAGAAGATCGCCGACGCTGCCAGCGCAAAGAGCGTCGCCCAGCCGGTCGGCGTGCGGTAGAGCCAATCTTGCAACGTGACAATCTGATCGCCGACGCGACTCAAGCCGAAGAGATGATAGGCGTCAAAAACGACGACGCCGCCTTCGGGCACGGTGCGCAGCAGCGCAGGCAGCAACTCGCCCTGGTCAAATGAACGCAGGTTGAGGTTCGTGAAGTCGACGCCGGGGACGAAGTGCCAGACGACGCCAGCGCCGACAGATTGCACGGCCGCCACCGTCCGCGTTTCAACGATCTCCCCCAGCGACTCGTCACTGGCAGTTGCAGTCAACGCCAGCACAGGGACGGCTCGCGGCGCGTCTGTCAAGTCGAGCGTCATGCTTGACGAAAACCACTCGCGCAGGTAAGTGAGGCGACCCTCGGGGAGCAGCGGCTGCATTTGCGTCTGCTGGCGTTCGGGGCGCAGATCCGCGTTGAGTCGCACGCCGAACGCATCGATCAATGCCGTGTCTTCGTTGGCTGGCCCAATCAGCGCCAGCGTTCCGCCCGCCTCCACCCAATGACGCAGATAAGCGGCTTCCTCCGTCGTGTAGGTGAGCTGGTTGGGATAGACAAAGATCAGGTCGGCATCGGCTGGCAGATCGAAACGCAGCCCGCCGGTGCGCCGCACATCATAGCCAAGCTCCTCCAGCCAGAGGCGCAAGCCAAGCAGCCCACTCTCGTGGTTGGCATCCAGATCATAGCGGATCGGGGTTGGCGGCGGCGATGCGATTAGCGCAGCGAGCAGCATCACGCTGAACAACGCCACAATCGCCAGCGGCGTCAGATAGGCGCGCCAGTTCGCCAGCCGCGACGTACGCAGCGAAGCGCCTTCGAGCACAATGCGGCTGTTCATCGTTGCCCTTCCTCGGCGCCAGTTGGAACAGCGGTGCGCGCCAGCTTATCCACCGTTGCCCGATAATGCTCGAAGGTGGCAGCGTCCGGCTCATGCACGCCATACCAGACATCGTCGAAGATATCGACGACTTCCGCCAGCGGCGTGTGAATCGGCGCATCCGCTGGCGTGCGCGCCAATACCTCGCGATTGGTCAGGCTCGGATCACGCGGGACAATGCGCCGTTCTTGCAACGTCATCAATGCAGCCAGGTACAGATGGCGCACGGCGGAGCGATAGTCGCCGCTTTGTGCGAAGCGGCTGGCAGCCTGGCGCGCAGCCGCTGGCGTGGCCGGCAGAGCGTTGGCGTCGTCGGTTTTGTGGTCACTTTCTGCGACGAACGCCTTCAGCACGGTTTGTAACCAGCGCACCAACAAGAACAATAACACGGTCGCAGCGACGCCGACTGCGATCCAGCCGGTCAGTTGCGCCATGCGTTCTCCGATCGGGTTAACGCCGGCGGAGGGCTGCGGCTCTGGGAGCAGACGGCTGAACAGATTTGCCAGCCAGCGCCGCACCTGGTCGAGCAACGATTCGCCTCGCTGAAAGGCAGGGCCGGCGAACACCTGCTCCAGCGCAGCCAGACGAGCCGCTGTGCGGTCGCCCGCTGCACTATCCAGCTGCGCAAGCACGACTTGCAGCCGCGCCTGCGCCGCTTCCACCGTTATATCGTCATTCAACAGCGGCGCCACAGTCACGCGTTCGCCGTTCACCAACGCCACGCTCGTGAGCGAGTCGAGCAGCCGCCGCGCCTCGACGAGGCGCGGCGGCTCCGCTTGCAGCAGCGCAAGGGACTGCTCCACTGTACGGCGATAGTCATCGAGCGAGAGAGGGGGAGCGTCGTTTTCCTGCGCGTGTACAGCCGTGGGCAGCGCCAGCAAGACACCGAACAAGATTAACACATACCAGCGCATGCCAGAGGATTGACGCTTCATGCGGTGGGCAAGGTCGTAGGACGCACCGACTGCTCCAATGCCTGGATGCGCAGAAGAAGATCATAGTTCTCTTTGCGCACACGCAGATCATAGTAGACCAGCAGCAGCGTCAGCGCCATAAACGGATACCAAAGGATGCTCACCAGATAGCTCACTCCCGTCAAGACGCCGTTGAGCACACCCATGATCTGCGGCGTCATCACGGCAAGCGTCAAAAACTGGAGCAGCGTCAATGGCAAGCCAAGCACAACGCTGTTGAGAATCACCAACAGCACCAGCAGCCCGAACAGCCGCCAGAAGCTGCCTGCAGTCAGCCACCAGCTCCGACTCAGCGCGCTGGTGGGGCCGCAACGTTCGACCAAAATTGCAACCGGCGCGACCAGCCAGCGTGCTGACAGGTAGGCAAAGGGCAAGAGCAGCAGGAATGTCACCGCAAAGATCAGCACGATCAGCAGGATGGCGGCGCCCACGGCAGCTATCCCGCTGTTGTCTGGCGTCTCGGCAAAAGCGGCCAACAAACCGGTGAGCGCAATGGTGACAAAGATCAGGACAATATACACTGCAATCACAACTCCAAACACAATCAACGCCACCAGCAACGCCATCCCCACAAAAGACCAGAAACGGCTGAGCGCTGTGCGCACTGTGACGCCGATCGGCAACTCGCCGCCCATGACATTTGCCTCCGCCTGCGCCAGCAACGACAGAAACGCCAGCGCGCCCAGGATCAAGCCGGCGCCGCTGACAAAGAGCGAGACCAGAATTGTGACGCCGCTGGCTTGCAGGATGTCGCTTTCGCTGAACGCGGTTGGCTGGTCGACGGCGTTGAAGAGGATGTCGAAGTAGCTGCCCATCGTCGCACCCATCAACACCGCCGACAGCAGACCAAGCGGCACGAAGAAGATCGCCGTGGTCAGCACCAGTTTGCCAAAGCGCGCCCGATAGAGACGAAACGCCCGGTCGAGCAGTTCGCCCAGCCCCATCGGCGCCTGAAACGGGATTGTCCGCATTGCACCATCCTGAACAAACCAGAGCCAGTTCGACTGGAGGGCATTATACCCGATCCGCCGAGATGTCGGCAGCGCAAGTCAACCACGTATGCTCAGTACAACTCGATCACCGTGTTGAGCGGGTCGCGCAGCGCCGGCGGAATGTAGATCGTCGTGCGGTCATTGGCGTTTGACACAAAGAAGTTGCCGCCCTCACGCTCGACCTCCAGCTCGGTGTTCGACGCCACCAACCGTGCGCGTTGGATATGCTGCGGCACGCCGCTCAGGATCACGCAGTCGCTCACATAGTCGAGCACATGCACGAAGTGGCGGTCGTAGCGCAGCGTGCTGACCGTCTCGCGCGTAGGTGGGATGACGCCGGCGCGCGTGTAGTAGATGCCCTCACCGTTGCGCGCCAGCCAGCGTCCGACTTCATGCAGCCGCTCCCGGTGCAGCGCAGGGATTTCCCCTTCTGGCGTCGGGCCCACATTGAGCAGCAGGTTGCCGCCCACGCTCGCCGACTTCGCCAGCACATGCACCAGCCGCCGCGCCGATTTGGTGTTGCGGTCATTACGGCTCCAGCCCCAGTGGTCGTTGATCGTCATACAGACCTGGATCGGCAAACCGTAGATCGTCGTTTCGTTGAAGCCGGTCGTGTTCTCGCCGGGCAAATCCTGCTCGAAGCCTTGCAAATCTTCGCCGGGCAATGGCTCGGCGTGGCGGTTGTTTTCGATCACGGCGTCGGGCTGCAGCTCGTGGATCATGTCGTAGAGCTTTTCATACTCGAAGGAGCCGCCGGGCAGGAAATACTCGTTCTCAGGAGTAATGGCATGGCGCGGCCAGTCGCCGTCGAACCAGATCGCGACGATCTCGCCGTACTGCGTGCAAAGCTCGCGCACCTGACCGTGCAAGAAGCCGAGATAATCTTCCCACGCCAGCCCGCTTTCGGCGCGGAAGCGATAAGCCGGGTGATGCCAGTCGAGCAGTGAGACATAGAAGCCCAGCTTGACGCCGTGTCGCGCACACGCCTCCGCCAGTTCGGCGATCGGGTCGCGGCGGAAGGGCGTGTTGGTGACTTTGTAGTCGCTCAGCGCAGTGTCGTACATGCTGAAGCCGTCGTGGTGGCGGCTGGTGATGATGATGTACTTCTGTCCGGCGTCGGCGGCGGTGCGCACCCAGGCGTCGGCGTTGAACTTTGTCGGGTTGAACTGCGCAACCAGCTTCTCATATTCGGGCACGGGGATGCGGTCGGTGTGCATCACCCACTCGTGCTTGCCGATAATGCTGTATAGTCCCCAGTGGATGAACATGCCAAAGCGCGCATCCTGGAACCAGGTGAGTCCTTGTGGGGAGGCTTGTCGTGTCATTTGTAAATCCTTCGAATGATGGAGACTGGAGATTGGAGATTAGAGATTGGGAGACTATGTGATTGAGCGATCTTTCAGGGCGAAGCGCACAATCTCCAATCTCTAATCTCCTAATCTCTCAATCTCATTATCTCTGAAAATTTGCCAGATACGGCTCATTCACCGCAAACAGATCGTCCACCATTTTCTGAATTTCGGCAAGTGAGAGCACGGCGGCGGAGAGCGGGTCGTTGGCGACGGCCTGGTAGACGAGACGCCGGTTGCCGGTGAGCGCGGCTTCGACCGCCATCTCCTCGATCTGCGCGCTGAGGCTGGTCAGAATCGCGCACTGCGGCGGCAGCGCACCCACCGCCACCGACTCCAGCCCCTTGCGGCTCGCCCACACCGGAATTTCCACGCAGGCATCCTGGGGCAGGTTGTCGATCAGGTGCTTGTTGGGCATGTTGCCGTTGAAGGTGAAAGGTTCGCCGCCCTCCAGCGCATTCATGATGTAGGCGGCGTACTCGTGGCCGCGCTGCAAGTTCAGCGGCGCGGGATCGTCCAGCCACTTGCGAATCTCATCTTTCCAGGTGTGCTCGCGCTCCTGGTAGTGCTTGAGGATGTAGGCGTGCTCGCCTGGATTCCAGCCCGTGCCGTGTGTGCAGTACTGCTCGATCAGGTCGGGACGCTTGCGGAACCACCAGTTGTACTCGGAGTTGTGCCCGCTCGACTCGGTGACATAGTGGTCGAAAGCCAGGAACATCTCGTTGCGCACCTGCTCCTCGTTGTAGACTTCAGGGCGCTCGATGATCGCTTTGCGGATGAGCGGATAGGCGTCCTTGCCCTTCCATTCGTACTTGAGATACCACGCCATGTGATTGATGCCGGCGCAGGTGTAGGTGATCTCCTCCATCGGCGCGCCGATCCAGCGCGCCAGCATCTCCGCCGTGCCCTGCACGCTGTGGCAGAGACCGGTGACGGTGATGCTGGTTTCGCGCGCAATGGCGCGGCAGAGCATCGCCATCGGGTTGGTATAGTTGAGCATCAGCGCGCCCGGGCAGTAGTGCTCCATGTCGCGCGCAATGTCCACCATCACCGGGATCGTGCGCAGCGCGCGGAAGATGCCGGCCACGCTGCGCGTGTCGCCGACGTTCATGTCGACGCCGTACCGCTTGGGAATCTCGATGTCGTGGCGCCAGACGTCGGTTGCGCCGGCCAGGATCGTGACGATCACATAGCTGGCGCCCTTCAACGCCTCGACACGATCGAGCGTGGTGACGACGGTCGCCGGATACTTCCCCTCATCGATGATGCGCTGCACTGCGCGCCGCGACCATTCCAGCCGCTCGGCGTCGATGTCCATCAGACAGATCGTCGAACCTTCCAGCAGCGGGAAGGTCAGCAGATCGCGCACCAGCGTCCGCGTAAAGCCAAAACTGCCAGCGCCGATAAAAGTAATTTTGGGCATGGTGTTGTTATCCTTTCAAGGAGATTGGAGATTAGAGATTGGAGATTGTGCGATTGGGAGATTGGGGGATTGTGCGATCCAGAAATGCCGCCAAGCCCCTAATCTCCAATCTCCAATCTCTTAATCTCTTAATCTCTTAATCTCTTCTTCTCTAAAACTGCGGCAGCCACTGTTCCTGCGCGTCCAGCATCTCCGTCACCATGTCATGAATCTGCGGCAGCGTGCAGACGGCGGCGGTGAGCGGGTCGAGCATGACGGCGTGATAGACCGCGTCGGTGTCGCCGGTCAGCGCGGCTTCGACGATCAGGCTTTGCACGTTGATGTTGGTGCGGTTGAGCGCGGCAAGCTGCGGCGGCAGGTCGCCGATCACCGTCGGCTGGATGCCGCTGGCGTTGACCAGGCAGGGCACTTCGACGCAGCAACCGTTGGGCAGGTTGGTGATCAGCCCGGTGTTGGGCACATTGCCGGCGATCACGACGGGTTTGTTCGTTTCCATCGCCTCGATGATGTAGGAGCCGTACTCGTGACCGCGTGCGGTGGGGAACGCGCCCGCCACGATCTCGTCGTACTCGCTCTGGAACTGTTCCAGGCGGTGCAGGCAGTGGCGCAGATAACCGCCGGTGCGCGCAAAATCGAACCAGTGGTTGACGGGATCGGTAAAGCGCGGCGCCAGCTCCTCGTTGACCATCTGCGCCGTCTTGCGGAAGTAGGGCACATACTCGCTGGCGTGGCCGCTCGACTCGGTGACGAAATAACCGAAGTACTTCATCAGGTCAGTGCGCACCGGCTCCTCGGCGATCACCTCCGGACGCTGGATGGCTTCCCAGAGCAGCGGGTAGACATCCTCCTTGCCGCGACGGAACTGCAGGAAGAACGCCTGGTGGTTAATGCCGGCGCAGACAAAGTTCACCTCGTCGTAGGGTGCATCGATCCAGCGCGCCAGCATCTCACTCGTGCCCTGCACACTGTGGCACAGCCCGACGTGCGGGCGTCCCGTGCCGTCCGCCACCGCCCAGCAATTCGCCGCCATCGGGTTGACGTAGTTGAGCAGCAGTGCCTCGGGCGCCAGCTCGTCCAGCTCGTCGCAGAGATCGAGCAGCACCGGAATGGTGCGCAGCGCGCGGAAGACGCCGCCCGGCCCCAGCGTATCGCCGACGCACTGCTCCACGCCATACTTCTGTGGAATGTCGATGTCGAGTTTATACGCGTCGAGACCGCCCTGTTGAAAGGTCGTGATCACATAGTCTGCGTCAGTCACAGCCGCGCGGCGGTCGGTCGTGGCGACGACCTTCGCCTTGAGCTTGCGCTTCTCGACCATCGCCTGCACAATCGAGCGCGCCTGCTCCAGGCGTCTCGCGTCGATGTCCATCAATGTGATCGTGCTCTCCTGCAAGGCGGGCGTCAGCAAGATGTCGCTGCACAGGTTGCGCGTGAAGACCAGGCTCCCCGCGCCGATGAAAGTGATGTTTGGCATTGTATGAATCTCCCATGTATTTTTGTGACGCCTTGCTGGAGGCATGAGATTTCCAGAAAGATCGTCTGACAGAACTTGATTCCGATGAACAACAGGCGCGTGCCATCACCGCCAATGCACCAAAGCAGCGACGGTGACGCGCAATCTATGACGATAACCGTGAGAAAAGACGCTCGCCCCAGCCGCCATAGACCGGCACAGGGCGGAGTTGGGCGCGCAGCGCGTTGATCAGCCCGACCAGCCACGCCACCACCAGCGCAATCGCCGCAGCGATGACAATCGAGAAGCCCGCCATCAACAGCAACGGGCCGCCCAACGGCAGGAAGATCGGCGCCAGCCACTCGATCACCAGATAGCTGCCGTAGATGAGCGCAAGCGCAACCACTGCCGTGAGCGCAATTGAGAGCCACGACCAGCGCTCTTTGTAGCGCACGGCGTGTTGGCGTCGGCGAATCACCGGCCCAAACAGCAGAATGGCAATCGGTGCGATGTAGAGAATCGGGAACTCCACCGAGAGAAACGCAAACGTCCAGCCGATCGCCAGCCAGAGCAGCGGCACGACAATTGCCGCGCCGACCAGCGCCAGCGACTGGCAGGCATGATAGAGGGTAAACTTGTCCTTGCGTCGGAAGAGAATCAGCAGCAGCGGCCCGATCAACAGCATGATGTAACTGAGAAAGGCGAGCAGTCGATTTGGCTTTTGCATGATCAGCCTCCAATGCCAGCCAGCGACAGTTCTTTGGCGAGGTGACAGGCGACGAAATGTCCCGGCTCCGCTTCTTCCAACACCGGCTCGACGCTGCGACAGGTGGTGTCGTTGGCGTAGCGGCAGCGCGGGTGAAAGACGCAGCCCGACGGTGGGTTGGCTGGGCTGGGCACATCGCCTTCGAGAATGATGCGCTGCGTCTTGATGTCCGGGTCGGCGGGCGGCACGGCGGAGACGAGCGCCTCGGTGTAAGGGTGCAACGGGCGGCGCAGCAGCTCTTCCGAGGGCGCCATCTCCACGATCTTACCGACATACATCACGGCGATGCGGTCGGAGATGTGTTCGACCACCGACAGGTCGTGGGCAATGAAGACCAGCGTCAACCCTAACTCGTCTTTCAGGCTCTGTAGCAGATTGAGCACCTGCGCCTGCACCGACACGTCGAGCGCCGAGACCGGCTCGTCGGCGATGATCAGCCGCGGGCTGAGCGAGAGCGTGCGCGCAATGCCGATGCGTTGGCGCTGTCCGCCAGAGAACTCGTGTGGATAGCGCTCCATGTAATTGGGATCGAGGCCGACTTCGGTCATCAACTCGGCGACGCGTTCTTCCAACGCCTTGCCTTTGGCGATGCCGTGGATGATCAGCGGTTCGCCGATCAATTCTTTGACGGTGCGCCGCGGGTTGAGCGAGCTGAACGGGTCCTGGAAGATCATGCGCATTTCGCGGCGCAGCGGCTTGACCTCCCGCGCCTTGAGCGCAGCCACGTTGATGCGTTCGCCGCTTGCGGTGCGATACCAGACCTCGCCGTCGGTCGGGTCGTAGAGACGCAGCACCGTGCGCCCGACGGTCGTCTTGCCACAGCCGCTCTCGCCGACGAGCCCAAGCACCTCGTTGCGCTTCACGGCAAAGCTTACGCCGTCCACTGCTTTGATATAGCCGGTCACACGTTGCAAAAAGCCGGTGCGAATCGGGAAGTGCTGCTTCAGATTTTTGACTTCCAGGATATATTCATCGCTCATAAGCTAAGTCTCGTAATCAAGTTTCTTCTCAATCATTTGCATACGGGTCCGCAGCGTCGCGCAGACCGTCGCCCAGGAAGTTGAAGCCGAGCACCGCAGCCACAATAAAGAAAACGGACGACGCAATCCACGGGTTGAAACCGAGCGTCTGGATCGTCTGTGCGTCGCGCATCATCGTGCCCCAACTGACCAGCGGCTCCTGGATGCCGATGCCCAGAAAGCTGAGAAAGCTCTCGGCAAGAATGATCGTCGGGATCGTCAGCGTCAGCACGACGATGATGTGGCTGAAGGTGTTGGGCAGGAGATGTTGGAACATGATGCGGCTGTCCGACGCGCCCATCTCTTTCGCCGCCAGCACAAAGTCGGTCTCGCGTAGCGCCAGCACCTTGCCGCGCACCTCGCGCGCCAGCAGCGTCCAGCTCAACAGCGCAAAGATGAAGGACATCGTCACGAAGACGGCGAACTGATCCCAGGTGATCGGAATCACGGCCGCCAGCGCCATCCACAGGGGAAGCTGCGGGAAAGATTGCACGAACTCGACGAAGCGCTGCGTCCAGTTGTCGATGCCGCCGCCATAGTAGCCGGAAAAGACGCCGACAATGGCGCCGACGAGCACCGAGATCAACGTGCCAAAGAGCGCCATCGTCAATGAGATGCGCCCGGCCATGCACGAACGACCGAAGATATCGCGGCCAAAGCGATCGGTGCCGAGCAAAAAGACACGGGCGTCGCCGGCTGCGCCGTACAAGTGCAGGTTGGTGGGGAAGATGCCAAAAAGCTTGTACTCCCAACTGCGCACAAAGAAATTGATCGGATAGCGCACTGTGGTGTCCTCGACCCAACTCGAAGACATATCTGGATTGAGTTTCTGTACGCTTTTGTAAACAAAAGGCTGAAAGTGAAAGCGGCCCGCCGAGTCGATGAAATGGATCCGCGTCGGCGGTCGGAACGATTCGCGCATGTTGAGCCGCACCGGATCATAAGGCGAAAAGAAATCGGAGAAGATCGCCAGAATGAACAGCCCGACCACGACCAGCCCGCCGACGATCGCCACCTTGCTGCGCCGAAACTTACGCCAGACCAACTCGCCGTAGCTTTCATGGCTGCGCGACATCGAACGCAGCGTCGCCGCCAGCGCCGGGTCGGCGGCTTGTTCATCGGCGACCGGCGCAAGGGGAGACTCGACCGTCCGTTGTTTCTCGATCTCCTGCATGCGAATACTTTCGCTCATGATTGCTCTCTTGATCGTTCACTCAAAATTGTCTAGCTCAAACGAATGCGCGGATCGACAATCGCCAGAATGATGTCGGCGATCAAGTTGCCGACCACCAGCATGATGGCGTAGATCATCAGAAAACCGCCCGACACATAAATATCCTGAATGGCGAGCGACGCATAAAACATCGGCGCCAACGTTGGAATGTTGAGCACGATCGCCGCTTCCAGCTCGCCCTGGATCATGTAGGGCAGCACCGTTCCCTGGTACATGATGATCGGATGCAATGCGTTTGGCACGGCGTGTTTATAGACAACTGTGCTCTCGCGCAACCCTTTGGAGCGCGCGGTCGTCACATATTGGGCGTTGAGGTTGTCGAGCAGGTTGCCGCGCATCACGCGCATATTGCGCGCAATGCCCCCCAAGCCGGCGATCAGGATGACGGGCCAGGTGTAGCGCAGGACATCGATAAACTTGTCCCAAGACATCGGGGAAAATGCGTATTGCGGCGATGTGTAGCGCCCAATGTAAGGGTAGTTCCACTCGATCACCATGACATAAATCAAGACTAACGCTAAAAAGAAGCGTGGCACCGACGTACCGATAAACGCCAGCACAGCCGCAAGATTGTCGCCGAGACTATATTTGTGGGTGGCAGCATAGATGCCGATCAATAGTCCGAAGAATGTGGAGATAAAATGCGCTGACAACGCCAGGAAGAGCGTGCGTGGCAGGCGTTCCCAGATCAGCTCGCCTACATCTTTCTTATAAGCAAACGAATAGCCGAACTTTCCTTCGGTGACAATGCCCCTGACCCAGATGATGTATTGTTCCCAAAGCGGCTTATCAAGGCCATAGAGCGCACGATATTGATTGGCAGCTGCTTCGGCCTCAGCGCGCGACATGTTGCCTTGCGTCATCAACGACATCTCATAAGAAGTCGCAAAATCGCCCGGCGGCAACTGGATGATGATGAACGAGACAATACTGATGCCAATGAGCAGCGGGATGCTGGCGAGCACGCGCCGCAGGATGTAGCTGATCATGCGCAAACCCCGATCTGGCGGTGAGAGAGATGGAGAGAGGGGGAGATTGACGCGTTTGCGCCTGATCTCCCCTGCTCCCTATCTCCCCTTCTCCTAATCACTCAAGAAACGCTCAAACTCAAACTTGACTACTGCTCCGGCCCTACGATGCAGACCTGACCGTCGGTCTGGTAGGTGCAGCCTTCGTGATAGGGCACGGTTTGCGGATAGATCTCAACCTGCCCCTGGTCGGTGCGGTGTTCCGGCGCCAGCCAGATCTGCTCCATCAGATAGTTATTGGCGTCCCACTGATAGAGGAACGCAGGCGTGCCGATCGGCACATTCTGGAAGTTCTTGTTGAGCATCAGACCATAGCGACCGACGATCAGACCGAGGTTGTAGACATTCTCAGTATAGAGTTTGTTCAGCTCGGACATGAGCGCGAACTCACTGTCGAAGTCTGTCGCCAGGCAGAACTCGTTGGCAATCTCGATGGCGCGTTTCTCGAAGTCGGCATATTCGTCGTCGGCGATAGCGCCTTCAGCAAGTCGATGCCAGCCAAAGTCGGTGCGCACTGGGGCGATATCTCGACAGCGTACATTTGGCGTGGCCCATGCCTGACCAGGGCGGGTCATGACCATTTCCCAAGTTCCGGCACGGTTATTGGCATCCATTGCAGTGCCTGCCAGCGTGCGGAAGTTGACCTTGATACCCACATCCTGTAAGAAGGCAACAATTGCCGGCCCAAGGCTGATGCCAGCGGTCTGATCTTCGCCAACTTCAAGACCGATGACGACGTCCTGGCCAGCTAACGGTCCTTCGGTGAATTCACGCGTGCCGTCGCCATTGGTGTCCTTCAGCCCTAACCCTTCGAGCAGAATTGCGGCGCTCTCTGGCGAATAGGGATAGTAGACGGTTGCCGCGCGGTCGAAGTAAGCAGAGCCTGGGAAGAGCGCACCGGCCCATGGACGGAAGAACGGCCCGTTGGTCAACGCACCGGACAATCCTTCGCGGTCGATGGCGTAGGCGATTGCCTTGCGGAAATCAACGTTGCGCAACAGATCGCGGATGACACGGTCGCGATCACTTTGGACACCCAAATCCTTCGACTGGTTGAACTGAATGTCAAAGCCCAACGTCTCTGGCCCCCACTCAACGCGGAAGGTGGCGTTCGGGCTTTGCGCCTGGCGCACGGTTTCGTCCATCGTCTCGATGTTCTCGACGTTGGAATGGTCGGCGGTGCCTGCCAGCGTGTTGAAGGTGCGGGTGGCGCCGGTTCGGGAGTAGGTGAACTGCACCTCATCCAGATAGGGCAACTGGCAGCCGTTCGAGTCGACCTTGTAGAAGTAGGGGTTGCGGCGCATGACCAGGAACTCGTCGGTGCGGTACTCGACTGGCACCCACGGCCCCATGGTGACCACCGGCAGGCTGTTCGGCGGCAGCGCGTCGCGATAGCTCTGATAGTCCGCACCACCGTACTTGGGGTGGAAGGGCTTCAGGATGTGCGCTGGCCCAGGCGAGAAGATCAAATTGGTCAGGTTGTAGAGGAATTTGGTCGGATAGGCGACCGGGAAAGTGAACTTGATGGTGTAGTCGTCGAGCGCCTCGAGCGTGACCGGCTGGCCATCGATCTGCCAGAAGCTGGCGTTCGTCCACGTGCTCACATTCGGGTCCATGATGTTGTCTTCCCACAGGAACATGATGTCCTCGGTGGTGAATTCAACGCCGTCGGACCACTTGGCGCCTTCGATGAAGTTCATCACCAGCCCCATGCCGTCGTCCACCCACTCGTAGCTTTTTGCCAGGAAGGGGATCGGCGTGACGCCTTCGGTCATGAACATGGCGCCGGTGTTGAGCGGCTCTTCCTGCACAATCGCTTCGATGCCAAACCAGCCCTGCACTGCGCCGGCGTTGTAGTTCCAGCCTTCGAGCGGCACGGCCCACACATCGCGCCAGATGCCACCGTACTGGCCGACGCCATCAGAGTAGAAGCCTTCCTTGTAGACGAACGGCTCTTTGGGCAGGCGCTCCTCGACCGGCGGCAGCTTGCCTTCCTCGACCAGTTTGGTCACCCACTCTGGCTCACAGTACTCATCGAATGCTCTGAACTCGACGATGTCGCTGACTGGGAAGATCTTCGGCTCGCGCATGCCTTCCAACAATACAGCCTCGGGATATTCGACCGGGGCGGCCAATTCCCCTTCGGCTGGGGCGGCGGCTGGTTGCTCGGCGGCAGGCGCAGCTGGCTGTTCTGCCGCCGGCGCCGCCGGTTGTTCGGCGGCTGGTGCGGTGGGCTGTTGCACCGGCTCTGGCTCCGATGCACAGGCGGCGACCAACACCATCGTCGCAATCAATACGATGTAGAGTAACTTCCGTAACTTCATTGTGGAGATTCCTTTCACACACATTCGTTGAAATCACGATCGACAACAAACAATATTGAGGAGTTATTTGCACATCGTTCTCTGGCTCGTGTGCGCCCGGCAGGGCGCCGTCAATGCACCTCCTTTCACAATCAAATGGCAGTCCATCCGGATCTCATACAGTTACGCGCCGGGGACGGGCCGGCGCACACTATCTCGCCCTCGCAACTCGCCCCTCCTAATACAACCAGCACGACGCCTGATGACCGGGCGCCACCTCGCGCAGGACAGGCGCCTCTTCGCGGCAGACCTTCTTGACGTGCGGGCAGCGGTCGGCGAAGGCGCAGCCTCTGATCTCGGCGGATGCGCTAGGCACCATGCCTTTGATCGGAACCAGCGTGCTCGACTTGCGCCCCAACACCGGCACCGACTTGAGCAGCCCTTCGGTGTATGGATGCAGCGGGCGGTGGAAGATGTCGCGCACCGTGCCGTACTCGACCACCTGCCCCAGATACATCACCGCCACGTGGTCCGCCATCTGCGAGACGACGCCCAGGTTATGCGTGATCAACATGATCGAGGAATGGAAATCGGCTTGAAGTTGACGCATGAGTTCAAGAATCTGCGCCTGCACGGTGACGTCGAGCGCAGTAGTCGGTTCGTCGGCGATCAGGATCGCCGGGTTGCACGACAGCGCCATCGCAATCATCACACGCTGGCGCATGCCACCCGACAACTGGTGTGGATACTGCTTAAGACGACGCTTGGGTTCGCTGATCTGCACCTTTTCGAGCATCTCCAGCGCGCGCTGGTCGGCCTGCGCGTCGCTGACATCCTGGTGCAGCTTGATCACCTCCTTGATCTGGCTGCCGACGCTGAAGAGCGGGTTAAGCGAGGTCATTGGCTCCTGGAAAATGATTGCGATTTCGCCGCCGCGAATCTGCCGCATCTGGCTGCCAGCCGGGTCGAGATCGACGATGTTGATCGGCGGCTTGCCTTCATCGCGATAGAAAAGAATCTCCCCCTCAACGATGCGCCCCGGCGGCGATTTGATCAGCTGCATCACCGACATCGCCGTGATGCTCTTGCCGCAGCCGCTCTCGCCGACGATGCCGAGCACCGACTGCCGATCCAGCCGCAGATCAACCCCGCGCACGGCGCGCACCGTTCCCGTCTCCTGAAAAAAGTAGGTGTGCAGGTTCTTGATCTCAAGGATCGGCGATTTATTGCCGTTGGCGGCTGGCTGGCTAGAGAGCGGTGCGGCTGTCTGCTGCATGGTCATTTCCACAGGTGTTGCTGGTTGAACGGTTTTTGCGACTTTATCTGCCGGCATGAACCAACTTCGTGTTAACTTCCTGCGATCGGCGATGCGTCTTGTATGGCGGATTGCAACGTGCGACTCAACAACTGCGGCGTCACCGGTTTGATGAGGTAGGCGACAGCACCAAATTCAGCGCCGCGACGCCGAGCATCCATTATGCTGCACACGATGATGGGCACGCGTCGATGCATCTCTGAAGTGCGCAAGCGCGCCACAAAAGTCCACTCTTCATCCTCCAGTGCAGCCGGCTCTAGCACAATGCCATCGACGGCGCAGGTGGTCATTGCGTCCCAGGCTTCCTGCTCGTTGTTGACGGCGACAACATCAAAGCGCCGCTCCAATTCACGGCGATATAGCTCACGCGTCACTTCATCGTTGTCGAGAATCAGTATAGTCCGTTTGGGGGCCGCCATGATGCACCTGCCAAATGCGACTTTTTCTGCGCCAAACAGGGGGCGCCCTTTCGTTTTCTTTGCGCAAACAGAAAGTGCGCAAAGAAACCCCATGCGCGCCGGTCTAGCTATGGCGTCAGTACGACTTCGATGTGCTCAAGCAACAGAATAACGATTAAATAGGAAGTTGCTTAGTAGTATAGAGGCAAAATGAACCGTCGTCTTGGAGAAATCCGACGAATAATTGCACAATTACGCACTATTTTGCACTTTTGCGGTACTGCTGCGGCGATTTTCCAGTTTCGCGGTGAAAGACGCGAATGAAGTAGGCCGGGTCGCTGAATCCGACCCGGTCGCCGACTTCGGTGATGGTCAGGTCGGTGGTGAGCAGCAATTTCTGCGCCTGAATGATGCGATAACGGTTCAGGAATTGCCAGGGCGTCATGCCGGTCTCTTTGCGAAAGACGCGCGATACGTAGTCGTCGCTCACCTGCATGGCATTGGCGATCTCCTCACGCGTGATCGGGGCCGTATAGTGGTCGACGATATAGGTCGCAATGCGGCGGGGCAACGCAGAGGTTTGTTGTAGAAGATGATGAAGTAAATGTTCTTGCGTTTCTGGTCCTGGCGCAGATGCGATCGGCGCTTCGATGGGGATCGCCGCCTGTTCCGCTGATGTCAAGGGCAACTCGATATGACAAACTGTCCCGTGCCCCGGTTGACTTTTCAAGGTGAGGACGCCGCCAAGAAGTTGCACAATATGATGAGCCACGCGCAGCCCCAGGCCCGCGCCAAAGCTGCGGCTATCCAGCTCAGCCTCATCGCTCAGCGACAACGCAGCGTTGAGTTGCTGCTGTCGCGCTGCAGAGATCCCGCGTCCGGTGTCTTCGATCCAGATGTGCAGCGCTTCCGCCTGGGCAACAGCGCGCAATGTGATGTGTCCAGATGTGGTGTATTTTTGGGCGTTCGCGAGCAGATTGAGCAGCACCTGACGCAAACGCACCGGGTCGGCGTGGAGAGGCGGCAACGTCTCCGGCAGTTCCAGTCGCCAGGTGACGGCGCAGTCGCTGCAACTGCCTGCCATGCCCTCGAAAACCTCAGCCAAAAGCGCGCGTGCATCGACCGTCTCCAACACAAGCTCCAACGCCCCGATCTCGGCCTGTGAGAGGATCAACAAATCATCGACCAATCGCCCCAGGTGCGCCCCGCTCTGAAAGATATGCTGTAGGTCAGTGCGCAGCGCATCGGGCAGCGCTGCGTCGTATGGATTTGGCTGGGCAAGCGCGGCCTGACTATAGCCGAGGATGACGTTCAACGGCGCACGCAGATCGTGGCTAATATTCGCCAGCAACCGCGTTTTGAGGTGGCTGGCGCGTTCGGCTTCGGTGCGTGCACTGAGCGCATCAGCATAGAGCTGGGCATTGCGCAAGGCAATGCCCAGCTCGTCGGCAAGCGACTGCAGGGCATCCAGATCAGCCTGCATGTGACGGCGCACCCGGTTGCTGTGCACGTCCAGTACGCCCAGGGTCCGACCGCCGACGCGTATCGGCGCAGCGATACGCGTGCGCGTTTCGGACAGATGCTGGCTGTCAGGCGTCGGCGGCAAGCGCTGAATGTTGGGCGCATAGACCGGTTTCCTGTCCAGCAACGCCCGCCCAAGAAACGCAGCCTCCGATAGCTGATAGCGCTCCAACTCGGCGTGGTCGGTGGGCAAATGTTGCACCAGGCTTTGCGTCGCTTCGTCCCACAGAAAGACGCGTACATCATCGTAGCCATAGTTGGCGCGGATTAGCTCAGAAATCTCGCGCAGCAGCGTTTTGCCATCCAGAATCGAGCCGATGCGCTGATTGATCTCCAACCCAGTCTGCAACTGGATCAGACGGCGCTCTTCCTGACGGCGGTTGACGCCGACCAGTCGGCTCGGCATGTCGGCAATCGCCACGAGCTTCGTCAGCGCCACCTCCGCCACATTCTCGGCGGTCACCAGTTGTGGGCAGTAATCGAACTGCGTCGGCACCGTTGCGCCCGAGGCCGCCAGACAAGCCAGACGCAGAGATTCAGTCGCCAGATGCGCCGCCGACGTTGCCACCGTCGCAGCCATCTCGCCGCGCGCCACCGCCGCAATCGCCAACGGGTCGCCGTTGATCCCGACGATGACAGCATCGGGCGCCAACAGGCCGTGTTGCTGACAGACCTCGCGCCCAACCAGCGCCAGTGTGTCAGAAAGCCCGAAGACGCCGCGAAACGCACCGCTGTTTATTGCACCCGGTTGCGTCAAGAATGCGTGCGCCGCGTCAAGCGCACCTGCTCGATCCCAGGGCGTGGGCATGTGGACAAGTTCTATATTGGGGAAGCGTGCGAAGACATCATATGCAGCTTGCAGACGACTGCTTCGATCCTCGCGCATTGCTCGACCGCCGACGACCAACACCGCGCCGCTTGCCCCCATGCGTGCGGCAAGGAATTCACAAGCAAGACGGCCCGATTGATAGAGCGTGCGCGGCTTGACAAAACGCGGGTGCTCGACCGACCGCTCGTGCAGCGAGATGATTGTCAGGCCGCGGTCGAGCAAGTGATTGAGCAGCGGCATGGCGAAGGGCACAGCGATCAATGCGCCAAGCTCCAGGCTGAGAATCTCCTCCACTTTGACCGCATAATCATGAACATCGACGATAAACTCGATGTCTATCAGTTCAACATCTGTGCTTATCGGCCAATCGACCAGAGTTTGGGCATGTTTGCGCCCTCGACTGGCAAGCTGCCAGATCGTCTCGCGCACTTCAACCCAGTAAGGATCGGCGGAGTCAGCCAGTAAACCGATGCGGATTGTTTCAGGCATTGAAGCAGCACCGTGATGCACTCGCGTAAAAAGGCTACGGACGCCATTCTATCACAAGAAATTTCACGACGTCGATTCCATGAGCCGGATCGGTCTGCTTCATGGCTGGACATCCTGAATTACACCCGTCGAATGCGCCGTACCGTGCTTTCCCCGTTTCCAAGGTCGAAGCGCAGCCCAAGATTCATCCACGCCGCGCCGGAGCGCACTTCGTCGAAGCCATCAATGGTGTAGCGCGCCTGCGGCTCCAACCCGCGCAGATAGACAGGCGGAACCCGCGCCGGTTCTGGTAGATGGACGCGGAAGACGAAGAGCACACTCTCCGCTTTGTCCTTGCTGACGTACTGCACGGCGGTGAAATCCTGTCCCTGCGCAGGCAGCAGCCGGTATTGGTCGCCAAGCTGCACCATGGGGCGAATCTCTTTGTACAGCGCGATCATCTCTGCGCCAATGGCGAGATCGGCTTCGCTCCACTTGAGCAGGTCGTCGCTGACGCCGAGCACGCCCATCATGCTGACGTGAAAACGGAAGGGCAGCGACATGAGCGGGCGCCCCATGTGCGTCACCTGCGATTCCATCGTGATCGCCGGCATGATCTGCGAGAAGCCTTCCTGGATGCCAAGCCGCGCGGTCGCCTCGGTGTTGTCACTCACCCAGAATTGATCGACTATCTGCAACATGCCGTAATCCGTGCGCCCGCCGCCGCCGGAGCAGCTCTGCCACAGCACCTTGGGATGGCGCTGCGCCAGCGCGCTCCAGACGCGATAGACGCCATGCACGTAGCGCACCCACAGCTCGCGCGCGTCACCGGGCGCGTCGGGCCAGCCTGGCTCGCTGACGTTGCGGTTCATGTCCCATTTGATGAAGCGGATGTTATGCTCCGCCAACAATTTGTCGAGCAGAGCGATCAGATACTCTTGAACATCCGTGCGTCCCAGGTTGAGGATGAGCTGGCTGCGCATTTCGGTGCGAGCGCGCGTTGGGAAGTGGATCACCCAATCCGGGTGGGCGCGATAGAGATCGCTGTCCGGGTTGACCATCTCTGGCTCGATCCATAGCCCGAAATCCATGCCCAGCGCATTGACGCGTTCGATCAGCGGCGTGAGGCCATTGGGGAATTTCTGTTCGTCGGGCCACCAGTCGCCCAGCCCGGCGTTGTCGATGGCGCGCCCGTGAAACCAGCCGTCGTCCATGACGAACAGTTCGACGCCCATCTGCGCGGCCCGCTCAGCCACCGCCATCTGCGCCGCCTCGTTGACATCGAAAAAGACTGCTTCCCAGGAGTTATAGAGCACAGGATGCAGCATCTTGCTGTGTGGCAGCCGGTCGCGCGCATAGTCGTGCAACGTGCGCGACGCTGCACCAAAGCCGCCAGTCGTGTAACCGGCTATACTCGCCGGCGTGGTGAAGCTCTCGCCAGCGTTGAGGCGCCAGGCGAAGTCCCAGTCGTTGACGCCGACGCCGACGCGCGTGGCGCCATAGTCGGTCACTTCGGCGGCCAGCTTCCAGTTGCCGCTCCACGCCAACACGCCGAACCACACTTCGCCCTGCGTCTCGTCGGCGCCGCCGCGGTCGATGGCGAACCAGGGGCTGGCGTTGTGGCTGGTGGTGAGTCGCCTGCTCTCCTTGACCTTAACGCCGGGCTGCAGCAGCTCGCGGCGAATCTGCCACTCCTCCATCCAACGACCAAACATGTGCGACAACCGATATTGTCCGCCCCACGGCAAATGCCACAGCGCCGACCAGACGCGCTCCAACGTCACCGGCGCGTCGCCTCCGTTGCGGATCTCGGCCCAGCGTTCGATCAGGTCATGCCGTTCGTGGACGCGGTAGCCGATTATGACGGTCAACGGGTAGTAAGCGTCGCGCAAGGTGATGCGCAATTCTGGGTTTGCATTGTGGATGACTTCGGCGTCGGCAAAATGCAGCACTGTGTCGCGCACACCGTCGGCAAAGGTGGTTTTCAAGCATGGCTCGGTGTACTTGGCGCCGGCGTATCCCGGATACTCTTCCGGGAGCAGGTGGCTTGGCCCGCTCCACGACCCGTAATCGTTCGCGTCGGGCGGCGCCGGATAATCTTGGGCGTGAGGCAACCGTGCACCCCAGTAGGCATGGACGAGTAGACCACGTGCATTGACGCCAAACGCATACGCCATGTGGTCGGTTTCCAAAATCCAGTAGTTTTCATAAGTTAGAATCGACATATTTTGATTTCCTCAATTTCACTTCTTCACGGTCGGCGCGTCACCGTGAGACGGTGATTAAGCGGCGGCTGCTCGATCTCCGACACAGCGCCATCGGGCCAGCGAATCTCCAACCGCTCGATTGCTACGCCATTCCCGATGCCAAAGTGCAGACGCGCCGGGTCGCCGGAAAGATAGCCGCTCACGGCGCGCACATCGCGCAGGAGTACACCGTAATCGGTGTGCAGATGCGCAGTGGCGCCGACGGCAAACGGGTTGGCGGAATCGGGCCAGCGCAGATCGACTGTCAGCGCGCCGCCCTCGGTGCACAGTCGATTCTCGAAAAGCTGCGCCGGGCTGTTCAAATTGTTGACGACGATATCGAGATCGCCATCGTCGTCAAAATCGGCTATGCTCATGCTGCGACCGCTGTGCAGAGAGTCGAGCGCCCATTCGTGAGCCGGCATGAACTGCCCATTTCCGTCGTTGCGCAACGCCTGGTTCGCCTCCACCAACTCACCGCCAGGCAAATAATGGAACAGATCGCCTGCGATCATGCCGTTGACGACGTAGAGATCGAGGTCGCCGTCGTTGTCCAGGTCGCCAAACTTGCCCGACCAGCTCCAGCCGGTGGCGTCGATCTTGCGGTCATAGCCTTCGTTCACATAGCGATGACCGCGCCAGACTTGAAGCACGTTTTCGGAGAGCTGCGGATCGTTGCGCTGGCGCGTCTTGGCGGCGGCGTCCATCAACGGCATCCACGCAGCGATCACCTGCGGCCCGATGGTGTACGGCTTCATGTCGGTGGTGAAGTACTCGACGACGCCGTTGCCATCCAGGTCGCCGCGGTCGATGCTCATGGTGCTGTGCGAGGTCTCCTTAAACAAGGCGGTCTGTCGCCAGCCATTGTCGGTTTGAAGCCACACCTGGTCGTATTCGTCGAAATCGTTGCCGACCCAAATGTCGGGGAGTGCGTCTCCGTTCAAATCCCACAGGGCAATCGCCAGCGCCTGGGCGGTTTCGGCAAGCTGCTCACGACGCCAGTTCCCGTCTTCCTGCCAATAGACATTGACTCCGGCCCCAGCCATGAACAGGTAGTTGCTGCCCACCTCCATCTGCCGACCTGCGTCGTAGGAGCCGGTGACCAGATCGAGATCGCCATCGCCATCCAGATCAGCCCAATTCATGGCGTACGCAGGCTGGTTGACGCCGGGCAGCGGGAGCAACTCGAATTGGCGATTCCCCATGTTGCGAAAGAGTGCTGGCGCAGCGATGCCGTTCGTAAGCGCAATATCGAGCGCGCCATCGCCGTCGCCATCGACAATCGCCGCCGCGCGCACTTTGCGCACCATCGCCAACTCCTGCCGCATGAAATGCAACCCTCCCTGATTCCACAAAATCGAGACCGGGCCCGATAGGTCGGCAAGCACAATGTCTAGCCTGCCGTCGCCATCCAGATCGTTGACGGCCAGCCCACTGCCGTTGCTGTCAAAGAGGCGCGGCGCAGACAGTGCAGACTGCATAATATGCTCCAAATCGTGTGCAACAAAGAAGCCTGTGCACGGCGCGCCCGACCGAAAAGGTGTACTTGCAACCGCAGCATCGACGCGCGCTCCTGATGCAGCGTGCAAACTATCGTTGGCAGAGAAACTTGGCGGGATAGCGGCAACACAGGCAGAGGTGAGGCTGACAAGCGCCATCAGCGGAAGAATGCGCAAGAAGATGACCCTGAAAGCAGCGTGTGTCATGGTGACAGCCTGCAAAAACCGGAGGTGAGAGCCGAGCAGCGCGCGACCCTCACCTCGTCTCACTCACAACTCAAGCAAAAGTTACTGGAACAAAGCATTGACTTCCTGATTCGCCACAGGCAACACCGCCGCCGCCTCAGCCTGACCGAGCATGATGCTTTCCATCGCCGGAGCCATGATGGCGCTGATCTGGGATGCATTGTCTGTCACCGGGAAGAGGAAGGTGCCGTCCGGCTCGGTGGCTTGCAGTGTGAAGGCGGAGACATCCAGCCCTCTGGCTTCATAGGCGGCCAGCGCCTTATCGACGCCAGACTGCTGCG
Source organism: Chloroflexota bacterium (assembly GCA_016861025.1). Classification (GTDB taxonomy): domain Bacteria; phylum Chloroflexota; class Anaerolineae; order Caldilineales; family Caldilineaceae; genus Caldilinea. The sequence continues at coordinate 93,764 of BOKO01000023.1, forward strand.
CAGGGAAGACGACGCCGAACTCACCAACCGTGTTGGCGCATTCCTGCGAGGCGGCGTACTTGACCCACTGCCACGCCTCGGCCGGATATTTGGTGCCGACCCAGATCGAGTCAGCCAGACCGTTGAACATGCTCTTGCGACCCTCAGGTCCCTGCGGCAGGCGTGCAAAACCAAAGGGGAAGGTGGCATTGTTGACGAAATCACCGATCATCCAGGAACCGTTGGAGTGCAATGCACCCAGGCCGGTGTTGAAGGCGGCCGAACCACCCAGGCTGCTGACTTGCTCGATCGGCATGATAAAGCCCTTCTTCATATTGTCGGCATACCATTGGATCGTGCCGATGAAGCGCGGGTCGTCGTAGTTGTACTTGGTGGCGTAAAGCTCGTCGATATGGCGCCAGCCGGTCGTAGCAGCGAGCCAGCTCCACTCGGTCTGACCGTATCCCTCGCCGGCGCCGTTGATGATCAAACCATACTGCTTGACCTTGGTCGGGTCGAAGTCTGGGCTGAGACCATTGTTGCCGTTCTCGTCCACGGAGAGCTTGGCGATCAATTCCTGGAAGGCGCCGCCGGTCTCCAAGTCCCAGGTGGCGTTGTTCAGTTCATCCAGGGTGACGCCAGCCGCATCCAGTGCGTTCTGGTTGTAGACAATGGCGATGGTGTCCCAGTCCTTAGGCAGACCAAAGCGCTTGCCGTCGCGCGCCCACAGATCAGCCAGTTGACCCAGATAGACGCTGATGTCCACGCCGTCGGCATCGACATAGGGTTGGATGTCGACAAGCTGCCCCTTCTCGGCGAACTCAGGGTACTTAGCCAGGTGATTGGTGAAGACATCGGGCGCAGTGCCGGCGACCATGCCGGTCTGGATGTTGTTCCAATAGTCGCCCCACCCGCTCTGCGTAATCCTGACCGTAATGTTGGGGTTGGCAGCCATAAAGGCATCGGCGCATGCCTGATAGGCTGGCAACTGATTCGCATCCCACAGCCAGTAGTTGATCGTGACAGCTTCGCCGCTGGGTGCGGTCTGAGCGGCTGCACCTGCATCGGCGGCGGGCGGCTGTTCAGCAGGAGCGGAGCCGCCGCCACACGCGCTCAGAACGACGCCCAGGATCAAAAGCATCGTCACCAGGAGTGAAAACTTTTTCATACTGTAACCTCCGATAGTAAAGAACTGTGACATAGAGAAGAACCGACTGTATCTTCAGACAACCTGAATGGCGATGTTTTGGCGTCATGCCGTCGCCGGCATCGTCAACCAGGATTGACCGCAAACCGTTTTCTCCGGTCTGCCTGGCAGTTTGCCGTCCCAGCGAGACAAACTGCCAGGCAGAACAACAAAAGGAGAATCCCAGGTGATTATTTGAAGCCTGTAAACTGAATCGAATCGAGAATCTTGCGCCCCAGCAACATGAAAATTACAAACGTGGGTATGATTGCCAGCGTCGTGCCGGCCATCAAGCCTGTCCAGTCTGGCGAGCCTTGCGGCGTCTGTGTGCGGAAGATGCCGAGCGCCACAGTCAGCACGCGTACGCTCTCGTCGCTGCCCACAATCAACGGCCACAAATAATTGTTCCATGTACCGATCAGCGTCACAATCGCCAGCGTCGTCAGCGCCGGAATTGTCATCGGCACAACCACCCGCACGAAGGCGCCCCAGATCGAAGCGCCGTCGATGCGCGCCGCCTCCTCCACCTCACGGTTGACACCCAGAAAAAACTGGCGGAGGAAGAAGATGGCGAAGGGCGTCATCAGGAATGTCGGCGCAACAATGCCGGCGTAGGTGTTCAGCCAGCCAAGCTGACGCACAAGGATGAAGTTGGGAATCGTCGTGACGATGCCCGGCACCATGAGCGCCGCAATGTAGATGGCAAACAAGCCATCGCGGAAGGGAAAGCGCAGACGAGCAAAAGCATACGCCGCCATGGCGCTGAAGGTTGTCTGCCCAGCCACGACCAGGATCGAGACGATGACTGAATTAACGATCGCGCGTGTAAAATTGATCGCCTGCCCCGAACCGCCCATAGCAATCGCAGTCTGCGGATCGACCAACCCAAGTACGCGCTCGAAGTTGATCAATGTCACCTGCACGGGCAGAAGAGAACTGGTCTCCAGGAAAACCGCGCGCGGCGCAGTCAACGCTGTTCGCAGCATCCACCAAAAGGGAAAGAGCGTCACGAAAAGCAGCAGCGCCATTCCGATCCAGGCGAAAGTCTTGCCCCAGGGAAACGCTTTCTTGGGACGATAGGCTGCCTGCACTCTTGCTGAAGTCGTCATGGTTGTAGTCCTTTCAACATCCATCGCAGAACGCTTCTTCTGTCAACGACTGATTGAGCCTCAAGTTTCATCTTGTCGAACGGATTACATGTCGGATTCGCCCGCCCGCATGATGCGCATCTGCACCATGCTCACCAAGATCAGAATCAGGAACAACACGATCGAGATGGCGGTGGCGTAGCCCATGTTGAAACGTGAGAACGCCTGCTCGTAGATGTACCAGTTGAGCACCTTGGTGGCGTTGACGGGGCCACCTTTCGTGGTAATCGCAATTGTGTCGAAAATCTGGAAGGAACCGATGACCGATGTCACAATGACGAAGACCAGCACCGGACGCAATAAGGGCACCGTCACCTTCCAGAAAGTCTGCGTTTCCGATGCACCATCGATGCTTGCCGCCTCATAAACAGAGCCTGGGATCGACTGAAGTCCAGCAAAGATGAGCAGCGCTGTATAACCGACATATTGCCAGATGTTGATCATCGCAATCGACGGCATGGCGTACTGTGGCAGACCGAGAAACGCAATCATCGGCAACCCCATCGCCTTGAGCGCCAAGTTCACAATGCCAATGTTGGGGTCAAGCAACCATAGCCAGATCAAGCCAACCACCACCGGCGGCATCAGCCAGGGTAGAATGATTAGCGCCCGAATCAGCATCGACTGGGTCAGACGATACATCATCACGGCGATAACCATTGCCAGCAGGGTCTGCAGCGGGATATTGAGCAACACATAGTAAACTGTCACCACCAGGGCGTTCCACATTTCCCGGTCCTGCGCCAGCTTGATGTAGTTCTCAATCCCGATAAACCTGGCCGGACGCAGCAAGTCCCAGTTTGTAAAGCTGATCCACAAACCGCGAATCGCCGGAACAGCGTAAAACACCGTGAACCCAATCAGGCTTGGCAAGACAAACAACAATGCGGTCAGACTTTCATTGTTGAGCCAACGTCTGCCACGTCTCTGTTGCAGACCCGATCGGTTCGCCACCTGAGTTTGTACAGACATACATTCCTCCTCAACTCGTTTCTCTTGCCTTGGGCCGTCTTTCCACCCATTGTGCGATTTCAGCAGTCAGTTGTTGGGGGGATACTGGCTTGATTAGATAAGCAGATGCGCCAGCCTCATAGCCCTTGCCGCGCTCGTCAATTGCGCTGCAGATGATAATTGGCAACGCTGCATTCTTTGCCTGCATCCTGACTTGTTCCAACAACTGCCATTGTTCAACCCCGCCATCCACCACTTCGAGAACCACAACATCAATCGTCTCTGTGTTCAAAATATCCAGCATCTCTGTCGCCTGCCCCACTGCAATGACGCGCCAGCGCTTGCTCAGCTCTCTCGTGTAGAGCTGACGAGTTGCGCGATCTGGCTCAAGCAGCAACAGCGAAACGGCCTTACTGGACAACGGATATTCCAGTCTGATGAACGATGATAAACTTTTTATTTGTGTGTATGCTGAACAGTATAAGGGATTGAATGCACGGGGTCTTGCACAATAAAAAACACTATTTGGATAATTGGAAACAATTATACAGATAAGTTCTTGTTTAGTTGAGACGTGGTCATAAATCATGCGGCCCTCAGAAGAGGCTTAATGCCGACGCCGACAGGTCTCTGATGTTGGATCTGGTAGAGCAAAACGACTTGATACAGCAAGACGGCGCCAAGCACGATA
>BOKO01000024.1 GCA_016861025.1 Chloroflexota bacterium
AACTTATCGTGCTTGGCGCCGTCTTGCTGTATCAAGTCGTTTTGCTCTACCAGATCCAACATCAGAGACCTGTCGGCGTCGGCATTAAGCCTCTTCTGAGGGCCGCATGATTTATGACCACGTCTCATCTAGATATCGCCACGTATGCAACTGGCGGGCAACTCCACAGGTCGTATGAAGGGTGCGGTGAAACCGATCCGCATTGACGATGTGAGGGATTATCATTCCGGCGCAGGGGCCGTTCACGCCGATTGGCAGCTCAGTCCACAGTCGTCCCTCTGACCGACTATGTAAAAATATCAAACTTGTCATATATATGCTATATGCGCTGTTTGCCACTGGCTCGCACGCGCTTCCCTCAAGCTTATCCATATCTGGCGTGGTGAACTCGGCGACCGGGCTGGCAGCGAGCACGCTGCGTCGGCGTATCTCAAGTTGGGCGCCCACTGTAATTATCGTCCTCGGCGTCGCATGTCGTCTCGCCACGCTACCCGTGCAGACGTGAAGTGAAGAAACCCCGCAACGTAAGTCGGGTTGCTCGAGCTGGCTAACCGAAGTACACTACGTTGGTGAAAAACACCGATAGGAAAGAAATGGTCATGATGGAGATCAAACAGGAAGCACGATGAGCATCACCAACCCGCATGAAGCAAATCTCGACAAGATCAACGCCGACCTGACGTTTCTCCTTGATTGCTTTCAAGAGGTATTGGCTGAACTGGGCGAGACCGAACTGGCGCAGCATCTGCTCCAGCGCGCATCCGCTGCGCCGCTGACTGCCAGCCATGCGCCCCATCGCATCGCCCAGGCGTATTCGATTGGCTTTCAACTGCTCAACATGGTCGAGGAAAATGCGTCCGTGCAGATGCGCCGCACGCTGGAGGCGGAGGGCAGGCTGGCGGAAGTGTCGGGACTGTGGCAGCAGAATTTGCAGCGTCTGCGTGCGCTCGGCTTGAGCGGCGAGCAGATCGCCGCCAACCTGGCGCACATCCAGGTCGAGTCGGTGTTGACCGCACATCCGACTGAAGCCAAGCGCGCCACGGTGCTCGAACATCATCACCGGCTCTACCAGTTGCTGGTCAAACGCGAAAACCAGGTGTGGACGCCCTCCGAGCGGGAAGAGATTCGCAACTCAATCAAAGTGGAGCTGGAACGCCTATGGCGCACCGGCGAAATTTATCTGGAAAAGCCAGACGTGGCGTCGGAACGGCGCAACATCATCTATTATCTCCGCAACATCTTCCCGCAGGTGCTGCCCGAAGTGGATCGTCGGCTGCGCACGGCATGGCAAGGCCAAGGGTTTGACCCTGCGCTGCTCGATGCGCCTGACCGGCTGCCGCGCCTGACCTTTGGCGATTGGGTTGGCGGCGACCGCGACGGTCATCCGTTGGTCACGGCAGCGGTGACGCAAGAGACGCTCGACGATCTGCGTCAGAACGCGCTGGCGCTGGTTAAGACGAATCTGGTCGATCTGGCGGTGCGCATCAGCCTTTCCGATCTGCTGCAAGAGACGCCAGGCGCACTGCTCGACCGGATCGCCGCGATGGCGACGGCGTTGGGTGATGCAGGGCAGCGCGCGCTGCGCCGCAACCCGGATGAACCGTGGCGCCAGTTTGTGAACTTGATGATTGCAGCGCTGCCCTTCGACGATGGCGCCGGGGAACACAGCCACTATCACACCGCGCATGACCTGCTGGCTGATCTGCAGCTTCTGCGCGACTGCCTGCACGCCATCGGCGCGGGACGCATTGCTCGTTTCGACGTTGACCCAATGATCCGGCTCGTGCAGACCTTTGGCTTTCATCTGGCTGCGCTCGACATCCGCCAGAACAGCCGCTTTCACGATCTGGCGGTCGAGCAACTGTTGGCGGCGGCTGGCGTCGCCGACTGCGCCTTTGCACGATGGGACGAGGCGCAGCGGCTCGATTTTCTGAACCAGGAGCTGCGTTCACCGCGCCCCTTCACCCGTCCCGACGTTACGCTCGGCGTTGAAGCTGATGCCGTGCTGAGCTGCTATCGCGTGGTGGTTGGACATCTCCGTCGGCATGGAGCCGATGGCCTGGGCGCGCTCATTGTCAGCATGACGCGCAGCCTCTCCGATCTGTTGGTGGTCTATCTGCTGGCGCGAGAGGTTGGCCTGGTTGCGGCGGGTGAGGATGGGTTGTTCTGCCAGTTGCCGGTGGTTCCGCTCTTCGAGACTATCGACGATCTGCACGCTGCGCCGCAGATTCTCGACGCCTTTCTGTCGCACCCGCTCACACAACGCAGCCTGGCTGCCCAGCAAGCGCGGCCAGGGCTGACGCAGCCGGTGCAACAGGTGATGATCGGCTACAGCGACAGCAACAAGGATGGCGGCATCTTCGCCAGCCTGTGGAGCCTGCACCGTGCGCAGGAGGCGCTGGCTGAGGTGGGGCGACGGCATGGCGTGCGCATCCGTTTCTTTCACGGGCGCGGCGGCACCATCAGCCGCGGCGCCGGCCCGACGCATCGCTTTATCAACGCGCTGCCGCACTCCTCACTCAACGGTGATTTGCGCGTGACCGAACAGGGCGAAACTGTGGCGCAGAAGTACGCCAACCGTCTCAACGCCGCTTATAATTTGGAACTGATGCTCGCCAGCGTGACCGGCGCTACGCTGCGTCACAGGTGCAGCGCACGACAGCCGCATCCACTCGAGGCGGTGATGGATCAACTTGCTGTACAGAGCCGCGCCGCCTATACTGCGCTGCTGGCGACCGAAGGGTTTGTCACCTTCTTTCGGCAGGCCACGCCCATCGATGTCATTGAGGCGAGCCGCATCGGCTCGCGTCCGGCGCGACGCACTGGTCAGCAGACTATCGCCGACCTGCGCGCGATCCCGTGGGTTTTCAGCTGGGGACAGGCTCGTTTCTACCTCTCCGGCTGGTATGGCGTGGGCGCAGCGCTGGAATGGCTGCACGACCGCGATCCGGCGACCTTTGCTCAGGTGCGTGAACAGAACTTTGTGTGGGCGCCGCTGCACTATATCCTCAGCAACGCCGCCACAAGCATCGCCACCGCCGATCTGGATCTGATGCGCGCCTACGCCGCTTTGGTCGAGGACAGTGCGCTGCGCAACCGTGTGATGGAGCAGGTCGAGGCTGAATACCGACGTACGCAGGCGATGCTCGTAGCCATCTACGGCGGCCCGCTCGATGAACGTCGCCCCAACGTCGCCCAGTTGCTTGCTCTGCGCCAACCCGGGCTGCACGCCCTTCACCGTCAGCAGATCGAATTGCTGAAACGTTGGCGCGCCAGCACAGACAAAGATGCTCTGCTGCCGGATCTGCTCCTTACTGTCAACGCCATTGCCAGCGGCCTGCGCACGACCGGCTGATCGTTGCTTTCCGTGTTGTGGCCGGACCATATGCGCATGACAGGGTTCGATATTCTACCGGCCGATGAGCGGCAGATAGGTCTGTGACATTGGCTCGCCATCGACGTGCACAGCGCCATCAACTGTTGACGCCAGGATCGATGCGCCACCGGCAGTGACATCGCTCTCTGTTGGCGAGTTGCGCAGGAAAACAATAGCGCTAGAACCAGGCCCGATGGCGATGAACTCGGCCGTCGCCAACAGAAAGCGACCTGAGACTGCCGCCGCCAGGTCGCCCGCAGCGAAATCGGCGCGCCCAGTCTGGTTGTCAAAGCTATTCTGCAGGATCGTTGTCAGTTGATCGCCTGCCGTAACTGCTGTGACCCGAAGCACGGCAGGATCAAAACTCAGATACGCCGCAGCGCCGTCGATAGACCTGACGCTTTCAGCCCAGATCGGAACGGTGAAGAAATCTCCAGGTTGCAGCGTTGTCTCGGGCGAGACAACGGATAGCTGTGCGTTTCGATTCGTTGGCGGGGCGTCCGGCTGCTGCGGTGTGGCGGGCAGTGCACTGCCGTCGCCGCTGACGCCAAAGTTGCTTCGTAGGATTGAGAAGTCGGGCAGCGTGACACAGTCGTCGCCGTTGAAGTCGGCTCTGCCGTCATAATCAATAGCGCCGACGCATCGCCCAAAGGCGGCGACCAGAATCGAGAAGTCGACCAGGGTCACAGCATTGTCGCCGTTGCTGTCGCCGCCGCGCAGCACGCCGAAATCAGCTGAGGTGTATTCATCGACGATGCTGACCCGCCGGTTGGTGCGCAGCGTATTGTGGCCGCGCACACCGATCTCGTATTCGCCGCTCAACCTGGTGAGTGTGAAGTAGCCGGAAGCGTCGAGTGTGGTCGCGATCTGCGTCGTCTCACCGGCCGGCAATTCCTGTAAGGTGATGGTGAGAGGGATGTTGCGGCTTGCTTGCGGCGCAGCGGAACGTCCGGGCGGCTCCACATGGCCGACGAATTGATTTTCGTGTACAAAGACGATTCCGTGTTGCAGTTGATCGAGGATGACGGCGCCTTCAAAGGTGACGGTGCTGTGACGCGCGCCAGTCGTCTCGAAGAGCAGCGACGTTCCAGTTGACGCGTCTGTTGCGGTGAAGACCACAGTCGCCAACACAAAATCGTTGGATGGAAACGGGGCGTTGAGCGCGCCGGCCACAAAATCGAGCTGCCCTTGCCGATTGTCCACCTGGTTTTGGAGAATGGTTGGCAACGCGGTTCCAGGCGCGATTGAGGCGACTTGCAGGATAGCCGGATCAAAGTTGATATGGCTGGCTGCGCCATCGACAGACTGGCTGGTGCGCACCTGAATGTCAACGGTGAATGTCATGCCCTGATGTACGCTGATGGCGTCCGGCTTCATGTTCATGATGACAGTGGCGGGTGGGGTGGGCGTCGGTGTAGCACGGTTGGCAAATTCGACAGTGAGGTGTAGTTCACCACCCAACAAGGCCCTAGCCGGCGCGTTGGCTGCCTTTGCTGCCACATCGTGCACAGCGCCGGAGCTGCCGCCGCCGGTGTAGAAATCTGCAACTTCCAGCAGGTAGGCGACGCCGGCCTCAACATTCAGCGTCACGCGCGATTGAAGCCCCAGATAGTCGTCATTGCACGCCAATCGCGTCAACGCACCGCGCTCACCGCTGAAGATAGCGAGCACCGTGTCATAGTTGCTGCCAAAGGTGTTGGCTGTCAATGTTCCTGACGAGGGCGCCACAAATCGATACCAGACCGTGGCGCCGCCCCCGCTGCCAGTGCAGAGCGTTGGGTCGTCGGTGGAGGTTGTGGCGTTGCTCGTGTGGAGTGTGTGGTTGAAAGGCAGCGGCGCGACCTCGATTGGCTGCGCAAAATCGTCGTTGGAAGGCGGCGTCGGAGGGGCAGTTGGCATGGGCGGCGCGCCGGTGGGCGTTGGCGTGGGCGTCAGCAGCTCCTCAACTACATTGTAGAGAAGCCGGTTAGGTGAGCCGGCGCCAGAATTGCTGACGATGCCGTTGGTGGCTGCTGAGATGATGTTGTTGGCGACCGTGGCTGGCGAGGCGAACGGCGAACGTTGAAGGAAGAGCGCCGCCACGCCCACAACATGGGGTGAGGCCATCGACGTGCCAGAAATGACGTTATTGGCTGTGTCGCCGGTGTGCCACGCCGAGAGTATGTTGGCGCCTGGGGCAAAGATGTCAAGACATGTCCCGTAGTTTGAGAACCAGGCGCGCTGATCGCTGCTGTTGGTTGCACCTACGGTGATCGCCAGTGGCTCACGCGCTGGCGAACTATTGCAGGCGTCGGCGTTTTCGTTTCCAGCCGCAACCACATAAAGGACGCCCGCCGCCACCGAGTTGCGCAGTGCTGCGTCCATTAGCGCCGACGCGCTGCCCCCCAAACTCATATTGGCGATGGCTGGCTTGATGTGGTTGGCTGTCACCCAGTCAATCCCAGCGATGACGCCCGATGTATAGCCGCCGCCTTGACAATCGAGCACGCGTATAGCGTGCAGGGTTGCTCCTTTGGCGACGCCATAGGTCGTCCCGCCGATTGCGCCAGCGACATGTGTTCCATGTCCGTTGCAATCGTCTGGGGCGCCGCCATCGATCACATCGTAGCCGGCGCCGATGCGTCCGGTAAACTCTGTGTGTGTGCTGCGGATGCCGGTGTCGATGATGTAGACGTGGACGCCGGCGCCGTTCGCGGTGTAGGTGTAGCTTCCATCCAGGGGCAGCGAACGCTGGTCAATGCGATCCAGACCCCATGGTGGGTTGTTCTGCGTGTCATACGCACGAACGAGCTGATCCTGCTCGATCAAGGCGACATCTGCATCTCTGCGCAACGCCTGGATTGCCTGCTCGGACATTGTGGCAGCATAGCCTTGCAGTGCGTTGTTGTATACAAAGTGCACCTCGGCGCCAAGCGTCAGCCGGGCTTGCGCTGCTTTACTGTTGATGGCGGCTGCACTGTAAACGCGATCAGTCCGAAATGTGACAATATACCGGTTGGGAACCCCCTGTCCACTTTCCGCCATGCGCAATGGGGCAAGCCCGCTGTTGATATCATGCTGTTGTGGTTGATCAAAAAAATGGCCGGCGAGAGACGTGACGGCGTCGCTTGCGCTCAGCGATGGCGGAAAGAACAGACCCACGCTGCAAAGCACACCGAGCAAAAGCAGCAACCTAAACGATGAATATGACATAATGATCACGCTGTGACGATTGTTTGCTATTTCGTCGGGTTTATGACGCCAGCCAACTCCTCGCCGGCAGCTTCCAATGGCGAGCACTTTGGCCGTCCAATTTCCCCGACAATGTTGCTGAGAAATAGAAATAGCCTCTCTATTGCTAGAGAGTATATCACGGCTTTGACTGATTGATCTGCGCAAAATGTGTATAAAATCGGCGCAGTTTCTTAAGGAATCTTAAGTGGATGTGGGATGCAATATCGTGTCATCGGCGATATAGAGGGATTCGCCGATCGGCGCAGCTACCGTCACCTTGCCATGCACCGTCACATTGCGACCAAAAGTGACGTCCCCGTGCACGGTCAGACTTCGGCACCGACGCAGCGACGGCGGGCCGGCGGGAAAGCGCGCCCGCATGTCGTTGTAAAGCTGATAGTAGCGGTCATCGAGGGTGACAACGGGCGGTGAATTGTTGCATTCGTCCGCCAATGTCAGGGTGAAATCGTCGTTCAAAACGTAGGCATCCGACATCAGGACGAGCAGGTCGCTGTTCTTTTTGACCGGCACGAAGCGGTTGCGCGGCACACACAGCGCCTGCGCCCCGGCGAAGACGCTGATCGCCGAACCCATGGCGGTTTCCAACTGGTACACGCGAGGAGTTGATGGCATAGAGGGATCGATAGGTTTTTCGTTGCGAATCAACGGCAAACCGAGAACGCCTTGCTGTTGTTCGAGAATGTCGGCAAGCGTATGCAGGTTGATCCACAGGTTGTTGGTGTTGAAGTAGCGGTAGCGCTCGATATCCTGAAACTCGCTTTCCTCGTCGGGCGGGCACTGTGCAGATTCGCGCAGGATCAGGCGACCATCGCTGCTGCGCGCCAGATGCCCTCCCTTGCGGTCGGCTGGGGTGCGCTGCGCCACTTCCATGAGGAAGGGGATCTGTTCGGCGGCAAAGTAACCCAGGATCGCAGGGTCAAGCACGGCGCCAAGATTGTCTGAGTTGGAGACGAACGCATATTCGTAGCCTGCGTCCAACAACGCGCGCAAGGCGCCGCTGTCGACGAGGGCAGTGTAGATGTCGCCATGACCGGGTGGACACCATTCCTTCTCGGGGTCGTCGGGCCATTCGGCGGGCAGCAGCGTCTCTTTCCAGATTTTCGGCTCCATGTGTTGCATGAAGTCCAGCGGAACATCCTGGGCGAGGGCCGAGTATTTGCCCAGAGCGGCGAGGGTGGCGGCGCGCGTCGCAAAACTGTTCATCAGCACAAGCGGGATGCGTGCACCAGTCGTTGCACGAAGGTGTAGAATCTGCCGCACGATGATGTCGAGAAAAGATAGGTCGTCTTTGACGGGCAGCAGTGACTTGGGGCCGTCCATGCCCATGCTTGTGCCGAGGCCGCCGTTCAGCTTGAGCACCAGTGCACGCTGCAGCGCCGTTTGACCCGCGGAAATATATGTGCCATTCAGTTGGTCATAGGTGAGCAAACTCTCGACGGGCAACGCTTCGTCGCGGGTGATGAAACCGGTGGCGCCTTCGACCAGCTGCTCGTAATAGAATCGGTAATTGTCGATAAAGGTCTGCGAGATGCCTGCCTCTTGCATCTTGCGCTCGAACATTGAGAAGGCAGACGTCGTTGTCTGGGTTTTGATCATGGTCGCTCTCTTGCTGTTGTGCTGGGGGATTTTTGCTACCATCCAACGGCGCAGCCATCTTTGCGCGGATCGCTGCCGCCGGTGAGTATACCATTGATTGGATTGCGCACGATGATCTGTCCACCGCCAAACGCACTGCGCGCAAAGCCGGTTACGGGGGCAAGCCGATGGCCGCGCTGCGCGAGATCGGCGAGCACGCCGAAGTCCCAGCCCTCCTCGACCTGCACCAAACCTCCTTCTTCCTGTGCTCCGAGGTCGGCTGAAGGCCCCGCCAGCGCCCAACGCGGCATGTCGAGCGCCTGCTGCGGCGTCATCTCCAGATCGATCAGATTGACGACCATTTGTAGATGACCTTGTGGCTGCATGTAGCCACCCATCACGCCGAAACAGGCATGCAGCGCGCCTGCGTGCTCTCCTTCGATGTGAACGGTCAATGCAGGAATGATTGTCTGGTATGGGCGTTTGTGCGGCGCCAGAGCATTGGGGTGCGCTGGCTCGAGCACGAAGAGGTTGGCGCGATTCTGCAGGCTGACGCCTGTCCCTGGCACGACTAAGCCGCTGCCCGTGCCCATGTAAAGGCTGTTGATAAAGCTGCACGCATTGCCCTCGCCGTCCACTACGCTGAGATAGACCGTGTCCGAGCCAGCCATCGGGGCGCCGTAGGGGACGGAGCGTGCGGCGCGCTGCATGTCGATTCGCTGACGACGCTGGGCGGCGTACTCCTTGCTCACCAGGGCGCCGAGCGGGATCGCATGAACGCGTGGGTCGCACACCCATTGCTGCGCGTCGGCGAAAGCAAGACGCATTGCTTCGATCAATACATGCAGCCGGTCGGCGGTCGGCATGGTGGAGAGGTCATATTCAGCGACCAGGTTCAGCGCCAGGATCGCCGCCAATCCCTGACCGTTGGGTGGGCATTCGTAGAGGCGCACGCCGTGATAATCAGCGCTGATCGGCTCGTCCCAGGTGCTGGTGTGGGCGGCCATATCCTCCGGCGTGATCCAGCCGCCGTAGCGCTGCACATGTTCGCTCAGCTTATGTGCAAAGTCGCCGCGATAGATGTACGCCTTGCCTTCGGCGGCGATTCCGCGCAGCGTTTCAGCCAGTGTTGGAATGCGCATCAATTCGCCAGGGCGCGGCGCGCGGCCATCGATCAGCAGTTCGTGACCGCTGGGCTGGGGCGGGCCGTTGTCGATGTCACCACTCTGCCAGTCTGGGTCGCGGCGCAGCTTTTTCTCCTGTGTGCGCCAACCCAGCGCGATCAGTTCCGAGACGGGATAGCCGTGCTCAGCAGTCCAGATGGCGGGCTGGAGCACATCCGCCAGCGTCATCCGCCCGTGTCGTTCGAGCAGGTCGCTCCAGCCGGCGACTGCGCCGGGGATGCTGACCGTGTGGCCGGTGTAGGTCGGCATATTCGCATAGCCAAGTTCGGTGATCGCCTGAATTGAGGCGGCTGAGGGTGCGCGCCCGGAGCCGTTGAGCGCTGTGACCTGAGCAGTGCGCGCGTCGTAGTAGAGTGCAAAGCAGTCGCCGCCGACGCCGGTCGAGATCGGTTCGACAACGTTGAGCATGGCGGCGGTGGCGATGGCGGCGTCGGCGGCGTTGCCGCCAGCCTGCAAGATCGAGAGACCGGCTTGCGCCGCCAGAGGCTGGCTGGTGGCGACCATGCCGCGCGTCGCCAACACGTTGCTGCGCCGGGAACGGAAGATTGCATCAACTTTCATTTGGAAGACCATCCTTCACAGCGGCGCGCCCATATCCTGGTTGCCGGCGCCGCGACGGGCGGCGGCGCGCGCGTCGTCCTCCTTCTTGCGGTCGCGCACGATATAAACCAGAAATACAATGTAGACCGGTATTCCCAGCATCGCAACCCAACGCCCCAGATCGCCGGCGCCGACTGCGCCGAGGAAACAGCCGATCGCCAGCAGCACCCACACCAGCGAATGAAAATAGCGCAATACAACGTGTTCGCGCACCGTGCGCGGGGCGAGCCGTTTGGGACCAGGCTGGGGCCAGACAAAGTAGTAGGCGACCGCCACCGCCAGGCAGAGCACACCCCAAAAGACGAGCGGCACGCCGAGCAAGGTTTCCGTCATCATGTGCAAAATTCTTCCTCTGATCGAAAGACCGCGTGCACCGAAAAGTGTTTTTCACGATATTACTTCGATGCAGCGGTTCCGGCAAATGTTCTTTCCCTAAGCACCCTCAAAATTGACAACTGCCAGCGTCAATCGTATCGTGAGGACAGGCGAATCGCACGCATTTTATCTCCACACCCGGCTTTAGGAGGCTCGCATGAACTTTGAACTGACCGCCGAACAGCGCGAATTCCAACGCATCGTGCATGACTTTGTCGACAAGGAGGTGCGCCCGCGCGCTCGTCACGTCGATGAAACCGGCGAGTTCAACTGGGAAGCCGTGCGCAAGATGGGGCCGATGGGCATGCTGGGTCTGCAAATTGCGGAGGTGTATGGCGGCGCCGAACTTGATACGATATGCGCCACCATTGCCATCGAAGAGCTGGGCTGGGGCTGCGGCTCGACGGCGTTGGCGATCTCGGCGCACAACCACCTGGGGCTGGGGCCGATCGCCGCGTTTGGCTCGGAGGAGCTCAAACAGCGCTGGTTGCCGCAGTTGGCGACCGGGCGCGGGCGGCTGAGCTGTCTGGCGCTCACCGAACCGGGCGCTGGCTCCGACTTACAGGGCGGCGTGCGCACCCAGGCCGTACGCGATGGCGACGAATGGGTGATCAACGGCGCCAAGATGTGGGCGACCAACGCCACCATCGCCGACATCATCGTCGTGCTCTGCCGCACCGATCCGGCTGGCGGCAGCCGCAGCCTGAGCCAGATTCTGGCGCCGACCGATGCACCTGGCGTGATCATCGGTCCGCCGGAAAAAAAGATGGGATTGAATGGCTCGCCAACACACGCCGTCATCTTCGACAACGTGCGCGTGCCCTACGAGAACCTGGTCGGCGAGGAAGGACGCGGCTTGCAACAGACATTGGCGACGCTCAGCAATGGGCGCATCAGCATCGGTGCACTGGCATTGGGCATCGGACAGGCGGCTTACGAACGAGCTGTCGCCTATGCAAAGCAACGCGAAGCCTTTGGTCAGCCGATTGCCAACTTTCAGGCGATCCAGTTCATGTTGGCGGACGCCGCTGTCGAATTGCACGCAGCGCGGCTGATGCTCTATCACGCAGCATGGCTCAAAGATCAGGGTAAGCCATTCGCCACGCAGGCCGGTATGGCAAAACTCTTCGCCACCGAAGTCAGCGAACGCGTCTGTCGCAACGCCATTCAGATCCACGGCGGCTATGGCTACAGCCGCGAGTACGAGGTCGAACGCATGTACCGCGACACACGGTTGATGTCGATCGGCGAAGGCACGAGTGAGATTCAGCGCCTGGTGATCGCACGCAGCATTTTGGAGTGATAGGACGCAGTCGGCGCAGATCAAGCGGTGCAATGCTGATTGAATCCGCGCCATCCGTGTTCTATCGCAACTGGAATCATTTTGATGAAACTGGCAATTTTGGCGGATATTCACGGCAATCTGCCTGCACTGGAAGCGGTAATCACAACCCTGGAGCAGATTCAGCCGGACTATGTAGTGGTTAACGGCGACCTGATCAACGGCGCCCCATTTAGCAGCGAAGTGATCGAGCGCATTCGTTCCTATGATTGGATCGTTGTGCGCGGCAACCACGAGTTCTACCTCCTCGATCTGGGCACGCCGCGGGCGGCGCCCGGCAGCGACGATCCGGAACGTTGGGGACAGCTTCACTGGCTGCGCAACCGCGTGACGGCTGAGCAAAGCGCTTATCTCGCCATGCTGCCGGACGAACGCACCTTCTACTTGCCCGATGTGCAGCCGCTGCGCATCACTCATGGGCTGCCAGGGCGCAACCGCGTCGGCATCTTTCGCAGCCAACCCGATGACAAAATCGCAGCCGAACTGCTCGATGTGCATCAGGAAACCTTTATCACAGCACACACGCATGTGCAGATCGACCGTCACATCGTATGGCGACCTGAGATGAACGGCGACTTGAGCACGCATCCGCACGGCGATATGCGCAGACCTTCTGCTTCCGAGCGCCACTGGCATGTGATCAATCCTGGCAGCGTCGGACTGCCTCTCAACAGGCGACCGACGGCGCAGTTCGCCGTGATCGAAGCGACGACAGAGGCGGTCGAACGCGGCGGCTGGCGTGTGCAACATTTTGACGTAGCTTATGATCGGCGTCCTGTGCTCGATGCCTTTGCATCGTCTGGGATGCAGGCGGCGGGCGGCGTCATCTCCACACTTTTCTATTGGGAATTGGTGACTGCCGAAGCGGAGATTATTTATTTCTACCGATGGGCGTATGAGCGCGGTCTTGATCCAGATCGCGATGGCATGCCGGCCGTTTTTGATCGCTACATAGCGGAAAGCGGTCGGCGTGAGTATGTGCATCGGCAGGATCCGCTCTATCATCGCCCTGTTGGATAGCCCCATGCGACTTGCGTTTCTGGCTGATATTCACGGCAACCTGCCTGCACTCGAAGCAGTGCTGTGTGACCTGCGCAAGTTTGCGCCCGATCAGGTTTATCTGCTCGGCGACCTGGTCAATCGTTGCCCATGGAACAACGAAGTGATGGATTTGCTTGCCGACCAGAACTGGCCATCGATTGTGGGCAATCACGATCTGGTGGTGGGGCGCATCGGCACACCGCAGAATATGCCCCCTTTCACCGATCGGCAGCGCTACCGTTCGTTGTGGTGGACTGCCTTGACGTTGCACGACCGTCATCTACAGACTTTGCGACGGTTGCCCGCGGCGCGCCGTATCGATGTGCGTCCGTTTCCACCGTTGCGTCTGATCCACGGTTCGCCGCACAACATGTTTCTTGGCCTCTATCAGGAGATGAACGAGGCGACGATTACGACCTTGCTCGAAGGCGTGGCCGAACCGGTTGTGGTCTGTGCACACACGCACCGCACCATGGCGCGACGCACTGGCGGCTGGACGATCTTCAATGGCGGCAGCGTCGGTCTGCCCTACAACGGCGCACCGCAGGCGCAGTATCTGCTCCTCGACGCCGTGGTCGAGCGTGGCATCCACCGCTGGGCGCCCATCTTTCGCCGGGTCTCTTACGATCTTAGTTTGCTGCGCCCGGCTTACGAAGCATCGGGCATGTTGGCGGCGACCGGCGCCATCGGCGAGCTACACCTGCTCACCGCCGAAACGGGTCAGCCCTATAGCAGCGACTTTGGCATCTGGCTGCGCAGCCAACCCGACGATGTGCGCAACGATCTCGATAAAGCCGTGACGCTTTATCTGGAAAAACACCGTCCTGGCGCATGGGCGTTCTCGTTGATGTTCGGATGAGGAAATGGGAGAATGAACTTATTGACAATCGAAGACGTCTCCAAACAATTCAGCGAGCGGCTGCTCTTCGACAGGGCCAGCCTGTTGATCAACGAAGGTGATCGCATCGGGCTGATTGGCGTCAACGGCAGCGGCAAGAGCACGCTGTTGAAAATTGCCGCCGGTCTCGAAGCGCCGGACAGCGGCGGCGTTTGGGCGCCGGGCGGTGTGCGCATCGAGTATTTGCCCCAGGAGCCATTGCTCGACGACAATCTGACCGTGCTGGAGACGATCTTTCGCAGCGATTCGCCGCAGATGCGCCTGCTGCGCGCCTACGAGCAGGTCGCCACCCGACTGGAGCAGCATCCCAACGACGCTGCCCTTCACGCCGAACTACATGCGTTGAGCGCCGAAATGGAGCGCACCGACGGCTGGGCGGCGGAGGCCAATGCCAAGTCGATTCTCACCCGGCTCGGCGTCACCAATTTTGACGACCGCGTGGAGACGCTGAGCGGCGGTCAACGCAAGCGCGTCGCGCTGGCGCGCGCGTTGATCGACCGCGCCGATCTGCTGCTGCTCGACGAGCCGACCAACCACATCGACGCCGCTGCCATCGCCTGGCTGGAGGAGTATCTCGCTACAACGCCGGGCGCGCTGTTGATGGTGACGCACGATCGCTATTTTCTGGATCGCGTTGTCAACCGCATCGTCGAGCTGGATCGTCGCCAACTGGTCAGCTATCCAGGCAACTACAGCCATTTTCTCGCTGCACGCGCCGACCGTCACGAACGGTTGGCGGAGGCTGAAGCAAAGCGGCGCAATTTGCTGCGCCGCGAGCTGGAATGGTTGCGGCGCCAGCCGATGGCGCGCGGTGCAAAGCAGAAGGCGCGCAAAGAGCGCGTCGAGGAGATGATGCAGATCCAATATGATAGCGGCGCCGACCGGGTGGCGATTGCGTTAGCGTCACGGCGGTTAGGCAAAAAGGTGTTGACCGCACGCGGGCTGGTCAAGCGATTTGGCGCCGCCACAGTGATTGATGGCGTCGATCTACACCTGGAGCCGGGCGACCGCATCGGCATTCTCGGCCCGAACGGAGCAGGCAAGAGCACGCTGCTTGACCTGCTTGCCGGCAAGCTCCAGCCTGACAGCGGCGGGATCGAATGGGGCGACACCGTGCAGATTGGCTACTACGACCAGCGGAGCGCCGACCTCAAAGATCACATGCGTTTGTTGGAGTTCATCGAGCAGGAAGCGCCGCTCATCCGCACCAAAGAGGGCGAACACGTCGAGGCGGCGCAGATGCTCGAATGGTTCCTTTTCCCGCGCCCGATGCACTATGCGCGCATCGGCAGCCTCAGCGGCGGCGAACGGCGACGGCTCCACCTGCTGCGCACATTGATCCATCAGCCCAACGTGCTGCTGCTCGACGAGCCGACCAACGATCTCGACATCGAGACACTGGCTGTGCTGGAGGAATTTCTCGACCACTTCACCGGCGCACTGATTGTGGTCAGCCACGATCGCTACTTTCTCGACCGCACCGTCGATTTCTTGATGAGCATGGAGAGCGGCAGGCTTGGGCCGCGTTACCCTTCGCCCTATGAGGTGTTTGTGCGGATGCAGACGCCTGTCGCCGTCGCCCCCGCCCCCAAAGCCACGCCGGTGCGCCGCAAACCGCCGTCTGACAGGCTGTCCTGGAAGGAGCAACGCGAGTTGGAGAGTCTCGAAACGCAGATTGCAGAACTCGAAGAACGCAAATTTTTGCTATTGGACGAAATCAACCAGATCGGTGATAATTACCAACGTCTCCAGGATCTCTCGATCCAGGTGGCTGCACTTGAGGCGACGCTTGAAGCCGCTTTGAACCGTTGGTTCGAGCTCTCCGCCAAAGCTGAAGGCTGAGCGCTTGAGTGCATGAGAGGGCCTCGCAAACAACGGCGAACACATCGACGAATTCAGCGGCGACACCGCGCGATAAAGGAATAACGGTCCATCATGCTTGCAGTTACCTGCTTTCAGTGCGGTCACACTGTGGAAATCAGCCCTGACTCTGAACGGTGCGAGCTGTGCGGCGCCAATTTGCGCCGGTTGATCAGCGCGCAGCAGGCGTCGCGCTATTTCTACACGCGCGCCGCCGAGCTTTCGGCGCGCGGGGATGTGAGCGCGGCGTTGGGTGAAGTGCAGCGCGGGTTGGCGTATCAACCCTCTTCCGAGCTTCATTTGCTTGGCGCAATTCTGTGCAAGCGAATGGGACGTTTCGACGAGATGCGCCATCATGTAGCCGCCGTCCCGATTGACGACGTGCTGCGCGGCGAGGCTGAGTGGCTGCTACGTTCAAACCAAACACGTCAGCGTGCATCTGCGGCGCGCCCTCAAGAAGAGACGCCGCTTTCAGACGACGAGCTGTTGCCGTTGGTCATAGAGGAAGTGCGTCCGTCGCCGCAACCGCCGCGGCGGCGTTCGCCCGCACGCGCTGTGGCGATGTTATCGGTGGTGGCGTTGCTCAGCGTTGGCGGCTGGTGGTTATGGGAGAACCCTCCCGACTGGATCGATGCATTGCTGCCTGTCAGCCAGCTCTCGACGCCCGCCGGGCAGCCGACCATGGCCGCGGAGCAGATGCAGACGATGCCTGAATTGGAGCAGAACACCCCTGCTACACCTGAAGTTGCGACGACGCCTGAACTCGCACCGACGCCTTTTGTCGGTCGCGACCTGGCGGCGACCACTCCACAGCCATTGGCGGCTTCCAGCCCAGAGGCGCTCATCGTAGCGCCCCCCTTCGATCTGAAGACGATCCTGATCGAGGCGCAGCGCCCTGAATTGGCTGAAACGATCACGGGAAGGCTGGAGGGGAGCCGTCTGGTGTTGGAGGGAGCCATCACCAGCGTAGAGGAGCTTGACGCATTGGTGGCGCTGTTGGCTCGGCTGCCTATCGTAGAGGAAGTGTCGACGGTCAACGTGCGGGTGCGTCCGCCTTCTACATATACTGTCGTCGAGGGCGATTCTCTATGGGGCATTTCGATGAAGCTTTACGGCGCGCCGGACCGCATCGACGCTCTTTACGAAGCGAATCGCGATGTGCTCGCCTCTCCCAATGACCTGCGCATCGGCATGGTGCTGAAAGTGCCGGAGGAATAGATAGGTGGTAAAGAGAGGAGGGTGAGAGAAGGGAGAGACAGGAATCCTGCCTCTCCCTTCTCTCACCCTCCTCTCTTTTCTTTTACCGTTGTACAGTCGGCAGGAAGAGCTGATGGCTCACGATCATTGGCTCTTCGACTGGATCGAGCGCTGTCGGCGTCTGGAAGACGCCAGCGTCGATAGTCACCGTCTCGTTGGTGACCGTCACCCGTTCGCTCTCGCCGCTGGTGGGATCGATGTCGCTGTCGATCGCAGGATCGTCGCCGACGTTCTGCGCCGTGATCGTATAGTTAATCGGAATGAGCATCCTCACGAAGTAGACGCCCGCATCCAGACCAAGAAACTCGAAGAAACCACTGGCGTCGGTCGGCATCTGGTCGATCCGTGTTGCATCGCTGCGCTGTACATCGTTCACTTTGTACAGCTCGACGATCACGCCTGAGATGCGGACGGTCTCCCCTTCCTGACGAATGCCGTCGCGGTTGGCGTCCAGCCAGATAATGCCGTTGATATCGACCGAATTGGCGCCCGACAGATCGACCAGACCGGCGTCGAGATCGAGGTAAACCTGACCCGACGCAATGCTGAAGGTCGGCGTGCGGGCGGCGTCGAGGCTGGCGCCGGCGCCGAGCAAATTGTCGATCAATGCTTCGACGCCTGGCTCCAACGGCAGGCTTGGGTCGACGTCGCTGTTCACCTCGTCGGCAATCACAGCATTGTAGCCAACCCATGCGCCGGGGAAGACGCCCGGGTTGACAAACACAGCATAGTACTCGCCAGGCGGCACGTCGTTAAATTGATAGAATCCGTCGGCGTCTGTCTGCACAGCGGCGACGAAGACGTGGTCGGCCGTGAAGAGCAACACAGTGATGCCCGGCACGTTGTCCTCAATGGCATTGCCATCCTCATCGAAGTCCTGTTGCTGATTGCCTGCCAGCCGCGCCGCCGAACTTGCACCATCCGGGTCGATGTCGATGAAGACGCGATTGCCGATGACAGCGCGCTGTGCAGCCACAACGGTCACGGTTTCGTCGTCGCTGGCACGGAGCGGCTGACCGTCGTCGTCAACGCCGATGGCGGTGACGATGTTGGTCTCGACCAAGTTTTGCGTCGCATCAGCCGCCAGCGTCAGATTGACAGTGAACGTACACTGATAGCTTGCGCCAGGCGTCAACACCTGCGGCGCTGCGCACGTTGTGGCGAGCACCTTGCCGCCGACCTGCGTGATATTGCCGTAGATGCTGTCGGTGAGCGTATCGATGCGCACAGCGTCGACCGCCGAGGTGTTCTGCACCTCAACGGTGAAGATCACTTCGCCGCCCGGCCATGGCAGCACTGTTCGATTCGCCGTTTTGGTCAGCGTGATGCTCGACGGTGTATCTGTGATGGTGATCGTCGCACTGTCGCTGGCATCGACGGGCGTGCCTGCACCGTCTACGCCGCTCGCCGTCACGGTGTCGGTTTCAGCGGCGCCGGGCTGACCGGTGAAGTTGACCGTAAAACTGCACCTGTACTGCCCGCCGTTGGCGGACAGCGCTTGCGGCAGCGCACAGCTCGTGCCGGTCATACGCCCGGTCGCCTGGGTCAGGTCGCCATAGATGTCGTCGGTCAGCGTTGTCAGCGTCACCGGCACAGGGCTGTTGTTCACCACAGCCACATCGAAGGTGAAGACGCCGCCCGGCTCTGGGCGTTCCGTCGGCGTCGCTGTCTTCTCAACCGAGAGATCGAGCCGATAGCAGTTGAGCGTTGCTGTCGCTGAATCGGAGTCCCCGCCTTCCATCAGCACCCGCGCCACGTTGGTGAAAACCCCGCTGAAGAAACCAGTCTCCTGGTTGTAGGCAAGCCCGGCGCAGGTGAATTCTTTGGTGTAGGTGAAGACGGTGTCAGTGAAGACTGTCTGCACTTCGCTCCAGAAGGCGTCGCTGATCGGCGCGCTGTCGTTGATCGGCGTCACGATTGCGGCGCTGAAGTCCACCGGAGCAGTGGCGCTGAGGACAACGCCATTGCTCATCGTGGCGCGCGCCTCGTTGACGCGGAGCGTCTTGTCGGGCAGACCCGCACTGTAGGTGCAGTTGAGCGCGCCGCCGGCCGGCACGGTGTAGGGCGTCTCGTTGTCCGGCGCACAGACGATCGCTATATTGGCTGCATCGGGCAGGATGTCCTCGATGCTGACCAGCGTGGCGTCGATCGGCGCCGGGTTGCTGATGACGATGGCGCCGCCTACGGCAAAGCCGTTCTCTTCCTGGATGAACTTGGTCACCTGCAGCGTGTAGGCGAAGGTTGCCGTGTCGGTGAAATAGATCGTCTGTTCTGCCGGCTCCACGGTTTTCACGAGGTCATAGTCATAGACCCGGTTGTAGCGTGTGTTGGTGGTTTTGATGATCGGCGGCTTCCAGCAGGTCAGCGTCACCTGTGCACTGTCGTCAACCGTTGCGCCATCGATGGTTGCGGTGTTGTCAATGATGAAGGTGCGGCTGTTCTCGCCTTCCTCAAAAGTCACCTCGCTGCACGAGTGGAATTGGAAAGCGTAGGATTTTGTCTGTCCGTCGCCGAACTCGCCCAGCGATCCGCCGAGCAGATCGTCGCTTACGGTCACGGTCTTGCTAAGCTCGGTGGTTGGGTCGCCAAAGACGATCGGCGCCGAGCCTGTGTACTGTTTGCTGCCCGCGCTGGTCTGGAGCGTAGCGGTGACGACATTGTCTCCGCTGATCACACCGCCGGTTTGGGCGCTGTAGGTGCAGGTTGCGGCGCTGTTGGCGGGTATGGTCACGCCATCTGCGCACGAGACCATGGCCGACGCTCCATTGGGCAGTGCATCCACGACGCTGACGACGGTTGCCGGCATTGGCGCCGGATTGGAGATGGTGATCGCGCCCTCCACCTGCCAGTTGCTGTCTTGCTGACCGACGATGAAGGCGGTCACCGTGTAGGTCGAGGATGGCAGATCGCCCACGAAGGCATTCCATGTGGCCGGATCGACCGTTTTCTCGATGCCCCACAGGTGCTGGCGGGTGAAGGATGTGTTGACATCCTTGCTTACAGCCAGTCGATAGCAGTTCAGATCGACCGTAGCGTTCGAGGAGCGGCTGCTCAGTTCACGCACACTTGCCGTGTTGACCAGCGCGTCGCGATAGATCGTGTTGTCGCCCGCAAAGACGATATCCGCACAGCCCTGGGGCAATGTGTAGCGGATCGCGCCTGAGTCGTTCATCACCCAGGTCTGGCTTGTCTGCGAGTCGGTAATCGTAACCGAGTCCAACAATGTGGAAGGCTGCACCTGACCAAAGTCAACGGCGACCGGGGCGCTGCTGTACACCAAACCTGCGCCCGTGGTGATGATGGCGGTATTGGTGACGATGCTGCTGGCGGTGACACCGTTCAAGGAGCCGCCATACGAACAGGTCACAGTGGTGTTTGGCGCCACCGTCGCTGGACAGGTGGTTGGCAGTTGCTGACCGTTGTCGAGTTGATCCACAACGCTGATCGACAGGCTGCGCTGTGGATTGGGGTTGAAAATCTCAATGATGCCGCTCACCCAGAAGTCTTCTTCCGAAGCGAGCGTTCTGGTCACGTCGATGGTGTAAGTGACAATGGTCGTCTCTCCCTCGAATAGATCGAGGCGCGTCGGATCGGCTGACTTGGAGATCGCCCAGTCGTAGGTGCGACCGTATGCACCCTGCGCCGTCTTGGTGACGGCGGGGCGGTGACAGGTGAGATCGACTGTGGCGGCGTCGCTATCCAACTCCACCTCGCGAGGCGAAAAGAGGGTCACAGTGTTGTCCACCTGCTGATAGAACGAAAGCGCTTCGCCAAAGTTCACCTCGATGCAACCATACTCGACCGGGTATGCGGTGGTGAAGGACTCGTTGCTCTCGAATGGGCCATCGTAGTCCGGGTTTGTGTCAAAGATGTAGACACTGTCATCGACAACGTTGGTTGGCGCACCGAAGTTGACGGCGGCTGCACCGGTGTAGCTGCGTGCGCCGCTGACGGTCTGCATCGTTGCCGTGACGACATTCATCCCGCTGATAACGCCGTCGGGCGACGCCGTGTAGGTGCAGGTTGCAGTCTGACCGGCGCCAACGGTTATGATGTTGCCGCCGCCGCCACAGGTCACCTGTGCGACCAGATCGCCGGGCAAGACATCCTGCACATTGAAAGTCGCCGTCTGTGTCGGGTGTGGGTTGGTGATGGAGATCACGCCGCTGACGCCGAAATCGCTGTCGATGGGATCGGACTTGACCACAGCGATCGTGTAGGTCACAGCGGCTGTTTCACCCTCGAAGAGATCGAGCCGCGCCGGATCGACAGTCTTTTCCACCGTCCACGTGTAAGTGCGCGTGAAGGAGGTGTTGACATCTTTGCTCACCAGCGGGCGATAGCAGTTGACCGTCGCATCGGCTGTGGCTGAAAGCGGTGCAACACCTGATGGGGTGGCGTTTGTCGTATTGGTGATCAGGGCCTTAGCAACACCATCGACATATTCTTCGTCACTGAAAGCTGCACAGTTCACCGGACGACTGTAGGTCTGTGAACCTGAAGTCTGGAATGTCCAGGGGCCGCCGGCCTGATCATAACTGTCAATGACAGTAAGGCTGGGATTAATTTCAGTCGGCGTCACACCGCTAAAGTCGATGGTGGCAGCGCCAGTGTAGGTGAAACCGAACAGTGTCAGGCTGGCGGTGTTCTCGCGTTGTGCGTTGTCGGGCAGGGACGCACTGTAGGTGCACGTTGCCGAGGATTGCGCTGCAATGCTCGATGGGCAGTTCACAATTGCACCGATTCCTCCTTCGATCTCGTCGATGACGGCGCCCGTCAAGGAAATCGCCTGGCTGACGTGCGGGTTGGTAACGGTGATGACGCCGGCTACGGCATAGCTGCCAGGCGCGCCGTTGTCGCGCGTGGCGGTCACTGTGTAGCTGAGCGTAGCATCGGCGCCGTCGAAGAGGTCGACGATCGGTGGATAGACTTGTTTGGCGAGCTGCCAGGTATAGGTCACGGTGTATGACGGTGTGGCATCCTTGCTAATGCTGGGGCGGTAACAGGTCAGCAGCACGTTGGCGTCGTCGCGTTGTCCGGTCTCGTTGATGGTGGCTGTATTGCCAATCACGGTCCAGGCTGAGCCATCGATGTATGTTTCCTCGATCGGACAGGTCAAGGTGCGGGTGTAAGTGGCCTGGCCGCCTGCGCCAGCGAACGAACCGAGGTCACCAGCGAAGGAATCATTGACCGAGACCGAGGTGTTCGCCGGGGTGATGCTGGCTTCGCCAAAATCAACCGCCTGTAAGCCGGTGAAGGCCGTCGCACCGCTTGGCGTGTTGACGAGCACAACCGTGGCGACATTTTCACCGTTGATCGCGCCAGCATTACTCAGGTCGATAAAATAGTCGCATGTGATCTCGCTGTTGGGTCCGATAGAGTTGCTGTCGGGCGTACAGTTCGACACCACACCCGAAAAACTTTCGTTTAGGATGTCGCTGATCGATGAAATAGAGGCAGTCATCGGCGCCGGATTTGAGATTGTGATCGTGCCATCCACGCGCCACGAACCGCTGATGGCGCCAGTGTTGGTGAGCGCAACGGTGTAGGTCACGGACCGGCTGTCGCCATCGAAGAGATCGACTGCAGGCTGATCCACTGTCTTGGCGATGTCCCACGTTGTTGTTAGCACGTAGGATGTCTCCGCCGTCTTCCTGACGCCCAGCTGGTAGCAGTTGATCCTCACCGTTGCGTTATCTTCTTCAGCAATCAATGTTCCGCTTAAGGTCGCAGTATTGAAGATGTCGTATCCACCGGAATTGCCGCCATTCTGCCAGTTGGTGAATGAATCACAGGTTGCGCTGGTGGGATAAGAGATCGTCGTGTCGCCAACAACACTTTGATTCAAGCCGAGCAGCGCATCTTCCAACGTGACTTCACGATCTATCTCTACGGTGGGGGCGTCGAATTCAAAAGGTGCATTTTGGCTATAGACAACGCCGTTTGTCAAGGACACCGTCACCGTATTGGTGATCGTCTCTCCAGTGGTAGGGTTGCCACTTAGCAGATGATTATAGGTGCAGATTAACTCGGCGCCCGCCTCGATGCGATAGGGCCACGATGCCACTGGACAGTTGAGTGTAACCGCATCACCTTGCGAAAGTATATCCACTGGCTGGTTTATTAACACGGGCAACGTAGATGGGTTGCTGATCTGAACACTGCCAGTCACGCGAAAGTCACGGTCGGGTCTGGGCATGCGGGCAATCTCAAGCGTGTAGGTGAACTCGCCTCTGTCGCCCACGAAAAGGTCAAGCGTTGGCGGATCGACGGTTTTGGTGATCGCCCAGTCGTACTCTCGCACAAATTCGGGATTGACCGTCTTTACGATCAGCAACTCGCCCTGCAGCGGCATGTTGCGCACCTCGACCGCTGTGTTTTGTCCGGCGACGATGGTAGGGGTCACCGGTGCAATCGTGATTAGCCAACCGTCGTTGGGTGTCGGCGCCAGTTCCTCGACCCGGTATTGTCCCGGCAGCAGGTTATCGAGCGTCCAGGTCTCGCCCGCCAGAAGAGTGTTGTTTTGGCTGAAGGTGACATCGACGCCTTCCACCCGAATCTCGTACCCCTGAGTAGACAGCGGCGGCTGATTGGAATCAAAGCCATTGGCGTCGACGATCTTGGTGATGCTAAGGCTGCCGCGGCGCACATTGGTGTAGGTGCAGATCACGGTCTCATCATAGCCAACATTAATCGTAGCGGTGGCGCCGTTGATGGCGGTGTCGCTAGACGGATCCGAACATACCAGACCGGCAAAGTCCCATCCAACGGGCAACGCTCCTTCGCTGATGGTGTAAACGCCGGTCGGCACGCTGTTGAATGTGGCCTGACCGGAACCGCCGCTTGTCGTGATCTGGAAACTGGAGACCAACCCGCCGCCTGGTCCAGTAAAATCGAAGGTGGCGTTGTCGCCCTCTGTCAATTTGCTGATGACAATTTGTCCGGTGCGACGTGTATTGGCAAAGGTGCAGACTGTGTTCTTATTTGGGCTAACCACAACGTCGGTCGTAGCGCCGACGCCGATAGTTGTGGAGGCCGATTGTGCGTCGTAGATAGTGCATGCCCAGGTCGTGTTATAGTCGGTCAGATTTGTCGTTCCGACGCCGGTCTCGCTGATTGTATAAGAGCCGGTCAACACAGTGCGCGCGCCAGTCGTGCCGTTGCCCGTAATGATTTGGCTGAAGGAGATCGGGCCAGACGCAATCAGATTCCATTCTGATGAGGGAACATCAACGACTTTGCGTATTTCCAATGTGCCTTTGTTGTAGCGGTTGGTAAAAGTGCAGACGATGTCATCGCCAGGCCGCACAGTGAAACTCAGAGACGTCGCGGCAACAGGTCCAGCAACGACAGCTCCTCCACTGCGCTGAACACAGAGCACAGTCGTATCGAAATTTGCCAGATTCGTGCCAATTTCTGCCGACTCAGTGATCGTATACGTTCCATTTGGTGTGAGCCGACTGCCAGCCGTCACGGTCAGACGTCCGGTGGAGCCAAGATTGCCAACATTGTTGGATATGTGCTGGAATGTTGTGAATGCGTCGGTTCCTACGATTGATAATGACACCGCTCCTGGAGCCGTTGACGGTTCGATAATTTTGCGCACTTCCAAATAGGCAGGGCGACGGACGTCAACCTGTCCGATTGGCACGTTGGCGCATTCGCATTTGGATCCGGTGCCGGGTGAGATATCATTGGCGCCGTTGCAAACAGATTGTTGATTCTGAGCGTAACTTGTACATGCGCCAACATCGAGTCTGCCATCAGAGCTAGTATCTGAACAAGTGATTGTAATGGGACTTAGCACCTTGAAGTTCTGTTCACCACTGGAAGCATCTCCACACGCATCGCCATCGAGATTCCGAAACCCCCCAAAACCACCTGTCAAGTTCAGCGGCGCACCAGGCGCCAATGGTGACAGAATATCCCGATAGCAGTTGTTGCCGGTCGACGGCGACTGTTGAGGCGTCAGGCCGTTTAGAGCAACCCAAATTCCAATATCATACCTGGTGGGTTGGGCGGTGTTCAGTCTGGCTCTGAGTTGAAATGTGACAGGCTCCCCTTCAAGACAGGATGCTGGTCCGCTGATTACATCAAAGCCAGAGAATCCGCCATCATTTGCTGTACAGTTCTGAGGTCCCATACAGGTTCCAATGACGCCGCTTGTCTGGGCATAGGTGGTTCCATTGCTCGCAAGCAACAAAAACAATGCAATCAATAAACTGCTGAACAGAGCTGTAGGATACGATATGAGTACTCTACGATGGGATGCCATAAATCCACCTCCGTGAAGGAATTTTGGGCGAGACAAGTCTATGGCTTGTTCGTTTCAATCCGCCTGATAAAAGCATCGATAATTTCAGTGAATGTATTGACCTGCTGAGCGCCATTTACGATTGTTCCAGCGCCTTCTGCAATGATTACGAAGGTTGGCGTGCTGCTAATAATGCCGGCTGCATCATATAAATCCGGCAGCACGCGTTCGAGACCGGATCGTCCCATAAAACATGACTCAAAAGATTCCAGATCAAGTTCGACGGTGCGGGCAAGTGACATGATTTCGTCATCGACGCCCTCAACTGTCCAATGCTCCTGCGTCTCAAACAACCGATCATGCAACTCCCAGAACATCCCTTGATCGCCAGCGCACTCGGCGGCGGCAGCCGCAGCCGGCGCTTGTGGATGCATACGCAATGGCAGATTCTTGAAAATCCATCGCACCTTGCCTGTCTTTACGAATTGTTTGTCGAGCACCGGCTGCACGTCGAGCGCATGGGTGGCGCACGCCGGACATTGAAAATCGCTGAATTCCACGATCGTCAACAGGGCGTCCTCACTGCCCTTGTATGGGTCGCCGGCCAGCGTGAAGCCGGGGCGGTCGGGGTCGGGCGCCAGACCTTCGCCGGCCCAGTAGGGCAACTGCGGCGGTTCAGGCGTCGGTTCGGCAGGCGCGTCCTCACCGGCGAGCAGGGCGTCGATCACCTCGGTGAAGCGACTATAGGGATAGGCGCCGATCAGCTCGAAGGTGTAACCATCCGCCGGGCGCTCGAACACAAAGCTCGGTGTGGCGTTGAAGCCACGTGCGTCGCCGTCGACAATGCTCGCCTCGACCGCCGCAGCTGTGTCATCAGAGTCCATGCACGCTGCAAACACATCGACGTCGACCTCCAGCTCCCTTGCCAGCGCAGTTACAAACGCGGTTGGGTTGGAAAGGCGGTTCCACTCGTTCTGGCGCTCAAAGAGCAGGTCGTGCATCGTCCAGTAGGCGGCGACATCCTGCGCAGCGACGCAGCGCGCGGCGCGGTGGCCGATGTAGGCGGTGGGATGCAGCGACGCCAGCGGAAAATCATGAAAGACGAGCAGCAGGTCGCCGCTGGCGACATAGTTTTCAAGCAACAGCGGGTAGGTTTCGCGGAAATGACGGGCGCAGAAGGGGCAAAGATAGTCGCTGTATTCGTGCAGCACCACTGCTGCGTCGAGCGAGCCGAGAAAAGGATTGCCCTCGGCAGTCAAGCCGGCAGCGATTCCCTGAAACGTGGCAACGACCTGGACGGGTGTAGCAGTCGATGGTGCAGCGGGCGGCGTTTGTCGCTGTGTCGGTGATGGCGTCCCAGTGGGTGAGCTCGACTGCGCCACAATGGAGGAGCCGACGCCTTCTCCCAACGCAGCAAAACCTGCGAGGAGCAGCATCGTTGTTAAAAACAGTGCAACAGCGGATTGACTCGACGTTGAGAATCTTTTCTTCAATTTGAACTCCGTAAGGCGTCTTTTGTGAAGTGCATATGTGGTGCGCGTTTAACACGGGCGCGCGTATGCAAGCCCTATGCAATAGACGCAGCACACAATTATTCTTGTCTTGCTTATCTGCTTTGGCGGCGATGGGCCGACGTCAGTGCCGACGATCGGTTAGGGTCCCAAGTGAGCAGCGTGTATCCAATGTGTTGAACGTATCAGCGAACAACTTCTGTTTGTTACTATACACTGCATTGCGCTCAAAATAGCTTACAGTTTGCTATCAATCCAGTTTCCTACTTTACATCAAATCAATAGCTTCCAGATCGTTAAGGAAGGCAAGCCAGTTCTCTTTTATCGGCCAGGCGCTGAGCCGACACCTGGGGCTGGCCTTTTTGTGGCCAAACGCCCAAGACCGATGAAGAACAGCCTTCGCTTTGGCATTCATATTGCGATTGGATACAATGGCGCAATGACTTCTGTGACCATGGAACGCTCGGCTGTGTCCCAGGTTCAGCGCCATCGCCTGCGCTTTGGGGGCGCCGCGTTGGTTGGCGCGGCGGTGCTGCTGGCGACGCTCTTTGTCATGACGGCGCGACCCGTGCATGTCAGCGTCGATGGCAGGCATGAGACGGTCTACACCCATCGGGCGACGGTCGGTGCGCTGCTGCTAGACCTCGGCTTGCAGCCCAGCGCCCACGACCGCATCACGCCGCCGCTGGAGAGCGCTATCGAACGGGACATGGTGCTCACGGTGGAGCGGGCGCGCCCCCTGCGCGTGCTGGCGGATGGACGTGACTTCGTGGCGCACAGTTGGGGCGCCACACCGCAGCAGGCGCTTGCCGACGCTGGCGTGCTGATCGACGTGCATGACGAGGTGCTGGTCAACGGGCAGCCGTGGGGCGCCGACCAGCCGTTGCCGCAGAACACCGTGGTGCAGCGGCGCATGACCTATGACCGCGGCTTTGCCTGGGACGAAGTGCGCATCGAGCCGATTCAGTTGCGCGTGCGCCGCGCCGTGCCGATAGTGGTCTACGAAGGCGCAGCGCGCTATGTCATCGACACCACGGCGCAGACCGTCGGCGAGGCGTTGCGGCGCAGCGGGGTGATTCTCTATCTGGGCGACCGCGTGCAGCCCAGTCTGGGCAGCGCGGTCACGGCGAATCTGGATGTCTATATCCAACGCAGCGTGCCCGTTTCGCTGCTGGTCGAAGGCCGCCAGGTCAAGACGCGCACGCAGGGCGAGACAGTGGCTGACGCGTTGAGCGACCTCGGTGTTGTGCTGACCGGCATGGATCGCGTCGAGCCGCCGCTGGAGACGAAGTTGTACAACAATCTGAAAATTGCCGTAACGCGTGTGAGCGAGGATGTGGTCGTCGAGGAGCAGATCGCGCCTTTCGAGACGGTCTTTGTGCCCGACCCCAATCTGCCGATCGATACACAGCAGGTGCTGGCAACCGGCGCCGAAGGCATCACCCGCACGCGTTATCGCATCCGCTACGAAAATGGCGAGCCGGTGAGCCGTGTGCTCGAAGACACCTGGCTTGCCCAGGAACCGGCCGACCGCCGCATCGCCTACGGTCAGAAGATCGAGCCGCGCACAGAGACGATGTCCGACGGCACGGTGATTACCTATTGGCGCAAGATTCGCATGTTGGCGACAAGCTACACAGCGCAGTCCGCCGGTGGGAACCGCACACGCACCGGCGACGTTGTCCGTCAGGGCGTGGTGGCGGTCGATCCGCGCCTAATCCCGCTGCGTTCGCAGGTCTATGTGCCTGGGTACGGCGTCGGCGATGCGCTCGACACGGGCGGCGGCATCATCTCGCGACGCATCGACCTGGCGTATGAGTCGAGCAGCTTTGTCTCCTGGCGCCGGTGGGTGGATGTCTATCTGCTGTGGCCGCCGCCGGCTTCCAGTTCAATCACCTGGGTGGTGCCAAACTACCCGCCTGTCCCGCAATAGGACCCGATGACCACTTCTCGTTCGTTGCCACATCGCGTCGTCTTTCCGATCTTGTTGGTGATTCTGCTTGCCGGGTTTGTCTTGCGCGTCTGGAATCTGAACTTCGACCGCGGCATCGGCAGCCATCCCGACGAACGCAGCACCGCCTGTTTCTACGCCACGACAATCGCGCTGCCGTCGAGTTGGGAGCAGTTCTGGGATCCACAACGCAGCCCGATGAACCCGCTGTGGGATGTGCAGCAGCAGCGCCCGCGCAGCTTTACCTACGGCCATTTCCCGCTCTACGTCGGCGTGCTGATGGGCGATCTGTTTCACAAGCTGGCGCCAGTGGCGGAGGCAATCGGCGCACCAGCGGAGACGGTCAGCCTGATGCAGCGCGCTGACGCCGCGTGCGACGCCATCGCCGTGGCTGGACGGTTGACGATTGCGCTTTTCGACACGCTGACCATCTTCCTGCTCTATCTGCTCGGCGCACGCATCTTTGGGCGCGGCGGCGGGCTGCTGGCGGCGGCGTTTTATGCCTTCACGGCGCAGGCAATCCAGCTCAGCCACTTCTTTGCAATGGACCCGGCAAGCACGACCTTCACCGTGCTGGCGGTGCTCGGCGGCGTGAGCATGGTGACGATGCGGCGCTTTGGCGTGGCGCTGCTCACCGGTGTGGCGTGCGGGCTGGCGATTGCGTCCAAATTTAGCGCGCTGCCGGTGCTGGCGGCGCCGGCGGTGGCGGCGCTGCTCAGCGTCTGGCGTGAAGTGCAGGAGAGCCATCAGTCCGGGCGTCCGCTCGATGGGCGTGTGCCGTTTGCGGCGATCCTCGGCGTGGCCGTGGCGTGGCTGGCGGCATTTGCCGCGTTCTTTGTCACCAGCCCCTACGCCATCCTCGACTGGGGCGCCTTCAGCCGCGCCGTGCTGGTCGAACAAGGCATGATGGTGCGCGGGGTCGCCGATTTCCCCTTCACCCGCCAATATCGCAACACGCTGCCCTACATCTACTTTATTCAGCAGCAGGTGCAGTGGGGGCTGGGCTGGCCCCTGGGTCTCGTGGCAGTGGCGGGCACGGCGTATGCAATCTGGCAATTGCTGTTGGCGGTGTTCCGGTTAATCGCAACGTGGATTGCCCTGGGGCGCAAATCTGGCAGGCTGCGCTGGCTCGACGACGCCCAGCTCGCCAACCTGGTCGTATGGGCGTGGGTGCTGCCCTACTTCGCCATCACCGGCGCGTTTCTCGCCAAATTCAACCGCTACATGAGTCCCGTGCTCCCCTTCGTGCTGCTGTGGGGCGCATGGCTGATTGTTGTGCTGTGGAAGGCAGGGGCGAAAAAGAGATTGGAGATTGGAGATTCAGAGATTCGGAGATTGGAGATTGGAGATTGGACGTCGGACGAGGCAACCGATCGCGCAATCTCTCAATCGCCCAATCACGCAATCCCACAATCACCCAATCTCCAATCTCCAATCTCCAATCTCCGATCTCCCTTTCGCATTTTCGCCCTCCTCCTCGCCACCCTCGGTCTTGCTGGCGGCATTTTCTGGTCGCTGGCGTATGTGAATGGCGTTTACAATCGCGAGCATACGTGGATCACCGCCAGCCGTTGGATTTACGAGAACGCGCCGCCCGGCTCCGTGCTGCTGTGGGAGTTGTGGGACGATCCGCTGCCCAAGAGCATCCCCGGCGAACCGGGCATGGACATGGGCAGCACCGGACTGATCAACATCGACTGGAGTCCTTACGAAGAGGACACCGCGGACAAATATCAGATTCTGAAGCAGAAACTGCGCGAGGCGGACTTTGTGGTCTACAGTTCCAAGCGCATCTACGACAGCGTGGACGAGCTGCCCGAACGCTACCCGATGACCAACCTCTACTATCAGGCAATGTGGGACGGGCGGCTCGGCTTCGAGCTGGCGCAGGAGGTGACCTCGCCGCCGCAACTGTTCGGTTTTGTCTTCGACGACCGCCACGCCGACGAGAGCTTCAGCCTCTACGACCATCCGCAGGTGAGCATCTTCCGCAAGGTGCGCGACCTGAGCGACGCCGAGTTCGACGCCATCTTCGACCGTAGCTGGGAGCGGGCGATCCCGTACTATCGCGGCAAGGATTCACCGCTCAGCCCGCTGTTGGAGGCGATTGGGCTGGGCAGCCGCCCGGGCAGCGAACAGAGCGGGCTGATCAACCGCATCATCGGGCTGTTCGGCGTCGGTCAGGCGGCGCCATCGCTGCCGCCGCCGGGCGAACGTCCCTCGCTGATGTTCGACACACCGATCCAGCAACTGCCGGTCGTCGACAACTATCGCTGGAACACGCTCGCCAGCGAGAGCACTGTGCTCGCCATCGTCTGGTGGTGGGCGGTGCTGACGTTGCTCGGCTGGGTGGCGTGGCCCTTGATCTTTGGCGTCTTCCGTCCGCTGCGCGACGCGGGCTATTTCCTGAGCCGCACCTTTGGCTGGCTGCTCGGCGGCTGGCTGCTGTGGATGCTGACCTCGCTTGGCGTGTTGCAGAACACCGTGCTCTTTTCCTGGCTGTCAGTGCTGATCGTGGCGGTCGTCGGTGCAGTGTTCGCCTATCGCCAGCGTGCGGCCATGCGCGCCTTCATCCGCACTAACTGGAAGCTAATGCTCGTAGGCGAGGCGGTCTTTGGCGCGGCGTTCCTGGCGTTCATCTGGGTGCGGCTGCAGAATCCCGACCTCTGGCAGCCCTGGTTTGGCGGCGAGAAGCAGATGGAGTTCGCCTTCCTCAACGGCATCCTGCGCAGCCCGACCTTCCCGCCGGTCAACCCGCACTTTGCGGGCGGCGTCATCAACTACTACTACTTCGGCTTGTACCTGGTCGCCTACCTGATCAAGCTGACCGGCATCTACGCCGAAGTCGCCTTCAACCTGGCAATCCCAATGCTCTTTGCGCTGACGGTGGTCAATGTGTTTGCCGTGGCGTATTCGGCGGTGGAGAAGAAGAGATTAGGAGATTGGAGATTGGAGATTGGAGATTCGCATGAGGGCGAGCGTTCTCCTAATCCCGCAGTCGCTCAATCCCACAATCTCACAAGCACCCAATCTCCAATCTCCAATCTCCACTCTCCCCTTCCCTGGTTTTCCGGCCTCGGTGCGGCGTTACTGGCGCCGTTATATGTAACGATCCTGGGCAACCTGGACGGAGCGGCGCAGGTGGTGCGCAATCTGGCGCGGCTCAACCCGTCGGATTTTCAGTCGGTGCTGCCGGGCGCGCAGGAATTGGCGGGCGCAGTGGGCAGCTTGCAGCAGGTGATCAGCGGCGCAGCGAAGATGCCACCCTACGATTTCTGGGGACCAAGCCGGGTGATCGAGCCGACGATCAACGAATTTCCGTTCTGGAGCTTCCTCTTCGCTGACCTGCACCCGCACATCATTGGCATTCCGCTTTCCGGCATGTTCCTGGCGCTGGCGTTGGTGCTGGTGATGGACGCCGGCACGGATTGGCGGCGGGCGTGGCGACAGGGGCTGGCGCTGGTGGCGCTCTTTGCGCTGCTGCTCGGTGCGCTGGCAAGCGTCAACCTGTGGGAACTGCCCACCTACTTCGGGCTGGGCGTGCTCACCTTTCTGGTCAGCCAGTTCCGCGGGCGCGGACGGATCGACTGGCTGACGACGATTGCGGCGGCCGTGCTCTACGCAGGCGGCGCATATCTGTTCTTCATGCCCTTCTTCAGCAACTACGTCAACGTCGGCGCATCGGGTGTGGGGCTGGTCAAGGAATCCGACCCCATCGAGCGCTGGCTGCTGGTGTGGGGCTTCTTCTTTTTTATCTTGTTGAGCTGGACCCTCTATCTCGCGTGGAAGCGATTGGAGATTGGAGATTGGAGATTAGAGATTGGAGAGTGGGGGAATGGGAGAGTGGGCGATAGGGAGATTGGGAGAGGGGGAGACCCGGCTGCGCAGGACGACGCCCAATCTCCAATCTCCAATCTCCAATCCCCTGATCTTCCCAAACCCTCCGGCGTCGAACGCGCCGTCAATCTTTTCCTGTGCCGCTTCGACGACTCGCCGCGGGCGCTGTATCTGCACAACAAGCTGGTGCGCGCGCCGGGCTTCTTTTACCTGCTCCTGCTGGCGTTGATTCCGACGACGCTGCTGTTGGCGGTCGGTGCGTGGCTGGCAGGGTGGAGCGTGCTGGCGCTCTGCCTGTCCTGGCTGGGGCTGGCGGTAGCGATGCTCTGGCGCAGCGCGCGCACGACCGACGCCGGCGCCGCGTTGACCGCCGTGCTCACCGCCACCGGGCTGGCGACCGGCGATCGGCACGCTCAACGGGCTGGACTTCATGCGCGAGGGGTCATATGCCTGGCCCGATTTCAACAACGTCTTCGAGTTGCGCTATGAGTGGGAGGCGCTGCAGTGGCTGCTCAAGCACGTGCGCGGCAACGCCGTGATCCTGGAAAGCTCGGAGGTGGAGTATTACCGGGCGTGGGGCACGCGCATGGCAAGCAACACCGGTCTCAGCGGTCTCAAGGGCATGCACGAGCAGGAGCAGCGCTACCCCGAAGATGTCGGCTATCGCGACGGCTTGCACCGCGAGCTGTGGCAGACGCCCGACATCGCCCGCACGCAGCAGATCATCGACGAGCTTCACATTGACCTGGTCTACGTCGGGCAGCTTGAGCGCTTCCTGCATCCCGACGGCGTGCGCAAGTTCGAGGAGATGGCAGCGCAAGGGCTGCTGACGCCGTTGTTCCAGAACGAACGCGTGACCATCTACGCTGTTCCCGGACGGCTCGAACAGCAGGCGGACGGCGTCTTCACCCCGGGCGGTGGCGCATGATGACGTTGTTTGGGCAGTTCCTGGCTGTCTATCTGGTCGTCCAGGTCATCACCGTCGCCGCACTGCCGCTATCGCTACGCTTCTTCGCCGCGCTGCCCGACCGCGGCTACGTCTTTGCGCGGCTGCTCGGCATCCTGCTCACCGGCTACCTTTTCTGGATTGGCTACAGCATCGGCATCCTGCGCAACGAAATCGGCGGCGCCTGGCTGGCGTTGGTCGTGGTGGCGGTGATCAGTGTGGTTGTTGGGAGAAAAGGGATTCAGCGATTGGAGATTGAGAGATTGGAGATTGAGAGATTGGAGATTGAGAGATTGGAGATTGAGAGATTGGAGATTGAGAGATTGGAGATTGGAGATTCAGCGCGCTCCCCCAAATCTCCAATCTCCAATCTCCAATCTCCCATCTCCTCATCTCCCCCTCTCCCCCTCTCCCAATCTCCCAATCTCCCTCCCCTCCCCTACATCCTCCTCGCCGAGCTGCTCTTCCTGCTTGCCTTTGCGGCGTGGGCGTGGGTGCGGGCGCATGATCCGGCGGCGGATCACACCGAGCAGCCGATGGACTTGATGTTTATGCACAGCATCCGCGCCAGCCTGACCTATCCGCCGCAGGACGCATGGCTGGCGGGCTACCCGATCAGCTACTACTACTTCGGTTACTGGCTGATGAACATGGTCGGGCTGATGGCGGGACAGACGGCGGCGGTGAGTTACAACCTGGCGCAGGCGCTCTGGTTTGGGCTGCTGTTGATCGGCGCGTTCGGCGTCGGCTACAACCTGGTTGCGGCCGCAGGGCGGCGCTTTGGCTGGGCTGCTGGCGGTGGGCTGATTGCGGCGCTGCTCGTCGGGCTTTCCGCCAACGTGCAGGGGCTGCTCGAATGGCTGTATGCCAACGGCGTGGATGTATCGGGCATCGCCGCGTTGCTCAAGGTGCGCGGCTTCCCAGAGAACGCCGCAGTCACCCACAACTGGTACATCGATTTTGGCTGGTGGTGGTGGCGCAGCAGCCGCGTGCTCTCCGATGTGAGTCTGCGCGGCGACCACATCGAGGTCATCGACGAGTTTCCGGCCTTCAGCTATATCCTTGGCGATAACCACCCGCACGTCGCCGCCATGCCCTTTGCGATCCTGGCGATCGGCGTGGCGCTGGCGATTGTGCTCGGTAGAACGCAGCGCGCCAGCGACGCCCCGGCGACGACAACCCTGGAGGCAACGACCCAGTGGCTGCGCCAGGCAGCGTTGATCGCACCGTTGGGGTGGGGCGGCTTTGTGCTGACCGCGATCGTCGTCGGCTCGTTGCTCTTTCTCAACACGTGGGACTATCCGCCCTACTGGCTGCTGCTCACCTTCAGCGTGGCCGCGGCGTGGATGCGCCTGCCCGCCACTGCCGAACAGCGCCCACCCGGCATGGGACAGGCGATTGGGGCGGCGTTGGGCTTCGGCGTGGCGCTGGCGGGTGTGGGCTTCGTGCTCTATCTGCCCTACTTCCTGACCGCGCAAAGCCAGGCGGGTGGGCTGATCCCCAACTTCTTCCACCCGACGCGCTTCTCGCAATATGTCGCCATGTTTGGGATCGCGCTGCTGACGCTGGCCGCGCTGCTGGTGGTGGGTTGGTCAGTTTTTCGCCCGCGCCGCACGGTCGTGATCGTTGCCGTGGCGCTGGTGATGGGCTTGCCGCTTGTGCTGCTTGCCCTTGCCGCCTTCGTAGCTACCTCGACCGACGGCGGGCGTGCGCTGCTGGCTGGCGTGGCGCTGCCCGACGGCGCCACATCGCACCTGTCCTTCATGGTCGAGCGCTGGACGAGCCAGCCCTTCACCTTCCTGGTCGTCGGGCTGATGACCGCGGTGGTGCTGGCGCTGCTGTGGACGGCGCTTCAGCGCGGTGCGGCCCTGACGCGCGAACAACTGCCCATGTTCTTTGCGCTGGCGCTGGCGGCGATTGGGCTGGGCTTGACCTTGACGCCGGAGATCGTCTATCTGCGCGACAACTTTGGTTGGCGCATGAACACGATTTTCAAGTTTTATTACCAGGCCTGGCTGCTCTTTGGGCTGGCGGGCGCGTTCACGATTGCGCTGACCGTGACGACCTGGCGCGGCTGGCGCGTCGCCCCGGCGCTGTTGAGCAGCCTGGCGCTCGTGCTGGCGACAGCCTCAACCGTCTACATCGCCGCAGGCGCGTACAGCAAGACGCAGGGCTTCAGCCGCACGCCGACCTTCGACGCCGCCGCGTATCTGGCTACGATTTCACCGGCGGAGTATGGCGCGGTCGAGTGGGTGCGCGCCAACACGCGCCCTGACGATGTCGTCGTGGAAGGCAAGGGGCGTTCCTACGGCGCCGACACCAACCGCATCAGCACGATGACGGGGCGTCCGACGCCGCTGGGCTGGGATGGGCACGAATCACAGTGGCGCGGGCGCGCCTACGGCGCAATGGCGGCAGGTCGCCCCGAGGCGCTGCGCTCGATCTACGGCGGGACATCGCCGTCCGAAGTTGTGCGCATCCTGCAGTCGCTGGGCGCCAGCTATCTCTATGTGGGGCCATCGGAGCGGGCGCAGTACGGTTTGACGCCCGCGGTCGAACGCGCGCTTTTCGCGCAACTGGAACTGGTCTATCCGGCAGAGAATCCTGAGCAGGGGGACGTGCGCATTTACCGCGTGCCGTGACAGGTGCTTTTGCCTTCTTCTGGCACTGCAAAAGATTGTCTTTCACGTAAATACGTGATAGAGTGCTGCCGGGAGGATTATGATGGAGACACAAAATATCACGCTGGCAATTCCCAGAGATGTGCTGCAAAAAGCGCGGCGGTTGGCAGTCGAGCGTCACACATCGCTGTCGTCGATGATGACACAGCTCATTCTCGACATGGTTGAGCAAGAAGATGCGTACCGGGCGGCGTGTGACCGGCAACTGGCGCTCCTGGAGCAGGGGCTGAACTGGCGCACGCAGGGTTCAGTCGCCTGGACGCGCGAGGAACTGCATGAGCGCTGAGCTGTCTCTGGAATTTGTCGATACGAACGTGCTGATCTACGCCTATGATCGCTCGGCCGGTGAACGCCACACCCGGGCAAAGGCGCTGGTGAGCGAGTTGTGGCGCTCGCGGCGCGGCTGTCTGAGCGTGCAGGTGCTCCAAGAGTTCTATGTCGTTGGCGCACGGCGGTTGATTGAAGCCGCGCCGGTTGATTTGCGCGTCATCCTGGGCGACCTGGCGCTATGGCACGTCCATGCTCCGGTTGCGGCGGATGTGCTTTCCGCGGTTGATTTGCACGAACGCTATCAGATTTCGTTTTGGGATGCAATGATCTTGCAGAGCGCGGCGCGGCTTGGCTGTGCGGTGCTCTGGTCGGAAGACCTCAACGCAGGACAGCGCTACCAGGGCGTGCGCGTGCTCAATCCGTTTGCGATGGAACACCCTGTATGATGGACCCTGGTTTCATCTGCTGCAATCACGCAGCAATATCTCGATCTGAACACTATTGAACGAACGTCTTGCAATGACAAAAACGATTGACTTGACAACCCAAGCGGTGAGCTCGCCGGACAGTGGATCAGGCGGCGCACGCACCATCGACCTGGGTGCGGTTGCTGCGACGCCCACCGTGTCAACTGCACGCACCCTGACGGTGGAGCATCTCCTCTACGCCATCATCATCGCCGCCGCGCTCTTGATTCGCTTTATCGGGCTGAGCGCCGAGCCGCTGTCACCATCGGAAAGCGCGGCGGCGTGGAGCGCGTGGCTTGCCGCCAATGCGCAAAGCGTGGTGGGCGCGCCGGCGCCGAACAGCGCGCTGCTCTACGGCTTGCAATCGCTGCTCTTCTGGATCGTCGGCAGCAGCGACATCTGGGCGCGGGCGATCCCGGCGCTGGCAGGTGCGGGGCTGGTGCTGCTGCCGTGGTTCTGGCGGGCGTGGATCGGGCGACCGGCGGCGCTGGTCATCGCCACAATCTTTGCGCTCGACCCGTGGCTGATGGCATTCAGCCGACGCTCAGATTCCGCGATCCTGGCGATCTTCCTGGCGCTGCTGGCGTTGACTGCCTTCTGGCAGTGGCGCTTTCAGCCCGACACGCGGCGTGCGCTACGTTGGGAGCGCACGGCGGCGGTGGCGATTGCGCTGCTGCTGACGAGCGGACCGGCGGCGTGGAGCTTCCTGCCCGTACTGCTCGCCTTTGCCCTGATTTTTGGGCAGGTGAGCATCTGGGAAGCCGCCACTTCACCGGATGACGGTTCGGCGCCCGCCGGGCGCAGCGAATTGCAGGAATCGGCGTCTCGCCCCTCGCCCTTCGCCTCTCGCCCCGCCTTCCTGGATGCCTGGCGCCCGCATCGTTCGACCTGGCTCTGGTTTGGCGTCACGCTGGCGCTGGCGGCGACCGGCTTTGCACTGCGCGGCGAGGCGGCGCCTGCGCTCAGCGCCAGCCTGACCGCATGGGTGAGCGCCGTCGCCGGGATGGAGACCGCCAATCCACTTGCGTGGCCCTTCCTGCGTCTGTTGATAGACCAGCCGCTGCTGGCGGTGTTTGGTGTGGTCGGGATGGTGATGCTTTGGCTGAGACCGCCCGCGGCGTTGGCGGAGTCGCGGCGCACGGCGATCTTTCTGACGGTGTGGCTGGCATGGGGGCTGCTGCTCTGGCTACTGCCCGGACGCCCGCCCGAAGTGCTGCCGATAGCGGGGATTGCGCTGGCGCTTGCCGCGGCGACGTTGATCGGGCGCGTGCTCGAACGCCCGTGGGGCGACCTGACCGGGCTGGAATTGTTCACGCTGCTCGTCGTGCAGACGGTGCTGGTCGTGGCTGGCTCGATCTGGCTGGCGGCGCTGGCGGAAAGCGTCATCTTCAATGAGCAAATCTGGTTGACAACTGGCATTATCATTGCATTGATGATTGCGGTGTGGGTTGTCTTTGGCATCTGGGCGGGCTGGCGGTCGACGGCGCGCGTGGCGGCGCTCTTTTATGCTGTGCTGCTCGGCGCGTGGACGCTGCGCAGCGCCTGGCTGCTCAATCACACGCCTGCGTTCATGCACCCGGACGGCTTCTGGCAGCGGCTCACGAGCCATGAGGTGCGCCTGCTCGTGCAGGATGTGGAGCGGCTAAGCAGCATTCGCCGCGGCGACCCGAACCAGATCGACATGCAGATCGTCTATGATGTCAGCCCGGATGCGGTGTTGGGCTGGCATCTGCGTGAGATGCGCAACCTGCGTCATGTGCGCAGCCTCGATGCGGCGCAGTTTGATGCCGCGCGGCTGCCGCTGATCGTGGCGCCGACGCCGCGCAACGCCGCGCTGCCGCTGCCCGACCCCTACATCGGCAGCGAGTACGGCATTGTATACACGTGGCAGCCGTCGTTCCTGCCCGCTGATGGAGGCGACGGTATGAGCGCACAGCAGCGCTGGACCGACGTGCAGCGCCCGCGGTTGCGCTGGCTGCTCTACCGCAAGGTCGATAGCGCGCCGGTGGTCGAGTCGGTGACGTTGTGGGCGCCGCGCTGAATTAAAACGAATGGATGCTGTCAGAAGCAACGCTTTGATGTGTAAGGAACTGTGAGACAATGACCCAAGAGTTGACTTTTCCAGAGCAGGCAGCCGCGCCAGAGGGGAGCGCGCCGGCGAAGCGCGCGTCGCAGAGTTGGCTGGATCGCCCGCTCTCTTCGTTGATCGCCGTGAGCTGGGAGACGACGATCTGGATCGGCATTCTTCTGCTCGGCGCGGTGGCGCGCCTCTACGATCTTGGCACGCGCGCCATGAGCCATGACGAGAGTCTGCACGCACTCTATGCGTACTACCTCTACGTTAACGGCAACTACGACCACAACCCGATGATGCACGGGCCGTTCCGCTATCATGTCACGGCGCTGACCTACTTCCTCTTTGGCGACAACGACTACACGGCGCGGCTTGCGCCTGCGCTGATCGGTCTGGCGCTGATCGCAATGATGTATCTGTTCCGGGGCTATATTGGGCGCACCGGGGCGATTGCGGCGGCGCTGATGATCACGATCGGCCCCAGCCTGCTCTATCACAGCCGCTACATCCGTGATGACATCTTCATGGCCTTCTTCACGGTGGTTTGGATTTACGGCGTCTTTCGCTACGTCGATGCCCGGCGAGCGCGCTACCTGAAGATCATGGTGGCGGGCATGGCGTTTGGCTTTGCCACAATGGAGAATCACTTTATTCACGGCGCCATCATCGGCTCCTTTGTGGCGTTCTGGGCGTTGTGGCAGGTGGTGGGTCCGCGCTGGCTGCTGGCGATTGCCGCGCCGCTGGCGCTGGGCGGCGCAGCATGGTGGGTGCTGCACGAGATGAAGCAGGATCTCTATGGGCTGATCATACTCGGCATCCTCGGCGCGGTTGCGCTGGCGGCGCTGGTGGTGTCGCTGCGCGGGCGCTGGCATCTGCTGCGCAATCACCCCGCCGCCGACCTTGCCGTGTTGATGCTGACGCTGGTGCTCCCGTTCCTCAGCTCCTTCGTCTTTGTGTTGACCGGCGGCGACCCGGTGGTCTTTATGAACGCAGCGGACTACACCAGCCAGGAGATGATCATCCGCCTGAGCATCCTGGTCGGGCTGTGTGTGGCGGCTTCGGTCGGGATCGGCGTCGCCTGGTTCCGCCGCGGCGACATCGCCGAGGATGGGCGCTGGCGTCCGACGCTGCTGCAGTGGGGCGCGCTCTTTGGCTTCTTCTGGCTCGTGCAGATTATCTTCTTCACAACCTTTTTTACCAACACGGTGCAGGGTCTGGCGACCGGCGTCGTCGGCAGTCTCGGCTACTGGCTGGCGCAGCAGGGCGTCAAGCGCGGCTCGCAGCCCGTCTACTATTATGCGCTGATCGGCTGGCTCTATGAGTTCCTGCCCGCGACGTTGAGCCTGTTTGGCATCGGGACAATCGGTTACAATGTCTGGCGCATATCCACCCGCCAGGTCACCTGGGATCCGGTGGCGCCGGGCGACCTGCCTTCGCATAGCAGCATAGGCGATGATGCGCCGGACTTCCGCCGCCACACCCGCTTCATCTTCGTGATCTTTCTGATCTGGTGGACGCTGGGTGCGTGGATCGGTTACACCGTGGCTGGCGAAAAGATGCCGTGGCTGTTGACGCACATGGCGCTGCCGATGAGTGTGTTGGGGGGTTGGTGGTTGGGCTATCTCCTGCGCCGCATCGACTGGCGCGCGGCCTGGGCGGAACGCACCTGGCTGCTGGTCTTCGTCTTCCCTGCGCTGACTTTGCTTGCCACCGTGATTCTGACCGTCGTCACTGGCGCGGGCGGAACCGAGGGCAGCGCGTTCGGGCGCATTTTGCAATGGCTGCTGATTTTTGCTGCGATGGGTGCAGTGGTTTTTGGCGCAGTCTATGGCATCTTGCGCGGCGGCTTTCAGAACGGGGTGCGGCTGCTGATCGTCGGCTTTGCTGCCGTGCTGCTAATCTTCACGGTGCGCACGAGCTTTATGCTCAACTACATCAACTTCGACATGGCGACCGAGTATCTGG
The DNA here is from genome assembly GCA_016861025.1 of Chloroflexota bacterium. Lineage (GTDB taxonomy): Bacteria > Chloroflexota > Anaerolineae > Caldilineales > Caldilineaceae > Caldilinea. Next base: position 40,699 of record BOKO01000024.1, read on the forward strand.
TCTATGCCCACGGGGGGCCTGACATTAAGCGCGCGCTGGCGGAGATCGACACGATCAGCGAGCGCACGGTCGGCGACCGCAACATCGTCGTCGCCTACGACAACGACAGCGCGTGGCCCTTTAGCTGGTACATGCGGCTCTATCGCAACGCCAAATACTACGGCGATTCGCCCAACCCCGATGCGATGTCTGCGCCGGTCGTGATCGTTGGTCCGAGGAACCGCGCGAAAGTTGAGCCGTATATGGCGCGTGACTACGTCAAGCGCACCTATCGGCGCATCTGGTGGCCCGAAATGGACTATTTCGACTTGACGCCGGATCGGCTGTGGGGCGCCATCGCCGACCCGGCGCAACGTCAGCGCATCTTTGACATCGTCTTCTTCCGCAAATACCGCGACCCCAACAACTTGTCGCAGTTCCGCGACCTTGCGAAGTGGCCCTATCAAGATGAATTCGATATGTACGTGCGCCGCGACCTGGCAAGCCAGATTTGGGATCTGGCGGTTGTGCCAATTCCCACAGAGAGCACGTTGAACATTCCAGTGATCGAGCCGGGGCAGGTGCGCACGGTGGCGGCGCAGACGATCTACAACGAGGCGTACAACGGGCTGCCGCTCTTTGCCCCACGCGCTGTAGCGGTTTCACCCACAGGGAACCGTGTGATCGCCGACACTAACAATCACCGCATCGTCGTGCTTGACAGTCAAGGCGGCTTCCTGCGCGCGTTCGGCAGCCACTGCAACCTCAACGACCGCGCCAACACACCTTGCGTCGATCCGGACGGCGACGGTCCCCTGGTCGAGGGTGACGGGCAGTTCTTCGAGCCGTGGGGTGTAGCTGTGGATGAAGCCGGGCAGATTTACGTCGCTGACACCTGGAACGGGCGCATCCAGGTCTTCGACGCCGAGGGGCGCTTCCTGCGCAAGTGGGGCATGTTTGCGACAACCAACGGCGAGCTTGGCGACCCCAATGCGCTCTTCGGGCCGCGCGGGCTGGCGATCGACCTGGACGGCAACCTGCTCGTCGCCGACACCGGCAACAAGCGCATCCTCCAGTTCTCGCCCAACGGTGACCTGATCCGACAGATCGGCGGCGGCGGGGTGATCGCCGGACGCTTCGAGGAGCCGACCGATATTGCAGTCGATCCGAGCGACGGCAGCGTGGTGGTGGCGGACGCCTGGAACGGGCGCATTCAGCGCTTCTCGCCGGCGCTGGAGTATGTCGGCGAGTTCGCCGTGCCGGGCTGGTCGGGGCGCGATGTCTTCCAGAAGCCGTATCTGGCCGTGACTGCCGACGGCTCGATCTACGCCACGGACCCGGCGACGGCGCTGGTGATGGTCTTCGACCGCGAGGGCGCCGTGCGCGCCGCATTCGGTGGGCCGGGGATCGACGCCAGCAAATTGGGCCAACCCAACGGCATCGCCGCAGACCTTGCCGCAGGCGCACTGGTTGTCACCGACGGAGGCAACAACCGCGTCATGGTCTTCCCGCAGATCAACGAGTAGGTTTCAGAAGATTGATCCGCAGATTGCGCAGATTCCGCAGAAGAATGTCTTGAAAAACTCTCTGCGAAATCTGCGCAATCTGCGGTTTAGTTGAGCGTGCAAATGGTCAGAGGATTGTTCCGCAGACCGCGCAGATTGTGCAGAAAAATGCGGTGAAAAATTCTCTGCGAAATCTGCGCAATCGGCGGTTTAGTTTTTCAGGCGTAAGCGATGCGGAGGGTTGGGGTTCAGCCGTTTTTGGTTGGCGCAGCGGCGTGTCTGCTGGCGTTTGCCGGGCAGAATGCTGTGCAGCGCGGGCTGTTTCGCGATGCGGCGCTGCTCTATGGCGCCGGCCTCCTCCTGTTCCTTGTCTTTTTTTGGGCGAAACGCTTCGATCCGGTGCGCACGCCGGAGACCGACCTCTTGCCGGAGACCGGCTCGCTGCGCCAGCGCATCCGCGATCCATGGGCGGTGCGCGTCGGCTTTGGTCTGCTGGTGCTGGCGCTGCTGCTCACTGTCAACGCTCTGCAACTCTTTTATCAATTTGAACCGTTTGCCCCACAGGCGTGGCTCTGGCATGGCGCCTCGTTGCTGGCGATGTTGCTGGCGGCCCCGTTGCTCGACGCCGGTCTGATTGAGCGGCGAAAAACTGTCGCGCCACAGAACGCAACGCCCAGCAAGTTCCATGCGTTACTGCGCTATCTCAGCGAACATGCCAGTCTGCTGTTGACGATGGTTGGACTCATCGTGTTGGCGCTGCTGCTGCGTCTCTATCGCTTCGACGACCTGCCCTTTGGCGTCTGGTACGACGAGGCGGAGCATGGTTTGCAGGCGCTGCGCATCATTGCCGACCAGCGGTTTCGCCCGATCTTCGAGGGCGCCATCACGGGGCCGGCGCACTATTTGTACCTGGTGGCGCTGTCGTTCGAGTGGTTCGGCGTGAGCGTGCAGTCGATCCGGCTGGTGAGCGTGCTCTTTGGCGTGCTGGCGGTGGTGGCTGCCTACATCGTCGGCGCCGAGCTGTTTGGGCGCCGCGTCGGGCTGGTGCTGGCGGCGCTGCTGGCGGCGTCGAGCTGGGCGCTGACGCTCAGCCGCTTTGGGATGTATGCCACGATGTCGACGCCGCTCTTTGCGCTGTTGACTGCAGCGTTTGTGCTGCGCAGTCTGCGCACGGAGCGGCTGCTGGATTTTACCCTGGCGGGCTTGTGGCTGGGGCTGGGGCTGTGCTTCTACACCTCGTTTCGCCTCTTTGCGCCGGTCGTCTTTGTCTTTCTGGGCTATCACGTTGTCTTCACCCTGGCGACGCGGCGCACGCTGCCGTCGCTGCGTTTCTGGCTCGGTCTAGGGTTACTGATCGTTATGGCGATGCTGGTGATTGCGCCGCTGGCGGTCTATGCGACCAAGCATCCTGAGATTTTCTGGGCGCGCATCGAAAACACCTTCATCTTTGCGGGCAAGAGCGAAGCCGAACGCTGGCCTGCGCTCTGGGAAAACCTGCGCAAACATGTGTTGATGTTCAACGTCTTCGGCGACCCAAACGGACGACACAACCTGCCCGGCAACCCGATGCTCGACACGATCACGGCGGCGCTGTTTGTGGTGGGGGTAGGGTGTACGCTGCGTCGGGCGCTGCAGCCGCGCTATCTCTTTTTGCTGGTGTGGCTCGTGGCGGCGCTGATGGGCGGCGCGCTCTCGCTCGATTTCGAGGCGCCGCAGTCGCTGCGCGCCAACGGTGCGCTGCCCGCCGCCTATGTGATCGCAGTGATTCCGCTGGCGGTGCTGGCGCGGGCGTGGCGGCTTTCCGCTGGCGTCTATTATCCCAACGCACTGCGTTTCCCGGCGGTTGCGCTCATGGCGGCGATTGCTGCACTCAATGTCAACACCTATTTCGTGCGCCAGGCAAACGACTTTGCGGTGTGGAACGCCTTCTCCACGCCGGAGACGTTGACCGCGCGGTTGTTGGCTGAACTCGATCCGGAGACCGACGCCTACGTCACTGCTTTTTTCCGCGGCCATCCGACGCTGCGTTTTGTGGCCCGCAATGCGCGTCCCTACGCCGAACTCAACACGCTCGACCAATTTCCGCTCAACTTCGCACCCGGTCGCAGCGCGCTGCTGGTGCTCAACGCCGACAGCCGCGGTCTCTATGACGAAGCCAAACGGCTTTATCCCAACGCCCGTTTCGAGGAGCTTGCACCGCCCGTCAAGGGGCCGCCGATCGTCTTCACCGCACTTCTCAGCCCTGAGGATATCGCCTCGATCCGCGGGTTGACGGCGCGCTATTACAGCGATGCAACGTGGAATGGCGAGCCAACCCTGGTGCGCAGCGAAGCGCAGATCTCCGCCGAGTGGCCTCAGTCCAGCCCACTGGTAGAGCCATTTTCAGTCGAATGGGAGGGTTTCCTACATGCGCGCACGGCCGGCCAGTATGAATTTTTCTGGGAAGCGCCGTCCGCTTCCGAGGTGCTGATCGGCGAACAGGTTGTCCTGTCGGGGAGTGGGGTCTTGTCCGCTGCGCTGCCGCTGGCGCAGGGCGTCCACCCGTTGCGCGTGCGCGCTGTCGGCGCTTCGGGGCGTGTGCAGCTTGCCTGGCGCACGCCCGACGGTCTGGTCGAGGTTATCCCGCCCACCGCGTACTATAATGCACCGCGGCTGGGTCATGGCTTGCTGGGGCGCTACTTTGGCAACGGCGAGTGGACGCCACCCGAAGTGATGAGCCGCATCGACAGCCGCTTCGATCGCTACGTACACGTCACCCCGTTGCCGCGCCCGTACACCGTGGAGTGGACGGGCAAGATCGCCGCGCCGGTCGATGGCGTCTACCGGTTCGGGCTAGAGTCGATCGACGAATCGATGCTTTGGATCGACGAAATGTTGGTGGCAGAAGCCAGGCAGCCCAACACCTACACCGAGGGCGAGATTGCACTGACGCAGGGGTTGCATGATATTCGCATTCGCCACGCCGACCGCACCAATCACACGCATATCAACGTCTTCTGGCAACTGCCCGGCGACGTGCGGCAGATCATCCCGGTCGATGTGCTCTATCCGCCACAGAAAAGCTATGAGCGCGTGACGTTGCCGACGCTTGATGCGTTGACAGCTGGACAGAGGACAAGCGGGGCGGGTGCACCTACGGCGCCGTTGGCTGGCGAACCGCCCCTGCCCGGCAACGCGCGCACGGTGGTCAGCGAGCTGGCTGCGCCGCGCGGCGTGGCAGTTAGCGACGACGGCTCAAGAGTCTACGTTGCCGAGAGCGGCGCCGCGCGCGTGACAATCTTCGACGCCGACGGCAATCGGCTCGGCGTGATCGACGGCGGTCGCGACGCGCTGCGCGAGGTGACGGATGTGGCAGTCTCCAGCAACCATGTTTTCGTGCTCGACGCCGGCGCAGGGCGTGTGCGGGCGCTCACGCTCGATGGGACGCCGCTCAACTTTGCCGGAGCGCTCGACCCGATTTTTGCCGACCGCTCGCGCGGCATCGGCGTTATGCCCGATGGTCGCGTGCTGATTGCCAACACGCCGCACAATCGCATCGCGATTCTCGACGAAGCCGGCGACATCGCTGCGCAGGTGATCGTCTGGCCCGGTGAGGAGGCGCAGCCGGTCGATGTCGTGGTCGGCGTCGGCGGTCAGATCTTCGTGACCGAGGCGCACGGACATCGGCTGATCCGCTACACACCGGAGGGGCAACGCGAACGCGCCTGGCCCATGGCGATCGCCAACACCGTCGACAGCCCGCATCTCGCTGCGGATGCAGACGGTGCGCTCTACATCACCGAGCCGGAGAGTGGGCGCATTCTGCTGCGCGACGCACAAGGCGAGCCAGCCGGCGCCTGGAATCTGTCCGCGCTGCTCGGTCGTCCCGTACGCCCGATCGGGATCGCCGTCGCCGCCGACGGTGTGATCTGGGTGGCGGACAGCGGTGGTGGAACGTTGATTGCGTTGGAGGATGCGCCGTAGTTTATCACTCTCATGCAAAGCCGCAAGGCACGCGAAGGCGGCTATCTTCAACTTGGAGCGTCTTTGCGTGAGGCAAGATCGCCAATTCGTGTATAATGATGCGTATGGAACGAACCTTTTTTATCATTGCATCTCTGTTCGGCGCTCTTTCCGTTGCGTTTGGCGCGTTCGGCGCCCATGCGCTGCGCGGGCGTATTGAGGAAAGTCTGCTTGCCAACTACCAGACTGGCGTCAGTTACATGTTCTATCATGCGCTGGCGCTCCTGGCTGTGGCGTGGGCATTGAGTCGATGGCCCGCCAGCAGCCTGTCGGTGTGGGCGGGCTGGCTCTTCGTCGTCGGCATTGTAATTTTTTCGGGCAGCCTCTTTGTGATGGCGTTCACCGGCTTGCGCTGGCTTGGTGCGATCACGCCAATTGGCGGCGTAGCTTTCATCGCTGGCTGGCTGTTGTTGGCGCTTGCGGCCTGGCGCGGGTGAGAGGGAAGTCTGTTGCATGTCACGTGTTGCGTGATATGCCGCCGCCGCGACATATTGGCGTGTAGTCCAGGCGCTTTTTTTGACTTTTTCCCCCTTTTGCATATACTAAAGTTGTGTCTGCCCCTATGGTGGAATTGGTATACACAGCAGGTTGAGGGCCTGTGCCCGGTTGGGCATCTCCGTTCGAGTCGGAGTAGGGGCACCAAAGCAAAAGAGCCGATCTCTACAACGAAATCGGCTCTTTGTTATTAGAGACTGGAGATTCGATGAAGCCTCGGTCGTCGAATCTCCAATCTCCTAATCTCCAATCTCCCTTTTACTTCTGCAAATGTGGGAACGCCTGCAAGCCTGGGAAAATGGCGGCGTCCCCCAACTCTTCCTCGATGCGCAAGAGCTGGTTGTACTTGGCGATGCGGTCGCTGCGGGCGGGCGCACCGGTCTTGATCTGGCCGGTGTTGAACGCCACGGCGATGTCGGCAATCGTGGCGTCCTCGGATTCGCCGGAGCGATGGCTGGTGATGACCGCCCAGCCAGCGCGGTGGCTCATCTCGATGGCGGCAATCGCCTCGGTCAGCGAGCCAATCTGGTTGACCTTCATCAGCAGTGCGTTGGCGACCTTCTCCTGAATGGCGCGTTTGATGAACTTGACGTTGGTGACGACCAGGTCATCGGCGACAAGCTGCACCTTGTTCCCGAGGCGCTGGGAAAGCATTCCCCAACCTTCCCAGTCGCTCTCCGCCATGCCGTCTTCCAGGCTGATGATCGGGAAGCGGTTCACCCAGTCCTCCCACAGATCGACCATCTGGCCGCGGTCAAGTTTGCGCCCTTCAATGTCGAGGGTATAGAGACCGGTTGCTTCGTCATAGAGTTCGCTAGCCGCCGGATCGAGCGCAATGTACACATCCTCCCCGGGCTTGTAGCCAGCTTTCTCGATGGCGCGCAGGATCACTTCGACCGCCTTGACATTGCCGCCCAGGCTAGGGGCAAAACCGCCTTCATCGCCGACGTTGGTGGCGAAGCCATCGTCATGCAGCACCTTTTTCAGGCTCTGATAGACCTCAGCGCCCCAACGCAGACATTCGGCAAAGGTCGGTGCGCCCACCGGCATGACCATGAATTCCTGGAAGTCGGTGCTGTTGACCGCATGTTTGCCGCCGTTGAGGATGTTCAACATCGGCACGGGCAGCGTGCGCGCATAGACGCCGCCGAGATAACGATAGAGCGGCAGGTTGAGATCGCTGGCGGCCGCCTTTGCCACCGCCATGCTTACGGCGAGAATGGCGTTGGCGCCGAGCTTGCTTTTGGTTTCGGTGCCGTCGAGTTCAAGCATCAGCTCATCGATGGCGACCTGTTCGACCGGATCCATGCCGACCAATTCCTCGGCGATTGTTTCGTTGACATTCTCGACGGCCTTGAGCACGCCCTTGCCGCCATAGCGCTTCTTATCTCCGTCGCGCAATTCGAGCGCCTCGTTGGCGCCGGTGCTTGCGCCGCTGGGCACAATCGCCGTGCCGATGGCGCCGCTGTCCAGCCCAACCTCGACCTCGACCGTGGGGTTGCCGCGGCTGTCCAAGACTTCACGACCGTGGACATATACGATTTCACTCATGAGAGTCTACTCCTTTGGGAATTTGAAGTGAATCAATTTTACAATTTTGCGTTGTGTGCAACGACAGACGCCGCACACTGTAGTAGTGTATTACGAAACCACATTTTTTGCGAATAGCGCCTTGAAACAAAAAGTCGGGCGATTTTCTAAATCGCCCGACTCGCTCATTCACGCACGCGCTCCGGCGTGTTCTCTTTGACCGGCGCCTCGGCTGGCGTCTTTTCCCTGCCTTCGTCGCGGCCAGGGGCTTCAGGGTCAGGAAGCACTTCGTAGACCCAACGCACTGCACGCCGCCACATGCTGCGCGCTGCGGCGGCGCTATAGGTTGCCTGTCGCCGTGTGTTCTTCCACCAGCCGGTCTCCGGCTTTTCGACCGGCGTGCGCCAGTCGATTGCACAGGCTGCCCATGTCAGCCCGGCGCCAAAGCCAACAAAGACCACCTTGTACCCCGGTTTGAGCTTGCCCGCCTCGATTGCCTCGCATAGTGCAATCGGGATGCTGGCGGTGCTGGTGTTGCCGTATTTTTCCAGGTTGACAAAGACCTTCTCGGCGGGAATCTTGAGCTGGTTGAGCACGCTGTTTTGAATAATGCGGATGTTTGCCTGATGTGGGACGACCAAATCGACCTCGTCGGTGGTGTAGCCGGCGCGTTCGAGCACCTTGCGCGTTGAGGAAGCCATCACGCGCGTGGCGAAGCGGAAGACCGCCTTGCCATCCATTTTGACGTAATGCATGCCGCTGCTGACGGTCTCCAGGCTGGTGGGCATGGCGCTGCCGCCGGCGGGAAGAATCAAGTTGTTGCCGCCCGAACCGTCGCTGCCCAAATCGACCGACATGATGCCGCCGGGCACTTCGCTGGCTGCCACCAACACGGCGCCGGCGCCGTCGCCAAACAAGATGCAAGTCTCTCGGTCGGTCCAGTCGACGATGCGCGAGAGCGTTTCGGCGCCGATCACCAGCACATACTCGGCGTCACCCGCCAGGATGTGGCCGCGCGCCATCGCCAACCCATAGACAAACCCAGAGCAGGCTGCACTCAGGTCGAACGCGCCGGCGTTATTGGCGCCCAGTGCGTCCTGGATCAGGCAGGCGGTGGCGGGAAAGATGTGTTCCGGCGTCGTCGTCGAGCAGATGATCAAATCGATCTTGCTGGCGGGAACGTCGGCGACTTCAAGCGCCTTGCGCGCCGCCGCCACCGCCAACGACACCGAAGTCTCTTTCGGATCGGCGGCTACATGTCGTTCGGCGATGCCGGTGCGGCTGCGAATCCACTCGTCGTTGGTGTCGACGATCTGTTCCAGATCGTGATTGGTGATCACTTTGCCCGGCACGTGATAGCCCCACCCAACGATATGAGCATAACGGGGTCGATGCGTCAGGGGAGCGTCGGGGGAACGCTCTGCGGCGACGCCTGGCTCAGAGCCTGGTGGATGAGCGCCGTTTGTTGTCGGTTGGTTTGTCGCCGAAGGCTGTTTGATCTCTGCCATATCTCCTCCTTGTTCGCCGCAGCCCTAGATATAGCGGCGCAACATGATGCAGGCGTTGTGACCGCCAAAGCCAAAACTATTGCTCAACGTCACACGAACATCCTGTTCGACGGCCTGGTTGGGCGTGTAGTTCAGGTCGCACTCGGGGTCGGGGTTGTGCAGGTTGATCGTCGGCGCCACGACGCCGGTGGTGATGGTCTTGACGCAGATGATCGTTTCCAGCGCGCCAGCGGCGCCAAGCAGATGGCCGGTCATGCTTTTGGTGCTGCTGATGCGGACGTTGTACGCTGTTTCGCCAAACACCTGCTTGATCGCCAGCGTCTCGCCAATGTCGTTCAAACGAGTGGCGGTGCCGTGGGCGTTGATGTAGTCGACATCGTTCAGCGTTTCGCCATAGGCCGCCGCCTTGCGCAGAGCGGCGCGCATTGCATCAGCGGCGCCGCGACCGGTGGAGTGGGGTGCGGCCATGTGATAGGCGTCGTTGGTGTTGCCGTAGCCGATCACTTCGGCAAGAATCCTCGCCCCGCGCGCCAACGCATGTTCAAGCGTTTCCATCACCACCAACGCCGAGCCTTCGCTCATTACAAAGCCATCGCGATCGTTGTCGAAGGGGCGACAGGCTCCCGCCGGGTCTTCGACGCGCTGACTGAGCGCTCCCATCACGTCGAAGGCGGCCACCGTGATCGGCATCAACGCTGCTTCGCTGCCGCCAGCCAGCACCACGTCGGCGTCGCCGCGACGCAAAATCTCGAAAGCTTCGCCGCACGCAGTGGTGCCGCTGGCGCACGCGCTGACGACCGAATGATTCGGACCTTGCAGGTTGTATTCGATAGCAACCTTGCCGCCAGGACTGTCCACCAGCATGTTGGGGATCATGAACGGGCTGACTTTGCGCAATCCCTTCGCCTGCGTCAGATCGATATTCTCGCGAAAGCTGCCGATGCCGCCGATGCCGCTGCCGATGATGACGCCGATGCGAGTCGGGTCTTCCGCTTCGAGATCGAGCGCTGCGTCGGTGAATGCCTGCTGCGCCGCCGCCAGCGCATACTGGATGCACGGGTCGAGCCGTCGCGCCTCCTTGCGATCCATGTACTGACCGGGATCGAAATCACGCACTTCGCCAGCAAAGGTGACGCGCAATTCAGACGTGTCGAATTTGGTGATATGGTCGATGCCGCTGCGCCCCGCAATCAGATTCTGCCAGGTTGCCTCGACCGTATGTCCCAGTGGTGTCAGCGCGCCCATGCCGGTGATCACGACGCGTGGGGGAGTTCCTCCGTTGTGTGTTGTCATAGTGTGTCAACCATCATTTTCTATACTCAAATTTAATGTAACGATTTCAGTTTTGGCTCCCTTTGGAGTGTCAGAAAGTGATAACACATGCAAGCTTCAGAAGTTGCGGATAGTTTGAGGATCAAACAAGCCCGATGCGTGCAGCATCGGGCTTGAAATCATGATTTGGGAGACGATTCGGTTGCAAAACCTCTGTGCAGCCGCACAAAGGCTGTTGAGGTCAACGCAGAACTGACTCGTAGGTTTCTTTCTGCTCGTCCGGTTGATTCATGGGTTGATTCACAGGCTCTGCTTGTGTGCCGGAGCCAGGCGCCTCGTCCTCATACCAGGGATTGCGGTCATCCGACGTCGGCTGCTCCATTGTTGTGGGCAACGACGATTGAACGGATGGACGGCGCAGAATCAGGTATGCGCCGGCGCCGATCAACGCCAGCGGCCACAGCCACGCCAGTGCGCCCACAAATGGCGTCACAATCACCAGCCCCAACACCAGCAGGATCGCCGCCGGAATGTACGCCCACCGTAGATTTTGGTTGAGATAGGTGGATAGCAACCCAAGCACGCCGAAAGTCAATCCTAACCCGACAAAGAGCACGCTGCCTGAGTTGAGAAAGCGGAACGGCAGTACATCAATCGCCGCCACAGCCGCCACTGAGAAAAGAGCGCCGCCGGGAATGATCGCCCACCACTGGCGCGGATTGGTGACGAAGATCGCCAGAAAGCCGGCGCCGATCGCTCCCAGAAAGATGGCGCCGGTCATGCCCGATAAAATCGGCGGCGCAAAACGCGAGTAGAAGATAGTCGCCGCCAGGCCGAGCAAAGTAAAACCAGGGATCGCCGCCCACCAGCGCTCATGCCGGGCGGTGAGAAAGACATACAGAAAGACGCCGCCCGCCGCACCGAAAGCCAGCGACCAGAACAGATCACTCAGCGCGCCAAGAATGCCGGTGGCCTGAAGCAGGAAAAATCCACCCAGGGCGACCAGCAACAACCCCCATAACAATTGTTTGTTTTCTTTCGTCATCATAATTTGAACTCCTTGTCCACGTAAACGCTTTGTCCTGGTGAACAATACGGAGAATGCTTACAAAAAGTTGCACACTTGGGAATACAGAGCGGAGGGGCGGATTTTGTGGTGAAACTTTCAACAAAGCAACCACTCAAGGCGTGACACCGGGCGATGTCGTGTCGCGAAACCACCACGCCTGCACAAACGCCTGGCCGCTGCGATCATAATACTCCACCGTGACAGTGTGACGCCCCCTGCCTACGCCGATGAAGCGGTTCGTGTTGTCGCTGTAGCCGTCGCGCCAGGCGTCGATCACCAACGTCTGGTTGAGATAGACGCGTACGCCGTCGTCGGCGCGCGCACGGAAGAAGTAGTTCCCGCTGTCGAAGTTAAACTGCCCAACCCATCGTGCGCTCCAGCCATCCATGGGAACCACGCCGGGAATTGGAGACAGGAATCCCCAATTGCGGTCAAGTTGGATCGCTGCCGCACCCTCGCGCTGGGTGCGCAGCAACGCTCCTCGCAGCGGCGCACCCTCATAATAGCTCGCCAGCCACGGCGGCTCTTGCGGCGAGTAGGTGTAATCGAAGCGGATGCTCGCCAGCCCAACCAGTTCGAGATACTCGATGCGCAATGTGTAGCGACCGCTCAACATGGCGCCGGTCGAGTAGGTGGCGCCGGTGGCGCCGCGCCATTCGTCGATCAGCAGTCGGTCGTTGAGCCAGAAACGCACGCCATCGTCGCTCAGCAAATTAAATTGATAGTAGCCCTGCGGGAGGTCGAGTGTGCGTTCAAAGCGCGCCGAGAAATAGTCGACCGGGACGGCAGGCGTCGGCGAACCATAGCCCCATCGAAAATCGATAAACTGCACATCATCGTAGGCAACCGGCGCACCTTGTAGATTCGGGTTGTCAAAATAGGAGACTTTCCAGCCGGTGAAGGTTGCGGGCGGCGTCGCCGGGACGGAGGTTGGCGTCGACGTCGGCTGTGCGGGCGGCTGAATCAGGATGTTCTGATCGACGATCAGCACTGCATCGAGATCGCCTGATACATTGACAAGCCGTCGGTCGATCCAGCCGCGCACATTATCACAACGCAACAGCAACCAGGTCGCCAGTTCATTGCGCCCTTCCACAGGGCATTGTTGTCCCATCACGACGAAGCCAACCACTGCGGCCGACTGTGAAGGTTGGCGATAGAGGTTGACCAGCGAAAACTTAACAGTAACAGTGGGGAGTTGCGCTTGCACCAATGGCGCCCCAATCGCAGGCTTCGCCCACAAAAGCAGGAGCGCCAGCCAGCCGAGCAGCCGTCCATGTAGTTTCGTCTTTGTGGACCCCGACGACAAGCAAGTCTCCATGACTCAAGTATACTCCGAATCAGGCGCGTTGTCGTACTGAGTAGCCAACTTTTGCCTTCAACAATGCGTTTTCGGGGATATTCTGCCAGATCGCCAGCCCCGAAGCGATCACGGCGTCGGCGCCGATCACGACGCCCGGCTCGATGAAGATGCCTGTGCCAAAGCGCACGCGGTCGCCAATGTGGACGCGGCTCGACGTGACGACGCCTGGTCCAAAGCTGCAATGGCTGCCGAGGACGCAATGGTGCTCGATACTGCAATACGCGCTGAGGAAGTTGTTGTCGCCGACCGTGGCGCACGCGCCGAAATGACAAAAAGCCATGACAACGTTGCCTTCGCCCCATGTCACGTTGATGCCCACAACTGCGCTGGGGTGAATCACGTTGGCAAAAGGGATGCCCTGCGCCTTCCACGTCGTGAAGATGCGTTCGCGGAAAGGAATGCTTGTGCTCACCGAGATCACGGCGGCGTCGATTTCGCCCGCCGCCAGCAGATCGGCGGCGCGCGCTGCGTCGATGGCGCCGATCACGGGCACGCCCGCCACCGTCTTGTCGTGAATCACAGCGTTATCGTCCATGATCGCCACGGCGCGCTGTTGGCGAACACCGACCAGGGCATCGATGATCTGCACTGCACCGTTGCCTCCGCCGACGATCAGGAGTCGCTGCACGCGGTTGGCAGGGAAGCGATCGTCGACCAGATCGCACAAATGGGCGCTGGACGCCTGGGGTGGTGGTGTGGTGGGGACATAGGGTTCCGCCGCTTGCTCTTCGCTCTTCATTCCTCTCACATACGCCAGCACATCCGCCTCGGTGATGCGGTCTCCCGCTGTAAACACCTGCGCCAGGTCGATCTGATGGCGCTGCGCCAATAGTTCGGCTTTTTTGGTGGCGGGTTTGTGCGCGCTGATTGTGGCAGGCGGTGTTGCGCTGGAGGATGCAGCAGCGATGGGGATTTTGCGTTGTTGCGCCGCCAGCCATGTGCGTGCAGATTCGACCGACGCCGCTTTTTCACTCAACACGGCAATCACCGCGCCGACCGCCACCTCCTGCCCGCTCTCCGCCAGCGGGTAGAGATAGCCAGCCTGCGGCGCTTCAATCTCGAAGACGCTCTTGGTGGTCTCGGCGATGGCGACGATCTCCCCGCGGTTCACGTGGTCGCCGGCAGCCTTTGTCCACTCAATGAGTGTGGCAGTGACGTCGTTGGGTCCAGATTGAGGTAGGTGGATAGACAGAAAAGAAATCATGGTGGAAACTGTCCGTTCGATGTTGCGACGCCCTTTCACATCTCCAAAAGCTTGAAAATCTGTGCGGCAAGCATCGCCTGTGAAGGCAGCACCGCATCCTCCAACGGTTTCGCCGCCGGAATCACCGTCGGCGCAGCGCCCAAACGCGCCACCGGCGCGTGAAGGCGGTCGCCAGCCAGTGCGTGAACTTGCGTTGCGACTTCTGCGCCCCAACCGAACGCAACTGGACTTTCCTCCGCCACCAGCACGCGCCCACTCTGCGCCGCCGCCCACACCAGCGGCGCTGCATCGAGCGGACTGATGCACGCTGGCAGACACGCCAATACGCGAATCTCCTCCGCCGCCATCTCCGCCAGCAAGGGCGCCAGCAATCGGCTCATTCCGCCGTAAGCGATCACCGTCACGTCGGGCGTTTCCCCGTCACCATAATTACGCGTCATCGCCACCGGATACCCAAACCGATCCACTCCCTCCGCCATCTGCAAAACGTCGTCATCCGTCACAGGCGCCCACTCACCATTCTCCACTCTCCAATCTCTCAATCTTCCGATCTCGCCCCTGACCAACGCCAGCGGATAAAGCAGCTTGTGCTCCACAAAGATCACCGGCTCTGGGTCGGCCACCGCCTGGCGCAGCAGCGCGCCAGCGTTGTGCAGGTGCGAGGCGGCCACGATTTTGAGATGTGGAATGCCGAAAAAAAGCCGTTCGAGCGACTGGCTGTGGGTTGGGCCGTAGCCGCGCCCACCGCCCATCGGCGTGCGGATGACGAGCGGCGCGCCGACCTGACCATTGTACATCGCCGGATACTTGGCGGCGTGATTGACGATTTGGTCCGCGGCGAGCGCCACAAAGTCGCCAAACATAATTTCGGCGATAGGACGCAACCCACGCAACGCCATGCCCACGCTCATGCCCACAATGGTCGCCTCGCAGATCGGCGTCGTGCGCACACGGTCTGGAAAGCGCGTGGACAACCCCTTTGTCACCTTGAACGCGCCGCCGTAGGGATCAAGAATGTCTTCACCCAGCACGAGGGCGGTGGAATCCTCTGCGAGAATCGTGTGCAGAGATTGGCGGAGGCTTTCAAGATAAGAAATTGGAGATTGGAGATTGGAGATTGGGAGATTGGGAGATTGGGAGATTAGGGGATTAAGCGACTGGTGCGCACCAATCTCCAATCTCCAATCTCCAATCTCTTCGACTTCATCCGTCAGCGCCTTTTCGACCGCTTTTTCGATCCGTTGCTCGATGGCGGCGTCGATGGCGGCGCGTTGTACGTCGGGTAGAGCGGCAGCCAGGCGCGCCAGCGGGTCGCGCGCCCAGTAGCGTTGCAGCTCTTCAGCGCTGCGCGTATCGTCGCCCTTGCTGTGCGGCGCAAGACGATAGGTGTGCAGGATAAGAAAAAATGGGTGGTTCTGGCGGCGCACATACTCCGCTGCGCGCTGCGCCGCTGCATACACAGTGAAGACATCGTCCGCCTCGATCTCGGCGCTTTCAATGCCGAAGGGCTGCGCACGTTGCGCCAGCGAACCGGCGTGTTCGTCACGGCGATGCGTGCTCTGGGCATACTGGTTGTCTTCCAGCACAAAGAGCAGCGGCAGCGACCAGAGCGCTGCCACATTCATGCTCTCGTAGACGACGCCCTGTCCCATTGTGCCGTCGCCCAGAAAGACAATGACGATGGCGCCGCTCTGTTTGTGTTTCTCGGCGAGCGCTGCGCCCACGGCGTTGGGGACGATGCCGCCTTGCACGCCGTTGGTGTAGAGATTGTGCTTATGCAGGTGCTGCGTGCCGCCGACGCCGCCGACCACGCCGCTGCGCCGTCCTAACAACTCGGCGACCAATCCTTCCACGTCGTCGCAATACGCCAGAAAGTGTCCGTGGGCGCGATGGCTGGAGAAGATCACATCGCGCGTTCGATCCAGCGCATTGATCACGCCGACTGCGCACGCTTCCTGTCCAATCGATGTGTGCACCGTCCCCGCCATCAGCCCTCGCCCGTAAAGATCGAAGAAGGTCTGTTCTGTGCGCCGGATCAGCTGCATCTGCGCGTAGAAACGCTCGGTCAAGGAATCATTGTGCATAAATCATGCGTCGAGATTGGAGATTAAGAGATTGAAGACTAGAACGCGCCAATCTCCAATCTCTCAATCTCCAATCTCTCAATCCTCATATACTTTCCACCCCAAATCTTCCGGCTCCGCCTCGGCGATGGCGTCGAGCTTGAGGCGGATGTACTTGCCGTGGGCGGACGCGGCGACCGTGCCGTCAGGCAGGTAGATTTCGCCGTCGCCCTCAAAGAGATGGTGAATGTCGCGCGTGATGCGGCCACGCGCCTCGAGTTCGACGCCCAACGGCACCGGTTTGCGAAAGCGCACCGTCAATTCGGCGGTGACGCCCCATGTCGAAGGGTCTTCGCCCTCGCCGATGTTGACGGCGCGACCGATGGTCTCGTCGAGGATGCCGGTGATTACGCCGCCGTGCATACGGTTTGGGTAGCCCTGATGGTGCGGCTGTCCGGTGAAGCGCGCGACGATCTCGCCGACGCCATCGGCAGTGACCGTTTCGTAAAAACGAACGTGAACGCCGGCGTCGTTCTTGACGCCGCAGACAAAGCAATTGTAGCTGTTAGGTTGTTTGATCATCGTCCTATAGAGTTTCTTCGCTGCGGTCTGTGGCCGGTGGCGGGGCGACGGACAACGCCGCAATCTCCGCCCGCCACGCCGGCGTCATCTCCACCTCGGCGGCGGCCAGCGAGGCCTCCAGTTGCTCCAGATTGCGCGCACCGATAATCGGCGCGGTCACTGCTGGATGGCTCATCACCCAGGCCACGGCTAACGTCGCGGGGTGATAACCGCGTGCGCGGGCGTGCTCGGTGAAACGTTCGGCCACGACGTAGTTCATCTCGTCGCCATACCGCTTTTGATACATCGTGTTCTCGACCAGCCGCCCGCTTTCAGGGCGCTGACTGACGCCGTACTTGCCGGTCAGCAAGCCGCCGCCAAGTGGGCTGTAGGGAATCACGCCCAGCCCTTCCGCCGCAGCGAGCGGCAGCAGCTCGACCTCAGCCTGGCGCTTGGTGAGGTTGTACATTGGTTGCATCACGGCGAAGCGCGCCCAACCGTTCAACGCTGACAAGCCCAGCCCCTTGGCGATCTGCCAGGCTGCCCAGTTGCTCACCGCGGGATAGAGGATTTTGCCCTGCTGCACCAACGTATCAAGTGCAGCCAGCGTTTCTTCCATCGGCGTCGATGGGTCGAAGCGGTGACAGAAGTAGACGTCGATGCGGTCGGTGCCCAGGCGGCGCAGGCTGTCCTCCACCTCACGCAGGATGTGGCGACGATTCAGCCCTTCGCCGTTGACGCCGTCACGCATCCGAAAGCCGACTTTGGTGGTGATCACCAGCTCATCGCGATGACCCGCCATGAATTTGCCGAGCAGCTCCTCGGCGCGCCCGCGTCCATAGACGTTGGCGCAGTCGAAGAAGTTGACGCCAGCGTCGCGGCAGCGTGCATAGAGCTGAGCCGAGGTCGCTTCGTCAGCATCGCCGCCAAAGGACATCGCACCGAAGCAAAGGCTGGAAACGGTGACGCCGGTTTGACCCAATTGACGATATTGCATAAACGGAATTTCCCTCTACTGCGTGATCTGCAGTTTGTATGTTTCCAAAGATTGTATCACGTGGGCGATTTCTCCTCGATGTTGCGCAGCGACCTGGAGCCAATATACCCCGCCATACAGATCACCGCCGAGAGCGCGCCGCCCAGAATGAAGACCCCGCGCACACCCACAAGCTCCGCCACCGGCCCCGCAATTGCCAGACCCAGCGGTCCCGCCAGCCCAAAGACGACGTTGAGCAGCGAGAAGGCGCGCCCTTGCAGTTCGTTAGGGATGATCGTCTGCAGGATCGCCATCATCGGCGCGTTGCCGGTGGAGAAGGTGAAGCCGCTGATCGTCCACCAGATCACCGCCAGCCAGAGCCAGTTCGCTGGCGCCAGCGCCGTCAGCGCGACGGTTGCACACGATGCCGCAAAAGAGTACATCACCAGCCAGATGCGTCGCGTGTGCCAGGTGCGTATGCTGATGATGACGCCGCCCGCAATGACGCCTAACCCGGCGAAGCCCTCCATCAACGCCACCTGGTTGACGCCGC
Organism: Chloroflexota bacterium; assembly: GCA_016861025.1. Lineage (GTDB taxonomy): Bacteria > Chloroflexota > Anaerolineae > Caldilineales > Caldilineaceae > Caldilinea. Next base: position 58,779 of record BOKO01000024.1, read on the forward strand.
CGCCAAAGTGCTGTGTCACCAGCAGCGGCGTGAGCGAGAAGGTCGGCAGCACGGTGAGCACCACCAGCCCGGTTACACTGTAGAGCGCCAGCAGCCCACGATGATGCACGACATAGCGAGCGCCCTCGCGGATGTCCGCCAGCACCGAGGCGCCGGTCACCGCTGCGGTGGGCGACGGCTGCGGGATGCGATAGAAGAACAGCGGCGTGATACCAAGCACTGCCGTCACCACATCGATCATCAGCGCACCCTGCAGCGGCAGAAATGCCAGCGCCAGCGCACCGAGCGGCGCCGCTGCAATCGTTAACACGCCCTGCATTGCCTGATTCATGCCAGCGACGCGCGTCAACCAATCGGGCGGCGCCAGGTTGGGCGTGCTTGCCAGCACCGCTGGTCCCTGAAATGCCTGCATGGTGGCGCGCACAAACATCAGCGTATAGACCTGCCAGAGCTGGACGCTGTTGGTGGCAAAGAGCAGCACCAGGATCGCCATGCTCAAGGCGGTGATCGCATCCGCCACAATCATGACCAGACGGCGGCTCCAGCGGTCGGCAAGCGCACCGCCCAGCGGCCCAAAGATCGCCGTCGGCAACAGCGCCACGATGCCGGCCACCGCCAGCGCACTGGGTGACCCTGTCGTCTGCGTGATCCACCAGATCAGCACAAACTGCGTCAGTGCGCTGCCGATCATGGAGAGCGCCTGCCCCGTCCAGATCGTGAAGAAGCGCGGCTTCCAGTTTAGCCACCTGGTCTCGTCGTGCGTTGCAGGTGGTGTTAAAGGTGAAGGGTTGATCGTCATAGAAATCTCTCGGAGAGCGCTATGGTTGTGTCGCAGCTTGCCACTCGTCGCTGCTGAATACGGGCGTGCTGACGGTTGTGGTCGTGGCTGGCTTCGGCGGTTGGCTCATCCCATCCAGGATCAGGTCGAGCATCGCCAGCAAGTCACGTTCTGGGTCAGACAGCGTAAAGCCAAGCATCGCCAGCTCTGCAAATCCTTCATATGCTGCCATCAAGGTTTGTGCAGCCGTGACCGGGTCTAGCGGTCGCAGCTCGTTGCGGTCAATCCCCTGCTGGATCAATGCCGCCAGTAGACGCTTCAATTCGTTCAGATACTCCAACACCTGTGCGCAGGCGCTGTCACTGCGCGTCGCCAGGTTATATAATTCGCTGCGCAGTGGCGACCTTGCCGTCGCAAGTTCTTCACGTGCATAAGTGATCAGCCGGTCACGCACAGAGCCTTCTGCGACGAGTAAGGCATGGAGTCCGTCCAGGTCGGCGTTGAACATCTTGTCGAGCAACGCATGGATAATCGCATCCTTACTCTTGAAATACCAATAGACGCCGCCAACGCTCAAGTTCGCTTCCTGGGCAATCTCCTCCATGCGCGCCGCCTCAATGCCCCGGCGATCAAAGACTTGCGCAGCAGCGTGCAAAATCTGTCGTTTGCGTTCTTCGCTCACATCTGGACGCGTCATCGTATGTGTGTCCCGGAATCAATTACCGAATTTATATTCAGTTATATAATGTCAGCGATTCTTTTCTGTGGGGAAACTCGCATTTACTGAATATTCATTCGGTTTAATGCGTTGATATACCGGGCTTTGGGACGAAGACGTCACAGACTCTGGCAAGGAGGGTGGAAGAAGTGCATCGTATCACGAAAAAAGATGGGTTTCTCACCATTGAGAAACCCATCTTTTTTCGTGGTGATCGTTGTCGATCAGCGCTTCCAGGTCAGCACAGTTGACTTGCCAAAGGGCAAGTTGCTGAGGTCAACGCCGACAGCATCGCTATCTGGTTTCAATCCGGCGCGCTCAATGATCAACGCCGCCAGTTCAGAATCGAAATCGCGATCTTCACGGTCGATAGCAATCTCGCCGGGATACTGATGATAGACCTGAATCTGGCAATCCTTGGGATGGGTGTTGCGGCGGTCGATTATAACATCCATACGATAGATGTTCTTCCACTCCCAGGCTTTATGGCGGTTCCAAAAGCGGAAGGGGATACTGATTTCCAGCCCTTCATCGGTGACGATAAAACGCCGCGTCGCCAGCAACAGGTCGCCATACAAAAACAGCGCTCCCCAGGCAATGAAGGTCCACGCCGTCGCTTCGGCAAAAAAGGTGTCGGTCAAGCCAGCAATAAACGCGGCGACGCCCCCACCGAGCATGGTGATCCCCATCACCATGTTGCGGGTCTCGCCGCCAAATACAATTGCACGCCGTGCCGGCGCCATTTGCTCTGTCCCGACGGTGCTGATTTCAGTTGCTTCGGCCATCGCTGTCGCCCCATCCTTGTGCAAAAATTTTAGGAAGGATTGTCAAAAAAATCGAGAATAGTATAGCGGGAATGTAGAGAAGTGGACAAATTCAATTTGTGATTCGGTGCACGATTGCGCCCCGAAATCTGACGACTAAATTATTCGACAGTTAGCCGATAGCCGCGCCCACGAATCGTGGTGAGAAAGCGCGGCGAGGCAGGGTCCGGCTCGATCTTCTGACGCAAACGGCTGATCAGCTTTTCAATGCGGGCGTCATCGACCTCGTCGATGTAGCTTTCGCCCCACACCTGAGTGACGATGGCGTACTTGTCGATAATTTTGTCGCGATTCTGGAAGAGCAGCTGAATCAGCTTGTATTCCAGCGCGGTCAATGTCTCGACCGGCGCTCCGTTGACGAGCACCTGCCCGCTGGCTGTATCAACCCAAAGCGAGGAGGATTCCGGCGCAACCTGGGCAGTTTGACGCTGGACATATTCTGCAAGCAGGCGACAAAAAATCTGCAGCCGTCCTTCCACACGATTGAGCAGATGGCGACGCAACAACTCATCGATCACATCTTGATCTGGCTTGTGGTCGGCGAGTGCAAGCGCGCCCAGCTCTGTCTGCTCGGCGGGTGTGCACTCGTTCCAGATTTTGCTGCACTCGCGCGTTAAATATTCGTCGACAAGCAGCAACGCGGCCGTCCGCCGATGAAAACGCCAGCGCTCCATCGGGTCGGTTGGCGGCGGGTCGGCGTCTTCCAGCGCCTGATGCAGCACACGGCAGACGCCCTCCGCCATGCGCGGATGCCCGCCGCTCCATTGGTAGATGAAGTCGATGTCAGCGTTTGTAAAGTCGGCTTCATAGGCGGTCATATAGCGACGAATCTGCTGCTCGGTGTCAGAGCGGGTCAGCGGCGCCAGATACCAGATGCGATGACCAAACAATTCGGCAAATTCGCCGTGCCGACGATCCAGATTGAGCGCGGGCAACGGCCGACCGCTGGCAGTGACATAAACGATCTGCCTGCTGTATCGATCCTGCACGGCGCGCAGATTGAGAAAGACGCGTGCATCGATGTGTGTGAAGGGATCGTCGAACTCGTCAAAGAGCAGCACCAGTTTGCGTGTGGTTGATTCGATGGCGGCCGTGAGGCCGCGGCTGAAACTGAGCGGCACCTGAAAATCGCTTGCCGGCGCCACCAGCATGTCGTAGGCGTTGACCAACTCCGGCAGCGCAGCCAGCGCCTGGCTTGCCTCCTGCAAGCAACGCAGAACCAGCTCGCTAAAGCCCTGTTCGGTCATGTCGAGAATGCGGTTGCAATCGATGTAGACCGGCAGAAACTCCTGTCCGGCCTCGCCCAGTTCTTTCACCCATACGTCGGGCTGCGCCAGCAAGCGCAGCAGCGCGGACTTGCCGATGTTGCTCATGCCCACGATCTCGACGCACTGCATGGCGTAGAGGTGGCGCAAGATATTCTCGACATCGTATCGGCGCATATAGTCGCCGTTGAGTAGGCGTAGGGTGAGCGGCATGGTTATCGATTCATGGATGTGTCGAAGGCGTCGCGCAGCCCATCGCCCAGAAAGGTGAAGCCGAGCATGGTGATGGCGATTGCCAGGGTTGGAAAGACGCCAAGATGCCAGTAGACGCGCATGTAAGAGAGCGCATTGCCGACCATCTTGCCCCAACTGGGAATGGGATCGTTGACGCCCAAACCCAGAAAGGATAGACCCGCTTCGGCAAAGATTGCCACCGGGATGCCAATAGTGACCGCGACGATTAAGGGGGCGATGGCATTAGGCAGCAGGTGATGGAGGGCGATGCGCGTCCCGGAAGCGCCCAACGTGCGTGCAGCGAGCACGAAATCACGTTCGCGCAGCGACAGCAACTGCGCCCGCAACAGCCGGCATGTGTCGAGCCAGGCCACAATGCCGAGCGCCAGGATCACATTGAAGAGGCCACCGCCAAAGACGGAGATGAGCAGCAGCGCCAGCATCAACGCAGGCACCGCTGTGAAGACCTCCACCAGACGCATGATGATGTAATCGATCGGGCCGCCAGCCAGCCCTGCCAGTAAGCCAAGTGGGATGCCGATAACGAGCGCAATCGCCATCACCCCCAGGCCGACGGCAAGCGAGATGCGCGTCCCATAAACGATGCGCGAATAAACATCGCGCCCGACCTCGTCGGTGCCCATCCAGTGCTCGCTGCTGGGAAATTGAAGCGCTCTTGTCGGATTGGCGGCGTCGTAAGGATACGGCGCGATAAAGTCAGCCAGCAGCGCGGTCAACACCAGTGCAGAGACAAGAAACAAGCCAAAAAGCGCCAGCTTGTTGCGTGCAAAACGGCGTGCAGCATCGCCCAGCAATGTGCGCTGCTTTGGCAACCCCTGCATCTGTGCGACGCCCATCGCCGCTGCCGTCGAACTGCTCATGTCTTGCTCTTTCCCAGCCGCACGCGCGGGTCGACCACTACATAAAGAATATCGGTTATCAGGTAAACCAACGACCAGACGACCGCAACCAGCAGCAGCAGCGCCATGATCATCGGATAATCGCGTCCCAAGATGCTGGTGACAAAGAATTTGCCCAATCCCGGCACGCGGAAGATGCTCTCGATGAAGATCGTCCCGGTGATCAGGTTGGGAATCTGGGGCGCCAGAATCGTCAACAGTGGAATCATGGCGTTGCGCAATGTATGGCGCAACATGATCTGACGGTCAGAAAGCCCCTTGGATCGCGCCGTGCGGATATAGTCCGAACGCGAGACTTCGAGGATGCTCGTGCGCGTGTAGCGAGCCGTGAGCGCCATCGGTGCAAGCGCAAGCGCAGCGACCGGCATGATGTAATGATGCCACTGCCCCCAGCCACCGGTCGGCAGCCACTTGAACTGCACAGCAAAGAGGAGCACAAGCCATACGGCCACCACAAAATTAGGCACAGTCAGCCCCAACGTCGATATGGTCGATGCGGTGTAGTCGATCCAGGTGTTTTGGCGCGAGGCGGCCACCATACCGAGCAACAGACCAAGCGGCAGCGCAACCAGCAGCGCCGCCAATCCCAGTGATGCGCTCACAGGCCATGTGCGCGCGATCAAGCCGGTGACGGTCTCAGTCGGGCTTTGAAAGGGCACGCCGAAGTCGCCGCGCAGCGCGTTGCCCATATAGAGCAGATACTGTTCAACCAGGGGGCGGTCAAGCCCATATTTGCGCATGTAGTTGGCTTTGGCTTCGGCTGATAACGGCACCTTGTCTTCATTGTAGGGGCCGCCGGGGATGGCGTGCATGAGCAGGAAGACAACCACACTGACAATGAAAAAGACAACCAGGATGCCGCCCAAGCGACCAAGCAGGTATCGAGCCATGAAGATGAACTCCAAATCTCCGATCTCCAATCTCAATTTGCTGAGATTGGAGATCGGAGATCGTGAAATAGCTGTTTAGTCAGGCGCCTGTCGATAGTTGCTCACTTCGTTCGTGATGTACACGCCCGACAGCAGGTCACTGAAGCTGGAGAAGCCGGGCCAATGCCACGCAGAGACCCCGTTGTCGTCGGGTTCAAGCGCCGGCCCTTTGATGTAGGGCTTGATCAGGTCGCCGGGCGTCTGGTGATAGACGAAGACGCCGCCCACGTCCTCGACCAGAATTCTCTCGGCATCCTGGAACATCTTGGTGCGCTCAGCCGGGTCGCCGGTGAAGCCGCCTGCTTCTCTGACCAGGGCGTCATAGTCAGCGTTCGCCCATGTGTGGCGACCGCCGCTTACAAAGACGCCAAGCATATTGCTGGGATCGAGATAGTCCATGCCATAGGAGATCAGAGAGAACTGAATGCCGGTCGGTTTGGCGTTGAGTTCCTCCATGTATGAGCGGAAGTCCATATTGGTGACTTCGACATCGATCCCCAATGCATCCTTGAGTGCGGAAGCGTAAGCCTGCGCCACTGCGGTGGGGGCCGGCCCCTCTGCACGCAGCTTAAGCGTCAGCCTGGGAAAACCCTCGCCGTTCGGGTAGCCGGCGTCGGCCAGAAGCTGTCGAGCCTTCTCAATGTCGAGGGGATATGTATCAGCAAAGGCGGCGGAATTGGAGGCCGGAAAACCAGGCGCCAGGAAGGAATACGCCGGGATGCCCTGCCGTTTCAAGATATTGGCGACAATTGCGTCACGGTCGAGGACGTGCGCAAATGCCTGGCGCACACGCAAGTCGTCGAACGGTGGCTTTGTATCATCGAAGAAGAAATAGTAGGTGCGGAAATCACCGTAGTGCGGATGGTATTGCGCGTTCAGATCCGGGTCCGCTTCGATGATCTCCAGGTCGGCGGGCGACAGTGTGCCGCTTCCCCAGACAAAGTCGATCTCGTTCGCTTCATAGGCAGGCAGCAACTGCGACGGCTGACCGATATTGACGACGACGAGCCGCTGAATGTAGGGGATGTTGGTGCCTTTGTAGTCTGGGTTGATCTCGTAGACAAGACGCTGATCTTTCGTCCACTCCACCAGCTTGTACGGTCCTGCCGAGACAGAGGTGGCTGGATCGGAGTTGTAGAGGCCGCCGTGCTCTTCCAGCGCCCGCTTCTGCATGGCGTTGGAATAGACCAACATGGCGGGCAGGAAAGGCGCCGGGCTTTCCGTCGTGAATTCCAGCGTGTGGGCGTCGACTGCGCGCACACCGATCTCCTCGACTGGAACTGCGCCGTTGACAGCCTGCGTCCAGTTCTTGATCACTCCCTGGTAATACCACGAGAAGTCCCAGGCATGCGTCGGGTCGGCGCCGTAGCGGAAGGTGGCGACATAGTCATCCGCTGTGACCGGCGTCCCATCATTCCACATCAAGTTTGGGTCGAGTTTGAATGTCCAGACCAGACCACTCTCATCGAGCGACCATTCGGTGGCGGCGCCTGGATTCGGCTTGAAATTCTTGTCGAGGCGCACCAATGAATCGGAGAGCAGGTCGCTCAAGGCATCCGCGCGCTCGTAGACAGCCTGAAAGAAATCAATAGTTGTGAAGGTGCGCCAGCCGCTATATGGGTAGACCAACACTTGTTGATCAAGCGGGGCGGCGTCGGCAGGCAATTCCTTGCCGAGTGCGTTTACGACAGGACCGGCAGGCGCAGCGACCTGCGGTGCGCCGCTGTCTGTGGGGGCGGCTGGTGCAGGCGCGCAGGCTTGCACAACCAGCGCAATCAGCAACGCCAACGCCAGATAGACAGATTGGCGCGAGTGAGAGAAAACGAGTCTCCGGTTCACAGGTATCCTCCATAGTCTGAGCAAATTGAAGATTGTCACCAACGATGTGTAGGGTGTCGTTAATTCTACGCAGTGGATTGGCTTTCTGCAAACTGTTGTGAAACGAATGGGAGCGGTGGCGCAAAGCGCTGCAAAAGCTCGCTCTGTCGCAACCGTTATACAAAACCAACGCGACGAGCTTATCAGGCGAACTGATGAGGCTATGCCCCAGCTTCCTCCGGCAGTTGAAACCCGTTCTGCACCCACGTCACCACGGCGCGCATCTGGAACTTTTGTTCGTCGTCGAACGAGTCGTAGGCATTGGCTGCCGCTGTGAGCAGCTCGTCAATGTCGACGGATTGCAGCGCGCTGGCAACGCCGGCTTCGCTGCGCGTGGCGTTGGCGCCGCCCCCGCCGAACAGACTGCCAAGCAACGAGCCCAGTCCACCGCTGGCGAACAGCGCGCCGACAATCGGGATCAGAAGCTGTAAACCGGCCAGCAAGTCTTTCTGACTATACTTCTCGCGCTTCTTCTTGAGGTCGGCGCCAAGCTGCCCCTGCGGCTTCGGCTTGGGTTTGGATTTGGCGGGCTTCTTTGCCGAACCGGAAGCAGGTTTCTTGGCGGTCGGCTTTTTGGCAGGCTTGGCGGCGGCAGCTTCGAGCGCATCTTCACGCAGCAATTTGCCGCCGCGCACGTAGATCGGTTTGTCACAATATGGGCACGCGGTCTTGCGCTTGGGCGTCTTATCGAGTTTGCGCCGACAGTAGGGACAGCGCACAAATGATGGTTTCTCGCTCACTGGCGGCTCCTCACCTGCTTCTTCATGTAGGCCAGGAGTGCGTGCAGTCCGCGCACGCGCTGCGGGGTGATGACTTCGTGCAACCCCAACAACATGTAGACATCATCAGGCGTTGCCAGGATCGCTTCGGGCGTTGCGCCATCCAACCCTTCAGCCAGGATCGACGCATAGCCGCGCACGGTCGGCGATTCAGGTGGGATGTCGAGAAAAAAGTGGACGGCGCCATCGTTGATTTCGGTGGCGAGAAAGACAGGCGTCTGGCACTCGTGCACCTGCTCCAGCTGGTCGCGCGCGGCGGCGTAGCGTTCGGGCAGCGGAGGCAGGCTCATGGCGTACTCGATCAGATATTCCATACGGTCGCGCGGCGGCGCCTCGCGGAACTCCTCGATGATCGCCTGCAATGCAGGCGGGCACAAGTCGATCTTGTCCTGGACAATCGTTTCGGTCACAACAACATCTCCATATTGTATAACGACCTGGCGGCGCTCGGGCGGGCCAGGCGCTGCATCATCTGGCTGTAGGGAAACTTGTTCAACGGTGAACTTGTGATCTGACGATGATCCTACTGCACAGCTGCCATTGCGTCAAACTGACTATCCACTTCGGGTCTACTTTGTGTCTGGGGGTGCGCAGTGCTCCTCATATCGGAAACGTCTCCAAAATGGCGCACTGAATTGCTTCCTCCCATCGATAGAAGGCGGAGTACGCACCTTTATAAGTTTCGGGGTTGCGTCCGACGCCAGCAATGACATAGACAAAGCCAGCATCTTTTTCAGGATCAAACCACATGGCGCTGAGCAGCCCGTAGGCGTCGCCCATGTGCCCCCAAAGCTGTAGGCTGGCGTCAGCAAGCAGCCGGTCCGACGCCCCATAAGCGTCGGCGGGAGCGTTGGTTAGGTGATGAACGCCCAAGCCAAACGCGCGCATCAATCCGCCATAGGGATCGCCGTTGCCAAGCGCAGGGTCAAAGCGCCACTGCTCCGTCAGCATCTGCGCCACCGTCCCTGGCTGCAAGAGACGTTGATGCTTCCCAAGTCCGCCGTGCGTAAAAATCTTCATCACCTCGATCAGCTCGCGCGGTGAGATGCGCAACCCACCCTGCGGCGAGAAGATCGTGCCGTTGGCGCCGGGCAGGTACGCGTCCAGGTCGTCGGGAGCGGGCGGACGCACGCCGCGCACGTCGTCCATTTGTGCACACCACGGCGCCGACGGGTCCCAATCACCGTTGCGCTGGCGACGATAGAGCACAGCCAGGTTGCGCAGACCGTCGTTGGAAAGGTTGCGCACGTTGAATGATGCATCCACCCCTAACGGCGCCAGCAGATGCCGGTCAACGTAACAGTCAAAGCGTTCGCCGGTGATGCATTCGATCAATGCGCCGAGCACTCCGAAACCGAGATTGCAGTAGGAAAAGAATCTTCCCGGCGCATGGTCGGCGTGTATCGACCGACCGGCGAAGTGTGCGCCGTCCTCATGGAAAGGACTGCCGGGCTGAAAGACGTCGCGCAGCGCAGTGGTGGGCGGGAAGGTGTAGGTCTCGCCATCGCGCAGCGACGAGGTGTGCGTCAGCAACATGCGCGCCGTGATCGGTGCGCTGGGCCAATGCGGGTTGCGCAGCCGCCAGCCGAGCGCGTCGCTCACGTCGGCGTCGAGATCGAGCAACCCGCGCTCGACAAGCTGCATCACCGCCAGCGCAGTCACCGTTTTCGAGATCGATGCGATGCGAAATTTCGTCGCGGGCGTCACCGGCAACGAACGCCTGGCGTCGTCGGGGTCGATGAAGCGATGACCGAAGTAACCTTCATAGCGAATTGCACCCGCCCGATAGACAGTCACAGCCAGCCCAGACAAGTCGGCGTTGGGTGTGCGCAATATCTGTTCAAGTTGTCGATCCAGGTGGTTCACAGTCGCTTGCTTTCTGAGTGATTAGAGAGGCGAGTTGGGAAGGACGACACTGCACCGCCGCTGTGGTTTTCCTGCGCAAGCCCTCGCCCATCAGCCTCTCCATCAGATTGTATGAGCGCCGCCGAAAAATGCAAAGAGCACGCAGCCCGTGGCGTCAGGCTGCGTGCTCTTTGTCTTGTGATGTGGATCGCAGGATTCCGAACTGGCGAAATTCACGTTTACAGAATCACGCCACCCCAGATGTACAGTAGACCCATTCCAAACCCAACTCTTGCGGTTCAGTCCACCAGCTCGTAGGTGATCTGCAGTTGCATGGTCAGCCGCAGTTGCCCCAACTGGATCGGTGTGCGGTCGGCGCCGCCCAGACCAAGCTGGAAGCTGCTGATCGAGTTGTTGTAAAAGCCGCCTGCGCCGCCGATCACTTCGCTGATGCTGAGGATGCGACCCACCTGCACGCCGGTCAGCGCCGCCAGCTCTGCTGCATTGGCGTTGGCAGCCTCGACCGCCAGCTTGCGCGCTTCGGAGCGAGCCGCTGTTGCGTCATCGAGTAGGAACTCTACACCGTAGATGTTGTTGGCGCCGGCTTTGATCGAGGCGTCGAGCACTTCGCCGACCTGATCGAGATCACGGATGATCACCGTCACCGTATTGCCGACGCGATATTGAACCTCCTCCTCGCTAACCGGGCCGCCCATGCCGTAGCGCTCAGCGTAGACGTTGAAGCTGCTTGTCTGAATGTCTTTTTCGTCGATTCCAAGATCGATCAGCGTCGCCAACAGCGCGTCGACAATGCGGCTGTTCTCGGCGGCTGCCTCTTCGACCGTGGGGCGCACGACTTCGACGCCGATATTCGTGCGCGCCACATTCGGCTCGATATTGACGACGCCCTCGCCGACGACGGTGATCGTGCGCGCTGCAGTTGGCGCAACCTCTTGAGCAAGCGCCACCGGTGTGCGCAGCCAGTTTCCGCCGATGAAAGCGCCGGATAACAGCATCACCGCCGCCAATGTCACGGCAAGAATGCGTTGGATTCGATTGGTGTTCATGTTCAACTATCCTTTCCTGATACTTCATGTCTCCAGCGAAAAGTTGCTGTCACCAACCGTGACGACTGCATTGCAACCAATGTTCCCACCAAATTCCACGAAAAGGGTGCAAAACGTCGCCAACACTTGCGGCCACGCAAACAATCCGTGATACAATCCCGACCTATGGCGAAACAATACTACGGCGGACAGGCCGTCATCGAAGGGGTTATGATGCGGGGGCGCAAAAGCATGGCTGTGGCAGTGCGCAACCCGCAGGGGCGCATTGTGCTGCATGAGGAGCCGTTGACGGCGAAAATCTACACCAGCGCATGGGGACAGTGGCCCTTTGTGCGTGGGTTAGGGATGTTATGGGATGCGCTCGGTCTGGGCATTCGCGCGCTCTTTTGGAGCGGTGAGGTTGCCGCCGGCGAAGAGGATGGCAAGCCGGTCGAGTTCACAGGCCCGGTCGCGTGGACGACCATCGCCGTCAGCCTGTCGTTTGCCGTGGCGCTCTTTTTTATGCTGCCGACCTTTGCCGCGCGCCTGCTGGCGACTTTCGTCAACGACGACCCCTTCATCGACGCCGTATTCGAGGGTGTAATCCGGCTGATCCTTTTCGTCGCCTATTTGTGGGTGATCGGGCAGTTCAACGACATCAAACGCGTCTTTGGCTATCACGGCGCTGAGCACAAGACGATCAACGCTTATGAAGCGGGCGCGCCGCTGACCGTAGCTGAAGTGCAGAAGTTCAGCGTCCAGCACACGCGCTGCGGCACCAGTTTTCTGCTCTACGTGTTGGTGATCAGCATCCTGCTTTTTGCCCCGCTGACCTTTTCCGATGTCGAACCGGGATGGCTGGCGATGGTGTTGCGCTTTGTCTCGCGGCTGGCGTTGGTGCCGGTGGTGGCCGGCATCGCCTATGAGATCATACGCTTCAGCGCCGCGCACGAGAGAAACCGCTTGATGCGCATGTTGATTGCACCGGGGCTGTGGTTGCAGAAGATGACCACGCGCGAGCCAGAGGACGGCATGGTGGAGTGCGCCATCGCCGCCCTGCAGCCGGTGCTTGCCGCTGACGGCAAACTGCCAGCCCGTGTTGAGCCTGCCTCGCCGGTCGAAACCACTGCCAGCCTCGAATCACCTGCAATCGCCGACTAAAGAACGTGTAAGGTGTTGCGTGGTGCGTAGCGAGATTGCCTGAGACGCAACACGCTACATCTCTTCCTCGTCGCTCATTACGATCAACACCTCTCCACCGACCTCGACTCGGTCGCCAGAGCGTAGCTTGCGTCCGCGCCGCGTTTCGACCAGCCCATTGACGCGCACCTGGCCGCTCTGGATGAGCACCTTCGCCTGGCCGCCGGTCGCCGTCACCTGCGCCAGCTTGAGGAACTGTTCAAGCTTGATCGTCTCTTCCATGTCACGTTCTCGCCTTTTTGCGTAGGTCATCGTCTGCGGTGGAACGTGACGCATGTCCCGCCGGAAGCGATAACCTACTGTACAACGCGTTGAAATGTCCGGACGCTAAACCACGTGCACAGCGCTGCGCAGCCGCTCAACACGGCAAGACAAAGCGCCAGATTGAGAGCGTCGCTGCCAAAGAGTGCAGCGCGCATCCCTTCGACAGCGTAGGTCGTCGGGTTGAGCAGCGCAATGACGCGCATCCATCCAGGCATTGTATCGAGCGGGTAAAGCGCCGAGCTGAGAAAAAGCAGCGGCAGATTGAGCAAGAAAAGTATCGTATGATAGCCGCCGATCGATTTGCTGCGCAGCGCCATCGCATTGGCAAAGCCTACGCACGTCACGACGAACGCAACCAGCACCGACAACGCCGCCAGCGCACCCATCGCTGAGGTTTGCAGGCGTGCGCCAAACAGCATCGCCGCCACGACGATCAGCATCGACTGCACCACCGTTTTCACCAACCCGCTGCCAGCAGCCGCCAGCAAAATGCTCACGCGCGGGATCGGCGCCACCATGTACTCCTTCATCACCCCTCTGATCTTCTCTTCCAGGATGGTCATGCCGGCGTTAATGGCGCCGCTCAGCGCAGTGAAGGCGATAATGCCGGCGGTGATGAAAGATAGATAGCTCAAACCATCGATGGTTTCGGCCGCCACCAGCTTTTCCATGCCCAGGCCAAAAGTCGTCGCCAACAGCAGCGGCGCGGCCAATGTGCCGCCCACCTCCTGACCGTTGCGCACGAACTTGTGCATATGCTTGGTGAAGATCACCCAACTACCGCGCCACAACTCAGCGCCGCTTTGCAACGCTCCGTCTGATGTTGAAACAGGCAGCGTTTGTTCCAATTGTTGCTGCATCGACAGATTCCTTCTTCCAGCGCATCGTTGCCGTTGCGTCGAATCGTAGCTACACCGCACCATCGAATTGTGCGCCAGATTATCACCATAGTTTACGCACGACGCCAGCAATCATGAAACCATCAACGGTCTGATTCCCAGAACGGTCGCGATGCAATTCAAGCGGTTGTTCTAAACGTGAAGTTGCCCGATTTTGTCGATTGTTGTGCCGATTGCGTTGCATTGAAGTGTGGTGTAAAGTAGGTTGCGCGATGTTTTCTAAATGACAAAAGGAGGAGACAAAATGGATGCGCCAAACCGCTTCGGCTTGACTTCAATCCAGTGGGGAATTGTTGTTCTCACCCTCATCACTGCGTTGATTCATATCTGGTTGGGCATTGGTTTTCTCGATTCCGGCGGCGTCATCTTTGTGCTCAACGGTGCAGGCTATCTGTCCTTGTTGTTCCTGTTGCTGGCGCCAATTGCACCGCTTGCGCGGTATCGTTCACTGATTCGTTGGGCGCTGATCGCCTACACCGCCATCACGATTTTTGCCTGGTTGCTGATTCCAACCGCAGCGCGCACGCCGCTCGCCTTTTTCGACAAAGCGGTTGAGATCGCGTTGGTTGTCCTGCTGTGGCTTGACGGCCAACGGAAGTAACCGGACATCGGCTTACGCGGCTCGTTGAAGTAAACCTATCTTTACATCCATTTTGCCTTGAGCGCCATGATGCGCCGGTAAGATGCATCGATACGCGCCTCGCTCAACCGACCATCAGCCACAGCTGCAGCCAGAAGATCGATGATTCGGGTCGCAATCCCCGGATCAAAAGTCAGGTTGTTGGCGATAGCGATCACATCCACACCTGCGTCAATAGCGCGCACCACCGCATCCTCGAAACCATAGTTGTCGGCGATGGCGCCCATCTGCATGTCATCAGAAAAAACCACGCCATCGAAACCCAGCTCCTCGCGCAGAATGCCGGTGATGATCGGTCGTGAAAGCGTGGCGACGGCGTTGGGGTCAAGCTGAGCGTTGAAAACATGCGCCGTCATCACGGCGTCCACCAGATTTTGCGCAATCAGTTGGCGATAAGGCTCCAATTCCACCGGCTGCCAGACGGCCGTTACCTCCACGAAGCCGAGATGCGAGTCGTCGCGGCTGCTGCCATGGCCGGGAAAATGTTTGAGCGTCGTCGTGACGCCATAATCCTGATGCGCGCGGATAAACGCCGCCGCCTGCTCGATCACGACGGATGGATCGGCGGAAAAGCTGCGACCGATTGCGCCGATGATGGGATTGTCGGGGTTCGTATTCAGATCCACGACCGGGGCAAAGTTGTGGTTGACGCCGGCCGCTTTGAGCGTACGCGCCATTTGCGCCGCGGCTTCATAAGTGAAAGCAGGATCGTTGCGCTCGCCAAGCTCTTGCGCCGAGAGCGTCGGCGGGAAGCCAAAGCGTTCGTCCAGTCGCGCCACGCGCCCGCCTTCCTGATCGACGGCAATGATCAGCGGAGTCGCAGCCAGGTCTTGCAGGCTGGCGTTCAGCGCGGCTGCCTGCACTGGCGATTCGATGTTGCGGTTCCACTGTTGCAGCGCCACGTCGTAGCTGAACAGCACCACACCGCCGATGTTGCGGTTGCGGACATCGGCCGCGATCGGGTTGGCATCGTCCAGCGACAGCCCGCGAAAACCAACCAGCACCATTTGCGCCAGTTTGCGCCGCAGTTCGATTGTGTCTTCGATCGGCGCCTCCTCCACCAGCAAGGTGGGCGTTGGCGGCGCTGTCGTTGTCGTGACAGCGGTTGCGGCGGTGACTGGCGAGCCTGGCTCCGGCGTTGCGGGCTGGCAGCCTGCAAGCAGGCTGGCAGTCACCGCACTGCCGGTGATGATCACCTGTCGCCGCGTCCAGCCCTTATGCATCGTATTCGAGGGGTGGTTCATTCTTATTCTCCGTATTCAACGCCTTCTGGAGACGCCGGGCTTCCAGGGAATGCTCATTTCATCCGTCCTAATCCACACTTTCACCGTAAAAATCTCTGCGCCCACCTCGCTTCGCGGCGAGAAGGGGCCGATCTCAGGGTCGATGGCGCTGCGATCTGCGATTCAGGGGCAGTGAGCAGATCTGCAGCGGTCACCGGCGCCGCAAAGTTGGCGTGTGCGACCACCTTCCAGGCCCCATCGCTCTGCTGGAAGACACTCAAGTGCGGTGCAGGCGGAGCGAACTTACTGATGTTTTTCGTCAGGCTGGTGCGCAGCGCATAGGTGGCAACCAGGATGTCGCCGCTGCGCGTCACTTTCAAATTGTCCACTTCATACGCTGCAAAGACAGCCAGGTTGTCGCCATAGTCGCTGGCGCTGAAACGTTCGCCGACGGCGTTCATAATCTGGAACGCTGGAGAGAGCAGCGCCTTCATCGCATCGGCGTCGCCGTCGCGGAGCGCGTCGAGGAACTGCCTTACGAGCTGCTCGCCGAGCGCCAGGTCATCATCGGCAGTGTTGACGGCGACGACCTCGCCAACACCAGGCGTCACCACAACGCCAAACCGATAG
Source organism: Chloroflexota bacterium (assembly GCA_016861025.1). Taxonomy (GTDB): domain Bacteria; phylum Chloroflexota; class Anaerolineae; order Caldilineales; family Caldilineaceae; genus Caldilinea. The sequence continues at coordinate 74,851 of BOKO01000024.1, forward strand.
GCCTGCCTTTCCTCGCCAATGTTGATCGCCTTGAAGGTGTATACCTGGCTCACCGGGACGATCTGGTCAAAACTGCTGGCGCCGACGTGGTCGGTTTGGAGGGGGTTGCCGTCGGCGCCGACGACGGTCAACACGAAGCCGGCGTCGCCAGGCAGGATTGCGGCCTGCACCGATGCACCTGCCTCGATTGTCAGCACATAGCTTGCCATGCCCTGCACATCGAGCACGCCTTCCACCTGCGCCACGCCGTCAGCGTCGAGCGTGAGCGGCTCTGGCGCCGGCTCCTCATCCGCCTCTATTGTTCTGAAGTCAGCCTCATCTAGTTTAGTGACCGCGGCGTCTTGAGCGTGAAGTGGCTGGATCGCAGGCGTGAACGCTGTCAGGATCAACGCTGCCACCACGGCAAGCCGAGTGGACATCGTCACCGGGGCGCCGTGGAGCAAAAACCAGAAATCTGTCATCGGATTCACCTCGTCACAGAGAGAAACAGTAGCGGCGTTCACCTAACGTCGCGAGCCGACAAATGGTTGCCCATTCAGGTCAGCATTCACCGGCGCGGACTGCAGAGAGACGATGTCGGGCGACCTGGTCAGCGACTACGGCGCTGTGGGCGGTTCAATCACATGCCAGAACTCAGCAATGAAACCCTGATCATCCGGCTGCAACACCTGTTCACCCTTGACCGGCGCGCCGTCGGCGCAGCTCCATGCGAAGACAGTTGCGCGTCCGGTTGCGGCGGCAGGCACAACCTCGGCGTTCGGGTTCTGCTTGCAAAACGCAACGATGCCATCGTTGGGCGTCTCGCTCAGGTCGGCTTTTGTCTCACAGGGGATATTGGCGCCAACGAAACATGCCTTGACCTGACCGTCAGCGCAGCGCCAGAAGGTTCCATTCCGATAGAAGTCATCGGGTGTATCGGCTGGGGCGTCGAATGCCTGGCGTACACCCTGGATCACGGCGGGAGGTGGTTGCACGCCTGTGAAACGCGCGTCCGGCGCGTCGATTGCGCCGACTGCTGCACAGTAAACGAAGGGGTCATCAAAGGTCGTCGCCTGGTCGCCCGGCTTGCATTCACCGCGCATCAGCGCCCATTCCTCGCACTCGCTGCCGTCGGCGAAGACGCAGTAGCCGACTTCGCCGCCCTCACCCTGGCGAATGTCAACTGCACCGCCCTGCGCCACGCAATTCTCTGACGCCGGGTTGGGCATGTTCACCTGCGGCCCCGGCGCTGTTACAGGTGTGCAGGCAGCCAACAAGCTTAACCCAACGATAACAAATAAGCTGAAAATCAGATTATGTTTCATGTTTATACTCTCCATAGCTTTGTATTGGGCGCCGGGTGGAGCGTAGCAACGTCATACATCACCAGTTGGTGCTCTACGCCGTATGCATCGGACATGTCGAGCAAGTCCGGTAGCCACGCAAAAAGTCTACCAGAAAGCACTAACGCTCCCCGGCAGACTGAAAAATTTGAAGATCGCTACTGAAGGACTTGGAGATCGCTACTGACCACGGCGACAGACAGAACACCCAGCAAATTCTGGCCGGTCACATAATTCAGGATCGACCAATTCCTCTGGAAGGGGGCAGGAGCCTCCACCTCCACCGCCGCCACCGCCGCCTCCACCACCGCCGCCGCCACCACCACCGCCGCCGCCGCTCGGCGCCTCGGTGACATAGACGCACGCTCCGCCGACATCGAGGGGGGTGCTCGCATCGGAAACCCAACCGACGAATTCACCGTTTGTGCGCACAGCTATGCGCGCGACTGCTACGGTGTCACATTGCACACGGAAAGGTTCGGCGTTCCACGCAAAGAAGGGGCCATCGCGCCGCACATCGCCTGGGTTTGCCACGAATGTGCGATAGGGCAGCGTCTCCCCCTTGAAAAACAACAGAATATCCGTGTACCAGTCGATGCCGCTCAGTTGGCCCTGATCGCCGTACCACTGCCAGCGGAAGACGCCGTTGTTGAAGTCGACCAGGGTCGGCGCTTCAACGCGCACTGCAAGCGGCGACGTTGTGGAAGTGGGCGGCGGCGCCGGTCGCGCAGGCTGAGCCGGCTGCGCCACCGGCTGGGGCGAGCGCAGCGTTGGCGTGGGACGGACGGCGACAGGCGCAGGCTGTCCATCGAGCTGAACGTAGCTGGAGCTGACCCACGCCAACCCCACCGGCGCCGCCGGATAGCGGATCAGATACCAGCCGCCGCTGCGCCCGACGACGGCGACGCGTGCGCCAGTGTCCAGTTTGCCGAGGATGCGACCGTTGGTGGTTGGGGCATCGCGCACATTCAAACGCGGCGCGCCCACTACTGTGCCTCCAAAAACGAGAAACCCGCCCGATCCTTCCTGAAATGGGGGCGAGGCTGCGACCGGCGCAGCAGGCGTCATTGCCAGCAACACGACAATCACCAGCGCAAACGCAGCAAACCGCGTGTATCGATGTGAGAAAATCCTGGACATAGTGCTTCCTTCCAAGCCCACCGGGCATATTCACACAGCAGCGGATGGGATTGCTTCTTCCACCATTCGCTGCGAAACCACCTTGCTGGCAGGGGACAACAGCACGCTTCCGACGATACGATACCACCGATGCGCGGCTTGCGCCAAACACTTCGATGCAGCGCCGCCTCAAGTCAGGCGGCGATTGGCGGATGCAGCGGCGCGCAATTGGCGCACCGATTCGGTGATGTCGCCTGTAAATGCTGCGCTGCCAACGGCGAAGAAATCGGCGCCCGCCGCAACGGAGAGCGCGATGGTCGACAGGTTGACGCCGCCATCCACCCCAATCGCAAAATCGAGCCTGCTGGACGCTCGCTGCGCGTGCAGCCAGCGCACCTTGTCGAGCACGCTGGCGTCGAAGGGCTGACCGCCGAAGCCCGGCTCCACCGCCATCACCAGCAGCAGATCGACTCGATCCAGGACAGGCAACAACGGCTCCACCGATCTATTGCGGTTGACGGCGACGCCTACAGCGCAGCCCAATCGCCGGATCGCCGCAATCGTCGACGTCAGGTTGGGTGTTGCGTCCTCCTGCACGATGATCATGTCGGCTGCGGCAAAGAGCGACAGCACGGCATCGGGATTGCCGACTTCCAGATGTGCGTGCAACGGCAACGTCGTCACCCGTCGCAGATCAGCCAGCGTTTTCGGGCTAAAGGCGTAGTTGGCGACATAGTGGCCGTCCATGATGTCAATGTGCAGCGAGTCAGCGCCACCCGCCTCGGCTGCACACACGGCGACGGCCAGGTTGGCAGTGTCGGCGGCTAAAATGGAGGGGCTGAGATGAAGCATGGCTATTGCCTCGCGATATGTCGCGTCGTCTCCTGGATCAAATCCTGAACGCGCCCATAGGTGGCGATGTATTGATCTACGAAGAAGCGATATTGTTCGTGCGCGGCGGCGTCTGGTTCGATGCGGTCGCGCACGCGAACCATCTGGCTGGCGGCTGCGGCGACGTCGGGGAAGAGGCCGGCGGCGACCGCCCCCAGGATCGCCGAGCCGAGCGACGGCGCATCGGCGACCTCCGTCAATGTAATCGGGACGTTGCTCACGTCGGCGTGCATCTGCATCCACAGTCGGCTGCGCGTGGCGCCGCCAGCGCCGACCATCTCCTGCACCGTGTAGCCGTTGGCGCGGAAGGTGCGCAGGATGTGCTCCGTGCCGTAACAGACGCCTTCCAGGATGGCGCGAAAGACGTGTCCGGTGGTGTGTCCGAGCGAGAAGCCGCGCATGATGCCGCGCGCCTCTGGGTCGACGTAGGGCGTGCGGTTGCCCTGCCAGTAATCCAGCACGATCAGCCCATCAGAGCCGATTGGAATCTGCGCCGCCAGCGCGTTGAGCACCGTGTATGTATCGACGCCGCGTTCAGCGGCCAGCGCGGCTTCTTTGCCACAGAAGTTGTCGCGAAACCACTTGACCACCGAGCCGGTTGAGACCTGACCGCCTTCAACGGTGTATTGCCCCGGAATCACGGCGTCGGTGTAGGCGCCGAAGATGCCTCTGGCGTGGAATTGTGTAGCGCTTTGACCGAGCATCAGGTGCGACGAGCCAGTGATGAAAGCCACTTTGCCTGGCGCCACCACATTCAACCCGATCATCGCCACGAACGCGTCAGCGCCCCCCTTCGCCACGGGGATGTCCGGCGTCAGCCCCAGCTCGGCGGCGACGTCGGCGCGTAGCCGACCCGCTGCCTGCCCCATGTCGAGAATACGAGCCGGAAAGCGTTCGAGCAAGTCGTCCAGCCCAATTTTCTCATAGAACGTTGTAGGCCAGCCGCCGGTGTTGCGGTCGTAATACCAGCGAATGCTCGTGTTGTTGATGCTTCCCGCCCACTCTCCGGTCAATCGGTGGGTCAGCCAGTCGATGAACTCGCCGATGTAGCGCGCCTTTCTCCACGTCTCCGGCTCATTTTCCTTGACCCATAACGCCTTACAGGGCATCCACTCAGCGGAGACGTTGCCGTAGCCATTGTACTTGCGCGCTGGATCGTCAACCTGAGCGATGCGGTTGGCCTGGTCAGCGGCGCGCACATCCATCCAAATGATGGCGTTGCGCAACGGCGTGAAATTTTCATCCATCATTACAACCGTGCAGCTTGTGCAGTCGGCGCCAAGCCCGACAATTGCATCGCCAGGTGCGCCGCTTTGCGCCAGCGCGCGCCGCGTGGCAACGACAAGCGCGTTCCACCACTCATCCGGTTTCTGCTCCGCCCAGCCGGGTCGCGGGTGATACAGCGGGTATGGTTCCGACGCAAAGGTGATCGGACGCCCGCCTAGGTCAAAGATGCCGACGCGCACACTTTCGGTGCCAAAGTCGATTCCGAGTACATAGGGGCCATGAGCCATATCGCCTCCCGAACAAAATCGTGAAAGTTTGTGCAGTTGTATGGAAAAATTTCATCAAGTATATCACGATTCGATGCAAATCGGCGCAATCAAATACTACAACTGGGGATGTAATTCAGCGTGATGCTACGTCGGAGGCGATGACCTGCGACAGATGCCCCCAACTTGAAGTACACCCGTCCTGGGCGCAAAGTTTTTTCGGACGACCCGTTGGGGTATGCTGTAAAATATATTGGTTGACGCAATTCGCAGCCGAATCTTGCACTTTGGTGCACAAGGAAAATAGAGGACAGATGCAATCATCTACACACCTTGACCAGCCGGACCGTCGGCGTTGGGGCGTCTATGGAGGAGTCGCAGCGGGTCTCGCCGCCTTGTTTGGCGCGCTCTGGTTGATCCCGCCTGAACAGACGTTGGGCAATGTGATTAAGGTCATTTTTCTGCATGGCGCGCTGGTGCGCGTTGCGCTCTTGACCTTTGCCGCGGCAGGCATGCTTAGTGCGGCGTTTTTGTTGTCGCAAAGGCGCGCGCTTTACGTTTGGGCAATGGCAGCGCAGAAAGGGGCAGTATTGATCTGGATCGTTTATGCGCTGACCAGCATGGTCTCAACATGGCTGAGTTGGGGTGAGTGGATCGCCTGGGACGAGCCGCGCGTGCGCGCCAGCGTTCACGTGCTCTGGTTCAGCATTGCCTGCCTGCTGCTTGTCCTGTGGATGGGCAACCGCTATCTATCGGCCGCCGTCAATTTGTTGGTGACAATCGTGACGTGGGCGCTGATTCAAGGCGCTTCAATCATTCGACATCCCTTCGACCCGATCGGCTCGTCAGGCTCGAACATCTATCAGCTCTTGTATTGGGTGATGGCGGCGGCGTTGGCGTTGTTGGCGGTGCTGCTTGTGCGCTGGTTGCATTGGCGGGAACAGCGCGTCGATGCGGCCAACAAAAGCGCTTGATTCGCAGCAGGCGCAAACCTAAACATCATTCTTCTCAGGTTGCTATGGAGCGTCGTCGATCTTTTCGATGGAGACCAACACGCGGTCGAGCGTCGTCTCGTGCCCCGGCGCGACCGACCAGTGGAGCCGAATGTTGATCTGTTCGCCTGTCAGCTTGCGGTTGACGCCTTCCCAGGTGAAAGCGGTGCGTCCTTCGGCAATCCACACCAGCTCGTTGATAAAAAATGGATAGCCGGACGACGGAATGAATTTGTCGAGCGAGCTGAGCAACTCCTCGCGCGTCGTGGCGCCGTACAACGCAATGCTTGCCCGGTTGAAGTCGAGCAGTTTAACTCGCGAAAGACATTCTTGAACGGCTTCGGTGTGTTGCTCAAAATAGCTGCGAAAATCTGTCACGCCCTGTGCACGCAATTGATCGATCGCCCGCTTCACACCGGAAAAATCCTGTTCCCAAAGTGAGATCGGCGAATTCTCAAAAAGATCGCGATAGCGTGCTTCGCTTTCGATCCGCGCCTGTTCAGCTTGCTTGCGCTGAGTAATGTCCTCGATGACGGCGATAAAATATTTGGGATGATTCGAGTGATCACGCGCCAGCGAGACGGTGCGGTTCACCCAAACCAGCGAGCCATCCTTGCGAAATGCGCGTTTCTCCACGCTGTACGTGGTGCATTTACCCGCAAGCATCGATTCCATCAACGCTTGTTCGGCGGCGAAGTCGTCGGGGTGTGTGATTTGCTGCACCGACATCGATAGAAGCTCCGAAGGTTCGTAGCCGATGATCGAACAAAGCTTCTGATTCACGCGCACGTAGCGTCCATCAAGGCTGACATGCGCCAGCCCGACAGCAGCCTGTTCAAAAGTGTTGCGCAGCCGCTCGTCGCTTTCGCGCATGGTCGCTTCAAAGAAGCGACGATCCGAGATATCGCGCGCTGTTACGACCGCGCCGACAGCTCTCCCTTGCACGTCGATAATTGGGTGAAGGCTGATGGACACGTGAACAACTTGACCGTCCTTGCGAAAACGGGTTGTTTCGTATTGTTCGGTGTTATATCCTTCGCGCGTGCGCCGCAGCAGATGGATGATTTCATCATATTGCTCGGATGTCAGGATGGTCGAGAGCGACTTACCCACAACTTCGCGGCGATTGTAGCCGTAGATGCGCTCTGCGGCGGCATTCCAGGTTTGAATAACGCCGTCAAGGGTGACGCTGACAATCGCGTTCTCAGAAGACTCGACAATTGCGGTCAGGAATCGATGCGCTGTTTCCATTTGTCGACGCTCAATGTAGCGCCCAATGCGCTTGCCGATCTCGTTGAGCAGGCTGCGCTCCTCACTCAGGAAAGGCCCTTCGTCAGCCTTGACATGAGGGGAGAGGTAACCAACTGTGACGATGCCGATCTCTTTGCCTTCCACGATAATTGAGCAGTTTTGTTGCCACGGCGTATCACGATAGTTGGGTGTGTTATAAGGGCGGCCATTCACCAGAATGCGCGCACATGCATCGTTGGTGTGCTGCCAGGCGCCCGGCAGCAGCGCCACCAACTCAAAAAAATAATCGTCTGGTGAAACGCGCTCCTGATCAGCCAGATACGATTCACGATAGAGCGCCGACAACTCTTTAACGCGCTCGGCAAGTCGCAGTCCCGCAACGGATCCGTCATTTTGGGCAAGGGCCATCTCCAGTTCTGCAACGCGACTTCGCAACAGATCGAGTTCGGTTTCGAGAGATTGTGAAAACACCGGCATACATTGGTCTCACTGGCAGGCTGTTAAAAGCCGCAACTCAAAAGTACAGCAAACTTTCCTGGATAAGATTCTATCCGATCTGACCAAAATCCGATGCATCGCCTGCACACTCAACTCCCAATTTGATCGCACCTTCTGTTTATGCACCTGCTTGAGCCACGTCTTGGCAAACAAAAAGAGGATCAGCGCCAGGCTAATCCTCTTTAAATTCTGGTCACATTGCCTATCGGTCTGCAACGCACATCACGATTGACGCTGCGTGCGCCTCAGGCTCGACGTGCGACTAGATCTTCTGCACCTTCGCAGCGGCTGGGCCCTTCGGTCCCTGCTCAACCGAGTACTCGACCTTGTCGCCCTCGGCGAGTGTGCGGAAACCGGCGGCCATGATAGCGGTCTGATGGACAAAGACATCCTTCTTGCCAGAATCCGGCGTGATGAAGCCGTACCCCTTCTGATCGTTGAACCACTTGACGGTGCCTTTTTCGCGAGCGGACATGTTGGAAACTTCCTTTCTGGTGCTGTTTACTGATACTGATACTGTGCTACGAAATGTGGTCATTCCCAACGGTAAAACAATAAGCCGCCCAGACGTAAAGTCAGAGCGGCTGTACTTCACTCGCTGTAGGACTTACATTCTAGCAAAAGCTAGTATATCCGACCCTATTATCCATGTCAAAAATGATGAATAGCTGCAATAGCGCGCCATCCACCTAGACTTTTTGAACATTTGCGGCTGACGGGCCTTTGGGTCCCTGCTCAACCGAAAACTCCACCTTGTCGCCCTCAGCAAGAGTGCGAAAGCCGGCGCTCATGATCGAAGTCTGGTGTACGAACACGTCCTTTTTGCCAGAATCCGGTGTGATGAAGCCGAAGCCCTTTTGCTCATTGAACCACTTAACGGTGCCTTTTTCTCGAGTAGCCATGTTGGAAATTCCCTTTCCTGAAAAAAATGTTATAGACAACGGTACAAAATCTGGTCGTTTCCAACGGCAAAAAAATACCGCCCAAACTTGTAGCTCAGGCGGTGGTTGTTTACTCGCTTTAGAACGTACAATATTTTGTAATGCTTACTTTATCGCTTGAAACCTTTGTTGTCAAATCGGTTGCACCGTGAAATCACAATTGATGTTGGTGCACCCGCCTTGCGACAAGCCTGCCTGATCAAGCGGAGCGCCGGGCGCGCATCATTTACTGTCCACGGCGTTCAACATATCCCACAGATTCGTGAACAGTTCAGTGACGCTGGCATGATGCTGCGGTGCACCGCCAGCCGGATCAAGCGTCGTCGCCCGCCAGGGAGCGTCCTCGCTTTCACGCCAGAAGCGCACCATCACCGTACGATAGTTCCGGCGATAGGCGCGTTCGGCAAAGGCGGCGCTGAAGTGAGCTGGCGGCTGAATTTGTGCGGGCAAAGTATTCATCGCATCCTCCAGTGGAACCGAATCCATTGTACATTCCCTCTGTCAAAACCGATTGTGCACCACTCCTTTCGGCTGCTTCCCTTATACAACCGAAAAATCTTTGACTGGTGCGTGCACATAGAGTGCCACACACCCGTTAGCATCGCGTTAGCAGGCCGCTAACGGTCACTGCGACCATGGCAACCACGTCATTTTATGAAAAAAGCGTAAGCAAAACGAAGGCGCTGCTGAAGGAAATTCCAAGATCGAACTGGTGATTACAAAGCAATGGGTATACAATACGCGCCACTATGACGCTTCTTTCTTTGCACATGCTCGGCGCGTTCGACGTGCGCTTCAACGGTCAGTCGCTTCGCGGCTTTCGCTCGGTCAAAAACGAGGCGCTGCTTGCCCATCTGGCGCTGACAGCCGGTCGCCCCCATACGCGCGCGGCGTTGGCTGGGTTGCTTTGGCCCGACCAACCAGAAAATGCAGCGCGGCGCAATCTACGCCAGGCGCTCTTTCAACTGCGCGCTGTGCTCGATGCCGCTGCTACAGTCCTGATCGCCGATCAGAACGTGGTGCGCCTCGATGACGCCAACGTTTGGGTCGATGCCGCCGTCTTTACACAACTCTACGATGCGTGCCGGCGACACAATCACGTCGCCCTGCAAAGCTGTCCTGCCTGTATGGCGCGCTATGAGGAAGCCGTCGAACTCTACCGCGGCGAGTTTCTGCACGGACTCTTCATCGACGACAGCCAGCCGCTTGAAGAGTGGGTGTTGCTGCAACGCGAGTGGTTTCATGCGCGTTGCATGGAGATGTTGGATGCGCTCGCCGCCTGGCGCGAGGCGAATGGAGACTACAGCGCTGCTCATCGCTATGCACAGCGCCAGATCGAGCTTGACCCGTTGCGCGAAGAAGCCTATCGCCGCGCTATGCGCGCGCTGGCGTTAGCCGGGCAGCGCGGCGCTGCACTCGCCGCATACGAAAGCTGTTGGCGTCTGCTCGAAGAAGAGCTCGGCGCCTCTCCTTCAGTCGAAACTGAAACGCTGGCTGCGCAGATTCGCACTGGAGCCTTGCCTGGTGCAGCCTCAACGCTTCCAGTAACTGTACACGGCGTCGCGCCTCGTCTGCATAATCTGCCGCCCCCATCCACCACCTTCATCGGTCGCGAGACAGAGCAGACGCGGCTGCGCCAATGGCTGCTCGACCCCATGCGCCGCCTGATCACGATCGTCGGCCCCGGAGGCGCAGGCAAGACGAGGCTGGCGCTGGCCGCGGCTCAAGACATCAGCGGCGCGTTTGCCGACGGCGTCTGGTTCATCCCCCTGGTCGGCGTCGACAACCTCGATGCATTGGTTTCCGCCGTCGGTCGCGAGCTAGGGATAAGTTTTCAGGCTGCACCGGACCCATGGCAGCAACTGATTGCATTTCTCGTCGCGCGCGAAGTGTTGCTCATCCTCGACAACTTCGAGCATCTACTGGCGCTGGCAGCGAGAATCGACGAGCTGCTTTCTCGGGCGCCGCGCCTCAAATTACTCGTCACCTCCCGCGCACGGCTCAATTTCCAGGCGGAGCACATCATGCCGTTGCAAGGGTTGCCTCTGCCTGAGCCTGATGTAGGAGTCGTTGCGCTAGAACGCTTTGGCGGCGCCCGGCTTTTTCTTGACCGCGCGCAGTCGGTCGATCCCGGGTTCACCGTTGACGAAGCAAATGCACGCGCCATCGCCGACATCTGTCGAGCGGTGGAAGGGCTGCCGCTGGCGATCGAGCTGGCGGCAAGTTGGGTGGAAAGTTACACCTGTGAAGAGATCGCGGCGGCGATTCATAGCAATCTCGACTTTCTGGCGACAACAAAACAGGATGTGCCGGCGCGCCAACGCAGCGTACGCGCCGTCTTCGATTATTCGTGGCGACTGCTTACTCAGGATGAGCAGCGCGTGCTTGCCCAATTGTCGGTCTTTCGCGGCGAGTTCGGTCGCGACGCCGCGCTTGCTGTCACGCTTGCCTCGGTAGAGACGATCATGGGATTGGTGCGCCAGTCGCTGCTGCGCGTTGTACGCCCGGGGCGCTTTGTGATGCACGAATTGCTGCGCCAGTTTGCAAGCGAGCAGGCAGCCCAACTCGCACTTCACGATCCTGCCCTGCAGATCGCAGCGGCGCGCCTGCGCCATGCCCATTATTTTCTAAAGCTGCTCGCCGATCAGACGGCGCTGCTGGTCGGCAAGGAGCCACAACGCAGCGTGGCGCTCCTCAACGCCGAGGTCGAGAATCTGCGCGCAGCCTGGCAGTGGGCGATCAAGCACGGCGCAACGGTGGAATTGGCGCAGGCGCTGGAGGGCGCTGCGCGCTTTCACGAACTGGCTGGACTGCACCGCGAGGCAGTGCAGCTTTTCAACGATGCGCTGGCGATCATCGCCGACGAGCCGGCGCGCGCTGCGCTGCAAATCGAGATCGCGCGCGCTTGCATTATTCTGGCGCGCTACGATGACGCCATGGCAGCAGGGCGTGCTGCGCTGGAAAGCGCACAGCAACGCAACGACGACGAACAGGCCGCCGCTGCTCTGCTTCAATTAGGCATCGTCGCCAACGCTATGGGAGACGCAGCTGCTTCCGAAAAATATCTGCTTGCAGCGCTGCCGCTGGCGCAACACGCCGAAGCCGAGGCGTTGATCGCCGAAATTCTGGCCGCGCAGGCGGCTGCCCGCACCTATCTGGGGGGCGATGGCGGCGATTTGCTCCACCAGGCGCTGGCGATCTATCGCAGCCTGGGCAACCGGCGCCGCGAAGGACTCACGCTCAGCGACCTCGCCATGATCGCAACGCGTGCGCCCGACTGGGACGCCTGTGCACGCTACGCCACCGCCGCACTTGAGATCGCCAGAGACCTGGGCGAACGGCGTTTCGAGTCGATGACGCTGAATATCCTCGCCGCCGCGCACGCCGAACGCGGCGATTTGGCCGAATCGGATCGAGCATTGCATCGCTCCGCGCATCTGGCGCGTGCGATCGGCTATCAGCTTGGCGAGGTCAATGCGCTCAATAGCCTGGGACTGAATTACCTCCACCGGCAAGAGCGCGCCATGGCGCGCGACTATTTCGAGCAGGCGTTGGCAATTGCGCGACGCACGAACTATCGCCGCGGCGTTGGCGCGCTGCTTAGCAACCTCGGCGTCATTGCAGCGCAGGACGAGGAGTACGCCCGCGCTGAACAGCTTCAGCGCGAGGCGCTGGAAATCGCGCGCGCCGCCGAAGACCACTACTTCACGGTCGTTCGTCTCGACAGCCTGGGCGACGTGTTGCGCTGGCAGGGTGACTATGCCGGCGCGTTTGCTTGCTTCGTCGAGGCGGCGGAGCTGGCGGCGCGCATCGGCAACGCCAGCCTGGAGGCGCACGCTCGCACCGATGTCGGTCTGCTTGCACAATTTTTTTGCGATGCGCGCTGTGAACGCGAGCTAAACCGCGGGCTGCTGCTGGCGCGTCAAGTGCAGGACATCGGCTGCGAATGCCGCGCCGCTGCTGCGCTGGCGGCGCGGCGTTTTGCCGGGCACTGCGATCCTGCTGCGCTGACGGAGTTGGAGTCTGTGGCCGCGCGGGCACGCGCCGCCAGCGAAACCGCTGCCGAGGCGCACGCACAGACTGCGCTTGGCGCCATGCAGCTCGAACAGGGCGTGTATGCGGCTGCGGCGGCTGCGCTCGACCGTGCGCTGACGCTGTGGCGCGATCTGCCCGGTGCGTCGATGCGGCTGGCGCCGCTGGCGCTGCTGGCGAACCTGCACCGCCGACGCAACGACCTGCCAGCCGCCCTACGCACGGTCGAGGAAATCCTGCACATTCTCGATGACGGCGCCAACGGATATCACAACATCGGCGGTGTGGATGACCCGATGGCAGTGTATATAGCCTGTGTGGAGGCGCTTGGCGCTGCTGGCGATGAGCGCGCGCAGGTAATCCTCCAGCGCGGTCGCCAACATCTGCTCGCCCAAGCCAACGCCTTTCCCAGCCCCATGTTGCGAGCGCGTGTTGAGGGATGGCAGCAGACGACGCCGGAGGCTCATCGAAACACTGGAAACTTACCGACACCACAGTCAAGATCGGATAGCACATGAAACAGTTTGACCCTGCAACAAGCTTCGGGCCTGAAGTTGCCGCTCATTATGATGACTATCTGCGCGGGGACGAGGCGGCTGCGGCGGCGTTTCTGGCGCAGCTTGCCGGCGATCGCCGTGCGCTTGAGTTCGCCATCGGCGCCGGGCGTATTGCGCTGCCGCTGGTGGAACACGGCGTCGAGGTCGATGGCATCGAACTGTCACCCGACATGGTCGCCCGACTGCGCGCCAAACCTGGCGGTGACCGCATCAACGTCACGCTGGGCGACATGAGCACTGTCACCACGGGTCGGCGCTACCAGGTGGTGTATCTGGTCTTCAACACTATCTTCAACCTGCTGACTGCCGACGACCAGATTCGCTGCTTCGAGAATGCGGCGCGGCATCTGGCGCCCGACGGCTGCTTTGTGGTCGAGACCGCGTTGCCGCACGCCTGGATTGCACCTAATCAGCCAGATTACGTCCATGCCGAGCACGTTGGCATGGACACCATCGTGCTCGATGTGGCGCGCTACAACCCGGTCACGCAACATCTCGAAGAGAATCATGTGCACCTGTCCGCAGATGGCATTTCCATGAAGCCGATCGTGTGTCGCTTGATCACGCCGGGCGAGATGGACTTGATGGCGCGCATTGCCGGGTTGCGTCTGGTCGAACGCTACGCCAACTGGGAGCGCAGCCCCTTCGACATTCACAGCACTGCGCATGTCTCGATCTACCGGCTCGATCAGCCGGTCCGCGCGGGCGAAACGCAGCGTAGGAAAGATATGCAATCGGCGCTTCACATCAGCCCTTCCATCCTCGCCGCCGACACTGCGAATCTTGCTGCTGCCGTGCGTGCGGCGGCAGCCGGCGGCGCCGACTCGCTGCACATCGACATCATGGACGGTCACTATGTCGCCAACTACGCCTTCAGCCCCAAGACGTTGGCTGACCTGCGCCGGGTGACGACGCTGCCGCTGCACGCACATCTCGAAGTCGGCAATCCCGACGCCGTACTGCCGCTCTTTGCCGAAGCCAATATGATCATCGTGCAGGAAGATGCGACGCCCGACCTGGCGGCGACGATTGCGGCGATCCGACAACTCGGCTGCGCGGTGGGCGTGGCGGTCAACCGTGACCGCCCGGTCGAGCCGCTGCTGCCAGTCCTGGATCGCGTCGATCTGCTGCTGGTGATGGCGGTCGAGCCGGGCTTTGGCGGTCAGCCTTTCGACGCCAGCGTGCTCGACAAAGTGCATTGGCTGCATGTCCAGCGCGCGCAGAGCGGGTGTGGCTTTGCGATTGGGCTGGACGGCGGCATCAACGCCGTGACGATTGCGCCAGCGGTGGCGGCAGGCGCCGATTTCTTCGCCGTCGGCAGCGCGGCGTTCACGGGCGACATCACAGCGGCAGTGCAGCAACTGCGCACCGCGGCTGGCGCGTGACCAGGCAGAGTGACGCTGCTGATTTCACCCTGACCTCGTAATCAGTCCGGAATCAGTGAAATGCACGCGCCCGCTTGCATCCAACCAGGGGCGCGCCCTACAGTCCCCGCTACCATGCTTTGTTAAGCTGTGTCACATGGCGAAGATATTTGCGCAGCTTTTGTGGGTCGTGCTGGCAGCAATCCTGGCGACGGCGTGCACCGGGCGTACGGCGCTGCACGAAGCTCAGCCTGCGCCTCCGCTTCACTGGCAGGCGATGGATGATGGTCTGAGAGATCATGCCGCTGTTGCTGCGCTTGCCTTTGATCCGCATGTTCGCCAACGCGTGGCGGCGGGGTTGTACACCCCAGCCGGGCTGTTGCTCAGCACAGACGGCGGCGCGACCTGGCGCAGCGATGGTGGCATAGGCGAGCCGGTGCATCGCATCCACTTTGATCGGATGCTTCCCAACGTGCTTTGGATTGCCAGCGCGCACGGTCTGTGGCGCGGAGATCACTGCGCTGGTGAGTGGCAATGGCAGCCGGCGACCGGCTGGCCTGCCGACCACGCCGCCTTCACAGTGACTCAATCGCCCGATGGCGTGCGTTATGCGGCAGGCGTTGCGCGCTGGGGAGAGGCGCCGGTGATCTGGCGCAGCACCGACGGCGAAGTCTGGCGCCCGCTCTCATCCTTGCCCACGCCCGACGACAGCGCCGTGCTCGCCCTGGCGGCAACCGGCGAGCGTCTCTTTGTCGGAACCGATGGCTACGGTCTGTTTGTCAGCGATGACAGCGTTGCCTGGCGGCGTGCAGAGGAGATCGGCGAGACGCACGTGGCGGCAATCTGGGCAGATGAGGATGGGGCGCTGCTGCTGGCGCGCACACGCAAAGGACTCTTTCGCTCAACCGACGCCGGGAGAGGCTGGCAACCGGTTATGTTGCCGGTTGATAGCCGGCCCGACGCCATCGCCGGCGCGCCGGATGGGAGTCTCCACCTGGGCATGAGCAACGGCGAGATTTTGCGCAGCGTTGACCTGGGCGCAAGCTGGCAGCGTTGGTCGGCGCTCGACCGCGACGGCTTGTTCTATGCGCTGGCGGTCGATCCGTGGGACGCGTCGCGCCTTCTCGCCGGGACGCAGCATGGCTTGTATGCCAGCCAGGACCGCGGTCGCACCTGGCGGTTGGTGGAAAGCGTCGGCGAGCGCCGTGGATTGACTCTGCGCGAAGCGGGCGATGCTCTATTTTTGGGCGCAGAGGATGGCGTCTATCGCTGGAGCGAAACGACCCATCGCTGGGAAAACGCCAGCGATGGGCTTCCTATACGCAGCGTGCGCGCATTGACGGCGTCGCCCGAGAATCCCTCCATTCTCTTTGCAGGGACCGACGCCGGCCTCTATCGCTCGCTCGACGCTGGCGCTATGTGGCGACTCGTCGGTTGGAGCGAGAACGGCGTTCACGGCTTGCGCTTCGACCCGGATGCTCCGAACCGTCTCTACGTGCGCATCGCCTTCGGGCGCGTCTACAGCACCGATGAAGCGCTGAGCGAAGCGCCGACCTGGAACGCGCGGTGGGAAGGCATGCCCGCCAGCGCCGAGATTCTGTCGCTCGAAATGGAGCCGGGCAATCCGCAGCGTCTCTATGCAGGTGCAGCGCAGGGGCTGTTCCTGAGCGATGATCGGGCTGAACGCTGGCGCAGCGCTGAAGCGCTGACAGGGCGGAGCGTTTTCATCGTTGTTGTCGATCCGGCGCATCCCCAGCGCGTCTATGTCGGCGCCACCGACGGTCTCCACCGCAGCGAGGATCGGGGTGAAACATGGGAGCGCCTCGGTTTGAAGGATGTCACGGTGACGGCGCTGGCGTGGAGCAGCAGGCAGCCACAAATTCTCTACGCCGGAACCAAATATCAAGGGCTGTGGCGCAGTCAGGACGCCGGTCGCACCTGGGAGCAAGTATTCTTCGACGATATCATGGAAAACAATGAATCGATCTATGACCTGCTTATTTCCGCCGATGGGCGCTGGCTATATGTAGCCACGACGCGAGGAGTGTGGCGCGCTGAGATGAGGCTGGAACGATGAACACCGGACAAAACCGCCGACGCTTTTGGCGCACTCACACGCTCCAACCCTGGATGTTGGGTGTTGCCGCCGCGCTAGTGGTCGTGCTGCTGGTCGGCATGGTTGCGGCTGAGCGCAAGCCGCTGCGCGTCGGCGTCCACATGATCCGCCCGGATGCGGACGTTTTGGCTCGCGCGGCTGAGTTGGGCGTGGACGCGGTCGTTCTGCTCTTTCCCTGGCGCGAGATCGAGCCGACGCAGGGCTATTTCTTCTGGCAGATGGCGGATGAAGCAGTGGCGGGCGCAGCCTATTATGGCCTGAAATTGATCGTGCGTCTCGATCAGCCGCCGGATTGGGCGCTGGTCGAGACGGTGGATGTCGGCAGACCGCCCGTGGACGTCGCTGCATACGAGCGCTTTGTGCGCAATGTCGCCAGCCGTTATCAGGGGCGCATCGCAGGCTACATTCTCTGGAATGAACCGAACCTGGCGCTGGAATGGAACACCCAACCGCCTGACCCGGCCGGCTACGTGACCTTGCTGCGAGCTGGACACAGCGGAGCCAAAGCGGGTGACCCGACGGTGCAGGTGATCAGCGCGGGGCTTGCGCCCACCAACACCGACGACGCGCAAGCGATGGACGATCGCCGCTTTCTGGAGGAAATGTACCGTCACGGCGCAGGCGCCCATTTCGATGTGCTCGCTGCGCACGCCTATGGATTCGGTCGTCCACCCGCCGCGCCTTTTGAAGAAACAAACACTGTTGTGAGCGCGCTGGATGGGCTGGTCTTTCAGCGCGTTGCCGCCTTGCGCGCCATCATGGAGCGCAACGGCGATGGTCACAAACCGGTCTACATCACCGAGATGGGATGGACGGTGGAGGCGGTGGCGCATTCAGCCTGGCAAGAGGTGACGCTCGAACAGCAGGCGACCTACCTGACCGAAGCGCTGACGCTGGCTGCAGCGCGCTGGCCCTGGCTAGATCTGGCGACAATCTGGAATCTCGGCGGGGAGGCGCACCCGGAATGGCGCGGCTACAGCTTGTTGACGCCAGAGGGTGCGCCGCGTCCGGCCCATCGGGCGCTGCAGGAGTGGCTGCACGTCCACCGCTCATCCGCCCTGCCTGCACAATCTACGTCGCATCAAACGGTGCAGATCGTGGCGAAGGATGTCATCATCCATCTTGGCGACAAAGACCTGCCTGAACCCTGGGTCCCGCTCTACAGAGGCTTGCGCCGCAGCCCGCGCTGGGAAGGCGCCTTTCATCTCGGCGAGCCAGGCGTCGAGGATTGGCGTCTGACTATGCGCATCATGCAGAGCAACTTTTGGTCGAACCGCATCTGGATCAACGGTCGTCCCCTGCCTGCGCCGATGCCGATCGACGACTTCAGCCGCACCTGGGTGATGCAATCGTGGCGCGTGCCTGCGACCTGGCTGCGCCCCGGCCTCAACCGCATTGTCGTCACTATCGCCCATGCGCCGCCCTTGATCCAGGATCGCCGCTTCACCTATGACGACATTCAGCTCACCGACGTGCGGCTTGAGCCTCCCCCATTTTAATCCCCTGTCGAGAGCTTTAGACAAAACATAAGATTTGTGTCGGTTTGTGGCACGGGTTTGTGTGTGCGACAGGCCTATCTTCAGTGCACATGGAACAAAACATAAGATTTGTGCCGGAGCGTGGTGCATAGACGAATGCAAAGGCGAATCGTGCTTGAAGAATGCGGGACACACCATCAGGTCATCGCCGCCACCGTTCAAGTGGCAAACGATGGTCTCTCTCTGGTAAGATTTTAGTGTTCAAACCATCCCCCGCCAGAGAGGAGACCATCATGCTTCATTTTACCACACTCTCTCACTGGATGGTTGCGCTGCGTGACCGCTTGTTGGGTGTGCAGCCGGCGATGGTTTCGTTGTCCCGCCCGCCCCTTTCACAACTGGCGCGCTTGCCTGTCGATGCGCTGCCCAAGCCGGTGCGGGATTGTCCAGAGGCGATGAAGCACCTTGCCTTGCTCGGCGACCTGGACTGGGAGCATTTCCCCGAACGACCCACCAACCGCGCCTGGCCTGGCCCCACCCCGGCGCCGCGCGCACCGTTTGTAGCCGCCTATCTGGTCAAGTTGGAAGAACACCTCCGCACCTTCGAGAAGCTCCGCGAGTTCCTTGTCAACCACCCGGCGCTCGTCTGGGTGCTTGGCTTCCCGCTCGCACCCGCCGATGTCCAGCCTTGGGGATTCGATGCAGCTCGCTCTGTGCCCAGCCGCAAACAGCTTGGCCGCGTCCTGCGCGAACTCGACAATGCCGCACTCCAGTTTCTCCTGGCCGCGTCTGTGCAGTGTATTGCCGATGCTCTGCCGCCCGACATCGACTTTGGCGACATCATTGCCCTCGACACCAAGCACATCATCGCCTGGGTGAAGGAGAACAACCTCAAGACCTTTGTCCGCAACCGCTATGATAAGGCGCAGCGTCCCAAAGGCGATCCTGACTGTCGGCTCGGTTGCAAACGCAAGGAGAACTCAGCGCCCTCCGCACAAGACGGTGATGAAAGCCGCTCTGCGCCCGACGCCACCCCAACCACCGCAGGAACCCCTGCCAGCGAGACGCTCCCACCCTTGAGCAAGGGCGAGTACTACTGGGGCTATGCCTCCGGCGTCGTCGTCACCAAGATCGAGGAACTGGCCGAAGTCGTCCTGGCCGACCTCACGCAACCTTTCGACCAGAGCGACCAGAGCTACTTTCTTCCCCTCATGCAGCGCACCGAGAACAACCTCGGTCGCAAGCCACGCTTCGGCGCACTCGACAAGGCCTATGACGCCTTCTATGTCTACGAGTACTTCCATCTCGCCGGTGGCTTTGCTGCGGTTCCCTGGGCTGACCGTGACGCTCACCGCAAGACCTTCTCGCCGGAGGGGCTTCCGCTCTGTGAGGCGGGGCTGCCGATGCCGCTCAAGTCCACCTTCTGGCAGAAGAGCAACTGCCTCGTCCCGCACGAAGTGGGCCGCTACATCTGCCCGCTCGTCGCACAAACTGGCTCGGCGACCGCCTGTCCGGTCAACCACCCCCATGCCGCCAAGAAAGGCTGCATCACTTCGCTGCCCACCAGCCCTGGCAATCGGGTTCGCCATGAACTTGACCGCCAGAGCCAGGCGTTCAAGCGCATCTACAACCAGCGGTCCGCCTGCGAGCGCATCAACAGTCAGGCGCTCGATCTGGGCATCGAGCGCCCGCACCTGCGCAATGGTCGTTCGATTGCCAATATCAACACGCTCATCTATGTCCTCATCAACCTGCGGGCGTTGAGGCGCATTCGTGAGCGCCTGCTGCAACGGGAGGCGGCGCACATGCTGAACGTCTGACCCTCTGCCGGGCAGCGCCAGCGCCCCTTTTTGATTGCGGGCGGGGGATGGTTTGAGCATGGCGCTGCGCTTGGTTCGCTGTCCGACAGAGGGTTCCTAGCCGATCCAACTTCCTTTCCGAAGCCAAAAACACCTTCGGCTCTGCCCACGCGCCCTGCGTTCCCCGCATCCACGCTCACCAATGCCCAAAGTGCGCCT
>BOKO01000025.1 GCA_016861025.1 Chloroflexota bacterium
CACTTCCGGCGATGGCTCAGGCGTCATTTCCAGCGTCGGCTCAGGCGTGACTTCCGGCGATGGCTCAGGCGTCATTTCCAGCGTCGGTTCAGGCGTGACTTCCCGCGTCGGTTCAGGCGTGACTTCCGGCGTCACTTCCGGCGTCGGCTCAGGCGTCATTTCCCGCGTCGGTTCAGGCGTGACTTCCGGCGTCGGTTCGGGCGTCACTTCCAGCGTCGGTTCAGGCGTCACTTCCGGCGTCGGTTCGGGCGTGACTTCCGGCGTCGGCTCAGGCGTCACTTCCGGCGTCGGTTCCTGGGTGTTGGTAAAGGTGCACTGCACCAGTTGACCCGGCTGCAAGCTGATTGTCACCGGATTGGGCAGTTCAGAGACGGAGGTTTCATCGTGAACGCTCGCACAGGTCACGTCGGTCAACGCCCAGTCTTCCGTCGCTAGCTCGGCAATCGTATAGACGCCGGGGAACAACAGTCCGCTGTCGAACGGCGTGCTGCTATCGGCCAGCGTAAAGGCGATCGTCGCCGCGCCCTTGCTCAGATTGAAGGTGAAGACATCCTCGGCGCCCGGCGGGTCGGTGATCTTGTCTACGACGATGCGCCCGCCGCGCACGTTGCCAAAGGTGACGCTCGTCTCCTGCTCGCTGAGCACTGTGACTGACTGGCAGAGGCTGATGGTAGGCAGCCATCCCTCGACCGCACCTTCACAGACCGTGTACTGACCGGGCAGAATCTTCTCAAAGTTGATGAAGCCATCCGCATTCGTGACGCCGCTGGCGATGGGCTGCTCGCCCTCTTCGACTGCACCAGCGTAGATGGACATCTGCCAGCCGCTGATCGACGGCTCGTCAGCATCTTGCACACCGTTGGCGTTCTTGTCGTCAAATTTGCATGCGGAGACGCTGCCTTTGCACAGCAGATTGTTGGCGGTGTGACCTGCCACACTCAAGACGTGCGTGCCACCTTTTTGCTGCCACTGCTGCCCATCGTAACTGATGAACTTGCGCAGGACGCCTTCTTGCGCCACGGTGAAGACTTTTGTTTCACCAGCCTCGAAGCGCCCCAGATTAACAAACGAATTCGCCTGCCCATAGATATCGTAGCCAATGTAGGCCGCAATCGACGCCTTGTTCACAACCGTCAGCTTAAAGACCTGTGCTTCTGGGTTGTAGCAACTGCCAAAGGACGGTCCGGTCAAGGTCGGGGTAGGCGACGGCGTTGCGCTTGGCGTCGGCTCCGGCGTAGTGGTCTCGGTTGGCGTCGGCTCATTGCCACACGTCAGCGCAGGCCAACTGTCATGCTGGTTCGCCTGAAGGAAGGCGACCTCATACAGCGCGCCATTGAGCGCCATGATGCTGGCATGGGTTGGATATGCCCATTCGATGATGCCCGAATTGATCTCGGCTTGCGTCAGCGGACGCGTTGCACCGTCGCTGAAGCGTAATCCCATGCCGTTGTATCCGCCTACAATGTTTAAGTCGACGTAGGCGTTGACCTGAAACTCTCTGGCACCGCTCTTGATCGTCATGTTAATATGATCGCCATTGGTAAGCAGGCGGTGATAGTCAACGGTGATCCGTTCGCAAGTCAACGTCGGCGTTGGTGTTCCGGGCGCCGCGGAAGGTATTGGAGTAGCTGTCGGCGTCTCGGCCGGTGTTGGCGACACGACCGGACACTCAATCACGATCGGAATGGCGCGGTCAACCACAGCCGACGTCTGCGATCCGTCGTGATAAACCTGCGTGTGCACATTCAGGTTTGAATAGCTGCCCGGGGCCAGACTGAAAGACGCCTCCCAACCCTGTGCGCGTCCGGTCTGTTTGTTCGGCTGCACCCAGGCGAATGTCGCCGAGTTGCCATCCACCAGCTTTGTGCTGTTGCCCAGCTTGACAAAGGCATCGTTCGGCTGCATCAACACATCGACGCCCGGCTGCGCCAGCACCAACGCATACCCCGTCGAAGTCGCGCAGTCGTAGCGCAGGTATAGCGTCGATTCAACTGGCTTGCTTGGATTGCCTGCGCGGTGCATGTATGCGAAAAAGTCGTCGGTGAGGTTCCACTCGGTATGATTGCCATCGATTACAGCTGTTTTGTAAGAGGGTTGTGGCAGGACCACCGCCATAGCCGGCGTCGCCGCCATCATCACTAGCGCTAACATCAGCATGATTGCCAACACCGTGTGCGCAATCGGTTTTTGCATTCCTGTCGTCAAATGCCTGTACATAGCTGCTCCTTCTAGACCGAATCTTTCAGTGCGAATGACTGTTTTCATGTCAACATCGTACATGGGAAATCGTCAACTTTTCCTTACGCATCTCTGTCATTCCATCAGGTATTTGTTATTTACTTGTTATACATAGATTTTAGTGATTTCTACGTTGCTGGGTCATATCTATTGCAATCTTCCTGGAAACTCCATGATTTCTGGGGGATCGGCAACCAGCCTAAAAGTCAACAGGTAAGAAATACCTCCTGATTACTTACAAAAATTCAACGTTTCGTAAGTTAATTTACTTAAATTGCTGAGGGCTTATTTCCACCTGCTGCTGTACAGGTTAGGTCTATCCTTTTGCTTCTTGGTATCATTAGCTATCTACCTTTGATTCAAGACCCCAGTGTGATAACGCCGATGTCCGGCGCATGAATTACGCTGGCAGATGCTACAGAAAGGACCCGCTCATGGCAGTGCAAGATTATTTTGGCGCCAAAGACACTTTTGACACCGGCAGCGGCAAGGCAGTTATTTATCGTTTGTCCGCGTTGGAAAAGCAGGGATTCAACATTGCGCGGTTGCCGTTCTCAATCCGCATCTTGCTCGAAGCTGCGTTGCGTCAGGCGGACGGCTTCGAGATCACCAGGGAGGCAATTGAGACGATCGCCAGTTGGGGGCCTGACACGGCCGGCAAGGTCGAGATTCCTTTCAAGCCGGCGCGTGTGATCCTGCAGGATTTCACGGGCGTGCCCAGCGTCGTCGATCTGGCGGCGCTGCGCAACGCCATGGCGCGCATGGGCGGCGACCCCAGAAAGGTCAATCCGCTGGTGCCGGTCGACCTGGTCATCGATCACTCGGTGCAGGTCGACCAATTCGGCAGCGTGCTGGCGCTGCAATACAACGCTGAACTGGAATTCGAGCGCAACCGTGAACGCTACGAATTCCTGAAATGGGGGCAAGAAGCCTTCGACAACTTCCGCGTCGTGCCGCCCGCCACCGGCATCGTGCACCAGGTCAACCTGGAATATCTGGCAAAGGTCGTGCAGACGCGCGTCAACGGCGAGGTCGTAGCTTTTCCCGATTCACTGGTCGGCACCGACAGCCACACGACGATGATCAACGGTCTGGGCGTGCTTGGTTGGGGCGTCGGCGGCATCGAAGCCGAGGCCGTGATGCTTGGGCAGCCAATCTACATGCTGATGCCCGAAGTCGTCGGCTTTAAGCTGACCGGCGAGCTGCCCGAAGGCGCCACCGCCACTGACCTGGTGCTGCGCGTCACCGAGATGCTGCGCAAGAAGGGCGTCGTCGGTAAGTTCGTCGAGTTCTACGGCCCCGGCA
Organism: Chloroflexota bacterium; assembly: GCA_016861025.1. Lineage (GTDB taxonomy): Bacteria > Chloroflexota > Anaerolineae > Caldilineales > Caldilineaceae > Caldilinea. Next base: position 3,544 of record BOKO01000025.1, read on the forward strand.
TGAGCAAGCTGAGTCTGGCTGACCGCGCCACCATCGGCAACATGGCGCCGGAATATGGCGCGACGATGGGCTTTTTCCCGGTCGATGAGGAGACGCTGCGCTACCTGATCGGCACCGGGCGCGACGAGGAGCTGGTGGAGTTGGTGGAGCGTTACTGCAAAGAGCAGGGGCTTTTCCACACCGCCGACACGCCCGACCCAGAATTTTCCGACACGCTCGAACTGGACATGAGCGCGGTAAAACCGGCGCTGGCCGGCCCCAAGCGCCCGCAGGATCGCATTGATCTCGACGGCGTCAAGCAGATGTGGAACACGGCGTTGACCGCGCCGGTGGGGCCACGCGGCTACGGGTTGGAGCGGGAAGCGCTGGACGCCGCCGTCGAGGTCAGCTTCGCTGGGCGCGAGTTCACGCTCAAGCACGGCCACGTTGTCATCGCCGCCATCACCTCCTGCACCAACACCAGCAACCCCAGCGTCATGGTCGGCGCCGGTCTGCTGGCGAAGAAGGCGGTCGAGCGCGGGCTGGATGTCAAGCCGTGGGTCAAGGCAAGCATGGCGCCCGGCTCCAAGGTCGTGACGCGCTATCTCGACGAAGCGGGTCTGACGCCCTACCTGGAGGCGCTCAACTTCCACACCGTCGGCTACGGCTGCACCACCTGCATCGGCAACAGTGGACCACTGCCTGAGCCGATCAGCAAGGCGATCAAACAAGGCGACCTAGTGGCGGCGGCGGTGCTTTCGGGCAACCGCAACTTTGAGGGGCGCGTCAGCCCAGACGTGCGCGCCAACTTCCTGGCGTCGCCGCCGCTGGTCGTCGCCTACGCCATCGCCGGCACCGTCAACATCGATCTGGCGACCGAGCCGCTTGGCTATGACCCCAACGGCAACCCGGTCTTCCTGCGCGATGTGTGGCCCTCGCAGGAGGAGATTCAGCGCACGATCCGCCGCGCGCTCAAGCCGGAGATGTTCCGCGAGCAGTACGCCAACGTCTTCGACGGCAACGAGCAATTCAACAACATCCGCGTGCCGGGCGGCGAACTCTTCCAGTGGGACCCGAACAGCACGTACATCAAGGAGCCGCCCTTCTTCAACATCACGCGCGAGATTCCACCGGTGCGACCCATCATTGGCGCGCGCGTGCTGGCTGTGATGCCCGACAGCACGACGACCGACCACATCAGCCCCGCCGGCAACATCGCCCGCAACAGCCCGGCGGCGCGCTATCTGGAGGCGCATGGCGTCCCGCGCGAGGAGTGGAACAGCTACGGCTCGCGCCGCGGCAACCACGAGGTGATGATGCGCGGCACCTTCGCCAACATCCGCATCAAGAACCAGATGCTCGACGGCGAAGAGGGCGGCGACACGGTGTACATTCCCACGATGCAAAAGATGGCGATCTGGGACGCCGCCGAGAAATACATGCAAGATGGCACGCCACTGATCGTGCTGGCGGGCAAGGAGTACGGCACCGGCTCCAGCCGTGACTGGGCGGCGAAGGGCGTGCTGCTACAGGGGGTGCGCGCTGTCATCGCCGAGAGCTTTGAGCGCATCCATCGCAGCAACCTGGTCGGCATGGGCGTGCTGCCGCTGCAATTCAAGCCCGGCGAAAGCGCCAAGAGCCTGGGGCTGAGCGGCTTCGAGACTTACGACATCATCGGGCTGGGCGAGGAGATGTATCCGGGGCAGGAATACACCGTGCGCGCCACGTCGCAGAGCGGCGCTGTCACTGAGTTCAAGGTGATCAGCCGCATCGATACGCCGGTCGAGGTCAACTACTACAAAAATGGCGGCATTTTGCAGACGGTGTTGCGCAGAATGGCGAATTGAGATTAGAGATTAGAGATTGGAGACAGGAGATTGAGAGATCAGGGCGTCGATTGGCTTCAATACACTGGCGACCAATCTCCAATCTCTTAATCTCCAATCTCCCAATCTCCACTTTTGGAACAACGATTCATGACGAAACCATATCAACTCTCCGGCTGGGATTTGTCCGAGTTGCTGCCGGAGGCAACTGAGGCTGAGATTGCGGCGCGGCTGGCGAACATCGAGGAAGAAGTCGGCGCGTTCGAGGGGCTGCGCGTGCATCTACAAAACGGCGCCGTGAGCGGCGACGATGTGTTGGCTGCCGTGCGCCGTTACGAGTCGATCATCCGCAAGGCGTGGACGCTCGGCTACTACGGCATGCTCTGGTTCTCCGCCGACACCCAGTCGACCGAGGCAATCACCTTTCAGAATCGGATGCAGCAGGTGATGACCGGCATCCAGAACCGATTGCTCTTCTTCGATCTCTGGTGGAAGGGGTTGGACGACGACGCGGCGGCGCGGCTGCTGCCCGACCCGTTCGCCGAGCCGGACTACCGCTTCTATCTCGAAGACCTGCGCCGCACCAAACCGTACACACTGGACGAAAAGTCTGAACAGATCATCAATCTCAAAGACGCCGACGGCATGGCGGGGCTGATGACGGTCTACACGATGCTCACCAGCCGGTTGGAGTTCAAGTTGACCGTCGATGGCGAAGAAAAGACGCTGACGCGCGACGCGCTGATGGCGTATGTCTACTCGCCCGATCCCAACCTGCGCGCCGCCGCTTACCAGGAACTGTATCGCGTCTACGCTGGCGAGGCGAAGATTCTGGCGCAAATCTACAACAACCGCGTGCGCGACTGGTACAACGAGCAGGTGCAACTACGCGGCTATGCCTCGCCGCTGGCAGTGCGCAATGTCGCCAACGACGTGCCCGACGCCGCCGTCGATGCGCTGCTGGAAGTGGCGCAACGCAACGCGCCGATCTTCCATCGTTATTTCCGACTCAAGGCGAAGTGGCTCGGCGTGGAGAAGCTGCGCCGCTACGACATTTATGCGCCGCTGGCTGGCTCCGATCGTAAGATCGAGTATAGCGCCGCCGCTGCGCTGGTGCTTGACACCTTCCGCCGCTTTGATCCGACCGTGGCGACGCAGGTGCAGCGCGTCTTCGATCAGAACCACATCGACAGCGAACCGCGCAAAGGCAAGCGCGGCGGCGCCTTCTGCGCCACCGTGCGCCCGGACGTGACGCCCTACGTGCTGCTCAACTACACGGGCAAGGTGCGCGATGTCGCCACGCTGGCGCACGAACTCGGTCACGCGCTGCACAGTATGTTGGCGGAACACCATTCGATGCTGACACAACATTCCTCGCTGCCACTGGCGGAAACCGCATCAGTTTTTGCCGAAATCCTGCTCACTGAGCGGCTCCTCAATGAAGAGCAAGACCCACTGGTGCGGCGCGAGCTGCTGGCATCCTCCGTCGATGACATGTATGCGACGGTGATGCGCCAGGCGTTCTTTGTGCTTTTCGAGCGGGTGGCGCATCAGGCGATTCTCGACAACGCATCGCCCGACCGCCTCAACGAGCTGTACATGGAGAATTTGCGCACCCAGTTTGGCGACAGCCTGGAGATCGCGCCGGAATTTCAGCATGAGTGGGTCAGCATCCCGCACATCTATCACACACCCTTCTATTGCTACGCCTACAGCTTTGGGCAGTTGCTGGTGCTGGCGCTCTACCGCCGCTATCAGCAGGAGGGCGACGCCTTCAAGCCGGGCTATCTCAAGCTGCTGGCATACGGCGGTTCGGCGCACCCGGAGCAGATTCTGCGCGAGGCGGGCGTCGACATCACCGACCCGGCTTTTTGGCAGGGCGGCTTTGATGTGATCAGCGCAATGATCGACGAGTTGGAGGCGATGGAGCAGTAATTTCGGCGACAAAACCACAGAGGATATGCAGTGCGTGCACTACATATCCTCTGTGACAGCGAATCCATGTTGTCATTGAAATTCTCGTCGGCAAGTAGGCGAATCACTCCGGCGATTCTTTGCGAACCCTGCGCGCCAACATACGCTCGCGTATGTCTGTTGGCTCGAAACGCGCTTCAAGCTGACTTCGGGTCACTGCAGCTTACGCCTCGCCCACCCCCATGCGGTCGAGCAAACGACGATGCCAGTCGAAGCCAGAGGGCGGAGCGCCGTTCAATTTGGAAATGACCATCTGAAAGATGCGTTCGCAGCCGGTGTAGAAGTTGTGCAGCTTCAGCGCTAGGTTTTCGTGGAAGAGTCGCGTATGCGCCGGGTCTTGCGCAATCTCGGCATGGATGGCCGCAATGTCATCAGCCAGGCGGCGAAGATGCGCCAGCTCCGTTTGAACATCGCTAGCCAGTCCGCGCAGACTGGCTTCGGTGATCTGCGCCATCGTCAAATCTCCTCCCCTGACTCCATTATCCGACGCAAAAAGTGTTCTGACAGCGCCTCGAGTGGCTTCAGATCAATCGGGAATTCGCTCAGCTTGCCGGCCTGTGCAATCGCCAGGAAGAGCAGGTTTGGCGGCAAATCAGTCACGGCAAGATCAATGTCGGACCTGGCGTTGAACCTTCCTTTCACCAGCGAGCCAAAAAGAAGGACGCGGGTCGCGCCAAAGTCGCGCCGCAGCATGGCGGCGATCTGGACGGCGTCGTGGCGCGCCTGCATGGCCAGCCGCTGTCGTTGCGCTTCCAACACCAGTCGACGACGTCGCCAGCGCGTCAGGTACGGATCGAGATCATAGGCGTCCTCGACTGCGCGCATAGGTTCAGAATGTGCGCATAGGTTCAGAATGTGAGTTGTGTTCGACCTGGTGACTTAGCATGAACTCATTATAGCACGGGGATTTGTCGAATAGTTCACATCGTTTCATGACATCGGCGGCTTCCAATTTTGATATGACAACCTGATAACCTTATGGCAAAATCACAATTCTGGTTTCCCTCATCAGACATATTGAACAATCGAAGGTTGGAAACGCTGGGAGCGTAGTTTTTGTGCTTGCCGAGGAGGAGGGAAACCTATGCCGCCACGTCTTGCAGATCGCCTTAGCGCCGGGCGCCGACGCCGCTTTATCGGTCGTGACGCTGAATTGAAACTGTTTGAAGATGCGTTGACAAGCGAAGAGCCGCCTTTCTATATGCTTTTCGTCTATGGCCCTGGCGGGGTCGGCAAGTCCAGTCTGTTGGGGCAATTTGTCAGGCTGTGCGCCGAGCATCGAATTAACGCCTACGCCATCGACGCCCGCAATATCGAAGCGCTGCCCGACGCCTTTCTCGCTGCGCTGGCGTTGACGATGGGGTTGTCGCCGGGCGCATCGCCTATCGAAGCCATGCTGACAGGCGGCGGTCGGCATGTGATTTTGATCGACACCTACGAGCTGCTGGCGCCGCTCGATGGCTGGTTGCGCGATGTCTTTCTGCCGGAGCTTCCCGATGGGACGCTGATCGTCACGGCGGGGCGTCATCCGCCTGCACATCCCTGGCGCGCCGATCCTGGCTGGCAACCGCTGGTCAAAACATTGGCGCTGCGCAACCTCAGCCCCGATGAGGGGCGCACTTATCTACTACAACGCAACATCCCTGACAACGAGCTGCAGGCAGTGCTTGATTTTACACACAGCTATCCTCTTGCGCTTTCGCTCGTGGCCGACCTATACGATCAACGCCCCAGTTTTCATTTTCACCCCAAGGCTGCGCCAGACATCGTCAAGGTGCTGATCGAACAGCTCCTACAGCGTGTGCCCGGTCAGACGCATCGGTGGGCGCTGGAAGCATGTGCATTGTTGCGGGTGACGACAGAATCGCTGTTGAGCGAAATGCTCCAGGTGTCCGATGCAAGTGAATTGTTCGACTGGCTGCGCAGTCTCTCATTCATGGATACGCGGCCAGGCGGTCTCTTCCCGCATGATCTGGCGCGCGACGCCCTGATCGCCGACCTGAAGTGGCGCAATCCCGATTGGTACGCGGAACTGCACCGCCGCGCCCGCACCTATTACATCCGCCATATCGAGCATGGACATGGCGTCGAGCAACAGCTTGCTTTATTTGATCTGGTCTTTCTGCACCGTGAAAATCCGGTCGTGCGTCCTGTCTTTGAATGGCAGGCGAGCGGACAGGTGCTGCCGGGCGTGATGCAGTCAGCGGATGTGCCTGCACTGCTCGAAATGGTGCGCCGTCACGAGGGGGTGGCGTCGGCGCATCTCGCCGAGCATTGGTTGGCGCGCCAACCGGAAGGCGCGATTGTCTTCCGCGACAATGAAAGCGCGCCAGCCGGCTTTACGCTGTTCTTGAACGTCAGCGAAGTCGGCGCAGAAGAGGTGCAGCTCGATCCGGCGCTGAGAGCCGCCCATTCATTTCTGGCGCGAACGGCTTCGCTGCGTCTGGGAGAGCGCGTCTCCTACTTTCGCTACTGGATGGCTGGCGACGCCTATCAGGCGGTGTCGCCGGTGCAGAGCCTGATCTTCATCAATATGGTGCGCCATTATCTGGCGACGCCAGGGCTGGCGTACACGCTGATTCCGTGTGCAGACCCTGAGTTTTGGACGCCGGTGTTCACCTACGCCGATCTCGTGCGGCTGCCGGAAGCCGACTTCACGCTCGATGGCAGACAGTATGGCGTCTTTGGACATGACTGGCGCGCAACGCCGCCACCGCAGTGGTTGGAGTTGCTCGGCGAACGTGAGATCGCAATGACGCCGCCATTGGCACAGCCGCCGAAACCCCAAGAGCGCTTGCTTGTATTGAGTGAAGAGGGCTTCGCCGATGCAGTTGGCAACGCACTGCGCGGGCTGGCGCGTCCAGGCGGCCTGCGCGACACCCCGCTGTTACGGTCGCGCCTCGTCGTCCAGCAAGCAGGGGCGGGCAGCAGCGAGGACGAACGGATTGCCACGCTGCGCAAGTTGCTGCTGGATGCAGCCGATGCGCTCAATACATCGCCAAAGGATGTCAAGTTCTATCGGGCCGTCTATCACACCTACATCCAGCCGGCGCCAACCCAGGAGCTGGCCGCTGAACTGCTCGACGTGCCCTTCAGCAGCTATCGTCGCCACCTGAAAAGCGGCATCGAGCAGATCACAGAGATATTGTGGCGTCGCGAAGTAGGAGGGTGAGCAATTGCAGGCGACGCTGATCGAATGGATTTTTCGCCAAGCTCCACCCGATCAGCATCGCCCGTTTCCAGGTTTACGCCCTCAGTCAGCGGCGGCGGCAATATTGCCTGGAATCGGCTGCGGCATGCGATGAAGCTGACGATTCGCCCGCCAGACGCGCACCATCATGCCGGGCGTCATCAGGCTGGGTGGCGGCGCCATCAGATTCATCACTTTGGCGAACGCGCGCCCCACCTCTGGGTCGACGAGTGTGGCGCGATGCACGGCGGCGACGTAGCGATTGAGTAAATCGATGCCGGCGGGTTTGGGGCCGGTCGTCTGCGGGAAGCGAAAATCCTCACCGACCGCCAACTGCCACGGCGTATCGATGATTTTTGCCGCACGCTTGAAGAAAGCCGGGGCAATGTCGGTCAGGTTGCCGTGTCGCTGCATCAGCAATTCATCCAGCGCCGCCGCCTGCATCGCCGCCGATGTCATCCCCTGTCCGTAGGTGGGATTAAAGCTGCTGATGGCGTCGCCCAGCACCAGATAGCCGGCCGGGAAACGGGTTAGCTTTTCGTAGTGGCGGCGCAGACTGCTGTTGAATTTGTGCGGGTAGACATCGGTCAACGCTTCAGCCTGGCGCATCATGTTGTAGATGTCAGGCGTCGGCATGGTGCGGGCGTATTCCAGAAAACCGGCGGGGTCGGTTGGCGCGTGGTCGCCTGCCCAGCCGCCCATCGACACGATCCAGCGGTCGCCCTCGATGGGAAACATCGCGCCAAAGCGTGTCTCGCGCGGCGCTTCCGGTGTGATCAGAACCCAATCTCTGGCGTAGTCGTCGCTGGGGGTGCGGCGGAAGATTTGCGTGGCGTAGCCCACATTCACCTTGACTTCGCTCTCCACCGGCGCCGTGTAACCCAGCTCGGCCAGCCACTGCGGCGTGCGTGAGCCGCGCCCGGTGCAATCGACAATCAGATCGGCGTTGAGGACAGTCACGGCGCTATCCTGCGTACGTTGTTCAACCTCAACGCCGACGATGCGCGTGCGATCCGTGGTTGTCAACAGGCGGCGCACTGCACAATTGTCTAGTAGCGCGATGTTGCCCTGCGCCAGCGTGCGTGTGCGCACCAGATATTCCAGGAAGGGGCGGCTCATCAATACGGCTTTGCTGCCCAGCGTAAAACGTTGCCGATAGCCGCCATAGGTGCACCAGCGCATATTTTCGCCAAAGTCGCCGACGATGGCGCCGCCGGCTTCGAGCGCTTCCATCAGGTCGGGAAAGTAGCGGGTCATGATCTCCAGCCCGCTGGCGAGCAGTCCGTGCAGATGGCGCGTCTGCGGTTGTCCCTTACGCGCTTCCGGGCGGTCGGCGACCGGGTCGCGTTCAATCAACGTCACCTGGCTGAAGTGTTCACTCAGCACGCGCGCGGTCAGCAGGCCGGCCATGCTGGCGCCGAGGACGATGGCGTGAGCATGGGTGGCGGTCGAACGAGTCATTGGTTTCCTCCTGTTGTGTGTAAAGCCGGGCGTCTGCCCGTTGTGCGAAACTGATGACTCCACTCTAGACCTTCGTTCTGTTCATTTCCCATGCCGGGCGCGGATCAGTGATTGCTCATTTGCTGTTCAGGCTGCTCAACTTCAGTGCTCTCAGGCAATAGATGCGCCCCCAGCCAGTGCGCCAGCCCTTCCCCGCCCCACGCCATCACGACATCGTGATTCCAGGCAAAGAGTGGACGCGCCACTGGCGCCAGCAGATTCATCCACGCCCGTGTGGTCTGCACGCTCCAGTCGTAGCGTACGGTGGTGAAGGCGCCCGTTTCGACAAAGGTCCAACAACCGACGCCCTGCAACTCGCCTTGCGCGCGGCCTGCGAGCCGACGATAGGGTTCAACGTGCGTCGTTTCCATCTCAAAGACCAGACGATACGGCAGCTTGCTCTTCCAGGTGTAGCGATGAATCACCCCCAGGCCAGCGGCGTCGCCTGGGCGAAGCTGAACAACCGCTTCGACGCCGCGCCACCAGAGCGGCCAGCGTTCGACCCCGGTGATGGCAGTCCAGATGGCGGTGACAGGTGCATCCAGCCGCCAGACGGTGGTAAAGGAGTAGTCGGCCATGATGGTCCATCCTTTGGTCGTTTTATGGAGTCTAGCGAATAGAATCGGTGCTCGTCGTTGCGGTTGCGAGCGGCGCCTACATACCCCCGTAGACGCCGCTCGCAGCGGCGTGTTCTTGTCTGCCCAATCACGCTCATCCAGCCAAATATATGCGTCGACCGACGCCAGGCAGCTGCGAGCCGTATCTACGTTGATTACCGGCTTATTTTGTTGATCCGCCTTCAACCGGACAGCCAGTCTGCTGGGCGGGCGCCGCCCTACTTGATGGCGATGGAGGTCGGGCTGACTGCGCGATACGCCTCCTGGAGCAGTTGCTCGATCGCTCGCCAGTCGGCGGCGACATCCTCCGAATACCCCCCCGTGATGCGATCGACGGTGGCGGCGGCCTGGGCGCGTTTTTCGGCGGAGCGGCGGATGGCGGCTGCCGGTGCGTTGAAGAGGGCGGCGTGCAGACTTTCCAATGCAGCCACCATCGGCGCGATGTCACCAGCGTGGCGGGGTGCAGCTTTGCGGGCCATAGCCAGATCGCGATGCACGACCCAGTAATTCATCTCCAGCGCAGCGAGCGCGGCGGCGTCGGTGCGTAAACCGGCCGCAGTGCGCGCCCTGACGTAGAAGTTTGTGAGATGCTGCGTCGCCGCAGCCATGTCATTATCGAGCGGAGCAAAAGTGGCCGCAGCGCGCACGATGTCCAGCGCTCCCAGCGCAGCGTCGAGCCAGCTCATGCAGAACTGCGTGCGATTCATCTGCACCATCAGCGCAAGCACACGCGGCCAGTCACGGTCATAATAAGCTTCCCAGCCGGCCTTTTCGAGATAGGCAATCCGGTCAGGGACGAAGGCGGCGCACTGGGGACGGCGTTGCACCAGGGCAATGACTGCCACCAGGATGGCGGTCAGCAGAAGGCCGGCAATGAGCGATCGTGGCGGGCGCATCGTAGCAACTCCTTGTGTAGGGCGCCATCCAGCCGCCGCCGGATAGCGCCTTCCGATCGTCGGCATGGTTAGCCGGCCGCAGGCATCACGCCCAGCTGCTGGAGCATGCCCAGGAAGTCCCAGTTGCCCCAGGTTTCGGCAATCTTGCCATCCTCGAAGCGCTCGACGCTGATGCCGGAGATCGTGACGCGTCGATGCGTCGGCGGCATGCCGTTGAGCGAGCCCGTGTTCGTGCCTGTCGCAGTCCAGCGTGTGGCGACCTTATCGCCCTCAGCCACCTGCGCGTCGATAATGAACTGCACGTCAGGAAACGCCGCGCGGTAGAGCGTCACGACATTTCGGGTTGCCTGTGAGCCAACGCCAAAGCCGCCCGGCGGCGTATACGGATCATGGTTGGTGTAAGTAGGCGTGTGAATCTCGTCGGCTACGTCGAGCCGATTCTGATTGAAAATGTCGAGATACCAGCGGCGGACGGTAGCCTTGTTCTGTGCGGTGGACATGGTTGAAGCCTCCTGTTGCCCTATCGATGGAATGAGAGTTGAAATTACGCAGTTGCCTGAGCCGGGATGACGCCAAGCTGTTGCATCAACCCCATAAAATCGGAATGCGACCAGCGTTCGACGACCTTGCCGGCGACGAAGCGCAGCATGGTCGCACCGCTGATGGTGAACTGCCTGCCGGTGGCGGGAATGCCGTTGAATTCGCCCAGGTGGGCGCCGGCGACATGGTAGCGCACGGCCAGCGTGTCCCCTTCGGCGATGATGTCGTCAAAATGCAACTGCACGTCGGGAAAACCGGCAAGAAAAGCAGTGTAGAAGATACGCAGCCCGGTGTGCCCCTGGGGCAACCCCGGCGGCAGAAAATGAGCGATGGCGTCTGGCGCATAGAGCGTCGTGAGATAACCTTCGATGTCGCCGGCGTTGAAATAGCGACGCGCCTGTTCAAGAACGGCTTGATTGGTAGTGCTCATCGTGTGCAATCCTCCTGATGGTTGACAAAGTGTGTACGAAAAGGAGAGCGTTAGGGGCGTGACAACGAATGCGTTACGCCAATTGCGCCGCCGGCAACACCTCCAACTGCATCAACCAACTGGCGTCGTCATTCTGTCTGCCTCCCCAGAATAAAGCGTTCATCTCTCCGTTTCCAGCCCGAATGTTGCTCAATTTCTGCTCATTTTGACCGAACCCGCCCTGCATCCGCTATACTTTTCAGTATGTATAAGCGGATCGTCGTCAAGCTTGGCACCAGCGTCCTCACCGGAGGGGGGCGACATCTCAATCAGGCGCGCATGGTCGATATTGCCCGTCAATGCGCCGCGCTCTACGAAGAGGGCAACGACATCGTCGTCTGCACGTCGGCGGCGGTGGCTGCCGGTCGCGCCCATCTCAATTTTCCGTCATTGCCGCCAACCATCACCAGCAAACAATTGTTTGCCGCAGTCGGGCAGCTTCAGCTCATGCGTGTGTGGGAGCGGCTCTTCGATATTTACAACATCCGCGTCGGGCAGATTCTGTTGACGCGCAGCGATGTCGAGAACCGGCAACGATATATCAATGCGCGCGACGCATTCACTGCGCTGCTCGACCATCGCGTCGTGCCGATCGTCAACGAAAACGACGCCGTCGCCACCGAAGAGATTCGCGTCGGCGACAACGACAATCTTTCTGCGTTGGTGGCGACGTTGGTCAGCGCCGACCTGCTGATCTTGCTCACCGACCAGCCGGGGCTGTTCACCGCTGACCCGCGCAGCAACCCCAATGCGGAGCTAATCCCAGAAGTGCGCAAGATCGACGAGACGTTGCGCGGGCTGGCAAGCGGCAGCGTCAGCGGACTTGGCACCGGCGGCATGACGACCAAACTGCAAGCCGCCAACACTGCGCGTCACGCTGGCGTCGATGTCGTGATTGCGGCGGGCAGCGAGCGGGACGTGATTCTGCGCGTGACTGCTGGCGAACTGGTTGGCACGCGCTTTCCGGCGCTGGGCAGCCGGCTAGAGAGCCGCAAAGCATGGATTTTGGCGGGGCCAAAGCCGGCCGGGCGCCTGATCGTGGATGCGGGCGCAGCGGAGGCGATCTGCTTCAAAGGGCGCAGCCTGCTGCCGGCGGGTGTCCGCAAGGTCGAGGGCGACTTTCTGCGCGGGGACACGGTGCTAATCCTCGACAGTGCGCACCGCGAGCTGGCGCGCGGCATTGCCGGCTACACAGCCGCCGATTTGCGCAAAATCGCCGGCTGTCGCTCCGACGACATCGAAGCGCGCCTCGGCTACACCTACGGTGATGTGGCCGTGCACCGCAACGATCTGATCTTGTTGACGGATTAGGCAGCGACCATCGAGAGCGTGTCTTTATTCGGTCAACATGCGAATTATCACGGGGTAGGTCAGGTCAACCTGCTGAAAGGTCTGGTTTGGATCGATCATATCGTGCCACACTTTCTGCGCGGCGGGGAAGACATACCGTTCGATCTCGATGCCGTGGCTTTCCCAGCGATCAAGGATGTCGTAGGCGATCGAATTTTTGACGGCTGTATCGAACTCGCTGGTGATTAACTTCAGCCGCTTCGCCCGCGCCGGCATGTTGGCGCTCATATCGTAGATATGCCGTCCAAGCCGGAAAATCTGCGCCAGACTGTGCGTGCTGAAGCGCGGATAGGCGTAGGGCGGCCCGACGATCTGCTCCTTAACGCGTGGATCCCACCAGATGTACATGTTCTTCAAGCGCGGGGCGACATTGCGAAAAAACGTGCTGACCCACATCGGGACAAAAGGCAGCCCCGCCGAAGGTGCGATCCCCACCACCAGGTCGACGTCAGAGCGATACTGCGCCACCCACGACGCCATCACCCCACCACACGAGATGCCGCAAACGCTGACATGCTCGCCCAGTCCAGTCGCAATATCGATGCTCTCCTGGCAGCTCTGCACGAGTTCTTCAGCGGTGAGCTTCTCTTGTTCAGTGGTCATCGGATCATTCAAGCCATGGTGCGGCAAGCGCGGAACCAGCACATTATAGCCGCGGTTGAAGAACTCTTCGCCCAGGCGGTCGAATTGAGGCGGTGCGTTGGTGTAGCCATGATAGAAGACGATGACGCGCTCGGTCTTGCGTCCATGTGAACGAAAACATACACCGCTGCCCGGGCGCACGCTGGCATCGTCTCTGGCTTGCAGCGCACGGATGCGGTCCACAGCCTCCTCGAAGGTGCGCGTCGGTTGAGAAGGGAAAAACATCGGCCCAAGCCCAGTGGTTGATCGGCTCATGTAGGTCTGCCACCTGTCGTTGTACAAGTGATTGGCGGGTAATAAATGGTAGGCAGTGTATCATCAGTGGTGAGTTGTGTCTAACAAGTCTTTTTGAAAAGATTCTTTGAGACCGGCAACCTGGCGGAAAAACTGGATGTGTCGCCATCGACGCTGCATCGTGTTCTCAGGCAGCAAAGCAGTGTGACGCCCGATATGGCGTTGCGTCTGTCGATTGTGTTAGGACGCACCCCTGAAAGCTGGCTAATGATGCAGGATCAGTACGACCTCTGGTGCGCCAGGCAACGCCTTGACTTAAACAGAGTGCAGCAGATCGACTTCGCTAGACAACCAGAATCCTGAGCCGTCACCCTAGCGCCACATCCATCACCATCATCACCACAAAGCCGAGCAAGGTAAAGGCGGTGGCAAGGTCGGTGTTGCGCCCTTGCTGCGATTCGGGAATCAATTCCTCGACGACGACAAAGATCATGGCGCCGGCGGCAAAAGCGAGTGCATAGGGCAGGATCGGCGTGACAAGCTGCACCGCCAGCGCACCGATCACACCGCCGATCGGCTCGACAATGCCCGAAGCCTGACCCGCCCAGAATGCATCGCTGCGATGGAAGCCCTCGCGCCGCAGCGGGATCGAAACAGCCATGCCCTCCGGAAAGTTCTGCAGCCCGATGCCAATCGCCAGCGCCACGGCGGAGCCGAAGGTTGCCACCGACTGCTCCAGCCCAAGCGCGCCAAAGGCAACGCCGACGGCAAGCCCTTCCGGCAGGTTGTGCAGCGTGATCGCCATGATCAGCAAGATACTGCGCTGCCATTCCGTCTTGATGCCCTCTGCCTGCGCCCTTTGCTGGCCGAGGTGAAGATGTGGCAGCACTTTGTCGATGCCCGCAACAAAGAGGCCTCCTAGCAAGAACCCAACCGCAGCCTGAAACCAGCCTGCGTCGCCGTTCTCTTTCGACATCTCGATCGCCGGCGCCAGCAGCGACCAGAACGACGCTGCAATCATCACGCCGGCGGCAAAACCGAGCATTGCGTCGAGCACCTTACGGTTGACAGTTTTGAAAAAGAAAACGGTCGCTGCGCCCAACGCCGTCACGCCCCATGTAAAACAGGTGGCAAATAATGCGAGCCAGACGGGGTTTACGCGCTCAAGCCATTCAGGGATCACCATACAAGATAGCATACCGCCAACAAGGTTTGCGCCCCAACTTTGCCACGGTTACAATCTGGCAATAGCGGGTGATTGGCTCGATCGCCCTATAGCAGGCGGCGTATGCGGCGACAGCGCCGCTCTGGACAAACTTCATCGGTGATGACAAGAGGAATAGAATGACTCACATTATGGTTGCCCCCGGCAACGCCCTTACTGGCGCGTGCTCTGTGCCGGGTGACAAGTCGATCAGCCATCGCGCCGTGATGTTCGGCGCCATTGCCGAGGGTGACACCCATGTGCGCAACTTTCTCGACGGCGGCGACTGCCGTTCGACAATCGAGGTGATGCGCGGCCTGGGCGTGCAGATCGACGTGATCACGCCCACCGAGTTGATCGTGCATGGGCGCGGGCTGGATGGTTTGCAGGAGCCGACCGATGTGCTCGACTGCGGCAATTCGGGCACAACGATTCGTCTCCTCACCGGCTTGCTGGTCGGACAACGCTTTGCCTCCTTTCTCAACGGCACAGCGCAGATCCGCCGTCGGCCCATGGGACGCATTGTGCGTCCTCTGCGCGGCATGGGCGCCGACATCATGGGGCGACAGAATGGAGAGTACGCGCCGCTCGGCATTCGCCCGGCGCGGCTCAACGGCATGGAATACACGATGCCCGTCGCCAGCGCACAGGTCAAGAGCTGTCTGCTGCTGGCTGGTCTCTACGCTCATGGGCTGACGCTCGTCATTGAGCCTGGCCCGGCGCGCGACCACACCGAACGCATGTTGGCGGCGATGGGCGCACCCATCGCCGTCTACGGAAACAAGGTTTCCAGCGAGCGACCGCAATCGCCGCTGAAGGCGCTCGACCTCACCGTGCCCGGCGATATGTCCTCAGCCGCGTTTCTGCTTGTAGCGGGTGCAATTACACCCGGCAGCCACATCACAATTCGCGGCGTTGGCGTCAACCCGACGCGCACCGGCATTGTCGATGCGCTGATGGAAATGGGCGCCTCGATTGCGTTCGAGAACCGGCGCGAGGAGGGCGGCGAGCCGGTCGCCGACCTGGTTGTCACCGCCTCGACGCTGCGCGGTGCGACCTTTGGCGGCGAGCAGATCGTGACAATGATCGACGAACTGCCGATCCTGGCTGTCGCCGCCACACAGGCCGAAGGTCGCACAGTTGTGCGCGACGCCCACGAATTGCGCGTCAAGGAGACCGACCGCATCGCCACCACGGTGAGCGAACTGCGCAAGCTTGGCGCACGCATCGAACCAACAGCCGATGGCTTTATCATCGACGGCCCGACGCCATTGATCGGCGCGCCGGTCGAGTCACATGATGATCACCGCCTGGCAATGGCAATGACAGTCGCTGGGCTTGTCGCGCGCGGACAGACCGTTGTCCACGGCGCGGAAGTGACCGGCGACAGCTTCCCCGGTTTCGAGGTCACATTGCAAGCGCTTGGTGCAGACTTGCTTGTGAGCGAATAGAGTTTATGTGAGAAATGCATCGACCACTTGTGCTAAAATAGCAATGCTATGCTGACCGAATTGCACATACGAAATTTTGCGATTATTGACGAGCTTGTTCTTGAGTTTGGTCCCGGCCTGAACATCCTGACCGGAGAAACCGGCGCCGGCAAGTCGATCATCATCGACGCCGTCGGGCTGCTGTTGGGCGACCGCGCCGCTGTTGAGTGGGTGCGAGCGGGCGCTGAGATGGCGCAGATCGAGGCGACCTTTCTGCTGCCCGCCGACCCGGAACGTGCGGCTGAAGTGAGTTCGCTGCTCGAAAGCGAGGGTCTCGACGATCCTGACAACCCGCAGTGGGTGGTGTTGAACCGCGAGGTGCGGCTCAACGGGCGCAACGTCTGCCGCATCAACGGGCGCAGCGTCAGCCTGCAACTGCTCGCCGACGTCGCCGGGCTGCTGGTCGATGTCCACGGACAGGGCGAACATCTGGGCTTGCTGCGCCCGCGCACGCACATTCACCTGCTCGACCGCTACGGCGGGTTGATGGCGCAGCGCACCCAAATCGCCAACCTGGTGGCGGAACTGCGCCGCGTGCGCAGCGAGCTGCAGCGGCTACGGCAAGACGCTCGCACAATGGCGCAGCGGCTCGACCTGCTCAGTTTTCAGGTGGAGGAAATCACGGCGGCGCAGCTACGGCCAGGCGAAGACAACGAGCTAGAGGCGGAGCGCCGTCGCCTGGGCAACGCCGAGGCGCTGACCAGCCTGGCGCAGACTGCGTATGGCATCCTGAACCAGGGTGACGGCGAAGTGCCTGGCGCCATCGACATGGTCAGCGAGGCGGTTGGACGGCTTGAGAAACTGGCGCGCATCGACCCGGACATGGCGCAGCACGCCGACGAGGGTCAGGCGCTGATCGAGCAGTTGAGTGACCTGGCGCGCGCGCTGCAAGATTACGCCGAGTCACTGGAGTTCAACCCGGAGCGGTTGGCGGAGGTCGAAGAGCGTCTTGAACTGATCGCCAACCTGAAGCGCAAATACGGCGACACCATTGAACAGATCGTTGCCTACGGCGCCAAAGCGCAGCGCGAACTGGAAGAACTGGGCAACTGGGAGGCCAAGACCACTGACCTGGAGGCGCAGGAGGAGAAACTGCTGCGGCAGGTCGGTGCGCTGTCGGCGCAGCTGAGCGCACGCCGCAAAGCCGCCGGCGAGGCGATGGCGCGCGAGGTCGAACGAGAGCTGGCAGATCTGAAGATGGTGCGGGCGCGCTTCGGCGTCGCCATCGAACAGAGCGAACGCAGCGACGGCGCCTACCTGCCCGATGGTCGTCGCGTCGCCTTCGACAGCACTGGCGTCGATCAGGTCGAGTTTTTGATCAGCGCCAACCCGGGCGAGCCGCTCAAGCCGATGGCGCGCGTCGCTTCGGGCGGCGAGACGGCGCGGCTGATGCTGGCGCTCAAAAGCACGCTGGCGCACGCCGACGCCACGCCCACGCTGATCTTCGACGAGATCGACCAGGGCATCGGCGGGCGCGTCGGCGCGATTGTCGGACAAAAACTGTGGCGGCTGACCGGCTCAAGCGCCAACGCCAACGGCGCCGCGCCAACAACCCATCAGGTGCTCTGCATCACGCATCTGCCGCAGCTTGCCGCATTCGGTGACCGCCATTTCACCGTCAGTAAACAGCTTTTGGACGAGGGCGGCGTCGAACGCACACACACCGTCGTCCGCGCGCTGCACGACGAAGATCGCATCCACGAGCTGATGCTGATGCTCGGCGCGCACAGCGACGCAGGCCGCCGCTCGGTCGAGGAGATGCTCGGCGAGGTCACACAGGTTAAACAAGGTGCGTTCGCACTACAATAATTGAGTCATCCAAACCAGATTTCTGACAGCGACCTGGTTTGTCGAGATTGGATCATGACCGAAAACACCTGGCGCAAATACCTGACCGACTACAACGAAGGGCTGGGTCTCGTCTACGAGCGCTTTGTCCTCAACGACTTTCTGGAGCGGCTGCGCCGGCAATACGCCATCCACTCGGTGCTCGAAGCGCCACTCTACGGCATGGCGGGCGTGAGCGGCATCAACGATGTCGAACTGGCGCGCGCCGGCGTGGCGGTGACGATGGTCGACGACACGCCCGAACGCATCGAAGGCGTGCAGCGCATCTGGGTGGAGGATTTGCGGTTGCCCGTCAACCTGGTCTGTATCGACCCGGGCGCGTGGGGACGGCTGCCCTTTCCCGACCTCAGCTTTGACCTGACCTGGGAATGGGCGGGGCTGTGGTACATCGCCGACCCGGCCGGGCTGCTGCGCGAGCTGGTGCGCACCAGCCGCAACCTGGTCTTTGTCGCCATGCCCAACAACATCCAGGTCGGCTATTGGATGCGCAAACTGGTGATCGACCGCGATTTCTTCGCCACCCACGACGAAAGCTGGACCGACATCGGGCGCATTCGGCGCATCCTCGAAGCGGAGGGCGTCGAGATCATCGAGGAGGGCGTGCTCGACACCCCGCCCTGGCCCGATACGGTGATGCCCGCCAATGAGGTGCTCAAACGCCTTGGCATCCGGAGCCAGGCGCTGGAGGAGCAGTTCACCGGCGAAGGGTGGCGCTGGAGCACAATGGCGTATTATCTGAACGAAGAACCAGACCTGCGCGCACGGGTGATGAAATACGCCTGGCTCGACCATGCACCGCTGCCATGGCGGATTAAGGCGGTGTGGGCGCACCATCGTTATCTGGTGGGGCGCGTCGCAACCGGAAATTGACGTGCTGTATGTTGCGTGCTGCGTGACGCATAGCCGAATGCCGCAACACGTAACACCTGACACGCACCATGTAACACGCAATTCTTGTGACACGCCCTCCCCAAAACAGGACACGTGTCACATGACATTGGTTGATCCCAACGTATGATTGGTGCAGAAACAAAAAGGAGGAGCTTGTATGACGAGTCAACTGGCCGGCAAGCCGGCGCCACGGACACTGTTGCAGAACATCCCGCGACTGATTTCAGCATATTACACGCATCTTCCTGATCCGAACAATCCAGCGCATCAAGTCGCTTTTGGGACATCGGGTCACCGCGGCTCGTCGCTGCGCAACTCCTTCAACGAACGTCACATTCTTGCCATCAGTCAGGCGATCTGCGACTATCGCCGCGAGGAGGGCATCGACGGCCCCCTGTTTCTGGGCATGGACACTCACGCGCTCTCCGAGCCAGCGATGGTCACAGCCGTCGAAGTGCTGGCCGCCAACGATGTTGAACTTGTGATCCAGGCAGGCATGGGCTACACGCCAACGCCGGTCATCTCGCATGCCATCCTCACCTATAACCGCAATCGGCAGGCGCACTTCGCCGATGGCATCGTGATCACGCCATCGCACAATCCGCCCGACGATGGCGGCTTCAAATATAACCCGCCGAGCGGTGGGCCTGCGGACACGTCGATCACCAGACGCATTGAACGTCGCGCCAACGATCTGCTGCGTGACGATCTGCGCGGAGTCAAGCGCCTGCCTTGGGGCAAAGCCAAGACCTCGCCGTGCACACACGAATATGATTTCGTCGCCGATTATGTCGCCGATTTGAAAGATGTGCTCGACTTCGACGCCATTGTCGCGGCGGGGCTGCGCATCGGCGTCGATCCGATGGGGGGCGCTGCGGTCGCCTACTGGGAGCCGATTGCACAGACCTATGGCCTCAACCTGACCATCGTCAACGACGCCATCGACCCGACTTTTGGCTTTATGACGGTCGATCACGATGGCAAGATTCGCATGGATTGCTCGTCCCCCTATGCAATGGCAAGCCTGATCAGCCTCAAAGATCAATTTGACATCGCCTTTGGCAACGACCCGGACGTCGACCGCCACGGCATCGTAACCCCTAGCGTAGGGCTGATGAACCCGAATCACTATCTGGCAGTGGCGGTGAACTACCTCTTCCAGCATCGCCCCGGCTGGCGCTCCGACGCCGCCATCGGCAAGACGCTGGTGTCGAGTTCGATGATCGACCGCGTGGCGAAAAGCCTGGGGCGCACGCTGGCAGAGGTGCCGGTTGGCTTCAAATTCTTCGTCGACGGTCTGCTCACCGGCGACTTTGGCTTTGGCGGTGAGGAAAGTGCGGGTGCGTCGTTCTTACGACGCCGCGGCACGGTGTGGACAACCGACAAAGATGGCATTATCCTTGCCCTGCTTGCCGCCGAAATCACCGCAGTCACGGGCAAGGACCCTGGCGAGCACTATCAGGACCTGGAGGCGCAGTTTGGCCGCGCCTATTACGCGCGCATCGACGCCCCCGCTAATCGCGAGCAAAAAGCCATTCTGGGCAATCTCTCGCCGGAGAAGGTCAAAGCGCAGACGTTGGCTGGCGAACCGATCATCGCCCGACTCACACAGGCGCCCTACAACCAGGCGCCGATCGGCGGACTGAAGGTTGTCACCGAGAACGGTTGGTTTGCCGCACGCCCGTCGGGCACGGAGGATGTCTACAAAATCTACGCCGAGAGCTTCATCAGCGAGCAGCACCTGCATCAGATTCAAGAAGAGGCGCGACAGATCGTGAGCGATGCGCTGAGTGCAGGTTGAAGACGAGGCAAAGGACAGGCTGCAAGGGGTGAAGAGAAACCGAGTTTCTTTGAGAAACTCGGTTTCTGGCTGATGATTGACGGGCACAACGAAAACAATGAAATATCAGTGCAGATATCTGCACCTTGAACGTATACGGATAGATGGCATAGTTTGACCTGACTTCCACTAAATACAGGATAGTCAGCTTCGGGCTGTGGCTACAAGAGAAAAGATGAGAACTATTTATGCGAATTACAAGTGCTGAGGAGGCTGTCCGGGTGATCAAATCCGGCGATCGAGTATTTGTGCATGGCGGTGCAGCAACGCCTGCACAGCTTGTGTTGTCGATGACGGCGCGTGCGAACGAGCTGCGCGCGGTCGAAATTGTACATCTCCACACCGAGGGGCCGGCGCCCTACGCCGCAGCAGACCTGACTGAAAGTTTCCGCACCAACTGCCTGTTTGTCGGTGCGAATGTGCGCGATGCGGTCAACGAGGGTTTTGCCGACTATATCCCCGTCTTTCTGAGCGAAGTGCCGGGGCTGTTCCGCAAGGGCATTATGCCGCTCGATGTAGCGCTTGTGCAGGTTTCACCGCCTGATCGTCATGGCTTTTGCTCGCTCGGCGTTTCGGTCGATGTGGCGCGCGCCGCGGTGCAGGTCGCTCGCCACGTAATCGCCCAGATCAACCCAAACATGCCGCGTACACACGGCGATGGTCTCATCCACATCAGCAACATTGACAGCGCGGTGGTGGTGGATGACCCATTGGTGGAGATACCGCCTGGCGAACCCGGTCCGATTGAAACAGCCATCGGTCGCTACGCGGCCGAATTGATCGAGGACGGTGCAACGTTGCAAATGGGCATCGGCGCCATCCCGAACGCCGTGCTCTATGCGCTGCGCAATCACCGCGACCTGGGCATCCATACGGAAATGTTCTCTGATGGCGCCATCGACCTGATTGAGCGGGGCGTGGTCAACAACGAGAAGAAGCGCATCCATCCCGGCAAGGTCGTCAGCGCCTTTGCCATGGGGACGCGGCGGCTCTACGACTATATCGACGACAACCCGCAGGTCGTGCTGCTCGATGTGGCTTACGTCAACGACACGGCGGTGATTCGGCGCAATCCAAGGGTGACCGCCATCAACAGCGCCATCGAAGTCGACCTCACCGGTCAGGTTGGCGCCGATTCGATGGGCACGCGGCAATATTCGGGCGTCGGCGGGCAGATGGACTTCGTGCGCGGCGCAGCGCTCTCCGAGGGCGGCAAACCGATTATTGCGTTGCCTTCGGCGACAAGCAAGGGCGTTTCACGCATCGTGCCGTATCTGCGTCTCGGCTCCGGCGTCGTGACTACACGCGCCCACGTGCATTATGTCGTAACTGAATATGGCATTGCCTATCTTTATGGCAAAAACCTGCGCCAGCGCGCCCGCGCCCTGATCGACATCGCCCATCCTGACCATCGCGAGGAGTTGGAAAAGATGGCATGGGAACGCTTTAAGCGCTGGCCCGAGCACGTTTTTGCGTAATGTCATTGCAAACATCCTTGTCTATCCACCGGCTCACGCTGATTCCGCTTACGCCGGAGCATGCAACAGACGCAGCCAGGCTGCACATGATTGGGCAGCCTGGCTCGTTTTTGACCAGCCTCGGCGCCGACGTGCTGGAGGTGGTCTATCAGCAGTTGCCGCGCTCGCCTGTTGGTTTCGGCTTTGCTGCGGTCGATCCAGCGCGGCCGCAGGAGTTGCTTGGTTTTGTCAGCGCCACAACCAGCGTCGGTGCACTGTTCTTCGAGATGGGGACGCGGCGGCTGCCTGCATTTGCGCCGCCGCTTCTGCGTCGGTTTTTTCAGTCGCCAGGTCTCGCCCTGCGCGCCATGCAGACCGTCGCCTATCCCTTTCTCCATTCCACGGCGCCCGATGGCGTCACGCCTGCCGAACTGCTGTCGATCATGGTGCGCCCCGAAGTGCGCGGCGTCGGGCTTGGTGCACTATTGATAAACGCACTCAAGGCGGAATGTCAACGTCGCCGCATCACAGTGATCGATGTAACTGTGGCGGCTGCGAACGACGGCGCACAGCGATTTTATGTGCGTCACGGCTTTACATACAAACAAAGCTTCACGCTCTACGGGCAGCCGATGCGTCTTCACCGCGCCGACATTGCTGCGCGCGCTGAACAACCATTTTGACGGCCATGCACCTCTGGCTCATCTCACCCTATCATAGCGGCAGCCACCAGGCGTGGGCGGAAGGTTACGCGCGCCACTCACGTCATCGAGTGTCGCTGCTGACGATGGCAGGGCGCTTCTGGAAGTGGCGAATGCAAGGCGGCGCCATCGAGCTTGCAATGCAGGCGCGGCAGTTGCTGACGGAAGCGTCGCCGCCCGATGCGGTGCTTGCGACCGACATGCTCAATCTGCCGACGTGGCTGGGGCTGATGCGGAGGCAATTGCCTGCCACCACGCCTGTGGCGCTCTACATGCACGAAAATCAGCTCACCTATCCGTGGCGACCTGGCGAGGGTCGCGACCTGACCTACGCCATGATCAACTGGCTGAGCCAGCTTGTCGCCGACGCCGTGATCTTCAACAGCCGGTATCATCACGACGCCTGGTTTGGCGAGCTGCCCAACCTGCTCAAACACTTTCCTGATTACAACCACCTCTCCCAGATCGCTGCCGTCCGCGGCCGCAGCCATGTTGCCGCTGTCGGTCTCGAAGCCACGGCCATCGCCGGGTTGGAGCGAGAGGGAGGAGAGACGGCAACCTCCGACGCTCAATCTCCAATCTCCAATCTCCTAATCTCGCAATCACCTAATCTCACCCTCTCCCTCTCTCCCTCTCTCCCACTCGCTCCCCTCATCCTCTGGAACCAACGCTGGGAGCATGACAAACGGCCCGACCGCTTCTTTGCATTGCTCTATCGCCTGCGTGAGGCTGGGATTG
Source organism: Chloroflexota bacterium (assembly GCA_016861025.1). Taxonomy (GTDB): domain Bacteria; phylum Chloroflexota; class Anaerolineae; order Caldilineales; family Caldilineaceae; genus Caldilinea. The sequence continues at coordinate 26,930 of BOKO01000025.1, forward strand.
GTTTCCGACTGGCGGTGGCGGGAGAAAATTTTCGGCAGGTTCCGACAGAGTTCGAGGAGGCGCGCGTCCGGCTGGCGGATGTGATCGAACATTGGGGGTTTGTCGTCTCTCGCGAAAAGTATTTGCAGTTGCTTGTCGCCAGCGACCTGGTGATCAGCACTGCAGATCACGAGTTCTTTGGCGTCAGCGTCTTGGAGGCGATTGCCGCAGGAGCGTTTCCGCTGCTGCCCAACCGCTTGAGCTATCCGGAGTTGATCCCGCCGGAGCTGCATCCCGCCTGTCTATACAACGACGAGGACGATCTGTTCACCAAAGCCGCCGCCCGCCTGCGCTCCCCGCGCCCGGCGTCGCCGTCTCTGCGCCACTCGATTATCGAGCGTTTCGATTGGGCTACAGTTGCCTCCGTTTATGACGATCTGTTGGAGATGCTGGCGCAAAGCAAGTAGATCATCCTCGTGAACTACTGAATTTGCCTTCTTCTGCCGCACGTGCGCTAAAATTGCCGAAAATCCGCCATCTTGATCATCTATGAGTGAAGCTGCGCTATGCGCCCTAAGTTACGCACCCTGGATATTCGCCCGATTGTTTACGAGAATCATCCTTACATTCTGCTGCGCGACCCGCAGCGGCTGAGCGAACAGCAGTTGTTCGTGCCGCAGCCGTTGGCGGCCGTGCTCGCCTTTTTCGACGGCGCCCACCATATCGACGAGATGCCAGAGGCGTACCGCCGCGCTTATCAACTCGACTTGCCTGCAGGGTTTGTGCACGACCTGGCGGCGGCGCTCGATGAAGCGTTGATGCTCGACACAGCGCGTTTTCACGCCCGCCGCACTCAGGCGCTCGAAGAATTTCGCAGCGCGCCCTTCCGCGTTCCTGCGCTTGCCGGCGCTGGCTATCCCGCCGACGACAAGGCGCTGTGGAGCCTCTTGCAGGAGTATCTCGAAGAGAGCGATACGGCCGCCGACGCCGATATTGACTGGTCGCAGCCGATTGGCGTGCTCAGCCCGCACATCGACTATGCGCGCGGTGGAAAGGTCTATGCGCACGTCTGGAAACGGGCGGCGCAGGCTGTGCGCGAGGCGGAGCTGGTTATCTTGCTCGGCACGGATCACTACGGCGACGATCTCTTTACGTTGACGCGGCAGAGTTATGCGACGCCCTACGGAGTGTTGCCCACCGACACGACGCTGGTCGATCGACTGGCGGCGGCGATTGGCGAGGAGGCTGCCTTTGCCGGTGAACTGCGCCATCGCGGCGAACATTCGCTCGAGCTGGTGGCGGTCTGGCTCCACCATCTGCGCGAGGGGCGCCCTGCGCCGGTCGTTCCTATCCTGACCGGTTCGTTTCATCCCTTCATGCTCAACGGCGACACGCCCGCCAGCGACCCCACCATCGGCAGTGTGCTCGACGTGTTGCGCCAGGTGATGGCAGGCAGGCGCACGTTGATCGTAGCGTCGGGCGATCTGGCGCACGTTGGGCCAGCCTTTGGCGGCGCACCGTTGAACGGCGCTGACCGCCGTACGTTGCGCAGCGCCGACGACGAGCTGATCGCCGCCATGCGCGCTGGCGATGCGGCGGGCTTTTTTGCCGCGATCCGCCGGGTCGAGAATCGCAACAACGTCTGCGGTGTGGCGCCGATCTACCTGATGCTGCGCCTGCTCGGTCAGAGCCACGGCGAACCGGCTGGCTACGCCGTCTGCCCGGCGGACGAACGCAACATGTCGGTGGTGACAGTGGCTGGCATGGTTTTCAAGGCGCCGAATTGATTCGGCGCTGCGCGTCAAGTCAACGTATAATGGGTTGCGTCAACGCACCGGCAGACACTCAGCCTGAGGCCGATAGCATACAGGGTGATGTCAATTACAACACCCAGGAGCGCCAACCTTGTTCGATCTACGCGTCGATAACCTTGCCCGCCTGCTTGTGAACTACTGCGTCGCCACGCGCCGCGGCGACTGGGTGTTGATCAACGCCGACCTGAACGCACAGCCGCTGGTCGAGCGCGTTTACGCTCACGTACTCGACGCCGGCGCCAACGCCACGGTCGTCTACAATGACGAACAACTCAGCGAACACTTCTATCGTCACGCGGGTGAGGAGCAATTGCGCTGGGTCTCGCCGCTCGATGAAATGCTGGCGGAACGCGTCGATGCGCGCATCGTTGTGCGCGCGCCTGCCAACACGCGTTCGCTCACCGGCGTCGATCCGGCGGCGCAGCGCATTCATCAGCAAGCGCTCAAGCCGGTGGCGGATCGCTACCGTCAGCGCGCCGCGGCGGGCGAACACCGCTGGACATTGACCAACTTCCCCTGTTCTGCGCTGGCGCAGGAAGCCGACATGAGTCTGCGCGAGTTCGAAGACTTTGTCTACGCCGCCACCTACGCCGACCAGCCCGATCCGGTGGCGGCCTGGCAGGCAATCCACGACCGCCAACAACGCCTGGTTGACTGGCTGACGGGCAAGTCCGAGGTGGTGGTGCGTGGGCCAAACGTCGATCTGCGGCTCTCGATTGCCGGGCGCACCTTTGTCAACAGCGACGGACGGCGCAACATGCCGAGCGGTGAAATCTTCACAGGCCCGGTCGAAGAGTCGGTCGAAGGATGGATTCGCTTCAGCTATCCGGCGATCCGCGGCGGACGTGAGGTCGATGGCGTCGAGTTCACCTTTGCGCAGGGCAGGCTCGTCGCCGCCAAAGCCGCCAAGAACGAGGCCTATCTGCTCAGCCAGATCGATAGCGACGCGGGCGCGCGCTATCTTGGCGAATTCGCCATCGGCACGAACCACCAGATTCAGCGCTTCACCAAAAACATCCTCTACGACGAAAAAATCGGCGGCACGTTGCATGTCGCCCTGGGCGCCGGCTACCCGGAGACCGGAAGCCGCAACGATTCCAGCATCCACTGGGATTTCATCTGCGACATGCGCGTCGACAGCGAAATCTGGGTGGATGGCGAGTTGTTCTATCAAAATGGCAAATTCACCATTGCCTGATCGCTCAACAATTGGAGGTTATTGTGCTTGTACGTGATATTATGTCCAGCCCTGCCATCACTGTGACCACCGACACCCATATTCCCGAAGTAGCGCGTATGTTGCGTGCGCATCAAATCAGCGGGATGCCGGTGCTCGATGCCGCCGGCAGGTTGGTCGGCATCGTCACCGATCACGACCTGATCCTGCGCAATGCTCCGGTGCGAGAGCCGCGCTATTTCGCCTTGCTCTCCGGCTACATTCCACTCAATCTAGAAGAACATCGTCATTACAAGGAGCAACTGCGTCACACAATGGCCGTCACCGCTGGCGACATGATCGAGCCAGGCATTCCGACGGTTGCGCCTGACACGCCACTCGAACATGCGCTGGAGCTGATGCTCGACCCAAAGGTGACCATACTGCCGGTGCTCGACGGTGGCGAGGTGGTCGGCGTTGTCACGCGCACCGACCTGGTGCGGCTGATCGAGCAGTTGGAGGGCGCTGTCGACCCGGAAGCTGCGCTTGCAAAAGCTGGTGCAACGCCTGTGTTGGCTGGGCTGGCTGAGGTGATTCTCTACGTACAGGAGATGGGCGCCGCGGTGCACTTCTATCGCGATCAGCTTGGCTTGCGGGTGCTCGAACCGGCCGACCTGGACGACTATAATGGTGAGAGCTGGGTCGTCTTCGACACTGGCGCCGCCAAACTGGCGCTGCACGACGGCGGAGAGCGGCGACTGGGCGAGGATACGCCGATGATCGCTTTTGCCGTTGCCGATATTATCGCTGTGCGGCAGGTGCTGATCGAACGCGGCGTTGCAGTCGGCGAACCGTTCGAGGCTGCTCCCGGCGTGACCGTCTGTCATCTCCACGACCCGGAAGGGCACCCAATTGCGCTTGAGCAGCGTTGAGCGTTGTGAGTGAGCAGTTCATTCGGAAAGCTTTAGAGCTTTCTAAAAGAACTGCTCACACCCAACACAATGGAGAATCACGCCGCCAGCGACTCAACAGCGGCGCGCTCGATCACCAGTCCTTGCTGATAGCGCTGCATGAACGCCGCAAACCCCTTCACATCGCGTGCGTCGGGCGCCAGCGTCACGGCGTTCTGACCAGCGAAGACCTTCTCGGCGAGATAACTTTCCAGCGATTCGTTGGTTCCTTTATAGAGCATGTAAGCGGCGAGCAGGGCAATGCCCCACGCCCCGCCCTCGCCGGCGGTCTCCATCACCGAGACCGGGACATTCATCGCCGCCGCCATGATGCGCTGGCCGACTTCCTTTGTCTTGAAGAAGCCGCCGTGCCCGAGAATCTGGTCGATCTGCACCTGCTCACGCTCGAAGAGGATGTCCAGCCCGATGCGCAGTGCGCCGACTGAAGCAAAGAGGTGCGTGCGCATGAAGTTGGCCAGCGTGAAGCGGCTGTTGGGTGTGCGCACGAAGAGCGGGCGCCCTTCCTCCATGTGCGTGATGTGTTCGCCCGACACATAGTTGTACGCCAGCAGCCCGCCGCCATCGGGGTCGCCCGCCAGCGCTTGCTTGTAGAGTGTCTCGTACAACTGCGCCTCGCTCACGCTCACGCCGAGCGCAGCCACAGCTTCCTGGATCAGGTCGATCCAGGCGTTGAGGTCGGAAGTGCAGTTGTTGCTATGCACCATGGCGACCGGCTTGCCGGTGGGTGTGGTCACCATGTCGATTTCGGGGTAGAGTTGTGAGAGCGCTTTCTCCAGCACGATCATGGCGAAGACGGAGGTGCCCGCCGAGACGTTGCCGGTGCGTTCGGCCACGCTGTTGGTGGCAACCATGCCGGTGCCGGCGTCGCCTTCGGGCGGGCAGAAGGGGATGCCCGGCTGCAGCTCGCCACTTGGATCCAGCAGCCGGGCGCCCTCCGCCGTGAGCGCGCCGGCCGCTTCGCCTGCCACCAGCACTTTGGGCAAGATGTCGGGCAGCCGCCATGGGATATTCTTCTCCGCCAGCAGTGCATTGAATTGCTCGATCTTGCGCGCGTCGTAGTCGTTGGTTGTGCTGTCGACAGGGAACATGCCCGACGCCTCGCCGATGCCCATCACCTGCTGCCCGGTCAGCTTCCAGTGCACATAGCCGGCCAGGGTGGTCAGGTGATGGATGTTCCTTACATGCGGCTCCTTGTTCAAGATCGCCTGCCAGAGATGCGCGATGCTCCAGCGCTGGGGGATATTGAACTGAAACAGATCGGTGAGCTGCGCCGCCGCCTGGCCGGTGATGGTGTTGCGCCAGGTGCGGAAGGGGACGAGCAAGGCGCCGTCCTGGTCGAAGGGCATGTAGCCGTGCATCATGCCGCTGAAGCCGATGGCGCCGACCGTGCGCAGCGAGACATTGTACTGCGCCTGCACCGCCGCGCGCAGGTCGCGGAAGCACGCCTGCAAGCCCGTCCACACATCGTCGAGGCTGTACGTCCAGACGCCGTTTTCGTAGCGATTTTCCCATTCGTGGCTGCCGGAAGCGAGCGGCGTGTGGTCGGCGCCGATCAGCACCGCCTTGATGCGCGTCGAGCCGAATTCGATGCCCAGCGCGGTCTTGCCGTTTTCGATGGCGTTGCGAATATCGGTTGGATTCATCGTGAAGCTCCTATTGTTCAATTGAAGATCGTTTTGTTTTGCTTGAAATGATGGAGCGAAGAGTACGATTACACGATACACGACACCCGCTGGTTTCTTCAAGACTGACGATGGTTGAAACCTATCGTCCTGCGCAATTTTGAGTGGTCGACTACCCAAAATCAGGTAGGTGAACTACCCAAAATCGGGTAGGTTTTTGCTTGAAATCGCACTCCAAGATTTGCTACCATCACAGCATCGAAAGTAGAAACATACTCCCAACGGCCAGTTCCCGGTGCTGCTCCATCTTGTACTATGCGCTGCAAGGCGGAGGTTCGGAGTAGATAGACGATCGATTCATGGAGGTGAGGGATGAAGATCAAACTCCTGCTTGTTCTTATCGCCCTGCTGGGCATTGGTTCGGGCTATCTGCTTGGGGGCGGTCATGGCGAAGAGGTGGTTGCACGCACGACTACAATGCCCGCCAACCCGCACATCGTCTATCTGACGCCGCCCGACGTTGTGCACGGTGTGTTGACGAGCGAGCGCGCCCAAGAGCAAGGGATGGTCACGCTGCAAAGCTGGGCAGAGGTGCGAAAGGCAGCGCAGGTGCAGCCGCTAGATGCACTATTGGTTGAGCACAACAAGTTCGCCGAGTTGAGCGAAGACGACCGAACCTGGCTGCGGCGGCAGGTCGAGGAAGGCGTCGGCGTGGTCGGCGTTGGAATCGACATTGAAGAGTTCTCGGCGGCGTTGGGGTTGCCCAACCTGCGTGCGCCGGGCGAGGCGCCTATTCCTGTTGGAGATGATGGCTACTACCTGTTCCGGGCGCTTTTGCTAGGGACGCCGGAAGATGTGCAGGCGATGCGCAACGCCAACTGGCTCGAACGCTCGATTCTTGGCGAGCCTATCAAACTTGATACGCGGAATCCTCTGAGTGCAGGCGTTGGTGCAGCCAGAGGAAAGTTAGTAAGTGAACAAGACATGGAATTCTTAAATCAACAGTTGAAAGATTGGATCGAATATGTTTATCAGAAGCGGGAAGAAATCGCGTCGATCTATGCGAAGTGAAGCAGATGGGATCGATGAACTTTTATGCATCCAAGGAAAAGATAGCTCATGATTCATCAAACAGCAATGAAGGTGGTAATCATATTTCTTGCAGCAATGTTTCTCGGCATTGCAATTGGTCAACAGGAGGCGCTTGCGGAAAGCAAGAATGTGTGGGTGGATCCAGTGGGTGCTGTAGGAACTGCCTCGACCACAGGTTTCCCCAGTCAGGGTTCCATCGGTCGCTCATCATCGACGTTGACGCTCTATTGGCTGCGAGCGTATACAAAAATCTGGCATGTGGGGCCGATCTTGCAGAATTGGTACGATGCATATGACAATAACAAACAACTTGTTTCAACACCGTCACTAAAATCCTCAGGCTATGGCGACTACGCAGTCACCTACCACGAATTTCGTTATGTGCCGTCCAAGCCGATGTCCACTACCTACACTTCGGACAATGGAGCGCGCTCCTGCAGCGCCGCATGGAACACGTTTGTCTTCAACTGTTGACGCCGCGGGCTATCAACAGATCTCACCTGGTTCCGTAACCGTATAGGATTCCAGTACAGCCGATTTCCCTGAATCGGCTTCTTTGTTTATTTCGACCCCAAGCAGCCACTTTTCAGAAACTTGCTCCCGCTTGCCGCATGCAGCGCAGTGAAAACCGCGAAGGTATGCTTGATCAAGCGGCAGCAGTACGGTCAGGTGGCGATGGACGACCGGTCTGTAAACGGTGTTCGCCATGACGGCATAGCGCACCTCCCCAACGTGTGGATGCACATAATGATGCTGGCGCAGGTGACTGTAGATGCCCGCCTGGCCGAAGTGCGTCTCCTCCCAATATGCTGAAAAATCGGGCAGTGTGCGCAACTGCGCCATCAGGTCATGCCAGCGCGTGGTGTGACGATGGCGCAGCGTCATGGCGCGGAACTGGTGCAGGTTGCGCAGCGCCAGCATACGCCAGCCGGCCTGCATAGAGCGGCGCATGGGCGAATCCGGCGCAAAGATGACGTGCAGGAAGTTGGGGCGCTCACCTGCACCGGCAAGGTATGAGCGACCTACTCAATTTTGGGTAGTCGACTACCCAAAATTGAGTAGGTTCACTACCCAAAATCAGGTAGGTTTTTGCTTGAAATCACCTTCGCAACAATGCTATTGTGGCCTCGGATGCCTATACTGGCAATCTGCTTGCCTGCAGAGCCATGATCTACAAACCATTTGAGCCTTTGAGGAGGGGTAATGAAAAAAGCTACAGGAATTTCTATCATTTTGGGCGCTTTGATTGGCATTGCAGTTTTCGGGGTAACGCTGTTGAGAATTCAACCGTCAATTGCTCAGACTATCGATAATTATCGAGTTTTGCTAGATGGAAATACTCAATCTAGCGAGACTGAAACGCGTCCGTTATCACTCTTGGATGCCTGGGACAGAATGGATACGTATGCCCACGCTTGGGGTAGCGACGCATCGTTGATCTATCTGACGAGCGCCGACGTTAACGATCAAGACTCGGCGCCACGCACCGATGGGAAACGACGAGTTTGGCAGGCACTCTACACCTCGCCCGCTTTCAACAAGCAGCTAAATGTTCAGATTGTGGATGGCGAGATAACAAGCGCCATTGAGGATGGCGTCCATGATCCTGGCATTGCTGTTATCTACGAAAGGCCAAAGTTCGATAGTTCCGATGCCTTGCGACAAGTGCAGGCTGCCCTACCCGATTTCGGCGCCAGCGTTGGGAGAGGCAAAGGATATCACTTTGTCCTCCAGACAGGCGCTAACGGTTCCCCTGTTATTACCGTCGTTGGCTCATCGAAGTCGTCTGACGGCAACCGCATACCCACAAGTGTCAGTGTAGACCCCGCTAACGGTCAAATCGTCGATCTGTCCGTCTTGTCAAAGTGAAGGATCATGAAGAATGCGCACCTTACAATATACTCGATTGCTTGTTGCCTGTTTGTTATCTGCCAGTGTAGTCTACTTTTCGCTTGCTACAATTGAAGCTGTCTATGCCACCACTTACTATGCCAAAGTAACTGGTTATGCTTTCGCAAGCACCAGTGCCAGCGGAGTGACACTACAGCAGAATCACTTTGCGAATCATCCCCCACAAACAATGTGCGGCAACCCTCCTATCAGGGACTGGTCGGGGGACTGGCCGTGGGGCACACAAATTACGATGGCAAATCCAGTTACACAGCGAACAGCAAGCAATGTTGCTTATACGCGCAGGGTCTTCTATCTCTACGACAACGGAGATCCTTATTGCACCCAAGGCGTGAACTGGGCAGACCTATATTTCGGTAGATATAAACAGAACCAAGCGTCGAATTGTACGTGTCCAGGTGTCTCGCCAAACTCTTGCGTTGCAGGCACTAACAATGTTAACAACTGTACAGATGCCACCAACTTTGGCTCTGCTTACAGGTACTACAGCCAGCCTTGACCGAAATCTATGTGACAATGTGACATTTTCACCGGAGCCGGCCTGGGAAGATCGGCTCAGGTGTTTGTATCGACCACTTCAAGAACCCGCCACCACTTTTCTCACGCAGCGCAGCAAACACCGCGAAGGTATGCTCATCAAGCGGCAGCAGTACGGTCAGGTGGCGATGGACGACCGGTCTGTAAACGGTGTTCGCCATGACGGCATAGCGCACCTCCCCAACGTGTGGATGCACATAGTGATGCTGGCGCAGGTGACTGTAGATGTCCGCCTGGCTGAAATGCGTCTCCTCCCAATATGCTGAAAAATCGGGCAGCACACGCAACTGCGCCATCAGGTCATGCCAGTGTGTGGTGTGGCGATGGCGCAGCGTCATGGCGCGGAACTGGTGCAGGTTGCGCAGCGCCAGCATACGCCAGCCGGCCTGCATGGAGCGGCGCATGGGCGAGTCCGGCGCAAAGATGACGTGCAGGAAGTTGGGGTTGCTCGCCTTCACCAGCAAGGTATGAGCGACCTACTCAATTTTGGGTGGTCGACTACCCAAAATTGAGTAGGTTTACTACCCAAAATCAGGTAGGTTTTTGCTTGAAATCGCACCTGCCAATTTGCTACGATGGAACTGCCAATCAACCGGCCACAATCAACCAGCCAGTGGTGTGGCGGAGTGAGTCATCGGTGAAGAGAAGGGAAATGGGAGCTTGGTGGCAGCAGAGAGCGCCTGCTCTCTTTGTCGCCAATCTCTCAATCCCACTCGCCTAATTCTGGAAAGGAGCCTCACAATGAAGGTCAAGGCACTCCTCGTTCTGGTTGCCGTGCTGGGCATTGGGTTCGGCTATATGGAGGGAGGCGGTCAACCTGAGCGCGTGGTGGCGCGTTCGGCCACGATGCCGGCCAACCCGCACATCGTTTACTTGAGTTCGACGGATGCTATGCACGGGAAGTTAACGGTGCAAGCAGTGCAAATGCGCGGCGTCGCGACGCAACAGAGTTGGGCTGATGTTCAGAAGATAGCGCAGGGTCAACCGCTGGATGCACTGTTGGTGGAGCGCAGCAAGTTCGCCGAGTTGAGCGAAGACGACCGTAGCTGGCTGCGGCGGCAGCTCGAAGAGGGCGTCGTGATCGTCGGCATCGGGATCGACATCGAGGCGTTCTCGGCCGCGTTGGGGTTGCCCAACCTGCGCGCGCCGGGTGAAGCGCCTATTCCCATCGGCGACGATGGATATATCTTGTTTCGGGCGCTGCTGCTGGGTGCGCCGGAAGATGTTCAGGCAATGCGTGACGCCAACTGGCTCGAACGATCAATCCTCGAAGACAATGTTCAGATCGATACGAAGAAACTGTTGGGTCGAGAATGGGGCAGGAGTAGGGGCAAGCTGGCAACCGAACAAGACGTAGATGCCTTCTACACTGACTTAACTGGTTGGATCGAAGGGGCGTACAAGAGCCGAGCGGAGTTTCAACAGTTGTTGATAGAGAATCGATAGCACAACACGACTCACTCTCAGTCTGGCGCTCGTGAATGGAGGAGATAGAATCATGCGTTCTCGAATAGTTTTGAAGGTGGTCTTGATTTTTCTTGTCAGTATCTTGGTCGGACTCGGAATCGGTCACCAGCAGGCGAAGGCAGAAAGCAAGAACGTCTGGGTCAGCCCTGTGGGAACCGTAGGAACCGCTTCGACAACAGGCTTTCCCTGTCAGGGTTCCGTGCAGCTAGACAGGCTCGATGGCGTGCAGCGTCAAGGCAGCATGGTGGGTGGCGAGAATGTCGAAAACAAAAAGATTGACGAATCAATTGTGGTAAAGGGAAAAAAAGAAATATGCAAATACGGATAAGATCGATGGAGATGGCAATCCTGACCCTCTTGATATTGTCGTGTGTTGCGTTCTATTTTTCATTCTTTCGCATCCCTGCTGTGGAAGCGAATGATGGAAGAGAATTTCTACAGGTTGCCGTTCAACAAATCGAGGAGGTAAAGCCTGGCCAGATTCTCCATTCTTCCTATACGCTTTATCGTCGTACACCTCCAGCAGACCTGGAACCCATCGATCCATATCATTTACCCTATCATCAAATTTGGCCAGACAAGGAGTATGAAGATACATGGCTTGAAATTAGCGAAGCGGGAAAAGTATCTCGCTGGAGAACGCAGTTGCGTAGCACTGACGGAGAGTTGTTGCAAGACTTGATGTTTGATGGCGTTGTGGAGACTGATTATTTCCCCAAGGATGGAAGGGCTGTTCAGTTTCCAGGTGAAAGCGCCGACTTCCGAGACGAGCGTGTTGCACTGATCCAGAATTTTCTTCAGCATTCTCACCTTTCTCGCCGCGAAAACCTGTCTCCTGATGGCAACCCGGTGTTAAGTGTCTATGGCGAGAGCGTCGCCATCCAATTTTCGGCCCAGAGGGAGTTGTCAATTGCGGAGGCGCTTCTGAGCTTTTCCCGTCCCTTCATAGCCGATCTAAAGCCTGTATCTACCACAAATCGCATCGATTTCGATCCTGCGACCCATCTGCCGGTTGGCACGGGCCAGAGCGTATGGGATTCGTCAGGCGCAGAGCATGTCATTTCCTATCGCGCATTCAGCCAGCCAATCATCTTGTCGGTGACAAATGTCGATCCAAAGGCGATCTTTCGCCAGGAAATACCAACGGAAGCTTTTCAGGATGCTTTTTCTTTACCTGCTGCGACTCAGCTAACGACTCTAGAGCAACTTGCGCAATTGGCGCGATATCCAGTTTATGTACTTCCAGAGTCAATGCTTGACTGGAAACTGGTTTTGGCAACCTTCAATCCTTCAACGCACAGCTCAGCGCCAGCATTCCTTCAAGGAATCGATTTGGCGGCTTCGAGCGGGGTTGGCGTTCAAACCATTTATACAAATCATGACAACTCTGCAAACCTATTTATTGTTCAAGGACCTGCTGCAGACATGAATCATGTATTGCGCCAGACAATGCCAACTTGGTTAATGTCCGAACATATTCAACTATTTCTCGATGATGAGCAATTCACTGCATGGGCGCTCATCGGACGGGAGAGCAGCCGCATACGCTATATCATCGAAGCCGGCGACACAATTGTCTATGTTGACAGCCGCGGAATTCCAGCCAAACAGGTTATCGAGCTACTATCGCAATTCACTAAGATTCAACAACAGCAACAATAGCAAAGACTGCATAACGAAGGGACATCTCATGAAAGTTTCTGCGATTCGCTTTTGGGCTATGCCTTTGATCGTAGGTTGCCTGAGCATACGAGCATAGGCATAGCAATTGCTATTTCCGGCTCCTGGTCCAAAAATGGGGTGAGCATGTCTGGCAATCATTCTACAAACTGGGTTCAGCCAATCGGCAGGGAAATTTGGAGCTCTTCTAGTGCACAAACACCCAGAGGCGTGATTGCATCGATCTTTGCTGATGCCCGATTACAAGATCGATGCCGAAATCCCAATGGAACCTGGCAGTCTTGGAACATGTATGGTTATAGCAATCGATCCGCAAGTTGGGCGTATAGCTCAGGAACTGCCTATGCCACAGGAAACTACCAAAACTGTCAATATGGTCACCAATATTTCAACCAATCCCTTCATTCGTTCAGCGATAGCGCCTTCGGCATAAATGAGTCCTATTGGCTGTCATCCTCTTGAACAATGATGTCACCTCTTACAAGTTTTTCCGATGAAACCCGAGAATACAAGAAAGGAGATCAAACATGACTTGGCCATCCCCCTGGGGTTAAGGCGTCCGCCGTGGCGGCGTCCATGGGAGGGACGGCCGTGGAACAGCACTGTTTCGATAGTTGGGCTGACGCGGCATCCTACATTACAGGCGGTCAAGTAACATTGTCCGATGACGCCTCCGAAGAAGACTATGTGCGTGAAACGGATCGCTTCTTCCGCACAGGTGTAACGCCACTCTCGGCGCCATAGCTATGACCTACCAGTCTGGCAGAACAAATGTGACAGTTTCACCTGAGCCGGCCTGGGAAAATCGGCTCAGGTGTTTGTATCCACCATTTCAAGAACCCGCCGCCACTTTTCTCACGCAGCGCAGCGAACACCGCATAGGTGTGCTCATCAAGCGGCAGCAGTGCGGTCAGATGGTGATGGACGACCGGTCTGTAAACGGTGTTCGCCATGACGGCATAGCGCACCTCCCCAACGCGTGGATGCACATAGTGATGCTGGCGCAGGCGGCTGTAGATGTCCGCCTGGCCGAAGTGCGTCTCCTCCCAATATGCTAAAAAATCGTGCAGTGTGCCCAACTGCGCCATCAGGTCATGCCAGCGCGTGGTGTGGCGGTGACGCAGCGTCATGGCGCGGAACTGGTGCAGGTTGCGCAGCGCCAGCATACGCCAGCTGGCTTGCATGGAGCGGCGCATGGGGGAGTCTGGTGCAAAGATGACGTGCAGGAAGTTGGGGCGCTCACCTTCACCGGCAAGGTATGAGCGACCTGCTCAATTTTGGGTAGTCGACTACCCAAAATTGAGTAGGTTCACTACCCAAAATCAGGTGGGTTTTTGCTTGAAATCACCTTCGCAACAATGCTATTGTGACCTCGGATGCCCATCCTGGCAATCTGCTTGCCTGCAGAGTCATGATCTACAAACCATTTGAGCCTTTGAGGAGGGGTGATGAAAAAAGCTACAGGAATTTCTATTGTTTTGGGCGCTTTGATTGGATTTGCAATTTTCGGTGTAACGCTATTGAAAATTCAACCGTCAATTGCTCAGACTATCGATAATTATCGGGTCTTGCTAAACGTAAATACTCAATCTAGCGGGGTTGAAGCGCACCCGTTGTCACTCCTGGATGCCTGGGATATAGTGGATGCATATGCCCATGATTGGAGTAGCGACGCATCGTTGATCTATCTGACGAGCGCCGACGTTAACGATCAAGACTCGGCGCCACGCACCGATGGGAAACGACGAGTATGGCAGGCACTCTACACCTCGCCCGCCTTCAACAAGCAGCTAAATGTTCAGATGGTGGATGGCGAGATAACAAGCGCCATTGAGGATGGCGTCCATGATCCTGGCATTGCTGTTATCTCCGAAAGGCCTAAGTTCGATAGCTCCGATGCCTTGCGACAAGTGCAGGCTGCCCTACCCGATTTCGGCGCCAGCGTTGGGAGAGGCAAAGGATATCACTTTGTCCTCCAGACAGGCGCTAGTGGTTCCTCTGTGATTACCGTCGTTGGCTCATCGAAGTCGTCTGACGGCAACCGCATACCTACAAGTGTCAATGTAGACTCCGCTAACGGTCAGATCGTCGATCTGTCCGTCTTGCCAAAGTGAAGGATCGTGAAGTATGCGCGCCTTACAATACACGCGATTGCTTGTTGCCTGTTTGTTATCTGCCGGTGTAGTCTACTTTTCGCTCGCTACAATTGAAGCTGTCTATGCCACCACTTACTATGCCAAAGTAACTGGTTATGCTTTCGCAAGCACCAGTGCCAGCGGAGTGGCACTACAGCAGAATCACTTTGCGAATCATCCCCCACAAACAATGTGCGGCAACCCTCCTATCAGGGACTGGTCGGGGGACAATGTGACATTTTCACCTGAGTCGGTCTGAGAAGGTCGGCTCAGATGTTTGTCACGATCACTTCAGAAACCTGGTTTCGCGTTCCGCAGCGCAGCAAACACCCCCAAGGTATGCTCATCAAGCGGCAACAGTGCGGTCAGATGGCGATATACGGCCGGTCTGTAAACGGTGTTCGCCATGACGGCATAGCGCAGCTCCCCAACGCATGGATGCACATAGTGATGCTGGCGCAGGCGACTGTAGACGTCCGCCTGGTCGAAGTGCGTCTCCTCCCAATATGCTGAAAAATTGGGCAGCATGCGTAGATGCTCACCTTCACCTGCAAGGTATGAGCGACCTGTTCAATGTTGGGTGGTCGACTACTCAAAATCAGGTAGGCGAACTACCCAAAATCGGGTAGGTTTTTGCTTGAAACCGCAGATTTGGAAATGGTATTGTGGGTTATCAAGGTTGGTTATCTAGACTGTCAAAAAAGGTGGCAAAACCATGCGAAGCAAAATTGTTCTTGGCCTGCTTGTTGCAATCATTGCCTACGCTTGCCTAGCAATGGCCGGAGGCGCTAATGTTGAGGCGGCAGGTGGTTCTTACTTGATGGCGCGTTTTTGGGACAACAAGAATTTTTCGAGTTTGCTCTGGGAGCATTATTACGAGTACATCTGTCCTCAACAGCCAGGCCAAATTGGTAATGTAAACCTTGCGCTGGCTGGGGTGGACAATCGGTTTGAATCTGCAAACGCGTACGGATACTCTGGGTATTGTGAAACAACGATCATGTACAAGTATGCAAATCTCTCAGGAACATCCTACCGGTGCGGCGGAGGTGGCTGCAACGATCTTGGACTCTTGAACAATGATGTCACCTCTTACAAGCTTTTTCGATGAAACCCTAGAATACGAGAAAGGAAATCAAACATGATTACGCCGGAACGCAAAACAAGACTGTTTTCGACAGTCCTTCTTGTTGCTGCAACGGTCACTGTTATTCTAATTTTTCTGGCGGTTATGTTTACAGCGCCAAAGGCGCACATGCAAGGAGAATTGGTTTGGTGTTTTGATGTAACTGTAGATGCGGAGGGGGGGCGTCACACTTTTGGTCATCCCCCCGGGATCAAGATGTCTGCCGTGGCGTTGTCCATGGGAGGGACGGCCGTGGAACAGCACTGTTTCGATAATTGGGCTGACACGGCTTCCTACATTACAGGCGGTCAAGTAACATTGTCCGATGACGCCTCTGAAGAGGATTATGTGCGTGAAACGGATCGCTTCTTCCGTACAGGTGTCACGCCTCTCTCAGCGCCATAGCCATGACCCCCGTTCTGACAGCACAGTATGCTGAAAAGTCGGGCAGCATGCGTAGGTGCTCACCTTCACCAGCAAGGTATGAGCGACTTACTCAATTTTGGGTGGTCGACTACCCAAAATTGAGTAGGTTTACTACCCAAAATCAGGTAGGTTTTTGCTTGAAATCGCACCTCAGAATTTGCTACGATAAGAAATGTGAATGCAATAGGAAGTAATTTCCAGAAAGGGAAAGAAGATATGAGACGCTGGATCGGTGTCGGCATGATTGCTGTGTTGCTGTTTTCCTTGCTATCAGTGTTGAATGTTTCTGCTGAAACCAGAGAAATCTTCAACGTTGGCGATTTGTACACAACTTATGCAGGTCAAGGTTCAAGTGAAAATGGAGCAGGCAACGCTGAAGTTGCAGTGGTAGTGATTGATGAGGACGGGAATCGACGCGAAATTCTTTTCTCCGATCCACAAGTTGAGGATACTCGCAACTTGAGTTGGGCGGAATTTGAGAGGCTTTATCCCCCTGATAGAGATGCTGAAAAGATTGTTCATCCCATTCCAGAGCTTCCAATTATTATTGATGGGATCCGCTACAATCCAGAAGATATCAGCCAGTTTGATGGACAAGTTCTTCGTTTTATTGAGGATGAACGAACAGAAAGAGAAGGGGTGCTTTACGCGTTCACCAACCGTGAAGGGGTGGAGGACTACATGAAAAGAGAGTGGGGGTGGTCTGAAAAGAACTCGTCCACTTCGTCGGCAGCGGTCAATGCCCCAAATGCAGTGTTCTCCAAATACTGGAGAGATGCCTTTTACAGTGGAAGCAGACTCGACGTTTCACCTGGGGCTGCATTGCCAAATCTCTCGATTGTTGGTTTTACTGATATCATCTCCTCTCTCCAAATTGGCCCAGACACCTCAACATCCATCATGTACGACTTACAGAACTATACAGGCGATCAGTTGATCAAGCAACGCAATCAAAGTTCTTCGGTCTTGATTTTCATGAATGATCGCATTTCATCCATTAGGACTTTCAACTAGGGTGATTTACACTATCGAAACCTGTAGTCTTTTGCTTGTTGGATGAAATGCTAATACTCCTCACCTAAGCCGATCTCCCTGAATCGGCTCAGGTGTTTGTATCAACCACTTCAAGAACCCGCCACCACTTTTCTCACGCAGCGCAGCAAACACCCCAAAGGTATGCTCATCAAGCGGCAACAGTGCGGTCAGATGGCGATGTACGACCGGTCTGTAAACGGTGTTCGCCATGACGGCATAGCGCAGCTCCCCAACGCGTGAATGCACATAGTGATGCTGGCGCAGGTGACTGTAGACGTCCGCCTGGTCGAAGTGCGTGTCATCCCAGTATGCCGAAAAATCGGGCAGCATCCGCAACTGCGCCATCAAGGTGTGCCAGCGCGTGGTGTGGCGGTGGCGCAGCGTCATGGCGCGGAATTGATGCAGGTTGCGCAGCGCCAGCATACGCCAGCCTGCCTGCATGGAGCGGCGCATGGGCGAATCCGGCGCAAAGATGACGTGCAGGAAGTTGGGGCGCTCACCTTCACCGGCAAGGCTTTGCAGCCAGACAGACTCGATGGCGTGCAGCGTCAAGGCGGCATGGTTGGCAGCGAGGATGTCGAAGTAGTCGTCGTACAGGAACGCGGGCTGATGCAGACAGGCGAACAATTCGAGCAGTTCGGCGTCGGCGGCATGCGCATCAAATACAGGGGTAACTGGTGACTCGTCGTTGAGGTCGATAGCCATGGTGAAGAACTCGCGGCGTTCCAACGTCGTGAGCTGAAGCGCCGTTGCCAGTCCTTCCAGCACAGCGCCGTCCAATGTCGCCTTCTTACCCTGTTCCAGGTTGGCGATGACGCGCAGGGAGAGCCTGCTTGCGGCCGCCAGTTGTTCCTGCGTCCAGGGACGACCGGTGAGCGGGTCGAGACGCTCCTTGCGCAAGGAAGCGACGATTTGACCAAAAGCGTTGCGTTGCATCAGCGGGGCCTCCCATGATCGAGTGGTATCGTGAGCGTGAGTGACCAACTACCCAAAATTGAGTAGGTGAACTACCCAATATTGGGTAGGTTTTTGCTTGAAATTGCATCCCCAAATTTGCTATTGTGTGAGCATCGAAAGCAAGAACGTAACTACCCTGCGGTTTGTTCCCACTGCGCATTCCATTCATGACGGCAGTGCGCAGTATAGATTGTCCAACAGAAAGGAGCAGTATGTCTCACTACAAACGAAGTGGTCGATGGTTGTCCATCTTGTTCGTCGTTGGCATGCTTTGGGCAGCAACTCCAATGCCGGCACAGGCGCAAACTACGACGCCAGACACCCCCTTATCGCCGATCGAACAAATCGAACAGATGGAAGCGGAGGATGAAGCCAACGGCACGATCGATGGTCGCAATGCACCCTATGTAGTCGCTGAAGTCACTACGCTGGATCGCCAGCTCTTCCTGCCCTTGCTGGCGGGAGGTGCAGACGGCGTTGTGGTGACAAATAATGCAGTGGACATGCAGAGCGCGTGGAATGCAATTTACTGGCCGCCTGATGCGCCACCGCGCCCTTCGCTCACGCCTGAACAGCAGACGGAGCTGGAGGCCAGCAACGCCGCTGCCGAAGCGTATGTGCGGGGCCTTGTGACCGGGGTTGTTTCGGCGGCGGGAGTGGATGCGGTCAACGTCCTCATCCGCAAGAGCGCGTCGGTCGGTGACCTCAACACCTGGAAAGAGCCGAATGATCAGGCACATCGGAACTACTGCGGCCCGGCCACGATCCAGGTGACTATCGATGCGCAGATTCCCAAATCGATGGTGCCGAATATCGAAGCGGTCAAAGATCGCATCAATCTTCTCACGCCAGGTGGATTTCGTCCAGACTCTGGCACCACAGACGTCGCCATGTGCAGGTATCTGTGGGATCACTACGTGAACGTGATTCAATTGGGAGAGCGTTACCTTGCACAGCCGCTGACCGGCGCATCGCAGCAGACCTTGTGGAATCAACTGGTGCGCCATGTGGACAAGAACTACACGGTGCCTACTGGCGCAATGTCAGGTAGCCTCAAGGATTGGGGGATCAATTCCCGGCATATTGTGGCTCTCATCGGCTATGATGCCAGCCTTGAAAACGGCATCTATCCTGTTGCGATGCATCAAATACGATATACAGAGACTGCGGGGAGTGTGGCCGGGTACAATGGTTCCGAGTTCAAGATCTGGTATTCTGGGGCGGGTGTTTGGTATGCAATCAATCAACCCTATGTTCATACGCAGTGCGTTCTGAAGGAAGGAGTCTGACCCCAAAAGCGCAGCAAAGAGTTACACCGTCTCAGCCACCGCAAGGACAGTCCGATCCGCCTCTAGCGGTAGCTATCTTCAATGCGGTTTCAACTTCACACTATCGAAAATTGACAAAGGCGCTTGCAATGCAAAATCCTTGTTGTCGACTGCTCTTGTTGGGTTTTCTGTTGACCCTGACCGCCTGTCAGCCGGCCCTTTTGCCCACCTCAACGCCCACCCAAATACCTCTTGCTCACCCGGCACAACAAGGTGTTCAACTGGCGTTAACGCCAACTGCACCACAAACGCCTGTTGGTACGCCTGCCCAGGTCATTACATCTATGGTGATTACCGGCCAACTGGAGCTTGAGGGGCCGAATAATTATGTTTCTTGGGTGATAACCGATGATATGTATATCTATTGGTCACAAGTAGATGATAGCGATATCTACCGATATCCACTTGCCGGCGGCGCCATCGAAATCGTGACATCCTCGCGCTATGATCCCGGCACATTGTCGGTGTCGCCGTTGGTTATCAGCGGTGATTGGTTACTGTTTATGGACACGCAGCGTCAACTTGTTTACACCCCCTACTTTTTTCGCGCACATAATTTACAAAATGGAGTCGAAGTTGAGTTGATGGCGGATCAACGCAATGATGCTTTGCCTCCAGGCTATGCCGCTTCGGGTGATTGGGTAGTTTGGACTACGCTGGTTGCAAGCCAGGAAGCAGGTTGCAGGGCCGACAGCGTCCTGGTTATCCAAAACATTGTAAGCGCCGAGAACCGCGAACTGGACCGTGTTTGTATCGATGACAACTATATGTGGAATGTTACGGGTGTGATCGGTATGACAAAACAATATGTAGTCGCTGATCAACGCTTGCCAGATGCTACAGGGGCAGGGCGGCGTATTTACCTCTTTGATCTTGACACTGGGTCCCGTACACTTCTAACAAATGATCGTTATGGAAGGATGCCAGCCATCAACGGTGACTGGGTAGCCTGGCTTGACATGCGTGATGCGAGTGATATGGAAGGCAACACGATCGTGTTCAATCTGAAGACTGGAGAACACAAAGAGATTACCCCTCCTATCTTTTCCGATGAACCCTTCATCGTTGGCAATCGTTGGCTATATTGGGATGGGCTTGGGGGTAATCTGTTAGCGGTGTATGATCTGATAACCGAGAAAACTTATACAGTGAAAACAACATCACGATCAGATGAAGAGTCTGTCACCGGTAAATGGTATCTTACAGAACATACGATTGTCTGGAGCGAGATTGTTTTCGACCCGGTTTCTCCAGAGAAACGCGATGTATATCTGCACTGGCTGACCGGGCCGGATTTAGAAACTATCCTGTCGCAGGCATCATCATAGTTCGTTCTTTTCTAGACCATTAGACCAAACGACAATCGTCAATGCACAATCGATAAAATTGGACGTTGGTCTTGTCGATGCCTTTCTGTCTATTGGGCAGGATTGAGGCGACAGGGGGTTCTTACTTGATGGCGCATTTTAGGGACAACAAGGATTTTTCGAGTTTGCTCTGAGAGCATTATTACGAGTACATCTGCCCTCAACAGTCAGGCCCAATTGGTAATGTAAACCTTGCGCTGGCTGAGGTGGACAATCGATTTGAATCTGCAAACGTGTACGGATACTCTGGGTATTGTGAAACAACGATCATGTACAAGTATGCAAGTCTCTAGGAACATCCTATCAGTGCGGCGGAAAGTGTCGAGGCCGGCGGAAAAGTCCACTATTGCCTGGGAATTAGAGGGGGGGCACTGTGCTTATGTCATGGGGCTGTTTTACTCGGGAAACGTACGGACATCATCAGGCCAACGCGTTACCATCCACAGAAAGTAAGAGCAATGGGAATCCATTTTCCGGTAAACCACAAGCTGTATCGACTACTATTTGTTATATTTGTTATGATCGCTTATGGAATGGTGCTTATTGGCGCAATAGCAGGGTGCGGAGCACCTCATGTTTCGCAAATGCCCATACAATCCCCTTCGCCTCGCGCCTTACTCCAACAGCAAACAGATTTGGACACAAATCGTACTTTCGCATCACCAACATTTGAGTCGCCTCTCGAGATGACGGGAGCACCACAGATCGAAACACAAGAATTGTTCATCCACAATACCGTTTCGTCTGCAACGAGTCTGGCATTTGACGATCGTTACCTTTATTTCAATTCGAATGCGGGTCTTCTTTGTCGCACCCCCCTTGCAGGGGGTGATACCGAGATTGTTATGACCAACGAATATTGGCAGATCGATCTGACGCCCTTCTTTTCGCCCTGCACAACCACCTTAAACGCTGACCCATTCAGCCCTGCGATTTTTCGGCTAAAACAAAGTGAAGAATGGCTACTCTTTGTGAGTAGAGCGATGCCGTCACTGTATTCACCACATACAGTTTATGCCTACCATATGCCAACAGGCATGTTGAAAGCGATTTTGCGCGATCAGGACGATAGCAGCCTGGACGCCTATGCAGTGGTGGGTGATTGGGCAGTCCTCGTCATTCTTGATTTTCTCGAAGGCGATCCAAACTGTCAGGGCAACTCGATTGTGACGATGATCAACCTGGCGACCGACGAACGCCAGGAACTCTACCGAGGCTGCATTCGTGATGCGTTCTATTATGATCCCTTTGCGGGCGTGGCGCTCACCGAAGCGTGGATTGCACTGGTGCGGCGCTACTCCGATGCGCTGGGCGGCGGCAGTGAAATTGTACTCTGGAACCGGCAGACCAACGCACAGCAGGTAATCTCCAGCGACGACTACAGCCGCTTCCCCGCCATGAGCGGCGATTGGGTCGCCTGGCTGGTGGCGCCGGAAAATCACGAGATCGGCCCTGATTCGCCGGAGTACACGGTGCTGCACCAAATCTCCACTGGCTGGCAGCAGCAGCTCTATCCTGCTTACGGTACGGATGAGCCACATCTCACCGATGGGCGCTGGCTTTACTGGCGTAAACTGGCTAATCCGGAGCCGTGGCAGAGCGTTTACGATCTCTCCACTGGCAGGCTCTATACGTTCACCACCGACAGCCCAACGTTCAGTCTCTACAGTTGGGAGATTCGCGGCAATACGATTGCCTGGAGTCTGCATGAAATGAAAAGCGAAGATGGCATTCCTGATGGCTACCTGCGCTGGCGCAAGGGCGCCGACCCCACCGTGTTGATGACGGTGAACCCGCCGCCACCGCCGACCTGGTGGCAGTTGAAATCTGGCGAGCCAGGGTATCGTGCGTATGGGCTCGAAAACCTGGAGATACCGTCCCCTTCCCCGCCAGAGCCATAATCGTGCTGACCGCCGACGGCACAGACAACTATCACCCTGCCAGGAAGCCTGACGGCCTCCTGGCAGCGATTCTTTCCGCCTTCCACCGCCTACGCGCTTGCCCCCGCCGTCAGCGAGACCGGATGCGCCGCCGGGCCGCCGTTTGTCCAGCCGTTCGCCGCCGCCCAGCCTTCCTGTCCGACGCGCAGACAGAAATCCACGACCTTCGCCGGGATGTTGACGCCGGTCGGCGCGATGCTGTTGCGAAACTCCATCGTGTAGTTGACTTCGTTGATGAGCAGGCCACGCTCCGGGTCTTCGAAGACATCGATCGCCACGACGCCGCCGCCGACGGCGTTGGCCGCCCGCACGCAGATGTCGTTGAGTTCGGGCGTCACCGGGCAGTTGCTGGCTTTGCCACCGCGCGCTGTGTTGGTGATCCAGTGTTCGGAGGCGCGGTAGATCGCCGCAATCGTCTCGCCGCCGACGACGAAGGCGCGGATGTCGCGCAGCGGCTTGTTGACGTACTCCTGGATGTAGAAGATCGAGTGATGATAAGAGCCGAGCACTTCCTTGTGCTCCAGGATCGCCTCGGCGGCCTCGCGGTCGTTGATCTTGCTGAGCAGACGCCCCCAGGAGCCCACCGCCGGCTTGAGCACGACCGGATAGCCGAGCATCTCGATGGCTTCGAGCGCGCTCTCCTGCGTGTAGGCGACCAGGCAGCGCGGCTGCGGCACGCCGGCCGCGGTCAGCGCGCTGGTGGTCTGCAGCTTGTTGCCGCAGTTGTCCGCCACCAGCGCAGTGTTGACCGTCTTGACGCCCTGGTCGTTGAGGATGCGCAGGCTGTAGAGCGCGCGCCCGTGGCTGATGCAGCGCTCGACCACGACATCGAAGCCGTTGAAACGCTGTGTACTTGCCGAGGCGGTGATGTCGAAGATGAGCGTGTTGTCGTCGATCAGCTCCAACTCCACGCCGCGGCGGTCGAACTCCTCAAAGAGCAGCTTCTCCTCGGCGCGCACGCGCGAGTAGAGAATCCCCACCTTCATCCTACTCACCCCAATCTTCCTCTTCTTCGGGCGCTGGCGCCAGCTCGATTGGGTCGATGTTGACGACCTCCAGATCAACGCCGCACTCCGGGCATTGAACGATCTCGTTTTGCATAACGTTGTTCACTTCGATTTCGGCAAAGCATTCAGGACATTCCGCCGTGCCGGATGCAGTTTTGAGTGCCATGAGTCAAGTATCTCCTTTGTGGTTGTAATGTGTTGTAAGAGACTAGAGATTAGAGATTGGGAGATTGGGTGATTGGAGCGATTGGGTTATTGGCGGATTCTCGCAAAGCGGAAGAGGAATCTCCAATCTCCAATCTCTAATCTCCAATCTCCAATCTCCAATCTCCAATCTCTCAATCCCCTAATCTCTCAATAATCGCTGCCGTCATCTCCTCCGTCATCGCCTTTCCCCCCAAATCCGCCGACCAGATGTTGTCCGCCAGGGTGCGATGGACAGCGCGCTGGATGCGTTGCGCGGCTTCGCCTTCGCCCAAGGACGCAAGCAGTTGCGCCGCCGCCAGGATGGTCGCGCAGGGATTGGCGATCCCCTTGCCGGCGATGTCGGGCGCGCTGCCGTGCACCGGCTCGACCAGCGTGAAGGCGTCGCCAGCGTTGGCGCTCGGCGCCAGCCCCAGCCCGCCCACCAGCGCCGCTGCCGCATCACTGAGGATGTCGCCGTATAAATTCGGCGCCACGATCACGTCGTAGCGCTCCGGCTCGCGGATCATGCGGTAGATCATCGAGTCGACGATCTGCTCCTCGACCTCCACGTCGGGAAACTCCCGCGCCACCGCCAGGCACGCCTCGCGAAACAGCCCGTCGGTCAGGCTGAGGACGTTGGCTTTGTGGACGATGGTGACGCGGGGCGGGATCAGGGGATTATGCGATTGGGAGATTGGAGATTGGAGATTGGAGATTGGAGATTCGTTCGCCAATCTCCAATCTCCTAATCTCCTGATCTCTCTTTCTCGCTTTCGCCCTCGCGCCAGCATAAACGCCTTCCGTGCAATCCGCTCTGAGGCGCGGCGGGTGATGACGCGCTGGGCGACGGCGGTGTTGCCGTTGTCCTCCAGCCGCTCCTGGCGCACATAGAGACATTCGGTGTTCTCGCGCACGATCAACATGTCGATGCTGGGACGACTGCCGGGCGCGGGCATCGAGACGACCGGGCGCAGGTTGGCGTAGAGGTCGAGCTGTTTACGCAGCGCCAG
The DNA here is from genome assembly GCA_016861025.1 of Chloroflexota bacterium. GTDB lineage: Bacteria > Chloroflexota > Anaerolineae > Caldilineales > Caldilineaceae > Caldilinea. Next base: position 51,676 of record BOKO01000025.1, read on the forward strand.
GATCGGGCTGTTGTAGCCCTCCACCTTCTGGCTGGGCGACTGCGTGGCGCCAAAGATGGCGCCGTCGCAACTGCGGATCACCGACGCGGTGCGCTGCGGCAGCGCCGTCCCCGTGCGTTGGAAGACCTCCCAGCCGGCGTCCAACTCGACAAAGTCAAAGCGCAACGGCAGCGCCGCCAACACGCGCTGCGCCGCCGGCACAACTTCCTTGCCGACGCCGTCGCCGGGGATCAGGGCAATACGATAGGTTCGTTCCGTCATGCTCTATCCTCATTCAAGAGAGAGAGTGGAGATTAGAGAGTGGAGATTAGAGATTGGAGATTCGTGCATGCTGCGGTTAGGGTCTCGCAATCGCCCAATCTCTTAATCTCTAATCTCCAATCTCTTTCCTACACCCACCCAATCCCACGTAAAATCGCCAACACGCCAAACGCCACAATCACCCCGCCAGCAAGCCAGTTGATCCAGCGCAGCGTCGTCGCGTTGACGAATCTGCGCAGCAACGAGACGCCACCCGACAGCAGCAGCCACCATGCCGCCGAGCCGAGGAAGACGCCCGCCACCAGCGCCACGGCCGCCAGCCGATTCTCCGCCACGTTCACCAGCCCGACGCTGGCAAACACCGCAGTGAAGATCAGGATCGTCGGCGGGTTGGCGAGCGTCAAGGCGAAAGTGGAGGCGTAGGCGCTCAACATGCCATGCGTCTCGCGCTGGGCAGCGGTCGTCGCCGGCGTCGCCATTGCCGTGCACACACCCAGATAACAAAGAAACACGCCACCGACCAGCGCCAGCCATGTCTGCAGATCGAGCAGCAGCCCAGAGAGCAGCGTCAGACCAAACGCAACGATTGACCCATATACAGCATCCGCCGAAGCAGCGCCCAGCCCAGAGGCCACGCCGATCACCTGTCCAAAGTTGAGCGTGCGCTGGATAATCAGCAATCCAATCGGTCCCACAGGCGCTGCAATCGCAAAGCCAAAGATCAACCCGCGCAGGAAAAAGGTCATCTCCATGATGTTGTTCTTTCGTAGAGAATTGAAGATTGGGAGACTGGAGATTAGAGATTGGAGATTAAGAGATTGGAGATGGTTTGGCGAGAACGCGTGGGTAATCTCCAATCTCTAATCTCTAATCTCCAATCTCTAATCTCCCAATCTCACCATTCCCCACTAAACGGCCCGCCGCCCGCCAGATACTCGCTCACCCGTTTGCGGCACGCCGACTGCATGTTCGGCGGCAGGTTGGTCAGGCTAAACCAGGCGCAGCCTTCGATCTCCCAGGTCTCTGGCGGTGGGCCGGGCAGGTCAAAATCCTCGCTCACGTAGACGACGACATGGTCGCTGCGCCCGCCGTGATTGCTGAGGTAGATGCCGAGCAGGCGCGGCTCTCCGTTCACAGTGGCGCCCACTTCCTCGCGCGCCTCGCGGATGGCTGCTTCCATCAGCGATTCGCCACGGTTGACGCTGCCGCCTGGGAAATACCACTTGCTGGCATAGGAGTGGTGGATCAGCAGCGCCATGCCGTCGCGCACGAGCAGGATGCGCACGGAGGGCGTCACCGGACGCGCCACAGCGAGCCACAGGTCGAAGCTATGCCGCGCCACCCTCAGCAGCAGAGTGCGCAGATTCACGCCGCCGCCAACTTACGTTTGACGTATTCCACCAGCCCGCCTGCGGCGACGATGCCCATCACGCTGGCGCTGAGCGGCGGAAAGGCGAATTCACCCGCCGCGCAGCGAATCACATGCTGTTCGGCGTCGATGGTCACCTGCTCACCCGGCTGAATCGCGGCGGCGGCTTCCGGGCAGGCAATCGCCAGCAAGCCGTTGTTGAGCGCGTTGCGGTAGAAGATGCGGCTGAAGCTGACGGCGACAATCGCGCCGACGCCGTTGTAGACCAGGCACGTGGCCGCCTGCTCGCGGCTCGACCCACAGCCAAAATTGCGCCCGCCCACGATCACGTCGCCCGGCTGCACATTGGCGGCGAAGGTCGGGTCCAGGTCTTCCAGCGCGTGCCGTGCAATCTCGGCGCGCTCGGTGACGGTGTAGGTGTATTTTCCCGGAAAAATCACATCCGTATTGATATTGTCGCCGTATTTCCAGGCGCGACCAGTGATGAACATAGCTGCTCCTTGTGGGATTAAGAGATTAAGAGATTAAGAGATTGGAGATTGGAGATTGGAGATTGACGCCAGGGTGTGCCAATCCAATCTTGTGATCTCTCACTCGCATAATCAATCCCCCAATCTCCCAATCTCCAATCTCTACTCTCCAATCTCCCGCGGATCCACAATCACGCCCGCCACTGCCGTCGCCGCCACGACTGCCGGATTTGCCAAATAGATCTCCGAATCCGCTGTGCCCATGCGTCCACGGAAGTTGCGGTTGGCGCTGGAGATGGTCACTTCGCCCGGCGCGGGGATGCCCATGTGATTGCCCATGCATGGCCCGCAGCCCGGCACACCGATCACCGCGCCCGCCTCGACAAAATCCTGGATGTAGCCCCGTTCCAACGCCGCTTTGAGCACCTCGCTCGATGCCGGAATGACCAGGAAGCGCACGCCCGGCGCCACGCGCCTGCCGCGAATCACTTCCGCCGCCGCTGCCAGATCTTCCAGCCGCCCGTTGGTGCAAGTGCCCAAAAACGCCTGCTGCACCCGCGTCCCTGCCACCGCGGAGAGCGGCACGACCTTGTCCACGCTGTGCGGGCAGGCGATGGACGGCTCCAGGTCGGCGGCGCGGTAGTGGTGAATGGCGGCGTAGGTTGCGTCGGCGTCGGAGAGGAGAGATTGGAAATTAGAGATTAGAGATTGGAGACTGGAGAGTGGAGAGTGCGTCCCCGCCCCCAATCTCCAATCTCCAATCTCCAGTCTCCTTTTCAGCCGCTGTTCCAAATACGCCACCGTCTTTGCATCCGGCGCGATCCAGGCGTTCTTGGCGCCGAACTCAGCCATCATGTTGGGCAGCACCATGCGCGATTCCAGGCTCATCGCTTCAATGCCGCTGCCGTGAAACTCGACCGACATGTACAGTCCGCCGTCCGCGCCGAGATCACCGATGACGCGCAGCGCAAAATCCTTCGCCGTGACGCCGGGCGGCAGCTCGCCCTCCAGCACAATCTTCATGCTCTCCGGCACGCGCAGCCAGAGTTCGCCGGTGGCCCACAGCGTGGCAACCTCGCTGCGTCCGATGCCGGCGCCGAATGCGCCCAGCCAGCCAAAGTGCGTCGTGTGCGAATCCGCCCCCAGGATCAGTTGCCCCGGCAGTACGATGGCTTCCTCGCTGAGCACCTGATGGCAGATGCCGCGCCCCACCTCGAAGAAGTGGCGGATGCCCTGTTCCTGTACAAACTGGCGAATTTCGGCATGATTCTGCGCGTGTTTGGTAGTCGGCGCAGGCACGGCATGGTCGAGCGTGATGGCGATGCGATCGGGGATCAGCACCCGTTCCTGCCCGAACTGCTGCCAGATGCGGCGGATAGCGGCAGTGTTGTCGTGGCTGAGCACGATGTCGGGTCGCGCATCGACGACCTGGCCGACTTCGACAAAGTCCAGACCGGCGGCGCGGGCTAGAGCTTTCTGAGCAAAGGTCTGTCCACTCATAGTTGCTTCTCGTAAAACACGCTCAATGGATCATCCCAATAGTCGGCGAACGGCCCGATTTTGACGTAACCCATGCGTTCGTACAGGCGGATGGCGTCATATGAATAGACACCGGTTTCCAGCCGCGTCAACGTCACCGCGCGCCTGCGCACTTGATCTTCCAGAAACGCCAAAATCTGGCGACCGACGCCGTGACCGCGCACCGCCTCGCGCACGAACATGCGCTTGATCTCGGCGTATCCTTCCGGCTTGAGCACCGCCGCGCCGCAGCCCACGATCCCGCCGTCTAACCGCGCCACGCAGAAGATCATGTGCGGCTGCGCCAGTGAATCGACACCCACCAGGTGGTTGCTCTCCGCTGGATAGAGCGCCTGGGCGACGGCATCGGACTCGCGGATCAGCTCACTCACCTCCGGCAACAGCGGCGACGCCAGTTCAATCGTAACCGCCATACTCACAACTCCCCGCGCAGCAACAGATAGGCAACGGCGGCGACGACCACGCGGTCCTTGATCTCGCCGATGCGCACGGCTTCTTTGAGCCAGGCGGGCGAGACCCAGTGCAACGATACAAACTCGCTGTGGTCGCGCGCCGTGTCCGCCGTCAGTTCCAGATCGCGCATACAGTAGAGATGGCTGCACGCCACGCCGAAGCCCGGGTTGTCCCAAACCATGCCGAGATAGGTCACGGTGTCTTCGTTGACGATGGCAGGTGCGTAACCGGTCTCTTCCTGCAGCTCGCGCAGCCCGGCCGCCCGTAGATCCTCGCCCGGCGCAGCCAGCCCGCCCGGCGCCTGCCAGACAACCTGACCCACGCCGTGCCGGTACTCGCGCTCCAGCAGAATCTCGCCCGCAGCATTGAAACCGATCACGCCGACGCCAACGCCCGCCGGCTCGATGCGCGTGTATTCATAGCGCTTGCCGTCAGGCAATTCGACCTCATCCACGACCACGCCGATCCAACGGTTGCGAAAGACACGGCTGGAGGCCAGTGTTTTCCAGGCGATAGGCTCCTGATTCGACACGATCTGCACTCCATGTTCTGGGGCGAGTTGCGAGGGGCGAATCGCCACCCAATTCCTTCAATCCTTCAATCACCCAATCGTTTAATCTCTAATCCCACAATCTCCAATCTCATGCCGGCGTCTGCTCGATTCCCTCCAGCACCGCCGCGCTGATCAGCTTGCTGTGATATTCGCGCAGCAAAAAATCGACGTCATCGAGCGTGAGCCGCTTCTGATCCGCCAGCGCCTTGATCTGATTGGTCACAGCCTTCACATCGTTGTCGCTCAGGTCGAGCTGCAACTGCTCGGCGCGCTCCTTGATGGCGTTCCAGCCGGTCAGCCGATGCGCCACGTGGATGTAGCGGCTTAGCCCAAAGTCCGCCGGATCGAGAATCTCGTAGGTGCTGGGGTTGTTGAGGATCGCCTTGGCGTGGATGCCCGCCTTGTGCGTAAAGGCCGTGAAGCCGGTGATGTAGTTGTTGAAGGGGACATCCACATCGACCAGGCTTGCCACATAGTTGTCGATTTCGCGCAGCAACGGCAGGTTGTACTTCGTCCGCACCGCGTCGGGGTTGTAGGCGTACATGCGCGCCACCAGCCCACCCAGCGGCGTGATGCCGTTGCGTTCACCGATGCCGAGCACCGAGGTGTCCACGTGCGTTGCGCCCGCCTCCAGCGCACAGAAGGCGTTGGCGACCGCACAGCCGGTGTCGTTGTGGCCGTGAAACTCGATGTCGCACGAGACCACCGCCCGCAGCGTCTTGACCAAGTCGTACACCTGCCGTGGGTTGGCGACGCCCACCGTATCGGCGATGCCGACGCGGTTGACGCCGATCTTGTCCACCGCGCGATAGATGGTCAGCAGATCAACCAGGTCGCTGCGGAAGCTGTCCTCGGAGCTGAAACGCACTTCCAGCCCCTGGCTCTTGATAAACTCGATCACCTCGATGGCGGAGTCGATGATGTAGGGGATGTCCTTGCCATGCGAGAACTGGCGCAAGTAGCTGCTCGTGCCAAAGACGACGTCGATGCCGTCGGCGCCGGTGTCGATGGCAAGTTTGGCGTCATCCATGTGACAGCGCACGTGGGTGAGAATCCTGGTCTTCAAGCCCAGGCCGGCGATGCGCTCCAAATCGGCGCGACTCTGCGGGCTGGCGGCGGGCGAGGTCAGCTCGATGTACTCCACGCCGAACGCGTCGAGCAGGCGGGCGATCTCCACCTTTTGCTCGGTGGTGAAGAAGGCATTGGCGAACTGCTCCCCCTCGCGCAGGGTGGATTCAATGATGGCGAAACGATCAAGACTCATGGCGCACGCTCCTGTTGGGTGAAAACCAGATTTCCAGACAAATAAAAAACCGGCGCATCCGTCTGGATGGCCGGTTGGGTGTCGTCGCTGAACCCGAGCAAGCACAAATCACCAGACGGTGTGGTCCGGAACCTGCTTCTTGCTCTGCTTGTTGACAATAATCGCTACCAACATATCGTTGTTTAATCTCATTGCTATGCACAAAGTGTAACGATTGACAGATGTTACTTGATCGCGGCGCAGGTGTCAAATCGACTTGGCCCCCAAGTTTCTGTCGGTCAAATGCAAAATTGCGATAAATGACCCAGAGCAAGCTTGTCCGTTCCAAACGCTGGTACGGTTATGACTAAAACTCCCCGAGCGCCTGTCCCATCCGTGCAACGCCATAGCCGCCTAGCGCCTCGACCGCCGCAGCGAATCCCGAAGCGCGGTCGGTGATCAGCGCCAGCAGCGGCTGCAGCAGGGCGGATTCGTAGTGTTCGGCTGGAATCACCAGGTCATAGCGCTCGTCGAACAATGGAACAAAGTCGAGTTCGAGCGCACGCGCCGCCGCCAGAACGCCCAATCCGCAGTCGGCGGCGCCGCTCTTCACCGCCGCCGCCACCGCAAGATGTGTGTACTCGGTGCGCTCGTAGCCTTGAATGCGGCGTGGGTTGACCGCCCGCTTCTTCAGTTCATAATCGAGCAGGACGCGCGTGCCCGCGCCGCGCTGACGGTTGACAAAGACCACATCCTCGCGTTGCAAGTCTTCTAGCCCCTCCAACCGCTTGGGGTTGCCCTTCGGCACGATCAGCCCTTGCGTGCGGTTGACGAAGCCAAGCAGCACACCGTGTATCCCCTGCTCCGCCAACATGCGCTGAACGTAACCGATGTTGTACTCGCCTGTTTCCTCGTCGAGCAGATGGCTGCCGGCCAGATGCGCCTCATTGCGCTGCAACGCCAGCAGCCCGCTTACACTGCCCACGTGACTCGACGAGAGACGCAGCGTCGGATCGCGGCGCTGTAGAAAATCAGCCAGCAGATCGAGCGTCATGTCGTGACTGCCGATGGCGACGATGGTGTTGTTGATGGTGCGCGGCGAACGCAGCAGCTCCACCGTCACCATTTCGCCAGCGTGGTGTCCCTCGGAAAAGCGCGGGATCGTCACGATGCCGTCCGCCTTGACCAGTGACATGATCACGCCCGCACCGCTCGACAGCGGCGTCGCCACGATGCGGTCGCCTACGCGCCCCAACGACACGCGCAGAAACTCATCTTCGCCCATCGGCGAGAGCACTTTGCGTGTCAACACCGCTTCGATCTTCGGCAACTCGGGCGGAAGCTGTCCCTGCCAGCGATAGAGCAGCGGGCGCACGATGATGTCAAAGGTCATCGCCGCCGAGACTGGATAGCCAGGGATGCCCGCTATCGCCTTGCCGTGCGCCACACCCAGAATCACCGGATGTCCGGGGCGTATGGCGATGCCATGCACGCAAAGCACGCCCAGCTCCGCCACGATCGACGCTGTGAAATCTTCCGAGCCAGCCGACGATCCGGCGTTGACGACGACGAGATCATGCTCCGCCAGCGCGCGCTCGACCGCCGCTTTGATTGCCTCGCGGCGATCGGCTTCGATCGGCAGCCGCGTCGCGATTGCGCCTGCTTCCTCCACCATCGCAGCGAGCACCAGCGAGTTGTATTCGATGATGTCGCCCGGCTTGAGCGGCTCGCCTGGTTTGACCAGTTCGGTGCCGGTGGGGATGATGGCGACGCTCGGGCGGCGATAAACGCTCACCTCGGTGTGGCCGCAGCCGGCAATGGCGCCGATGTCTTGCGGGCGGATGCGATGGTTGGCAGGCAGCACCAGTTCGGTCGCCACCATATCCTCGCCCATCGGGCGCACATAGCGCCACGGCGGCGTGGAGGCGATGATCTCGATAGCTTCGCCATCCGACTGCGCGACAATATGCGTATCCTCGATCTTGATCACGGCGTTGGTATTGGGCGGCAGCGGGTCGCCGGTGTCGAGGGGGAACGCCTGCACGCCGAGCTTGAGCAACCGCGGGTTGGTTTCGGTGGCGCCGCGCGTCTCCTCGGCGCGCACGGCGTAGCCATCCATCGCCGCAGCATGATAGTGCGGCGAGGAAATCTTCGCCCACACCGGCGCCGCAGTGACGCGCCCTAGTGCACGGTCGAGTGGGACGATCTCGCTTTCCAACGGCTGGAAAAGATGATGGACCTCCAACGCAGTGCGCCAGCTCGCCAGCGCCTCGCTCAGCGCCACGTCGTGCAAATAAATGTTGCGTTCGTCAGGTTGCATTGTCATCGCTCAAATCTTTTCCCACCCTTCATTGGCGACAAGCGTCTGGCTCTCTCAATCCATCATCACCGTCACCCACTCGCCGGCGCGGATGCCGTTGGAGTCGAGAGGAATTTTAATCACGCCTTCAGCATTGACCAGCGTGTAGATCAGGTTTGACTTGCCGAGCACCGGCGCGGCCCATATTTCCCCATCGCGCTGTTCCAACCTCACCTGGACGTAATCCTCGCGCCCGGCGTCGGAAGCCAGGTTGCGGGCAAGGCGCGCACTCACTTTTGTCTTTGGCGGCGCGTTCGTTCCCAACAGCGTACAGATGGTCGGCGTGATGAAGAGGTCGAAAATCACCATTGCTGAGACTGGGTTGCCTGGCAGCCCGAAAACCGCCTTCCCTCCGCACACCGCCAGGATCGTCGGCTTGCCTGGCTTGACGCTGACGCCGTGCACCAGCACGCCGGGCGCGCCGAGTGCGTTGATCACATCGGCGGTCATATCGCGATAGCTGACCGAACTGCCCGCTGAAAAGACGACGATGTCGCACTCCTGCACCGCACGCCTGGCCGCCGCCTCGAGCGCGTCGCGGTTGTCGGGGATGATGCCGTAGCGAATTGCTTGCGCACCGACGCGTTGCGCCAGCGCGGCCAGCGAGTAGGAATTGATGTCGCGCACCTGGCCCGGCTGCGTCGGCTGATCGGGCGGAACCACTTCGTCGCCGGTGGAAATGACGCCGACGACGGGCGGCGTCGCCACATCGACAGTCGTGATGCCGAGCGCCATCAGTCCGCCGATGTCCTGTGGGCGCAGCCGACGCCCCGGCGTCAGGATCGGTTGGCCGCGACGGATGTCCTCGCCGACCTGCACGACGTTCTGCCCTTCCGCCACCGGCTGAAAGACCTCGATGTTGCTGGCGTCGACGCGTTGCGTGTTCTCGATCATCACGACCGCGTCGGCGCCGGGCGGGATCATGCCGCCGGTGTGGACGAGCGCCGCTTCGCCTGGCCCGATCTCAAACGTGGCGGCTTTGCCCATTGCCACCTCGCCAACTACGGCCAGGAAGGCGGGCAACCCCGGTGTTGCGCCGTAGGTGTCGGCGGCGGCGACGGCATAGCCATCGACGGTCGAACGCGGAAACTCCGGCAAATCTTGCGGCGAGATCAACTGACTGGCAAGCACACGTCCCAGCGCGTCGGCGGTGGCGACGCGTTCCACACGCACCTGCGGTCGAAAGTGCTCGCTAAACCGCGCCCAGGCGTCGGGCGGCGTGTGAACGGTGAACAGTTCGGTCATCGGTCAATCTCCTGATGCGACTTTGCTCCACAGATTACGCAAATTTCACAGAGAATCTTGCATAAAAATCATAATCATTTGTTGAGCAACTGGAGGGCGGCGTCCCATTCTGCGGGCGTGTTGGCATTGACAAAGGAATGCAGCTGCGGATCGATGCTGCGCAGTTGATCTTCGCTGACATAGCGCGTGCGCACGTCGCCCATGAAGCTGATGACGCGGCGCTGTCCTTGCACCAATCGCGCTTCGATAGCCGGCAGACAGCGACGATGATAGAGCGCGTGCAGCGGCTCTTCATAGCCACCGATAACCGGCACAACGGCGTCCCAGCACTCTCCCTGCTCGTCGCGCTCGGCTGCAATGTGCATCAGCAACGCGAAGACCTGCGGATCGACCAGCGGCAGATCGCAGGCGACGACGGCTGCCCAGCCATCGATCTGCTGCAGCCCCGTAGCGATGCCGCCGAGCGCGCCTGCGCCGGGGTATGCATCGGCCACAAAGATGGTCGGCGCCGACAATTGCGCCATCGCCGGCAAGGTCGGGTCATTGGCTACGACAATCACACGGTCGAGCGGCAATGACGCCAGTCGCCGCGCTACATGCGCAATCAGCGGCGTGTCGTCGGGCGGGACGGGCAGCAGCGCCTTAGATCGCCCCATGCGCCGACTTTCACCGCCAGCATTGATGATGAGAGCAAGAGAAGAAAGATCGTCAACCATGTGTATTCATTCAACACGCCTCGACAACACGGAAGGTGATTGAAACGATGATCATTCTAGCATCTGCGTCAGGGAACAACGAACTGATGCCTTCGGTAGCCTAACTCTGTTTTGCACTTAACAGCGCTTCATGTGGGTCAGGCAGGGCATTTCTAAACAATCATCACCAGCCGCAAGATTTGTGCTACGATTATATATTGTGCAACATTTGTGAAGAATGGTATTTTACGATCAGGGCAAACAAAGAAATGTGGGGCGACTTTCTACGCGACATTTGACGATGGCAATCTATGTTGCAGACAAACATGCTGACATACACCCGCTTTTCCCTGCAGGACGCCATCGCCGTCATCACCTTCGACCGCGACGACAAGCTCAACGCATTCAATGCGGCAATGACCGCCGAGGTGAACGAGCACATCGACGCAGCGTTGGCGGATGGAGCGCGAGTGATCGTGCTGCGCGCCAATCCGGGGGTGCGCGTCTGGTGCGCCGGGCGCGACCTCAGCGAGCTGCGTCCCGGCGCGGATCCGGGCGACGACCCGATGCTCAAGCTCTTCGAGAAGATCACCGAACTGCCGGCGCCGGTGATCAACATGGTTGAGGGCGCAATCTATGGCGGCGGGCTGATGTTGACGCTGGTCTCCGACATTGTGATCGCCTCGACGACGGCGACGGTGGCGATGACCGCCAACAAGCTGGGCATTCCGCTGCCGACCGAGACCTACGCCTATTGGCTGCGCGTGATGGGTATCCACAAGGTCAAAGAACTGCTCTTCACGGCAGGCAATCTCTCGGCGCACGACGCACACATCGCCGGCATCTTCAACCACGTGGTCGAGCCGGACGACCTGGAGACCTACACGCTGAATGTGATTGCCCGCCGCATCCTCGACTGCTCGGCGGAAGGGATCGCCAACGCCAAGCATCAGCTCAACCTGTTGGCGCGACGCTACACACTGACCGAAGCCGACCGCCGCGCCATTGAAGATCACCGTCGCGCTCTGCTCAATGGCGAAGATTTCCGCACGCGCCTGGAGCGGCTGCTGGCGCAGGTTCGGGGAGGGGATTGAGTGATTAGGAGATTGGAGATTGATGTCTTTTCCCTCGGTCTCTCCCTCCCCTTCGGCTCTGGCCAATCTCCAATCTCTAGTCTCCAATCTCCAATCTCCCCGTCCTCTCCACGGTCTCGGTGAAGGTCACGCCGGCGCGGGCGAGTTCGGCGACGAGTTCGACCAGCAAGCTGCCGGTGAGCAGCTTTTCGGGCGTCATCCAGCCGACGGCGTTAAACGCGCTGCGCGCAGCCATACGCGCTACGATGGCGCCGGTGAAGGCGGTGACGCGCGCCATCGACGTGAAGCCGAGCGTTTCGTCGTAACGATCGATCATGTCGATGCTGCGTCGCTGCGGGAAGCCGTCCTTTTCGCCGCTGACCTCGACGCGAAAGACGGTCAGGTCGCGTTCGTCCTCGCGCAGCCGCACATGCGGATAGAGCACGGCGTCGACCACATATTTGGGCGCCACCTGCACGCCATCGACATCGATCGGCTTAATGCTGAGCAAGCCAAGTTCGCGCAGCACGGTGGCTTTGGCGGCGTAGCCAGGCCAGCGCACCGTCTTTTGCGTGCCGAGCTTGAGCTGCTTGAGCGCGTCCAGTTCTAGCAGCCAGGGCATGAAGCCTTCGTGCCACGCCTCGACCTCGCCGACGCCAGGCACGTGCAACGTTTCGACGCCGGAGTAGCGCGGCACGGCGCGCAAGCCGCCGTTTTCGGCAATGCGAGCGTCGTACTCGCGCAGCGGCAGCCGTTTGCCGCCAAAGACGATACGATAGTTGAGGGGGCCGTCAGGCTGCACAGGGATGCCGCCACACTTGATGTGCAGTTCGTCGCAGCGATCCAGCTTCTCGGCGAGATAACGCGCCATGATTTCAGTCAAGCCGGGTTCGACGCCACAGCCAGGGATAACCAGCGCGCCGCTCTCCTGCGCGAGCTGCTTAAGCTCCGGCAGCTCGCTTTCGGGGGGCCAGCTCAAGTCGATCCATGGCGTACGGGCGGCGATGGCGGCGCGCATGCCCAGACCTATGACGGCGCTCGGCAACGCGGCGACGACGGCGTCGTGCTGTGCGATCAAATTGGCGGCGGCGTGTTGGTCGGCTAAGTCGATCACGGTGGTTTCCAGCCGGGTCGAATTAGGGATTAACGATGTTAATTTGGTGCGGGCGGCCTCCAGTTGGGTCACGTCCTTGTCGGCGATCGTCACCTGCGCCACGTGCGCATCCGTAAGCGCGTTGTAGGCGGCGGCTGGCCCCATCAGGCCGCTGCCGAGGACTAAAATCTGCATCGAACACCTCGCTTATTGCTGTGAGTTCATTTCGACATTGACAAGAATAGCAAGCATGTGTAGGATACCGTCCAATTCAGCGCTGAACCAAATTGAACACCTATTGTTCTTTCGCCAAATTGCTGTCCTGTCGGGCGGCCCTGTCGTGCATCCACAGTTATGGTTCGCTATATTCTGACCCGTCTGCTCGGTTTGATATTCGTGCTGTTGGTGCTGTCAATCATCACCTTCTGGCTGATGCACGGTGTACCGGGTGGCCCGTGGGCTTATGGACAGCAGTTGATGTCTGATCAACAGTTGGCGGCGCTCAAAGCAAGGTATGGGCTAGACAAACCGATCTGGGAGCAGTACCTGATCTGGTTGGGCGGCGTGGTGCGGCTCGATTTCGGCATGTCTTTCAAACACCCCGACGAATCGGTCACCAGCCTGATCGGGCGCACGTGGCCCGTCACTCTCCATCTCGGCGCCATGACATTGCTGGTTGCGTTCGGCGTTGGCATTCCGCTCGGCATCCTCTCGGCGGTGAAGCAGAACACGTGGGTCGATTATCTGGCGACGCTGATGTCGATCTTTGGTTTTGTCACGCCACACTTTGTCTGGGGAATCCTCTTTATTCTGACCTTTGCACTCTATCTCAAATGGTTGCCAACCGGCGGCTGGGATGGGCCGCAGTATTGGGTTTTGCCTGTGCTTGCCTATGCCTTTGCACCGATCGCCACAATCTCGCGCTACACGCGCGCCAGCGTCGTCGAGGCGCTGCGCGCCGATCATGTGCGCACGGCGCGCGCCAAAGGATTGAATGAACGCGCCGTGATGTCGCGGCATGTGCTGCGCAACGCACTGATCCCGATGGTGACGGTCTTTGGGCCGCTGATCCCCGATCTGATCACCGGCTCTATCTTCATCGAGGCAATTTTCCGCGTGCCGGGATTGGGCAGCTATTGGGTCACCAGCACTTTCGACCGCGACTATCCGATGATTATCGGGCTGGTGATGCTCTGGGCGGTGTTGATTGCCATCACCTATTTGATCACCGATATTCTTTATGTTTTTCTCGATCCTCGCGTCCGCTTCCGTTGAGTGATTGCGCATGGCCACTGCCGAACTTGATGTCGCCAACCGACCTGTCTCGCAGATGCTGCGCCGTCGCAGCCTCTACCGCGATGCCGTGCGTCGCTTCTTTCGCAACCGGCTGTCCATCATTGGACTGACCATCGTCGTTGCGCTGTTGATCGTCGCCATCTTTGCCGACGACTGGTTTGTTGCACCGCTGTTGGGACGCGCACCGCAGCCGTTGATCGCGCACTACCGCTATGACGAGGCGTTTGTCGGACCGACAGGCGCATTTCCGGGCGAAGAATTCTGGATGGGCGCCGACCTCAATGGTCGCGACCAGTGGAGCCGCATTGTCTACGGCGCGCGCGTGTCGCTGAGCATCGCCATTCTGTCGCAGTTCTTTGCGCTGTTGATCGGGCTGCCGATGGGCGCATTAGCAGGCTGGCGCGGCGGCAAGGTCGATTATGTGGTCATGCGCATTGTGGACATTATGTCGGCGCTGCCGGTGCTGCTGTTGGCGTTTTTGATCATGCTGCGCATGGGCGCCAGTTATTGGAACGTGCTGTTGGCGCTTTCGTTGACCACCTGGATCGAAATTTGTCGACTGACGCGGGGGCAGTTTCTGACATTGCGCGAGAAGGAGTTTGTCGAAGCGGCGCGCGCCGTTGGTTCGCGCACACCGCGCATTGTCTTTGGGCAGATTTTGCCCAATGCACTGGCGCCGATCATCGTTTCGGTGACGTTGGGCATCCCGCGTGCGATCTTCGCCGAGGCGTCGCTCAGCTTTCTGGGTGTGGGCATCAACCCGCCGACGCCCAGTTGGGGACAGATGATCGGACGCGAAGGCATCGCCAATATGACCTATTTCTGGCACCTTGCGCTTTTCCCGGCGATTGCGATTGCCCTGACGATGCTCGGTTTTACATTGGTGGGCGACGGGCTGCGCGATGCATTGGACCCAAAGATGGTGGAGGGGAAATAGATTATCGAAGTGCGGATCGTGAAGTACAACCTGCGAACTGCAAAGTGTTCATTTCATCAATTAAGAGGGAGGAGAGATATGCGACGATCTTACAAGGTTTTCTTAGTCGTGAGCCTGATGGCAGGGCTGATGTTGGCCGCGTGTGGCGCGCCGGCTGCACCGGCGAGTCAGCCAGCAGCTGCACCCGAAGCAGCTGCGCCGGCGGCTGGGCCGGTGGTCAACCGCCTCGGCGTCACCCTGCCCGACGATGCGCTGCCGCTCGATCAACAGGTTTTTCGCTACCCGGCCACCGAAGCCACCTACATGACCTGGGACGCATCGGTCTACGACGAGAACGAAGGTGATGTGTACGGGTGGGCTGATTCGTGTGTGCGCCCCAACAAGGACTTCGATCCACAGCCGAACATCTGCGAAAGCTGGTCGGTCTCCGAAGATGGGTTGGTGTGGACATTCAACTTGCAACAGGACAAGGTGTGGAGCGATGGAACGCCGCTCACCGCCAACGACTTTGTCTTTACTTTCCAGCGCTACGCCCGCCCAGACTATGATTTCGAATGGTTCTACTCGATGATGGGCATCAAGAATTGGGCGCAGGTGGTGAGCGGAGAACTGCCGCCAGAGGAGTTGGGCGTCAAGGCGGTGGACGATCACACGCTTACGATCGAAACTGACTATCCAGTGCCTTATTTGATCCGCATCATGGCGGATGCGTGGGTCGTGCCGCAGCATATCGTCAAGGATCGACTCGACGACGGCACGTGGTCGCTCAAGCCAGAGAATTACGTGTCGGCAGGCCCCTTCGTGCTGGAGAGCTATGAGCGTGGACGCCGGCTGACCTTTGTCGCCAACGAAAAGTACACCGGGCCCTATCCACCAATGGTCGACAAAGTGATCGTCGAGTTCATGGATCCGCAGGTGCGCTTCGCCGCCTACAAGAACGGCGAGTTGGACGCGGTCGGCGGCGGCTACACCGACGATCTGCCCCCTTCGGCGATGGCTGAGATTATGGCGAATCCCGACCTGCAAAAAGAGCTGATCTCGTGGCCCAACTTCATCACCTATTACCTCTTCTTTGACACATGGAACCCGCCGTTCGATAACCTGCAGGTGCGCCAGGCGTTCAGCCATGCCATCGACCGTGATCGCATCGTGAATGGGCCGTTGCAATATCAGGCTGTCGCCGCCTACTCGATGAATCCGCCCGGCTTCCCCGGCGAAAATGTCGAAGGGCTAAAGGATGTGCAGGCGTTTGATCCGGAGAAGGCAAAACAACTGCTGGCTGACGCCGGCTATCCCGACGGCGCAGGCTTCCCGAAATTGACGCTCTATACACGCCAGGCCAACCCGGCGCTGACCAACGCCGCCGAGGCGATCGCCGCCATGTTGAAGACGAATCTCAACGTCGATGTTGAGATTCAAAACCTGGACTATGGCTCCTATATGGATGCGCTGCGCGCCCAAAAGCGCAACCAAAGCGGCAACTTCCTCTTTGCGCTTGTGCCTTATGAATTTGACTTTGTGGATGGCAGCAATATGCTCAGCGTTTGGGGCGGCTGCGAAAACCCCGACGCGCCGCTGTCACAGATGCCTGGCCGCCACACCTGGTACAACCAGGAGTACAACAACCTCCTGTGCGAAGCGGGTCAGATTCTCGGCGACGAGGATCGCCGCAATGAGCTTTATCAACAGGCGGAGCGCATTCTGATCGAGGATGTGGCATTGGTGCCGATCTACCACGGCATCTTTAACGCGCTGGTCAAGCCTTACATGAAGGGCCCCATGTTCGAGCCAAACAGCGCTGGTCAGGTGACGTGGAATCGCTTCCGCTTCTCCTCGCGCGAGTCGCAAATCTACAAATCAAGCGGCTCACGCTGATGGTCATCTTCTGACCGACAAACCCTTCCAGGAAGATTTGCAACTTCCTGGAAGGGTTCCAAACCGCCTGTGTTCGCCTTCAAAGAGCAGTGTGCCGATCAACTTCTGCCAAACGAGCATCTATTGGGCCGGCTCTGGGAGCGGAGTCACGGGGACAAATACATCGATCGGCTGACGCGGCACGGTTGTGATCGCCGTCTGTTCAAAGGTCACGAAGAAGTACAAACCGATCAACAGAAGCACTGTCACTACGGCCGCCACGGGCAGGAAAACGCGCCGCCGTCGGTTGATGACCTCTGGGTTTGGCTCTACGCGCGGCAATCCCTGCTCAATCTCCTCCAACTCAAGCGCATGTTCCTCCTCCATCTCCTCGCGGCTGATGTAGCCGGTGAACATGCTGCGGTTGAAACGTTTGACGTGCACATGATAGAAATGCCAGGTCAAGATCGACAGCACAGCCAACAGCGCCTCGCCGCCGTGCGCAGCCTTTGCCGCCGGAATGAACTCACCGGGTAGAACCGAGGTCGTGGCGATCGGATTCCAGAGCATGAATCCCGTGATGACCATGACCACCGTGCCCCAGATCACCGCCCAATATTCGATCTTCTCGCCGAAGTTATAGCGCCCCATGCGCGGTGCGCTTTTCACAATGCCAAGATTGTGGCCGAGCGCCTGCAAGCCATCCTTGACATCCTGCAAACCGGGCAACATCGTGAGCGCCACACGCTTGACATAGATGCGATAGGCAAGCGCCACGAAGTGATAGATCGTCCCCAGGATCAAAGCCACCGCAGCGACCCGATGTATGATCCGCACGGTCTCGATGCCACCCATGCCCAGGATCATGACGGTGGCCCACGGTTGCTGCGAATACATCTGCGGCAAACCGGTCACGGCCAGCACGGTGAAGCTAACCAGCAAGATAATATGCTCCGAGCGCTGAAAGATGTCGAATCGATGATACTGTTGCTGCTCATTGCTCATCTTTCACCTCTCCATGATCGGTTTTCTGACCTCCACCCTGGAAACGCTCACGAATACGTCGGAAAATATCTGTGGCGATGAATAGTAAGAAACCGCCAACCGTGAGCGGAATCACAATCGCGTAAAAGAGATTCACAAGGTAAACGATCGGATAGTGTTCCAGAGACGGCGTATAGTGGCTTGTCCACGCGTCGGGGAAGTTCTCGGTGGCATCGGGGTGACACTGCTGACAGGTTGCCAACAGGTTCGCCTTGATGATCTGCGAATTTTCGTCCGTTGCAGGCAGAATGTTGTGGATGCCGTGACAATCATAACAGACAGCCATATTCGTTCGCTCATCGGGCGATGCGTGTTCAAAGAGCGTGACAGTGGTGCCGTGGAAATCGGCCACATAGGTGTTGAACACGTCGGTGGAAATGCCGTACTTGTTCATCATCTCTGCGTTGGCGTGACAGGTTCCACACATGGCGGGTGAACTCAAACGGAAGGCGGCTGTGGTCGGATCGGGGATGTTATGTACGCCGTGACAGTCGGTGCAGACCGGTACATCCGGGTTGTCCTCGCCGAGCAGCGCCGCTCCGTGTACGCTCATCGCATATTGTTCATTGATTGTGGAATGACAGTTGCCACAGGTTTGTGAGATGCGTTCGCGCGGGTTGTCGGGATCATGGATCGCATGGTTGCCGTGGCAGTCGGCGCAGGTGGCAGCCTGCAGTTCACCCTCTGCGATATGCCGCGCGTGGATGCCATCGGCGTTGCGTTCATAAATTTCGCTGTGGCATTCCTGGCAAACTTGCTGCATGGCAATCGTCAGCTCGCGACGCGTCTCTGTATCGATCTCTTGATGAGGAAAGCCCCAAATGCCTTGCTCACGATGGCAGTCGGTGCAACGCAGCGTTGTATATTGAATGCCATCGAACACCCGCTCGCCATGCACCGAATGAACAATATCCAATGGATCGACGTGCAAGCTGACCGTCTCTCCCGACGCCAGCGCCAGCTCGCTGCTCAACAGGCTGTGACAGGTCTGGCATTTGGCGTCTTCACTTTGCGGCGTGCTGGCGTGACAGGTCTGGCACGACTGGCCGGCGCCGAAGTTGCCGACCAATTCGGCATGAACGTCGCCGATCTTCTGGTCCTCAAACTCCATGTGGCATTGCTGACAGGCGCCAACCGGGTCAGCAATCATGGCTGCGGCCGGCGCCACCTCATGACCGCCATGACAGTCGACGCAGTTTGGCAGGTTGGTTTTGTCTTGCGCCTGCAGATGACCGGGGTTGTGCAACAGCGACGATGTGTGACATTGCTCGCAGTTTTGCGCGATTTCCGCCTCGAACTGGCCGATGTTCTCAGCCGGATTCTCGCCGTGCGGATATTGATAACGCTGCCGTGGGCGATGACAATCGGAGCAATAGACCGGCGCCGCAGCGCCCGCGCCATGTACGGATTGTTCCAGCACGCCCAAATCGACGCCAGCGCGAAGGACATCGCCGGACGGCAACGTCATCGTTGTTGTGCTGTCGGCATGACAAAGCCGACACGCCGTGTCTGGACGCGTTGGCTGCGGCGTCTGTGCAGCGGCGGGAGCGCTAAACAGAATCGCAACGCCAATGGCTGTACAGACAATCGCTGTTGCGACGAGGCGAGACACTAACTGAATTACAATTCGGGTGCTCCTGCGTTGATCCATTGAATCATCCACTCTAGCTCTTCAACCGGCAGACTGTTTGGGTGACCTGCGCGCTGGAGTTGCACCAGCAGGCTGCCCTCTGCATCGCCAGGAATGATAGCCGGTCCCAAATTGCCTCCCGCCATCACACCGCTGTATGAATCAAGATACAACCCGGCCGTGCCGCCATGACAGGCCACACAACGTGCGTCGACGATCGGCCCGATCAGGTCATTCCAGGTCAGCGGCGATTCAGGATAGGTCGGCAAATCCTCCGGCAGTTGATTGACAAGATCAAGAATGCCACGCGCATTGAGGCCGGCGAACTTCCATTCGGTTGCGTGGCAGGCGCTGTTGGCGCAAAAGCTGGAATCGTCCGCCCCGCCAGGGTTAGAGACATCATGACAGCCCTGACAGGTGCCGTCGAAGGCAAAGCGATGTCGTGCGATCCAGTTGGCATCGATGTGCGACGGCGGCTGATATGGCTCGCTCACCTGTAGATAAACTGTGCTGCCATCGGCGGGCGCTTTGGTCGGAATCGTATGACACAGGTTGCACTCGATGCGGATGCTCTCCTGTTGCTCGTTGAGATGTTTGCCGTCATGACAGCGGAAACAGCCCGGCCAATTCTTGTGTTCGGCGTTGTTGGGATGGGTGTTCCAGGTTACATCCATCGTCGGATAGACCATCTGCTCATACAGCCGTTTGACTTCATCGACCGCCTGATCGACTCTATCTTGATTGGCGGCGTAGTAGTCGCCCCAGTTGTCCTTGTAATAGTTCTTCAGCCCTTCCAATGCGCTCAGCGCATGCCCCATCGACGGATATTCTCGCTCCATGACGGCGATGGCGTTTTGCTTGAAATAGGGGATCTCCGGCGAGATTACATTGCGCGCCATAGCGTCGTTGAGCGCCTGGTCGGGCGTCTTGAACTCGTGCGAGTTGCGATTGTGACAGGTCACACAATCCATCTGGCGCAGATTTTCTTGATTCTGCTCATAGAAGTCGGGCGGCAAGTCAGCCTCGACATCGACGAAAATTTCCGTTTCGCCAGTGTCGGCGTAGGTCACTTTGACCCACGGGATTTCGAGCTGGAGATTCTTGTCATCGGTGAAAATATACTCGATCTGATTTTCGATATGCCAATGAATGCCTTTGCCCAACCCCTCGCGGTGTGTGCCGCCGCCGATCTTGAAGGAAAGATAGGTTTCCTCGAGTGCGTTGTTGCGCTCGGCGTCATAGTTGCGAATCACCTTCTGGCTGTTGGCGGAGAATTTTTCAGGGAAGTGACATCGCTCACATATCTCTGGCGCCGGGCGCAGCCCCTTTACGTAAATTGGCGTCTCGTAGCCGGCGCCGAGATATTTGATCACGTGTGAGATGTCGTGCGCCTTGCGCGTAAACTGAGTAGCGATCGTTGCGCGACCGATATGGCACTCGACGCACTTGACACGGGCGTGCGGTGAATTCAGGTAGGATTGGTATTCTGGCGGCATGGTGTGACAGACCAGACCACAGAAGGCATTAGTGTTGGTCACTTCCCAGGCGGCGCCGCCGACGATGAACAGCACGCCTAACGCTCCTAACACTGTCAGATATGGCAGCAATCTTCGCCAGATTGATTCGTCGGGATTGGGCCAAAAGAAGCGTCTCAACGCCGCGCCCATGCGCCGCACACCCCGGTCGATCCGGCCGCCGATACGACTCAGCCAGTTAAGCATGACGCTCCCTCCGTAGCCGAATGCGGTATGTCCCCCAGGCGATCGCGACGAACGCAACCACACCGCCCATGGCAAACAGACCCCATTGCGCCCAGGTTCGCGGTTCGATTGCATCCACCACGACCGGTGGTTGTCCCACTGCGGCCATTGGCGTTGGCGGCGGCGGCGAAGTCGGCGTTGGGCCTGGGCCAAAAAAACCGCCAGCCACTGGCGGCGCCTGCAAACGAGCAAATACAATCGTTTCTGCCGCGCGTTCGGGTGTGTCTGCCGCACCCGTGTGACAGTTGTTGCACGCGTTTGGCATTACGTCCAGCCCGCCATGTTCGACGCTGCCTTCCGGGTTTGGTTGAAACAGCGAGTGATTGTGGATGTCATACTCCACCGCGCTGGTCGCCATCAACGGCATGTGACAATCGACGCACTGGAACTCGCGACGGCTCATCGCCACCTCGTGATATGGCGTATGGCGCACCAGCGCCGCCTGCGGTGCATGGCAAGAGATGCACAACGCGTTCGGCTCGTCGCGCAGTTGCCCAGGGCCGACGCCGCTGTCGTGAACGACATGGCAGGTGATGCAGCTCATGCCTGGCGCCTGCTGCATTGTGTTGCCCAGGTTCCAATCCATGTACTGTTGATAATTCTTCTTTGCACTGCCGTCGGGCCAGATGTGCGTTTCGTCTGTGGTGAAGGTGAAGTGTTCGGTCAACACATCCCCGGGTCGATAGGCGACGGGAAAAGGATGGCCCTGTGGCGATTCCCCGCGGCTGTGACATGCGCCGCACACCTGATCATCTACAGCAGTGAAAGGTTTGACGTTCTCCGGGTCGCTGGCGTGAGCGACGCCGGGACCGTGACAGCTTTCACAGCCGACGCCAAATTCCTTGAATGTCCAAGTCTCGGCGTCCAATCCGGTGACGTGACAGCCGGCGCACTCCTTGCGCCAGTCCGAATCCTGCCACGCATCGGGATGATACGCGACCCATTCTTGCGTTGCCACATTCCACTGCGCAGGCAAAATCGCCAGATGTTCGCTGCCCTCGATCTCTGTCAGGAACTGCTGTTTCCAACGTCCGCCAACTGTGTAACGCACCTCGCTCAACTCGAAGGTCAAATCGGGGTCGTCGCTGTTGAAGTCGGCGACGACGGCGGCGGGCGCCGTCGCCGGATTTTGGATGATGTTGGCGTGCAGCGTCTTGCGCCAGGAGAAGTAGATGTCCTCATGGCAACCGGCGCAGCGCATGCTGCCGGCAAAGCCTTCAGCGCCGCCGCCGATGCCTGGACGCGGCTCCAGAAAATCCGCCACCCAATCCCGCGAGCGGTCGGCGTGGCACTCAACGCAGCGATCCGGCATCACCAGCGCCATCTCTGCAACGCGCGCGATGTCGTGGCTGCCATGACAGTTGACGCATGTCGGGACAGTGTGCTGCGCCGGGTCAACGTTCTCATGGAAAGGAATGTGCGGATAGTGGCAGCCTTCACAGCTTTGGGAGACGGCGCTATGATACGCGGGCAGGTTAACCGCAGCGTTTTCTACGTGCGGATAGCGATATTGCGTCTCATTGATGTGACACGCTGTGCAGGGAATCGACGGATCGTTGCGCGCCGAATGCGGCGAAGCATCCAATGCCGTCAGGTCGACGCCTAACGGCAGCGCTTCTCCTGACGGCAGGATCAGCGCGTCGGTCTTATCGCCGTGGCAGCCGCGGCAACTGAAATCCACCAGCGCAGATGGCGTTGGCAGGGGGGCAATATCTTGCTGCGCCAGCGCCGGGTCTGGCGCCAGCAACAAGAGCAGCAGCACCCCGCCAACAACTACGCCCGCCAGAACGACCCCTACTACCCTTTTCATCGTCGATTTTCGCTGCCTGCCAGTGCGCGATCGTGGAATCCAACCGAGACTTCTTTGAGACGTTCATCCTCCAGCACGGGCGCACGGCCAAGCTCGCTGTGGCAGCTCTTGCAAGCGAAGTCCACTGTCACGTAAGGTTGTGAAAGTGAGCCATCGCGATTGAACTGCGAGCGCGCGTTCGGATAGATCGCAAATAAATGTGTGCGCATGTCGCCGCTAAATCGTTCTGGATCGGCGACCGCGCTCTTTGTGATGCGCGGCATGTGGCAGTCGAGGCAGGTTGCGTGCCGGCGATCTGTGATCTTTTGATTTTCCGCCTGCTCGAAATGACAGGTCTCACACGTAGCACGCTCCGGCGCCCCGCGCGTATATTTGACCGTTTCGTGTGGGTTGTGACAATCCACGCAATCCATCACTCGTTTCTTCGAGGCGAAAAGTTCGCTAAACTGCTGATTGTGATCGATGAACCCAATCCCCGACTCACTGTGTGCTTCAATAGCCGTCACCGATGTGCGGCTGTGACAGGCGCCGCAAAGGTCGCCGTCGCGTTCGATGCGCATCGAAACCTGATATGGATTGTTGACATGGTTGCTGCCCGGCCCATGACAGTTTTCACAGCCGACGCCGTCTTCGACCCACATTCCGATCAGACCGGGGAGTCCGTCCTGGTTGCCTTCAGCCATGTAGCCGGTCGTATGACATCGGGCGCAATCGAACGGAACCTGGTCGCCGCCATGATAGGCAACCCAGCCGGCATCGGTGCGCAGCGTGCTGTTGGCAAGGTTGTATTGGGTCGGCGTCTCCTCGTCTCCGGTGATCATGTACCCCTGCTTGTCCACGAAACGCGCCATCCAGCCATAACCGCCGATCACATAGTGAATGTCATCCCAGGTGTAACCCTCCGGCGGATCAGGCACAGCAGATTCTGGGAAAGTTGGCGCGACGCCATCGACAATTTTTGATAACGCCCATGCATGGCCTGTCCCCATGTAGGATTCGTATAGCTCAGCATGACACTCCTTGCAGGCGTCGCGGCCGACATAATTGGGAGCGGCATAATCTAGCCCAGGGTCGCCTTTGGGGCCAGGCGGCCCTTGCTCGCCGGGCGGCCCTGGGGGGCCGATCGGCCCTGGCGGCCCGGCAGGACCGCGTTCACCCGGCGGGCCGACCTGCACGGCCGGTTGTGTTGCGCAACCAGCCGCCAGCAACAAAATGCTCAGAATCACCAGGACAATAGAGAATTGCTTCATATCCGTGCACTCCTTTCAACGGCGGAGTTGGATGATAGTGAAACGCCGATATCACACCTGTTGAGCGACCTGTCTTGTAGCCTCTAGCCTGCGCATGACATCCATCAGTTGGGCTTTCAAATTGGTGCGACGACGCAGCCATTCGGTGTCGCCAATCTGCCCCAATGCATGTAGATCATCGATTTTGGCGATTTCTGCGATGAGTGACTCTTGGAGCGTCTTCAACTCCTGGTTTGTCGTCGTGCTGGCAATTGCGCCGCGTTGGATGGCGACGCCGGTTACGCCGAGCAGGGCAGCCGCCACTAGCGCCATCATCACCCACGAAACCCATGCTTCCATCGGGGGGCCGATCTGCGCCAGTTGCGTCGTCGCGCCAGCCGACGCACCGCTGAGCATGCGCGGGTCGACGGCGTCGCGTTCCAATAGCCCCTGGAGCTTGATTTCAATCGTCCCCGGTCCGAAATTACTCTGCCGCCAGATCTGATACTCCGATCCTTGAATGTTCTGTACGCTGTCAAAGGTCATCTCTGGCGCATCGACGCGCAGGTTGGGATAATTGGCGACAAGCGTCGAAAGCGAATCGGTGCGATAGAGCAGCTCCTGGCGCAGATCGTAGCTCGAACCGCTAAATGGGATCGCGTACTGCACAATAATTTGCTGTGTACTGTCGCCCGGCAGCACCGGCATCGTGTCGTAAATGATGTTGCCCACGCGCCGGAATCGATTGCCCAACGCGCCATTCTGAAAAGTGATCTCCTGTGCATCAGGGGGGATGTCGATTCCAACAGTGACCGGTGTATCAACGCCATCCACCATGCGTCCGATGAAGGTGCGATCGCCTTGATTGCCGATCAAATAGATCTGCGCCAGAACCAAGGCTCCTGGCTGTGAATCGATAATCCAGTGTGCGCGGTTGATGCGGATGTTTTCTGGGCTGTCGGTTGCGCCGTAGATCGTGATGGTTGCACTGGTTGCGCTGCGCTCAGGCGTCAAGCTAAGCATCGCGCTGCTGTAGCTCAGTCCGTCGGCGACCACCGAAGCCAGGTATACGAGATTCGGATCGACGGTCAGGTTCTCGAAGATAAAGGTGTTGTCTGCGCTCAGTGTGGTCGTAAACCTGGCGACCGGCTCGAACCCCATATATGCGTCGAGCAAGACGACCGAATCATCGATCGTTTGGACGCCCGAATCTGCGCCAAAAACAATTGTTCCGGTGATGACGCCGTTGCCCGGTCTCAGGGGCGATTGCCATGGCGGTGTATAGCTGAAGGTGCGGATATATTCAAGCGCAGCTTCCTGTTGTGCGCTCGACCAGTCGGCGCCGATTTCAGGGTGCGCTTCTTGCCAGCCAGCCTGCCATTCAGCCTGGCTGACGAAGGTGGTGTACCTCAGGTCGGTGAAATCGGGCAGATCGCCAGTTGCATCGGGGCCATCGCCTGCACCACTTTCACCGTGACAGTTTGCACAACTTTGCGTGTACAATTCAGCGCCGGCGCGCGTCTCGGACTCTTTGGTGTGCAGGCTCCAGGCGAAGGCGACGGTGTTCCAAATTTCGCTGTCATCCAGTCGGTTCGACCAGGGCGGCATCAACTTTTCCAGTCTGCCAAACTTGGTCGTGTGAAAGAGCATCGCCGGGCTGAGCTCCCAAATAGCCGCTTTGTCGGCGAAGGCGGTCGCCGGATCGGGTAGATCGGCTGCCGTGGGCCCGTTGCCAAGTCCCTGCTCTCCGTGACAAGGAGCGCAGTTTTCCAGATAGCTGGCGCGGCCGGCCGCTGCAAAGGGCGGCGCCAACGGCGTGGTCACTTGCGCAGGATCGTAAGGCGGTGATTGACGGGCGCCCTGATCCTGGGCGTATAGGGGTGCAATCGATCCGAAAGATAGGATGATCGCAAACGAGAGAAGCGACAAGAGCGCCGCAATCAAAATTGAATAAAAGAAACGAGATAGTGAGCGGATAATCATCATATTTTACGAATCATAAATGAGCGCAGGTGAATATCTCTCCCGGCTCTTTTTTTGTGGTGTCTTCATAGCGATCTGTGGACGCTTCAACAACAAATATTCAACCACAATGAATCGCGGATGACCTCTGTGATATAGATTACAATAGCCTACAATAGTCTACAAACCAGGGTTTGTCACTGGCTAGATGGTTAGTATTTCAAACGAATTTTGTGGATTGAAGGTGCACAGCGCCCAAATCAACCACCGCCGCGCAGAGTCTTCCAGTGGAGTCTCTCGAAAAGGGCGTCGAGGGTCTCCTGTTCACCAAAGAAAACGGTGGCGGCGCCGCCGACGCTCAACGAGCCGATGTGACGGCGCTCCGCCTGGCGCAACTCAGCGCGCCAGCCCTCGCCTTCGATCACATCCTCACCCACTTCACGACCGCCAAGTTGCGTCAGGTATTCCTTCATCAACCAAAGCGGGACGCCGTAGTAGTCGTGCTCGACGCGCACACGCATGTCATCCACCACCAACCGGTGGGAAGATGCAAACATCGGCATTCTCTGGGATCGGCATGTCAAGGCCGCCAAGATAGCGCACATCGCGCCCGTTGAGGAAGATGTGAATATTTGTACGCAATTCGCCCTTGCTATCGAACAATTCGCGTTCCAACGCCGGCCAGCGCACCAACATTTCTTCGAGCATCTGGCGAAAGGTGTCGCCAGCGCCAACGCTTAGGCTGGCTTCTTTTCCGCCCACAATCGGGCGCAAAGTTGCGTAAACACGGACGTTCATAGTGCCAATTCTCCATTTGAGCGCTGCTCTCCAAGCTGGAATCCGGTAGGTGTGCTAGTGTACCACAGTGGTTCGATGAAAGCGAGTGAGCAAGATCGCTCAGATCACTTCTCACTCGTTGGTTCTCACAGTCAGGACAGGAAGCGCCCCTCGACACACGGCGAATACGACACTGCGCGCCAAGTTGGCGCCAATCATCCAGATTGCGCCTGACCTGACCAAAGCGCACGCAATTCCGGCGAAATTTCCAGCGTCTCGTCGAGTGCGCCTGCCGTTTCGACACGACCATTCTTGAGCACAATCACCGTGTCAGCCAGCCGCAACACCGGGCGTCGATGTGACACGACCAGCAATGTCTGTTCGCGCGAGTGTGCGCCAGCCACGCGTTCCCAAAGCTGTCGCTCCGTCTCTACGTCCAGCGCCGAAGAAAGGTCGTCGCACACCAGCAGCTCCGGCACGCGCACCAACATGCGCGCGGCGGCGGTGCGCTGCACCTGCCCGCCGGAAAGCCGCACTCCGCGCGGTCCCACCACCGTCTCTAGCCCAAGTTCGAGTGCAGTGAGGTCCGGTTCGAGCACGGCGCAGTGCAAGGCGTCGGTCAGGTCGAAGCGATTCTCTGGCAGACCGAGCATGATATTCTCGCGCAGGGTTGTGCTGAAGAGGCGCGGCGTCTGCGCAGTGTAGGCGCAGCGCGGCGGCTGGAACCACGTCGTCCGATCCGCCACGAGCTGCCCATTCCAACGAACTTCGCCAGCGTCGATCGGCAACAGCCCAAGCAGCGCGCGCAGCAACGTCGTCTTGCCGGCGCCGATCTGCCCGGTAATCACAGTGAACGAACCGCGCTCGATGCGCAGCGACACATCGCGCACCCCGCGACCGTTGGCGGCAAAGATCGCTGTCAGCCCGCGCACCTCCAACCGTTCAAGACGGTCGCCGGTTGTGCGCAGTGGCGCAGCAGGCAGCGGCGCAGGCGCGGTCTGGTAGGTCGGGTGATGCTCCGCCAGCTTCTGTGGCGCTTCGTCCGGCAGCAGCGCAGTCAACCTTTCGATGGCGACATCTTGCTGTTTAATGTCGCCCAGGAAGGCGCCGAGATAGCCGGGCAGGTCGGTCGTGAACCAGAGGAAGTAGACAAAAAGTGCAAAATCGCCGACGGTGAACGCTCCTGAGCTCATCGCCTGACCCGCCAAGAGCAGCATCATCCCCACGCCAAACGTCACCGCCGAGCGCCAGATCGTGTTCAACGACGCTTCGAGCATCCCCAGGCGTACAGCATCCTGGCGTCGCTCTGTGCTCAGTTTTTCCAGGTGATTGATGACTGGCTCGGCGGCGTCGGCGATTTTCACTGCCTGCACCGCGCCAAAGACCTCGTCGAGAAAGCCGACCACCCGATCACTCGAACGCCCGGCGCGATGGCTGTAGCGCAGGTAGCGCCCCCACGCCGCCCGTCCGGCCACAAACGCCACCGCCAGCGGC
Organism: Chloroflexota bacterium; assembly: GCA_016861025.1. Taxonomy (GTDB): domain Bacteria; phylum Chloroflexota; class Anaerolineae; order Caldilineales; family Caldilineaceae; genus Caldilinea. Next base: position 79,822 of record BOKO01000025.1, read on the forward strand.
AGAAAGACGAACAGCGTGATGGTCAAATTAATGCTCGCCATGATGGCGACGGCAATGACAAACGCCAACACATTGCCCACCACATCGGGCAGCCAGAGCGGAAAATCAGCCACCTCCGCCACATCATCGCGATAACGGTTGACCGCCTCGCCCGCTGAAACCGGCGGCGCGGCCGCGCCTGGACGCCGCAAATGTGCAGCCATTAAGTTGCGCCGCAGCAGCGCGCCGACGCGATAGCGAAAGGTGCGCCCGGCCCACGTCTCGCCATACGCCGCAACCATGCGCGCCAGCCCGGCCGAAACGTAGAGTGCGATCAACGTCGCCACGCCAACCGTCGCCGGCGCTGCGCCGGTGAGTGAATCGAAGATCGCTTTTTCGATCAGCCCCGGCGCCACGCGCGCCGCCAAAAAGAAAATCTGCAACAGTGACTGCGCCACAAACAGCCCTGGCGCGTAGCGAATCAGCCGCCAGACGAACCACCAGGTGTTCACGCCAGCACCTCCTCCATGCCGCTGCGCAGCAGGCGAGCGAAATGCGAGCTCGGATCAGCCGCCAACACAGCGCGAACGCCAGATTCGAGCACACGCCCGTCCGCCAGGATCACGATGTCGTCGGCGCGCTCGACGGTGTGCAGACGATGCGCCACAATCACGGCGGTGCGATTGTGCAGCAGCCGGTCGATGGCGCTTTCCAGCCGCGCCTCGGTGATCGGGTCGAGCCGCGACGTCGCCTCGTCGAGAATCACCAACCCCGGATCGCGCAGCAGCAACCGCGTGAACGCCAGCAACTGCGCCTCACCCGCCGAGAGTCCGCCGCCGCCCGGCGCCAGCACGGTGTCTAGTCCGTCGGGCATGACGCGCACCCAGTCGAGCAGCCCCAGCTCCGCCAGCGCCGTCTCGATGCGCGCGTCGTCGATAGTGGCGTCGAAAAAGGTGATGTTGTCGCGCAGCGTGGCGTGAAACAACTGCACATCCTGCGTGACGACGCCGACGCGTTGGCGCAGGTCGGCGAGCGCCACCGTGCGCAGGTCGACGCCGCCCAGCGCGATCCTACCTTCGCCAGGGTCGTAGAGTCGATAGAGCAGCCGAGTCAGCGTCGTCTTGCCGCTGCCGGTTCGCCCCAACACGCCGAGAATGCGGCCCGAGGACAGGGTTAGCGTGATGTCGTGGAGCGTGGGTGGTTGGGGAGATTGGAGCGTTGAGATTGGAGATTGGAGATTGGGCGATTGGAGAGTGGCCGGGTCAGGGTTGACTGCCTCCTGGTTGACTGCCTGTTCGATGTCGGTGTAGGCGAAGGTAACGTGGTCAAGTTCCACGGCAAGCGGGCCGGCGGGCAGCGTCACTTGGCCGCCGCTCTGAAGCTGTGGCTGCTGGGTGAACAGCGCATCGACGCGGCGCACGCCGACGGTCGCCTGCTGCAGCACCTCGCCCTGGTTGCGCAGCTCTTCAAGCGGATCCGCCAGCATCCCGACATAGTAGACAAGCACGAACGCGGCGCCAATCGTCACCTGACCGCTCGCATAGAGATAGGCGCCGATTGCCAGTCCCAGCGCATAGCCAGCCACGTAGAGGAAGTTGGTGGCGGCGTAGCCTAGCGCCTGCGCCATCCAGCCGCGCCGCGCCTTCTCGGTCAGGGCGCGCATGTAGCCGAAGAGCCGATAGAGCACATACGGCTCGGCGCCGACGCCGCGCAGGTCTTCGGTCCCGGCGTAGTGCTCCTCGATGAAGCCCATCTGATCACCCCACGCCTGCCGCGCTTCGTTCCAACGCTGCACGCCGATGTGCTGCACATAGACCAGCACCAGCCCGACCACCACCGTGTAGACCACCAGCGCCACGCCTGCCAACGCACTGGTGCGCAGCACGATCACGAGAATCGCCGCAATCAGCAGTAGATTGGCGACCACGCGCACCAGAAACTGCGAAAAGAACTCGCCCAGTGCGCTGACATCGCCGTCGACGCGTTCGATGAGCGCGCCGGGCGTGTGCGCCTTGTGAAAGGGTATGTCAAGCCGCAGCACATGGCGCAGCAGGTCAGCGCGCAGCGCGTTGGTGGCGCGCCAGCCCACATCCAGGCTGAGCGCCGTGTTTGCCAGCGTTAAGCCATGCTGCGCCAGCCCAACGCCCAGATAGACCAGCGCCGCCACAATCAGCGCAGGCGTGGCGCCGGTGCTCTGCGTCGTGTCGATGAAATAGCGCATCACCTGCGGGTTGAGCAGTTGCAGTCCGATCCCGGTCAGGATCAATAGCGACAGCAGCAGCACGCGCTGCCACTGCGGACGCAGAAACTTGATGAGGAAGCGCCAGTGCGTCGTCAACGAGGAGTCTCAAGCTCGATTGCTGTCATCCGTTTGCTCGAAAAGACTTCGGCGATCAGCGGCTCGCCGACCAGGTCGTACTCCATGGCGCCGTTGATGTGCACTTCGAGCATTGCGCCGGGCGCAACCCCGCGTACGCCGGGCACGAGCACCAGCCCGTCGATCTCCGGCGCGTCGCGATAGGAGCGCGCCAACAGCAGCGGGTCGCCGCTGCCTTCGATCTCGCCCTCGCCTTCGACCAGCACGTCGAGCGTTCTGCCCACCTGCGCCTGATTCTTGCGCAGGCTGATCGGCTGCTGCGTCTCCATCAGCCGTGCATAACGCTCCTGCTTGACTTCCTCGTCGACCGGATCAGGCTGTTCGGCGGAGGGCGTCCCCGGCTCCGGGCTGAAGGTGAACGCACCGACCTTGTCGAACTCGATGGCGCGCACGAAGTCGAGCAGCCCCTGAAATTCCTCCTCGGTTTCGCCAGGATAGCCGACGATGAAGGTCGTACGCAACGCAATCTCCGGCATGGCGGCGCGCAGCTTTTCGATGTGGTCGTAGACTATCTCCAGCCGGCTGGGGCGGCGCATCCGGCGCAGCGTGCGTGGGTCGCCGTGCTGCAACGGCATGTCGAGATAGGGGACGATCTTCGGCTGCGTCGCCATCACCTCGATCAACTCGTCGCTGACGTGACCGGGATAGGCGTACATCAGCCGCACCCAGCGCAGCCGCTCATCGGTGCGGTTACAGATCGCCGAAAGCAGGCGCGGCAGGCTGTTCGGCTCGCCGTGGTCGCGGCCATAATCGGTCGTGTCCTGCGCCACGATCACCAGCTCGCGCGCGCCGGCGGCGACAAGTGCGCTTGCCTCATCCACGATGGCGTCGAGCGGGCGGCTGCGCAGCTTGCCCTTGAACGACGGGATCGTGCAGAACGCACACGGCGCGTTGCAGCCGTCGGAAATTTTGAGATACGCGCTGCCTGCCGTCACCGGCGGGCGCGGCGTTGCAACGGCAAAGTCGGCTGCCGGGTCGCCCAGAAGCGCTGGCGCGTGGTTGGCGCCGAGATAGCTCACATTGGTAGGTTCGGCGTCGCCCAGCATGGTGTAGCGCTCAAGGCGCCGGCGATCCTTGCCGCTGCGAATTTGCGCCAGCAACTCCAGCACTTCCATCCACCGCCGCGTGCCGAGCAAGCCGTCGACCTTGGGCACGCGCTCCACCACCTCGGCGCCGTTGCGCTGCACCAGACAGCCCGCCGCCACCAGGATTTGATGCTTGCGTTTGCGCCGGCCCAGTTCCTGCAGCACGCCGATCGACTCTTCCTTCGCCGCCTCCAAAAAGCCGCAGGTGTTGACGATCAACACATCGGCGTCCTGCTGTCGTTCGGTGGGGCGATAGTTGGCGCTGCGCAGGAGCATCTCCATACCGTCGCTGTCAACTTTGTTTTTCGGACAACCCAATGTCACCAGGTGATACTTCACAACTTGTCTTCGCTTTCCCATTCATCCAAAAACGCCGCCATCGCCCGGTAGCGCACCTGCGCAAGCTGGCGGGCGGGCGCCGTGTTCATGCTCTCCACCGTCTTGGCGAGCACCGTGCGCATGAATTTCTGCATGTCCTTGCGCCGTTCCGCCAGCGTCATGCCGTCGAACTGCCGCGTGCTGAGCTGATGCGCCATGACGCCGACGCCGAGCTTGGTCAGCTTGTCGGCATCCCACAGCACGGCGCACTCGACCGGCGCCAGCGGCGCAGCGCCCACCGCGCGCGTCAACCCGACATGGCGGGCGATGGCATCGACGACAACAGCAATTTTCTCGGCTGGAAAATCAGTTTTTCGCAAGATTTGCTCCGCCTCGGCCGCGCCCGCCTTGCCGTGATTTGGCTCGCTCTTGCGGATGTCATGCAGCCACGCCGCCGCCTCGACGATGTCGCGGTCGGCGCCGCATTTGTCGGCAAGCCACACTGCCACCTGCACAACGCGCTGCACATGCTCCCAACGGTCGTTGAAGGGAATCGGCTCGTCCGGCGCCAGCGACAGCGCACGGCGGACTTCGACACTGGCGCGTTCAAATGCAAATTCACGGCACACCGCGCGCCAATGCGGCTCAATATCGCTCATTCTCCAGGCTCCAGTTCCATAATGCGATATGGATAGACGTTGATCACTTCTGTGTCGAGATAGCGCGTCTGTGTGACGACATCGCGGCGGTAGAGGTGGATATGTCCGTGCAGCAGGTAACGCGGGCGAAACCACTTCATAAAGGTTAGAAAGCTCTTGAAGCCCTGATGTGGACGGTCAGGTTGGTCGTGGATGCCCCACGGCGGCGAGTGTGCAACCAGCACGTCGAGATAACGACCATAGCGCATGCGATTTACGATTAGCTTTGGCGCCAGCTTCAAGATGTTGAACAGCATTTCTGTGTCAGTGTATTGAAAGCGCGGCGCATTGTTATAGCGGATCGATCCTTCTAGCCCGGCCAACAGCAGCGAATCTTGGCGCGCGGTGCACATGTGCAGATTGACGGCGCCCATCGGTTCGCTCACAGCGCGCCAGTTATCGGCGCCGGCTCCGCTGTGGTATTCCACTTCGCGCGCATGGTTGCCATGCACAAAGTATGTGGGGCGCCCGGTCATCGTCATGATATAGTCCACGTAATAGTGTGGAAGATCGCCGCAACTGATCACCAGATCGATCTTGCCGATGTGTCGATTGATTCCGGCGCTGTACAAGACCGGCTCCACCTTATCGCTGATCACCAGGGCGCGCATAGATGGGTATTGTAGCATTGCCAAAAAGACAACCCAAAAGGAAGGACGTAATTTTACGTAAGCAGTCGTGGCTTTTCAAAAACTTGAAGGGGAAATCGTGCGGCGCGATATCACGATGTGTCGTCCCCGTGCTCAGCCCACAATTTTGCACCTGGCGCGAAATGTTGAGAAGATACAAGTTTACCAAGCAATAAACACGGGCAGTGGCGTCTCGCCCTCGCCCCTTTCACCACATCACAAGGAGCCTGCCATGCCCTGGATTCGCGTCATTTCGCTGGAGGAAGCCACCGGTCTACTCAAGGCGCAGTATGAAGCTGCGCTCAAACGGGCGGGGCGCATTTGGAACATCGTCTCGATCATGAGCCAAAACCCGCGTGCGCTCAAGGCGTCGATGGACTTCTATGGCGCGCTGATGCATGGCGCGTCGCCACTCAGCCGCGGCCAACGCGAGATGCTGGCGACCGTCTTTCCGCCGCCAATCACTGCACCTATTGACGCCGCGCTCACGCGCACGACCTCCGTGCTGAGGTCGCCGATTTTGGCATCGACGCCGATGCAGCAGCCGACCACTTTGTGCATCTGATCGCCAGCGACTGGCGCCGCGCTGAGCTGGCTGCACCCGACCGCGCCTTGTGCGAGTTCGCCGAAAAGCTGACGCATACGCCGCACGCCATGACGCCCGCCGATCTCGACGCCTTGCGCACTCACGGCTTCGACGACCGCGCCATCCACGACGCTGTGCAGGTGATTGCCTACTTCAACTATATCAACCGCGTCGCCGATGCGTTGGGCGTCGAGCCGGAACACTTCGTGCGCGCCTGGGAACAGAGCGACGCCGGGTGAGCGCTTCGGGGATTCTTCTGCGAAATTTGCGGATCAAATGGCGTCGAAATGGACAGTTTTACCAGCAGGTCTTGCCACTTATGCAGAATCGCCCGTCTGTTCTATACTCCTGAGTTATAGTCTTATGCGCTGCCACGCAACGCGCTGACCATTCACGAAAGGATGTGCGATGAGCACGGATGTGACCAGTTTTCGCAAGGAATATCGCTTCGACCGGCTCTCGGAGGAGAACGCGGGTCACGACCCCTTTGATCTCTTCACTGCCTGGTTTCGCCTGGCGGGCGAGAGCAGCATCCACGAGCCGAATGCCATGGCGCTGGCGACGGCGACGCCTGAGGGACGACCTTCGCTGCGTATGGTGCTGCTCAAGGGCTATGATCGCAGTGGCTTCACCTTTTTCACGAACTATGAGAGCCGCAAAGGCCGCGAGCTGGCTGTCAACCCTTTCGCCGCCCTGCTCTTCTGGTGGGAGCCGCTCGAACGACAGGTGCGCATCGAGGGCGCGGTCGAAAAACTCTCCGCCGCCGAATCCGACGAATATTACTACAGCCGTCCGTTCGGCAGTCGGCTGGGTGCGTGGGTTTCGGCGCAAAGCCGGGTGATTCCCGACCGCACCGTGCTCGATCAGCGCTTCGCTGAGCTGCAGGCTGAATATAGCGACAGCCACCCCGATCGCCCGCCATTTTGGGGCGGCTACCGGCTGATCCCGGAGATGTTCGAGTTCTGGCAGGGCGGCCTCAATCGGCTGCACGACCGTCTGCGCTATCGACGCCAGCCCGACGGCGCCTGGCTGCGCGAGCGCCTGGCGCCGTGAACGATTTGCTCGATGTCGGTTGCTGACCTGCTTGCCGCGTTGCGCAGGGATGCGCAGTTTATGAGCAAAGTGGCGGCGTGGCGCACGCTCGCTGCACAGCCCGCGCGCTACGCACCTCTGCCCGCCGCATTGCACCCGCTGCTGCACACAGTGCTGGCGGCACGCGGCATCGAGCAGCTTTACTGCCACCAAGCCGAGGCAACCGTGGCGGCATTGCAGGGGTGCAGCGTCGCCGTGGTGACGCCGACGGCAAGCGGCAAGACCCTCTGCTATAATCTCCCCGTTCTGCACGCATTGTTGACGGATGCGAACGCCCGCGCGCTCTATCTCTTCCCGACCAAGGCGCTTGCCCACGACCAACTGGCGGAGCTAACCCGGCTGACGACGGCGCTCGACGCACACGCGCCGTCCGCACCGCTGACGCCGGCCATCGCTGCGTATGATGGCGACACCCCTTCGGCGCAGCGCAGCCGCATCCGCAAACAGGCGCGACTGCTGCTCACCAACCCCGACATGCTGCACGTCGGCATCTTGCCCAACCATGTGCAGTGGCATGAGTTTTTCGCCGGGCTGCGTTGGGTGGTGATCGACGAGATGCATATCTACCGCGGCGTTTTTGGCAGCCATGTCGCCAACGTGCTGCGCCGGCTGCAGCGCATCTGCCGGAGTTACGGCAGCGAACCGCGCTTCATCTGCACCAGCGCCACCATCGCCAACCCGACGCAGCTTGCCGAACGACTGATCGAACAGCCCGTGCAGTTGGTGCAGGAGTCGGGCGCGCCGCGTGGGGAGAAGCACATCATCCTGCTCAACACGCCGCTGGTCGACGCCGAGAAGGGCATCCGCCGCGCCGCCACGCTGGAAGCCGCTGACCTCGCCGCCACCTGCATCGACGCCGGGCTGCAGACGATTGTCTTTGGGCGCGCGCGGCTGACGACCGAGCTGCTGCTCACCTATCTGCGCGCCACGCTGGCGCGGCGCTCCAGCGCCTACGCCGCGCCGGAGACAGGCGACCGTGCGCCGGTGCGCGGCTATCGCGGCGGTTATCTGCCGGCGGAACGGCGCAGCATCGAGCATGGGCTGCGCAGCGGGCAGGTGCGCGGGGTCGTCGCCACCAACGCGCTCGAGCTGGGCATCGACATCGGCGGGCTGGAGGCTGCGGTGCTATGCGGCTATCCAGGCAGCATCGCCGCGACCTGGCAACAGTTCGGGCGCGCCGGACGCACGACCGACGCCGCGCTTGCCGTGCTCGTCGCCACCGCCGGTCTGCTCGACCAGTATGTCCTGCAGCACGCCGGCTACATTTTCGAGCAATCGCCCGAACACGCGCTGGTCAACCCCGACAATCTGATGCTGCTGGTCGATCATGTACGCTGCGCCGTCGCCGAATTGCCCTTTCAGCGCGACGACCATTTTGGCGCCAGCCCGCATCTCGACGATGTGCTCACGCTGCTCGACGAACAGGGCGAGGTGCATCGTCACGGCGACGCCATCTTCTGGCGGGGAGCAAGTCATCCGGCGCGGCAGGTGAGTTTGCGCAGCGCAGGCAGCGACAGCGTCACGATCCAGCGCCGCGCCCAGGAAGGCGGCGCAGGCGAGGTGATCGGCGCGGTCGATCAAGCCAGCGCGCAGATGCTGGTGCATGACGGCGCCATCTATCTGCACGAGGGGCAAAGCTACGCGGTGCAGCGGCTCGATCTTGATGCGCTGCGTGCCGACGTGACCGCGGTCGATGTCGATTTCTACACCGAGGCGATCGCCGAATCGGATGTCGATCTGCTGCACTGTCACGCCGCGCGCGCCACCGAACACAGCGTGGCCGCGCATGGCGAGGTTGCCGTGCATGAGCAGGTGGTCGGCTACCGGCGCATCAAACGCGTGACGCACGAAACGCTGGGCGTCTATCCGCTCGATTATGCGCGGCGCACGTTGGAGACCAGCGCCTACTGGTGCGAGATCGCGCCCGCGGTGCAACAAGACCTGGAGGCGGCGGGTCTCTGGTTCGACTCGGTCAACGACTATGGCCCCAACTGGCAGACGCAGCGTGCGGCAGTGCGGGCGCGCGACTACTACCGCTGCAGCGTCTGCGGCGCGGCGGAAGCGCCCGGACGCGAGCATGATGTGCATCACAAGATTCCGTTCCGCGCGTTTGGCTATGTGCCCGGCGTCAACGACTTCTACCTGCAAGCCAACCGCCTGGACAACCTGATGCTGTTGTGCCGCACGTGTCACCGCCGGCTAGAGACGGCTGGTCGGCTCACCACGGGGCTGGACGGGATGGCGCACCTGCTGAGCAACCTGGCGCCGCTCTACCTGATGTGCGACCGCAGCGATCTGGGCGCGTTCGTCGCCCGCGGCACGCCGATCGGGCGCCGCGCCGAGAGCAAGCCCCCCGCCGCCGCCGAGGTCGATTTCTACACGGCAACCGCCGCCGCTGCCCACACCGAAACCACCCGCCCGACCGCCGCGCCGTCCCGAACTGCGCCGCGCGTCTATCTCTTCGAGCGCGTGCCCGCCGGTCTCGGCTTCAGCCTGCTGCTCTACGACCTGCACGACCAACTCCTCAGCGCCGCGCACGAGATCGTCCACACCTGCGCCTGCGCCAAAGGCTGCCCCGCCTGCGTGGGTCCCGTGCTCGACGACCAGCCGGTGCAGCTTGATACGAAACGGCTGACGCTGGCGCTGCTTGAGCGGTTGGTGTAGATGGGCGAAACGAGCTGTGATAAATGTTTTGTTCTGCTGTGCTCGAATCGTAGGCAACACCGCAGCAGATGAAGCAACGGTGCGGCGTGTAAAAGCGCGATAGAGCCAAAGCTACAGCAATCTGCATCCATCAGCCCAAAACTGGATTCTAGGAAACAATCTATCTGACGGCAATAAGTCGCAGCGGACGTTGTAGATCCCCTGACTCATCGGACTCTACTATCAATATAGAACCTTCAAGTCCAATTGCATTGCGAACTCCCTTTGCCTCCAGCCTATCTATATCCTGGTCGCTCACATGCACAATGTATTCCCGCATAGATGGCGGTGCATAAGAATCCCATTCCAGTAGGTCACCCCGAACGCGGAAGAATCCTGGATGAAACAGACTCGGCATGATATCGAGAGCTTTTATGACAATACGAACGGGTTTTTGGTCTAGCAAGCGCAGGAAACGGCTGGCATCAGCCTGCCAGCTCGCAGCTTGTTCATCCTCTGCGTGAAAGCGCAGACATAGCAGCAGATACTTCCGACTTTCATCGTGTTTGCCCAGGACAAATTTCGCGCTGCCCAAGCCATAGAAAGTGAGAATGAGGTTTTTATCGAACGGAGACGCAGATGGAAAGTACATGAAGTCGTCAGCAGCAATCCCATAAACATCTAGCGCCTTTTCATGACATCGTTCCGCACCCTGTGCTGCTAACGCTACGGCATTTTTATCATCCTGTCTCAGCGAACTCAGACCAACTGCTTTGTAGTGCATGCCGATATTATTATAAAAAATCGAAAGATAATGGCGCGCACCACTTCCGTGGAGTTCCCATTCGCTTCCCAACCGATCCTCATCTTCGTCTGCCAGCCGATCTATCATGCGCTCTGCTTCGCCCACCTGCCCTTGCTCAAGCAGTCGCTGCAGCTTTCCTATTGTGCTTTCAAGAGAACTCATATCACTTTCTCCTATTTGGGCTGGCGCCCGCAGCTAACTGTGCGGCGACTAACCATTCTCTACATCGACAAGGTATAAAGGCCGGAACAAATCGCCAGTCTCATCGGTTTGAAGAGTCACAACTCGACCTTCCAGCATAAGCAATAGACGAACCACATCTACCTGTGACATTGACTCGCTATCGAACCAAATTTTGTACTCTGGGAGCATAGGTCGTGCATATGAATCCCATGCGACCACATCACCCTTCGCTTGTATGATTTCTGGTTCCATGAGGTATACGTTGGTGTCTTTAACGTGAAGCTTGACGGTCACGCGCTTTTTCTCAAGCTTGTGCAAGTAATTGCTGGCGTCCGACTGCCAGGTGGTTGACTGCTCATCTTCAGGTGTGATCATGAGGCAATACCGGAGATATTTTCTACTTTCTACATGCTTTTTGAGAATATACTTTGAGATGCCTAACCCCCAGAATGTAAAGATGAAGTTTTTGCCGATTGGTTGGAAGTCGGCAACATATTCCCTCGCCTCGTCAACCGAAATAGGGTGTAGATCCGGCAACAACAAAATGTCATCCGCCGCCATATCAAAGACATCGAGAGCCTGCTCATGGCATCGTTCTGCATTCTGGGCAGCCTCCATAATCGTTTCTATGTTCTTGGTTATCCGATACTCACTTTGTCCTCTCTTAAGATGAAAGAGACCAATAGAGTTGTAGGTGTAGGATAGATACATCTGCACACCAAACACTGACATCTCCCATGACTTTGCAAGATGCTCCAAACCATGTTGAGTTAACTGGCGTAGCTCTTGTTCGGCAGTAGACAAAGGAGCACCTGACCCTGCACGGAGTAGTGAACCAAATCGTTTCGCGATTTCTTTAAACGAGTACACACTTTTCTCCAATTAGTAGAGACGTGGTCATAAATCATGCGGCCCTCAGAAGAGGCTTAATGCCGACGCCGACAGGTCTCTGATGTTGGATCTGGTAGAGCAAAACGACTTGATACAGCAAGACGGCGCCAAGCACGATAAGTTG
>BOKO01000026.1 GCA_016861025.1 Chloroflexota bacterium
AGGCTATCATCACGCCCAGTATTTTAGCGACCGCTCCCTCACCAGCGTCTACAACCAGCGTTACACCGACTGCCGCCATCAGGACTGCGTGGCTCAAACTATCGATACGATCGGCGTAGCGGGAGCCGGCCTCATGGTGGCGTCGCCAGCGTGTGGGCCAGGCGCCGGAGTTTGCTTCGGTGTTGGAAGAGGCATAAGTACAGCATCAACAATCGCAGGTGCGACATGGGCTGGCATCCAGGCATTCAGAGGCAACTTGTCCTTACAAGACATCTACATGACTAGCACGACGACAGCGGTGGGAATCGCTGCTGATAAAAGCCCATGGATCAACCTCGCTGCGAGCGTTGTACAGTTACTTTGGGACTCCCAATAGAGAGACAAGTTCGGAAAGAATAGGCGTAGCTATGGCATGGATGAGTGTGCTCATATGGATTGCAGCATTCACTATATGCATTGTTGGCATATTTATACTCGTTCAGACGGGAATGACAGACTTTGAGCCTTGGGAAAAGGCAAAGAGGAGGTTAATCATTGCTGGAATTTTGGTGGCAGCACCCGCAGATGCGCTAGCATTCCATTTCTTGCCACCCTCTCTAGCCATTATTCTAGGAATAGCAGTCACCATTTTAGCTGTGATTAATTTTGTAATCGCAGTGCCCAAACAATGGCGACATGTAGTAGGAACAGCAAAATGAGTAAGACGACTATCGATTGTTTATTGAAAATATGTCACCATGCTCACCGGCGTGACAGCGTATACAATCAGTAGGGTGACGAAGACCAGCAAAGTGCAGTACAAAGCCTTCGGCGCCACCCGCTTCACGTCCGGGACGACGCCGACCACCTATCGCTTCACCGGCCAGCGGGAGGAGGCGGCGCTGGGGCTGTACTTCTACAACGCCCGCTGGTATGACCCGGCGCTGGGTCACTTCCTCTCGCCGGATACGATTGTTCCGGAGGCGGGCAATGCGCTGGACTACCATCGCTATGCGTATGTGCGGTTTAACCCGCTGAAGTACGAGGATGAATCCGGCCACTGCGCCACCCTCGCCAACGGCCAGGCAGACGAAAACGATGCAGAATGCTGGCGGCTGGCGCGCACCATCGCCAATCTGTGGAACGACACCGACTACTGGCGCACCCGCTTCGGTGAACTTGACGTGTGGAACAATCATATTGCTCCGTCTGGCGTCAACGCTCAGTTCATGCAAGATGAACTCAGCGGGTATTTCGAAAGCAGTGAATATCACGATTGGAAAGCGGAATGGGATCGACTTCATGCGAATGATCCCATCTACGATCCGATGAACGATCCTATACTGAAGGCTTATAGCACCTATTGCATGCAAGGCGACCATGACTGTGTCGGCATCATAATCGATGGGATCGGCTTCACTAGTGCTGTCGGCGTCGCTGCGGCATGTATACCTGGATTTGCTGTTTGTGGTACAGTTGCGGCGGTAGGGGGAACCATCGGCTTTGCTGCGAGTGGCCTCAGCGTTGGCTGGGTTGCAACCCAGGCAATGCAAGGAAACGCTACGCAAGAAGACGTGATAGTTTCCGCAGCCACCTTCGTGATTGGAGGCGCCGGGTCGGCAGGTAGAGTAATCAAACCCATAACATCTGCATCTCTCAGTCTAGCCGCCAGTGCGGCGCAACTTGGCTGGGATTTCTATGGTGCCGAACTAAATGTACAAAGGTACTCGGTGCCATATGAATGAGATCGCTATCGGAAGATCAAAGTCATCTGCCATGATTTTTGTAGGAATTGGTAGCGCAATTAGTGTTATGGCAGGACTACTCATTGTACGAGAACGGATCGAAGGGTGGTGTTTTGTTGTGAGTTCGGCTGTTGTACTGGTAGCAGCCATCGGCGGATTACTGGACAGGAAACCCAGGCTAGTGATAACTGAGTCGGGTCTTGTTGCCAGAGCACTGGGCGAAAAGAACATCTCATGGGATCAAGTTGTCTCAGCAAGAATTGAGTCCATACCGAGAGGGGGCAGCTTCCTAATTCTGGATTGCCGGAACAATCGCCGATATCGACTCTTTGTTGACGGTTTGGAGCTTTCACCGGCAGAAATATTGAAGTTGATAGATGAGCGCATTGTGTCTACTTATCCATAGCGATTATCAAAAGGGCATCGGCGAACGATTGGCGAGCGCCGCCTTCGTCTACGACGGCGACGGTAGGCGGGTCAAGGGGACGGTCAACGGCGTCACGACCTACTACGTGGGCGATTCTTACGAGGTCTCCGGCGGCGTGGTCAAGAAATACTACAGCGCCGGCGGCCAACGCATTGCCCTGCGCAGCGGCGGTGCGCTCTACTGGCTGCTGAATGACCATCTCGGCGGCACGGCGCACACTATCAGCGGGACGACGGAGACCGGCGAAGTACGCTACAGAGCCTTCGGCGTCACCCGCTTTGCGTCCGGGACGACGCCGACCCCCTATCGCTTCACGGGCCAGCGGGAGGAATGTGATATACTGGCAGAATGAAAGTCTATCTGGACAATTGCTGTCTGCAGCGCCCTCTGGACGACAAGAGCCAACTGCGCGTACAGATTGAATCCGAGGCGGTGTTGGCGGTGCTCTCGTTGCATGAGCAGCGACAAATTGAGCTAATCTCTTCCGAGGTTCTTGAGTTCGAAGTTGAGCAAAATCCTGATAGGCTTCGTCGCACATACGTCTTAGAAGTTCTGGCGCAGGCGGCGATGGTTGTGCGCGTAGATGAGGCAATTCACATGCGAGCGCGCGAATTCGAGTTCCACGGCATTCGAGGCATGGATGCACTCCACCTTGCCTGCGCCGAAGCGGCCGGCGCCACCTATTTTTGCTTATGCGATGACCGACTCTTACGCAAGGTGCGTATGTTCTCGTCGGTGCGAGTCAAAGTGGTGTCATTGCTGGAATTGGTGGAGGAGCTAATGAAATGACAACACCTACGACAACGACATCTTTACAAGAGCTAACAAGCGCAACAATCCAGTTGTTATGCCGAGAGATCGGCGTAGTCAACACAGCGCGATTCCTGAATCAGTTCACCGTTGGATTCGGTAACTATACGGAAGAACGAGAACACCTCATCGGTCATTGGAGCGTGGACGAAATTGTTGCAGAGATTCAACGTCGTCGACGCCTCGCTCCCCCGCAATAACCTCGATGCTCCCCCAGAGAACTGTGGCGCCCTCTTCCGACGGAGCAACCACCTCTGGGCGGCACGGCCTACACCGTGAGCGGGACGACCAAGACCGGCGAGCTGCGCTATCGCCCCTTTGGCGTCACCCGCTTTGCGTCAGGGACGACGCCGACCTCCTATCGCTTCACGGGGTAGCGCGAGGAGGCGGCGCTGGGGCTGTACTTCTACAACGCCCGCCGGTATGACCCGGCGCTGGGTCACTTCCTCTCGCCGGATACGCTCGCACCGGAGGCGGGCAATGCCCTGGATTCCCATCGCACTGCCCGGCTTCATCTTGATGGGCGACTTCGTTCCTTGCGTGTCCCGATGGTACAATACGCATCATGAGCGCCGGTGTCCAGCATCCCCACGACAAGCTCTTTCGCACCGTCTTCGCCGACACGGAGGAGGCGGCGCTCTTCCTGCGCGCACACCTGCCCGCCGCTCTCAGCGAGCGGATCGACTGGTCGACGCTGACGTTGCAGGAGACCAGCTTCGTCGATGAGGCGCTGCGTGAGAGCGAGTCCGACCTGCTCTACACCGTGCAGATGAAGGGCAGTGGAGTCAAGGTCTTTCTCTATCTGCTTTTCGAGCATCAGTCGCAGCCCGACCCCTGGATGCGCTTCCGGCTGCTCAAGTACATGTGTCGCATCTGGGATGAGTCGTTCAAGCAGAACCCGGAACAGACAGAACTGCCGCCGATCCTGCCGGTGGTCTTCTATCAAGGAGAGCGGGCTTGGCGCTACGCCACCGAATTCGCCGACCTCTTCCCGGAAGGCGAACGGGAACACAGCTTTCTGCCCCGCTTTGCCCACTATCTCATCGACCAGTCGGGGCTGGCGCCGGAGGCTGTCAAGGGCGGCCTGAAGGCGAGGGTGGCGCAGTTGTTGATGATGGCGGCTTACCGGGCGCAGATGCAGGAAGCGCTGCGACTGGCCGCTCCGTTGATGGCGCAGGTGACGCGCACAGGCGGCGTCAACTATGTGGCTGTGTTCGTGCTCTATCTGGCGGCGACGCAGGAGCGCAGAGTGGTGAACGAGTTTGCGGCGCAGGTGCGGCAGTACGCACCGGAGACAGGAGGCGATATGTTGACCTACGCAGAAGAATTGCGACAGGAAGGACGCCAAGAAGGGCGACAGGAAGGTCTACAGAAGGGGTTACAGGAAGGTCTACAGAAGGGCGAAATCAAAGGCAAAGTCGAGACGATTGAGAGCCTGCTGTCAGTTGGCGCTGACTGGTCGCTGATCACCAGGGCGACGGGGATCACGCCGGAAGAATTTCAGCGCCTGAAAGAAGAACTCTCACAGCTTGTCGACCTCAGCGATCTGGAAGACGCCCAATCGGAGTAGCCGCTCTGAACCGCCCCACCAACTGGTCCTGCACCGCTGTCATGCAGACGCTGAGTTTCGTTCCTGACGCCGAGAACTGGCTGGTGGGCGTGAGTGGAGCGGCGAGCGCCGGCTTCGTCTACGACGGCGACGGTCGGCGGGTCAAGGCGACGGTCAACGGCGTCACGACCTACTACGCGGGCTTCTACAATGCCTGCTGGCGTGACTGTGTTTAGGCGCTGATGACTTGCTTTGTCGTTTCCAAAATGTCTTGATAAAACGTATGGAGCTTGGCGCCCAGCAGCCGCCAATCATAGCGTGTGAGCAGGCGCTGGCGGGCGTGTTCGCTGAGCGTGCGCTGCTGCGCCGGCGTCGACAACACCTGGCTGACCGCTGCCGCGAACGTTTCAGGGGTGGCGCCGGCAGGGACGAGCTGGGCGGCGCCGTCAGCGCCGTAGGCGGCCTGTTCGCCAACCGCGCTGGCGACGACCGGTGCGCCCGCCAGGAGAGTGTTGGCAAGGCGCACGCTACACTTGGCCTGTTGCAAGATCGTTGGCTCGGCGGGGAAGATGGCGCAGCCAATGCGCGCATAAATGGCGGCAAGTTGCGCGGCGTCCACATAGCCAAGCCATTCGATCTGCGCCGCTGCCTGTGGGCTGGCGGCGTGCACCGCCGCTCGAAAATCAGCGTCTAATCCAGGGCGCACCGGCGCGCCGGCTACAAGCAGACGACTCGTTGAGTGTTTTTCGTGTAGTGATAATAAAAAGCGAACTAGCCAATACGGCGATATTTCCACAAAACGACTAAAAAATAAAATATCATTGCCTGCATTGGGGGTCCAACGCGGGGCGGCGGGCGTTGGCGGTTCAACGCCGTTGGGCAGGTAAAGAATTGGCGACGCTGGGTTCGCCTGGCGAATATGATCGACGAGCCAGCGGCTTGCAGCGGTGACGCCATCGACATGACGGATTCCCCATTCCTCCTGCCACGCCAGAAAGCGCGCCACGGGCCAGCTATAGCGGTTCACGGGCGCCCAGGCCTGCTCCCAGTCGTCGACGTCGAGCACGAGTCTGGCATTGATTCCACCAACTCTGCGCCGTTGCCAAAGAAACCACTGCACAAGCCCGGCGTGTGCGCGTGGTTTCACGACATGCACAATAGCGGGTTGCAGTCGTTTTATTTCGTGTAGCAATCTAAAGACCTGAAAAAACAATCCTCCATCGAGCTTAACCTGAACCACATCAACGCCTGCATCCTCCCATCTGCGACCGGCGTCCACCGGCGTGTCCCACGGCGGAATCAGGATCGTGAGACGCCAACCATGTGCAACAAGCGTTTTTGCGAGTGGAAGTGTGCGCGCCCAAATCGTGGTTTTCTGACCAAGCCCAAATGGGGCGACAAAGCAAATGCGACGATTCATGACAGGTCGGGCTAATCGGTGATGATAGAGAGCGGCCAGTCAGGAAGCTCTTGAAGTTGCGTCAAGGTAGTTTCTTCCAGTTCTTGCGGGTAGACAAGCGCAAACTTCTCGACAAGCTGCGGTGCGTACCAGCGATAGATGACGACGAGCGCAACAGCCTGCCCGATCCAGCTTTCTGCGCGGATGTCGGGCGTCAACAGGGTTTTTTCGATGGCAGTGCGCTGGCTTTCACTAAGATAGGCGTTTAAATGAGTGACGCCTTGCGGCCAGGCGATGCCGTTGAGCGCCAACATCAGTTCCAGCACAGTCTGGCGCAGCGCTACGGTTGTGTTCGCCGCCAGCAAGTGCTCGCGGCGCCGTATCAGATCGGGCAATATCGCCAGCGTGCGCCAGAAATTCTCAAGCAAACGGGCGACAGTGGTCGCATCGGCAGGTTGAAGCTGGTCAGGCAATGATTGAACCATGCACTGATTATACTATGTAGGGCGCTATGCGCGCATGATCTCTATCAAGCCAGCGACTGGATTTTGGGTATCTGCGTCACAAGGCGAAATCTGAACCTTTTGGTACAATGATTGGGTCAGGATATACATGTGAAAAATTGCACAACGGGTGTATCTGCTTCGAAGGATGGAACATACGAAAGACAATCATGAGAAATACAGACCCATTTGCCGATTTGATCCGTTCGATTGAGGAAAACCTCCAGCGCGGCGGCGATTGGTCGCCGCCAGACGACGACGGGCAGCCAGAGCGTCGGCCCCAAGGCGGGAGACCTAATCCTCTTTGGTGGCTGCTGATCATTCCATTCCTGTTTCTGATTCTGTACAACTCTATCGTCGGTTTTTTGACCGACCTGACCTGGCACAGCAGTCTGAACTTCGAGTCAATTCTATGGACGCGCGTCCTGGCTTCACTCGGGCTGTTTGTGGCGGGTTTCGTTTTAACCTTTCTGTTTTTGCTTGTCAATTACTGGATTGTGCGGCGCATCGAGCCATTTGGGCTGGTTTCCACGCCTGTCGAACAGTTCGCCGATGCAAGCGGCGTGCGCATCCCGGTGGCGGCGCTGGCGATCTTCGGCTTTTTCTCGTTATTGATGGGGTTGAATGTTGCCGGCGAGTGGCCGCAGCTTCTGCTCTTTCTAAATCAGAGCGATTTCGGGCTGGCTGATCCGGTGTTTGGCCGCGATGTCAGTTTCTATGTCTTCACGCTTCCTGTGCTTACGATAGTGCGCGGTTGGCTGCAATCTGTTTTGATTGCAGCCCTGTTGATGGTGGTTGTGGTCAGTGGAGTAGGTTGGCGCGGCTGGCAGATTCGCACCGGGGTGTTGCTTCACCTCGGTGTGCTTGGCGCGCTGTTTTTGAGCCTGCTGGCGCTTGGGTATCAGATCGACGCCGCCAATCTGGTGTATAGCGAGCGCGGGGCAGTCTTTGGCGCCGGCTATACGGATGTGAACGCACAGATTCCCGCGTACAATCTGTTGACCATCGTCACGTTGGTCACAGCAGCGTTGCTATTGGTGACGGTCTATGTGCGCCGCGCCTGGCGCGCCATCGTCGTTGTGATCGTTGTTTGGATCGGTGTGGCGGTTGTCGCCGGCTCGCTCTATCCTTCGTTTGTGCAGCGATTTCAAGTCAGCCCCAATGAACTGACATTGGAGCGTCCGTTCATCGAGCACAACATCCGTTTCACGCGCCTGGCATATAGCCTTGATGAGATTGTAGTTGAAAATTACGACGCGTCGCAACGCCTGACGCCCACGGCGCTGCTTGAAGAGCCGGAGACGATCCGCAACATCCGTCTTTGGGATTATCGTCCGCTGCTGGAGACTTACAACCAGGTGCAGGCGCTGCGCCAATACTACGCTTTCAACGATGTCGATGTCGATCGCTACCTGATCGACGGGACGCGGCGTCAGGTGATGCTCTCGGCGCGTGAACTGGTGGCCGACCGGCTGACCACAGAAGCGCAGACATGGGTGAACCGCAAGCTGGTCTACACACACGGCTACGGGGTCGCCATGTCGCCGGTCGAGAGAGTAACGGCGGATGGATTGCCCGAATTCTATCTGCGCGACCTGCCGCCGGTTGGCGACTTAACGATTACCGAGCCACATATCTATTTTGGCGAGTTGACCAATGATTATGTGATCGGCCGCACCAACATGGAGGAGTTCCACTACCCGCAGGGCGACGGCAACGTCACCACACGGTTTAGCGCCGACACCGGCATCGACATGACGTTCTGGAATCGCGTGCTCTTTGCCATGCGTTTTGGCGACATCAACCTCGTGCTGAATCAGGACATCACGAGCGAAAGTCAGTTGTTATGGCGGCGCAACATTGTGGAGCGCGTGCGGCTGTTGGCGCCATTCCTCGTCTTCGACCGCGATCCCTACATCGTCGTCGGCGAAGATGGGCGCATGTATTGGTTTATCGACGCCTATGTCACCAGCGATCGCTTCCCATACAGCGAACCGTATCTGAACCGCTTCAACTATATCCGCAACTCGGTGAAAGTGGTGATCAACGCGTATGACGGCGTGCCCAATTTCTATGTTTTTGAGCCAAACGAGCCAATCACAGCCGCTTATATGCGCATCTTCCCGGCGCTTTTCCAGCCGATGGAAGCAATGCCCGATTTTCTGATGCGGCACATTCGCTACCCCACCGACATTTTTTCGGTGCAGGCTGAGATGTATCGCATGTACCACATGACCAACGTGCTCGATTTCTACAACCGCGAAGATGTGTGGGCGTGGCCCGAGGAGATTTTCTATAACAAGTCGCAGTTGATCGAACCATATTATGTCTTAATGCAAACATCTGGCTCCGAGCTGCTAGACTTCATCCAGATTTTGCCTTTCACGCCCGCCAACCGCGAGAACATGATTTCCTGGTTAGCGGCGCACAGCGATCCGGAGCGATATGGCGAGAAACTGCTCTATAGTTTTGGCAAAGACACGCTTTTCTTTGGTCCGAAGCAGATCGAGGCGCGCATCAACCAGGATCCAATCATCAGCGCCCAACTTGCGTTGTGGAATCAGCAGGGCAGCAGCGTGTTGCGCGGCAATCTACTTGTCATCCCGATTGGAGACAGTTTGCTTTACGTAGAGCCGCTCTACTTGCAGGCGCAGACAGGGCGCATCCCTGAACTGAAACGGGTGATCCTGGCGACGGCGGAGCGTACAGTGATGGCTGAAAACCTGGGGTTGGCATTGGTGCAGCTATTTGGCCGCGACCTGGTGACGCGCGCTGGCTTGATCGATCTTGCCGTCAGCCCGCCTTCCGACATCGTGTTCGACGTCGATGGCGAACCATTGCCGATCAGTGATGCGCCTGCCCTGCAAACGCCCGTTGCAATGATCGACCTGAGCGGCGCATCGATCGATCAGCTAATCATCGCCGCCAACAATCATTACAATGCTGCGCAAAACTTCTTGCGCGAGGGAAATTGGGCTGGCTATGGCGCTGAGATGGACGCGCTGGAGGCGACGCTCTCGCAGCTTGTGCAAATCACCGGCGGCATTCCCGCTGAAGCGACGCCAACAGTTGGGCCAGACTGAGCCTGACAATAGTGTACGATAGCTTGCAGCTGCCTTGAATATTGCCAATTCCGCCGCCAAGTCGCGGAGCCGCAGAGATACGCAGAGGGAAAAGCTCAAGGAATAGAGGTTTCCCCTGCGTTTTCTCTGCGCCGCTGCGTCTCTGTGCCAAAGACAGGAATTTCCAGACAGGCTTTCAGCCATTGATCAGGTTGCGTTGCGCCCAATACAGACGCATCCCAACGCCGATCAACACCATTCCCGTCATGATGGCAAAGAGCAAAGCCAGGGCGGACGGGAAGCTCAAGAACAAACAGAAGAACAAAATGGTTTCAGCGCCGCCTATCAGCCCATCCGGCATGGCGACGGTTGTCCGTTCCCCGCGTGCTCTAGCGCCTGCTGCTCGCTTTTCCAGGATCGCGGCAAGATAGATCCAAGATGCAGCGTTGATGTAGAAGCTGCCAAGCAAGAAGATCAGCGCAAGTGCATTTGTGCTGTTCTGATCGGCCCAATACAAGCCAATCGGCACAGCGGCGTAGACAACAAAATCGAACATAATGTCGAGATAGCCGCCCAAATCGCTTTGACGCGCAAAAGAGCGCGCCACCATGCCATCCAATCCATCGAGAAGCCGATTCAACAGCCACAGCCCGAGCGCCAGCCAATAGGCTTGAATCGCCGCTGCACCAGCCGCTCCCAACCCAACGATTAACGCTATGACTGTGATAGTATTGGGAGAAATCGGGCGCAACTGGCTGGCGATAGGGCGAAGCAGGTCATCTTTATAGGCGCGCAGCGTATGGTCTAGCATGTTTGGGTGTTTCTCGCTTCATCATTGTTGCATCCTCATGAAAGAGACTATCACACCATCAATTCAAAGATGTAATGACTGCCACATAGAAAATGAAAACCCGTGCCTTTCTATTCCGACACGGGTTAATTTGCATCTATTCAGCACGCCTGGAGGGATTCGAACCCCCGACACTCGGTTCCGAAGACCGATGCTCTAGTCCACTGAGCTACAGGCGCAAATGTGGTTCAAGCATACGCAAAAGCGAACGACCTGTCAAAGGTGGATGCAGGCAATTCATCCAAACCTCAAAAGAATGCGCCTGCAAGCATGCTTGCAGGCGCATGAGGAGCGGGTGAAGAGATTCGAACTCTCAACATTTTGCTTGGGAAGCAAACGCTCTGCCATTGAGCTACACCCGCATTCCTAAAGTAAAGTATATTCAGATGGAACGAGCCTGTCAAATGAAGCCGCAGTCGCCTTTTCCGATTTTTGCGAGTTATCCTTTGACTGCACCGAAAGATAAGCCGGTGACAATGTGTCGCTGCATGAACAGCGTGATGATCAACACTGGCAATGTGATCAAGAATGCTGCGCCTGCCAGCGGCCCCCAGTTGATCTCTTCATAGGTGAGCAGACTGAAGACGGCAACCGGCAGCGGGCGCGTGGTGCGCCCGGCAAGGATGACGGAAAACAGGAAGTTGTTCCATGAAAAGATGAAACTGAGGATCGCTGTCGCCGCCAGGCCGGGGCGAGTGAGCGGCAAGGCGACGCGCCAGAAGACGCCGTAAATCGAGCAGCCGTCAATCAGCGCTGCGTCTTGCAGTTCCATCGGCACATCTTCGAAGAACGCCAGCAGCATCCAGATAATGATCGGCAGCCCCACAACCAGATGCGATAGAATTAGCGCAGTGTAAGTATCCAACAACCCCATACGTCGGAAGAGGATGAACCACGGCACCAGAAAGCTGATGGCAGGAATGATGCGCGCCACCAGCACCACCAACGCCAGCCGCTGATAGCGCCAACGCACCATGCCGAAGCTCGCCGGCGCGCCGAGCACCATGCCAAGCACGGTTGCTCCGGTGGCAATGATCACACTGTTGAAGACATATTCGACGAACTGATTGCCCAGCAATCTGTAATTGTTGAGCGTCGGCTGCGATGGAATAAAGACTGGCGGATAGGCTGTGTTCTCGACCTGCACCTTGAGCGAAAGTGAGACCATCCAGAAGAAGATGAACAGAGTCGGCGTCATTGCCAGCAGAACCAGTGCGTAGATCCCTGCTGCCGACAGGAGTCGTTTGGTTTTGATTGTTCGTGAACGATACGTGGTTGTCACTGCCACTCGACCCTCCTTACACGGATCGTCAACACAGCCAACACCATGATCATGGTGAAAAAGATGACCACAATCGCCGAGGCATATCCCATGTCGAAGTACGAGAAGGCAGTATTGAACAAATAGAGATTGATCGTCTCCGACGCATACCCAGGCCCTCCCGAGGTCATGACGAAAATGATATCGAAGGTCTTGATTGCATCGATGATGCGAAAGAGTGCGGCCACTACAATCGAGGGTCGCAGCAGCGGCAGTGTGATATAAAAGAAGACTTGCACACGGCTGGCGCCATCGATGCGCGCCGCCTCGAATGGTTCATCCGGCATCGACGCCAGCCCCGCCAGCACGATCAACATAATAAGTGGCGTCCACTGCCATGTATCGACCATGACCAGCGTCAACATCACCGTGCGTTCGCTGTAAATCCACAAACTCGGTGGCAAACCGACGACTTGCAGAAGATAGTTGAGCACGCCCAGGGTCGGATGCATCATCATTACGAAGATGAGCGCGATCGCAACCGGCGTCGTCACCATCGGCAGGATCGCTAACGCTCGCCAGAAGCCGCGTCCCAGGAACTGGCGGTTGAAGAGCAGCGCCATCGCCACGCCGAGTACAAGTTG
The DNA here is from genome assembly GCA_016861025.1 of Chloroflexota bacterium. Classification (GTDB taxonomy): domain Bacteria; phylum Chloroflexota; class Anaerolineae; order Caldilineales; family Caldilineaceae; genus Caldilinea. The sequence goes on from BOKO01000026.1 coordinate 12,230, forward strand.
CACGGAGGTCGCCATGAGCGTGAACAGCAGCGTCCGCCCGGTTGCGCCCAAAAATCGGCTGTCATTGGTCAGCAACTTCCAGAAATTGTCCAGTCCGATGAAGCGCGGCTGGGCGACACTCGAAAGCTGCCAGTTGTGCAGGCTCATCCAGATCGTATAGGCAATCGGAAAGATGACAAGTAGAAGCAGTGCGATCAACGCCGGTGCAATGAAGACAAAGCGCGCCTGTCGCTCGAGCCAGCTTGAAACGTTTCGTCGCTCAGCGGGCTTCGAATGGGCTATGCTTGCTGTTTGGGGCATCGGTCGTTCATCCTTTCAGAGGTCGTCCATTTTCCAGGAAGCGCCAGCGCTTCCTGGAAAATGGACGACCAACGTGCAGTGCAATGGAATCGCTCTCTGCAGCCAGCCGGCGGCGTTACACCTCGGTCTTTGCCAGCATGTCGGCGAACTCCTTCTGCGCCTGATCGAGAGCGACCATGGCGTCTTCGCCTTCGATGACGCGTTGGATGGCGACGCCGATAATATCGCGATATTCCGTCACGCCTACGATCTCCGGCAGCCCAAGCTCGCCCACTTCAAGGCTTTGCAGGAAGACGTCCGTCCAGGCTTGCGGCATTGTCGCACCGCTTGTCACTTCGGGCGCTTCCCACGCCGAACGCCGTGATGTGCCGACGCCCGCCAACTGCTGTTTGAGCGCAATTTCTGGGCTGGTCGCCCATTGACAGAAGAGATAGGCAGGTTCGGCTTTGGGCGAAATTGCACTGACTGCCATGCCGGTCGTGAAGGTGGGGACGATCGCCTTGACCGGACCAGCTGGCATTAGCGTGTAGTCTACGTTGCCAACGATGGTCGACACTTCTGGATTCTCGAACTGGCGCGCGAAGTTGATGCCATCGAAATACATGGCGACCTGTCCCTGTGCAAAGGCCGATGAACATTCCTGCCAGTTGAAGTTGACGACGCCGGGCGGCGCATATTTGCTTAACATGCCGGCGTACAGATTCATCGCCTGCACCGCTTCGTCGGTCACGAGATTCGCCTGACGGTCCGGCGTCAGTACATCAGAGCCGTAAGAGCGCAGCATCCACGTGAAGCCAATCGCATTGGCGTTCTTCAGCCCACGCGCAATATAGCCATACAAGGTGGGCGGGTTGTGCATCGTCTCGGCAATTGACTGCATTTCGTCGAAGTTTGTTGGCGCACTAAGCCCTTTCTCTGACAGCAAATCTTTGCGCGAGAAGTAGCACCACGGGTCGGTGAAGATCGGCAGTGCATAGACAGCGCCATCGACCCCGGTCACCGCACTGCGTGAGGCGCCGAAGATGTCACCCTCGTAGTCGTAGGCGGCGTCAGTCAACGAGGAGTTGGCGAGCAGTTCGCTCAGATCCTTGTACCATCCCGCCGCCGAGAAGCGTCGTTTTTCGACATGAAGCGAAGTGAAAAAGCAATCGACGGTGCCGCCGCCTGCAAAATCGACGGTGATCTTCTGGCGCGCCTGAATCTCTGGAATGTTCTCATACTGCACGGTGATGCCGGTCAGCGTCTCGAACTCTGGCAGCAACGTCTCCAGTGTTTCCGACCACGGATTCTTGGTCAACAGTACGTTGATGGTCTGCCCTGCAAAGCGTTGCCAGTCGAACGCACCGGTTGCGGCTGGCGCTTCCTGCGATGCTCCAGCCCCACCGCCAGGGGCTACCGCGGGGGCGCACGCGGTCAACATCATTGTGCCCGCTGCGACCCCAGCCAGCGTGGCTGAAGTTCTAAGGAAATCACGTCTTGTCATCTGTCGTTGGTTCATGATCTTCTCCTCCTGATGTTTGCAATAAAGAAGACTCCTACCCTCAAATTGCCAATCCACCATCCTGCAAGATGGTTTTGACCGCATTCTGCTCTGCTTCGTCGAGGGGCATGGTTGGCAGCGCTGGTGGCCCACAGTCGATGCCGATTTGCGCCAGTGCGGCCTTTAGTCCCGAAACAGTTCCCGCCTCTGCACCGCTGGGATGCACCTGATAGATGCGTGTCAACAGCGCCGCGCGTTCGAGCAGCCGCCAGCAGGTCGGCCAGTCGCCTGCGACGGCGGCGTCCCACGCGCCGACGAGAACGTGCGGCGCCAGGTTTGCAAGCGACGGCACGACGCCGTGCGCCCCCATCATCACAATCGCATCGATCATCAAATCGGTGCCCATGAACAGGCGGATGTCTTCGCGCCCGCGCTCTGCCAGCGCCCACTTCAGCCGACGCAGGGCGGTAATATCCCCTGAAGAGTCTTTGAGCGCCACCATCTGCGAGGAACGCGCCAGTTCAAGGTGCGTGGCGAGCGCAATATTGATCTTGGTGAGATGTGGAATGTTGTAAACTACAAGGGGCAGGGGTGTGGCATCTTCAATGGCGCGGTAGTGGCGCACGATGTCCTGCTGGCTGGGGAGGAAATAGTACGGAATGGTCGCAGTGACGTAATCGGCGCCTAATTCCGCCGCCCACCTGGCGCGGCGAACCGCGCCTGCCGTGCTCGGCATACTGACGCCGACGATCACGGGGATGCGCCCGGCGACTGTCGTTGTGACCATCTGCAACAGCCGGCGCCACTGCTCATCGTCGAGCGACATCGACTCGCCAGTCGTGCCCGCCACGAAAAGTGCGTGCACACCGCGCTGCACCTGATGTTCGACCAAGGCTGCCACTGCCTCGACATTAACGGTTTGCGCATCCGCCAGAAATGGTGTGATCAATGGCGACACGACACCCTTCAGATCAACTGGATTTGGCATCTTCTTCCCCACTCAGTTTTTTCTGTCCAGTTGGACAAGCACAATGTTATGCGGAAGCTCGCATTACCAACTCTGCAGGATAGATGCGCTGGACTGGCGGCTGCACACCAGAGCGCAGCAGTTGCAGCAGCAAGGATGTCGCATCACGCGCCATCTCGAATACAGGCAAGTGAAAGGTTGTCAGCGGTGGATCGGTGAAAGATGCAAAATCAAGATCATCATGCCCGACCACGGCCACATCTTCGGGAATGCGCAACCCAGCCAATTTGATGGCTGCCATTGCGCCCACTGCCATGCTGTCGCCCACTACAAATAGTGCGTCACACTGCCCGTCCGACGACAGAAAACCGTTCATTGCTGCATAACCGCTCCGTTCATTGAAAGAGGTCGCCCAAATCTCCGTTGCTTCAATTCCTGCTTTGCGCCAGAACGCCTTGTATCCATCCATGCGGTCAAGTCGCGCCTGCGTCATTTCAAGCGGAGCCAGTACAGCCGGACGGCGACAGCCGCGACTGTACATCAGCTCGGCGGCGCGCTCGCCGCTCTCTGCGGAGTTGCTGGTCACGCAGTTGGCCCCTGCGATCTGGCGCAAGAACAACACGACCGGCATCGAGAAAGTAGTCGTAGCAATAAATGCATCGTCGTCTAAACCGGTGTTGGTGATGATTGCGCCGTGAAAGCGCGTATTGTTGTGCAGACCTGGCAGCGCGCAAAGCTGTCCCATGCGAAACGTCTCGATCGTCAACTGTAAGGATTCCTGGCATTCGGCGGCATAGGATTGTACGCCAAGCATGACGGCGCCGACCAAGGAAAAAGGCGTCTCCAAAGAGGCGATGACCGCCAGATAAATGCTGTCTTCGACCAGTGCACTTGACCGCAGCCGGCGCGCCGCCATGTTCGGTTGATAACCCATTGAACGCGCAGTTGACCACACAGCTTCCTGCATTTCTGCAGAAATTCGCCCTTGGGCCGCCTTGTCATTCAACACGGTGGACACAGTAGCCGTGGAAACGCCAAGACGACGCGCAATATCAACAATACGCACAGGCTGACGAGCCATTTCGACGCGATTCAATTAAAGGAAGGATAGAACCGTAGAATTTGCTGAAACGTATCAGCAAAAAGATTGTAGCATTGCGTACAGGAATTGTCAATACACCAAAAATTTAAAATGTGTTGCTGTACCTCGATTTTTGCATCGGAGCGCAATTAGTTATAGCATCAAAGCTTATGCCGATTGACTGTGTTTCGATCTATACTCTCCAGCGGGGTGAACACCGGCTACGTATCGAGCTTCAAAAACGAAAGTCGTCGCACTATGTTTCTCGACAGGCTTAGTCGTCATTGTCTCGTCGTCCCAAACAAAACCGCTATCGAACTGCTCGACGAATACAGCGCAACCGAACAGCGTATTTCTTACAGCCAGCTCGAGTCAGCCGTGCTGCAAACGATGGCGATGTTGCGCAGCAAAGGCGTTCAGCCTGGCGATCGGGTGGCGATACAGCTCCGCAAAGGTTTGCCTTTTGTTTATCTGCATCTGGCGGTCATGCGTTTGGGTGCAATTTCACTGCCGCTCAACAACGGCTATTCTGCGCACGAGCTTGCTTATTTTCTGCAAGATTCCGGCGCCCGTCTGCTCTTCGCCGAGCCGCACATGCAGAGCGCCGTGCAGTCGATGGTCGCAGAACTGCCCGACTTGCAAGAATGCATCGTTGTCGGCGAAACGCCGGAACACGCCTTTGAACGGTTGTTGGCGCCCTATTCGCCCGCGGCGGCGTCGCACATCGCGCTGCCTGACAATCCACACGCAACCTGCCTGATGATCTACACCAGCGGCACTACGGGACGTCCCAAAGGCGCTGAATTGACGCATCGCAACCTGACAGCCAATCTGGAGAGTCTGCACGAAGCGTGGGGGTGGCGCAGCGATGATGTGCTGCTGCACGTGTTGCCGCTCTTTCACGTGCATGGACTTTGGGTGGCGCTGCATGGTGCGCTGCATGCTGGCGCAACAACGATCCTGGCGCCCAAATTTGACCCGATGCAGACGCTGGATCTGCTGGTCAGGCGACCATGCAGCGTCTTCATGGCGGTGCCGACCATCCATCGTCGCCTGGTCGATGCAGCACACGCTGAACGTTATAGCTTACGCCACATGCGACTGATCACTTCTGGCTCCGACCGGTTGCCCGACGACTTGTTTGCGCAGTTCGAGAAGACCTTCGGCGTGCGCTTGCTCGAACGTTATGGCATGTCGGAGGCCGGTATGGTTCTGTCCAACTCGCTGCACGGCGAACGACGCGTTGGTTCGGTCGGTTTGCCGCTGCCAGGCGTCGAAGTGCGCATCGTCGATCTAGAGACTGAGACGCCGCTGCCCGACAATCAAGTCGGCGAGGTGCAGGTGCGGGGCGCCAATGTATTCAAGGGATACTGGCGCCAGCCAGAAAAAACCGCCGCCGCCTTCACCGCCGATGGCTGGCTGCGCACCGGCGATTTGGGCATGCGCGAGCCGGATGGTTATTTCACGCTCAAGGGGCGCTCCAAAGATTTGATAATCAGCGGCGGCTATAATGTTCACCCACCCGAAGTTGAACTGGCGCTGGCCGATCATCCCGCCGTAGAAACAAGCGCTGTGATTGGTTGTCCAGATGCGGAGTGGGGGGAGCGCGTGGTGGCGTTGGTTGTGTTGCGCGCTGGCGCCGTCGCCAGCGAAACGGAGATGATCGCTTTTTGTCGGCAACGGTTGGCGGCGTACAAGACGCCAAAGCGCATTGTCTTTGTCGATGCGTTGCCGCGCAATGCAATGGGCAAGGTGCAAAAAACAGAGCTGCGCAGACTTTTCTGCGCATAAGAGACGAATTTTCGTATGAGTGAGCAAAGTGCAGGCAGCGTCGGCGTCGATGCTGCCGAACAACGACGACAGCGCTCCGCATCACGCGAAGCGCGTATACATCAGTTAATCAACTATATCCCCCAACGCCGAATCGGCGTGTTCGACCATCTGCGCCCACAACGGTGGAACTGGTATCTGGTGCGCCGGCCGATTGAGCGCAGCCTCGACCAGCAGACGCCGCAGCCGCTGACGATCTTTCAGCTGAACAACTTGCGCCACTTCTGGCTCGATGGCATCTTCGCTTCAGCAAGCGAGTCGTTTTACCTGGCGTTCATTCCGCTCTTTGCGCTGGCTTACGGAGCCACCAATCAAGAAGTTGGCTGGATCACAGCCATCGGCAATCTGGCAGGGGCGGTTGCGCTTTTTCCTGGTGCACGGTTGATCGAGAAGACAGGCAACCGCAAGGCGATTGTGTTGTGGAGCGGAGGCGGTGTTGCGCGAGTTATGCTGTTGCTGCTTGCCTGCATCCCACTCTTGAGCCTGCCGCCTCTGATGGCGATTATCCTGATCACGACACTCAACGGCGTGCGCGCCTTTGCCGCCAACTTTGCCAACCCGGCGTGGACGGCAATGGTGGCGGACATCGTGCCGGAATATATGCGCGGTCGCTATTTCAGTGCACGCAATCTGACCATGGGGTTGGCGACGCTCGTCTTTTCGGCGACAGCGGGCTGGCTGATCCGCACCGGCAATCATTGGCAGAGGGAGTCGTTTCTTGGCTATCAACTAAGCTTCCTGCTGGCGTTCTTGCTGGGCATGGCGAGCACCTATCAATTTGCCCGTTTGCGTGAGCCGCACTCGCAACGCCACAGCGAACATGTGCGTCAAAGCGGAAGCCTGCGCGATGCAGTTAAAAGCAGCCCGGGTTATCTCGGTTTTGTGCTCAGCGGGTTTGTGTGGAACTTTGCTCTACAGGTGGCGGCGCCGTTTTTCAATGTCTATCTGGTGACGCACCTGGGCGCCAATGCCAGCACAGTGGGTCTCTTCGCCAGCATCTCAAGCCTGACATCGATGATTGGGCAAATGTTTTTTGGCCGGGTGCTGGATCGACGCGGCGCAGTCTTTCTGCAGCTGGTGACGGGATTTCCAATCGTGTTGCTGCCGGTGATGTGGATTTTCTACACAGAAGCATGGCAGGCCGGCGTCAATAATTTGTTTGGCGGCTTTCTGTGGGCCGGGTTTAATCTAGCAAACTTCAACTTGTTGCTGCAGGTGACGCCAAACATTGGGCGAGCAAGGGCCGTGGCGCTCTATCAGACGGGCGTCTTCGCCAGCGCATTTGTTGGCCCGCTGCTTGGCGGCTTTCTGGCTGACCAGGTCAGTTTTCAGTCGATCTTTTTGTTGTCGGGGATCGGACGCCTGGCAGGGATGCTCATTTTTCTGGCGATGACCTTTATTCCATTGCGTAGGCTGGCTGCCCAAAAAGCAACGGAAGCGGCGGCGTAAAGCCAAGCCTCACCGTTGTGTTGCTGCGAGCGCAAAGACCCACCGTAATGCGCGTCAAGAATTGTATTGGTGTGGCATAGAGAGCGACCTGATGGATCGCTCTCTATGCCTTTGAATCCAAAGTGCGCGGCTGCGCCTTACCAGCGATTGCGATCTCGATCGCGATCACGATCGTTGCTGCGCGGTCGTTGCTGCGAACGTCCGCCGCCGCCACCGCCGCCGCGATAGCCGCTATCCTCGCGCGGGCGCGCCTGATTCACCTTGAGACGCCGTCCACCTACTTCTTTGTCATTGAGTCCGTTGATGGCTGCTTCCGCTTCACTGTCCGAAGGCATCTCTACAAAGCCAAAACCCTTGGATTGCCCACTCTCGCGATCACGAATGATCGAAGCAGAGCTGACGGCGCCATACGCCTCAAATGTTCTGCGCAGTTCATCCTCTGTGGTGCGGTACGACAGATTTCCAACGTAGATGTTCATAAGTTCCTTTTCCAGCACTAGAGCTTGATACATAGATGGCTTCCGGTTGACGAAGCCGACAATCAGCCTGACAAACTTATCGATTGACAAAAAACGAATTTACCGCCAAACGAAACAACCCGACACGCGCAAACACTCACTGCTGTGTAACCCATACAGTGGAAGCACTGCGCAATGTCGGTGCGCACACCTTGTTGTTTGTGAGATTACGCCGTCGAGGCATTCACAAAACCACGGACGCCATCTTACTACTTCTGCGGCGCCCATTCGATGGCTGGAATGGAATAAAGGACGTGGATGCATTAAGCCACGGCGCTATTGAGCCGCTTTTCTCTTCTAGCGTCATGCGTTTCAGAAAAATCAGGGTTTTCAACGGCGCAGTTGTTGACTAAATACAGGGATCAAAAATCCTGCTTTCTGTCGCTCATGACTTTAGTAGCGATTGTAGACGCTCCCAGTCTATATGTCAACCCCACAATCTTGTGGAAATACACTTTGGGCGATGCATTCACGCCTGTTGATGAACGCTATTCCATCTCGCCAAGGCGACGCCACAGGCGATCATTGCTTTTCTCAGCCAGCAAGAAACGACGTTCGTCCGCAATCCCTACGCCGGTGAGCGTATATTGCCCAGGATTGAGGCCGATATACCTCGAGAAAATCTGGTCGGTTAGCAGACGCCATGCCTGCGCTTGAGCTGGGTCTTGGGACTGCAACGCTGTCCAGTCATTCGGTATCTCAATAGCGATCAGATCGTCGTCCAGGTCAAAGCTGGCATGCCGACAGCCATCATTGACGCGCGGTATCTGCGTGTGGCTGCTTAAGTCGAGCACCTCCGCACGCGCGCCGAGTGGGGCTACATCGCGCACGCGTTTGCTGCCCACGAGCCAGGTCAACGCCAGCCGCGAGGCGTGAATGCGATTCAATGCGTTGCGAAATGGGTACAAATCCGGCGTAAAGTGGAACGACACTGCTTTGAGCAAGCCAAAGTTAAGCGCCGCGTTGGGATATTGCAACGGGTCGGCGGTCCAGGTGACAATGCCGATGCCTTCGCGCCAGGCAAGCTCAGCCTGCTGTTTCTTGAGCAGATTAGCGATACGATGTCCGCGATACTCTGGCAACACACCTAATGTCTGCGACTCGATGCGAAAGTCGCCGTTGAAGCGCTCACGCCAGTCTGCAGGCAGCGGCGGGCAACGGAACGCATAGAATCCAAAAAGGAATCCGGCGGTCTTGCCATCCACGCGAGCAACCAGCGTGGTGCCAGCAGCAAATTCGGCGGAGTGAATGTCGGTCGGGTACAAGAATTCCTGCGCCGCTCCCCACACTTGTTGCTGGATCGAACGACTTTCATCCGCCTCAAACTCATCGGGGCGTCCGATCTCGACCACGCCGTAGGACGTTGCTGTCCGATAATAGGAGAGGGCGCCCTGTGGCAGGTAGAAGACGATCGCGGCGTCGGGCATGGCCGCCTGACACACAGCGGTGATGTGGGCCGGATCGGGGAGTTCTTCCTGGACAGGGTGAAAGCGCAAGGTGTAAGTGTGTTGTACAGCGCCAGCGTTGCGCGTCAAGCGCCGTGGGAAGAGGAAACCGACGCCGACAATGCGACCGTTTTGGCGGAAGATCGCCAGCTTGCCGCCGATCTTGCTCAATGTGACGTAGAGGAAGTGGTAGGGAAACAACGTTGGATTGGCGCCGACGCCCAGCAGCACGCCGGCGCGCTCCAACTCACGTGACCACTGCGGGTTGTCAGCGTCGAGCAATGTGACGTCCATCGGCTCGTTGTCATTTGGCAGCGCGCGCCTGTCGCGCCGCATATAGCACGATGCTGCCCGCCACAGCTGCGTTGAGGCTTTCGATGCGGCCCACCATTGGCAACCGCACCAGGAAGTCGCATTTTTCGCGCGTCAATCGCGCCAGTCCCTCACCCTCGCTGCCGACGACGACCGCCAGCGCGCCGTCGAGCCGGGCGTTGGCTAACGGCGGCGTGGTCGGTTCGCTGTCCAGGCCGGCGACCCAGATGTTGCGCTGCTTCAGGTCTTCAATCAGGCGATTAATGTTGACCACCTGCGCCACCGCCAGATGTTCGACCGCGCCGGCGCTGGCGTTGCTCACCGCCGGCGTCACGCGTGCGGCGCGGCGTTCGGGGATCATTACGCCGTGCACGCCGACCGCTTCTGCGGTGCGAATCAACGTCCCGAGATTCTGCGGGTCTTGCAGGTGGTCGAGAATGAGCAGCAGCGGTGGTTCGCCCGCCTGTTTTGCAATGCGCAGACATGCATCGACATCCACATACGGATAGTCGCCAACTTCCAGCGCAACCCCCTGCGCATTGACATTTTCTCGGCGCAGTCGATCAAAAAGCCCGCCGCGAATCACGCGCGTGGGGATGCGGCGACGTTCAGCTTCGACGACGATGGCGGCGATTGCGCCCTCTTTGGGCAGCGGAGCGTCTTCCTGTTTGCCCTCGATCCACAGTCGGTAGAAATGGCGGCGTCCGGCGCGCAGACATTCATGAACCGCATGGCGCCCATATAACAGTTCGCTCATTCAGCTTCAAATCTCCACTGTGTGCCGTCGGGCGTGTCCTCAAGGATGACGCCGTGCGATTTGAGACCGTCGCGCACCTTGTCCGCCAGCGCCCACTGCTTCGCCTGGCGCAGGTCGCTGCGCACGCTCACGAGCAGGTCGATGAAGGGGCGCGCCGCAACGTCGGCGCCTGCATCGCCTGTCGGCTCGGCGAGTTGAAGACCGAGAATGCCTGCCAGTTCGCGCAATGTGTGCTGCGCTGCGCTGAAAAACGGCCCCGAAACGCCTGCAGTGCGTGCGCTGTTGATTGCGCGCACCAGCTCGAAGAGGGCGGCAATCGCGCCGGCAGTATTGAAATCATCGTCCATCGACTCGGTGAAGGCGACGCGCGCATCCTCGGTGGCGATGCGCAGTCTGTCCGCCGCCTCGCCGGTTGTGAGCGATCCTTGCGGGGGACGCAGGCCGCTGCGCAGCCGCGCCAGACTACGTTCGGCGCTTTCAACCGTTTCGGCGCTGTAGATAACCGGCTTGCGATAATGACCCGTGAAGATCAGCAAACGCAGCGCGTCGGCGCTATGCTCTTTGAGAAAGTCGTCGATGGTGATCAGGTTGCCGAGCGACTTGCTCATCTTTTCGCCGGAAAGCTGCAACATGCCGTTGTGCATCCAAAAACGGGCGAACTGCTTTCCGGTGTAACTTTCGCTTTGGGCAATCTCATTTTCGTGATGCGGGAAGATCAGATCGTTGCCGCCGCCGTGAATATCGACGACCTCGCCGAGGTGGTGCAGGCACATGGCGGAGCATTCGATGTGCCAGCCCGGTCGTCCTGGCCCGAAAGGGCTGTCCCACGCTGGCTCGCCCGGCTTGGCGCCCTTCCAAAGCGCAAAATCGCCAGGGTGCTCCTTGCGTGCATCTTCCTCGATGCGCGTGCCAGAGAGCGCCTCTTCCAGGCGACGCCCACTCAGCTTTCCGTAATCGTCGTCTTTGGTGACGCGAAAATAGACATCGCCGTCGAGCCGGTAGGCATAGCCCGTTTCCTCCAATCCAGAGATCATCTGCGTGATCCATGCCATCTCCTGGCTGACGCGTGGATAGACATCGGCGGGCAGCACGTTGAGATCTTTCAAGTGACGAAAGTACTCATTGGCGTAATGGTTCGCCAGTTCAAGCGGGTCGCGTCCTTGCTCGTTGGCGCGACGGATGATCTTGTCATCAACATCGGTGAAGTTGGTGACAAACTTCACGTCGTAGCCTTTATACATCAGATAGCGACGAACAGTGTCAAAGATGATCGCCGCCATGGCGTGACCAATATGTGCGTCGGCGTAAACCGTCGGCCCGCAAACATACATGCTGACCTTGCCGGGTTCGATTGGGACAAACTCTTCGATTTTCCGCGTGAGCGTGTTGTAAATGCGCAACGTCATGTGGTTTTCCTGCAATTGACTGAATAAATTCACAATGATTCCGGCGTAGCAAAGATCAGACGACCGGCGTTTGTTTGCAGCACTTTGGTCACCTGCACCAGGATTTCCTGGTTAAGATGACGGCGACCGTTCTCGACAACGACCATCGTGCCATCCTCCAGGTACCCGACGCCCTGCCCAAGCTCCTTGCCTTCCTGGATTATTTTCAGCGGAATTACTTCTCCAGGCAAATATACGGACTTAACGGCGTTCGCCAATTCGTTGATATTGAGGATGCGTACGCCCTGGAGTTTGGCGACGCGATTCAGGTTGAAGTCATTGGTGATGATCAAGCCGTTGCATTTGCGCGCCAGACTGATCAACTTGTCGTCGACTTGTTGGGCGTCGGACGGGTCCTGGTCGATGAAAGTGATGGCGACTTCAGGCGTGCTTTGCAGGCGGTCGAGCACTTCGAGACCGCGACGCCCGCGATTGCGGCGCAGGCTATCCGCCGAATCAGCGATGTATTGCAGCTCATTGAGCACAAAGCGCGGCACGGTGAGCGTGCCAAGCAGAAAACCCGTCTTGGCTACGTCGGCAATGCGCCCGTCGATAATCACGCTGGTGTCAAGTAGCAGAGTCGGGCTAGTCGATGCATCGAGCGTCTCGCCTTGTCGGAACCCAGCAACGCCTCGCTGTTCATCCGTCTCCCCACGCAACAGGCTAAAAAAATCGCGTTTGCGCAGCACAAGAATCGCCGCGCCCAGATAGCCGAACATAAAGACCAGAACAAGCGGAAGCACATTGCCGAAAGGCGCGGGCAGTTGCGAGACCGGGACGCTCAAGAGTGCGGCGATCAACAAGCCAACGGTGATGCCGACGATGCCAGCAATCAGATCGGTGAAAGGAACCTGGCGCAGCACATTTTGAGCAGCATTGGCAGGCGCGCGCACCAGCCACGGCGCCAGCAGAAAGCCAAACGATGCGCCAAAAAGCGTAAACGGCACGATCAATTGCCAGGCTTCCAACTCCAACCCCGGTGTGCGCGATAGTACAAGCCCTAATTCCCAACCAATAAAACCGTATAGTGCCGTTCCTATAATGCGAAGGAGCGGGCCATAACGCATAGATAATGACTCCTGTCCAGATAATGTGAAATAACCACAAATAAAGACAATATGATATTAAGCCACATTTGGTTGCGAATCCCAGTACAGCCGCCTACTATTGATGCGTGATAAACGCTTTGGTTGGCTGGATTGACGCAATCATGGGAAAATGGTTGCCATAGAGATCAATTGATATCAGGCCATTGGGCTTGTTTTTCACAACGAAACCAACAAGACAGGACAGGCAACGCAAATGCAGCGTAAAGTTCTTTTGGGTGTGTTCGCCCATCCCGATGATGAAAGTTTTGGTCCGGGCGGCACACTGGCGCACTATGCTCGTCTCGGCGTCGATGTTCATGTGATTATTGCCACCGACGGTATTGCCGGCTCGGTCGATGATCGTGGGCGATTACGCGACCACGACTCACTGGCGCAGGTGCGATCGGCCGAGTTGGCGCGGGCGGCAGTGGCGCTTGGATTGAAAAGCATCTGGTCGCTGCCCTATCGCGACAGCGGTATGCGCGGCGCCCCGGAGAACCAACATCCAGACGCCCTGCTTCAACAGCCAGTTGAGCATGTTGCGCATGAGATTTTAGGCTACATCGAACGTCTGACGCCTACTGTGATCATCACGCATGACCCTTTCGGCGGCTATGGTCATCCAGATCACGTGCGCGTGTGCGAAGCAACCACAACAGCATTCTATCTTGCGCGAACGAAAACTTCCACCGCCGATTTGCCAACTTTTCCGCCACGAAAGCTGTACTACACGGCGTTTCCGAAAGATTTGATCAAGGTGGCCGTGCCGTTAATGCAACTGGCAGGGCAGGACCCGACGGCGATTGGGCGCAACCATGATATCAACCTGGTGGAGATCAGCCGTTGGGTGACGCCGGTGACGACGACGATCGACATAAGTCAGACGCTCGCAAACAAGCAGGCGGCCAGCGAGGCGCACGCCAGCCAATACAGCGGCGGGCCAACCTGGCTGTCGATCGTGCCACAGTCGGTTCGTCAATTGTTCATAGGGCGCGAGCAGTTCACCTGCGTCTATCCTGCTCTTGACGGCGACGAGCGCGATCTCTTTGCCAATATCGCTTGACGTGTGCGCCAATGTCTAGACCTGTACACTCTTACCCAACTCGCATCGCCGCCCGGCTGCAGCTGCCGGAACGCGGCGTCGCCGCCGTGATCGATCTGCTTGACGGCGGCGCAACCCTGCCCTTTATCGCCCGTTATCGCAAGGAGATGACCGGCAGTCTCGACGAGGAGCAGATTCGCGCCGTCGAGCAGATGCTGGCGTCACTGCGCGCACTCGATGAACGCCGCGCCGCCATTCTCGCCTCGATCGGCGAGCAGGAAAAGCTCACGCCGGAGCTGGAGGCGCAGATTTTCGCCGCCGAAACGTTGACCGCGCTCGAAGACCTCTATCAGCCCTATCGCCCCAAACGCCGCACACGCGCCAGCATCGCCCGCGAGCGCGGCTTGCAGCCGCTTGCCGACCTGATTCTGGCGCAGCCGCGCAAAGGCGACCGGCCCGAAGCGGCGGCGCAGGCTTTTCTCAGCGACGACGTTCCAACAGTTGACGACGCACTCGCCGGCGCGCGCGACATCGTCGCCGAGGTGATCAGCGACCATGCCGAGGTGCGCCGTCAAACCCGCGAGAAGGCGATGCGCTTCGCCACGCTCACCGTGACGCGCATCGACGGCGGCGCCGATGAGAAAGGCGTCTACACGCTCTACTATGATTTCGCCGCGCGCCTCGATCGTCTCAAGCCCTATCAAGTGCTTGCCATCAACCGCGGCGAAGCGCAGAAGGTGTTGCGCGTCGCTATAGACATCCCTGAGCGCGACTGGCGGCAGGCGATGCAGAATGTCTTTCCCGACCACCCGCTGTCGGCGTGGGCGGAGCAACTCAAGCTTGCCATTGAGGATAGCGCCAAACGACTGCTGCTGCCCGCCATCGAACGCGACGTGCGCGCCGCACTGACCGAACAGGCAGAGTCGCACGCAATTCACGTCTTCGCCGCCAATTTGCGCGGTTTGCTCACCCAGCCGCCACTGGCAGATCATGTGGTGATGGGCATCGATCCTGGCTATCGCACCGGCTGCAAGGTTGCGGTGGTCGATGCTTCCGGCAAAGTGTTGGAGACGACGACCATTTATCCACACCAACCACAAAACCAGCGTCGCGAATCGCTCGTCGTTCTGGCCGACCTTGCCCAACGCCACGGCGTCACGCTCATCAGCATCGGCAACGGCACTGCGTCCAGAGAAACCGAACAGTTGGCAGCGGAGTTGATCAAACGACTGGAAAACAGAACAGTGGAGATTGGTTCATCGAACAATCGCCAATCTCCAATCTCTCCATCCCCCAATCTCCATTACCTTATTGCCAACGAAGCCGGCGCCAGCGTCTACAGCGCCAGCCCGCTCGCACGCGCCGAACTGCCCGACCTCGACGTGAGTATGCGTGGCGCAGTCTCGATTGCGCGGCGCGTGCAAGATCCGCTGGCGGAGCTGGTCAAGATCGACCCCAAATCGATCGGCGTTGGTCTTTACCAGCACGATGTCAACCAGAAGGCGTTGGCGGCGGCGCTCGACGGTGTGGTGGAGAGCGTGGTCAATCAGGTGGGCGTGGATGTCAACACAGCCTCGCCGGCGCTGCTGACCTATGTGGCCGGCATCGGGCCGAAGCTCGCCGGCAATATTGTCGCCCATCGCAACGAGCACGGCGCATTTGCTACGCGCGCGGCGCTGAAAAAGGTGGCAGGGTTGGGGCCGAAAGCGTTTGAGCAGTCGGCTGGCTTTCTGCGCATCCGCGACGGCGAGGAGCCGCTCGACGCCAGCGCCATCCACCCGGAAAGCTACGCCGTGGCGCGCAAGGCGCTCAAGCTGGCGGGCATCGACATGCGCACACCTGTCGAAGAGCGGCAGGCCGCGCTCGAATCGCTGCGCCAGCGTCAGCCGCTCGCTGCGCTGGCGACGCAGCTTGGTTGTGGCGAGCCAACGCTGGCCGACATCTTCGAGCAGATCGTGCGCCCCGGCCGCGACCCGCGCGAGGATGCACCGCCGCCGATCCTGCGCAGCGATGTGCTTTCGATGGACGACCTGGTCATCGGCATGAAGCTGCAAGGCACGGTGCGCAACGTCGTCGATTTCGGTGCGTTCGTTGACATCGGCGTCAAACAGGATGGCTTGCTCC
Source organism: Chloroflexota bacterium (assembly GCA_016861025.1). Classification (GTDB taxonomy): domain Bacteria; phylum Chloroflexota; class Anaerolineae; order Caldilineales; family Caldilineaceae; genus Caldilinea. Next base: position 28,068 of record BOKO01000026.1, read on the forward strand.
ATCGCTCGCAGATTCCCTATGGCGAACGATTGGGCGTTGGCGATATCATTGAGGTGGAGATCGCCGTCGTCGACAAGGAACGCGGGCGCATCGGTTTAGGCTGGCCGGGGAAAAGGGCAGTCGACTGGCGGATTGGAGATTCGTAGCAGGTGCACGGTATACTATTATTGTTTATTATTGGGTTGACGAACCATAGCGTCGTCGTAGCTGGCGCCTGACCTGACCAGGCGACAAGTCCTTTCTTAGCGAACAACGGAGTTGATCATGCACTATCGCCATCGTGTTCTGACATTGGTGCTTCTTTTCAGCCTTCTGCTCAATCTCATTCCTGTTGAGGTGATGGCGCAATCTGCGGCAACCGACGCCGGGCGACCAGCGCTCTCTGTGTATGGCGTGCGTTGTGAAGACCAACAATGTATGTTGACCGTCAATGCGGCCGGCTTGCAGGCGGAGGTGGCGGTGCCGGCCAGAAATCCGCTGCGCTTTGAACTACCGGCGGGCAATCTTGGTTTTCTATCCGGCGCCGGCGTTGAGATTTCCGACCAACTGACGCTGAATCTACCGATCGGTGCGGTTCAGATTCGCAACGGTGACTTCCTGGTCGGTGTGGATGCCGAAGGCAATGTCCAACGGCTGCGCGGCAAGGCGGAGACTGTTCTGCCGGCGCTCACCCTGCCCAATAACCTGCGCGTCGGCGGCGACTTTGCCGCCGAGTTTGGCTACGATTACGGTGCTGAACTGGGCGCCGTAGGGAGGCTGCTCAACCCAGAGAACCGCTATTTCTACATGCGTGTGGGCGACGGCATCACGCTCGACACTGCATTGCTCGACGAGCACGGGGAATCGACGCCAATCACGGTGGGCGTGCCAGAAAATGAATCGACTACGATTATTGTCGACCCGGAGAACCAGTTGCTCTATCTCGACGGTCGCTTCAACCTGTCGCAGGTGTTGCGACTGGCGCTGGTCGCCTCGACGCTCGGCATCGATGTCGCGCAGTTGCCTATGCTGGCCGGCGTGACGCTGCCACTGCGCTCGACGGTCGGCGTAGCCGCGCTCTTCTCGCGCGAGCCAGAGCGCAATTTTGTGCAGTTTAACAGCGACCTTAGCATTCAAGGCGGTCCACTTGCGCAATTGTTGCAACTGAAGGATGCGCCGTTGGCGTTGGACAGCACCGTCCGCATCGACAGCAGTGGCATGCTCCTGCAAGGCGTTGCCGACGCCCGTGTTGCACCGCAGACGCTGCTAGAGACCGGCGGCACGCTCGAACTGTTTGTTCCCTTTGAGCGATTGCGCGACGCCTACGTGCGCGTTGGCGGCAAGCTCTCCGTCCCTGTCTTGGGCATCGCCGCCGACAACGAAGCGATGCTCGGCGGCGCCCAGGCTGAAGATGGCGCCGCCGTCGAAGGAGCGTCGGACGAAGTGCAGCTTTCCTGGTGGGGCGCTGCGACCAGCTGGATCGGCGGCGCTGCCAGCAACACGGCCAGCGCCGTCGCCGAAGGGACGCAGGTCGGCGTCAACGCCGTTCAGGAAGCGGTGGATGTTGCCTTGCAAACTGCTGGCGCAGCGCTGCCAACGGCGCCGTCTGTCGATATGGGCGCTGCCACGGGGTCGCTGCTCTCTGGCGCCACCGAAAGCGTTGCGTGTAGCGTGCTGCGCGCCCAACAGCTTTGGTGCGAAACGACCCGTCTCTGTGAACCGCCGCCGGACGATCCCGCCTGCGCTGCAGTGGAAGCCGCAGGCGATTGACGATCAACCGCGTTTTCGCCGCCTACAGCGTTTTCGCCAGCCGCTGTTGCAGCGCCGGATAGGGCTGTACGCCGACGATCTGGTCAACAGGCTGGCCGTTCTTGAAGATGATCAGCGTCGGAATGCTCATCACGCGATAGCGCTGTGCGGTCATTTGATTCTCGTCGACGTTGAGTTTGCCGACCACAGCGCGGCCGGCAAACTCCTGCGCCAGCTTTTCGACGGAGGGCGCCACCATCCGGCATGGACCGCACCACGGCGCCCAAAAGTCGACCAACACCGGCAGTGGCTGGTTGATCGTCTGGTCAAAAGTGGCGTCGGTCAGGATCAGTGGCTTGCCGTCGCTGGCAGCTTGCGTCGATGGTCGCGGCGTTGTCTTTGGTTGCGGTTTGCCCTCTATGAAATGTGCAAGCCAGCCGGCCACGTTTTGGCGCGCTTCTTCGCTTGCCAGCGCAATCTCCGGCTTGCCATTGCGCACCAGCAGATAGAGCGGCGTCGTTGCCACGCGGAAACGCTGCACCAGAGCAGGTTCGTCGTCGGCGTTGACGCGCGCCAGGATCGCACGCCCTGCATAGCGCCTTGCCAACTCCTGCAGCTCCTGATCCTGGACAGGCGGCGACGAAGGCCGCCAGAAGATCAACATCACAGGCAGACCGGCGTTGAGAATTCGGTCAATGCTTTGCGTGTTGGTGTTGAGAACATCGGCGATTGTCATTTGTACTCTCCAGCCTTTGCGATCGGTGCGTCACACCCTGCACCAGAAGATGACGGTTGCGACCTTTGCATCTATCATATTCGGCGCGGTTGGCGAAGTCAAAGATGGCTGCCAGCATCGGCTGTTAAGGTGAAATAATGAAAACTCACAAACTGTTGCATAGTTATCGTCATTTGCCCAACTACGCTGAGATCGCACAGGCCGCTGCGAGCTGGGCAAAAGCCAATCCACACGCCACGCCCGATGAGCTGATGGCCTGGGTGGCGGCTGCCTATCCGACCGAAGCCATGTTGACGATTGCTGAAGAGCCGGCCCCCTTTGTAGTGTTTGGCGAACCGGAAAAGCATATCCCCATCAACGCCATCGAGCAGATGCAAATGGTCATGCGATTGCCCGTCGCTCAGCGCGGCGCGCTCATGCCCGACGCCCATCTCGGCTACGCCATGCCGATCGGCGGCGTCGTCAGCCTGGATGACGCCATTTCGCCGTCGTTTGTCGGCTATGACATTTCGTGCATGATGCAGCTTTCGCTCTTCGATCTGACGCCGCAGGAGTTCATGAAGCATCGCCGCAAACTGGCAGGTGTGCTGCGCAGCGAAACGCGCTTTGGGTTGGGCGCTGATTTCAAACCTGGCCAACGCCAGCACGCCGTGATGGACGACCCGCGTTGGTCAGAGACGCGGCTGTTGCGCTCGCTTAAGACGCTGGCCGGCAAGCAGCTAGGTTCATCGGGCGGCGGCAACCACTTCGCCGATCTGGTGATCGTGGACTTTGTGCGCGACCATGAGAGTTACCGCGCCGGCGACCAGGCAGTCGGACTGCTGACCCACAGCGGCAGCCGCGGCGCCGGTCACAAGACGGCCACCTACTATGTCGAGGCAGCCGCCCAATATATTCGCCAGGTCGCCACCGGCATCCCAAGCGGCTATGAGTGGCTGCCGCTCGATACTGAGTTAGGGCAGGAGTATCTCTCTGCGATGCAGTTGATGGGCGCTTATGCGCGCGCCAACCACGACCTGATCCACGACCATTTTGTTGCGTCCGCCGGTTTGGGGCTGCGCCACCGCGTCTGGAATCGTCACAACTACGCCTGGATCGAGGAGGAGGGCGTCATCCACCGCAAAGGCGCCACGCCAGCGGAAAAGGGTATGATTGGGCTGATTCCTGGTTCGAGCGGCACGGCGTCTTATCTTGTACGCGGACTGGGCAACGAACCCAGCCTGCACTCGTCCTCGCATGGCGCCGGACGCTGGTTCTCGCGCGCCGAGGCCAAACGTCGCCATGACGAGGGCGCCTTCTTGAAGCACATGGCCGCGCTCGATATCTTGCACTTTGGGTTGGAGCCGGACGAAACGTTCCTGGCATATAAGGATATCGAGATGGTGATCGCTTTGCAGGAAGGACTTCTGATCGAAGTGATCGCGCGTATGACGCCCAAAGTTGTGCTCATGGGCGGCAAGAGCGATGATGGAGATTGATACAACGAATTATTATGTTATAAAGTAAGGAAAAATATTATGCAGTGGATCAAAGAGTTATTTGGCGTTGAAAAACCAATTATCGCCATGTGTCATCTTCATGCGCTGCCGGGCGATCCTGGCTACGATGCGCAAAAGGGGCTGACATGGGTGATCGAGCAGGCGATTCAGGATTTGGAGGCGCTGCAAAACGGCGGCGTCGACGCCGTCATGTTCTCCAATGAATACAGCCTGCCTTATCTGCTCAAAGTCGAGCCGATCACCTATGTGACGATGGCGCGCATCATCGGCGAGATCAAATCTCACATTCGCGTGCCCTACGGAGTCAACGTGTTGTGGGATCCGATCGCCACCATCGATCTGGCGGTCGCCACCGGCGCGCAGTTTGTGCGCGAGATATTCTCCGGTGTCTACGCCAGCGATTTCGGTCTTTGGAACACCAGCGCCGGCGAGGCGGTGCGTCACATGCACCGCGTGCATGGCAAGGGCATCCGCCTGCTCTACAACATCGTGCCCGAAGCAGCAGCCTATCTTGCCGACCGCGACATCGCCGCCATCGCTCGCTCCACGGCTTTCAATACGCAGGCTGATGTGCTTTGCGTCTCCGGCCTGATCGCGGGCGCCGAAGCCAAACAGGAGACATTGCGGCTGGTGAAGGAGGCTGTGCCCGATACACCGGTTTTTGCCAACACGGGCGTGCGCCTTTCCAATGTGGAGGAGCAACTCGCTGTCGCCGACGGCGCCGTGATCGGCACCACCTTCAAACGAGATGGATATATTTGGAACGAAGTCGATGAAGCGCGCGTCAAGGCGTTTATGGACAAAGTGCGCACCCTGCGATGAAACAAGGCGGCGGATCCATGGACAAACGCTGGAAGCAACTGGGTGATCTGCTGGTCAACACTTCCGCCAAAGTGCAGCCGGGCGAGCGCGTCATGATCGCAATGGGCGAGGTCGAGACGCTGCCGCTCACCCATGCTGTAGTGGAGGCGTGCATCAAAGCCGGCGCCTATCCGCAAGTGCAGTTTCTCTCTGAATCGCTGCGTCATTTGCTGTTGCGCTATGGCGCGGACGAGCAGCTTGCGTGGACGCCGGAGATCGAGGCGTATGGCATGGAATGGGCCGACGTCTATTTCGGTCTGCGCGGCGCCTATAACCTGCATATTCACAGCGACATCCCCAGCGAGCGGCTTTCGATCAACCAACGTGCGATGGGGCGCGTCTCTACGCTGCGCTGGCAGAAGACGCGCTGGTGTCTGGTGCGCGTGCCCAACGCTGCATTCGCCTTTCAGGCCGAGACTGACCTTGAAAGCATTATGGATATGTTCTTTGACGCCTGCTTGCTTGACTGGGCGACTGAGAGCGCCAAATGGCGACGATGGGCCGATCAACTTAGCCAGGGCCGACAGGTGCGGGTCACCGGCAGGGAGACCGATCTGCGCTTCTCAATTGCGGGACGCGCATGGATGGTCGGCGACGGCGCACTCAACATGCCGGACGGCGAGATCGCCACCGCGCCGCTGACCGAAACCATCGACGGGGCCATCTACTTTGAATTTCCCGGCGTCCTGGGCGGCCGGCTGATGCATGACATCCGATTGCGTTGGGAGCGTGGTCGTCTGGTCGAAGCGACGGCGAGCACTAACCAGGAGTATCTGCGTGCGATTCTCGCCACCGACGAAGGCGCCTCGTTGATCGGTGAGTTTGGCATTGGAACAAATCCATACATCACGCGCTTCTGCCAGGACATCCTGATCGACGAGAAGATCGGCGGCACGATCCACATTGCGTTGGGACGCGCCTATCCAGAATGTGGCGGCGACAACATGTCCGCCATTCACTGGGACATCGTCAAAGACCTTCGGCAGGAAGGCGCAGTGTACGTGGACGATCAGGTTGTGTTGCGAGCCGGTCGCTTCTATCTTGAGTGAGGATGTGGCGTCCGCGTGTTCTCCGCTGAATCATGAATTTGCCGGGAACGAACATGCCAAAACAATTTTTGCTGGGCATCGACATCGGAACATATTCCTCCAAAGGCGTCCTGATCGACGAAAACGGTCGCCTGATTGCCAGCCATGTGGAGGCGCACGGCATCGACCTGCCGCGCCCTGGTTGGGTCGAGCAAGACGCCGACGCCGTCTGGTGGCGCGACTTTGTCGTCATCTGCCAGTGGCTGTTGGCAGAAAGCGGCGTGCGCGCAGGCGATATTGCTGCAGTGGGCGTCAGCTCGACTTCGCCTTGTTTACTGCCATTGGATGAAGATGGGCGCCCGCTGCGTCCGGGCATTCTCTATGGCATCGACACGCGCGCCACACGAGAGATCGCTGAACTGGAAGCGATCTTTGGCCGACAGGCGCTCTTCGACCGCTACGGCGTCACCCTCTCTTCACAACATATCGCCCCCAAAATTCGCTGGCTGCAAAATCACGAACCACATGTGTGGGCGCGCACCCGCCTGCTCTTGAGTGGAACCGGCTACGTCGTCTATCGATTGACCGGTGCGGCGACCATCGACATCTACGATGTCAATGCCTATGCACCGCTTTTCGACAATCATGCGCTGATTTGGGATCAGGCTGTCGCCGAACAGATTGCGCCGTTGGCATGGTTGCCGCGCATCACCTGGACGTGCGAGATTGCCGGTGCAGTTCATGCAGAAGCTGCCGCCGTCACAGGCCTGGCCGAGGGCACACCGGTCATCACAGGTACAGCGGATGCGGCGGCGGAAGCGATCAGCGCCGGACTGGCGCAGATGGGCGATCTGATGGTGATGTATGGGTCGAGCATCTTTTTCATCCTCAAACACCCCCATTTTGTGCGCAGCCGCCATTTCTGGGCCGGTCCGTTTCTGGAGCCAGGCGCGTATGCCGTGGCTGGCGGCATGTCGACCGCAGGCAGCCTGACCCGTTGGTTTCGCGATCACTTTGCGCACGAGGAGGTCGCTGCAGAGAGAGCAGGCGGCGCCAATGCCTACGCTGCATTGGCTGCGCTGGCCGCATCATCGTCGGCAGGCGCCAACGGGTTGGTGGCGCTGCCATATTTCGCCGGCGAACGCACGCCCTTGCACGATCCCGATGCGCGCGGCTTGCTTATCGGGTTGACGTTGAGCCACACACGGGCGGACATGTATCGGGCGCTGTTGGAATCGGTCGGATATGGCATTCGGCACAATATCGACATCATGAGCCAGGAGGGCATTCACCCGCAGCGGATTCTGGCTGTGGGCGGCGGCGTGCAGAATCTGGCATGGATGCAGATGGTGAGCGACATCGCTGGCATCGAGCAGCATATACCCGACCAGCAGATCGGCGCAAGTTACGGTGACGCGTTGCTGGCTGGCGTTGGCGTCAGGCTCTTCCCAACTATAACCGCTGCAGCTGGCTTGATCTCGCATTCAACCATCATTCGCCCAATGAGCGCCATAACCCGGCGATACCAGCCTTTTTACGAACTCTATCGTGAACTCTACACGCAAACTGCACCGGCGATGCACAAGTTGAGCGAATTGGCGCGCAGCCCATAAGTTTATTTTGCATAACGCACTCGATAGATAACGCCAGAGCCATAGTCGCCAACAAGCAGATCGCCGTTGTGATCGGTGGCAATGGGCAGGGGACGGCTCAAGTTATCGAGGAAGGGCTTTGTCTCGCCTCGGAAGGTCAGACCATCGGGCGCATCTATTGGGGTCAGGATAATGCGATCTACAGCAGGTTTGACCGGCTCGGCGCTGAAGACCGATCCAAAGAGCGAGATGTATAAAGTGCGATATTCTTCCGGCCAGGCGGGATTCGTAACATAGGCGAGGCTGTTGGCGCTGGCGTGTGCAGTCACTTCCAACACTGGGCTGCTGTATGGCTGGCCCTCTTCCTGCGGATCAATCATGCCGAAATGCTCCGGGAAGCCATAGTGGAGTCCCCAACGGATGTGGTTGACTTCGTCGGGCGCCGCGTTAAAATCCGGCCCATTCTCTCCGGCAAAAAGACTCCAATGCGTCTCGCCGTCATGCAAGACCGGCGCCCAGAGCAAACCATAGGCGTTGCGCACGCCGTTTGCGACAACTTCCAGCGCCTCTTTGCCATGTCCGTCGCGATGCAGTCGCAGGATTGTTGCATTCAGTTCGTCGCCTGTCTCCAGGTCGCCGGTCGAGCCAAGCCCAAAGTAAATCCAGGTGTAGGGCGGCTCTCCGGTGAATGGATCTGCGACAGGATTCCAGATCAACCCATTGTTCTGGTGACGCCCCCACGCCATTCCCTCGACTCGTAACTCGATCTGATCGGCGATCCCGTTCCCGTTTTTGTCCAGAGTGCGCCAGAGATTGCCCCGCCCACCAACCCACACGGCGCCGTCAATCGGGTCATAGAGCAGCCCGACCACCTCATCAAACCCGGATGCATAGAGCTGGCGCGACTCATAGAAACCATCGCCATCGCGGTCTCGATACCACCAGATGCGTCCGTTTTGCTGGCTCACCAACAAGACGTCTTGTGTAACCACCTGAAACTGCGTCACCGAAAGGATGTCGGCGGCGACTGGCTCCACGACAAAGCCGGCTGGCGCAATGATCTCTTCTGCGCGCGGCGGTGCGTCGATCACTTCTTCCCAGCTCGTCTGAAAACGCACGGCTTCGATTTCGAGAACGCCTTCCATATCCGCCCATTCAAAGACAATCTGCACTTCGCGCAGCGCGCCTGGGTTCAGTGGGATATTCTCCTCGTCGCGAATTTCGCTTAACGGGAAATACACCGTCGCCACATCGACGGCGGAGGAACGAGTGGCTGTCGGCAGGCGCTGCATGATCCGTCGCCCATCCTTTTCTACAAAGTAGAGATTAGGCGTCAACGCGCCCTCCACCCGTACATCCAGCGCAAGAATTTCGCGATCGCGCAGCGCCAGCCCGCTCTCGGGCAGTTGCATCGACCAGCGCGCATACGTCGAGGCGTTGACATTTGCGGCCAACCGATGAGGGGTGGACTCTTTGTCGCAGATAAGTGCATCCTCCTCCGGCGCATCGCAGTAGAACGCAATATCTTGCGCAAACAGCAAATTTGCATCAAGGGTGGCGGGAGGAAGTGTAGGAGAGGCGTCTTGCAAAACAGCCGGTGCGTCTATTGATTCCTGTTGTATGTTGGAACGGTTGTTACACCCGACCAACCACACCAAAAAGACGCCAATTACGGCCAGGGTCGCGAGGAAAGGGCGTTTGTTCGTCCTATTCATTCCAAACCTTTGTTCAGGCTGCGAACCCCGTCGTTCTGCAGGCTCGCAGCAGTCCGTGGGGTGCACTCAACCGGCGGCAAGCTGAGTTCGCACCGCTAGAAGAGCGTATAAATAAACGGGCCGACCACCGATGCCTGCGCCACGATCAACAACCCACCGAAGATGAGCAGCACCACCACTAGCGGCAGTAGAACAAAATTCTGTCGCATGACGAGGAACGTCAACAGTTCGCCAGCCGTGCCCAGGTTCAGCCGAACGTTGCGCAGCCAGATGCGCGGCCCACTCTTGTAAATGCTCCACACCAGCGAAATCACCAACGCCGCGAGGATCGACCAGACAAAGACGCGCCAGATCAAGCCTCCCCAGGCGCGGCCTGGACCAGGGATTGGCTGCTGCACGGTCAGCACAGCAGCGCTCGGATCGGTTGCCAGCCAGTTCGCCAGTGTATACGCCGCCACTGTATGGCCTTCCGGTGTGAAGTGGCGATCGTCGCGCAGGTACAGGCCCTTACCCTGTTCGGTTTGTTCGCGCATCACCGGCGTCAAATCCACCAGGGGGATGTCTGCCTCGTCAAAGAGCTGCTGCGTGAGCGCCGCCGGCTGCGCAGTATCCCATCGTTGCGCTTGCATGGCTGGATACCGTTGCAACACGCGCTCCCACTGTTGGGCGTCCACCTCCTCGAACGAGGGGATCAGCAGGCCGCGCAACGGAACGCCAAGCGACGCCGCCTCGCGCTTGAACTCATCGAGGATCGCACGCGTGGTCAACAGCGCCTGTCGCCATGGTTCAGCCAGAGGTGTTGCGTAGACGCCATAGGCAATGGGAATGTATGCTGGCCCTTGCGCCAGGTCGCTGCTTTCCTGACCTGCTTTGAGAAGCCCCAACTGCGCCAGCCAGGCGCTCAATCCTGGCATTGTCACGCGCAGGCGTGGATCGAGATAACGATACAAGGCTGAATGTTGGTGCAGCCATTCTCCGGCGGCGGTGAAGAGCGGCGTCATCGCACTATCCGTCGGCGTATTCTCGCCTGTCGCTGGGACGCCCGCCAGTTGACGCAGCCGTTGTCGGCTTTCCCGCGCCTCATTCGGGTCAAACGGGAAGTTGTTCAGCTGCAATTGTCCGTCGAGCAACTCGAACCATGGCTTGCGCACCGCCCGTTGATTGGCAAACTCCAGCGGCATGTAGTTGTTCATAAAATCGTTTGCCGGGAAAAACGCCAAAAGGATCAAATCGGGGTCATATTGATATCCTTCGTGGCGCAACCACAGAAGCTGTTGATCGACGCCCCATCCACCGACGCCAGCATTGATCACTTCAACATGAACCGGACCATTATTGATGCTGCGGGCGTCCGCTTCATTGAGCAATCGTCCAATTTGTTGTCCAAAGGATTGTTCCAACGGAACCTGCACTGCTTCCACAAAGGAATCGCCAAGCAGAAGAATTCGATAGACGCCTTCGGGTTTTTCATATCCGATTGTAGCGGGGCTGCGCAAGCCCCGCTCATTGATCACCACCTCGACATCGTATTCGTACATGGCGTTATACCATCGGCCAGCGGCATTGGGAATCAACGACCAGCCGGTCACCGGGTCGGGCACGCGCCAGAAAAAACCGGGAGGCTCCGGTGGCGGCACGCGCTGAAAGACGCGCAACCCAATTTCGAGCGCGATGATGGTTAGCAGCAGATAGACGGCTAGCAGCAAGACAAGCGAAAGCAACCTGCGGATCATTCGCCCACCGCTCCTTTGTACTCCGGATCCCAGCGCCCGCCCATTTCCTCCTTGCGCACCATGAAGTTTTCTAGCACCAGCACGTCGATATCGCTGCCAACAAAGGTGTTGAATGCGTTCTGTGGCGTGGTGACGATCGGCTCACCGCGCAAGTTGAACGATGTGTTTAGGATCACGGGAACGCCGGTCGCCTGGCCGAAACGCTCGATCAGATCGTGGTAACGAGGATTCCACGCTGGGCGCACCGTTTGCAGGCGTCCCGTGCCGCCGACGTGCGTTGTGGCCGGAATGACGCACTGCTTTTGTGTCTCGACCGGGCTAACCATCAGCATGTAGCGCGCCAGATAGTTTTCATCGAGCCGCGGGGTCGTGAAGAATTCATTGGCGCGCGCTTCCACCACTGCGGGCGCAAAGGGGCGAAACGGCTCACGGAACTTGATCTTGCTGTTGACGACCTCTTTCATCGCCTCGCTGCGCGGATCCGCCAGGATGCTGCGGTTGCCGAGCGCGCGCGGCCCCCACTCGAAGCGCCCCTGAAACCAGCCGACTACACGACGGTTGGTCAGGTCATCCACCAGCCGCTCGAAGAGTCGATCGTCAGGCAACTCAACGTAAGGCAATCCCTTTTCCTTGAGAAACGCTGCAATCTCGGCGCAACTGTATTGCTCGCCCCAATAAGCGTGCTCCATCGTGTCGACGCGCGGTTTGCCGAGCAAGATATGATGGACATAGAGCGCTGCACCCAATGCGCCGCCGCTGTCGCCTGCAGCCGGCTGAATCCACACCTCCTTAAATGGCCCCTCGCGCACGATGCGCCCGTTCGCCACACTGTTGAGCGCCACGCCCCCGGCCATGCACAGGTTTTCGGCGCCGGTGCGACGGTGCAGATCGCGCACCATCGCCAGGATCGTCTCCTCAGTCACCAGTTGAATCGACGCTGCGACATCGGCGTAATATTGGTTCGCTTCTTTAAGGGCAGGTTCAAAACGTGCGTCGCCAGGGTGAGTGAGATCGGTGACAAATTCGCTTTTGGGATGACGCGGCGCGCCGAACAGCTCGACGAAGCGCTTGTTGTAGGTGTGTTGCGTCGAGTGATGGAAGCTGAAGTAGCGCATGTCAAGCTGGAACGAGCCGTCCGCAGCTACATCAATTAGCTTGCGCACCTTATCGACATAGCGCGGCTCGCCGTAGGGCGCCATGCCCATTACTTTGTACTCGCCGTTGTTGACCACGAAGCCAAGCCAGGCAGTAAACGCCGAGTAGAGCAGCCCCAACGAATGCGGAAAGCGAATCTCGCGGTCAAGCGTGATCTGATTGCGGCGCTGCCCGTCGCCCCAGTCGGCGGTTGCGAAGCCAGTGGCCGTGGTTGTCCACTCGCCGACGCCGTCGAGCGTCAGAATCGCCGCTTCACGAAAAGGCGAGCAGAAGAAGGCGCTGGCAGCGTGCGAGAGATGATGGTCGGCGAAGAGCACACGGTCGGGGGGTGTGTTGAGGCGTTTGACCAGCAGCGACTTCATCCATAGCTTTTCGCTGAACCACGTCACCATCGCCTCGCGGAAGAGACCCGCGCTGCGCGGCGCCGTGGCGAGCGTCGAGTAAAGAATGCGCTCGAATTTCAGCAACGGTTTCTCGTAGAAAACAACATAATCAAGTTCTTGCGCGGTGATTCCCGCTGTGCGCAGACAGAAGTCGATGGCGTGTTGCGGAAAGGAGGAGTCGCCTTTGATGCGCGTAAAACGCTCTTCTTCGGCGGCGGCGACGATGCGACCGCCCGCCAGCAGCGCAGCGGCTGCATCGTGGTAGAAACAAGAGATGCCGAGGATGTACATCCGCCTATCCTTGTCGCCTGGCTTCTTGCACGCTGCCCGCGAGACTGCACCGGGCGCGCCAATAGCTTTCTTTGCCTGGCTGGCGCCGCATCGAGAGCGGATCTTCGCTGATGCGCACCACAAGCCCGGTGGGCAGCGCCATGATCACGTAGAGAATCGTCAGGATCACTTTCGCCTGGAAGTCGGCGACTTTCCTGGCGATTTTGCTGGTCTTTTCCCAAAAAGTCTCTGTTTGTGTTTGCATGATAATGACCTCGTCGGCAGCCTACTATGCCATATTCCGGCTCAAATCGCCAACGGTGGAGATTAAATTCTATGCAAAAACTGCCCCAATTGCCAGGATTTTGCAGATTGTACAAGCTGTAGTAAAGTCCGACAGACTTACGAGAACAGTCGGCTGTCACAGTGACAGCCAGATATGCGCCACGATGCGCGTATATCAACGCCCCGGCTGAATACGAGGCAATCCGATAGATATAGTGATTGTTTTTCAATCTGGGCCACAACGCAATTTTGCTAACAACCAACCGGAGAACAACCGTACGAGGATGGAGTTTGTAGTACGCAAGGAGGCAACAAACGATGCGTGTACTATTCGTTGAAAAACAGATCAACTATGAGCCACAGGGCATCATGCAGCTCTCTTCGGTGCTTAAACAGGCCGGGCATGAGGTGGGGCTGGCGATCGCCGATCAGGAGGATCCGGTGAAATTTGCGCGCGAGTTTGAGCCAGACATCGTCGGCTACAGCGTGATGACCGGTTCGCAGCGCTACTATTTTGACCTCAACATGAAGATTCGTGAGGCAATGAACGGCCATAAGGTCATGTCGGTCTTCGGCGGGCCACACCCGACCTTCTTCCCAGAGATGATCGAGGAGCCGGGCGTCGATGGGCTGTGCGTTGGCGAAGGCGAGGGGCCGATGGTCGATCTGGCGAATGCACTCGGCAACGGTGGGCTGAAGCCGGACATCCCCAACTGGTGGTTCAAGATCGACGACGAGATCGTGCGCAACCCGGTGCGCCCGCTCGTGCATGATCTCGGCTCGCTGCCGCGCCCGGATCGGGAGCTAATCTACGACAAACACGCCTATCTGCGCGATGCGCCGATTAAACACTTCATGGGATCGCGCGGCTGCCCATACCAGTGCACCTACTGTTTCAACCACGCCTACTATCAGATCTATAAGCGCGAGCGCCGCGGCAACCAACGCCCAGTCGACATGATCATCGACGAGGTCAACTGGGTGCGCTCGCAGTGGCCGCTGGAGCATGTCTTCTTCATCGACGACCTCTTTATCATCTTCGACGACTGGCTGGAAGAGTTCGCCGACAAGTGGCCCCGTCAGGTGGGGTTGCCTTTCTTCTGCAACGTGCGCGCCGATTTGATCGTGAAGGCGCCCTACAAGGCGGACATCCTGGCGCGCGCCGGCGCTTACACCGTGAGCATGGGCATCGAAGCCGGCAACGACCGCCTGCGCCGCGAGCTGCTCAAGCGCCACATGAGCAAGGAGCAGATCATCGAGGCAGGGCGTCTGTTGCGTTCGGTCGGCATCAACGTTACGGCGACCAACATCCTCGGTCTGCCCGGCAGCCGGCTAGAGGATGACCTGGAGACGATGCGCCTCAACGCCGACGCCAAGGTTTCGTATGCGCAGGCGTTCATCTTCCAGCCCTACCCGGGCACAGAGCTTGGCAAATATGCTGAGGATATGGGTGTGGCCTCGGTCGGGACATTCGACGACATTTCGTCGATCTCCTGGGAACGCTCGCCGCTGCTCTTTAAGGATGAAGACGAAAAGCGCCAGGTCGAGCATTTGCAGCGTTGGTTTGCGATCGGCGTCGAGTTCCCGTGGATGGAGCCGGTGATCCGCTGGCTAATCAAGGCGCCGCACAACGCCTTCATCGACAAGACCTACTGGATCATCCACAAAACCTTCAAAGGCTATCTGCTCAACCAGCGCGTCTACGCCACCAAGTTCAGCGTGACCAAGCTTTTCAAAACGGCGCAGCATTTCTTCCGCATGGGGTCGTAGGACAATGGCAACCAGCACGATGACCAACCAGGAGGCGCTCGATCTGATCCGCACCTTTCTCAAAGCGCCCAGCGACGAGGCGCTGATGAAAGAAGTGAATCTTAATCTGCCGCGCGTTGACGGAACCTTCTTCACCGTGCTCAATCAGTCGGTGACGCAATTGCGGCGCGAAGGCAAACCGCAGATCGCCGATGCGCTTGAAAAACTTGGCGACACGATCTTGCGCATGAAGACGTTGATTTGAAGAGTTGCGAGGGGCGAAGTGGATGTCGCCTCTTGTTGTTTCAGAACACGGATCAAGAGAATGCAGCGGATCGCACTCCGACATAAAACAGACCGACCATCGTCAGCAGCGTCAGCCCAGAGATGATAGCGCCGGCGGTGCGCACGGGCGTCGCGCCCATCGCCACGTCGATGCGGTGCTCGCCGACAGGCACGTCGATCTCCATCACGCCGTGCGGCGGCGAAACCCGGTAATCGACCAATTCACCGTTGAGCCGCACCTGCCAACCCGGAAAGGCGAAGAGCCGAATCTGCACCACGCCCGGCGTCTGCATCGTCACTGCGCCGCCAAAGTGATGGCCTCGGCTGTAGTTGCGCGTGACGACGCCCTCGCCGGCAAGAATGCCCAGCCGCGCAAGCTGATCACGGTCGAATGGCGCGTCCTGTTCGAGCGCGGCGGCGTATTGCGCGGTCAGCGGCGATTCTGTGAAACGCTCTTGCACCAGCGTTGTATAGCCAAGCATGTCGGGGTGTTGGCGCTCGAATTGGAAGACGGCGCGGCCATCCTCGCGCCACGGCGCAACCGCTTCGAGCGACGCCGGGCGGATGTACGGCGCACTCGCCAACAAGACCGCCATAGCAACGACCAGGGAGCCAGCCTCATCGAGGCGCATTGGCGACCGACGCTGCGTTGCATCGAGCAGTGGGTGCATCGTCAACCCGCCGAGCGCGCTGAGCACAAAAATGACCAGCGTCAGCAACCGCCAGGGGAATTGCAGCACCTCCAGCAGCGCCACCGCGCGCCATAGCCAATGTGCGTCGGGTGTCATCAGGTAGAGCAGCACAGCGGTCGCCGCCAGCAAGAAAATCGGCAGGCTGCGCGTACGCCACATCCGCACCAGGAGCAAATAGAGCGCAGCCACTGCCAGGATCGCCAGCATGACGCCGAGCTGAAAACCCATCCCATCGTTAGCGCCGACCGGATCGTCCGAGTAGCCAAAGCCCCAAAACGGGCTGAGGAACTGTCCCCAATGCACAAAGTGGCGCGAGTAGGCGTAGGTGTCGCGCACCCAATCCTCCTGCGAGAGCAGCGGCCCCTCCATCAGCAGCGGCAGCACGAAGATTGCCGCCAACAGCACGCCCGCAGCGCCCGCCGCCGCCGCAACCACCGTCTGCCCGATCAACATGCGCCACTGTCGCCCGGCAAAGACGCCATCATAGCGCCACTGCACCCAAAGCCGAAAGAGGATGAACGCCATCAACAACGGTGTGACCGCCATAATTGCGAAGGCATGTGTGAAAATCAGCGCGGCGTACGCCAGCGCCGCCACCACGAGCCGCGCCTGCCAGCCCGGTCGCAGCACGCCGCCAATCAACCGGTCGAACGCCAGGAAAACCCACGGCAGCCAGCCGATCAGCATTGTCTCCGCCAACGCCGCGCGCACGTAGATGTCGAGCAGATGATAGGGTGCGTAGACATAGAGCAGTCCAGCGATCAACCCGGCTTGACTGGCGCGGCGCTCGTCCTCTGCCGTAACGACAAACGCTGCGCCGCGCTGCGGCCATGTCAACACCCAACGACGCACAAGCGCGTACATGCCCCACGCGCTGAGCAAAAACGCCGTCGCCCACGCACCTTTCACCGCCGCAGTGATGCCAACGCCGAGCAACGCAAAGCCCTCCGCCACGTAAAACGCCAGCGGCGCCTGAATCAGAAAAGTCGGGTAGCCGTAGCCCTGATTATGGTGCATCGCCCAAACAGGCCACAGCGCGCCGTCTCGGATCGCCTCGTCAAACATGGCGACAAAAAAGACGCTGTGACGGCCATCATGCGCACCATAGAAATAACCGGGTGAAAGCAGCGGCGTCAGCGCAAAGAGGGTTAGCGCCAGCAACAGCGACAGATACGGGTCCGGTCTCCACCGGCGGATTTTCGTCCACATGCACGCTAGTATAGCGCACGCCGCAGTGAATAGCGATAGAACGGGAGGGGCTGTCTCACTGTTGTGCGACGCCGCCAACCGGTGGGGCGCCGTGAGGAATTTCAGGAAACAGTCCTTGACGTTGCACCCACCGCAACACCTGGGAAATCAGAGCAAGCACGGGAAGCTCAATCAACGGCCCGATCACCAGCGCAAGCGCAACGAGCGGCGCATCGGGGAAAGCAACAACGGCAATTGCCAGGGCAATCGGCGAATTCCGGGCCAACGTCGTGTAGCTCAAGGAGACGAAGTTTGCGAAGGTGCTCTTGAGCCATTTGCTCACCACGAATGCGAGCGCCAGATTGCCAGCAAAGAAGATCAGAATAGGAGGCAAAAGCTGCAAAAAGACCTGTGGTCTCTGCGCAATTGCCCGTCCTTCCGACGCAAAGACCGCCACAATCGCCAGGGCGAGCGCAACGATCTGCACCGGCTGCACCGCTGGCAGCATGCGCTGTTCGAGCCAGACGGCTGAACGATAACGCACGATCAGGTGGCGCAGCGTGTTGGCAATCACGAGGGGCAGCAGCAGGACGAGCGCAATGCTTTCGAGCACAAGGCTCCAGTCAAGTGGGAACACGGCGCCGGCGAAGACCAGGAGATAGATCGGCAGCAGCAGGAGTTGCAGCACCAGATTGACAGGCAACAATGCAGTGCTCAGCAACAGATTGCCTCTGGAAATCCCCGTAAACACAAGATACCAGTCGGTGCAGGGCGTCACCATCAGCATCAGGAAGCCGACCCACAACGCCGGTTGGTCACGCAGAAACAGCCAGCCGAGCAGCCAGGCAAATAGCGGCGTCCAGCCAAAATTGATCGCCAGACTGGCGATTGCAACAGTGCGAAACTGAAATGCGCTGTTGAAATTGCGCAGCGGCACGTGCAGAAACACGCCCGTGAGCATGAGCATCAGCAGGGGCGAAATCAAAGCGGCGGCGTTCTGTGCAACCACAGGAATGTGACCTAGCGCAAGCCCGACCAGGACCGCAGCGAGAATGATGAATGGTTGAGCTTTTTCCAAAAGCGTCATCGTTGCCTCAGGACAGAATGCCAGTGTTGAGAGCGGCGCCAAAGTTCTGAAGATTCAAAGTTCTGAAGATAGTGTATTACCGCGCAAATAGCAAAAAGGGGAAGCTTAAGGTGGAGCAGCTTTGCCGATTGCGGCGCTTGACGGTATGCTTGTCAGCTTATGAAGCACCAAAAGGACCTGGCATGACCGAACCGAATCCACTAGAGCACCATTTGCCCGAAGCGGCGACCATTCAACTGCGCTGCAGCGTCGGCGTGATCGCTCACAACCATGAAGCGACGATCCTGCCGCTGCTTGCGGCGCTGGTCGACCAGCACCTGCACCGCGTCGAGATCGCCGAAATCATTGTTGTAGTCAGCGGCTGCACCGACCGAACGAGTGAGCTCGTTGCAGGCTTCGCCGCCGACAATCCACTGGTGCGCTGGATTGAGCAACCAGTGTGGCTGGGACGCACACAGGCGATCAACGCGTTCTTGCAGGAATGCACGACTGACATCTGCGTGATCGAAAACGGCGACACCGTGCCACATGCATACGCCATCGAGAACCTGGTGCGCATGTTTGCCGACCCCACCATCGGCATGGTCGGCGCGCAGAAAGCCCTCCCCGAAATGCCGACGCATGTCACCGGTCTCCTCAATCACCTGCGCACGCGTATGGAGCATCAGCTCGCGCTCGACATCCCGCGGTTGAGCGAAATGATCGCCTTCCGCAAGGTCTTTGACGCCATTCCGGTTGAGAGCGCGGTCGATGAAGCGTTCGTCGAGGCGCTGGTCATCCGTCATGGTCTTGCCCTGCGCTATGCGCCCGATGCAATGGTCTATGTCACCGGGCAGCCGTCGCTGGCAAGCTTCATGATGCAGCGGCGGCAGAGCCACGCCGGCTATCTACGCCTGAAGCAGAAATATGGCTACACCGTCAGCAGCCTGCGCAGGCGTTCCGTGCTGAAGGTGGCGCTGCTGGAGCTGTGGAGTGCGATCCGGCTGGCGTGGGTCATCTTTTTGCTTGGTGGGCTGGAGCTATGGAGCCGCATTCTGGGTTGGTATGACTTCGCCGTGAAACGCAACCGTCACGTCGTCTGGGATATGGCATGGAGCCAGAAGCAAAATGTCCACGACAGACGCAGCCAACATGAAAAGGAGAAACCATCGCTTGATCCGAACCGGACTTAGCACGCTTGTTTCTCCTGCGGGATTACCTTCCAACGCCTGCGCTACGTTGCCATCGCATCGCGGATTTCCCGATAACCGATCGGCGTGATGCCTTCCTGCGCCAGGAACTCGCGCAGTCGGTCCGAGCGGAAGTATTCATACTCAAAGGTGCGCCAATGAGCGCGGTCGGGCGAGATCGCTTCGATGTCGCCGGGCGCGTTTGGGTGCAGGCTGATGTAGGTGACGCCCGGCGGCAACGCGCGCAACATCGCCTCGTAGAGTTCAGCGCGGCCACCCTCATCATCCCCCGGCCCGTAACCCGGTGTGACGCCAAAGTGATCGACCAACACCATACCGCGCGCCTCCAGCCCGGCGACGAAGCTCGCCCATTCGGCGTCGCTTGCCTGTGTGAAGCCCATCCCGCGCACCGCCTGGCTGAGCTGGCGCAGCACCAGCACCGGGACGCCGTACTCGAAGCCCAGCGCGATATACGCCGGAAAGAGCGCCGGATGCAGTGCTGCACCCATGTGCGCGTCGATATGTGTGAAATCGACGCCCCATCTGCGCACCAACTCGATCTGCGCGCGCAGTTCATCGACCACAGCATCCGTGCGCATCGTTGCATACGTCTCGGCAGGCCACTGCCAGAAATAGCCGTTTGCATCGATCAGGCCGGTGGTTGCGTCGCGCGTCCCAACCGGTCCCCAGCGATAGCCCGACCACTCGCTGTTGAGCGTCAGATGCACGCCGACATCGACCGTCGGATGCGCCGCGCAATAGTCCAGGATTTCCGGCGCCCATGGACAAGGCGCCATAATCGAGCCGCATTTGACGATGCCGGCTTCCAGCAGCTCGATGAACGCCTGGTTGCTGCCATGACACATGCCGACATCGTCGGCGTGAAAGATGACAAGCCGCGCGTCAGGCGGATAGCCAAGATGGGCAAGGATTGGATTCGGATTTGTCATTGTAGACCTTTTTCGTGCTCTGTCTGACGCGACTGAAATAGCCGCTGCAGCTTCTCATGCAACTCTCGCATGCCGTAGGGCTTTTGTACATAGTCGACGACGCCGCTGACGGGGAACTCGCCGAGCACATCCCCGGCGTCATGGCCGCTGGTGATGATTACCTGTAACTCAGGATGGATGACGCGCAGTGTGTTGTACGTCTCGACGCCGTTCATGCCGGGCATCGTCAAATCGAGCAACACACAGTCGATTTCATTGCCATATTGGCTGACAAGTTGCACGGCTTCTTCGCCGCTGCCCGCCAGCAAGGTGCGATAGCCGAATGCATCGAGCATGTCGCGACACACCTCACGCAGCGCCTCTTCATCTTCGACGACCAACACAGTGTTGGCGCGTAGAGTATCATCAAAAGTCATGTTCGATCCGATAGTTCTTCCGTACTTACCAGATATGCCTTACCCGCATGTCCTTCCAGGTGCACGCGCAGCCTTCCTTGTTCGTCGATGCGACCCGCGTCCTCATTGTGCAATAGCTCGTGCACAGGGCGGTTGCTCAGCCCCTCCAGCATAACCACTTCATCAATCGGCTGAGTCGAAAAGTTGAGCGCCGTGATCTCGACGCCCAGGTCGTCCGGCAGTTCATGCACCATCAGTAGCAGACCGGGCGTCGCAACGTCGGGCACGGCGATCTGGCGGCTTTCATAGATGCGGTGGCGGCGGCGCACGTCGAGCAGATGACGCAACTGGCTGGCGAAGGAGTTGGGGTCGCGCAGTTGGTCGGGCAGCGCGCCGTAGAGCGCACGCGCGCGCGGCAAGCCTGCCTGCGAATGCGTCGCTGCGGGATCGACGCCCATCAGGTCGTAGGCGCCGCGGTTGATCCAGCGCGTGTCGCCGTCTGCCATCAGGTCAGCCACCGCCTCAGCCGGCAGCGTCAGCGCTCCGACCAGGTCCCAGCCCGACAACGCAAAGACGCCCGGCTGCAGCGCGTTGTACATCGCCAGCAGCAGATGCGCGCGTTGGATGGCGGCGACCTGCGCAGCGTCGAGGCGATCAAGGTCACGGATGCGCAGCGCGGCAGCCGCCATCGACGCCGTGGTGCAAGCCACGCCATTGGTGGTGAAGCGTAGGTTGTAGGGCGTCTCAGGTCCGGCCAGGAGCGCGTACATTATCTCGCGGATTTGTTCGCGCAGTTCGCTGCCGCGTAGTTCCTGGCCGTTGAAGCGATAGCGGTCATCCTTGTGGAGCGTCCAGAAGTGCACAAGCTCCAGCGTCAGCTCGTCGTGATTCTGCAGTGCGTGCACCAGCGAGGCCGGATCGACGCCCGCCTTGTGCATCTCGCGCAGCATCAACCGCAGGAACTCGGCGTCGCCCGTCGCCAACGCCACATGATAGGCTGGCCGCGTAATGAAGTCATAGGAGAGGTCGGCGCCGCCGTTGGACATGGCGGCGATATCGTCGATGGTCAGGTTTAGCTCCTGGAAGGTGAAGCCGCCAGCCTTGCGCACCAGCCCGGCGATCAGCTGGTTCGCCGTCACCGACAACGGATGTCCCTCTGACCAGACGGCGCCGTCGCCGCGGCGCTCCACGCCAAGAAAACCGTTGGCATCCAGCCGCAGCATCGACGCGCCGAGCACGCCAAGCGAATGCAGCGCATCGCCCATTACCAGCCGCGGACCGGCAAAGGACGGGTCGAGCCAGTTGAGCGTTGGCTGTCCATCTTTGAAGTAGTGCAAATAGACCCAGCGCCGCGTCACGCCGTCGACGCCCTTCACCGCGGCGGTCGCGCTCCAGTCGGTCTCCTTGACGCCCGGCTCGTAGAAGATCGTGCGCGAGAGCGGCCCCACGATGTAACCTTTGTCGCGTAGCGCCGCCACCGCTTCGCTGCCCAGGTTGGCGGAATCTTTACCAGCGGGAACATCGGGCAGCAGCGACCAATCCGCCTGCGCAATCTCGACCATGTGGTAGATGCCCGGGTAGTCGCCGTAGGCGCGCTCCGCCAGACGGAAGTCCGGCCCCTTGCCTGTATGCCCCGGCACAATATCGTCGATCACGATGGCGCCGTTGGCATTGGCGGTGCGGCACATGGCGATGAATTCGTCGATCGCGCCCAGCCCGGGGTCGATCTCCAGCCCGATGCGGTCGAAGTTGCCGTCGATCGAGGGTGTAAAGGAGCGCCCGCTCACGCCGCCGGCGCGCTTCATCGGCCCTGTATGGACCGCCTGCACGCCGATTTCTGCAAACGCCCGCCACAACGCCGGGTCGCCCAGCGTGCGCAGCACCGATTCCCCTGGCCGCGTCACGATTGACCCTGGATAGGCGGCAAACCAGACCGAAGCCAGCGCCGCGGCCGCGCGCGGCTGTGTGGCGGCGTAAGGACGCTGCCACATCGCGCCGTTCGCCGAATAGCGCCGGGCGACCGCCGCCCCCTGTTCCAGCATAGCGTGGTCGAGCAGCCAGGCGATGTCGTCGTCTTGTTGTGTGGCCCCGGGAGGTGGCGTTGTACGGTCGGTCATTGTGTTGCCTTTCAGTTGAGAGCGTGTCGGTGTTGACTGCCGAAATTATACCAGGAACGGTGTGATCTGACGGCATTGCGCAGCAGATTGACATCGCTCCCAATGCCCGTCTATAATCCGCGACAAATGCAATCTGTCGAGCTGCAACGACGCACGACCGACGACTCAGGCTGCTGGCCAGGCGTCACGCACATATCACCAAACAAGGAGCCACCCATGTATCTGAAAGATATTCGCGCCTGTGTGGATCGCGTGTTGGAAGGGACGCGGCGAACGCGCGCTGAGCGTCGCGCTGTCGAAGTGAACCCTGCAAATGCAATGATGCTCGATGCGCCGCCTGTCATCGCCGGTATCGAACTGCCGCAGAGTCTGGCGCTGATCACGCGCAAGTTGTGGAAACCAGGGATGACACTGCGTGTGCGCTTCCTCGATGGCGACCCTGTGATCCAGCAGCGGCTGCAACCCTTCGCTCACGTTTGGAGCCAATACGCCAATCTCAAGTTTGCGTTCGGCAACGACCCCGACGCCGAGATTCGCATCTCGTTCAAACAGCGCGGCTCGTGGTCGTATCTCGGCACCGACGCGCTCGGCATCCCCAAGAACCAGGCGACGATGAACTTTGGCTGGCTGACGCGCGAGACCAGCGATCAGGAGTATTCGCGCGTCGTTACGCACGAGTTCGGTCACGCCATCGGTTGCATTCACGAACACCAAAATCCAGCCAGCTCGATCCCGTGGGACAAGCCGGTCGTCTATCGCTATTACGCAGGGCCGCCCAACAACTGGACAAAAGAGCAGGTCGACGTCAATCTTTTCCAGACCTACGACCGCACGCAGACACAGTTCTCTGAGTTTGACCCGCATTCGATCATGCTCTATCCGATTCCCAACGAGTTTACGATCGGTGACTTCGAGGTCGGCTGGAACACAGATCTGTCGGCGGTGGACAAGGAATTTATCGGAAGAATCTATCCCTTCACAGACAAACCCGAACACAGGCTCGTGATCGATGGCGGCGCGCTCAACGAGTCGATCGGCGCGCCAGGCGAGCTAGACAAATTCACCTTTGCCGTGGCGAAACGCGGGCGTTACCGAATCGAGACATTGGGCAGGCTCGATCTGGTGATGGGGCTGTACGGCCCTGACGACGAGAAGAAACTGGTGCGTAGCGACGATGACAGCGGCGTCGGGCTAAACCCGCGCATCATCAGCACACTCAATCCGGGCGTCTACACCGTGCTCGTGCGCCACTTTAGCCCCCAAAAGACCGGCGCATATCAAATCCAGGTGACAACAGAAAAGTAAAATTCATGAAGATTTGATAGAACGCGATGACGCAGATTGAGCGGATCAACGCGGATTTTCAATGATCCGCACAAATCCGCCTGATCCGCGTCATCCGCGTTCTATCCTGCATCACATACGAGGTGGATCACAATGCAACAGGAGAGGCTTGACGCCATCCGCGCTGGATTGCGCGCGGCGCCGCCGATCGGGCGCGGCAAGGTCGATGAATCGCTGCACCGGCTGCAGTGGAACGAAAGTCCGCAGGACTTTCCGGCGGAACTCAAGGAAGAAGTGCTGCAGCGGTTGGCGACGATCTCATGGTCGCGCTACCCGGTCGGCAGCCGGCCGTGGCAGTTGATCGATGCGTTGGCGGCGCAGATGGGCGTGGCGCCGGAACAGGTTGTCGTCAGCGAAGGGTCGGCGGACTTGATCCGTGCGGTGATGGCGGCGACGCTGCACCCCAACGACGTCGTTGTGATGCCGACGCCAACATTTTTGCTCTATCGTCAGAACGCACGCCTGCACGAAGCCAAGACCGTCGAAATTCCTCTCGACGCATCCAATGGCTTTGCGCTGCCGGTTGACGCGCTGATTGCCGCCGCGCGTCGCCACAACGCAAAGCTGGTCACACTTTGCGCACCGAATAACCCAACCGGCACGATCTACGCCGAGGCTGACCTGCATCGGCTGGCTTCGTCGATCCCGTCGTTGTTGGTGATCGACGAAGCCTACGCCGAGTTCTGCAATCAGGATTTGACCGCACTGTTGCCGCTTGGCAATGTGATTTTGCTGCGCACCTTCAGCAAGTTCTACGCAATGGCAGGCGTGCGCGTTGGCTACGCACTCACCTCACCCACGCTGGCGGCCGAGCTGCAGAAGGTTGTCACGGTCTTCCCGCTCAGCGTCTTCAGCGAGATCGCTGCGCTGGTGGCGCTCGAACAACGCGAGCGTTTTCTGCCGATCCGCGACCAGGTCGTGGCGGAACGCGAACGCATGGCGGCGGCGCTGGCTGCGCTGCCCGGCGTCACAGTCTATCCGAGCAGCGCCAACTTCCTGTTGATTCAGCTTGAGCGCCCCAAGCAAGAGTTGTTGCACCACCTCCAGCTGCGGCGCCGCGTCCTGATCTCGGACATGGCGTCCTATCCTGATCTGATCAATTGTGTGCGCGTCAGCATAGGCGCGCCGGAACAGAACGATCTGGTGATCCGCGGATTTCGGGAGGTGCTGGATTCGGCGTGATTACTCCGATTTGTTGCTTCGCACCGACCGGTCTACACTCTCAGCATGTCTCGAAGACGTACAGGCGCATTTGCACTGGTCGTTGCATTGACTGGCGCCACACTGCTGGTCTATGTGCTGCGCGCAGCGCCGCCGTATGACGTGGAAGAACGGCTGAGTCCAATAGCGCTGCTGCTTTTTTTCGCTGCGGTGTTTCTATCGATCGCTGGCGTCGGAACGCTGGCCGCATTGCTGTTGCATCGGCGCTGGCCCGCGCTGGCAGGGAGCGTCAGCACGCGCTCCCGCCGTAAGGGAGCGCCGCTTGGAGCTGCCATACGTCAGGGCATTTTGTTTGGGCTGACGACGGTGGTAATCATTGCACTCTCGATGTTGCGCGTGCTCGACGCGGCGGTGTTGATCGTGACGCTGGTTGTCGCAGGTCTGATCGAAGCCTATGCGCAGAGCCGACAGTGAGGTCAGCAGCCACGCAACACGAAACACGCAATACGAAGAAATTTGTTAATCGAGAGGGAGTTGTGACAAAGCGGATTCAGATCGTGGGCTTGGGGCCAGGTCCCGCCAACCAGTTGACCCTGGAAGCATGGCAGGCAGTGACCACGGCGACAGCGTTGGTGCTGCGCACCGACCGTCATCCTTGTGTGGGTGAGCTGACGGCGCAGCTTGCACCCTCGGCCATTGTCGTGCATTGCGATGATCTGTACGAACAGCACGCTGCGTTCGAGCAGGTCTACCTTGCCATCGTCGAACGTGTGCTGACGCTGGCCCAAACGCATGGCGCAATTGTCTATGCTGTGCCCGGCCACCCTTGCGTCGGCGAAATGACAACGCCGATGTTGCAGCGCCGCGCACAGGAAGCAGGCATTCAAGTTGAGATCATTGGAGGCGTGAGCTTCATCGAGCCGAGCTTTGCCGCCGTCGGCGTCGATCCGATGGACGGCGTGCAGGTGATCGACGCCATGCTCATCGCCAAACAACATCATCCGATGGTCGATGTCAATCTGCCACTGCTGCTGGCGCAAGTCTACGCGCGCTGGCTGGCGTCGGATGTCAAGCTCACGCTGCTCAACGCCTATCCCGCCGACCATCCGATCACGATTGTGCAGGCAGCGGGCGCTGTACAGCAGCGAACAACAACCGTTCCACTTGCCGAGCTCGACCACAGCGACGGCTTTGACCATCTCACCAGCGTTTATATTCCACCATTGGCGCCGCATTCCAGTTTCACCGCGTTGCAGGAACTGGTCGCACATTTGCGCGCCCCCGATGGCTGCCCGTGGGATCGGGAACAGACGCTCGCCTCGCTGCGCTCCGACTTGCTCGACGAATGCGCCGAGCTGCTGGAAGCGATCGACGCCGAGCAGGACGGCAGCGACCACAGCGCCGCCATCTGCGAGGAGCTGGGCGATGTATTGCTGTCGGCGACGATGCTGACGCAGATCGCAACCGAGGAAGAGCGCTTCCAGATGGGCGACGTCGTGCGCGGGGTCGTCACCAAGCTGATTCGCCGCCATCCGCATGTTTTCGGCGATGTCAACGTCAGCGGCGTCGACCATGTGCTGGCGAACTGGGATGCGATCAAGGCGCAGGAGAAGGCGGCGAAGGGTGTGAAGCCGTCGCCGCTCGACGGCGTGGCGCCGGCGCTGCCTGCGTTGGAAAAGGCGCGCAAACTGCAATCCAAAGCCGCCAAAGCCGGCTTGCTCGATCGTCGCAGCCTGGCGCTGGCGAACCCGACATTGAGCGCGCTGCTGGGCGACGCACCCGACGAAGCGCAGGTTGGCGCGGTGCTTTGGCAACTGGTGGCGTTGGCGAACCAACACGGCATTGAAGCGGAGAATGCGCTGCGTTCTTTCATCGTCGCCGAACGTGATCGGCTGCGCAGGCTGGCATAAAAAAGCATCGTCCAGGAAACCCTAGCCTCCTGGACGATGCACAGAGGAGAGACTCGAAACTGGCTAATTGACCGGCATGTGAACAGGTTGCTCCTGGCGTTCGACGCCAACGCCGGAGCCATTGCTCTTGCTGCCGAAGAGTGGCAGCATTTCCTCTTTATACCCCTCGGCGCGGCTGCGGAGCATTGCCGCGTAGGAGAGCAATACGCCATAAATGACCTTTGACGAAATGTCAGCAACCGTGTAGGTCATCTGTCGCCCGACGACGCCCGCCTCGTTGTTCAGGAAGAGCGGCATCAGATATGCGCCCGGATAGAGCATCCACGAAATCAGGAAAAGCCACCAGATGGCGCTCATGACGCGAGCAGCGGCGGCGGGAATCTCGCGCTTGCCGTCGTTAATCACGCGGTTCATTAAGTAGAGCACATGCACGAAGAAGACCGTGCTGACAGCGCCCCAGACCAGCCATGCTGTGACGTTCGTGGTCTCATAAAACTGACCGATATAACCGGTGACGATCATCATAGAGCCGGAAAGCGAGAACCAGAAGAGCATGGAATTGCGTCGCTGGCGAGCGATCTCCACGACGAACAGAATCTGAATCAACAGCATCGGCACGTCGATCAGCCAGTTCAGATAGCGAAAACCGTTGCTGAAGCGGTCGCCCGTCACCGACGCCTCATACATCCCGGTGGCAGCATTGAACGTGAACGCATCGGTCCAACTGGCTTTCTGCGCGTAGAGGAGCAGAAACGCCGACACCATCACCACCACGCTCAGCACCGACGAAATGCGGTAACGCGGCGCCACCGAGCGGATCGTCAAGATGAAGTACGCCAGCGCCGCCAGCATGACCGCATAGCCAAGCGTCAGCACATGCGCCACCATCTCATACGCCATCGGGGAGTATGCGAATTGATTCTCAAAGTTTAGCATGGTTGTCTCCTTAATGAGTGAACTGGATTTGGATCGGGCTAGTAAACGGTTTCTGACCGATCCCTTATCGATTGAAAAAGCATGACAAAACCAGTTGTATGTTCACCCATTTGCATAATCTTTGTATAGTTTTAGTATAATGTTTGAACAAACTAAACGGCGTGGCTTTGATTACAGTTTGCACAGATATTGTCTAACTTTCGTTAATTCCTCGGCGTTGGAGGCGGCTGCACAGGATGCACAAGCCACTGCAATTTTTGGTGATTGCAGTACAATGAGAGGCAGGCGCTCAATCGAACTTGTCAACGGGTTTTCAGCATGACAAATCCGAACCGTCTCACCGCCAGCCTAAACGCTCACTTGATCGTCACCATGGTCGTATTGGTGCTGATTGCGCTGCTGACGGCAAATGGGGCGGCGTTCCTGATCCTGCGCGATCAGCTCGACCAGCAGAGCCAGCGCACTCTTCAGCAGGGCGAACGCACCGCGCTGCTTGTACTCGATGAGCGCAAGCGCACGCTCGACGCCCTGGGAGCCGTGCTATCACAGCGACCCACGCTGCGCCGATTTCTTGACGAAGAGGACTATGCCGGTCTGTCCGGCTTTCTCGAAGACTTCCGGGCACAGGG
Organism: Chloroflexota bacterium; assembly: GCA_016861025.1. Taxonomy (GTDB): domain Bacteria; phylum Chloroflexota; class Anaerolineae; order Caldilineales; family Caldilineaceae; genus Caldilinea. The sequence continues at coordinate 56,665 of BOKO01000026.1, forward strand.
CGAGCTTGATTGGGTTGTAGTCTGCGACGAGACAGGTGCAGTTTTGGCTGCCTCCACCCAGTCCGTTCGCGCATCTCTATGCCACTCCGTCACGATTTCAGGCTACAAACTGATCGATGGCCGTCCAACACTCGTGACAACAGCAAACGTTGTCACACATCTAGGAACGCACGTAGTCGCCGGGCAATGGATCGACGCAGCGTTTCTCACCGCTCTGGTGAGCGCCAGTGCACTGGCGCATGGCATTGTCGATGCCGCCAGCGGAGAGCGTTTGGTTGCAACCTGGCTGGCGCCTGCTGACAGCGCCCCAATACATGCGCCGGGACAGGTAAACGATGCAACAGGTGCACGCTTTGTCGTCAGCTATGTTGAAATGACAGCGCCGGCTGGCGCCGATCTGCTCCTTGAAAGTGCGCTGCCAGTCTCCGACCGTATCGCCGCCGAGCGCCGCATCCTGGCGCTGTTGATTGCTTCGACCACACTCTCGGCGGCGGTGTTGGCTGCGATTGCGGTGTTCGGCGTTCGTCGCGTCAATGCACCGGTGGTCGATGCGCTGCGTCGCAGCGAGGACGCCATGAGCGCAGCGCAAGCCGAGCGATTAGCCGCGCTGGAATCGCTGGATGCGCTAATCCAGTCGATCGTCGAAGGCGTGATTATGACCGACGACGATGGTGTTGTGCGCTTCGTTTCTGCCGGCGCTGAACGTATTCTGAAAACGCCGGCCGCCATTGCTCTTGGAAGACCGATCGGACAGCTTTTGCAGCTCAGCGATGGCGGCCCGTTCCCAGGCAGTGAATTGTTGGCTGCACCCGGTCACAGTCAACTGCTCGACCTGTGCACGCACGTCGGCGAGCAGATCACCGTCGCCGTCAGCGCCACGCGCATCACCCAGCCGGGCAGCCAGGGGCGCGCCAACGCCTACCTGGTGCGCGATGTCACCGAGGAGGAAGCGCACAGCCGACTGCGCTCCTATTTTCTGTCGAGCATCTCGCACGAGTTTCGCACGCCGCTCAGCACGTTACGCGCCTCGCTGGAGTTGCTGGTGAACGAAGAGACGCCGCTCGATCCGGCTGAATCGCGGCAGTTGCTGCGCCCGGCGTATCTCAGCGTGGTCGGTTTGCAGACCCTGGTCGACAATCTGCTGACCAGCAGCACCATCGAAGCCGGTCATTTCGTGCTGCATCTTGCCGAAGTTGACCTGCGGGTGATCCTGGCTGACGCCGTGCGCGTGGTGACGCCGCTGTTGGATCGCCGCCAGCAGCAGTTGGTCGTTGAATTGCCCGCCACGCCGCCGGTCGTCAACGGCGACGCCGCGCAACTGACACAGGTGCTGATCAATTTGCTCACCAATGCCAGCAAATACAGTCCCACCGGCAGCACGGTTGAGGTCAGCATTACACAGCATTTCACCCGTGCGAACGAAGGCGTTTGCAAAATCGTGCGCGTCGCTGTTGCCGACGATGGCCCTGGCGTTGATCCGGCGGCGCGCGCTGAAATATTCCGTCGCTTCGTGCGCCATCACGACAGCGAACGCGAGCAATATGGCGTCGGGCTTGGGTTGTACGTCGCCAAGACCACCATCACCGCCCACGGCGGGCGCATCGACGTGGAGAGCCGTCCCGGTGGCGGTTCGATCTTTTGGTTTGAATTGAAAGCATTATGAAGATTCTGCTTGTCGAAGATGATCTGGCGCTGTCGGACGTGGTCAGCTTCACCCTGCGTCGCGCCGGCTTCGAGGTGATCCCCGCGTATGATGGCGCCGCCGCGATTGCAGCGTGGGAAGCGTCACAGCCTGCGCTCGTCGTGCTCGATCTCAACCTACCCAAACAGGATGGCTTCACCGTCTGCCGCCACATCCGCAGCCAGAGCCAAACACCGATCATCATCCTCAGCGTGCGCAGCGGCGACGATGTGATCGTGCGTGCGTTGGAACTGGGCGCTGACGACTACATCGTCAAACCGTTCAGCCCGGCGCAACTGGTGGCGCGCATCCGCGCCGTGCTGCGTCGCGCCGGCGCCAGTGCAGCAAGCGGCGTCCTCGAACGCGGCGGCTGGACGCTCGACCCGGCGCGCCATGAAGTGCGTTGGGTCGGTGGCGAGCCTGTGCATCTGACCGGGTTGGAGACGCGGCTGCTCGAAGCGCTGATGCTCAACGCCGGCGCTGTGCTCACAGCGGACGCGCTGATTCAGGCGGTGTGGGGCGTCGAAGGCGGCAGCCGCACCATGCTCAAGCAGCTCGTCTACCGGCTGCGCGCCAAGCTGGAAGCAGCCGGCGGCGGTGAAATCATCGAGACGGTTCCCGGCGTCGGCTACGCATTCCCGGCGTAGTTGTCCGTAAATCGCCTTTCCGGAGGCTTCGAATCGTCCGGGAAGATTGCAGCAAACTTGTTACCAAACTGTTACCACTTGATGACCTGCATTGTTACCTCGTCCTGCTATCGTGAAAGCAGGACGAGGTGCAACCATGGCGACAATCCTGGATTTCACGAAAATCGAACTTGATCCTGGCTTGCTGGAGCGCGTGCCGTTGGGGCTGTGCCAGTATCACCAGGTGCTGCCGTTGGCGCGCGAAGATGGGCGTGTGAGCGCGGCGATGGTCTACCCGCAAAACGTCGCTGCACGCGAGATGTTGGCGGAACTGCTCGACGCCGAGATCGTGCCGGTGCAGACCGACGCGGGGCGGTTACAGGAGGCTTTTGATCGCCTGGCGGTTCTCTTTTCCGACTCGCCTTCATCTGAGCCCCCGCGCCTGCTGCTCTACGCGCCCGAAGTCAGCGATGACGCACTGCTAACACGGCTGGCGCGCGCACTTGCGCGTGAAGAAGCTTCTGAATGTGTGCGCGTTGATTCGTCTGACGTGGGCGTGGCGGCTGTGCTCACGGCGGCTGGCGCCACACGCTGTCGGCTCTGTCTGCTGCCGCTGCCAGAGCGCAGTGAATGGGACGACGTTGTGTTGCGTTCGACGACCTCGCTGCTGATGGCGGCGACTGATCAAACCCGTCTTCAGCGCGTGCTGGTTGTTCTACGCGGTCACGGCGCCGATATGTGCGCGCTGCCCTGGGCCGCCGCGATCGCTGGTGCAGAGTCCGCCGGGTTGGCGCTGCTCATATTGAGCGAGACGCACCGCTGCGATCTTCACACCCTGCTCGACCACGAAAGCGGCGCCGGACGCCATCTTGCCGCGGCGATCAAGACTGCAACGGCAAAAGGCGTCGAGCCGACGTTGCGCATCCGCCAGGGCGACGCCATCCGGCAAATCGTCGATGAGGTTGCCACCCGGCGCTATGACATGGTGGTGATCGGGGCCGAGAGCCGCGGCGAATTTGCCGCAGCCGTGCTTCGCCAACTTGCGGAGCTTGCCGTTGACCTGCGCGGCCTGTTGATCTGCAAACCAAATCGCATCAGCATTCCCCCAAAAACCACGATGCACACAACCAAAAGGAGACTACGCCGTGAGTAAGAGCACGAAGACACGCCTGTTTCGGATTATGACGCTTGTCCTTGTAATAGCGCTTGTCCTCGGTTGCGGCGCACAATCGGGGCGTCCGGGCGGCGCAGCTTCACAGGAGGCAATCAGCATCTCCGGCGCGTTTGCACTGCTGCCGATGGTCAGCCTGTGGGCGGATGAGTATCAGAAGCTCAATCCAAATGTGCGCTTCGACATTCAAGGCGGCGGCGCCGGCAAAGGGATGACCGACGTACTCAGCGGCGCAGTCGACATCGCCATGCTTTCGCGCGATGTGCGCGCCGAAGAGACGGCGCAGGGCGCCACGCTTGTCCCCGTCGTGATCGACGCGGTCGTCGGCACGGTCAGCGCCGACAACCCGCACCTGGCGGACATCCTCGCGATTGGCGTCACTCCGAAACTGGCGCGCGCAATCTGGATCGAACGCACCATCACGACCTACGGTGAATGGCTCGGCAACGGCAGCAATGACCCGATCACCGTCTATACGCGCGCCGACGCATCAGGCGCTGGCGAGATGTGGGCGCGTTTTGCCGGCGGAGTTTCTCAAGAGGAGCTGCAGGGCATCGCTGTCAATGCTGACCCAGGCGTCGCCGAAGCAGTGCGTCAGGATCGACTGGGCGTCGGCTACAACAACATCGGTTTTGCCTACGATCTGGCCTCTGGCGAACTGGCGCCTGGGCTGCGCGTGATTCCCATTGATCTGAATGACAACGGCGCCATTGACGCCGACGAGGATTTTTACGCCACCAAACCGGCGATTGTGGACGCCATCAGTCGCCGCGCCTATCCTTTCCCGCCGGCGCGTGAGCTTTATCTGGTGACTAAAGGTGCACCAAATCCGACGATCCGGGCGTTCTATCGCTGGATTCTGACCGAGGGGCAGCAATATGTCGCCCGCGCCGGCTACGTGCCGCTGACGCAACAACAGATCGACGCAGCGCTGGCGGAACTGGGGTGAAGAGCAGCGAGCCAAGAGCCGAGAGAGAAGGCGATGACATTTCGCCCCGCGTCCCAACTCAGGAGGTGGTTATGACGCGTGACGAGAGTTTGACTTTGCTGACAAAACCGCACGCAACAACGACTTTCAACAACCTGCCGCGCCGCCGATTACTCGATGCAGCCGGCAGCGCACTCATGCAGTTGCTGCAGTGGCTGATCATGCTGCTGCTCGCAGTGGTCGCCGCCACGCTGCTCGTGCGCGCGCTGCCGATCATTCAGCAGGTGGGCGTGTTTGAACTGCTGCGCAGCGAATCCTGGCATCCGATGGCGGGGCAGTTTGGTCTGGCGCCCTTCATCGCTGGTAGTGTGGCGGTGACGACGGTGGCGATGGCGATGTGCGTGATCCCTGCCATTCTCTGCGGCGTCTATATGGCGGAGTACACCTCAACGCGCACGCGCACCTGGCTCAAACCGCTGATCGATCTGCTGGTCGGCATTCCTTCCGTCGTCTACGGGCTGTGGGGCATCCTGTTTGTGATCCCGCTGATTCGCAACCAGATTGGACCGGCAGTCGATAGCACGTTGGGGTGGATGTCGCCCTTCTTTCGCCAGACCAACCCCAGCGGCTACGGCGTGCTGGCAGCCGGTTTTGTGCTGGCGTTGATGTCGTTCCCGCTGATCGTCGCCGTCACCGAGGAAGTGATGCGCAGCGTGCCGCAGCAAATGCGCGAGTCGCTGCTGGCGCTCGGCGCCACGCGCTGGGAGACGACGAAGTGCATCGTGCGCCACGCGGCGTTGCCGGGCGTGTTGGCGGCGGTGGTGCTCGGCTTCTCGCGCGCGTTTGGCGAAACGCTGGCGGTGATGATGGTCGTCGGCAATGTGCCGCGTGCGCCGACTTCGATTTTTGATGGCGCCTACCCGCTGCCCGCGCTGATCGCCAACAACTACAGCGAGATGATGTCCGTGCCGCTCTACGACTCAGCGCTGATGATGGCGGCGCTCTTCCTGCTTGTGGTCGTCCTCAGCTTCAACGTGCTCGCACGCCTGGTCATCAACCGCCTGACCAACCGAGGAGGGACACTGTGAATCAGCAGTCATCAATCTCCAATCTCCAATCTCAAAGCGGGGCGAAGGGCGAAGGGCGAAGGGCGGAACGCAACCGCCAATCTCCCAATCTCCAATCTCCAGTCTCCCAATCGCTGCGCCTCAACCGCCGCCACCTCGAAGAGCGCATCTTTGTTGCGCTGATGCGGCTGTGCATGGTCGGCGCCGCGGTGGCGTTGAGCATGATCCTGGCGGTGATCTTCTGGCGCGGCGTCGGTGCGTTGAGCATCGAGATGCTCACCCAGCCGCCGCGCGGCAGTTTCTATCTTGGCGGCGGCGGTGGCATCGCTAACGCCATCGCCGGGTCGATGTTGCTGGCGCTGGGTGCGACCGCAGTGGCGTTCTGTCTGGCGACGCCACTGGTGCTCTATCTGCACGCCTATGCCGGGCGCAGCCGCGTGGCGAACTGGGTGCGGCTGACGCTCGATGTGATGTGGGGCATCCCCAGCATCGTCTACGGCGCGTTTGGCTTTTCGTTGATGATCGTGCTGGGGCTGCGCGCCTCGCTGCTGGCGGGCATCATTGCGCTCAGCTTTGTCGTGCTGCCGATCCTGGCGCGCACGCTCGACGAGGTGATGCGCATGATTCCGCGCCAACTGGCGGAGACCGGTTTTGCGCTCGGCGCCACGCGGCTGGAGATGGCCGGGCTGTTGCTGCGGCAGGCGCTGCCGGGGTTGTTCACGGCGCTGCTGCTGGCGTTTGGTCGCGGCATCGGCGACGCGGCATCGGTGCTCTTCACGGCGGGCTACACCGACAACATGCCCAGCGGGCTGTTTGCGCCGGTGGCGTCGCTGCCGTTGGCGGTCTTTTTCCAACTGGGCACGCCTTTCCCCGCCGTACACGCGCGCGCCTACGCCTCGGCACTGGTGCTCACCGTCATCATTCTGGTCATCAGCCTGGTCGCGCACCTTTCGATGCGCCGGTTGGGCAGGCATGTGGTTCGCTAGGGGGACGCCATGTATTCGCTTGCCGTGCAGAATCTCAACGTCTGGTATGGTGGACAGCAGGCGTTGAAGAACATCACCGTCGACTTTCCAGAGCGGCGCATTTCGGCGATCATCGGGCCCTCAGGCTGCGGCAAGAGCACGTTGCTCAAGAGCCTGAACCGCCTGCTCGAACTCAACGAGAGTGTGCGCGTGGAAGGGCGCGTCCTGCTCGACGGCGAGGACATCTACGCACCCGGCGTTGATGTGGTGGAGGTGCGTAGCCGCATCGGGCTGCTGGCGCAGAAGCCCTTTCCGCTGCCGATGTCGATCTTCGACAACGTGGCGTATGGACTGCGGCTGCAAGGGCGCAACAAGCGCGAGATTGCCGAGATCGTTGAGGCGCAGTTGCAGGCGGTTGGACTGTGGGACGAGGTCAAGGATCGACTCAAGGCGCCGGCGACGGGATTGTCGGGCGGGCAGCAGCAGCGGCTCTGCCTGGCGCGCACGCTTGCCGTGCGCCCCGAAATCCTGCTGTGCGACGAATCCACCGCCTCGCTTGACCCCATCTCGGCGCGTGGCATCGAGGAGCTGCTTGCTGCGCTGCGCACCCACTACACCGTGATCATGGTCACCCACGACATCGAACAGGCGCGGCGGCTGGCGGACTTCGTGATCTTCATGTGGCTGGGCGAGCTGATCGAACAGGCGCCCGCCGGCGACTTCTTCGATGCACCTGCCGCTGAATTGACGCAGGCGTATCTGGCGCGGCGGATTGGGTAGCGAAGCCGCCGCCAACCTCTTCCTGCGCCTGGGTCTCTTTCCAGGCGGGTTGAGCGAGGCCGGCGTCGAGGAAATTTTCGGGCGCGGGCGCGGCGGCTGCTGCCGCTGATCGAGGACGATTCGCTGGCGGAGCGCCCCCGGCCCGACCTGCTCTATCTGCCCACGCCGCTGCGCCTCTTTGCCGAACGCCGGCTGGGCGACGCGTGCGCCGACGAGCGCACGCGCTGGGGCGCGGCGACGCTGCGCTTCTATCACCGGCTTGACAGCGAACCCGACCACGGACACGTGGATCGACTCAACGCCGACCTGCAGCGCGCCGGCGACTTGATGGCGGCGGTGATCAGCCGCTACAGCCATGAACTGCCGTCGATTGAGGCATGGCTGGATTGGGCGTACACACACGAACCCTGCACAGGCGAACGGCTGCGCGCGCCACGCCTGACCGCGCTGCTGGAAAATCTGTACGTGGTCACCGACCGGCTGCGCCACAGCCGCGACCGGCTGACACGCGCGCTGACGGCCGCGCAACGCTGCGCCGATCGCGGCGGCGAAGCGAACGTGCAGAAGGCGTTGGGCGATCTGGCGCTGCGCGAGGATGATCTGGGCGAGGCGCGGCGCTGCTACGAAGCGGCGCTGGCGATCTACCCGCAAATCGGCGACCGGCTGGGCGAAGCGAACGTGCTCGCTGCCCTGGCGCGCGTCGAACTGCTGGAAGGACAGGCTGAGCGCGCCATGATTTTGCTGACGCGTGCGCTGAACTTTTATCAGTCGATCAATGATCGCTACAGCATCGCCGTTGCCCTGTATTATTTCGGTTTCGATCTACTGCGGCTGGATCGACGTGATGACGCTGCGCCGCTTTTGCTACAAGCTGCCGGACTGTTTGAGGAGATCGGGCTGCCCCAGTATGCAGTTCAATTGCGGCAAATGGCCGGCGATGCGCCTACGCCAGAACAGCAGGCGGCGCGCCTCAAAGCAGCCGTGGCGGAACTGCGGCAGCGCGGCGATGCATCGCTCCTGTTGCAGGCGCTGGCTGCCTTGCTTGCGCTACACATGGAGATGGAGAACTGGCCGGGCGCCGTCGATACGGCGCAGGAACTGCTCACCATCGACGCCGCCAATGCGAAAGCATGGGCAATGCTCGCCGACGCCTACGCACGGCTGGACAATGAGGAAGCTGCCGCCAATGCCTATGCGCATGCGGTCGCTGGCGACGATGCCAACGCCATGCTGCGCCGCAACTATGCCAACACGCTGATCCCGCTTGGGCGGCTGGATGAAGCAGCTGCCCAGCTTGCCGCTGGATGAAGCAGCTGCCCAGCTTGCCGTCGCCGCACGTCTGGAGCCGGACGCACCCTATCTGGCGCTGCGCTATGCCGAGCTGGCAAAAGCCCGCAAAAATTGCAATGAAGCGGCAGAATGGGCAACGGAGGCGTTGCGCCGGCAGCCAGAGTGGGTGGAGGCGCAGGAGATTCTGGCATGGGCGGGGGTAGAACACGGATTGACGGAATGAACGGATCAGGCGGCGCGCCATCCGCTGTTTCTGGTGGTCCGTGTTCTCCATGCTTGGCTGAACTCGGACCAACGAAATGAGCGGATCGGGAACGCCGTTCCATCCGCCAGTTCTGTCGATCCGTGTTCTACGCAGTGCTGGCAGATTGATCCGACACGATGCGGATGATCGTTGCCACCACCTCGTCGAGCTTTTCCGGCTTCAGGCAACCGGCTCGGCGCACGATGATCGATGTTTCCGCCGTGAACAGACGATTCGGGCGGATGTTGCTCTCCTGGGGCAGAGCGCCTTCAGCGAAGTCGGACGCAGCCAGCGGTGTTGCATAGGCGTCCTTTGTGCGTCGGCTGGTGATCATGCACAGAATCACATCGTCGTGCGGGCCGGCGCTGGCAATGATGAGTGCTGGTCGCAGCTTGCTGGCAGCCAGATTCGAGAAGGGGAAGGGCAAGACAACGATGTCGCCCCTCACAAATTGGCCCACGCTTCATCCTCTTCCGGGGTGTCCCATTCACGCGCCAGCACTGGTTCAGATGCATACATCGTTGCCCGGCTTTCGGCGAGCGCCTTGCGCCTGCTGCGTTCAGCGCGTAACCGGTTCAGCTCTGTCGCGATTGCCAGATAATCCTCGTAGGCGACGATGGCGGCAACGGGCTGGTTGTAACGAGTGATGACAACATCGATATTGTTCACCAGCACGGTGTCCAACATCTCGCGCCAGTGATTGCGCGCCTGGTTGCTGTCCAGCGTTTTCACGTCCATGTGCGATCTCCTCTCAAAATGTTGTTCAACTTGAACAACATTTATGATAGAGGAAGGCGCCGTCGCTGTCAACCATTGCTCAATCCTCCAGTCTCCAATACACTCAACAATCTCCCTGTTCTCAAATGACTTAGCCGTGCCTGCGTTGTGATATACTACGCCTGCGTTTGGTTTGAGCTATTTACGAGGAGATTGACCATGCGTCAGGTGCTATTGTATCCCGGAGAAGATGGTTACTGGGTGGCGGAGTGTCCCAGTCTGCCTGGCTGTATCAGTCAGGGTGCAACCCGCGAGGAGGCAATCAAGAATATCCGCGAGGCGATTGATCTCTATATCGAAGCATTGGTGGAGGATGAGTTGCCCGTACCTGACGAGCATTTCGAGGCGTTGCTCGTTGCGGTATGAGCAAGCTGCCCCAATTATCCGGTCGCGAATGCGTCTCCGTATTGGAGCGATATGGCTTTCGCATCGTCCGACAACGTGGCAGCCATATCGTCATGCGCCGAGACCAGCCATTTGCGCAGGTTGTTGTCCCAGATCATAAAGAAATCGACTGAGGCACGCTACGCGCGATTGTTCGACAAGCAGGGCTTCAACCCGAAGATTTTGCCTAGACCCTGGATTGTCGATTCTCCTAATCTCCAATCTCCCAATCTCTACTCTCCCCCCGCCGCCGCATCCACCAGCCAGGTCAAATTGCCGCGCACCAGGTTCACGCCCTGCACCGGATAGCGGTTCGGGTCGGGCGGTTGCGTGCGCACGGCGCGCAGCGTGGCGGCTTTCTCGGCGCCGCTGACCAGAATCAGCACGCGGCGCGCGGCGTTGATCAGCGGGTAGGTGAAGGTCAGGCGCGGCTGTCCCGTCGGCGCGGTGGTGGCGACGACCAGCCGTTCCTGCTCCGCCAGCGCCGGCGAGCCGGGGAAGAGGCTGGCGGTGTGGCCGTCGACGCCCATGCCGAGCAGGATCAGGTCAAAGCGCGGCGTCTCGCCTGTTCCGGCGGCCGGGTTGGGCGGCACCAGCTCACGCACGGCGCGTTCATAGGCAAGCGCAGCGGCGTCGGGGTCGCCCTCGCCCGCCATGCGGAAGACCAGCGCCGGCGGCGTCGTCAGACGGTCGAGCAGGGTCTCCTTTGCCATGCGATAGTTGCTCTCCGGCGAGGTGGGCGGCGCGCAGCGTTCGTCGCTCCAGAAAATCTGCCAATGACGAAAATCCATGTACGGGTCGTCCGCCAGCAGACGGTAGATTGCGCGCGGGGTCGAGCCGCCCGCCAGCGCAATGCGGAAGAAACGCCGCCGCCCGATCGACGCGGTCGCCGCCGCTGCAATGATCTCACACGCCACGTGCGCCAGGTCGTCGGCGGTCGGCGCCACGCGCACGAGCAACTTCTTTTCCATGGCTATCGTCCTCCATTGAGCGCAGGTTCATGCCAGTAGTGACCATTCTGCGCCAGCAGATCGTCCGACTCGATCGGTCCCCACGTGCCGGCAGGATACTGCGGCAGGGGCAGCGTTTTGCCGCGCCGCCGCAAAATCTCCTCCTGAATTGCCCAGCCCTCGAGCACGTTGGTGACGCGATCCCACGCCAGCTCGGTCTCGTCGCGACGGATGAAGAGCGTGCTGTCGCCCAGGATCGCATCGAGCAGCAGCCGTTCGTAGGCGTCGGAGATCGTCGAGTCGCCGAACGCGCGGCTGTAGACGAAATCCATGCTCACCTGCTCCACGTCGAGCTGCGGCCCAGGGCGCTTGGCGTCGAAGCCGAGGATGATGCTCTCGTCGGGCTGGATGCGCAGCGTCAGGCTGTTGTGGACGCGCGGGCCACGCGCCTCACGGCTGTTGAAATACATCAGCGGCGGGCGGCGAAACATAATGTTGATCTCGGTCACCTTGGTCGGCAGCGCCTTGCCCGTGCGAATGTAGAAAGGCACGCCGTTCCAGCGCCAGTTGTCGATCTCCAGCTTCCACGCTACATAGGTCTCGGTCGTCGAATCGGGCGGAATGCCTTCTGTCTCCAGGTAGCCAGGTATCTCTTCGCCGCCAGCCACGCCCGCCGAATACTGGGCGCGCACCACCCATCTGTTGACCTCCAGCGGGTCGATGGGGCGAATGGAGCGCAGCACATTGACCTTCTGGTTGCGCACCGATTCGGCGTCGTAGGTGACAGGCGGCTCCATCGCGGTCAGCGCCACAAGCTGCATCATGTGGTTCTGCACCATGTCGCGAATTGCGCCGGATTTATCATAATATCCGCCACGCGTGCCAACGCCCAGGCTTTCCGACACCGTTATCTGAACATGATCGACATAATTTCTATTCCAGATCGGCTCGAAGATGCCGTTGCCAAAGCGGAAGACCAGGATGTTCTGCACCGTCTCTTTGCCAAGATAATGGTCGATGCGATAAATCTGCTCCTCGCGGAAGAGACGCAGCAGATGGTCGTTGAGCTTCTGCGCGCTCTCCAGATCGTGGCCGAAGGGCTTCTCGACAATCAACCGCGTCCAGCCGCCGTTTTTGGCGTCCGCCAGCCCAACCTCGGAGAGCAGGGTGGTGATCGGCTCAAAGACATTGGGCGGCGTCGCCAGATAGAAGAGATGGTTGCGCTGCGTCGGATGAGTTTCATCCAGCTCGGCGATGCGCGCAGCCAACGCCTCGAACGCGGCGCGGTCGTCATAGCCGCCGGTCTGATAGTAGAGATTTTGCGCAAAGCTGCGCCAGAGATCGGCGTCGAAGGGATCGCCGTGCTCGTGTTCCAAATGCTGGCGCAACGCCTCTTCGATTTGCGCGCGAAACTCGTCGTCGCTCATCGCTGTGCGCGCATAGCCAAGCACAACAAAGCCCTTGTGCAGCAACTTCTGGCGATAGAGATGGAAGAGCGCCGGCAACAGCTTGCGTTTCGCCAGGTCACCCGAGGCGCCAAATACAACCATCAAATTGGGCGGCGCTGTTCGTCGTATCATGAGGATCGCTTTCTACGTATTCCATAAGCTTCCATCGTCAGCGGCCAGAAAAGCCAGACGAGGCCAAAGAGTGGTTGAAAAAGGGGGAAGTAACCGTAGTCTTCGCCAAAATGACGCCAGACCGTGCGCCCGATCAGGTCAGGCTCGATGAAACTCCATGTTCCGACGACGAGGGTCATGAAGCTCTCGACGCCAAGCGCAACGACTGAAAGCCACCATGTCCAGCGTCGACGATAGGCAAAGCCAATGGTGGCCGTCAGATAACAGAGCGCGGCAAACGCGCTCAGGTAGACCGCCAGATAGTTCTCGATGTCGGAGCGAAAAAACAGTTGAAAGATGGCGCGTGCGCCGGTGGAGATCGCCAGGATCGGATAAGAGACCGCCAATACGTAGCCGGCTGGGCTGACGACGTTTGCCCATAGCGCCTCACTTTTGCTGGCGTACTGGATTTCGACCGGCGGACCTGACTTGCTGCTCATACTCACTTTCTCACAAAAAAATCAAAATTATCTTCAAAAAGCTCTGAAGCATCCTGAAAGATTGCATTTGTAAAGGGGCTACTGTAAGCCTGATGATCTTACAGCGAGACCGACAAGACTTCTGTAAGGCGAAACTCGCTGCATCAACAATCCGCCAGGAAGCGCTCGATCTCGGCGCGCAGCTCCGCGTAGGTGCGCGCCACCGCAAAATGCGGAAACTCGCGAACCACATTCTCTGGCGGGCGAAAAAGAATGCCGCAATCCGCTGCGCCGAGCATCGTCGTGTCGTTGTACGAGTCGCCGACTGCAGCGGTGCGAAAGCCAAGCGCGCCAAACGCCTCGACTGCCTTGCGCTTGCCATCGCGCACGCGCAGCCGGTAACCCGCCATCATGCCGCGATCGTCAATTTCGAGGGTGTGTGCAAAGACCGTGGGCCAGCCGAGTTTGGGCAAAAATGGCGCTACAAACTCATAGAAACTGTCGGTGATGATCACCATCTGCGCGCGCTGCCGCATCCACGCCAGAAACTCGACCGCGCCCGGCAGCGCATCCATGCTCGCAATCACCTGCTGGATGTCCGCCAGCGTCAACCCGTTCCGCTCCAGGATCGCCATGCGCCCGTGCATCAACTTGTCATAATCAGGTTCGTCGCGCGTGGTGCGGCGCAGTTCGGGCAGCCCGGTGCGCTCAGCTACGGCAATCCAGATTTCGGGCAGGAAGACGCCTTCGAGATCAAAGGCGACGATGGGTGGCGGCAGTGACATGAAAGTGCGCTCCGTCTATCGATACGTTCCAATAATCTTCTGATGGTCAAAATCAATCACTGCGCCGCTCATCATTGCGCCTTCCTCCGAGAGCAGCCACATCACCAGCCCCGACACGTCGGTGGGGCGGAGGATGCGACCGAAGGGCATCTGCGCGTCGGCGACTTCGAGCCAGTTGTCGCCGCGTCCCTCGGCGCGCTGCACGATGTCCTCGTTGGGTGTGATCATCCAGCCGACATTGATGCAATTGACGCGGATGTGGTCGGCGCCAAGCGAGGCGGCGGCGTTTTTGGTCAGCGTCGCCAGCCCGCCTTTGGAGGTGCTGTAGACGGTGAGGTTGGTCTGCCCGCCGCGTGCGTTGATGCTGCCGATGTTGACGATGCTGCCGCCGCGCCCCTCACGACGCATAAGCTTCGCCGCTTCCTGTGTTAAAAAAAAGGGCGCGCGCAGGTTGATCGCCATGATGCGATCCCACAACTCCGGCGTGGCGTCGTAGACAGAGCCGCGTTCGGTGGAGGCGGCGCAGTTGACCAGCCCATCGACGCGCCCGAAATGTTGGTCGGCGGCGGCAATCACGGCGCGACAGTCATCGATCGACGCCAGGTCCGCCGCCACGAAGACAGTCGGGCAGCCCATTTCGCTGATCTCGCCCGCGACGCGGGCGCCGTTCTTCTCGCTGCGCCCGCAGATCACCAGCCCGGCGGCATGATGCTGCGCCGCGCGCCGTGCAATATCTTCACCCAATCCCTGCGTGCCGCCCGTGACGACGACCACCAAACCTGTCAAATCCCGCATTTGCTTCTCCCAATCGGTTGATCATCCGCAGGTTGCGCAGATTTCGCAGAAAATTATGGAATCTTCCTCTGCGAAATCTGCGCAATCTGCGGATCAGTTTAATCCGCGCTATCCACGTTCCATTTCGTCGTTGAATACAGACTGTCGCACTTCGTCATAGGCGACGTGGTCGGCCAGGATGAAATCGAGCCAGCGCGCGGCCAACACGACCGGCGCTTCGATCATCGGGCTGTGGCCGACGCCACGCAGCACTTCCATGTTGTTGGCGCCGGGAATCGCGATCAGCGTGCGCGTTGTGGCGCTGCGGTCGACGATCTCGTCGCGTTCACCCCACACCAGCAGGGTGGGGAGGGTCAACCGTCGTGCGTCGCCGAAGCGATTCCACTGCGCCAGGCTGCGCGTGATCTCGGTGAAAGCAGCCGGCGCCATTTGGCTGGCGTCGTCGACCAGCGTCTCGAAAAAGCGCAGCATCTCTGGGTGGTCGCCGTCAATAGGCGCGCCGGGCATGAGCAGCCGCAACGCCTCGCGCAATAGCCCGCGCTCCTCCTTCATCTGCTCGAGCAAGAGATAGCCGTCGAGCGGCGTGAAGACGCCTTCGACCGGCACAGTGTCGACCAAAGTCAACGTCTCGACGCGCTGCGGTTGGTTGAGCACGTACTCGATGGCGATGGCGCCGCTGCTGGAGTGCGCCATCAGATGAAAGCCGTCCCAACCAAGTGCATCGACCAGCGCAGCCAGATCGACGGCAAGCTCCTCGATTGAGTAGCCGCAGTCGGGCTTGTCGCTCCCGCCGCAGCCGCGCAGATCGGGCGCAATGGCGTACACTTCTTCGGGCAGCGCGCCGAAAAAGCGCGTCCACCAACGGCTCGTGCCATAGCTGCCGTGCAACAGCAGCAGCGGAATTCCGTCATCGGCGCCGCTGCTGCGACAGAAAAAGCGCAGACGCGGCGTTTCTATATAGAACTCAGCAGTCGGTCGTTCGCTCATTGTGTGATCAATGGAACGCGGATTGGGCGGATGTTCACGGATGGTTTTTGATCCGCGCTGATCCGCTCAATCCGCGTAATCAGCGTGCTATTGACTTCTCCGATTCTGCTCCGCCTCGTCGGGCAGGAAGAGCAGCAGCAGCGCCGCCGCCGCAGCAGCCTGGGCTGGCCCCTCGACGCGCCCGACCTCCTCCTCACCCAGGATCAGCCCACCGCGATTGACAACGCCATCGGGATCGACCCAACCAAGTTCGCCGCCCTCGAACAGCCCGTGGCTGCGCACAGCGCCGTCGGCAGTGAACGCACCCAGCTCGCGCTCGTCGTGCGCCGTCTTGCGAAAAACGCGGCCATCCGCCGTCACCCGCCCAACCGGGATGCCCTCGTCCCATCGCAGCCGGCAGATGCGCCCTTCGCCGTCGATGTATCCAAGCGCATATTCGGCGCCGCTTTCGGTGCGCTTGTAGATCATCGTACGTGTTGATGAATCGTTCATGACGCGCTCTTGATGGTGACGCCCTTGATGAATTCGCGCAGGATCGCCTGATTGGCGGCTGCAATCACCGGCGTCGCCGCCGCAACATATTCTTTGCTGATTGCGGCAAGCGGAAAGACTGGCTCCTGCCGCCAGGTCGTAATCACAGCGCCCGCCTCGATCAGGATCAGCCAGGCGGCGGCGAGATCCCACACCTTGGGCGTCGCTTCGACCCCGATCAACGCTGTGCCATCGGCGACTTTGCAGAGGTGATAGGCGGCGCTGCCACAGACGCGACTTTTGAGCGGCGTGCGCATCTGCATTCGCTGATCGGTGCGTGTGCACTTCATCAGCAATTGCTGATCGTCGGTGTGCTCGCCATCATAGCTCTGGATGCGTACGCCGCTGCGCCAGGCGCCGCCGCCCGCCGTCGCCGAGAAGCGCTCCTGCGTCAGCGGAAAATCGACCACGCCGACCACCGGCAAGCCGTCGTGCAGCAGGGCGATGCTGACGCCCCAGATCGGCAGCCCGCGTGCAAAGTTGGTCGTGCCGTCGATCGGATCGATCACCCAGGTGAACTCGGTGCCGGCGTCGTAAGCGGTGATTTGCTCCTCGCTGAGCACGCGGTGGTGAGGAAAGGCGGCGCTCAAACGCTGGGAGATCATGCGGTCGATCGCCACGTCGGTTGCCGTCACCAGTGTGCCGTCGCGTTTGCGTTGCGCCGGATGCAGCCGAAATTGGGAAACGGCAAAGTCGCTGCACTCGGCAGCCAACGACACGGCGAAATCGAGATAGGCGAGCCATTCCACCATATCGACAATTATACCCGGCATGAGATTGTGCGGGAAACGCGCATCGGTGGTGCAACCCAATAGAAATTCACTGTGCTCTGCTTCAAAAATATCTTAATAAACCATTCTCTCAATACAAATCGTCGGTAAGACCCGCTTCCAATTCATCGAGGATATAGTGCCGTGCGGTTGTTTCCAGTCGCTTGTGACCGAGCGCCTTCTGGGCATGGCGCAAATTGGTGCGCGCCAGTTGCGTCCCGACAAAGCGGCGAAAATCGTGTGGTTTGACGGCGTCCAGCCCCGCTGCGTTCGCATATTTCCGCACCACGCGCCAGATCGCCACAGCGGACATCGGGCGCGCCGAGACGCGTTCGCCGCGGCCATCGAACGCCGTGAAGATATATTCGCTCTCGACCGGGCGTTCAGCCAGCCATGCGTGGATGTGACTGTGCGCCTCACGGCTCAACGGCGCCTCGCGGAATTCGATGTCATTTTTGCCGCGCACCAGCATGATGTAGCCGCTGCCCTTAGCGCGAATATGCTGGCGCTTCAACGTCGCCGCTTCGCTTACGCGCAGACCGCTGCTCGCCAGCGTCGCCAATAGAGCGGCGTCGCGCAGCCCGATCAGCCGTTCGGCGACGGGCGCGTCGCACATGGTTCGCATAGCAACAGGCTCGATACGAACGCGCGCATTGCTTTTGATGCGCTCCTTGAGCGCCGCCGCCTTAACGCCGGAGATGGCGTCAAACGCCGCCGCAACCTCGTGCGTGACATAGCCCTGGACTGCGGCTTCGCGCATCAGCCGTTTGACTGCGCTCAACATGCGATTGATGGTGTTTGGACTCATGTCGGTCTCCTGCGCCAGGTGTGTGCGCCAGCGCGCCAGGGTGGCTGCGTCAAGCAGGGCGGTGACGCTGCCGGCAAATGCGGCATAGGCGGCAAAGTCGCGCTGATACATGGCGATGCTGGAAGGCGCCAGTTGGCCCGCCAGCAAAGAGGCGTCGAAGGGCGACGACACAGCCAACGATGTTCCAGGCGAGGCAGTCTTATTTGAGTCTGATTTGTGGACAATGGCAGTCATATTCTTCTCCAAATTTTTAATTAAGCTAATTAAAACACAACTACATCTGATTGTCAACAAGAAATCATGAAAAATATCTATGAATCATCACAGTAATGTGACATAACGTATGGTTGAAATAGGGTGGAAAGCAGACGCATTCACTTGTTCACTCGCGTCCTGAGCCGGCGCCTGCGCAGAGCGTCAGGTTTGCGCAGGATTTGGTCTGAATTGCGACCGCTCGATGTCCAACCCTCGATAAGCGTTGTGGCTATGATGAAAGACGGGTTCAAGCAAATCCACGACGGCTTGCACCAACGGGTGGACCTGAACTGCTGGCTATGCGAATATAGTGGGATCGCAGTGTTTGCTCAATAAAAGAGTCATTTAATTACGCTATTGGCGCCAGTAAAAAACGATAACCGATTGAGGCTGTCCATGTTCCGTTTGAAGCGCTACAACACCGAATCGAACCAACTTCTTCACACGGCGGGCGCTCCTTTGGCTGCACCACAACGGTGGTCCTCTGCACCGGCGTCGAACGCACCTGACTACGCCTGGGAGTTTGGCTGGTCATTCACCGGCGGCGACTGGCTGCGGCGCAGCGAACCGGAGCCAATGCAGGCTTCATCGCTTGACAAGGCGCTGGCGTTGTCGGGCTAAATTGCATCGCTGTCGTATAATGCAGCGATGATGCTCTCGCTGCTTCGCCGATTCCGTTTGCTTCCGGCCGCATCTCCTGCGGCGTCCGGGGTTGCAATGACCGAAACTGAGCGACGCGATCTGGTGAATGCGGCTCGTTCGCTCTTTGGTTTTGATACATTGCTGCCTGGGCAAGCCGAGGTGTTGACCTGTGTGCGCCGCGGCGAGCATCTGCTGGCGATTCTCCCAACCGGCGCCGGCAAGTCATTGTGCTACCAGCTTCCCGCATTCCTTGATGAACGTGGCCTGACCCTGGTCGTCTCGCCGTTGATTGCTCTGATGAAAGACCAGGTCGATAGCCTGCCCGCCCGTTTGCGTCCACAGGCGTTGGCGCTCAACAGCTTGATCGGCGGCGACGGTCTGCGTCGGGCGATGCATCGCCTCTCCACCGGTCAGATTCGTCTGTTGTATGTCGCCCCTGAAAGATTACGTCAATCTTCGTTTGTTGAGGCGCTGGCGCGCATCGGCGTTGCGCGGCTGGTTGTCGACGAAGCGCACTGCGTGTCGGTGTGGGGGCACGACTTTCGCCCGGATTATCTACATCTACGCCAGGTTCACCACGACCTGGGTGCGCCGCCGCTGCTGGCAATGACGGCGACTGCGCCACCCAAAGTGCGCGCCGACATCGAACGGCAGCTGCTGGGCAACGCGGGCGCAATGCGCGTATTGGTCGGCGACGTCTTCCGACAGAATCTGCATTTGCGCGTATTTCGTGTGCGCGACGACGATGAACGAACCGCCCTGTTGTTGAGACTGATGACCTCGCTGTCTGGCAGCGGCATTATCTATGCGAAATCTAGGCGACGCTGCGAGGAGCTGGCGACAATCCTGCGCCAGCAAGGCGTCTCCGCCCTGCCCTACCATGCCGGGATGGAGAATCGCGCCGAGGTGCAGGATCGTTTTATGCGCGGCGAGACGCCGATCGTCGTCGCCACCGTCGCCTTTGGCATGGGCATCGACAAAGCCGACATCCGCTTCATCGTGCACGATGGGCTGCCCACTTCTCTCGAAAGTTATTATCAGGAAATCGGGCGCGCCGGACGCGATGGCGCGGCGGCGCACTGCATCCTGCTCTACGCCGATCATGATGAGACGCGGCAACTTCGGCTTGTCCGGCGTTCACCATTGACGCTAACTTCGTTGCGCGCTCTTTATCGGCAGGTGCGACGCAGCCTGGGTGAGCAAAGCAGCGGAATTGTTCCGCTGGCAGAGATGGCGGTTGCCATTGGCGACGAAACCAATGCTCGCGTTGGCTTGAGCCTGCTCGAGGAGGCCGGACTGCTTCGTCGCTCCTATGATGCGCCGCGCGCTGTGACGCTGCATCTCCCGCATCAGATGCGCGGCGCAGAGGATGCAACCTTCATGCAGTTTGTGCGTTGCTGCCGGCTTGAGCCGGGCGCAGCTGTAACGGCGGATTTTCTCTCGTTGGCTGCTGCGGTCGGGCTTGCGCCGGCGCTGCTGGAGCGCTGGCTGTACGCCTGGCAGGAGGCGCGCTATCTTGCCGTACACTTCGAGGATCGCCAGCCATTTGTTGAGTTGCAGAGCGCGCCCACACAGCCGGATGCGCGCCTGGAACGCCTGCTGCAAGAGCGCGTGGCCGCGGAAGAACAGCGTGTGGCCGACGTGGCGCGTTATGCGCGAACGCGCGCCTGCCGTCACGGTTTTCTAGCGGATCATCTGGGCGGCATGCAGCGCAGACGCTGCGGCGTCTGCGACAACTGCGGCGATCCATTTTCATTAGCGTCGGATAGCGTAAGTCTGAAGAGCGATGCGCACATTCTTGTCATCTTGCAGACGCTGGCGGAGCAACGTTGGGGACGGCGCAACCTGGTTCGGCTGCTGCATGGCGCGTTGGATGCGTCCGAGCGCGCGCAACAGGCGCCCACTTTTGGCGCACTGTACATGCGCAGCGAACACAACATCGACCAACTACTCGACAGCCTGATTGCTGAGGGGCTGATCGAGCGGCGCACTCTAGAGCATGGCGGCGTCATGTTGGCGCTGACTCGCCGCGGCGAACAGGCCATTCAGAAGCGACGGAAATGGAGCGAGTGAGATGCAGTTGACCGTGCGCGGCTTGCTCGTGGTGATAGCAGCGGCGCCGTTGATCGCGCTCTCGGCGTGGATTCCGCCGGCGATCTGGGCGGCGGCTGGCTGGTTGCTGGTGGCGACGGCAGCATTGATCGTGGACGCACGGTTGACGCCCACTGCACACGATTGGACGCTGGCGCGGCGGCATGAGGCCCGGCTTTCGCTGGCGGCGCAGAATCGCATTGCGGTGCAGGTCGAGTTGTTGGCGCGCGGCAGCAAGCGCGCCGTCATGATCTGGCTGCGCGACACGCCGCCCCCTACTTTTCATCTTGACCGTGATGCGCCGCTGTTGACTGCATCTGTGCAGCCAGGCGCCCCCGCCGAAGTCAGCTATCATGTCTGGCCCCCGCGTCGCGGCGACTATACGTTCGGCGATCTCTTTCTACGCTGGCAGTCGCCGTTGGGGCTGCTTCGTCGGCAGGCGCGCTTCGAGGCGGCGGCGCCGGTCAAGGTTTATCCCAATCTCGTCGATGTGCACAAATACGATCTGCTGATGCGGCGCAATCGGCTGTGGGAGCTGGGGCTGCGTTCGACGCGGCTGCGCGGCGCCGGCAATGAATTCGAGCGGCTGCGCGACTACACGCCCGACGACGAGTATCGGCGCATCAACTGGAAGGCGACGGCGCGGCGCGGCAAGCCGATCAGCGTGGAATACGAGACCGAGCGCAGCCAAAACATCTACGTGCTGCTGGATGTAGGGCGCATGATGCGCGCGCCGGTGGGCGATGTGGCGAAGATGGACTACGCGATCAACGCCGTTCTGCTGCTGACTTATGTGGCGACGCAAAAAGGCGACCGCGTCGGCTTGCTCACTTTTGCCGACCGTGTGCTGACGTACATTGCGCCGCGCAGCGGTAAAATTCAGTTTCATCGGGTGCTGGAGCAACTGTACGCCGTACAGGGAGAGCGGGTCGAGCCAGATTACGGCGCGGCGTTCAGCGAGTTTGCCGCCCGCTCACATAAGCGTGGGCTGGCGCTCATTTTCACCGACCTGACCGGCAGCATCAGCACCGATGCGCTCGTGGCGCAGATAGGGCGGCTGCGACGCCAGCATTTGCCGCTGCTCGTCACGGTCGCCGATCCTACGGTCAATCGCCTCGCCACACAGCCGATCATCGACAGCGGCACGCTCTACGAACGCACCGTCGCCGAACGCGTGCTTGCCGATCGACGCCTCACCCTCGATCAGTTGCGTCGCCAGGGCGCGCAGACCCTCGACGTCCCCGCCGACGAATTGAGCGTAGCAGTGATCAACCGCTATCTGGCGATGAAGGAGAGGATGTTGATATGAGATTAGGAGATTGGAGACTGGAGATTAGAGATTGGGAGGCTCGCAGAGCGATTACGTCTCAATCTCCAATCTCCTAATCTCCCTATTACCCCTTCAACTTTTTGACCAGGTCAATGTAGGCCTGCATGGCATCTTCGACTGTTGTGCCTTTGAGCTTTTCCCAGGCGTCCCACTTGGCGCGACCGACGAAATCGGTCATGCCGGGGCGCTTGGTGTTGACATCGCCGACGGTTGCCTGTTTGTAGAGCGCATAGAGTTGCAGCAGCGTCTGGTTGTCTGGGCGGGAAGGCAGCTCGGTTGACTCGCGTGACGCCTGCTCGAATTGCGCTTTGAGGTCGGACATGTGACTATCTCCTTTGGGTGAAAATGAGGAACGGTATGCAGTTTCATACAAGGTAAACTTCATCCACCTGCGAGCGCAACGCCTCTACGAATGCGGGCGGTGCGTCACTGTCCGTGATCAGCACATCCACATCCGACATCGGCACGATGCGCGCCAGCGAACGCACGCCGAACTTGCTGCTGTCCATCAGGAAGATCACGCGGTCGGCGCTGGCAGCCATGGCGCGCTTGACCTGGATTTCGAGCAGACTCACGTCGGTGATGCCTTCGGTGAGGGTGATGCCGGTGGCGCTTAGGAAGCAGGTCGTGGCGTTGACGGCGCGGAAGTACTCTTCCGCCTGCGGCCCGACAAAGGTGTAGGCGATCGGGCGCAGCATCCCTCCGCAGCAGTAAACGTTGATCGCCGGCGTGAGCCGCGCCAGTTCGTTCATTGTGCCTAATCCGTTGCCGATTACGGTGAGCTGCTGATAGCTGACGAGATATTTTGCCATAGCCGCCACCGTTGTGCCCGCCTCCATGAAGAGAATATCGCCGTTTTGAATAAAGTGCTCGGCCGCATAGCGCGCAATGCGCTCTTTAGCAGTCGGGTTGAGCACGCGTTTGCTGTCATAGAGTGGCTCAGCATCGGCGCGACTGTCGATGCGCGCCGCCCCACCGCGCACACGCCGGATGCGCGACTCTTCCTCCAACGCCGTCAAGTCACGCCAGACTGTCATCAACGATACGCCAAAATGTTCACTCAACATTTCAGCGCTCACATTTGTCTGCTCTTGAACAATGGCAACGATCTGCTCTCTACGTAATTCGGCAGGTAATTTGTGCATGTTGCTCTCCGAGAAGTGGGTGGCGTTGTCTTGTAAGCAGCGTCTATCAAGATATAACATCATGCAGTGAGAATGTCAATAGGCAAACAGGGATGCAGTTCAGATAAACAGAAATCCTTTGCGCACGAAAGTGTTTTATCTTGTTATATATTGATAATAAATTATTTATATTGACATGTCTTGTTGTTTCTGATATGCTAAGTGTGGTAGTTTCTCCAACAAAATAGCAAAGCGCTGTTAAAAAGAAAGCCGCATCAATATATGGGGGACTCATTTCACCCAGCCATACAAGCCGCATTGCGATTTGATCCAGTTACGGCGATTGTTTCCGGTCGTCAGCCGACCATACGGTATTTGCGTGATGTACAGAGCATCTTCGCCGATCAGCCGGCATGTCAGGAACTGCTGCCATCGAACCCACTGCTCTACAGCGTGACTCAGATTGAGGATCATAACGGCGAGGGCGACATTCACTACGGAATCGGCATTTTGATGCCGGGCAGAGTCGGTCGCGAGTACTTTATGACCAAAGGGCATATTCACGCCTGGCGCCCGGCCGCTGAGGTCTACATCGGGCTGCGCGGGCGCGGCATGATGCTGCTGCAGGATGAACGCACGAGTGAGTGCCGCGCCGTGGAGTTCATGGCGAACAGCGTCGTCTACGTGCCTGGCTACACTGCGCATCGCACCATCAACATCGGCGACGAACCATTGGTTTATTGGGGCGTGCTTTCCAGCGCCGCCGGTCACGACTATGACGCCGTCGCCAAACGCAACTTTCGGCTCGTCGTGGTCGAACGGGACGGCGCGCCTGCGGTGATGGAACGGAACGACTTTCTGGCAGAGATGAAAGGAGTTTCTGCATGACCAACTACGTCACCAAACCGATCCCGGCGAGCAAGCCGTCAGTCAACTTCATGGAGCGTCCGTGGGGTTCGTTCAGGCAGTACGCCTTCAACCAGGAAGTGACAGTCAGCCTGATGACCGTGCAACCGGGGATGCGCCTCAGTTTGCAGGCGCACACCGGTCGCGCCGAACTGTGGATTGTGCTCGACGAGGGTTGTGAAGTGCAAGTCGGGGAGGAGATTCTCCACCCGCACGCTGGCGACGAAATCTGGATTCCCGCCAACACCAGACACCGCCTCGCCAGCCGCGGCCCCGCCGTGCGTGTGCTGGAAGTCGCTTTTGGCAACTGGCAGCAGGCGGACATCACTCGTTACGAGGACGATTTTCAACGACCGGAGCAGGGCGAATGACATTGCCGAAACCCTGGCGCAAGACCACACAATATCTGATGCCTGCCCACGTCGCTGAGACCGGTCAGGAGCTGGTTGAGGGGCAGTACAACATCTACCCGGCGCACGACCTGGGATCAGGACAGATCGAAGCCGGCTTCGACGCGCTGGCGCAGCGGCTGGCGGATGCCGGGCGAGTGATGATCGACGGCTTTCCTGGCGTGCTGTGGGCAGATTTTCGTGAACGTCTCGAAGCATCGCTGAAGACATTGGGTGTGAGCACGCACTGGATCGAGGTCGCCGCCGCCATGAAACCCACCGCCGCTATCGATGCGCTGATCGCCCCGTTCCTGGGCGGCGACGATCCGATCTTCGGCTATCGCTTCAGCGGCGAACTGGCGGACTTCTTCGATGCATCTGCCTTACAGTTGATCCGACCTGACCCGGCGGCGATGCTGAACATCGTCTATGGCTGCGGCGCGGCGCTGACCGGTTGGGACGGCGTGCTGGTCTATATCGATGTTCCTAAGAATGAGATTCAGTTTCGTCAGCGCGCCGGCAGTGTGACCTGTCTGGGAGCGGTGCAGCCACTTGATCCCAAGCCTGCCTACAAGCGCAGCTACTTCGTGGACTGGCTCGCAGCGAATCGGCACAAGCTGGCGCTGCACCATCGCATCGACTGGATCGTGGACGGCCAACGTCCGGACGCCATCACTTTTGCACGCGGCGATGCGTTGCGCGACGGGCTGACGCAGCTTGCCACCAACTGCTTCCGCGTGCGCCCCTGGTTCGAGCCGGGGCCATGGGGCGGGCAGTGGATTCGCCAACACATGCCGCAACTGGCGCAGGATGTGCCCAACTACGCCTGGTCGTTCGAGCTGATCGTGCCGGAGAATGGGCTTGTCTTCAGCAGCGACGGCTGGTTGCTGGAGGTCGCCTTCGACTTCCTGATGCATCGTGACCCATACGCCATCATCGGCGAGAGCGCTGACGCGTTTGGCTACGAGTTCCCAATTCGTTTCGACTTTCTTGACACCTTTGCGGGCGGCAACCTGTCGGTGCAGTGTCATCCGCGTCCCGCCTACATCCGCCAGCACTTTGGCGAGGTCTTTACGCAGGACGAGACTTATTACATTCTGGAGGCAGGTCCCACCGCGCGCTGTTACCTGGGTTTTCAGGATGACATCGATCCATCCGCCTTTCGCGCGGCGCTGGAGGAGAGTTTCCAGCACGCTACGCCGGTTGATGTCGAGCGTTTTGTGCAGTCACATCCGGCGCGCAAACACGATCTCTTTCTCATTCCGAACGGCACGATCCACTGTTCGGGCGTTGACAACCTGGTGTTGGAGATCAGCGCCACGCCCTACATCTTCACCTTCAAGATGTACGACTGGATGCGCCTCGATCTGGACGGCCGCCCGCGCCCGCTCAACATCGACCGCGCGTTCGAGAACCTCTACTTCGACCGCAAGGGTGAGCGCATTCAGGCGGAGTTCATCTCAAAACCCTACGTTCTGGCGAGCGGCCCCGGTTGGGAACTCATCCATCAGCCCACGCATCGCAACCATTTCTACGACGTGCACCGCTACCGGCTGACCGGCAGCGTCGAGGTGCAGACCGGCGGCTCCTGCCACGTGATGAGCCTGGTCGAGGGCAAGTCTGTCTTGCTAGAGACCGCCAACGGTGCGCGCCAGCGCTTCCACTACGCCGAGACCTTTGTCGTGCCGGCGGCGGCGGGTTCCTATCGGCTGACCAGCGAGGATGGCAGCGAGATTCACGTCGTCAAGGCGTTTGTGAAGCCGCGCAACGAATGGGTGGAAGGAGTGGTGGCGTAAGATGGCGCGCTATTTCCTGGGCATCGACGGCGGCGGCACCAAGACGCAAGCCGCCATCTGCGACGAAAGCGGGCGTGTGCTTGGCATGGGGCTGGGCGGTGCGTCTGGCATCGACAGCGTGGGCGCCGATGCCGCAACCGTGAGCATCGGCGCGGCGGTGGCGGCGGCGCGCACCAATGCTGGCTTATCTGACGTTCCCTTTGCCGCCGTCTTCTTGGGCATGGCGGGCGTCGTCTCGGAGGCGGATCGGGACATTGTGCGCAAGGTGGCGCAACGCCTGCAGCTTGGCGACGCCATCCACGTCGATCACGACATCCGCATCGCGCTGGCGGGCGGGCTGTCGGGACGGCCCGGCATTGCGCTGATCGCCGGCACCGGCTCTTCCTGCTTCGGCATGAACGCAGCCGGCAAACGCTGGCAGGCTGGCGGCTGGGGACATCTCATCTCGGACGAGGGCAGCAGCTACTGGTTTGGCTGGAACGCCATTCGCCTGGCAGCCGGCGCAGGCGACGGACGCTGGCGGACCGCGCTCTATACACCGGTGATGCGTCGGCTAGGAATCGAGGATGTGGCGGAGTTGCATCAGCGCCTCTACACCCAGGGCATCAGCAAGGCGGAGATCGCCGGCTTTGCACCGCTGGTGATGGAAGCCGCAGCGGACGGCGACATGCTGGCGCTGGAGCTGATCCGCCAGGGCGTGCATGAGATGGCGCTGATGGTGAAGGCCGTTGCCCACAACCTGGGCTGGGCTGATGCGCCGTGCGAAGTGACGCTGACCGGCGGCCTCTGGCGCGCCGGCGAGGTGGTGCTGACACCCTTCCATGCGGCGTTGGCGGAGATGCTGCCGCAGGCGCGCATCATCATGCCGGAGCTGCCACCGGTGATTGGCGCGTGCTTGCTGGCGCTCCAGGCAAGCGGCGTCATCGTCGATGCAGTGGTGCGTGGGCACCTATCCACCCACAGGGAGCTGTTGTGATGGATCTGCGCACCAAGATCGGCCAGCTATTTGTCTACACTGCGGGGAAGTCGCGCAATGTGGGACACGCCGAACGTGACTTTCTGCACTATTAGGTGCCAATAAGCTTGAGAAACACCGCGAAATGGCAATCAAGGTTAAGCCATCACGAATCATACGATGAGGAGCAAAAGAACCAAATGGGCAAACTTATTGACCTCAACGGCGTCTGGCGTTACCAACCACTAGCCTGGACAACTTTACATGCCGATGGCACCATCTCTGAGCAAGTGGCGAATCTGCCGCCAGCGGGCGAGATGCTGTTGCCGATGAACTGGCAGAAACGCGGACTGGAGAGCTTCGACGGTCGTGTGCGTTTCACCCGCACATTCGTTGCCCCCGCTTTGTCCCCAAGCGAACGCGCTTTCCTCGTCTTTCGTGGGGTGGATTACTTCGCTGACGTGACGTTGAACGAGCAGCGTCTGGGCAGGCACGCTGGCTACTTTGAGCCATTCGAGTTCGAGATCACCGACATCCTGCGCAGCGGCGAGAACCAACTCCAGGTCGATGTCGATTGCCCGCTGGAGGAGCCAGGCGCGGTCTGGCCCGATCATAAATGGGTGATCAAAGGCATTCTCAACCACTGGGACGCACGCCCAGGTAGTTGGGACCCCGCGACGGGTCAGGAGCAGAACTCCGGCGGCATCTGGGGCAATGTTTACGTCGAAGTGCGACCGGCCGCCTTTGTAACCAACGTGCGCGCCGCCGCCACGCTCACCCCGAAAGAGGCGTCGGATTCCTTCTTCAACGCGGCTGATGAGCATACCAGCGGTCTGCAAGCGATCGTGCGCGTTGAATTTGACGTCGACAGCACCCAGACCGATGACCTTCCGCTGCGGGTGGCATTGGATGATCATGCAGTGACAGAGAATCTGCCGGTAACGCGCGGATGCAGCCACCACGTAGTGGTCCTGCACGTGGCTGACCCTCAACTTTGGTGGCCCTGGGATATCGGGACACCCTATCTGTACACACTGGCGGTCGAGCTGGGGGCGGGGCGCTGGGAAACCGCGTTCGGCATTCGTCAGATTAACCTCGATCCACACACCGGAGACTGGACGATCAACGGGCGCCGCTTCTTCGTGCGCGGCACAAACGTGATCCCGACGTTGTGGCTGGGCGAGTACGACGCAGCAATGATCGCCCGTGACATCGATCTGCTCAAAGCTGCGTACATCAACGGCGTGCGCGTCTGCGTCCACATCAACCGCGACGAGTTTTACGCCGCGTGCGACCGCGCCGGCATCGTCGTCTGGCAAGACTTTGCGCTGCAGTGGGCGTACACCACCGATCCACGCTTCACACAGGAAGCGGTGCGCCAGGTCCAGGCGATGGTCAATCATCTCTACAACCACGCCTGCATTGCGCTGTGGTGCACACAGAACGAGTCCTCTTTCCACAACAAGGTGATCCTGAACCCGGTGCTGGCGCAGGCCGCTGCGCAGTGTGACTCCTCGCGCTACGTACGCGCCACCTCTGAGTTCACCGAACATGCCTACCCTGGCTGGTACATCGGACATATACGTGACTATCTGACGTTGCCTGGAACACCCATCCTGACTGAGTTTGGTGCGCAGGCGCTGCCCTCGGCGGCTGAGGTGAGGCAGATGCGTGGCGGTGACCAATGGCCGCCCGACTGGAGAGGACTGGCTTACCACGACTTCCAATACGACCAGACCTTTCACGTTGCTGGCATCGAGCTGGGCGAGTCGTTAGAAGCGTTCGTTGCCAATTCGCAACGCTATCAGGCTGACCTGCTAAAGTTCGCCATCGAGCACTATCGACGCCACAAATACACGAAGATCGGCGGTCTCTTTCAGTTCATGTTCATGGATTGCTGGCCCTCGATCACCTGGTCGGTGCTCTCCTATGCCCGTGTGCCCAAACAGGGCTACCACACCTTGCAGCAGGTCTATCAGCCGGTGCTGCCGATCGCCGAGATCAGCCGCAACAAGGTGCTGATCGGTCGCGACATGGGCAGCCATGATCGGCCCTTCCAGGTTGCCTGCTGGCTGGTGAATGATCGCCACATCTCACTGGAGGGCTGCCGGCTCACCGTCGCCCTGCGGCGCGGCGCTACCACGGCTGCGGCAGTTGTACGCGACCTGCCGACCATTGCCGCCGACTGCGTGGCGGCGTTGGGGACGGTGACGCTTGAATTGCCCTCTGATCTGCCCGTGGGCGCCTACGCGTTGGAACTTACGGTGCATCTGCAAGGCAGTGAGATCAGCCGAAACACGTATACAGTGGAGATGGTGGGATTGGGTGATTAGACAATCGGCAATGGTGCGGCAACTGTTGTTTCACCATTGACTGTTCATGCTTCACGATTGGTTGCTTTGGAGGTCTCTTAGGATGAATTCACAGCGCACAATAGACTTTCGCTATGCGCCACCCGTCAGTTGGACCAACATCTGCTATCCCGATGACCCGTACAAATCATTGGTGAGTGAATCCGGCGCGCTGCTGTATGGCTTTGATCCGTTGATCTTCTTTAGCTGGCATTTCAAGCGCGTGATCGAGTTTAGTCTGATCTCGGCGGATAAGCCAGTAAGCGTCACACAGCGCACGGAGAGCGCGCGCGTGCCAGTGGTGATCACAACGCAGAGCTATCCGACGGCGGTGCTGGAGTTGCGCACCTTTGCGCATCAGGATGCTGCTGGTCGCCGCACTGATGTAGTGTTGTGGGAGATTCGCGTCAACGACGATGTTGATGAAATCCTCACCGGCCTGCATCTCGACCTCACCGAGCAAGGCGTTGTTTTCACCGGGCGCTCGGTGGCGCCGGCGCGAACAATCTTTGCGGCGCCGCTCGCCACCTTCACACCACCCGAATTCTGGCGCGCAATCAGCGTCTATCACGTTGAGAACGAAGAGGACCCCGCACCGGGCGACGTCGTGTTGGTTTCGTCGCCGCAGCGCCTGGTGCACATCCATCCCACCGGCTTCCGGCATGTGGGCAGTCTGGGGACAGAGCTGCGCATCGTCAAGGGCGGCGCTGCGATCAGCGGGGCGATCATTCTGCCGCTCAATCACCAGGAGACCGCAGGGCTGGATTACGCCTGGGCGCAGCAGGCGCTGGCTGAGGTTCAGCGCTTCTGGACAGAGTTTCCGTTATTGCGCAACACATTCCGCGTCCCCGATCCGGCAGTGATGGATATGCTCGTGGCGCTGGCGCGCAACATCCTCCAGGCGCGTGAGATCAAAGACGGTCTACCTGTTTTTCAGGTCGGGCCAACCTGTTATCGCGGGCTGTGGGTGGTCGATGGACATTTCTTCCTCGAAGCAGCGCAATATCTTGGCTACGGCGACGATGCATTGGGGGGAGTCAGCACCTTGCTCAAGCATGTCCATCCCGATGGTTCCATTGCGCGGATGCCCTTCCACACCAAGGAAAGCGGCATTGCGATCGCCACAATTATCCGGCAGATGGAGTTGACTGGTCAGGATGACCACCTGGAGGAATTGTGGCCGACGATTCGCAATGCCGTTGCCTATATCGAGGGACTGCGCGCCCAGGCGGATGCATTGCCAGAGGACGAGCCCAATCATGGACTGGCGCCGGCGGCGTTTGGGGATGGCGGCGTCGGTGGCGAGCGCGGGGAATATACGACGCCAGTGTGGATACTCTTCGGACTGAAGTCCGCCACCGAAGCGGCAGAACGCCTGGGCTACACTGATGACGCAGCCCGACTGCGTTATGACTATACAACGCTGCTGGCAAACTTCCGCGCCCATGTGCAGAAGCACCAGAAATATCTGCCCGATGGCACGCCTTATATGCCTCCAATCTATGACGATAGCGGACTCCATCACTGGATTCCCGGCTATCCAGAGGAAGTACAGCGACAGGATGAACTGCAGCCGGAGTCGGCAACGTGGGCGCTTTGCCAGACGATTTGGCCCGGCGAGGTCTTTGCACCCGATGACCCAATCGTGCAGAACTTGCTGCATTTGACCGATCTGATTGATGACGAAGAGGGCATCCCGGCAACTACTGGCTGGCTGCCCTATCGCGCGGTGTGGAACTACCACGCCTCATTTGCAGCACATGTCTGGCTCTACGCCGGGCGACCTGACAAGGCAGTGGATTATCTATACGCCTTCGCCAATCACGCAGCCCCAACGCGCGTCTGGCGCGAAGAACAGTCGCTGAAAAGCTCGCACAACGGACAGTTGATCGGTGACATGCCGCACAACTGGGCGTCGGCTGAATTCATCCGCTTGGTGCGTCACCTGCTCGTCTTCGAGCGCGGCGAGACGCTGGAACTGCTCCCAGGTCTCCCAGAAAACTGGATCTATCCTGGTGCAGTTGCTGAACTGGAGAAGACGCCCACGCGCTTCGGCCCTGTCTCGCTCAAGTTGGAGATCGGCGCCGCACGCGGCTTTGACCTGCGGATCTCATGCGACATGGCGTGGCCGCGCAAACCCACGGCGTTGCGGCTGCGGTTGCCGCCAGGCAGCACGGTGCGTTTGGACAACCAAACTTTGTCCCTGACTGCGGCTGGCTGGTGTGAACTACCGTGGGCGCCGACGCTGGCATTGGAGGGAACACTGGCTGAATACGCTGCATAGTCGCGGGGTGGCCTGAAATTGGTGATAAGTAGAGGTTTGAAAGGAGGGAAGGTATCGAAATAAAAAGACACCGCATCTGATGGTGAAGCAACAGCATGGCGCTGACGATCAGTAGTGCAAAAAACGTGTAGAAACGTGTTTTCATCTCACAATCTCCTGGTTGATGCAATGTAGAACCAAAGCGGGCGAAGAAGTTGATGGCGTCGCCGTACTGTTGTCGGCGTGCACGATGCCCGCAGCCGCCCCCACAGGCGGAAGCGCCGCCCCAGCCGCCAGCGGTGGAACCATCGAGCTGCTCTACATGACACACAACCACGCGCAGTCGATCCCGGTCAACGAGGCGATCATCGCCGAGTTTGAGGCTGCGCATCCAAACGTCAAAATCATCTTTGACAACGCGCCGCACAGCAACTTTGAACAAAAAGTGCTCACTGCCTTTGCTGGGGGCACTGGGCCAGATGTCTTCTGGATGGGCGACTGGATGATTCCGCAGCTTGTCAGGAACGGAATCGTGGCGCCGGTCGATCCGACGGCATTTGGCGTCCAGACGCAGGAGGAGTTCATAGCGCTTTTTGAGCCAGGTTCGTTGGATGCGTTCACCGTCGATGGCAAAGTCTACACTGGGGGCGTCTCAGAGTACAACACATTCAGCCTAATCTATGACAAGGACGACTTTGCCGAGGCGGGCATCGAGCCACTCTCAAAGGATACGCCGATCACCTGGGAAGAACTGGCCGACATTGCCGCCAAACTAACCAGACGGGATGGCGATAGGGTGACCCGGATCGGCATGGAGTGGCCCTATCAGGTGCCAATCTGGACTGTCCTGGTGCAAGAACCGATGCTGCGTCAACTAGGTGGTGAGTTGATCAACCCGGAAACAGACATGCCAGACTTCACACAAGAAGCAATGGTGAAGGTCATGGAGTATGTCCAAAACCTGCGCACCATTGGGGCCATCGATCCGGCTCTCGATCAGAACCTGCTTGATGACTTGGCTAACGATCGCACTTCGATCATCATTGGTGGTCCGTGGGCAGCCAAACCACTCAACGACATCAATCCAGACCTCAACTGGGATACTGCGCCGTTGCCACAGTTTGCCGACGCCGTGGACCGTGTTACAACACTGTATGCCTGGGCATGGTTTGTGAGTGGCAGAACATCTCCGGAAAAACAGAAGGTGGCGTGGGAATTCGTCAATCTGCTTACTAGCAAGCAACAGGAATGGTGGGACAAGGTTGGCTACGTTCAGGCGCGCAAAGCTAACATCGACGGCATGACCCTGCCAGAGTACTATGCGCAAGCTGATGCGCGACTTGCGACCATCTTCGCCGACTATCCGTATGGCAAGTTTGAGTTCCGCTCGCCATACTACTTTGAACTGTCCGACATCTGGACACGCGCGCAAGATCGTGTTCTCCAGGGCGAAGATGTGAGAACGGTGTTGCAGGAAGCACAGGCGCAAGCTGAGCAGGCTGTTTCACAATAGCGAATCAAGGAAGAATCCACAAGCGTGATGTTGAGCTGAAACATGAGTCATCCCGAATTTTGGGATAGCTCATGTTGTTTGATGGGGTAGCAAAAAAGAAACCTCCTGGGCTAGACTGAGGGTGTAAGACACAAGTCAAG
>BOKO01000027.1 GCA_016861025.1 Chloroflexota bacterium
TATCGTGCTTGGCGCCGTCTTGCTGTATCAAGTCGTTTTGCTCTACCAGATCCAACATCAGAGACCTGTCGGCGTCGGCATTAAGCCTCTTCTGAGGGCCGCATGATTTATGACCACGTCTCAATTAGATCTACTCTATGGCGCCATGAGGTCAGTCTATGGGGCTACAACGGGTTCGGACAGGAGCGGATTCGCGTTTCTATCCGGGGAAACCGAATCCGCTCCTGTCTGCATCCGCTGTAACTCTGTTCGCCACAACCAAGCCCAATCCGGGGAACAAACCTGGTTTCAGTTGGATGTCACTTCAGAAAATTCGCAACACCTGACCGGCGCGAATATAGTTCGGGTTATAGATGCCGTTCAAGTATATTAGCGAGTTCACTGTCGTTCCGCAACGTCGCGCGATCCCGCTCAAGGTGTCCCCATGCTGCACGGTGTAAAACTGTCCACACCAGACCGGGGGCGGAGGAATCGGGCGCGGCGGCACTGGTCCGGGCGGATGGTAGGTGCTGGGAATGCACAACACCTGGCCCACAAAAATCAGGCTGGGATTGTGAATGCCGTTCACCTGTGCAATGTGCCAGACGCTGACGCCGTACATGCGTGAGATGCGGGTCAGGTTCTCTCCACGGCGCACCGTATGCCATGCCATACATCCCCAACTTGCCGTCATCGATTCCGACGCGCTTTGGGTGGGAGCAGCTTTTGCGCTTGCCGGCGCGATCACGGCCGCCAACACGATCACCAGCGCCAACACAATCGTTCCAACCCGCACGCTGGATGCGATCAATCTGCGCCTCATCTCTTCGATACTCCTTTCTTGGTTTCACCTTTCATGGGTGAAAGCCGGAAATGTTCCGAATCACCGATTGTTCTGAGGTGTGTTGCATACCATGCCCTTATTTGAATGCCACCTTGCCCGCAATCACCCCCTTTTCCCTGTGCGTTCCATCATCTTCTATTGACAATTTGATCTGTTGCGTCACAATCTCTATTCATATTGACGTGAAAGTTGCACACCGGTAACGATGAACTTCTGATTCAAATCATTGAACAAGCGATTCGCAAACGTAGAGATGTCGTAGCATTGCGGTAAACGCTAAAAATGAATGCGTGCATCCGCTGCGATCCCCGTCTGTTAAACTGGATTGCAGAACAGCCGTGCAACATCCAACAAATAGTCTGCAACAATTCGTTTCAATGCATAGAAATATGCATCTTTCATTGTATCATGCTTACATCACAATGTCCACCATAATTTTTCAGCAAGGATTGCGCGTCCCCTGTTTATGCCTCTGCATTGCCTGGATCGAATTGTCTATCGGTTATGTTGACGGTATGATGCAATGAACAACCGGCGCTTTCACACCACCGGCTCTTGTCAAGCTGGCGCAGAGAGCGCGCAACCCATTAAACGCAGGAGTAAATCATGTCCTTTGGTTCATCGGCGGCCGTTCCGCCAGCCCCGCCCCGGCGCCCGGCGCGGCTGACGGCGCACGGCGACATCCGCATCGACGACTATTACTGGATGCGCAACCGCACCGACCCGGAGGTGATCGCCCATCTGACCACCGAGAACGAGTACACGACGGCGGTCATGCGCGACACCGAAGCGCTGCAGGAGCAGTTGTTCCAGGAGATGCGCCAACGCATCCGTGAGACCGACATGACGGCGCCGGTGGCGGATGGCGGCCACTGGTATTATCAGCGCACGGTGGCAGGGCTGGAGTACCCGATCTACTGCCGGCGTGCGGGGGACATGGACGCGCCCGAGGAAGTGTTGCTTGATGTCAACGCGCTGGCGGAGGGGCATGCTTTCTGCAAGATCGGCGCGTTCGCCGTTAGCCCCGACCATGCGCGGCTGGCGTATGCATACGATGTCAGCGGCGCCGAGATTTTTACGGTTGTCGTCAAGGACTTGCGCACAGGCGAGTTGTTGGCGGATCGCATCGAGGGCGTCTACTACGGGCTGGAGTGGAGCAACGACGGCATGTTCCTTTTCTACACGACGCTCGACGCAGCGCATCGCCCCGATTCGGTCTGGCGCCACCGGTTGGGCGCCAGCCAGTCCACCGACGTGCGGCTGCTGCACGAGACCGACGAACGCTTTTTTGTCTCGCTCTACAAGACGCGCAGCAAACGCTTCATCGTCGTGCACCTGCACAGCAACACGACCGATGAGGCGCATGTCATCGACGCCGACGATCCGGCGCACGCATTGCGCGTGATCGAGCCGCGGCGTCAGGGGCATGAGTACAGCATCGACCACCGCGGCGACTGGTTTTTCATTCACACCAATGACCAAGCGGAGGATTTCCGTGTGATGATTGCCCCGGTCGCAGCGGCAGAGATGGCGAACTGGCGCGAGCTGCTGCCCGAATCCGCCGGTGTATTGATCGACCGCATCGACCTTTTCCGCGACCATTTGGTGGTGCTGGAGTGGATGGGTGGCGTCAAACAGGTGCGTGTAGCGCGCCTGGCGGCAGAACAGCCGGAGATCGTTGACAGCCATGTCGTGGCGTTTGCTGAAGAGACCTATGCCGTCAGCGTGGACGAAAATCCAACCTTCGATACGGCAACGCTGCGGTTAAGCTTCTCCTCGCTCAAGACGCCGCCGACGATCTACGCCCATGATATGGAAGATCGCACGCTGCAGGCGCTCAAGCAGGACGAGATCGCCAACTATGACCCCGCCGACTATGAGACGCGGCGGGTGTGGGCGACTGCGCCCGACGGCATCCAGGTTCCGATCTCGCTCATCTGTCGCAAAGGCGTCGAACTCGACGGCAGCCATCCCTGCCTGCTCTACGGCTACGGCTCCTATGGCGCCAGTATGGAGCCATCGTTCCGCGCCAACCGGCTAAGCCTGATCGAGCGCGGCTTTGTCTTTGCGATTGCGCACATCCGCGGCGGCAGCGAGCTGGGCCGCACCTGGTATCGCAACGGCAAGCTGCTCAACAAGATGAACACCTTCACTGACTTCATCGCCGCCGCCGAGCAGTTGATCGCCGACGGCTACACGCGCCCGGATCGGCTGACGATCATGGGGCGCAGCGCCGGCGGGCTGTTGATGGGCGCGGTCGCCAACCTGCGCCCCGACCTGTTTGCAGGGGTGGTGGCAGGCGTGCCTTTTGTTGATGTGGTGACGACGATGATGGACCCATCGATCCCGTTGACGGTGATCGAATATGAAGAGTGGGGCAATCCCGCCGACGCACACTTTTACGCGTACATGCGCAGCTACTCGCCCTACGACAACCTGGCGGCGACCCGCTATCCGCCGCTCCTGGCGACGGCAGGGCTGAATGATCCGCGCGTCTCGTACTGGGAGCCGGCGAAGTATGTGGCGAAACTGCGCCGCGTCAAGACTGATGACAACGTTGTGCTGCTCAAGACGAACATGGCGGCCGGGCATGGCGGCGCTTCGGGGCGCTATGACTTTCTGCGCGAGACGGCGTTCGAGTTTGCATTTTTACTGAAGACAGTGGGGTTGGCGTAATTGTGATCGGGTGGTTGCATACATGATGCAGGTGTGGTTCGACCTCGGCGTTCTGCTGTTATTGTTGTTGACAAACGGCTTTCTGGCGATGGCGGAAATGGCGGTCGTCTCGTCGCGGCGCCCGCGACTGCAATCGATGGCGACAGCGGGTATGCCGGGCGCAGCAAAGGCGCTGGCGCTGGCGGAAAATCCAGGCGATTTTCTCTCGACGGTGCAAATCGGCATCACCGCGATCGGCATCCTGACCGGCGTCTTCAGCGGCGCAACGCTTGCCGCGCCGCTCGCCGACCTTCTGCGCCTTTTACCAGTTCTGGCGCCCTACGCAGCGCAGATTGCGATCTTTCTGGTCGTGCTGGGGACGACCTATCTGGCGCTGATCGTCGCCGAACTGACCCCAAAACGCGTCGCGCTCAGCCGCCCCGAAGAGATCGCCAGCCTGGTTGCGCCGACGCTGGCGCTGCTGTCGAAGCTGGCGCACCCGCTGGTCGTGCTACTCGACCGCTCTAGCAGCGCGCTGGCGCGTTTGCTGCGTATGCGCCCCGGCGATGCGCCGGCGATCACCGACGAGGAAGTGCGCATCATGTTGCAACAGGGCGCACAGTTGGGCGTCTTCGAGCCGATCGAAGAAGAGATCGTCACCCAGGTCTTTCGGTTGAGCGACCGCCGCGCCACCGCAATCATGACGCCGCACACCGAGATCGATTGGATCGATGTCGACCAGGGCGTCGAGGAAGTGCGCGATCTGCTGCTGACCTCGTCGCACTCGCGTTTCCCGCTGGCGGAAGGTTCGCTCGACCGCGTGATCGGAATTCTCTACGTGCGCGACTTGATCGTCGAGCGACTGCAAGGACAGGCGCTTGATCTGCGCGCTCTGGCGAGACCCGCACTCTTTTTGCCCGAAAGCATGTCGGCGCTCGATGTGATCGAGCAGATGCGCGCTTCACGCACGCCGGTTGCGCTGATCATCAACGAATACGGAAGCGTTGAAGGGCTGGTGACCATCAGCGACGTGATCGAGGCAATTCTCGGCGCGGTCGACCTGAGCGGCATCGGCGAGGAGCCGGATGTTGTCCAGCGCGAGGATGGCTCCTGGTTGGTCAACGGCTTATGGTCGGTCGATGCATTTCAAGAGCAGTTCGGGCTGGTTGCGCTGCCGCAGCGCGATGAACTGGAATACCAGACTGTCGGCGGCATGATCATGTCGCTTCTGGGCCAGATTCCAGACGTTGGCAGCTACATCGATGTAGGCGGCTATCGTCTTGAAGTCGTAGACATGGACGGACGCCGCGTTGATAAAGTCTTAGTGCAAAAGGCTGGAGATTAGGAGATTGGAGATCAGGAGATTGGAGATTAGGAGAAGGGGAGCAGGGAACACCCAATCTCCAGTCTCTCAATTTCCCTTTCTCCCTCTCTCCCCCTCTCACACAAAGGAGGAAACTGATGGGACAGAAACTTTCTGAAAAAGTCGTGATTATCACCGGCGCCAGCTCTGGGATTGGGGCGGCGACGGCGCGGGCGTTGGCGCAGGAGGGGTGCAAGCTGACGCTGGCGGCGCGGTCAACCGACCGGCTCGAGGCGTTGGCTGACGAACTGGGACGCGCAAACACGCTTGTCGCTCCCACCGACATTACATCGGGTGCGCAGGTCACAGCGATGGTGGAACAGACTGTGGTGCGGTTTGGGCGCGTCGATGTGCTCTTTGCCAACGCTGGCATCTACATTCCCGGTCAGGTTGCTGAAGGTGACCCGGACGCATGGGCGCATCTGATGGATGTCAACATCGACGGCGTGTTGCGCTCAGTGCACGCGGTGCTGCCGCACATGATGGCGCAAAAATCGGGCGACATCCTGGTCACCAGCTCGATCTCCGGCTTTGTCGACATCGTCTGGGAGCCGGTC
Source organism: Chloroflexota bacterium (assembly GCA_016861025.1). GTDB lineage: Bacteria > Chloroflexota > Anaerolineae > Caldilineales > Caldilineaceae > Caldilinea. The sequence goes on from BOKO01000027.1 coordinate 5,399, forward strand.
TACAGCGCGTCGAAGCATGCCATCCAGGGCTTTGTCCACACGCTGCGTCGGCAGGTTGCGCCGCACGGCATCCGCGTCGGGGCAGTTGCACCGGGCATGGTCGCCAACGAACTGTGGGGCTTCACCGAGCCGGCGCGCATCGCCGAGATGGTTGCGAAGCACGCCAGCATCACCTCGGAGGATGTGGCGGAGGCGGTGGTCTTCATGCTCTCGCGCCCGCCGCACGTCACGATCCGCGATTTGGTGATGTTGCCGCAGAATCAGGATATTTGAGGGGCAAGTTACGAGGAGCGAAACAGCCGGAGGTCATCGCCTCCGGCGTGACGGAGTTTGATTGGATTGGGGTGAAGCATGGATAAGGAACTCAGGAAGGCGGTTGTCGACGCCGGACGACGCATTCGACCCTATGTCCGGCGCACGCCGCTGGACGAGTCGCTGGCGCTCAGCCGGATGGGCGATGACCAGGTCTTTCTCAAGCTGGAGAACTGGCAGCACACCGGTTCCTTCAAGCTGCGCGGCGCGTTCAACAAGCTGCTGCAACTGACGCCCGCTGAATTGCAGCGCGGAGTTGTCGTGGCGTCGTCGGGCAACCATGGCGCGGCAGTGGCATACGCGCTGCGCAAGCTCGGCGCGACCGGTGTGGTCTTTGCGCCGACGCACGCTGCGGCAACCAAGCTCGAAGCGATCCAACGCCTCGGCGCCGCGGTGCAATTGCACGGTGAAGACAGCGTCGACGCCGAGCACGCCGCACGCGCCCATGCCGCCGAGCACGGACTTCCCTACATTTCGCCCTACAACGACTGGGCAATCGTGGCCGGTCAGGGCACGGTCGGGCTGGAGATCGTGCGCGACCAGCCCGACGTGGACACAATCTATGTGACTGTCGGCGGCGGCGGGTTGATCGGCGGGATTGCTGGCTATGTCAAGCAGCGGCGCACAGCGAAGCCGGTGCGCATTGTCGGCTGTCTGCCCGCCCACTCGCCGGTGATGGCGGAATCGGTGCGCGCCGGGCATGTCGTCGAGATGGAATCGCTGCCCACGCTCGCCGACGGCAGCGCGGGAGGCATCGAGAGCGACGCCATCACCTTTGCGCTCTGCCAGGCGCTGGTCGACGACTGGATTTTGGTCGATGAGGACGAAATCGCGGCGGCGATTCGGCTGATCGCAGAGACGCACCACCAGATCATCGAGGGCGCGGCGGGCGTTGCCGTGGCGGCGTATCTCAAGGATGTACAGCGCGGGCAAGGGCGTAAAGTAGCGATTGTGTTGTGCGGCGCTAACATCGATCTGCGCGTGCTAAAGTCGATACTGTGACAATTGTTCAAGGTGAAAGATGTCAAGTTTGCCCAGTGAAACGCTTGCCCTTGCCCGCACGTTGCCGCTCAAACCGGCGCCGGTGACGCTGACAGGACGCTTCATCCGGCTAGAGCCGCTGACGCCGCGCCATGCGCCTGCGCTCTTTGCCCATTCCAACGGTGCGGCCATCGAACTGGCTGGGCGCACTGTGCCCGCTTACGATGCCGATGAGGTGATCTGGCAGTATCTGTTTGCAGGCCCTTTTGCCGATTTTACCGCATTTTCCCGCTACATCGACGAGACAATTGCCGGCGCCGACCGGCTGGCGCTGTGCGTGATCGAACGGGAGAGTGAGCAGCCGGTTGGCGTCGTCAACTTGATGAGCAACGTCCCGGCGTTCTTGCGCATCGAGCTGGGCGGCATCTGGTACAGCCCGATCGTGCAGCGCACACAAGCCAACCTGGAGGGCGCGTATCTGATGCTGCGCCACTGCTTTGCGCTTGGCTATCGTCGCATCGAGTGGAAGTGCGACAGCCGCAACGAACGCTCACGCCGCTCGGCGCTGCGCATCGGCTTCACTTTCGAGGGGGTGCAGGAATATCACATGATCGTCAAAGGGCAAAGCCGCGACACTGCCTGGTTTCGGATGCTCGACCACGAGTGGCCCGCCGCCAAGACGCGGCTGGAGACGATGTTGTACGGGCGCTGCTGAGGAGATGCAGATGAGTCGTCACCTTGGGGGCGTCTGCCGTAGGTCAGTCAGACTCAACTTATTCGCTTCGATGGGCAGACGCTGCCGACGGTGACCGTTGCCGACCTGAAACCGACGTTGTGTGATGCACCAACAGGCATGAATCTATGAGCGATTTCTTGTCGATCACCGAAACGCCGGGCGCGTTGCTCAACCGTGAGCAATTGGGACGCATGGTGCTGCGCTACAGTCTGGCGGCGGAAATGGCGGCTGGCCGCCGCGTGCTTGAAGTGTCGTGCGGCGCGGGCATTGGGTTGGGGCTGCTGCTCGGCGCGGCGCAGTCGCTGACGGCGTGCGACTACTCGACCTCGGCGCTGGCGCTGGCGCAGGAGGCTGTAGGTGCGCAGGTTGCGCTAGCCGCCGCCGACGCGCAACGCCTGCCCTACATCGCCGACGCCTTTGATCTGATCCTCTCCTTCGAGGCAATCTACTATTTGCCGCAACCCGCCGCATTTTTGCAAGAGTGTCATCGTCTGCTGAGGAAGGGCGGGCAATTGCTGCTCTCCACCAGCAACCCGAACTGGCCCTACTTTGCGCCCGGCGCACTCAGCGTTCACTATCCGTCGGCGCCTGAACTGAGGCGTCTGCTGTATGACGCCGGTTTCGAGAAAGCAAGCCTCTATGGTTCGCTGCCGGTCGACCTGGCGCTCTCTCGTTTGGGCGCAGCGCGGGCGAATATGCGACGCTTTGCGCTGCGCGCCGGAATCCTTCGTCGCGACAATGCGCTGACGCGTGCGCTCAAGCGGCTTAGCTACGGTGAACTCACACCGCTGCCATCGCTATTGCCTGCTGCGCTGCGCGTGGATGCGCCCTTTGATCAGCTCGCGCCAATTCAAGCGGATCGAGCGGATTTCCGTCATCGCGTGTTGTTTGTTATTGCGAGCAGGTGATTGTCCGCTGACGCTATCGCCCAGTTGCTTTTGTTTTCACCTTCAGTAACCATCCGCAAACGTGTCGATCATCAGCTTGACATCGCCCAACGGGTAGAGGATCGGACAGGTCGCGCCGAATTTGATATATTCACGCACTTTGGCTTTGACTTCGGCGGGCGTGCCGCTGGCGGTGATGCGTTGCACCAGCTCATCGGGCACGTACTTCATGGCGGCGCGCACCTGTTCTTTGGTGGCGGGCCAGCCCAGGATCGACTGAATCTGCTGCACGACTTCGGGTTTAACGCCGCTGGCTTTGGCGATGTGCGGCTGTTGCGCCAGATATTGCGTGAGCAGCTCGCGCGCGCCGTCGAGCGCAACCTGACGATCCTCGTGCACCGAGCAGACGACGAGCTGTGGGCGATCGATGGCGTCGAGGCTGCGCCCAGCTTTGGCGGCGCCGCGTTCGAGCTGCTCCATCGCCTCGATGTTGTATTCGGGGGGCACGCAATAGTTGAGCACTGCGCCGTCAGCGATCTCACCGGTCAGCTCCATCATCTGTGGTCCCGTCGCGCCGATCATGATCTTGACGTTGCGCGGCTCGCGGCGACCGTGCACCACGTCCAGCTCGATGCCTTCGACGTGGTGAAACTCGCCATGAAAAGTGACGCGCTCCATTGCGAGCAGCCGCCGCATCACTTCGATCGTCTCGCGCATGGCGGTGAGCGGCTTGCGTCGCTCGATGCCGACATTCTTCGCCAGTGGGTCCCACCACGCGCCGATGCCGCAGATGATGCGGTCGGGCGCCAGATCATCGAGCGTAAGGAAGGTGGCGGCGAGCAGGCCGATGTTGCGCGTCCAGTTGTTGATCACGCCGGAGCCGATCTGGATGCGCTCGGTGACGGCGGCGAAGGCAGCCATCGGCACGATCGCATCGCGCACCAGTCGGCTCTCCGCCTGCCAGACCGCCTCAAACCCCTTCTCCTCTGCGTAGCGCGCATATTCCATTCCATCGCGAATCGGGTGCTTATCCTGCAGATAAAGTGCAACGCGTGTGTAGCGAGGCTCGTTCATTGTCTCTTCTCCTCGGTTGTGTATGTTGAACGTGCTGTGATTGTACATCGATTGTGTGGGAATTCGGAAGAGTAGAGGAAGATCAGAGAGATTGAAGAGCAGCGATTGGAGTGCATGTTGCGATCGGCGAAAACGAGAAACCTCACAATCTCCATTCTCAAATCTCAATTTCCCCTTTCGTAGCGGCGTGCTATAATTTGTTGCCGATGTCTGTTTCGCTTTCCGCCTTTGTCGAGTTCGCACGATCGCGACGATCGATTCGCCGCTATAGGGAGACGCCAGTGTCTGATGACGTGCTCGACAAGCTGCTGACGGCGGCTATATGGGCGCCATCGGCGCACAATCGCCAGCCGTGGCGCTTCTGCGTCGTGCGGTCGGCGACAGTCAAACAGCGATTGAGTGAACGCATGGCTGCGGCCTGGCGCACTGACCTGAGCCAAGACGGCGCTGACCCGGCATATATCGAGCGTCGCATCGCCATCAGCCATGCCCGCCTGACCGGCGCACCGGTGTTGATCGTGCCGTGCGTGACGATGGAAGAGATGGATGTCTACCCGGACGTTGCACGCAACCACGCCGAACGGACGATGGCTATGCAGAGTGTGGCGCTGGCGTGTCAAAATTTATTGCTCGCTGCGCACGCCGCCGGGTTGGGCAGTTGCTGGATGTGTGCGCCGCTCTTTACACCGGCGCTGGTGTGCGATGCGCTTGACCTGCCTGAAACATGGGAGCCACAAGCGATTCTGACGCTCGGCTATCCAGCCGAAGAGAAGCAAAAGGAACGGGCGCCCCTGTCCCAACGAGTTGTATGGAGATAGACAGCGTGATCGATAATCACTCACGACACAGCAAGCAACCTGTAGGTGCGACGCATCCTCTTGCGCACACCAACGGTCGGACGCCGAACGATCTGCGCGTGGTGGCGCTGGCGGGTGGCGTCGGCGGCGCCAAATTGGCGACCGGATTGCAGGCGGTGTTGTCGCCAGGCGCGCTTTCTGTAATCGTCAACACCGGCGACGATTTCGAACATTGGGGGCTGACGATCTGCCCAGACCTGGATACGGTGCTCTACAATCTGGCAGGGGTGAATAACCCGGAGACAGGGTGGGGACGCGCCGATGAGACGTTCGCCGTGTTGCGTTCGATGAGTCTGATCGGCGGCGAGGATTGGTTCCGCCTCGGCGACGCCGATCTCGCCGTGCATCTGCGCCGCAGCGAGTGGTTGCGTCAAGGTGTAAGCCTTACCGAAGTCACCGACCGTCTGCGTCGCGCCTTTGGCGTGCGGTCGAACATCTTGCCGATGAGCGACGCACCGGTGCGCACCCTTGTCCACACCGATGAAGGCGACCTGCCGTTTCAGCATTACTTCGTGGGCCGGCGCTGTGAACCGTGTGTGATCGATATATCTTTTGTCGGTGCGGCGGAGGCTGACCTGCCCGACGCTGCCTACACCGCTTTGCTCACCGCCGACATCATTGTCTTCTGTCCAAGCAATCCTTACCTGAGCCTTGACCCAATTCTCAGCGTCGGCGAGATGCGTGATCTGTTGAGCAAGCTGCGTGCGCCCAAAGTGGCTGTGGCGCCGATCGTTGGCGGCAAGGCGCTCAAAGGGCCGGCAGCGAAGATCATGCGCGAGATGGGCTATCCGGTCACCCCGGTGACGATCGCGGCTCACTTTGGCGATTTGCTCGACGGTTTTGTGCTCGACCACGAAGACGAAGCCGCCGCCAATCACATGGGCGTGCCGACATTGGTGACCGATACCATCATGCGCGATCTGGAGAGCAAGGCGCGACTGGCGCACGCCGTGCTCAATTTCGCCTGTTCATTGACGCAGCCTGCGCTTCCGCTGTCACCCCATCTCCACATTAGCGACATTGCGACATGAAACAATGGCTGATCGTTCCGGTCAAGCCGTTTGACAAAGCAAAGAGTCGGTTGGCTGGCGTGCTGCCCGATGCGATGCGCGCCGAACTCAGCGCACAGTTGCTCGAACAAACTCTGCATATCGCCGTCACCGCAGATCTGTTTGCGCAGATCGTTGTCGTCAGTCGCGACCCGGCTGCACTGACGATAGCGGCGGCATTCGGCGCAATCGGATTGATGGAAAACCTGGCTGACTTGAACAGCGCGCTCATACAGGCGTGCGGCTACGCCCATGCATCGGGCGCCGATGGTGCGCTGCTGTTGCCCGCCGACCTGCCGCGCCTGCACCAGCAGGATCTGGTCGAACTTGTTGAAGCGTTCCTCAGCCATCCGCGCACAGTTGTGTTTGCGCCGAGTCGCGACGGCGGCACCAATGCGTTGATGTCGCCCTTGCCTGCGCCTTTTTCCTTTGCGTTCGGAGCGGACAGCTACTGCATCCATCGCGCCCTGGCGACTGCCGCCGGATTTACAGCGACCGTGGTGAACAGCACAACGCTTGCCTTCGATCTCGACTCGCCCGCCGACCTGTGCGAGTTCGTCGCCGACCCGACATGCCGGCTGCCGGTGAAATCGGCAATTGCGCAGCATCTACAAAATGCCGTAATGACCACACAACAAAATACGCTTGCGTGACTTGCAAAACGCGTTGCACCATTGACTTTACGGGATGCCTCAATTTGACTTTGACAGAGAGCGCTCCCGGTGGAATCGAGTCAAGGAGGGGACGCGTCATGCGTTTGCACGTTTTGCGGGCTGCCGCCATGGTCGGCGTAATGGCCGCGCTGTGGCTGCTTACAAGTGGACTACACCCGGAAGTTCACGCCCAAGTGGATGAACCTGGACGACAAATCTTTCTGCCGGTGATCACGCGCGATCATACGCCGGGTTGGCATTGGGGAGAAGCCTATACGGTGACAGTATCGATGCGCACAAGCGAGCCGCCACTGGCTGCCATCGACCGCGGCGGACGTCCACATCTTTTCTGGCATGACCGCGCAACCGATGGTCACATTCATCATATCTATCTTGCGGATGATGGCTGGCAAGAACTGCTGCCATCGCAAGGACTTGCTGGCGATTCGTCGCTCACCAACCAACCGCTTGTCGATCAGGCGGGAAGAATTCACCTGTTTTGGTTCCATCGCATGGAGCCGCCCGGCAACCAGCCCTATCGTTTTCAATACGCCATATTCGACGGCGCACGCTGGACAGAACCCGAAGAGATCATTCGGTTGCTCTACAACACCAGCAAAGCGTGGGTGCGGTTGGATCAACATGACCAGCCGCATTTGGGCATCATCACCGGTTTTCTCAACTGGAGGGCGCTGCTGTTGACGCTACAGGAAACCTGGCAGCCGATCGGAGATTTTCGCCTGCCCACCAACGCCAGCGTGCTCTGGCCCGACGCTGAAAGTGGTGCACATCTCTATGGCAGCGACTCAAACGTACTGAAATACTGGCGTTGGCTCAACGGCGCTACAGCCATCGAGCAAACCCTGGGCGAAGGCCGGCTTCTGACGCGCAGCATCGCGTTTGACAGCGCCGACAACATGCATCTGTATTGGAAAGCAAATGTCAATGTCGACGGCTCGCCGGTGAGTTTGCTGCATCACCAGTGCGTTGACGAGCAGCGACGGCTATCGGTGGTCAGCCATCATGGTGGTCCCGGTTCGGTGCGTGAAGTGGTGAGCGCCAGCGAGCAGGGGACGCTGTTTGCACTGGCCTGGCAGGAAAGCGCACGCAAACGCATCATGCTTTGGGACGGCTGCACGCCGGGTGCAACCGCCACCATTCCTGAAGAAGCACAGCAGATAACCCTCGTGCGCGCCGTGGCTGTCAGCAGCACACCGCGTAAGGTTTGCGTCTTCATGCAGCAGCGCGACGCCGCCATCTACACTGTGCGCTGCGCCGAGCTTGATTGACGCCTGTTGCGTGCTGAGTGGTGCGTGTTATGCAGAACGTTATTCGACGCTCGGCGCACAACAAGACAAGCAATCGACGTTTCACTGGTAAGTCGGCAAAGCGCGAAAGGTTATCTCCCAGTCAACTGGCTGCGTCGATAGTGCTCGTCGAGACGGTTGTCGATGCGAGCAGCCTCATGGTCAGGCATGAAGTTCGGGCCGCCAAGCGTATAGGTTCCAAGAATAATGCGCGCCCACTTGTCCGCCATACGCGTAATGTTGAGCGCCTCTTGCATTGTCTTGCCAAGCGCAGTGATCCCGTGGTTGACCATCAACAACAGTTTGGGCGACATGCCGTGCGCATCCTGATAGCGGCGCAGTTCTGTGCGCACCGCCTTCGCCAGGTCAAAGCCAGGATCAACGTAGGGCGCCACCGCTGGATAACGCCCACAGACAACGATGCCGTCTGGGAAGAGATGGCGCATGAATGGTTCGGCGCCCAATCGCGAACAAAGGATGGCGTTGCAGGAGATCGGGTGCGTGTGCGCCACCCAGCTGGCGCCGCCTTCAGAGAGGCAGAGCGCGTGCAGGAAAGTCTCCACTGACGGGCGCTTTTGCTGTGGATCGACCATCACTTCGGGCCAGATCGCCTGCACTTCTTCCTGGCTCATCTGCTCACGCTCGACCAGCGCCAGGATCGCGTCCATCTTGACTTGTGTGAAGCCCGCCTCTGTGATCGTGGCAAGCTGGCTGCCCGACGCCTTCACCCAGAATGTGCCATCGTCGGCGCGTGCGCTGGTGTTGCCCTCGCCTAAAATCGCCAGTTGACGCTCCTCGCGCCCCAGTTCGTGCGACAACGTCGTCAATGCCTGCAACAGCTCGTTCATGCTTCCCTTCCCTTATCCAAGGTTTCCCGATTCAATTGCGTTTATTGTACTTCCAACCCCGGCCATCTCGCAATCAAAAGCATTGCGAAACGAATTCTCGCAGTTGCAGAGAACGCGCAAAACACATATACTGATGTTTGCTTCAAGCAATCACACCCCGGCCTTTGGCCTGTATATCATGTAAAACCGCTCCATCGCTCTGAGGCATACGACGCCTGACTTGCGTTCAGGATGCAGCGCCCGTGCTCTAGAATGGACGGAGACTGTCAAACCAATATCACCTGGAGGGAGATTCAGCTATGGCCAATCATCAGGCAGCCTACGAAGTTCTCGCCGAACAACTTTCAGACGCAGGCGTGGACGTTGCTGCAGTCAAGGCTGCGCTCAAACGTCAGCACATCGAGACGCCCAGTTGGGGCTACGCCAACAGTGGCACGCGCTTCAAGGCGTTCGCCTGGCCCGGCGCCGCAACGACGACGCAACAGAAGCTCGACGACGCCGCCATGGTGCACAAAATGACCGGCATTGCGCCCAGCGTCGCCGTGCACATCCCGTGGGACAAACCCGCCGACGAAGATTACACCGCCATGCGCCAGTACGCCGAAGCGCAGGGCATCCGCATCGGCGCAGTCAACCCCAATGTCTTTCAGGACGATGAGTACAAGCTCGGTTCGCTCGGCAACCCCGATCCGGCGATCCAGGAACGCGCGCTCGACCACATCCTGGAGTGCTGCGACATCATGCGCAAGGTCAACAGCGACATCCTGAGCCTGTGGTTTGCCGACGGCACCAACTACGCCGGGCAGGATTCGCTGCGGCTGCGCAAACGCCGCTTTGAGCGCGGGTTGGAAGCGGTCAAGCCGCACTTGCCTGCGGGCGGGCGCATGTTGATCGAGTACAAATTCTTCGAGCCGACCTTCTACAGCACCGACATCCCGGACTGGGGCACAGCCTATGCGTGGGCGATCAAGCTCGGCGAGCAGGCGCAGGTGTTGGTCGATCTCGGCCACCACGCGCAGGGCGTCAATATCGAACAGATCGTGGCGTTCTTGCTCGACGAGGGCAAGTTGGGCGGCTTCCACTTCAACAACCGCAAATACGCCGACGACGATCTGATCGTGGGCAGCACCAATCCCTATGAACTGTTCCTGATCTACAACGAGCTGGCAGCCGCCGAAATGAGCGACGACCCGACGCTGAGCGCATCGGCGCGCAACGTGGCGTATATGATCGACCAGTGTCACAACATCGAAGGCAAGCTGGCGCCGATGATCGTCTCCGTGCTCAACTGTCAGGAGGCGTATGCAAAGGCGCTGATCGCACCGCGCAAGCAGCTTGCCGAGCTGCAAATGGCGGGCGAGGTGTTGCTGGCGCACAAACTGCTCACCGATGCCTTCCGCACTGATGTGCGTCCGCTGCTCGCCGTGGTGCGCGAGGAGCTTGGCGCGCCAGCTGACCCAATTGCAGCATACAAGGCGTCCGGCTACGAGGAAAAAATCCGACGTGAGCGCGGTGTGGCGTCAACGAGCGGCGGCTTCCAGTAATTTTTTTGAAGCATGAATTGTGAATCATGAATTGTGAAGTAAGCGTGCTCGTCCGCAACCTCACAATTGACGATTCACAATTCAACCTTGATCTTCTTCATTCATAAACTCATGCCCAACCCAACTGAAGTTCGTCCTGTTCTCGAAATGCAGCATGTCTCTAAGCGCTTCGACGCCACGCAGGCGTTGGAGGATGTGTCGCTGACGCTCTATCCTGGCGAGGTGCACGCGCTGATCGGCGAGAACGGTGCGGGCAAATCCACGCTGATCAAGATCATGACCGGCGTGCACCAACCCGACAGCGGAACGATTCTGCTCGAGGGGGCGCCCGTGCACATTCGCAACTCGCAGGAGGCGCAGACGCTTGGCATCGCGGCCATTTACCAGGAGCCGATGGTCTTTCCCGACCTCAACGTGGCGGAAAACATCTTCATCAGCCACCGCAATCGCGGCGCAGTAGTCAATTGGGGACGGCTCCACCGCGACGCCGAGGCGGTGCTGCGCCAGCTCGATGTGCATCTCGATGTGCGTATGCCGGCGCGCGGGCTGACGCTGGCTGCACAGCAGGCGGTTGAGATCGCCAAAGCGATCTCGCTCAACGTGCGCGTACTGATCATGGATGAGCCAACCGCTTCGCTCTCGGCGCACGAAGTCGATCAGTTGTTTCGCATCATCGAGTCGCTGCGCAATCAAGGCGTGGCGATTCTTTTTATCGGCCACCGCATGGAGGAGGTCTTCCGCATTGCCGACCGCATCACGGTGTTGCGCGATGGCAAACTGATCTCCTCGCGCACGCGGGTGGAAATCGCCGACCTGCCGGCGCAACGCGAGCAGGTGATCCGGGAGATGGTGGGGCGTGAAGTAGGCGACTTCTTTGCCAAAACCGAGGCGCCGCGCGGCAATCTGTTGATGTCGGTGCGCGATCTGGGCAAGACGGGCGTCTTCAGCGGCGTCAACTTTGACATTTACGAGGGCGAGGTGCTGGGCTTTGCCGGGTTGATCGGCGCACGGCGCACTGACGTGGGTCTGGCGCTCTTTGGCATCGAGCCGGCGGACAGCGGCGCCATCCTGTTTGACGGCAAGCCGGTCGAGATCAAGACGCCCAGACACGCCATGCAGTTGGGCATCGCCTATGTCACCGAAGATCGCCGTGGGTTGGGGCTGACGCTCCCAATGTCGATCGCCACCAACATTACGCTGCCGACCTTGCGCCGTTATCTCAACGCGCTGGGGTTGATCCGTCGCGGCGCTGAAGATCGCACCGCCGAGGAGTATCGCAAGCGACTGATGATCCGCACGCCTTCGGTGCACCTGGAAGTGGGCAAACTCTCCGGCGGCAACCAACAGAAGGTGATGCTAAGCAAATGGCTCAACGCCCGCCCCAGGCTGCTGATTCTCGACGAGCCGACGCGCGGCATCGACGTGCGCGCCAAAGCCGAAGTGCACCACATTATCAGCGATCTGGCGGCGCAGGGGCTGGGCATCATCCTCATCTCATCCGATCTGCCCGAAGTGCTTGCCATGAGCGACCGCGTGTTGGTGATGCGCGAGGGGCGGCAGATGGGTGTCTTCACCCGCAATGAAGCCACACAGGAGACAGTCATGACGGCGGCGATGGGACAGCACGAGCCGACGATCACAGACACGGAGGCGGCGCGCTTATGAATGCAATCCGCCGTCGCTTTCAGCCTGAACAGGTTCGCGAACTGGTGTTGATCGCGCTGATCATCGGTATCATCATTTTCTTTGGCACGCAGATCGAGAACTACTTCAGCCCGCGCACCTTCACGCGCATCTCCACCAGCGTGGCAGTCGTCGCCATCGTCGCCGTGGGGCAGACGTTGGTGATTCTGACGCGCAACATCGACCTCTCTGTTGGCTCAATTGTCGGCTTCACTGCCTACGTGGTCGGCACCTATCTCGCCGCCAACAACGATCTGCCGCCAGCGCTGGCGGTGCTGGCCGCAGTCGGCATCGGCGCGGTGATGGGCGCGTTCAACGGCATGGTCGTTGCGTATGGCCGTGTGCCTGCGATCATCGTGACGCTGGGCACGTTGGCGATCTATCGCACGCTGCTCGTCGAAATTTCCGGCGCCAGGAGCGTGCTGACCAGCGCGTTGCCGCGCTGGCTGGTCAATTTGCCGCCGGTCAATGTCTTTTCGATCGGCGCCATCGACATCCGCTTGCTCTTTGCGGTTGCCGTGCTTGTCGTGATTGTCTTTCAATTGATTGTCACCTATTCAGCCTGGGGACGGCGGCTTTACGCGATCGGCTCGAATCCGGATGCAGCGCGTATCGCCGGCTTCCCGGCGCAACGGATTGTGTTTACAGCGTTCGTGCTAAGCGGCGCGTTGGCAGGGCTGGCGGGCTTCGTTTTCCTGGCGCGCTTTGGCAACATCACTGTCGTCGCCGGGCAGGGAATTGAGCTCCAGTCGGTGGCGGCGGCGGTGGTGGGCGGCGTCAATATCAACGGTGGGATCGGCTCGCCCTTTGGCGCGTTCCTCGGTGCGTTGCTAGTCGACATCATCGACAACAGCCTCATCCGCTGGCTGGCAATCAGCGAGTTCTTGCGCAACGCGTTGCTGGGGTTGCTGATTTTGCTGGCGGTCGCCACCGACACGGTGATTATGAATCGCCTGCGCAAGCTGTGGTCGCGCCACGAGCTACAAGTTGCGACCGGCCAGGCGCCGACGGAGAAAGGGAAAGGACACCGTGCAGTCTAGGTTTTCGTTCTTGCGGCGCTGGGAAGGGCTGCTGCTCATCCTGTTGGTGTTCGTCGTTGTCTACAACGCCCTCAGCACGCCCGGCTATCTGACCACCGCCAACTGGATCAACCTCTTTCAGTTGTCGATCGAGAAGATCATCGTGGCGCTGATCATGACTTTCATCATCATCAACGCCGAGATCGATCTGTCGGTGGCTTCAGTCATGGGACTGAGCGCGTGCACGATGGGCTTCCTCTATATGGGAGGGATGCCGATGGAGTGGGCGGCGCTGATGGGGCTGCTGGCGGGCGTGGCCGCCGGGCTGTTCAACAGCTTCTGGATCGGCGTCGTGGGCTTGCCGTCGCTGGTGGTGACGCTCTCCGGGTTGATCGGCTACCGCGGGCTTGCCTATCTGCTGGTCGAGGATCGCTCGATTGGCAATTTCCCGGCATGGTTCAATCGGCTTGGGCAACAGCCGTTGATCGGGCCATTCCCACTTGCGATGATCGTCTTCTTTGTGTTGTTGGTCTTCGCGATTATCATTTTGCAGTATTCCGGTTTTGGACGCTATGTATATGTGATCGGCAACAGCAAGGACGTGGCGCGTTACGCCGGCGTCCGCGTGCAGCGCACCAAGATGATCTTGTTCGTCGCCTCGTCGACCGTGGCGGCGCTGGCTGGATTGCTCTACGCGGCGCGGTTGGGCGCGGTGCGTGGCGACATTGCCACCGGCTTCGAGTTGGACATCATTACGATGGTGTTGCTCGGCGGCGTCAGCATCTTTGGCGGCTCCGGTTCGCTGTGGGGCGTGCTGCTGTCGGTGCTGATCATTCTCAATTTGCGCAACGGCATGGGTCTGGCGAATCTCTCGGGCCATGTTCAGACCGGCGTGATCGGCGTATTGCTGATTCTGTCCGTGTTGGCGCCCAACCTGGCTTCTAGCGTGCGCGCAAGTTGGAATCGCCACCGCGCTCGCACGCTGGAAGCTGGCAAAACTGGATGATGTGACATGCACCTGCGACCTTCGCGTTTTTGGGTTTCCATTTCTATTCACTAGCAAGGAGAGAGAACAATGTTCAAGCAAAGTCTGAAAGGATTGAGTCTGTTGCTCATCTTCAGCGTGCTGCTGGCGGCCTGCGCACCGGCCGTAGCGCCGGCGCCGCAAGCAGCCGCGCCAGAGGCCGCCGCCACCGAAGCGCCAGCCGAGGCCCCGGCCGCCGAGGGTGAAGGCGTGCCGATGGTGTTGATGCCCAAGTTCCTCGGCATTCTGGTCTTCGATCAGGCGTATCAGGGTGCGTTGGAAGCGCACAACGAGATCGGCAACCCGGCGCAACTGCAGTTCCTGGGGCCGACCCCGGAGAACAGCGTTGCGGGTCAGATCGAGATTCTGACCAATGCAACCACGCAGGGCGTCAAGGCCATCATGATCTCCAACAACGCTGGCGACCAGATCGCCCCGGCGGCAAAAGCCGCCCGCGAGGCGGGCATGACTGTCGTCACCTGGGACTCGCCGATCCCCTCCGCCGAGGGCGAGCAGGTCTTCGTGGCGCAGGTCGACTTCGACGAGACCGGCACCGTGATGGCGGACATGGCGCGCAGCATTCTGGGCGAGGATGGCGGCAAGTTCGCCGTGCTCTCTGCATCACCCGACGCCGCCAACCAGAACGCCTGGATCGCGGCGCTGCAGCGTGTGCTGGAGCAGCCGGAATATGCCAACCTGGAACTGCTCGAGATCGTCTACGGCAACGATCAGTCTGAGGACTCCTATAACCAGGCGTTAGCGTTGGTCGACAAGTACCCGGACATGGAACTGATCATGGCGCCGACCACGGTGGGCATCGCCGCCGCCGCCAAAGCCATGCAGGATGAGGGGCTATGCGACCAGGTCAAGGTTTCCGGTCTGGGTCTGCCGGCTGAGATGCTTGAGTTTACGCTCAACGGCTGCGCACCCGAATTTGCGTTGTGGAGCTTCGTCGATCTCGGCTATCTGGCGTATCACGTCGCCTACAAGCTGGCGACGGGCGAATTGCAAGGCGTCGAGGGCGAGACCTTCGAGGCCGGCCGCATGGGCAGCTACACGATCGAGAAAGACCCGACCCGCGAGGCCGGCCTGCGCGTCCTGATGGGGCCGTTCACAGTCTACGATGCGAGCAACGTCGAGGCAGCGGCGCAGTAACTGCTAAGACAAAGATGAAATAGACCGTGGATGACGCAGGTTGGGTTGATCAACGCGGATTATTGGTGTGATCCGCAAATATCTCCCTGATCGCGTTATCTGCGGTCTATTGCCATCTGGAGGTCGAGCATGAGCGAATCAGTCATCGACGTCAGCCGCAAGTTCTTTGAGGAAATCCTGCTGCCTATCTTGCGTCGCGACTTTCCAACCGAGACGGCGCAAACTGCGTTCGGCGTCTTCGGCTACGGTTCGGAGGTGATGGGCATGGACGACGAATACTCCAGCGACCATCACTGGGGCATCCGTGTCAACGCTGTCATGCCGGACGCGCTCTATCAGGCGAGCGGGTGCAAGATTGCGCAGGCGGTGATCCCATATCTGCCGGAGAGCTATCGCGGCTACGATGTGCGCGCCGGCTTTCTGGGCGGCACAGGGCTGTCGATCACTGGGTTGGAGAGTTACCTCAAGGCGACTATCGGGATCGATCACGCGCCGGTTTCCTACGCCGACTGGCTGGGCGCGCCCGAAGAGGACATCATCCACATTGTCAACGGCGAGGTTTGGCTCGACGAGAGTGGGCGCTTCAGCGCAATTCGCGCAGCGTTTCAGGCATATTATCCCGAACCGGTGCGTCTGCGGCGGATCGCGCACTGGTGCCGCTATTTCTCCGGCATGGGCAGCTATGCACTCAAACGCGCCATCCTGCGCGACAATGAATATTACGCCACGATCACTTTTTCGCGTGCGGTGCGTTGGGCGGTGCAACTCTGTTTTATGCTCGAAAAGCAATACTACCCCTATGACAAGTGGACTTACGCCTTCTTCCAGCGACTGCCAAGACTCTATGCACCGATGGCGCCGCTGGTTGACGAAGCCGTGCGCCTCAGCACGTCGTGGGAGCGTAAGCTGGAGCTGCTCAACCGCATGGCAGATGTAATCGATCACTTCCTCGTCGAAGATGGCGTGATTCAGCCGCACCCCACATTCGCCGAGCACCCTTCGTCTGGCTACCGCCTGCTCGAGCATGCCTACGCCGAGATTCTGCACCAGCTGCCCGCCGACCTGCGGGCGATTGTACCGGTGTGGGAGCAGGTGCACTGGGAGTCGAATCACAGCCAATATGTGGCCGGGCTGGATATGGCGACGTGGGACGGGCTGCTCAATTTACGACCAGCAGTGTAGCTGCCATCTTTCTACAACACACTTGCTATCGCGGTGCAGCGACGCCGCCGATGATGCGGCGCATCACTGCGTCGGCGTCCAGCCCCTCGATTTCCGCCTCTGGACGCAAGATAATGCGATGGCGGTAGATCGGCAGGAGCATAGCTTTGACATCATCAGGCGTGACATAAGCGCGTCCCTGTAAGGCAGCATAGGTTTTAGCGGTGAGCAGCGTGGCGATAGCGGCGCGTGGGCTGCCGCCCAAGAGCAGGTCGGGGCTGCGCCGCGTGGCGTTGGCGATCTGTGTGATGTAGGCGAAGATGCCCTCCTCGACTGTCACCGCCTGGATCGCGGCGCGGATGGCAGGCAAATCGGTGCGTGTGATGACGGGCGTCAGCCCGCTGCGCTCAAGGTGATGGGCGTCGAAGCCCGTATGGTAACGACGCAGAATCTCCTGCTCCTGGCTATCTTCTGGATAGCCGACCACAACCTTGAAAAGAAAGCGGTCGAGCTGCGCCTCTGGCAGTGGATAGGTGCCCTCATATTCGATCGGGTTTTGTGTGGCAAGCACCATGAACGGATCGTCGAGCGGATGGCGGACGCCGTCGATGCTCACCTGTCGCTCCTCCATTGCCTCAAGCAACGCGGACTGCGTCTTGGCTGGCGCGCGGTTGATCTCGTCGGCAAGCACAATGTTCGTGAAGATTGGCCCTTTGCGCAGATAGAATTCGCTGCGATTGAGATCGAAAACCTGCGTGCCCACCACGTCGCTGGGCATCAGATCGGCGGTGAACTGGATGCGGCCAAATTGAGCGTCGATGAGTTGCGCCAACGTTTTGGCGATCAAGGTCTTGGCGACGCCGGGCACGCCCTCGAGCAGAACATGGCCGCCCGCCAAAAACGCAACCACGACCTGGGTGAAGACTTCTTCCTGGCCGACGATCACTTTGGCGGCTTCTGCGTGAAGACGGTTGCGAATATCGAGAAGTTCAATTGTCATCGGTCATCCAAATTTGTTTGATGGACAGGTGGAAACATGCGCAAAATCCAGCGCACATCGCCTACATCATCCTTGCGTTTTGGATTCATGTCAAACTTTGCGAATGAATTCGGTCGCAACAGCGCTATTACGCATCTATCTCGACCGATCAGTTGGTCGCGCAATCGTCCGCCTGTATAATCAGGTGCAAATATAACTCTACACGCACAGATCGCCGACCGAAACATCGGAGAATCTCGGATGCCGCACGAACCTGTAGAACGCGTCGTTGTTGAATCTCACCGCATGTCTGAAGCGCTAAATGAGCATAGTGGACAGAATTGCGCCGCTTTTTCCTCCGATGGCTCAGAGGCGCCGCCAGGGACATTGACGCTGCTCTGGCGCGCGTTGCTGCTCGGCGGCAGCCCCTATGCCGTTGTGCGCGATGGCGCCAACGCAGGACGGCGCGGGTTCGTGCTGTTGCTTGCGATCATCGGCATTGTGGCGCTGGCGCAGGTGATCGGTTACGGCTTTGGATGGCTGACAGCGCCGCGTCTTGGCTCACTGCAAGCGCTCAGCTACACAACCCTCACTAGCCTGGCCTGGTACGCCGAACAAGTGCAACAGACCCCTGCCTTCGCCGCCCAGTTTGCACAAGGTCATGCCGCGGCGTGGGAGGCGCTGCGCATTCTGCTCGGCTACCCGACCATCACCGCCACATCCATTTCTGTGACGACGTTGATTGTCGCAACGCTGCTCAACTGGTTTGTCTACGGCTTGCTGGCGCACGCATTTGCACGCTGGTATGGCGGTCGCGCACGTCTCAGTCAAACGTTGGGCGTGCTGGGGCTGGCGTATGCGCCGCTGCTCCTGCGCACTGTTGAGGTGGTTCCCGGCGCAGTGGCGCCTGTCGGTTTGATCTTCCTGCTAATGTTGGCGACGAAGTTCCTGGCGCTGCAGTCGGCGCATAGCCTGGGTGCGGTGCAGACGCTTGCAGTGACGCTTGCGCCCTACATCGTGGTCGGGTTGATCGCTGCGCTGGTCTTGCTCTTCGGCGGCGCGTACGGGCTAGAGCAGATTCCCTATGTCAATGAAGCGCTCCAGGTGCAGCAGTTTCTGGCGCAGTGATGCGCAACGCAGAGACCATAACAATGAAAAACACTTTGCGCACATACTCACACATTTTGCAACTGCGCAGTGATGCGATCCACGAAATACTGCAAAGCGAGCGCGGCATCGCCTTTGCGCTCAAGCTCTTTTTGATCGTCAGCTTGATCGCCGGGCTGGGAATGTGGGGCGAGTTGCCGGCGGCGCTGCGCACACCGACGATGGTGGAGCGTTTCGACAAAGTCGTCGCCGATGTCGGCGAAGCGGTTGCCACAGCCGTCGCCGCCGTCGAATCTGCTGCGGCGGCTGTGCAGGGACGTATTGAGCGTGCGGTTCAAACCGCCTCCGCCGAGTTCGAGCGTCGTTTTGGCGGTCTGCTCAATCAGCTCAACGCCATCTTCGACCGTTTTGCCAGCCCGCGTGCACGGCTGGCGCGGCTGCTGACGCAGCGCGTGGTCAGCGTGCGCGAGATCGAGGAAATCGTTGTAGCGGCGCAACCGACGCCGGCGGAGATGAACCAACTGCTTATGCGCTCCGGCGCCTCCGACGCTGAAACGCGGCGCCTGTTGCGCCTTGCAGGGATCGCCGCCGACCAGCTCGCTGCAGTACGCGCCGCCGAACAAGCCGCCGTCGACGCCGCCGTCACCGAGCTTCAGCCGATTCTCGATGCGCTGTCGATGACGAGCAGCGAGTTCCAGGAAGTGCTCGATCAGATTTCGGCGACGCCAGAACAGGTGTTGCAGTGGCTCGATAGGCTCTCGACAACGCCGGAGCAGGTCGGTGCACTTCTTTCCCGCATTACAGCGACGCCCGACAAGCTCAAGGAATTGGTTGCCACGGCGCGCGCCGAGGTCGAGCGCATGGCGCCGCCGCTTGGCGAGCGACCGTCGCGCGTGATCCGGCTGGGAGGGCAGTGGCTGGCGTCGCCGCTGCACTATGCCAGCGAGTGGATGCTGTTTGCGCTTGTGTTGTTGTTAGCAGCAAAGAGCATCGGCGGACGGGCGACGCTGCCACAGCATTTGGGCGCTGTGGCGCTGTCGGCGACGCCGGCGATCTTTTTTCTCGTCGCCTATGTTCCTGATCTGAGCAGCGTTGCGTCGTTGCCGATGGCGTCGGCGGTGCATACGACGGGACGCATTCTGGCGCTGATCGGTGTTGTCTGGTGCGGCATCCTCCTGCTCAAAACGCTAAGCGTGGCGCATGGCTTTGGCATGTGGAAAAGCGCTGGCGCTGTGTTGCTCGCTTTGTTCGGCATGTACGCGGCGGCGCCGCTGGCTGCGGTGTTGGCGAGTTTCTTTTTGTTAGGCTGAGGCGCGCAATGATCCGCATGATCTGTCGGCACGCAGATGGACGCATCGAAGTCAATGCGCCGCTCGACGAACTGCCGCGCTTGCTCTCCAATCGTGACAACCAAATATGGGTTGATTTTATGGGTGCGTCGAACGAAGGCTTTGAACAGATACTGAGAGAAGCCTTCCACTTTCACCCACTGGCAATCGAGGACGCGCTGCAAGATACGCACGTGCCAAAGCTCGATGATTACGCCTCCTATCTTTATCTGGTCTTTCATATTGTCGGACCCGGCGACGAGCCAATGGACATCGACAGTCAGGAAGTCGATGTGTTTCTCGGTCCGAATTATCTGGTGACCATTCACGAAAACAACCGGCGCTCGATCGATCGCGCCTGGGACGCCGAACATCACGTTGAAGCGGGACTGGCGCGCGGTCCAGCCATGATGCTCTACGAGTTGCTCGACAGCCAGATCGACAATTTTATCCCGCTGATCGACGCCTTTGAGGAGCAATTGGAGAAACTCGGCGACGATATTTTTCGCTCGAATGAGAGCGAGCGCGATCTGCTCAACCGGCTGCTGACCGCCAAGAGCAGCGCGCTGCGGCTTCAGCGCGTCCTGGCGCCGCAACGCGAACTATTGGGGCGTCTCTCCACAGGCGAATACAGAGTTGTCCCCGCGCACGTTCGCATGTATTATCGCGATATTTACGATCATCTGGCGCGGCTGGCGAATCTGGCTGACAGCATGCGCGACCTGGCAAGCAGCACCATTGAGACGCACCTGGCGCTGGTCAACAACCGCATGAACGAGGTGATGAAACTGCTGACGATGGTCTCGACAATTTTCATTCCGCTCAGCTTTCTGGCCGGCGTCTACGGCATGAACTTCGAGTTTATGCCAGAACTGGAACTCTGGTGGTTCTACCCGCTGGTGTGGGTTGTCTTTGTCAGCATCGCAATGACGATGCTTATCATCTTCCGCAAGAGAAAGTGGCTTTGAATGTTCTACACCATTCGTGATCGCCAGATGCACTCAACGGTTCAGCCGCCGGCCGGCATGCGCCCGATCCTGGCAATGCACAGCGAACTGTCCCCCCCTGTCATTACACAGCTTCACGAAAGTCTGCACGCGTGGGGTGAGCTCGGTCTATCGCCGGGGCCAATCACGCCGGATCGAGTCTGGTGCAGCGTCAACCGTGAGAGCGGCGCGGCGCTGTCCTTTCACTTCGACAACAATAGTGCGCCTCTTCCCCTCTCACATATCGGATTGGCGCAGGAAATGGCGGCCTGGTTCGTATTGCTAGACAAGTGGATGGAAACCTTTGTCGTCATTGCGCGCGCCCGCGCAGTCTGGTCGGTGCAAGAGTTGGCTGGAGCGCTCACCTTTACGTCAAAGCCATTTCTACCGATCGCCCTGCTCTATATGCCCCCAGACAACTGGGAGCGGGTTGCGATGGCGTTGGCGAACGCAGTTGGCGATGGAGCGCTGCGTGGCGGGGTGCAGTCAGATCGACACTGGGCGTAGTCTTTACGGCAAGCAACGATGAAAACGGCGTATGTGCTTCCCCAAATCGACGAGCAAACACGACGACATTGGCGCCGCCAGCGCACCGACCATTCTGCAGGCGGCGTCATTTATCGCATCAATGAGCAAGGCGCCGTGGAGGCAGCGTTGATTTCGACGCGCGGGGGCACGCGTTGGCAGTTGCCCAAAGGCACTTGCGAACCAGGTGAAACTGTCGAAGAAACGGCGCTGCGCGAGGTCGCCGAAGAGTGCGGGCTGACCGGCAAGTGCGAGGCGCATCTTGGCGTAATCGAATACTGGTATTGGGACACCCATCAACGCGCTGTGCCGGAATTAGTGCACAAGCGCGTCGACTTTTACCTGATGCGCGCTGTGGGGGGCGAATTGAGCGACGCCAGCATCGAGGTCGACAGCGTCAACTGGTTTCCACTCGACCAGGCGCTCGCTGTCCTTACCTATCCTTCTGAACGCGAGGTTTTGCAGCGGGCGATGGATCGGCTCAAGACATAGCCATTTCATCAGCGTTGATAGGCGCTGCTCTGTTCACCGTAGCCTGTCAGTTCGGCATAGCCGCGCCCCGTGACGCGTTCGCCGCGCATCACGCCGCTCACCTCGATGGCGCCTTCCCAGTAGACAAAGCTCACGTTCATCTCCTGGTCGGCGATCAGCGGTTCAATCGTCAGATCGATCGCCAGATCAGGCAGCGTCAACTTCCAGCCAGACGGGTACGTAACGCCGGTGCGCGGACTTGTCCATGCGCCGGTGGGTGTGAGCACAAAGTCGTGCTCCGTCACAGTCTGCTGCGCGCCGTCGGGCCAGACCAGCGTGCCCTTGATGTTGGGGTTGACGCCGCCGTCGGCAAGCCGGATTTCGTAGAGCATCAGAACCGCGCCGTTGTCGAATTGTACGCTGAACCAGTCCCAACCGACTGCGCCGGTGGTGAGCGCGCTGGTGCCGAACTCATGATCCATCCAACTGCGCCCGGTCACGTCATAAGTGCGCCCACCACTCGTAACCTCGCCGGTGGTTGCAAGTCCAACCAGACTGTAATAGTAGGAGGCGTTGCCCGGCTCTGGTCCCTTTTGATGCAGACCATCGATGCCATGAAAGATCGGCGACCGCGTCTCGCGCAACATCAGGTCGATGGCGATCGGTCCGTTTTCACCTTCGGCGCTGGCGACCAGCCGCTGCACACCCGGCTCAATCTCTTCCGCCATCCAATCCTCCAGCCACACCCGGAAGCGTGGTTCGCCGACAGCGCCTGCCAGCTCGCCGGCGCCGCGGCTGTAGCGGTCGAAGCTCTCGTGCTCACGGCGCACACCGTCGGTCACGGCAAAGTGCGCCATGTAGACCTGGTTGGACGCCAGGGTTGAGTCACGCGGCGGCAGCTCCGGCGTCAGTGCATTGCGAAAGAAAGTCAACTGAAAGCCGAAAGGTTCGCCGCTGGCAGTCGCGAGGTTGCCGGTGTAATACCACCACTCCGTGCGATATTCCGGGTGTGCGCCGTGGTCACGGGGAAAGCTCAATTCGATCGGCTTGAATGCACGCGCAAAGCTGGCGTCGTCGGGCGCACGCATCGCTTCCACGACGCTGGCGCTGATCGGGCGTTCGGCGGCTTGCGCGGTGCAAGCCGCCGCAATCCAGGCGAGAATGATAAGAAAGCCAAATCGGAATACGATTCGCATAAAGTGATTGTGACAGATGGAACGAACCGAATCTGTCAGCGAGTGTCCGATGCCAGTATAAGTATAATAGTGCACGTATAATAGGTGCGTAAGCATTCGTTATACATACTTTTTCCAAGTACGGAGCGCCCCGGCTGACGCCAGGCGTATCCACTAAAATTTCACAAGTGATTGATCGAAAGGAACACCATGCTGAATTTTGAGGCTGTGCGTCGAAAACAGATCACGATCGGCGACCTCTGCGCAGGTCTGACCGTGGCGGATTTATGCACATTGACCAATGAAATGATCGACAAGATGCAAGCGCTGATCGCCGACTGTTGTGATGCAGATGTCACCTTCCAACCGGTCGATCCACAGGCGGACGATCCCTACGCCGCCACTTCTGCTGAAATCAACATCGCTTGGACGTTGGGACATGTGATCGTTCACACAACAGCTTCGGCGGAAGAATCGGCGTTCCTGGCGGCGGAAATGGCGCGCGGTGTGTCCAACCACGGTCGCTCTCGTTATGAAACGCCATGGGAAAGTGTGACCACCATCGCACAGTGTCGCCAGCGACTGGAAGAGAGCCGGCGTATGCGTCTCGCCAGCCTTCAGATATGGCCCGATCAGCCGCATCTCGATCTGACCTACACCCCCTGGCCCAGCGCCGGCGAGATCAACTGCGTGGCGCGCTTTGTGCTGGGATTGCGCCACGACGACGATCACCTGGGGCAAATCGCCGAAATTGTGCGCCAGGCGCACGAAGCGCGAAAAACCTACCGAACGCCTGTGTCAATCCAGGCGCTTCCACGATGACGCCGTTGATTTCGTGAAGGAAAACGCATTTACGGATTAAACTCGATTGAACGTGGATGAAGCAGATTTTGCGGACGCCGCGACTCAAAAAATCTGCGGAAATCCGCAAAATCTGCGTTCTATTGTGTCACGCACCACCCGATCAGAGAAGGCGACAGTGGGTCGTGAGCAGCGTGATTTTCGGCGGCGCGGGCAAAGCTGCTGGTGGCGTAGCAGTACTGACAGCCGAAGAGACACGAGTCGTACATGCCGATATCGCGGCTGAGCACACAGCCGCAGGCCTCGCGTTGACCGGGGTCTTTCTTGAGTTCGAGCCGCAATCTGAAGATGCGTTCGATCAGCTCGTCGTCTATGCATTTTCCTGGGCGCACGCCGTAGCCGGTCAAATCGATTTCCTCGGCGCAGCTCACGATCTCCATCCCGCAGCGCGTTGCAGTTTCGACCAGATTGCACATCAGTTCATCGAAACCGGTGATCTGCTCCGGCGTCTGGTCGGGGATTGTCACACCATGGGCAGCCAGGGCACGCAGCCTGTGCTCCGCCTTGCGATAGATATCGAGGATGCTGATCACCGAGCGTGTCGTGTAACCTTGTAACTGCGCCGCGATCCACGCGTAACGCTTCTGGTGAAATTCGGCATCGGTAAGCGAACTGAGCACGATCGGATCATAGCGCCAGATGACGCGTTCTGACCCGATGCGAGCCGACAATGTGCGGAAGGTCTCAATCGCGGCTTCCACCGGTGGTGTGCGTGCGTCGAGCTGGCGTGGGTTGTCGAGAATCGTGTACTGGAAGTAGTAATGATAGCCACGTGCGTCGAGTTCATCCAGCGACGCCAACAGCGGGCGTGGGTTGCGCGTCCAAAAGACGATGACATCTACATCATGCGGCGCCAGCGAAATGCGGCTGACCTGATTGCGGTTGAACGGATTGGGCACGGTGCAGAAGCCGGCGCGCACACGGTTCATGAACCATGCGGCGTAAAACGCAGGAATATCGGTGCGGCGGCTGGCGCTGATAATCATGAGCGATGTCGGCAGGTAGTTCCCCAAACGTATTGAAAGCGAGTTTTTGAGAGAAGTGTATCACAACAACGGTCTTCGGCGATTGAAGTCCGCTGTTGTGATACTTCTGGTCTTTCACGCCAACTGCGGCGTCAGTTGATCCGCCCACCGTTTGATTGCTTCCCAGTCGCGCTTGTCCTCGTCCTGCGCGCCCATCATTTTGGAGATCATGCGGTCGAGGAAGGAGAGCTTGCCCAGCTCCATCTTACCGGCGAAGAACGCCTCAGCGTCCGGCTGCACGATGGCATGGATCGGCGCAACGTAGGCGGCGCGGTTGGTCTTGCTCTCCTCGCTGTCGTCGGTGTTGAGCATGTGCACCGTGAAGAAGGCAGTCGGCGCGGCCTGCAATGCGGCGGCATTCACCTCGACGAATTGCTTCGCCTCGCCCAGCCAACTGCCCATACGGATGGCGCTGCCGACCACAAAGGCATCGTACTCCGACACATCCTTGACTTCGCGGACGCGGCGCACATCCACCGTCAGTCCCTGCGCACACAACTCCTGTGCGATGGCTTGCGCCACTTCACCGGTCGAACCAGCCTTGCTGGCATACGCTACGAGCACTTTGCTCATGGTTGGTCTCCTTCCACATTCTGCGTGGATAAAATTGATTCGTGGCGTTTGCGTTGCGCCGACGGTCACACCGCTGCACAACAACAAACCCGTCGTCATTGTTGCGCCGGCTGCAATTAAGACGCTTCGCCGGCTCACTGTTCGCTTGTCACTCATCATCCGCCTCGTTCATCGAAAACAATATCACCCGACTGTAGTGATTCAGATGCGACGCACTGGTGTAAAGGCGTTTGGGGGCGCCAATCCAGCTTATGCCAGTACGCCGCACCTGAAGCGTTTCCCTCAATCTATGCCTGCGTATGAACCGGACGTCGCCCTTGCATCGGCGTGGCGGCAGCCTGTCCTGGCGCAGCGCGTAGGAGCACAACCGCCACCCACACATTGATCGCGCCAAGCACCAGAAACCCACCGATCGGCCCGACAATCTGCGGGATGGTGAACGAAATCCCATCCATCACTTGAAAGACCGTCATCGCTGCAATTGATGGCCCGACGAAAAAGAGCAGCGCCACCACCGGAATCGCAAAGAGCAGCCCGCGCAGGTCGCGGCGCAAGAAGAACACGCCAGCCACAAAACACGCCGGTGCAATCGTCGCCAGATCGAGCGCCTCGGTCACCATCGTCGTGCTGTGATAGAGCAGCGCCGGCGCGTGACCCGCCAGAAACGCGCTGATCAGCGGCTCGATCCAGACAAAGCTGGTCAATAGCCCGCACGCCAGCAGAAACGCACCAATGCGTCGATATGGTAGGTCAGCAGCAAAGCGCAGCGTCAACGGCTGCAGCGCAAAGAGCAGCAGCAGCCAGGCATAAAAACTGCACCCGAAGATCGCCACATAGACCAGGAAAAGCGCATTGTAGGCTGCACCCAGCGCCAGCGATGCATAGACATAAAGGAAGTGCGTCAGCGCACCGAGCAACACCATCGCCCCACGCACAGAGCCGCGACGATAATGTAAGAGCGCAATCACCAGCACCGGCGTCGCCAGAAAGAGTGTGGTCACATCTCCGCCGCGGTTGGCGCCGCTCTTGAAGACAGAGTCATCGGCATAGATGCCGCGTGCGTAGATGTCCACCGTGTCGCCGCTTAGCGCCGTAAAGGTGTAGGGCGTCCCCTCCGTCTGCCAGAACAATCCAACGCCTGCAGCGACAATCCCAAGCGCCGCAGCTACAACCGACAGCCAGATTACAACCTTTGATACGTTCACAATGCTTCTCCTTGCAATACAATTCGCCATCGGCGAGGCGCTGCAACTCCGCCCCACAAACTTACGCTTTCTCTCAACTCACATCCTGCTCGACCGACAACAGCACAATCCCCAACCCGTGCAGATGACGCACCAACCCAACCAGCGCCGCCTGATCCACTACATCGCCCGAAAGTATGGCGACCGGTTGACCATTGGCGTCGGCGCCGTGTTCGATTTTCATCGGTCCGAACCATTCGGAAAGCGTATCGTCGACGCCGCCCTGAATGCGGATTGTGTAGTGTGTCATCTGATCAGGGTGTGACATGTTTGTCCTCCTCAGCAATTTAATTCGCATCTTCCAGTTTGGCAGAGCGAGTCGGTGGTGTGATCACATGAAGATGTAGTTGCAATCGATGCATTCATGTAGTCCTGTGTCGGGCCAGTCTTGCCCTGGAGCAGGCGCCAGCCTTTAGCCGCACCTTTCACCCGATCGGCGAGCGTCCACGTCAGCGCTAGGTGAACATTGCTGAGACGCGACTTTGTGGCGAGCCCATGCCGCCAGTGCAATTGACTGAAAAGAACGGTCGCTACTATGTGCGCGATGGTCATCACCGCATCTCGGTGGCGCACGCATTAGGTGAGACGTTCATCGATGCTGAGGTGGTGCGGATTCAAATGGGAGAACTTCGGTGAGGGGTCCCTTGCAGGGCCCGGCTCATCGCCCTTCGGCAACGCCAGCCATCAACAGGCCAATCTGCTCAGCCGTCGCCTGCTCGCGGGCAATGACGCCCATAATGCGCCCTTCGTAGATGACGACAATGCGATCGGACAGATTTAGAATCTCGTCCAAATCTTCAGAGATGAGCAGCGTCGCTGTGCCGCGTCTGCGCTGTTCGAGCAAACGTTGGTGGATGTACTCGGTGGCGCCGATATCTACGCCGCGCGTCGGCTGTGCAGCGACGAGCACCTTCGGGTCGCGCGAAAGCTCGCGCGCCAGGATCAGCTTCTGGATATTGCCGCCGGATAGGCTGCGCGTCGTCGTCTCGATCGAAGGCGTGCGGATGTTGAAGTCACGCACCAGGTCGCGGCTGCGGCTGGCAATCGCCCCAAAATTGAGGAAGACGCCGTTGCTCATCGGCGGGTGGTCGTAGTCCTGGAGCACCAGATTTTCGGCTACAGAAAACTCTTGCACAATTCCGTCGTGCATGCGCTCCTCTGGAATGTAGCCAAGCCCGGCGTCGGTGCGACGCCCTGGCGTCCAACTGGTGACATCGACGCCGTCGAGCAGGACGCGACCGCCAGTCGGCGCGCGCAAGCCAGCGATCACCTCCGCCAGCTCGCGCTGGCCGTTGCCTGAGACGCCAGCCACGCCCAGAATCTCGCCCGCATGAACTTCGAGCGTCACCCTGCGCAGCGCCGGCTGACCGATGACGCCGAGCGCATCGACGTCTTCCAGTACAAGTCGCGCAGCCCCTGGCGTCAACGCTGTGTGGGGTCGATCAAGCAGAACATCGCGGCCAACCATCATGCGCGCCAACATCGCGCGCGTTACACCCTGATTGGGCACGGTGTCGACCAGCCGCCCGCTGCGCAGCACGCTGATGCGATCGCTGATCGCCACGACTTCGTGCAGCTTGTGGCTGATGAAGATCAAAGCGCGTCCATCGCGCTTCATCTGGTTGAGCGTCGCAAAGAGATCGTCCACCTCCTGCGGTGTAAGCACCGCAGTTGGCTCGTCGAGGATCAACAGATCGGCGCCGCGATAGAGCGCCTTAACAATCTCAACGCGCTGGCGCTCGCCCACCGCCAGCGTCCACACCGGCGCCTTGGGGTTGATATGCAGCCCATACGCCTGCGAAAGCTGGCGAATCCTTGCCTCCACCTTGTCGAGGTCGAGCACAGGTCCGCGGCTCGATTTCAGCCCCAGCGCCACATTCTCGGTGACAGTCAGTTCATCCACCAACATAAAGTGCTGATGGATCATGCCGATGCCGCGCGCGATGGCGTCGGTCGGCGAATGGATGGTGACCGATTTGCCGTCGATGCGAATTTCGCCGCCGTCGGGCTGATAGAGACCGTAGAGCACCTTCATCAAGGTGGATTTGCCCGCGCCGTTTTCGCCCAACAGCGCGTGAATCTCGCCCGATTTCACGTCGAAGGTGACGCGGTCGTTCGCCAACACGCCGGGAAAGCGTTTGGTGATGTCGATCAGTTCAAGCGAGGCGATCTTGAGACGGCTGTTGTTCATTACTTCGTCCAAAACCCTTCGTGCACGGCGCGTGCTTCATCTTCCAGCAATGGCCCGATTACCTCAACCGGACGCACACAACGCGCAAAGACCTCACGGCAGGGCAACGCCATCGTCTCGTTGTCGGGATGTTCGCCGTCGCTGGTCAGCGCATACAGCCCTGCTTCGCTCAAGCCAAAGACGACGCGCCCGATGCCGCTCCAGTGAATCGCACCGGCGCACATCGCGCATGGTTCGGTGCTGGTGTAGAGCGTGCAGCGCTCCAGCACCGCGCGCTCGTAACGCCGGCATGCCATGCGCACCAGGTTCGTCTCGGCATGACCGGTGCAGTCATGCTCGGTGTTGACCGTGTTCTCCGCTTCTAGCAGCACCACGCCGTCGGCATCGACCAACAGCGCGCCGAAGGGATGGTTGCCCTTCTCCCGCGCCCGCCGCGCCACTGCGATTGCCGCCCGAAGGTGGGAAAGGTGTTGTTCGTTCATATAGGCGAAGCAGGGATCAAGAGATTAAGAGATTACGGGATTAAGAGATTGGAGATTGGAGATTGGAGATTGAATACCTTCTGGCAAGGCAGATAATCTCCTAATCTCCAATCTCCTAATCTCCCACTCTTTTCCTACCGCGGCTCTACCACGATCGTGATCGACCCGTCTGCCAGACCGGCTTCGGCGGCTTTGGCGGCTTCGACGGCTTCGGCGGGCAGTGCATCGCTGTAGATCGTG
Source organism: Chloroflexota bacterium (assembly GCA_016861025.1). GTDB lineage: Bacteria > Chloroflexota > Anaerolineae > Caldilineales > Caldilineaceae > Caldilinea. The sequence continues at coordinate 34,876 of BOKO01000027.1, forward strand.
CGGATGCCGCCGTTGGCGTAGGTCAGTTGCAGCACCTCGCCGCCCATCGTGCCCGCCTCACGCATGGCGATGATGTCGCGCAGCAACTGTGTCCAGTCGTAGATGGCGCTGGCGAGAACGATCTCTGGCGCAGCGGTGCTCTGGTCGGCCTGAACGCCAAGCCACGGCACGCCATTTTCTTTGGCGACGCCGATCGCGCCGACAACCTGTTGCGCCGAGCCGGTCAACACATCGGCGCCGGCCCGAATGTGCGTATTGGCGGCTTCGGCAGCCAGCGCAGTGTCGCCAAACGAACCGGTGAAGGAGACGTTGACCTTGACATCCGGATCGGTCGCCTTGACGCCTGCCAGGAAACCATCGACGTGCAGCTTGGCGTCGCCCGCATCGACGGGGCCAACCAGCCCGATGATTTTGGACTTGGTCAGTTTGGCGGCCAGTACACCGGTGACATAGCCAGCCTGGTCGCCGCGCGGTTCATAGGCGAAGATGTTCTCGATGCCCTGGTCTTTGCCGGTGCGCGTCGTCGTGCCCCAGGCGAAGCTGACATCAGGGAAGTCGGGCGCAATGTCCATCAGCGAATCGCCATATTGTGCGCCATGGGCGATGACCAGATTGTAGCCGCTCGACGCATAGTCACGGATCGCAGCGGCGGCGTCCGGCACGTTGAACATGTTTTCGGAGTAGGCGATTTCCAGTTTGTCGGCGCCCAGCTCATCTTGCAGTTCTTTCAGGCTGACATACATTGACTGGCTCCACGAGATATCGTTGATCGTGCTCGGCATCAGCAATGCAACGCGGATCGGACCGGCGGATTCAGCCTCGGCAGCCGCTTCGGTCGCCGCCGCCTGACCGCCGCCCGCCGGCGCCGCCACCGGCGCTGCACACGCCGCCAGGATCAAACCGACAATCAACACCAAGATCAATCCCCAAGAAACCTTACGCATCGTCCATCCTCCTGTTACTGAATTCGTAGAGAAGTATCCACCAATCTCCAATCTCTACTCTCCATTCGTCAGTGGAGAGTAGAGATCGGAGATTACTCACTCACCACGTTCATACGGCTTGGTCAACGCAGCAGGCTGGCGAATGCGCTGACCACCGACCGCCAGCACGACGATCGTGAGCAGATACGGCATCATCACCGCCAGGTCCGAAGGGATCGGCACACCGAGCACCTGCATCCACAGTTGCAGCGCGTTCACCGTGCTGAAGAGCAGCGCGCCGATCAACACGCCAAGCGGTCGCCAGCCGCCAAAATAGACCAGCGCCACTGCGATGAAGCCGAGGCCGTTTGTCATGTTCTCCTGGAAGATGTTGAGCAGCCCGATGCTCAGCGACGCGCCCGCAATGCCCGCCATGGCGCTGCCAAGCATCACCGTGCCGTAACGCACGGCGTTGACGCGCACGCCCAACGAATCGGCGGCTTCTGGATTCTGCCCCACGGCGCGAATTTTGAGGCCAAACGTTGTGCGATAGAGCACATACAAACTCACCGGAACAAGCAGGTAGGCGATATAGACGAGGATGTTGTGCTCGAAGAAGATCGGCCCGATCACGGGGATGCTATTCAAGCCCGGCACTTTCCACGTCGAGAAGCCGGAGATGCCGATCGGCGAACCGACCAACACCTTCAACAACAGGCTGCTTAGACCGACCCCAAAGAGCGTCAGGCCGATGCCGCTGATGCCCTGCTGCGCCTGCATCGTGACGCTGATCAGCGCCATCAACAACCCCATCAGCGCGCCGACGATGATTGCAGCCAGCACGCCCAGCCAGGGGTCGCCGCCAATATAGACCGTATAGTAGGCGGCGAACGCGCCCATCAACATCACGCCTTCGACGCCCAGGTTGAGCACGCCCGAACGTTGGCCGAACATCTCGCCCAACGCCGCGTAGAGATAGGGCGTCGCCAGCCGCACGCCGCTGTTGGCGATTCCAATCAAAGTGGCGACGCTCAAGAACTCGTGGAACATCAGGGAACCGCCGCTTCTGCGGATGGAGTGGAGGATTCACGCTTGAGCGACGCTTCGGCGGCTTCGCGACCGGCGCGGCGTCGCGCCCGTCGCACATAGACTTCGCTCGCCACGACGAACATCACAACCAGGCCGTTGATCACTGTAATCAATGCGCTGGGCACCTGCACCGTGAGTTGCATCTTGTTGGCGCCGACCAACAGCCCGCCAAAAAGAAACGAAGCAGGGATGGCGCCGAGCGGATGCAACTTGCCGAAGAGCGCCGCCACGATGCCGCTGAAGCCATAGCCGCCCGAAAGTCCTTCCAACATCCGGTGCGAGACGCCGGTGACTTCGACCGCGCCGGCAAGACCGGCGAAGCCGCCCGCCAGAATCAGCGAGAACGCCACATAAAAGGGCACCGGCATCCCGGCGTAACGCGCCGCCGACGGATTCAACCCGACCGTGCGGATGCGGAAGCCGATGGTCGTGCGCCAGAGGAGCAGATAGACGAGCACTGCAAGCACCAACGCCAGGATCACGCCGCTGTGTAGCAGTGTGGGTGGAGCGAGCCGCGTCAGCCAGACGCTGCGCGGCAGCGCCTCACTTTGCGCAATGTTGGTGCCGGCGGCGATCTGCGCCGGGTCGAGCATGGGGCCGCGCAGCAGAAAGTTCATCAACTGCAGGGCGATAGCGTTGAGCATCACTGTGCTCAAGATTTCGTTGACGTTGAGCCGCGCCTTGAGCACGCCCGCAATGCCGCCCCACACCGCGCCCGCCAGCGCACCGACAATCAAGGTCAGCGGCAGCAAAAGCCAGCCCGGCCAGTCGCGCAGCCAGAGTGTAAACGCCGTCGCCGCCAGCGCGCCGACGATGATCTGCCCCTCGCCACCGATGTTAATCACGCCCCCGCGGAAGGAGATGCAGATGCCCAGCGCCACCAGTAAAAGCGGCGTCATCTTGGTCAGCGTCGACGCCAGACCGCCGACGCTTCCGAATGCGCCGCTGATCAGCACCCAATATGCCTCAAATGGGTTGGCGCCGAGCAGCGCCAGCAAGACGCCGCCGATGGCGAATGCAATCAGCACCGCAGCAATAGGAAGAGCAAGCTCAAGAAAACGTAGCGACCTCAGAAAACGCTGCATGGCCGGCGACTTCAGTCTGCTATGAGGATTCACAAAGTTAGCAACTCCTCATAAGGATACCAGAGCCTGCATCGCGGCGTCAATTGAATGTTTTGCGGTAAATATGACCAGGCTTTCTGGACATGTTGCACAAGGAGTGCGCCGCACGAGAAAGTGCTGAGCTACAGAGAAATGTCTATGGCTCGGTGTGTTCGCCTGGTTGCAAGATACGCACGTCGATCTGCGGCGCCATACGTCGAATGAACTCGCGAAAAAGAAGCGGTGGGTCGAACAGAAAAGCCCGCGTCAGTCGGTGAATTGCCATCGGATAAAGCGTACCCCAGTGAATCGGGATAGCGATCTGCGGTGCGATCAGTTGGCTGGCTTGCGCCGCACGATAGGGATCCATGTGTCCTGCGCCAAGCGTCGGCCCCCAGCCCCAAACCGGCATCAACGCAACGTCGATGTTGCCCGCCAGTTGCTCCATTTCTGGGAAGAGGTCGGTGTCCCCTGGGAAATAGACGCGCTGCGTCTCGCCGCCGACAATATAGCCTAGACACGCCGCCGTTGGCCCTAGCGGGCCGCGCGAACCGTTGTGCACGGCGGTCGTCGCCGTCACCGGCGCCCCTGCCACTGTCGTGCGTTCGCCCGCACGCAATTCCTCGATGTTGGTGAAACCATGTTGACGCAGCAGCGCGCCGGCGCCCACCGGTACGATCAGCCGCGTCGACTTGCCGAGTTTGCGCAGCGACGGCAAGTCGAGGTGGTCGTAGTGCAGATGCGAAATCAGCACGGCGTCGAGCTTTTCCTGCCAGGCGTCCAAAATCGGCGAGCGGCGCCGGCGCAAGTGCACCACACGATAGCGCAGAACCGGATCGGTCAAAATGCGCGCGTTGCCTACCTCGATCAACACAGTGGCGTGGCCGATATAGGTGATGCGGTGGGTGGCGGTTTTGTTCATATTCACGAAAAAGATAGGGCAGGCGTTCGCCTGCCCTTACACCGACAAACTTGGTTAATCTCTATCGTCAGGCGTTACGCAGGCGGAACGCAAAGAAGATGGTGAAGATGCCGCCAACGATGGCGAAAATGCCGATCACCCACGGCAACATCAGCGCATAGCCAAGTGGGCTGCCAAGCAGCATAAGGCCGATGACGATTGAGATGGCGCCGATAATGCCCGGCCCCCAGCCTGCGCCCTGGAAGGACTCGACCAGCCCAAAGATGCCCATAATGATGCCCTGGACACCGAGGATGATGACAGCGGCGATGCCAAAGACCAGTGTAGCCCCATCGGTGATATTGGAAACCAGGAACCAACCGGCCAGGATGCCAATAATGCCGCTGATCAGCTTCCAGACCGTGTTGCCGCGGTCTGTAAAGATGCGCACAAGCGACAAAACACCGGTGACGAGCCAATAGATGCCGATGTAGAAGACGATCATACGGGAGGTTAGCACCGGGTCGGTCAGCAAGAAGATGCCAATGAGAAGTGTTGCAATGCCCTGAATCAATACAAGCCACCATTGAATGGGTGGCTTTTCCTGCGTTGCTACTGCCATGTCCGAATCTCCTGTTCAAGTTCTTGTTGGTTGGAAAGATATAGAAAAAGCTAAAGAAAACTAGAATTCGACCATGAACTGTCAGCGTTTTGGTTCACGGTGGACTGAGGCTGTGAAGCGCGCCAAACCGACGGCTTTCACAGTGATCGAAAGTATAATGCAATCATTTAGGTTGCACAAGATGCAATAAATGGGTTTCTGCCCCAAGCATCGTGACGGGAAGTAAGGTATACTTGGGAGACGGAAACAGCATTCACCTGTCGAGTTCGTTCTGATCGCACTTTCATCGCCTTCCGCTCTTATGGACACTTTGCGTGGCGTTGTTGAACGCATCACCTACCATAACGAAGAAAATGGCTACACGGTCGCCAAGCTGACGCCCGAACGCGTCGGGCGCACTCTCTTTGGCGCCGAGCGCGAGGTGGCGATCGTCGGCAACATGTTAGGGTTGAATGTCGGCGAGTCGGTCGAGCTGACCGGGCGTTGGACAGTGCACGGCGACTATGGCCGTCAGTTCCAGGTCGAGACCTTTCGCCCGATGTTGCCCGCCACCATCGCCGGCCTAGAGAAATATCTCGGCAGCGGGCTGATCAAGGGCGTGGGTCCTGTAACCGCGCAGCGCATCGTGCGGCAGTTCGGCCTCGACACACTCACCGTGATCGAGGAGAATCCGGAACGGTTGGCGGAAACGCCCGGCGTCGGCCCCAAACGCGTCGATATGATCAGCAAAGCATGGGCAGAGCAGCGCGCAATCAAAGAAGTGATGCTCTTTTTACAGAGCAACGGCGTCAGCACCAGCCTCGCCACCAAAATCTACAAAACCTACGGCGACGATGCGATCAACGTCGTGCGCGCCGACCCTTATCGCCTGGCGCGTGACATCTTCGGCATCGGCTTTCTCACCGCGGACAAAATTGCACGCGCTATGGGGATGCCCGAGGATGCACCGGAACGCGTGGCGGCGGGCGTCGCCTACGCGCTCAACCAGGCGAGCGAGGAAGGTCATGTCTTTTTACCGACGTCGGAGCTGGTCAAGCTCACCGCCGAATTGCTCAAAGTCTCGTCCAACCTGATCGGCGTCGGGCTGGCGCGGATGTGGAACGAGGCTCAGGTCAAAGTGGCGCCGGGGCCTGGACGTGAAGCCATTGAGCCACAGCCGAGCTTTGTCGCTGAGCCGCGAGTGGTGGCGGAGCAGGGGCAGTTGTACGCCGTCCACACGATCGACGAGGCGCAGCGTCTGCTCAATGAGGAAAACGCCATCTACCTGACGCCGCTCTATTTCAGTGAGGTGGGCGTAGCGCGGCGTTTGCTGCGGCTGCTGCGCGAGGGCGAGAGCCGACTTGCCGCCTTCGCCCGCTATCGACCGGTTGACTGGGAGCATGCACTCTCCGAAGCCGAGCGAGCCAACGGCTTCCCGCTCGCCCCTCAGCAACGCCAGGCTGTGCAGGCAGCGCTCACCCACCGCGTCGCTATCCTGACCGGCGGGCCTGGCACGGGCAAGACGACGACCGTGCGCACGATTCTCGACCTCTGCCAACGTGAGCAGCATCGCGTCCTTCTCGCCGCGCCGACCGGACGCGCGGCAAAACGTCTTGCCGAAACCACCGGCGCCGAAGCGAAGACGATCCATCGCCTGCTTGAGTTCAAGCCGGGCGATGGCATGGCGTTTCAGCGCAACGAGGAAAACCCGCTCGAAGGCGATCTGCTGATCGTGGATGAAGCGTCAATGCTCGACCTGCCGCTGACCAACCACCTGCTCAAAGCAGTTCCATCGGGCATGCACCTGCTGCTCGTCGGCGACATCGACCAACTGCCGAGCGTGGGTGCGGGGAATGTGCTGAAGGACATCATTGCGGCGTTGAGCGATTCAGAGAATGAGAGATCAGGAGATTGGAGATTGGAGATTGATGGTCCGCCGCCACTCTCGGTCTCCAATCGCCCCATCTCCCAATCTCCAATCTCCTCTGCGTCCGTCATCCGCCTGAAAACCATCTTCCGCCAAGCCGCCGGGTCGTTCATCATCGCCAACGCGCATCGCATCAACGCCGGCGCGCTGCCGGTGATCGATAACAACGCCGCGACGGACTTCTTTCTCTTTCGCACCGAGGAGCCGGAACGCGCCGCCGAGTTGTGCGTGGAACTGGTGGCGGAGCGGATTCCGCGGCGCTTTGGCATTCCGTCGGAGGAGATTCAGGTGCTGGCGCCGATGCATCGTGGCGTGGTCGGCGTAGCTGCGCTCAACAATGCGCTGCAGCGTGCGCTCAACCCGCCCGCGCCCAACCGCCCCGAACGCACCATCGGCAGCCGGCTCTATCGCGTCGGCGACAAGGTGATGCAGATTCGCAACAACTACGACAAGGATATCTACAACGGCGACATCGGGCGCATCACTGCACTTGACCTGATCATGCACACCGTCACGGTGAACTTCGATGGGCGCTCGGTCGGCTACGAATTTTTGGAGTTGGACGAACTAATCCATGCCTACGCGATCAGCATTCACAAAAGCCAGGGCAGCGAATTCACCGCCGTCGTGATCCCGCTGCTCACCACACACTACATGATGCTTCAACGCAACCTGCTCTACACCGCGGTGACGCGCGCGCGGCGGCTTGTCGTGTTGGTGGGGCAGCCGCGCGCGATTGCATTGGCGGTCAACAACAACGAAGTGGCGGCGCGCTTCACCGGTCTCACGGAACGGCTGCTTGGTTGAAACGCGCGCGAATCTCCTCCATGCGGTTGCGGTTGACGCCCATGTCCCCTCGCCCAACGCGTGACGCCGAGCGGAAGTGAATCGTCTTGGCGGCGTCGTCGATCACAAATTGCACATCATCCACAAAGCGGAAGATCAGCGACGTGAACGTGGCGTGAATGTACAGCTCCTCGTCGGTGACGATTTTGGTGCGCGGCATGGCGGCGATCACGTCGAGCAACCGCTGGCGGGCGTCGGCGGCGCTGCCGGTGTAGGTGATCGGCTCGATGTAATGCTGCGCGTCCTCGCGCGGCGCCTGCGTCGAAACACAGTTCGGCGAATCCGGACAGGGCTGCAGCGTTTTGGCGACGGCGTTGCGCTCTACGATGGTGGGCGTGGCTGCGGTGCACGCAGTCAGCGCCATCGCCGAAAGCAGACCGGCGGATATCAACAGTTTTTTTGAAAAAGCAGACATTTCGAAACTCCCTACGATTTTTGATCGCTATCGTGATTTTCACAGCCAAAACACTGCGCAAACCATAATCACGCATACAGTTTGTATAGATTCGCCACAAATGTCGCAACGTGGCAGCCGAAGAATCGTGCAGTGAACGCACAGTGCACGCTACAAAAGAGCCATGAAATTGCGTCCGCCATGCGCTACAATCGGTGTGACGCCTTCCTGGGAGCTTTGAGCTTCCAGGAAGTTTTACGACACGGCCAAATCAGTCACGGGGACGCGAATTGCCATGCACCCAGTCATTGTTACACACATCCAATCAGTATTGAGGCAAGTCGGTGTAGTTGCCGGCGTCACCACATTCGTCGTTGTGCTTGCCTTTGCGCCATCGGCGGCGGCGCAGGTGAGCGAGGCGGCTTACACCGGCTGCGGCGGCGTTGACGCGCCAGTCATCAACGATGCATTCGAGGCGCGCGTCGTCGAGCTGGTCAACCAGCAGCGCGCCGCCAATGGCGCCCTGCCGCCGCTCAAGCGCGTGCCTGCGCTGGACAAGGCAGCGCGCTACCACGCCGCCGACCTCGGAACCGACAACTATTTTGCTCACGACACCTTCGACCGCAACGGTGGAAGCCTGGTGCGGGTGTGCGGTGCATTCGATCGCATTCGTAGATGGTACGACTGGTGGACGGCCGGCGAGAATATCGGCGCTGGCTATCGTACACCGGAGGAGGTGATGGCGGGCTGGATGGGAAGTCCAGGCCATCGCCAGAACATTCTCAACCCGAACTACCGTGAGATCGGCGTCGGCTATTTCAGCGGGGCCGGCGATTATGGCGTTTATTGGGTGCAGGATTTAGGCGCGCGCAGCGGCGAATATCCGATTCTCATCAACAACGACGCTGCTGTCACGAGTGACCGCAACGTCGAAATCTTTGTCCACGGTGAATGGAGCGAGATGCGGTTGCGCAACGACAGCAACGCCTGGGGCGAGTGGCAGCCCTTTGTCAGCCGCTTCACCTGGACGCTCAACGACGGCGCGGGCGAACGCATTGTCTCCGCCGAGCTGCGCAGCGAAGCGCAGACCTATAGCGCCTGCGACAAAATCACGCTGGTCAATAGGGCCGCGGACGAGTCATCGCAACCGATCTCCGCTTATCAACTCTACCTGCCGTCGATCGTCTCCAGCCAGCCGGTGCAACCGCCGGTGACCTGCGAATGAATCCTTGCCGCGCGCCCGGTTCGGTGGTACACTGGCGACATGTCCACAGCCTTGTATCGCAAATGGCGCAGCCAGACGTTCGACGAAGTTGTCGGCCAGGAACATGTCACACAGACGCTGAAAAATGCGCTGCGCGATGGTCGCGTGGCGCACGCCTATCTCTTTTCGGGGCCGCGCGGCACGGGCAAGACGAGCACAGCGCGCATCCTCGCCAAGGCGCTCAACTGTAGCGCCCCCGAAGCCGAACGCCCGTGTAACCGCTGCCCCACCTGCCAGGCGATCACCGAGGGGCGCATGATCGACCTGATCGAGATCGACGCCGCCTCCAACAACAGTGTAGACGACATTCGCGAGCTGCGCGACAAAGTCGGTTTCCGTCCCAGTGAAGGGCGCTTCAAGATTTACATCATCGATGAAGTGCACATGTTGAGCAGCAGCGCGTTCAACGCCCTGCTCAAAACGCTGGAGGAGCCACCGCCTCACGCTCGCTTCATCCTGGCGACGACCGAGCCGCACAAGATACCGGCGACGGTGATCAGCCGCTGCCAGCGCTTCGACTTTCGCCGCATCCCTGCGCCGGAAATCGCGCAACACCTGCAGCGCATCGTTGATGCTGAGGGGTTTAGCGCCGAACCAGATGCATTGCTGATGATCGGACGCAGCGCACAGGGTTGTATGCGCGACGCCGTGAGCCTGCTCGACCAGATGTTCAGCTTCGGCCACGATCGGGTGACGCTGATGCAGGTGCAGCAAGTGCTCGGCGCAGTCAACACGCAAACGGTCATCGAGTTCATCGGCGCAGTGGCGGCGCGTGATGCGCAGCGCGGGCTGGCGCTCATTCACAAATTGATGACCGACGGCGCCAGCCTCACCGAATTCTGCCAGCAGGTCGTCGAGCAACTGCGTGCGGTGATGGTGTTGCAGATGACCAACAACCCAGCGCTGCTCGATGATTTGCCCGCCGAAACCGTGCAACAGATGCAGGCGCAGGCAAAACAGATGGACCTGGCGACGACCCTCTATGCGATCAAACGCTTCAGCACGGCAGCGAACGAACTCAAGGGCGGGTTTCAGCCGCAGCTTCCGCTGGAAATGGCGCTGATCGAGGTTGTGCAGGGCGAAGCGACTGCGCCGCCCTCGGTTGTCGTGCGAACCTCGCCGTCGACCGCCGCTGTGAACACTGAACAGGGCGCCGTGAAACCCGCAGCGCAGGAAAAGCAGCCGCAGCAGGCGAAATCGGACGACCAGAGCCAACCGAAGCGCGAAAGCATCGTCGATGTAGAGACCTCGCGGCGATTATGGGCGCGCTGGAAAGAGTTTCTTGGCGTCGTGCGATCGCAGTGTGGACAGCAGGCGACCGCTGCATTGCACGCAGTGCGCGATGTTGCTGTCTCCGATCATGTCGTGGCGCTGGCGTTTGGCGGCAACGAATTTTCGCGCAACCTGGTGGCAAAGCCCGATGTGCTGCCAGGCGTCGCCGCGGCGCTCTCCCGCTTTATGGGTCGCGAAGTCACGATCGAGTGTCAGCTTGGCGAAAAAGCGGTGCTCGTCGGTCAGGCCGTGGTGGTGCAGGCGCAGGCAACCGACGGTCCCGATCCGTTGATCGAGTTCGCCGTGCACGACCTGGGCGCCCAGGTGATGCAGAGCCCCACGCCATCATCGCAACGCAAGCGGCAAACTTCGCCGACTGCGTAGAAAAAAATCAGTTTGCGTGATGTCCCAAAAAAGGGGTGAAGATTGACGCCCGATCTTGGGACAAACGCCCCATGACCATTGTAGCAGAAAAGGATATACCAGAATGAGCAAGAAACGAGGATTTGGCGGCGGCGGTCGCGGCGGCTTTGGCGGTGGATTCGGCGGCGGAATGCCGAACATGGGCAGCCTGATGTCGCAAGTGCAGAAGCTGCAAGAAGAGATGGAAAAGACGCAGGCTGCGCTGGCAGCCGAGGAGATCACCGTCAGCGCCGGCGGCGCCGTGACGATTGTTGTCACCGGCGCGCGCGAGTTCAAAAGCGTGACGATCAAACCGGAAGTCGTCGATCCGGACGATGTCGAGATGCTGCAAGACTTGCTGTTGGCGGCGTTCAACGATGCCCTGGCGCAGGTCAAGCAGCTCGAAGAAGAGCGTATGGGCAGCCTGACTGGCGGGATGGGGCTGCCGCCGGGTTTGTTTTAACGATGCAACCATTAGCTGAACCAGTTTCCAACTTAATCGACGCCTTCAGCCAGCTACCGGGCATTGGCCCCAAAACAGCGACGCGGCTGGCGTATTACCTGCTGCGCAACGACGAAGCCATTGCGCTTAAACTGGCGCGCGCGTTAGAAGAACTGAAGCAGCGCACGCTCTTTTGCAGCGTCTGCTTCAACATCGCGGACCAGGACCCGTGTCCGATCTGTGCAAATGCGCAGCGCGACCACGGGCTGGTCTGCGTGGTCGAGGAACCGCTTGACGTGCAGGCGATCGAACGCACGCGCGAATTCGCCGGAGTCTACCACGTGTTGCACGGCGCCATCTCGCCGGTCGAAGGCATTGGCCCCGAGGACCTGAAGATCGGCGAGCTGCTGCACCGCATTCAGACAAGCGAGACGCCGGTGCGCGAGCTGCTGCTGGCGACCAATCCCAACCTGGAGGGCGAGGCGACTGCCATGTACATCGCCCGCCTGATTAAGCCGCTCGGCATCCGCGTCACCCGCCTGGCGCGCGGCCTGCCGATGGGCGGCGACCTGGAATATGCCGACGAGGTGACGCTGGGGCGCGCGTTGACCGGCCGCAGCGAAATGTAAAGCATACCCAAATAAAACGGATGGAGTCACCTGATGGCTGAAAACAAAATTGAATCTCTCAAAAAAAGCTGGCAGGAAAACACCCTGGCCCCGCTGGTTAAGCGCTTTGGCGAGCGCAAGCCAAAATTCACCACCAGCGCCGAAGACATGATCGTTGAAACGGTCTACACGCCTGTCGCCGATGATGGCGACTACATGGAAAAATTGGGGCTGCCGGGCGAATATCCCTTCACGCGCGGCGTACAACCCAACATGTATCGCGGGCGTTTCTGGACGATGCGCCAGTACGCCGGCTTTGGCAACGCCAAAGAGAGCAACGAACGTTACAAGTTCCTGATTGCGCAAGGACAGACAGGCCTCTCCGTCGCCTTTGACCTGCCCACGCAGATCGGCTATGACGCCGATCATGCGTTTGCGGAAGGCGAAGTCGGCAAGGTCGGCGTGTCGATCTCCAGCCTGCGCGATATGCAGACGCTGCTCGACGGCATTCCGCTCGACAAGGTCAGCATCAGCATGACGATCAATGCGCCAGCCGCGGTGCTGTTGGCGATGGTGATCGCCGTGGGCAGGCAGCAGGGCGTCTCTGCCCAACAATTGCGCGGCACCATCCAGAATGACATCCTCAAAGAATACATTGCGCGCGGCACCTACATCTTCCCGCCGGCGCCGTCGATGCGGCTGATCACCGACATCTTCCGTTACTGCGCTGTCGAAGTGCCGAAGTGGAACACGATTTCGATCAGCGGCTATCACATCCGCGAGGCGGGCAGCACTGCCGTGCAGGAAGTCGCCTTTACGCTGGCGAACGGCATCGAGTATGTGCAACAGGCAATCAACGCCGGGCTGGATGTTGATAAGTTTGCGCCGCAGCTCAGCTTTTTCTTCAACGCGCACAACAACTTTCTGGAGGAGGTCGCCAAGTTCCGTGCAGCGCGGCGGTTGTGGGCGAAGATCATGCGCAATCGCTTCGGCGCACAGAATCCCGATTCGTGGAAACTGCGCTTCCACACGCAGACCGGCGGCAGCACGCTCACTGCGCAGCAGCCCGACAACAACATCGTGCGCGTGACGATCCAGGCGCTCAGCGCGGTGCTCGGCGGTACGCAGAGCCTGCACACCAACAGCAAGGATGAGGCGTTGGCGCTGCCCACACAGAAGTCCGTCGAGATCGCGCTGCGCACCCAACAGATCATCGCCTATGAAAGCGGCGTCGCCGACACCGTCGATCCGCTGGCGGGCTCTTATTACGTCGAGTGGCTCACCGACGAGATCGAACGTCGCGCTGAGGATTATATCGCTAAGATCGATGATCTTGGCGGCGCGCTGCGTGCAGTTGAGGAAGGCTACATCCAGCGCGAGATTCAAGACGCCGCCTACCGCACGCAGCGCGCAGTGGAAAAGGGCGACGAGGTCGTGGTTGGCGTAAACCGCTTCCAGACCAACGAACACCATGAAGGTGAACTGCTGCGTGTGGACGAAACAGTGCGGCTGAATCAGATCGAGGCGCTTAAGAAGCTGCGCGCCGAGCGCGATCCTGCCGCTGTCAATGCCGTGCTGGCGAAGATTGAGCAGGCGGCGCGTGACCCACAGGCGGCGCTGATGCCGTTGATCGTAGAGGCGGTGGAAACCTACGCCACCCTCGGCGAAATCTGCGACACGCTGCGCGGCGTCTTTGGCGAGTACACGCCAGAGAATTGGGTGTAGCGCAACCGGAAATTCGCTGTCATCTTCCAGGAGGCTTTGGCGCTTCCTGGAAGATGCTTGTGTTGCCGCCTACCAGTCGACTTTGCGGCGTTCGTTGACAATGGTGCGATAGAGGTCCGCCGTGCGCTGGGCGATGTGACGCCAGCTATAACTTTCCTTGACTTCAGCAATCGCTCGCTGCTGGCGCACTTCGGCTGCAGCCGGATCGGAAAAAAGCTTGTTAACCGCCCATACAATGCTCATCGGGTCGTTGGGCAGAATCGTCAGTCCATTTTCCAGATGGCGTACAACCTCTGCCAATCCACCGACGCTCGACGCCACGACATTGGCGCCAGCGGCCATTGCCTCCAGCGCAACGATGCCGAATGGTTCATACAGGCTGGGAAAGATCGCAGCATCGACGATTGTATACAGACAGTCGCGTTCGTCGTCGCTGATAAAGCCCAGAAAATCAACCGACTTTTCCACACCCAACTCGTAGGCCAGGGGCCAGTATTTCTCGCCATTCTTCCCGGCAACCAGCAGTCTCGTGTTCGGGTATTCAGCCAGGATGCGCGGCATCGCCCGAATCAAGACGTGCAGTCCCTTTTCGTGCACAACCCGCCCGACGAAGAGCAACAAACGCTCACCGTTCGGCGCGTAGCGGTGACGCAGAAAGGCGCGCTGTTCGCTCGGGCAGCGCGTTATCGCTTCGATGTCGATCCCGTTGGGAATAACGATTGTCTTGCTGTCGGGCACGCCGAAGTAGTTCTGCAACTCATTGCGCATGAACTGGCTGCAGGTGATTATGTTCCACGCTTCGTAGCAACTCTGCCATTCCATGCGATCGATCTGATGGCTGGTTTCGCTAGGAATGTGGCCTTGATGACGACCGCGCTCGGTGGCGTGGATGGTGGTGACAAAGGGCGTCTTCCAGCGATGCTTGAGGGTGATGCCTGCTTTGGCGACCAGCCAATCGTGTGCGTGAATCAACTCATAAGGGTGGCGTTGCGCAAGTTTTTCGGCGCGATCCACCAGCGTTTGATTGCTTTCAACCACGCTATTGTAATGATCGACCGGGTCGATCGGCGGCGCGTCGACCCGATACACAGTCAAGAATTCATTGACTTGTTCTTCTTGCGCGCCGCCGCTGTAGCGCGTGGTGAGCACATCAACATATAAGGGTCCCGAGGAGTGGAGATCGTCGATGATCTGGCCGCCAAGAACCGGCGCCAGCTCGGCGACATGTTTGCCCATACCCCCGACCACATAGGGAGGATACTCCCAGGAAGTTAAAAGAATACGCATAAATCCAACCAATTGCTCCTTGTCTCATGGAGTGTAGGGGCGGCTAACCCCTGTCTCCAACTCAAATAGCTCGACGCGCCACGGTGTGGCGAACGTCGGTGCAGCGCCGGTGAGGGCATCGATCGCTGCACGCGTTGCTTGATAGACAAGAAAAGCGGATGGCGTCGATGGCTCATGATGCGCTGCCCACTCAGTATACGGCACACTTGACCACGCCAACCAATACAATTTGCTGTCAATTTTTAGCCTTTCGCCCAGAATCGGGTCGCCCCCTGCCATGCTCAACCAGAATGGGATGTGCGTGGGAAGGGCGGGATGCGCATTCAAAAAGGCGGCGGCCGCCTCGGCGGAGTCAAGCCAGAAGATCGCATCGTTCTCCGTCAACGATTCCATGGCAAAAGAGTCGCTTTCCAGAAAACGCGTTGGCACGCCCGCAATCACCGACCATTCCGCTTCATCCCATGCGGGCCAACCGCGTCGATCGCCGGCAAGCACAAGTGCAGTTGCACCCTGCTGCTGAACAGCCGCGCCGACAGCCGCCACCAGACCACTTGCCCACAAACCGTCATCCAGCGGCGCGGCAAAACCACCTGTCGGCGCAACCGCAAAAGGCGCAAACCACACGACACCGCTATGTCTCAACACGTCGCCGCTTGCTTCAGCCAGCGCCGGCGACAGCGGCCCAACAACAGCTTTGACCTGGGGATCGATGAGCAGTTTTCGGGCGGCGCGTCGGGTGCGTTCTGGGTCGGCGCTGTCGTCGAGCGCTAGCGGAACAAAGCCCACCGGGCTGATGGGTGCATCTGCAATTGCCTGTCGCATTGCCGCCAACGCCTCATAGCCGCTGCGGCGATGCAGCCCCTCAAACGGCGCAATCAGACCAATCTTGACAATCGGGCGCACGTTGCTACAGCTTGCCAGCAACAGCACCGCCAGGAGCACCATGACCATCTTACCCAATACAGCGCTCCGATAAAATACAGTACGGACACGATAGGTCGTGTCCGTACGTTGGTCGATGCGTTTTTTGTTGTTATTTCGGGTTGTACCCATAAATCTGCAGGTTCTGCTGCTGTTCGGCTAATGTTTGCACAAAGACATGTCGTCCATCTTCGCCGGTCGCAACAAAGAAACAGTAGCCGGTCTGCGCCGGGTTGCGCGTCGCTTCGATGGCGCTCAAGCCAGGGTTCGAGATTGGGGCTGGGGGCAGCCCAGGGTTCAGATAGGTGTTGTAGGGGCTTTGCACGAACTTATACTCTTCGATCGATTGCGGCTTCCACCACCAGTTGCCGACCGTGCCGCGCGCATATTGCACCGTCGGGTCAGCCTGAAGATAGGGGCCGCCGACGTCGGGGCATTTGTTATTCAGGCGATTGAGGTAGACGCCGGCAATGATCGGGCGTTCGTCCGCCTGCACCGCCTCGCGCTCGACGATGCTTGCCAGTGTGATCAGGTCGCGGCCGCTCAACCCGCTGGCGCCGCCGGTCAACCCTTTGGCGCCGACGCGCTGCTCGAAGTTGTCGAGGAAGGGACGAATCACCTGTTCTGGCGTAGCTGCCAACACTGGGAAACGATAGGTGTCCGGGAAAAGGAAGCCTTCCAGCGAAGCGTCGGGCGGGAGGCTTCCCAGAAAATCGTAACGATCAAAGATCGTCAGGCTACGCGGATTACGCACCGCCGCCAGGAAGCGGTCGCTCTCGATGACATTGGCAGCGGAGAGGCGTTCGGCGATCTCCTCGGCGCGCATGCCTTCGGGGATTGTCACCAGCGCCTCCTCGAAGAGCGCACTTTGCAGCGCCTCGGCAATCTCCGGCATCGTCATGGTCTCCGCCAGCATAAAGTTGCCTGCTTCGATCTTGCGCTCCATCCCGGTGACGCGCAGATAGAGGTTGAAGAGATCGGCGTCTGTGATGAAACCTTGCGCCGCCAGTCGCGCCGCAATAAAGCGCGCCGCCTCGCCCGGCACAACGGTGAACGGGCGCGGGCGCGGGTTATTGCCGGCGGGTATGTATAGCTCGTCCTCGCGCAGACGCAGGCTAAACGCCAGAATCTGTTTTTCGATGCTGTCTGGGCTGAGCGAAAACTGATTGGCAGTAGGGTCGATCAGGCCGGTGGTGCTTCGCGGCGCCGCCAACAATTGTTCGTCAAGATGCGCCGAGCTGACGATCCAGCTCCCGCCGAGCACGCCAAATACGAGCAGCAATGTGCCAACTTTGAGCAGGCTCCACAGCAGCGACGCCCCGCGCAGATGCGTGCGCCAATCGTCGCGTTCTCGCTCTAGCCGTGTGCGATGTTGAAGCACTCGCTGTTGTCGTTGATCAATCGCCATGTTGTTAACAATTCCTCATCGCTCGATGCGCCCGTAGTCGATTGCCTCTGGCAAAGAGCGCGCGTCGAGATAACTTTGCAAAATAACGGCGGCGGCAATGGCGTCGTCAGGCGTGCGTTTCTTGCCGCCTGCCAGAAACGACTGTGCTGCATGGCTGCTGAGGCGCTCGTCCCAGAAAATCACGGTGGGCGCGGCGCCGAGCATCTCCACCAATGCGTTCACCAGCCGCCGCGCCCATCTCCGCACGATCTGCGCCTGCTCGCCTTCGCTGCCATCCATGTTGAGCGGCAACCCACAGATGATCGCCTGCACTTCTTCGCGGCGCACCAGTTCCGACAGTCTGGCAAAGTCTTCTTGTCGGCTGCGACGTTGAATCACTGTCAGTGGGCGGACGCCAAGTTGCAGCGGGTCGCACACAGCCACGCCGATGCGCGCCTGTCCTATGTCCAGCGCCATCAGCTTGCCCGCTGGCCCACCGCCGGAGCGTGCATCAAGGGGCGTCATAGTTGACGCGCACCTGAATGCGGCTGGTGAGGGCGGGCAATTCGCCCTTCCATGCCGGATCGAGATAGATGTCCGGCGCACCTTCGATCAACCAGTGTTCCTGAATAACGCGCGCTGCTTCTTCCGGCGTAAGGCCTGCAACGGTTTCGCGCAGTTCATCCGGATCGATCGGCGTCGTGTAGTCGGCGGAAACAGTCATTGTGAAGGCGACCGTGCTGCTGCCGATCTGGGCTTCGGGCTGACGCTGAGCGCGCACGCTGTCGAGCACCAGCCGCCCCCGCTCCGGCACAAGGCTTTGCAACCGGTCGAGAATTAGCCCGGTCGCCTGCTGTTCATTGACGGTCAGTCCCTGCACCAGCACACGGATCGAGCCGCTCAACTGCTGTGCGACCTCGTCGTTGTATTGGTCGAACGACTGCGCCAGCACAAAGGTCTGCACCGATTCGGGCGGCAGCCACTCACCCGGCGCAAGCTGAGAGCGCAGCGTTTCATACGCCTTTGACCGGGCGGATTCCAGCAGAATCTCCACCAGGCGATCCCGATCTTGCTGCGAAACAACCGAAACCAGCTCAGCGCCGCCGCCAGCGGTGCCCCCTGGATTGTTGACGCGCAGCCGGAATCCCAACGCGCCGACGACGGTGTTGATGGTGTTGGCGCGCACGTTGCCGATGATGCCCGGCTCGACCGCCTCCACCGGCGCGCTGACGCGTTGTCCGGCGCCGCCTTCAACCGTGACTTCGCGCAAAGTGCGAAACTCGACAGGGGCGCCGGAGCTGGTGCTGACCAGTGTGTTGACCGGAATTGTCACCGGCGTGGCGCCAAGATTGGTAAAAACCACCTCGCCGCTCGCCCGGCTTGTCGCTTTTTGCGACGTGCCCGATGTCGGCACCGCGCCTTGCTCGACCAGCTCCGCTTTGAGCAACCGCGCCGGAAGCTGCCCCTCATCTCGATCAACGGCGTCCAATCCAACGACGGCTGTCAATCCAAGATCAGCCTGCAAGGGTAAACGTCCTGGCGTCAGCGTGACGGTGGCAGCCGGCAAGACATAGTACGTGAAGCCCGCCAACGCCGCGACGATCAACGCACCCATCAGCAGATTGCCAGCGAGCCGCATCCACAGCGGCGTCGGGCGACGATAGGCGGCTTCGCTTTTGATGCGTCGCTGCCGCGCCTGGCGTTGCGTCGGCATGGTCTGGCGAGCGACGATCTCCTCACGGCGCCACGGCGGCGGTTCGGGCAAGCCGGCAGCCGGATGGCGCGGATCCACCAGCGGCAGCAGCGGATCCATGCGCCAGCGGTCGCCCGCAGCCTGTTCGGCGCGGCTAAAGACCGGCACGCCGACCTGTTTGGCGGCGCTGCGCGTCGCCGGTTCGCGCGTGATGATGGCGATTTCGTTGTGCTGAATCTGCGCCTGGCGCTGCACCAGCCGCATGCGCGCCACATTGTTGAGTTCGAGCCAACCTTCGGGCAGCTCTAGCGCAATGCGTTTGTTGCGCCACTGCCCCAGCGTGCGGCGCACGGCTTCAAGGCTGGCGTCGGGCGGAATCTGGTAGAGTTCGGTCATAGTAATTGGATTCGTGTTACGTGTTTCGTGTTTCGTCGAGCACAGCACGCTTCACGAGACACGAGACACGAGACACGCAATACGCAGCACGCAACACGTTTCATTTCAGATTCGTCTTCACCCAACTGGAAATGCTTTGCAGCGCTTCTTCCAGTTTGGCGCTTTCGCGACCGCCGGCTTGCGCCAGCGTTGGGCGTCCGCCGCCACCGCCGCCCATGAGCTTGGCGGCGTCGCGCACGATGTTGCCAGCGTGCATCCCGCGGCTGACCAGGTCATCGGTCACCGCAGCCACGATCAGCGGTTTGTCGTCGATCACGGCGCCGACCGCGACGACGCTGCTGCCCAGCTTATCGCGGAACCAGTCAGTCATCTGGCGCATGGTGTCGACATCGGTCGCCGGCACGCGCACCGCCAGCACCGAGAAGCCATCGACGCGTTCGGCGCGGTCGAGCAGCGCCTGCGACTCCTGGCGCGCCAGCTTTTGCCGCAACTGCGCCAGCTCTTTCTGCAACGTCTGATGTTCGGCGATCAGTTCCCGCACGGCGTTGGCGGCGTCAGCCGGTTTGCTGTGCGTCATCTCGGCGATGGCGTCGAGCGCCGCCAGCCGCTCCTCGATCAACTCCTCCGCCACCCGCCCGGTCACGACCTCGATGCGGCGCACGCCAGCGGCGACGCTGCCTTCGTTGACGACGCGGAACGGGCCAACTTCAGCGGTGCTGTCAACGTGCGTGCCGCCGCACAACTCAGCGCTGATCCCCTCCTGTTCGCCAAAGGAGACGACGCGCACCTCGTTGCCATATTTCTCGGTGAAGAGCGCAGTGACGCCTTCGCTGATCGCCTGGTTGTAGGTCGTCCAACGCGTGTTGACCGGATAGTTCTCCAAAATGATGGTGTTGGCGCGACGCTCGATTGCGGCAATGTCTTCGTCGCTCAAAGCCTGCCCGTGCGTAAAGTCAAAGCGCAGGCGATCGGGCGCAACCAGCGAACCAGCTTGATGCACATGGCTGCCCAGCCGCTCGCGCAGTGCAGCGTGGAGAATGTGCGTCGCCGTGTGGTTGCGCATGATGTCCCAGCGCCGCACGGTGTCGATGCCCGCCTCGACCGGATCGCCGACCGCCACCGTACCCGCGGTCACCACGCCGACGTGCAGGATCATGCCCGGCAGCGGGCGGCGCATATCGGTGACTTCAACCGCCCACACCGGTTCGTCCAGGTTTTCGGGCCAGTAGTAAAGTTCGCCGGTGTCGCTGACCTGACCGCCGGTTTCGACGTAAAAGACAGTCTCCGGCAGCAAAATTTCGACCGTTTGCCCGACGTTCGCCTCTTCGACCGGCTGTCCATCGACGAAGATGGCGGCGACGGTGGTGTCAACCTCCGCCAGATTTTCGTAGATGCGATGACGCACGCCGGCGCGGTCGATAACGCCCTGATCCTGGAGCTTGCGGAAGACTTCGGCGTAGGTCGAGACATCCTCACCCTGTTTTTCGACGGCAGTGGAGCGGCTCTTTTCCTTTTGCGCCGCCAACGCTGCGCGAAAGCCCTCTTCGTCGATGGTGAAGCCGTTGTCCTGCGCCACGTCACGCGTCAAGTCGACCGGGAAGCCGAAGGTGTCCCACAAGAAGAACGCCTCCTGCCCCGAAATCTGCGTGCGTCCCGTGGCGCGCATCTCGCTCATCAGATCGTCGAGGATGCGCAAGCCGTTGACCAGCGTGCGGTGGAAGCGCTCCTCCTCCTCGGTGATCGTCTGCATGATGTACTCGCGCTTGGCGATCAGGTCGGTGTAGTGGCCGCCCATCTCCTGGATGACGGCGTCGGCGACCAGCGCCAGGAAGGGGCGGTCGAAGCCGATGATCTTGCCGAAGCGGGCGGCGCGGCGCAGGATCATGCGCAGGACATATTGACGCCCCTCGTTGCCGGGCAGGACGCCGTCGCCGATCATGAAGGTGCAGGCGCGGGCGTGGTCGGCGATGGCGCGATAGCGGAAAAGATGCTCCTGACGCTGTTCGTCGCTGTGACCCGCCAATTGCTGGATGCGCGCCATGATCGGCGTGAAGGCGTCAGTGTCGTAGTTGTTGTCCTTGCCCTGCAGGATGCTGGCGAGGCGCTCCAGCCCAGCGCCCGTATCGACGCTCGGCGCCGGCAGCGGGACCAGCGTGCCATCGGGCTTGGCGTCGTACTGCATGAAGACCAGGTTCCAGATTTCCAGGTATTCGTCGTCCTTGTTGACGCCTTCCGCGGTCTGCACAGCCAGGTCACCCCAGTAGTAGTGAATCTCGGAGCAAGGGCCGCAGGGGCCGGTGTCGCCCATCGCCCACCAGTTGTCCTTCTTGCCAAAACGCAGCACGCGCGATGGGGCGGCGCCGGTTTCGATCCACAGGCGCTCCGCCTCTTCGTCATCTTCGTAGACGGTGAACCAGAGCCGTTCGAGCGGCAACCCCAGCTCATCGACAAGCAATTGCCAGGCAAAACGAATGGCGTCCTTCTTAAAATAGTCGCCAAAGGAGAAGTTGCCGAGCATCTCAAAAAAGGTGTGATGCCGTGGGCTGGGCCCGACATTTTCCAGGTCATTGTGCTTGCCGCTGACGCGCATACACTTCTGCGAGGTGGTGGCGCGCTTGTAAGGGCGCTTCTCGATGCCGAGGAAGACATCCTTGAACTGGTTCATGCCGGCGTTGGTGAGCAGCAAGGTTGGATCGTCCTGCGGCACCAGGCTGCTGCTGGCGACGATCTCGTGGCCATGGTTGTGAAAGAAATCGAGAAAAAACTGGCGAATCTGGTTGGTCGTCAGGTATTTCATAACTGTCCCGCCCTCATGCGTTCGGTGCAAGCGTGCCTTTATCGTATCCCGCGATTGTAGGGCAAAGGAGGAGGGGTGTCAAAAAAGTAGGGTTTTGGGGATAGAGGCAGAAAGGGAGAGTCATCCGGGCGACCAGGTCATATCCTTGTCGAGCGGAAAAATGGGGCGTTGGATGCGCTGGAAGGGGAGACGTTCGATTGCCTGATCGACGGCGCCGGGAGTGAGCGCCAGGAAGGCGCGCGGCGCATGGCGTTTCAGGTCTGGCTCCAGGTAGCCGATTTTGATCACGACGATCTTGTGCGCCAACGGCTCCAGCCCAAGCCGCCGCATGTCGGCGACGAAGTGGTAGGGACGGCGACGCGCAGTGACGATGACGTGGACGCCGCCGATCTGCAGCACCGCCTCCGTGTTGTCGCCCGGCGCCAGGTGGCGCACAACCCCGCGCACTGGCAGCGGACGGCAGGTGATCGGGTCGAGTTTGCCGCCCAGTTCAACCTCGACCTCGGCGCCGACGCCGGCTTCCAGCATCTTGTCGATCGCCGGCGCGTCGGCGATGCTGGCGACGACCGCCGACGGCGCGCCACGCCGTAGCAGGGCAGCCAATGCCACGGTCGTGTCGCCGGCGCCCCCCGCGGTGGGATTGTCGCCCGAATCGCTGATGAAGACGCATGGCTCCGGCGCCGCCAACGCCCACTCGATGCATTCGTCGATTGAGCCAGCAGGCACGCCGAACTGGAATTCGTGGCGCGCATCCCAGTAGCGCTGCGCCACCTTCTTCGCTTCACGTTCCAGCACGGCGCGGTCGGTTCCCGTGGCGATGACGGTGGCGCTGGCGCGTGGCTCGTCCGCCCAGACATAACCGACCAGCAGCGAAATGTCGAGCAGCCCTGGCGCGGCGTCGCTTTCCGCCAGCGCAGCGTAGAGACGGTCGCCGGGCGCCCACTCGGTGCTCGTCTTTTCGCCTGGCAACACGACAGGAATCGGAATCCACACGCGCTGTGGGCGCACGCCGCGGTCGAGACAGTCGAGCAACATGCGCAGCGCCTTCTCGCGCGTCTCGATCACATCGACGTGCGGCGCGGTGCGATAGGCGGTGAGCATGTCGAGCGCCGCAACCGCGCGCTGTGAAATGTTGCCGTGCAGGTCGAAGCTGGCGCTCAGCAGACAATCCGCCCCAACGACTTCGCGCACCGCCGTCACCCAGTCGCCCTCGGCGTCGTCCATGCCGCGCACATGCATGGCGCCGTGAAAATCGAGATAGACGCCATCCCACGGGCCCTGGGCGCGCAGCAGGTCGAGATACTCGTGCTTCATGGCAGCGTAGGCATCCGGCTCCACCGAACCGCCCGGAATCGAGCGCGCATAGAGCAGCGGCGCAAACTCGGCGCGCCTCGCGTAGTGGTCGAGGAACGGATAGCGGTCGAGAAACTCAGCGCCGCGGCGGATGGTGAAATCGCTCAACCGGCTGGGCAGCGGTGAGAAGGTGCAGCTTTCGATGGCGATGCCGCCAAGCGCAATACGCATGATCAACTCCGATCGGTGAATGTGATTTGGCGCGTTTGGGAGTATTCTAGCGCAGAGGCGACGTTCGCACACAAGGGTTGCGATGGTTGATGGAGTTTAACAAATAG
This sequence comes from Chloroflexota bacterium, assembly GCA_016861025.1. Lineage (GTDB taxonomy): Bacteria > Chloroflexota > Anaerolineae > Caldilineales > Caldilineaceae > Caldilinea. Next base: position 58,485 of record BOKO01000027.1, read on the forward strand.
ATTCGGTAATCGTAGATGCGGTTCTCAACCGCATTTTCCTGTCTGGCGAGAACTGATGATTCACCAACAACAAGAGGAGCACAGTAATCGTAGATGCGGTTGAGAACCGCATTTTCCTGTCTGGCGAGAACTAATGATTCACCAACAACAAGAGGAGCACAGGTGTATGGAAATTGAAGTTGACGCAATGCAACCAGCAGATTGGCCCCAGGTGCGCGCCATCTATCTGGAGGGCATCGCCACCGGTCAAGCCACCTTTGAGCAGGATGCGCCCGATTGGGACACATGGGATCGCAAGCATCTCTCGATCTGTCGCTCGGTTGCGCGCCACGGCGAAGAGATCATCGGCTGGGCGGCGCTGACGCCGTACTCGACGCGCGCCGTCTATGCCGGCGTCGCCGAAGTGAGCATCTACATCGCCGCCGCGCACCGCGGCCGGGGCGTCGGTCGTCGTCTGCTGGAGGCGCTGGTGACTGTCTCCGAAGCAGCGGGCATTTGGACGCTGCAGGCGGGCATCTTCCCCGAAAACCGCGCCAGCCTCCGCCTGCACGAGCGCTGTGGCTTTCGCATCGTCGGTCGCCGCGAACGTATCGGCAAACAGCACGGCGTCTGGCGCGATGTGCTGCTGCTCGAACGGCGCAGTGCAAAAGTCGGCCTCTGAATTGTCCAAGCCTTGCGCCTCTGTTACACTGATATGTTGAACGATGGGCGCGCAAAACGTGTGCGCCTGGAACAAAACACGAAACAATTGACAAAGGACAATACTTCAAATGGCAGCCAAACAATGGACGACGCCCCCGGCCATGACAATCGATCCGAAAAAGACCTACACCGTCACAATGGAGACGAACCGCGGCCCCATCGTGCTCGAACTGTACCCGGAACACGCCCCCAAGACTGTCAACAACTTCGTCTTTCTGGCGAGAGAGGGTTTCTACGACGGCGTGAGCTTTCACCGCGTCATCGCCGACTTTGTGATCCAGGGCGGCGACCCGACCGGAACCGGGCGCGGCGGACCCGGCTATAAATTCGAGGACGAGGTCAAGAACAACCCGCTGCGCCATGAAACCGGCGTCATCTCGATGGCGAACGCTGGTCCCAACACCAACGGCAGCCAGTTCTTCATCACCCATTCGCCGCAGCCCCATCTCGACGGCAAGCACACCGTCTTTGGCCGGGTCACCAGCAGCATGGATGTCGTCAACGCCATCCGTCAGGGCGACAAGATGCTCAAGGTTGTCGTTACAGAAGCATAGGAGTTTCAGCCATGGGCGAGCCGGGATTTGTTGTTCTCCAGCCGGATGTTGGATATGGCGAGCCGCCCTCGCCGGCATGGCAGCCGATCCGCGCTCGCCCGTTGCTGGTGCTGGTCGGCGTGACCGGCGTGGGCAAGAGCACGACGCTCACCGCGCTGCGTCGCGCCGGTCTGGCGTTCCACCTGCTGCCCGACCGCCGTGAGCTGACCGACCGTCTGATCATCCCCGCCATGCAGGCGCTGGCAGGCGAGACAAGCGGTCCCGTGGCGGATCGGGCGCAACGCTTCGCCTACACGCGCGCCTATCGCCAGCATCACCCCGGCGGCATGGGCGAGGCGTTGAGCATGTTGTGGATCGATGTGGAGCAAACTCCCGGATTGCTGCTCTTCGACGGGCTGCGCGGCGAAAACGAAGTGACGTTTGCGGCGCAGGCGCTGCCACAGGCGCGCTTTGTGATGCTCGACGCGCCCGACGTAGTGCGCGTGATCCGCCTGATGGGACGGCAAGACCCCTTCGACGTGATTGCGGCGCGTTCGGCGCACCCTGCCCACGAGATGCAGCGATTCACCAATCTCGATGTCGAAGGCGCCGAAGCGCTCTTCACGCCGCAGGAGCAGCACATCCTGGTCGATCTGGTCAGCAGCGGCGAAGTGACCGCCGACGACCTGCGCAAGGCGCTCGCCATCGTCGTCGAAGAACGGCGCAACTACGATCCCGCCGCCACACGCGCTGCCCTGGAAAACACCGCGCCGGAGCGCACGCTGGTCGTCGACACGGTGGCCGACGCGCCGCACACCGTCGCCCTGAAAATTCTGGAACTGCTGCGGGCCAGGTAGGATGTCCACGCCCACGATTGCCGCCATCGAAACCACCGTCTTTCGGCTGCCGATGTATGGCGAGCTGCGCTGGGGCAGCCAGAGCGCACTGGCGGAAGCGCGTCACGTCCTGGTGCGCGTGGCGTTGAGCGACGGCAGCGAAGGCGTCGCCGAAGCGCCGCCGCGCCCGACCATCTACGGCGAAACCGCCGCCACCATCGTCGCCATCATCCGCGACGAGCTGGCGCCGCGGATGGTCGGTCAACCCGCCGACAAAGCCTGGACGCGCATGACGCCGATCCCCAACAACCATACTGCCAAAGGCGCCATCGACATGGCTGTGCATGATGCCCTGGCGCAGCGCGCCGGGCGCACGCTGGCAGAACAGATCGGCGCCACGCGTGATCGGGTGCGCGCGAGCTACATTCTTGGCATTGGCGAGCGTGACGAAGTATTGGCGGAAGCGGAACGGGTCGTGGCGCAGGGCGTGCGCGTGCTCAAGGTCAAGGTCGGGCGCGACTGGGACGATGACATTGCGCGCATCCGCGACCTACAGGCGATGTTTGGCGATCGCGTCGATCTCTACGCCGACGCCAACGAGACGATGGTCGCCGCCGACGCCGCCCAACGGCTCGCTGTGCTGCGTGAGCTGGGGCTGCACTACTGCGAGGAGCCGCTGCCAGTCGAACAGGTGCGCGCCCGCGCCGTGTTGCGGGCGCAGAAGGTGCTGCCGATCATCGCCGACGACAGCGCCTTCACCGTGCGCGATCTGTGGCGTGAGCTGGAACTGGACACCTTCGACATTCTCAACATCAAAACCCCGCGCACTGGTTACACCGCGTCGCTGGCGATGGTCGAGATGGCGCAGCACTCAGGCAAGGGCGTCATGGTCGGCTCGCAGGCGGGCAGCACGATCGGTGTGGCGCGCGCCGCCATCTTTGCTGCGCGGGCGGAGGTCGAGCATCCGTCCGAGCTATCCTTCTTTCTGAAGTTGCGCGAAGAGATCACGGATCGACCACTCACGATCGTCGACGGCTGGCTCTCGATCGAGGAGGCGTTGAGCGTGCGCGTCGATCCGGTTCGGCTGAACGCCATGACGTTGAGCGATTCATAGACCGCGGCCTATCTTCAATTGACTGAACAATTACGTTTATCGCATCAAAAGGAAACACCATTATGACCAAAATCAGCTTTCTCGGCGCCGGCAGCACCGTCTTTGCCAAAAACCTGATGGGCGACATCCTCAGCTATCCTGAGCTGCAGGACGCCACGATCAGCCTCTTCGACATCGATCCGGATCGCCTGCGCACTTCCGAAATCGTGGCGCACAAGATCGCCGAGTTCTTTGGCATCTCGCCCAAGATCGAGGCAACGCTCGACCGCCGGCAGTCGCTGAAAGACGCCGACTTTGCGATCAGCATGTTCCAGATCGGCGGCTACAAACCAGGCACGGTGATCGACTTCGAGATTCCCAAGAAATATGGTCTGCGCCAGACCATCGCCGACACGCTAGGCATCGGCGGCATCATGCGCGGGCTGCGCACGATCCCAGTCTTTCTCGACATCGCGCGCGACATGGAGGAACTCTGCCCGGACGTGACTTTCCTGCAATATGTCAACCCGATGGCGATGAACTGCTGGGCGTTGAGCCGCGCCACCGGCATCAAGACGGTCGGTCTCTGCCACAGCGTGCAGGGCACGGCGGAGCAGCTCGCCGAGGACATCGGCGTGCCGATCGAGGAGATCAACTACACTTGCGCCGGCATCAACCACATGGCGTTCTATCTCCGCTTTGAGCGCAACGGCGAGAATCTCTATCCGTTGATCCGCAAGGTCTACGACGAGGGACGTGTGCCAGACTGGAACCGCGTGCGCTATGAGGTCTTCAACCGCACCGGCTACTTTGTAACCGAGTCGAGTGAACACTTCAGCGAATATGTGCCGTGGTTTATCAAGCGCGACCGCCCCGACCTGATCGAGAAGTTCAACATCCCGCTCGACGAGTACATCCGCCGCTGCGAGGTGCAGATCACGGGCTGGGAATTTCTACGCCGCAAGCTCGAAAACCCGGACGCCGACCTCAAAGCCGAGTTTGTTGCCGCGATGCGCAAAGCAGGCGTACCTGCAGAACATATGCCCTGGGTGGTCGAAGAGTATGAGCGCGCCAACGAAGTGCGGCGCAGCCACGAATACGGTTCGTTGATCGTGCACAGCATCGTCACGGGGCAGCCGCGCGTGGTCTATGGCAATATGGCGAACAACGGGCTGATCGACAACCTGCCGCAGGGCTGCTGCGTCGAAGTGCCGGTGCTGGTCGACAAGAACGGCTTGCAGCCGACCAAGATCGGTGCGCTGCCGCCGCACCTGGCTGCGATGATGCGCACCAACGTCAACGTGCAGGAGATGGTCGTCGAGGCGGCGCTCACCCGCAAGCGCGAATACATCTACTACGCTGCCATGCTCGACCCGCACACTGCCGCCGAACTCGATCTCGACCAGATCTGGCGTCTCGTCGATGATCTGATTGAAGCGCACGGCGACTGGCTGCCGAAGTACCATTGATCAGCACGCTGTGTCGGGAAATTGAATTGTAGGGGCGCGAAATTTCGCGTCCCTACAGCGCCTGTCATACCCAGGACAACGCTCTGTTGTGAAGGTTCCGCCTGGAGATTGTCAGACAAAGTCGATATGTGTGGCGTGGGCGCTGCGGTTGGCGCAGCAAGGAAAGGGGTTGATCGCAGCGCAAACCTGCGCCGGACTACGCTTCACATGCACGCCGAAGTCAGCCAGCAGATCGCACAGGTCGGCGAGTGGAAGCCCCATGACGCTGGCAAAGCAGCCGTCGAGCGCACAGGCTGGCGCAAAACCAGGTGACTGGATGCCGTAGGCGCCAGCCTTGTCCATCGGATCGCCGGAAGCTACATAGGCGGCGATCTCTGCATCGCTGTAGGCGCGCATGGTCACCAACGTGCGGTTGATGCGCGTCTTCTGTACGTAGTCGGTGGTGCGCAACAGCGTCACTGCGCTGATGACTTCGTGCACGCCATTGCGTAGATCGCGCAGCATTCGCGCTGCGTCTTCGGCGTCGATCGGCTTGCCGTAGATTTCATTGCCCAACGCGACGGTTGTATCCGAAGCTATGATGATGGCCGGCGCATCTTCGGAAAGCCGCTGTGCAACGGCGCTTGCCTTTGCTTCGGCAAGCCGCTGCGTCATAGCGGCGGGTTCTTCGGCGGGCAACGGCGTCTCGTCGATGTCGGCCACCACGATCGTGAAGGTCAAGCCTAGATCGCGCAAAAACTGCTGGCGGCGCTGGCTGGCTGAGGCGAGGATCAGAGATTCATGCGTTGTCATGCGCTTCTTTATACCTGACACACGCAGGCAACGACAAAGAACCAACGCGACAATACAGGAATCTGCCAGTCTGCAAACGCCATAAATGGTCTTTGGACAGATGTCCAATGCGTATGGCACTATTGAACAATCTACATTCGACTCACCCTGACAGGAGGAATTGATGTCGCTCAGTCGCTCTGTTGCACTTTCATCTCCGCTGCGGATCGCCATCATCGGCTGCGGCGGCATGGCGCGGCACCACGCCGCCGCCATGTTGCGCCATCAGGAAATGGTTTCCATTCCTGTGGTTTGTGAACCATCGGACGCCACCTATCGTCGCTTCGAGGTTTTGTTCGAGGATGTCGGCGTCGCGCCGCCGCGCAATGAACCAGACCTGGAGGCGTTGTTGCGCAAGTATGGCGATGAGCTGGACGCCGCTTTCATCATCACGCCACATGCGCTGCATCACGATCAAGCCGTCGCCTGTCTCGAAGCAGGGCTGCACGTGCTGTTAGAGAAGCCGATGGTGATGAACGCTGCTGAGGCGCGCAGCCTGATCGCCGCACGCGACCGCAGTGGACGCCATCTTGTCGTCGCCTTCAACGGCAGCCTCTCCCCGCAGATTCGCACGGCGGTCAAAATGCTGCGCAGCGGTGAATTGGGCGAGATTCTCACCATTCACGGCGTGGTGTGGCAGGGTTGGAACTCTCGCACCCAGCACACCTGGCGCCAGATTCCAGAAATGTCGGGCGGTGGCTTTCTCTTCGACACCGGTGCACACCTGCTCAACACCGTCGCCGATCTGGCGGGCGAACCGGTGGTCGAGGTGGCGGCCTGGCTGGACAACCGCGGGCGTCCTGTCGACATTCTCGGCGTGGTGATGGCGCGACTGGCTTCCGGTGCGTTGATCAGCCTGAGCGCCTGTGGCGACACAATCGAGTCATGTGCATCGGACGTGCGCGTCTTTTGCACCAAAGGCATCTTGCGCACAGGCGTCTGGGGCGAACTGCTGGAGCTTCAGCGCCAGGGTGAGTCTGAGCTTTCGCCGGTCGAGACGCCAGCGTCGCACGGCGCGTGGGAGCAGTTCATGTACGTCTGCCGCGGTGAACTTGCCAACCCCAGCCCACCAGAAATCGGTCTACGCATGGCGATCCTTTGGGACATGATCCGCGCTTCGGCGCAGCGCGGCGGCGCGCCTGTTACACTGCGTGACGCCGAGCAATTCGTCGCCGAAATCGCCGGTGCAATGAGCTAAGTCAGAAAAAACTTCATTCTTTGGACAGTTTGATTAAGTTGATTAAGAAGACAAAATCGAGGAGACATTTCAAATGGCAACATCGACACGCGTGACGGTATGGAACGAATATCGCCACGAAAAGCAAAATCCTGAAATCGCCGCCATCTATCCACAAGGCATTCACGGCGCCATCGCCGGCTATTTGCGCGGTCATGGCTGCATCGTGCACACGGCGACATTGGATGAACCGCATCACGGCTTGACCAATCACGTGCTCGACAACACCGACGTGTTGATCTGGTGGGGGCACATGGCGCACGGCGAGGTGAAGGACGAGATCGTGGAGCAAGTCCATGACCATGTTCTACGTGGGATGGGCTTGATCGTGTTGCATTCGGGTCACTTTTCCAAGATTTTCAAGCGGCTGATGGGCACGACCTGCAATCTCAAATGGCGCGAGGCAGGTGAGCGCGAGCGGCTTTGGGTCGTCGCCGCCGGCCACCCAATCGCCGACGGCATCGGCGAATACTTCGAGATCCCACACGAAGAAATGTACGGCGAGTTCTTCGATATACCGGAGCCGGAGACACTGGTGTTCGTCAGTTGGTTCCAGGGCGGCGAGGTCTTCCGTAGCGGCTGCTGCTATCGCCGTGGGCAGGGGCGCATCTTCTATTTCCGCCCGGGCCACGAGACCTATCCAACCTATCACCAGCCGGAAGTGCTGCGCGTGATCAGCAATGCCGTGCGTTGGGCGAAACCGGTCGAACGCCCGAACACCACCTATGGTCACCGCCCCGAGCCGATCGAGCCGCTGAAGTAGGGAGAGTGAGAGATTGAGAGACTGGAGATTGGGAGAGGTTCGAGGAGTGTTTGTCTCTCTCGTTTCCCAATCTCCTAATCTCCGATCTCGTAATCTCCCTACCTCCCTATTTCCCCCAACTCCACCTGTTTATGCAGGCGTGGTTCTTTCATGACGAAGATGAGCAACAGCAGAGTGGCGGCGCTCAACAGCGTTGAAGCGAGGAAGAGCCAATCGTAGCTGTAGACTGCCAGGAAGCCGCCGATAATCGGCGCGATGGCGCCGCCGACGCCGGTCATTGTGTTGCCGAGGCCGATATAGGTCGGGCGATCTTCCGGCTTCGAGAACTCCATCACGATCAACACCCCGGAGACAATCGCAATTCCGTTGACGATGCCCATCAAGAAGAAAATTGCATAGTACCAGTCTGGGTGTGGCGCCAGCCACGCCATGCCAAAGGTGAGGATGCTTGCCCACTGCGCCAGTTCGAGCGTAAATTTGTGGCCGCGGCGATCGGCAATCACGCCGGCCAGAAGGTTGCCGAGCGTCTGTCCGATGAGCAGTGCAGCCGTGTAGATGCCAACGCTGGCGTCGCTCACCTGCCACTGCTGGATGGCGGCTACAGTGAGAAAACCAGCGCCCATCCTTCCCAAATTCGACAGCAGGCGCGAACCAAGAAAGACGCTGAAGTTGTGGTCGCGGCGCAAAATCGTCCGAATTTTTTGCCAGGACTGCCTGCTCTGTTGGCGCACATGGTCGGGCAGCGGCTGCACCGGTTCACGCGCCAGCGCCAACGACACCCAACTGAGCGTGATGGCAACGGCTGCCACCAGAAAGGTGTACGCAAAGTTCTGCGGATAGGGAAAGTTTGCCAGCATCCAACCGCTGGCGACAGCGCCGAGCGCGCCAAGGCCGGTGCCAACAAACGAGCTAAAACCGAAAAACCAGCCACGACGGTCGATCGGGAAGATGCGCGCGATCATGTCGGACCAGGCAGGCGCGATCATTCCGGCGCCAAATCCATGCCAGGCATAGGCAAAGAAAAAAAGCAGCAACGCCAACGTCGGCTGACTCGGCGCCATCAACGCCGCCACCGGCAGCAGCCAGATCGGCAGCCGCTCGGTGAAAAAGCCAACGTTGATCACAACAGGCTTTTTGCGCGGCAGCCTTTCGGTGACGCCCGCTGTAAACAGTTGAGGCAGATACCAGCTTGCCGTGCTCAACACCGCCAGCAACGCAATCCAGAAGGGCGCTGTTGTGAGTTTGCTCACGAACAGCGGTAAAATGGTTGTTGCTGAGATGAAGCTCAAACCAAACCAGAAGGCGGCGCCATCGATCAGGTTGACTGTGAAGTTCCAACGATAGTTGTCTCGAACTTCTTGCTCCAGCTCGTCGTCGCTAATTGGGGGAATCGGTCGGTCAAGTTCGAGCATCAGCCGCATGATCTGGCGGCCGCGCGCTGTTCGCTGTAGTCCCATGACACATCTCTCTGTTGTCGTGACCTGAGTTCACGACAGCCTCAAAATAAATATAATACGTTTTGCTTGTTGCGCTGTTCACACACACAAATGTTCAGTATACTCGATCGCTCCTTCATAACGAAAAGGAACAGATATGAAACAGTTTCTGCACTTCACGATTGTCTCGCTCTTTTTGATACTGCTGGCGGGGTGTAGCGTCCAGAGCGTCGCACCGCTGACAGAAGCGCGGCAAGGCGTCTGCCAGGCGCTCAATTCGCTGCGCAGCGCCGCCACCGGCTTGACCGAGATCGATCGAGAGACCAGCGTAAGACAACTTCAGGAAATGCGCGGGAACACCGCCAGACTCGTCGAAGCTGCGCGTGCAGCCAACACCGTGCTGCAGAACCAGCAGATCACGGAAATGGTCAATGCATTTGAAGAATTCAGCCGCATAGTGGATGGCTTGAATCCGGATCAGCGCGTTGGCGACACAGCAGTCGGTCTCCAGGCATCGGCGCGGCAGGTCACATCGGCGCTGGATCAGGCGCATCAGACGCTGCAATGTGCACAGTGAAAGTGACGACAAGCCGATGAATTCTTATTCACCATACATTCCCAGCCGGGCGATGTTCATCTTCGCCCATCCCGACGACATCGAATTTGGCACAGCCGGCACGGCCGCACGCTGGGTGCAGGGCGGCGCCGAAGTTGTGTACGTGCTGCTCACCAGCGGCGATGTTGGCATTGCCGACACCGCCCTGACGCGTCAGGAAGTCACCGACATTCGCGAAAAGGAGCAGCTTGCTGCGGCGCAAACGATCGGCGTGCAACATGTCGTTTTTCTGCGCGAACCAGATGGAATGCTGGTCAACTCGCTCGATCTGCGCCGCAAACTGGTGCGCGAGATTCGACGTTTCCGCCCCGAAGTCGTGGTGTGCGGCGACCCGACGGTCTGGTTTGTCGACTCGACTTACGTCAACCACCCCGACCATCGCGCCGCAGCAGCGGCGGCAATCGACTCTGTTTTTCCCGCCGCCGGCCAGCCGCACGTCTTCGAGGAATTGGCGGAGGAGGGATTGACCGCACACAAGGTGCGCAAGCTGTATATCGAAGGATGGGGCGGCGGCGACACCTGGGTGGACATCAGCGGCACAATCGACCTCAAGATTGCTGCGCTGCGCTGCCATCTCAGTCAAATGCGCGACTGGGATCCGGAGCCAATGTTGCGCCAGTGGTCGGCGGAGGCCGCCAAAGGCAAAGAAATGGCTTACGCTGAAACATTCCGTGTGATCACGCTCGTGAGCGATGAGGACTTTGCCAAACAAAACGGTGCAATTATTGAGGAGGCGTGAACACGGTTGCGGAGAAGATCGATCAAATGAGCCTTTCGCCAGAAGATCGGATAAGACAACTTGAAAATCAGCTTCAGGCGTTAATGGAGCGGCAGGCAGACTTTCACCAGCTGCTCGACCACAATGGCGATGTTTTCTGGGTCTATGATGTGCGCAGCAACCAGACGCACTACTTTGGCGCCGGCTACAAACATCTGTACGACCTGGACAGCCAGGGCGACGACCCCTTCGCCTTTCTCACCACAGTTCACCCGGAGGACCTGCCAGCCGTACACCAGATGCTCGACCAGCAGGCGCGGGGACGCCCCACGGAGCTAGAATATCGAATCGTTCATCGAGACGGCTCGATCCGATGGGTGCACAAGCGTAGTGCACCGATCCATGACGAACATGGCGCGTTGGTTCGCACGGTTGGCGTCACCTCCGACATCACCGCGCGTAAGGAGGCTGAAGAGACAGCTGGACGCAGCAACCGCCTCCTGCGTACAATTATCGATTTGCTGCCAGACTCAATTTATGTTAAAGACCTGGAGCGACGCAAAACACTGACCAACCGCACCGATCTGCGCTATATGGGGCTTCACGATGAGAAGGAAGCGCTCGGCAAACGCGATGAAGAGATCTTCTCCCCAGATGTTGCCGCACGTTTCCGTGCGCTTGACGAGCGTGTTCTGGAAAACGCCAGCCCACTCCTCAGCCAGGAGGAGTGGTTTACGCTGGATGGACGAGACATCTGCCTGCTGACGTCGAAGATGCCCTTGCGCAACGAGGCTGGCGAAGTTGTAGGATTGGTGGGCATCGGTCGCGATATCACAGAGCTTAAGCAGGCGCAGCTTGCGCTCGAAGAGATGAATCACTCGTTGGAGGCGCGCGTCGAAGAGCGCACACAGGCGCTGCGCATCAGCGAACAACGTCTGCGCCAGGTGATCGATCTTGTGCCGTACATGATCTACGCCAAGGATATTGACGGGCGCTATATTTTGGTCAACAAGACGGCTGCCGCCGCGCAAGACAAGACCCCCGAACAACTTATTGGCAAACGCGACGTCGACTTCAGCAATAATCTCGACGAAGCCGAACGATTCTACACCCAGGATCTGCAAGTGATCACCGGCGGCGCAACTCTGTCGATCCCCGAAGAGATTGTTCATTTTAGCGACGGCAGCAAACATATTCTACAGACCGTGAAATTCCCGCTGGCGGTTGTGGATGATGAAAAGCCGGCGGTGCTGGGCGTAAGCATCGACATCACCGAGATGAAACAGGCGGAGGCGGCGCTGCGCCAAATTGAGGCGGACCTGCGGCGCAGCCATGATGAGCTACAGGCAGCCAATGAAGCGCTGCGCGAGGCGGCGCGTATGAAAGACGAATTCATGGCGACCATCAGCCACGAACTGCGCACTCCGCTGAGCAGCATCCTGGGACTCGCCGATGCGTTGCAGTCCGCTGATTTTGGGACGCTCACAGACCGCCAGCTCCATGCAGTCAAGGTCATTGAGTCCAGCGGTCGCGATCTGTTGATATTGATCAACGATCTGCTCGAACTTTCCCGCATCGAGGCTGGTCAAATTCATCTACAGATCGAGGTGTTTGATGCAGTCTCTTTGGCAAAAATTGCGGTTGATCGCAGTGCAGCCGCCGCAGCTAAAAAACGACAGACAATTCAGTTTGAGACGCACACAGAATCGATTCTGGTGGAAAGCGACCAGCGCCGTTATCTTCAGATTTTGCTCAACTTGCTGAGCAACGCCATCAAGTTTACGCCTGAAGCAGGACAGCTTGGCGTCGCACTCAAAAAAGATGCAGCCACAGCGACCTGTCGCGTGACAGTGTGGGATCATGGCATCGGCATCGATGAAGCGGATATCGACCGCCTGTTTCGACCTTTTATGCAGCTTGACAGTTCGATCCGCCGCCATTACTCCGGCGTTGGGTTGGGGCTGGCGCTTACCAAACGGCTGGTCGATTTGCTCGGCGGCCAGATCAATGTGGAAAGTTCACCGGGCAAAGGCAGTCGATTTATTGTCACGTTGCCCTGCAAAGTGTAAAAAGCTGGCTGGGAACACGCTACGCAACCTGCTTTTTCAACCCTTCCAACCTCATTTATGCATCGATTGCAGCAACTGCATCAGATGCTCTGGACGCACCGGCTTGGTTAAAAATGAATCCATGCCGGCGGCAAGACATGCTTGCTGGTCTTCGGTCATGGCGGCGGCGGTGATGGCAACGATGCGCGGCTGCCGCTCGGGCGCCAATGCGCCACGGATGATCTGCGTCGCTTCAATGCCATCCATTTCAGGCATGTGCACATCCATCAACACCAGATCATAGGACTGGCGGCGCACGGCGTCGACCGCCTCCAGACCATTGCCGGCAACGTCAGCATCGTAGCCAAACTTTTTCAACATGCGCAACACGACCTTCTGGTTGACCAGATTGTCCTCCGCCAGCAATATGCGCAACGGCTTCGACTGTTCCTGCGACGCTGCAAACACATTGTCCATCCTGGGGTTGGGTTGCGAGTGACCAGGCGTCGATGACAGTAGTTGCTCAAGCATAGTAAATAATTGGCGATGTTTGATTGGGCGCAGCAAATTCTCGCTGCTGCGCCATGCGCTATGTCTGTCGGATGGGGCGCCAACAGTTGTGAGCGCAATGACCGGACAGCCATGCAACCGACCGCCGGTGGCAAACTGCGCCGTAAGCGACGGAATCTCCCTGAGCAGCTTCATGTCCAGCAACAGCAGATCAGGAGTCGAGCCTGCTCTCGCAATCAGTTCGGCAAAACCAGACGCTGTACTCGTCATCGTCGGCTGCGCCCCAGCATTTTCGAGCCACCGATGCAAGACAGCAAGTAATTTTTTGTTGGACTCGGCGATCCAAATCTGTTTGTTTGCCAGAAAAGCTGGCGCAGATCTTGTCTGTTCGGCTTCTGCTGCGGGTTTCACCACTGCTGTGCAATGGAAGGTTGAACCTTCGCCAACCTTACTCTCCACCCAGATGTCGCCATCCATCAATTGCGCCAGGCGCCGGCTGATCACCAGACCCAACCCGGTGCCGCCGTAACGCCGCGACATCGAAGGATCGATCTGCGAGAAGGGCTGGAACAATTCGTCCATGCGCTGTTCGGGTATGCCAATGCCGGTGTCCTGAACGGCAATGTACAGACGCAGACGTTCTCTTTCCGGTTCGGCTCGGGCCGTGACGGTGACTTCACCTTGCTCAGTGAATTTCACGGCATTTCCGACAAGATTGAGCAAAATCTGCCGCAATCTTGACATGTCGCCCACCAATCGAGAGGGAATGCTGTCGTCGAGCCAGTAGATCAACTCAATGCCCTGCGCAGCCGCCTTGCCGGTAAAGAGATCAAACGTTTCTTCGATGCAGGTTTCCAGTTGGAAAGGTTGTTCTTCCAAAAGCAGGCGGCCGGATTCGATCTTGGAGAAATCGAGAATATCGTTGATGACCGACAGGAGCGCATCGCCGCTGGTGCGGATCGTCTCAACGTAGTCGCTTTGTTCGGGCGTCAGCTCGGTGCTGAGCAGCAAGCTGGTCATGCCGATCACGGCGTTCATTGGCGTGCGGATCTCATGGCTCATGTTGGCGAGAAAGATCGATTTGGTGCGGCTAGCCGCCTCCGCCGCCGCCCGCGCCTGTTGCGCCTCGCGAAAGAGCTGTGCATTCTGCAACGCAATGCCGACCTGATCGGCGAACGTCTGAAGACGCTCTGCATCTTCTTCGGTGAAAAAGTCCGGCGTGGCGGCATCGAGCGAAAGAAATCCGATAACTTCGTTTCGGTTGCGGATCGGCGCCCCCAGATAACTGTGAATCCATTCATCGCCTTCGACGCGCTGCCAGCGATCGTTGGCGTGCGTGTCGGCGATTCGCACCGCCCGCCTGGTGCTGCACATCTCTTTCAAGTTGGCGACCTCATCCACTTTGTAACTCTTCGATAAGAATCCCGCCGTCATCATGTCTGGATGGTAGCCGGTCGAACGCACAACCCTGCCGTATGTGCGGCTTTCATCAAGCAACATAATATTGGCTGCGTCGTGCTTCACAACGCGACCGACATCAGCCAGCAGTCGGTCGAGCACCGTGTCCAGGTCGAGCGAGCTGACCAATGCCACAGTGGCGTCATGCAACGCTTCGACAAATTGGCGTTGTTGACGTTCGCTCTGTTCGGCGCGGCGGCGTTCGGATAGCTCTTGCTGGATCGCTTCATAGAGGCGTGCGTTGTCGATCGCCTGGCCGACGGCGCGCGCCACGCTCTGTGCAACCTCGATTTCGTGCTCATCAAATGTGTGCGGCTCGTACCAGTCAAGCCCGATCGTTCCAACGATGGCGTCGCGCGCAAAAAGTGGAATAATCAGCAGCGAAGCAACGTCTCGTCTTCGCATCAGATCGCGAATCGGCTCCATACGTTCGTCGTTTTCAACGTCGGCAATCGCCAGCGGCCGTCGGTGTTCCAACACAAATTCGGTGGTCGGGTTGTTGCGCACGGGGATAATCGCGCCTACTGCGTTCAACGAACGGCTCGGCGTGTACTCCGCCACAACCTTCAACGATTCGCCTGTTTCGTCCAACAGCGCGATGCCCGATTGCGGCGCGGCGAAATAGATCGCCAGATCGCAACAGATGTGATTGAGCGCCTGGTAGAGATCGAGCGTGGAAGCGTGCAGAATCGTCCGGTTCAGCAGCTCCATCTCCTTCAGACGCCGCGTCAGGTTCTGCTGTGCGGACTGTCGCTCGAGTAGTTCACGATTGATGCTTGCGTAGAGCTGCGCGTTTTCCAGCGCAATCGCAGCTTGCCCACAAAAGGAAGCCAGCAACTCTGCCTGTTCTGGGGTGAAAGCATTGGGTTTCGCACTGCTCAGCACAATGAAGCCAAGCACGCGCCCATGCCCTACGATCGGCGCGCCCATCGCCGCGCCTATCCAGTCAGATTCGGCCATGCGAAGCCAGTGTGGGTCGGCATGCGTGTCGTTGACCAACACCGGACGCAGCGTTTGTTGCATTGTGCGCAGATTGTGCAAACGGCTCATCGGAAAATATCCGCCAAGAAGACGCTCGTCGGTCTTCCCGCCTGGCCCGACGTTCGCCGAGCGTACGAACTGAACCTGATCCGTCGCTTCATCGAGCAGCAAGATGTCGGCCGAGTCGCTTGCCACCACGCGGCTCACGTTGTTCAAGACGCGGTCAAGAACCTCATTCAGATCAAGCGTGCCCGTCAGCGCCTGAACGGTGTCTTGCATCGCTTCGATCAGCGTCTGTTGCCTGGCTGTAGCGGCCTGGCTGGTCGGCGTTGACCAATGTCGCACGCGGCGAAACAGCGTCAGGAGAAGCGCCAAAACCGACGCCGCCCCCACCGCCACGACGCCGCCATGCAAAGGCATTGTTGGGAAGATTGACAAACCTGCAAACAGCAACGCGATGGAAATCAACAATGCAACGCGCAAATACGTGCGCAAAGTTTTCTGTTCGTTCAATTCTCGATTTCAGACGACTGCCCGCGTCACCGATCTTCATGAGCCATAACAATAGTTTACATTGAACCGCCGATAAGTTGAAAGAATCGCAAGCCAAAGAAAGTCTTCTTCGTTGTCGCCTTCCGCCTAATTTTTCAGGAAACATCAGGGATGCGCCGGTTAAGGGCTTAACCCAGTTGGAGGCATCCGGCGATGACCTGCGTTGTTTCAGGCTGATGAAGATCTATCATCGAATCATCAAAAAAGTGCTTGACAAACGGCATTGATTTCTGATATGCTGTCGAAAACACGTGATAATACGCTTTATCAATTGATCCCAAACGATTGTGTCGGCATTTCATATAAGACGACCGCGGCTAATCGATGTTGCACAACGCGCTGGCGTCTCTTCGGCGACGGCGTCATTGGTGCTGAACAACCGCGTCACCGGCAATGTGCGGATTCCGCCGGAAACGCAGCAACGGGTGCTGGCGGCCGCCGAGGAGCTTGGCTATGTCGCCGATCCAGTGGCGCAGAGCCTGGCAAGAGGGCGTAACGGTCTACTTGGGGTGTTCACCTTCGAGGCGATCTTTCCTGTCACGCATCGCGACTTCTACTATCCGTTTCTGGTTGGGATTGAGCGCGCTGCGGAGATGCTCGGCTTTGATCTTTTGCTTTTCACCAGCACTTCGGTCGGCGACGGTCGAAGGCGCATTTATCGTGATGGACGCAACCGTCTGCGGCTTGCCGATGGCGCGATCCTGCTAGGCGTAGAAGAATCCAAGACAGAAGTGCAGGCATTGGTGCAAGAGGGCTACCCATTTGTCTTTGTGGGGCGCCGCGAGTTGGAGGGCTGTGAAATTTCCTATGTTGCAGCCGACTACGCTGCTGCCACAGCCGAGTTGATCGAGCGCATGGTGAATGTCGGGCATTTGCGAATCGCCTATGTGGGCGCTGAGCAATTCACCGAGTCTCTGCTGGATCGTAGGCGTGGGTACCGAGATGGGCTTGCTGCCAGCGGTTGTGCGGTTGACGACAGTCTGCTTTGTCTATGCACAGGGCAGCGGATGGTTGCCCCACAATTGCAGACGCTACTTGACCAAGGTGTGACTGCCGTTGTGACGGAGAGCGGGCCGATTGCTTACTCGCTGTTGCAAGCATGCAATGAGTTGATGCTGGATATCCCTGGTGACTTATCGGTGGGGTTGATGGGCGACCCCTTCGGCGATATGGAGAACGTAGGGCATCTAAGCGGCTTCAGTATTCCTCGTGAGGAGATGGGTGCACAAGCCGTCCACCTGCTGACTCGACTTCTCGATACAAAGACGCCAGCCACGTCGCAGCAAGCGTCGCTTCCATGTAAACCTGTAGCGGGCAGTACGATAGCCCCGCCTCGCACGCGTCCTTAAGTGCGGGTGCTGTTTTCTTTTTGATCTTACGCGTATCGCAACTCTGTTCACTCAAAAGGAGGACTCTATGTCAAACACATCACGAACCCTCAGTCGACGCACTATGCTCAAGTTGATGGGCGGCGTCGCTGCAACCGGCATGGTTGCAGCCTGTGCGCCGGCAGTGGCGCCCGCGCCGGGCGGTGGCGCCGCCGCGCCAGCGCAAAGCGAGGTCACCATTCGCTTTTGGAATGTATGGGGGGCCGCACGCGAGGAATTGATGAATCAGATCATCGCCCGCTTTGAGGAGGAGAACCCAGGCATCAAGGTGCAGAACCTGGTGCAGCCCTTCGAGCGCCGCGAAGAGAATCTCTTCACCGCGCTCGCCAGCGGCGACCCGCCCGAAGTGCTGATGGCGTCGCGCGCCGAGATTCTGCGCTTCGCCAACGACGGGTTGATCACCTCGATCGACGACTATGTCACAGCCAACAATCTTGACCTCAGCCGCTTCTATGATTCGGAGATCGGCAACTTCTACTGGAAAGACAAGCTCTATTCAATGCCGATGCCCACCGGCGGCGGCGTCACCAGCCTGACATTGGTCAATTACGATATGCTGCGCGCTGCGGGTCATGAAGACCAGGTGCCGGCGACCTGGGCGGAGCTGGAGGAGATGTCAAGGGCGTTCACCGAATTGGACGACAAGGGCATCGTGAAGATCGGCGCTACGGTGGGCACAATGGCGTCGGATTTCTTCGGCTGGCTCTACTGCAACAGTGGCGCCATTTACAACGATGACCTCACCAGGGTCGATTTTGCCAACGAACAAGGTGTACAAACGCTGGAGTGGATGGTCAATTTCACCAATGAGATCAACGGCGGCGTGCAAAATGTGATCGACTTCTTCGCCGGGCCTGGCGAGGCGACCGAAGCGCAGCCGTGGTACAACGACGCACAGTTGATCAACTTCCCCAATGTCTCGATCTTCTTCCACATGCAGACCTACAAGCCTGATATGCAATGGGACATGGGACTGCGCCCTTACAACGCAGACAATCCGGCGGCGAAGTCGCAAGGATTGTCCGGCGAGGCGTTTGCCTGGGGGTATGTCGTGCCGAATGTGGTTACAGATGCACGGCGCGAGGCGGCGTTGAAGTGGCTGCAGAAGATCACCTACGACGAGGACGGCGGCGGCTGGTTCATGATGCAACAGGGGCGCCCTTCGCCGATCAAGGCCGTCAACGAAGACCCATCCTTCTACGAGGTGAACCCACACTGGGACAAGGTGCTCAAGTCGCTCGAAAGCGATGTGTCGGTGCAAATTCTGCCCGTCCACGCTCAGGTGCGCGACATTGTCACGCAGGGTGTGCAGGCGGCGATGTTTGGCGACGCATCGCCGGCTGAGGCGCTGGCGCGGGCGGCGGAGCAAGCGCAAGCCGTCGTCGACAGCTACTGGAGCCAGCAGGGATGACTGCGCAGTCTGTGGGCGGAGGGCAGGTCACAACGACCCGCCCTCCGCGGCGGCGCAGGCTGCCGCGCTGGCTGATCGGCTATGTCTTCATCTCACCGTGGCTGCTCGCTTTTGTCGCCTTTGAAGCATACCCGATCCTTTCTGGCTTCTATCATAGCTTCACCGACTGGACAGCGACCGGCCGCGCTGAGCGCTTTGTCGGCCTCGACAACTATGTCGAGGCGTTCACGCGCGACCCGCTTTTCTGGAAGGCGGTCAGCAACACGATTTACTTCATCGGCGTCAGCGTGCCGCTCGGCATCATTGCCGCTTTTGCGTTGGCGATGATGCTCAACAGCAAGATCAGCGGCACAACCCTCTATCGCACAATCTACTATCTGCCGTCGGTCGTGCCGGCCGTAGCCGCCGTGATCGTCTGGATTTTCATCTTTGAAACGCGGCGCGGGATTCTCAACTTTGGATTGGAGCTGGTGGGGTTGCCGGCGATTCGTTGGCTCAGCGACCCGGCTTGGGCGATGCCGGCGCTGATCATCATGAGCTTGTGGAGCATCGGCGCCAGCATGATCATCTTCCTGGCCGGTTTGCAGGGCATTCCGCAGGAGTTGTACGAGGCGGCGGAGGTGGACGGCGCCAATGGCTGGCACAATCTATGGCGCATCACCGTGCCACTGATGACGCCAACCATCTTCTTCAATCTGGTCATGAGCCTGGTGGCGGCGTTTCAGGCTTTCAACAACGCGTTCATTATGACCAACGGCGGCCCAAACAACGCGACATTGCTCTACATGTTGCATCTCTACAACAATGCCTTCCGTTATTTTCGTATGGGCTATGCGTCGGCGCTGGCGGTCGTGCTCTTCATTATCGTCTTTGGCTTGACCCTGTTCGTCTATCGATCCTCCAAGCGGTGGGTCTACTACAGTTGAGAAAGCAAACGGATGAACTATGGCTGTACGCAATCCCAAAGCACGCCTTGCCAGTCATGGGCTGTTGCACCTGATCCTGTTGATGGGATCGATCCTGATGCTGATTCCGCTGGTGTGGACAGTCTCCACCTCGCTAAAGACGCCGCAGCAGGTTGCGATCTGGCCGCCGGAGTGGATTCCTAATCCGGTGATGTGGAGCAATTACATCGATGTCTTTCGCATTGCGCCGGTGATGTTGTGGCTGCGCAACTCGCTGGTGTTGGTGGCGGCGGAGGTGATCGGCTCGGTGATCACCTGCTCGTTCGTGGCTTACGGCTTTGCACGCGTGCGCTTTCCAGGGCGCGATGCGATCTTTTTGCTGCTGCTGAGCACGCTGATGGTGCCCTACGTCGTGCGCCTCATTCCGCTTTACGTGATCTACAACCAGATCGGCTGGATCAACACTTTTCTGCCGGTGACAGTGCCCCAATTGCTGGGTCGCAATCCGTTTTTCATCTTTTTACTGCGTCAGTTTTTCATGGGCATTCCCGATGAATTGTCTGACGCCGCGCGCATTGACGGCTGCAGCGAGTTTGGCATCTGGTGGCGCATCGTCATGCCGCTCTCCAAGCCGGCGCTGGCCGCCGTGGCAATCTTTGCCTTCCGCGACAGTTGGGACAACTTTCTGGCGCCGCTTGTCTATATGGCGGGGCGCCCTGATCTGCGCCCGCTTGCCGTCGGTCTCTACACGCTGCGCGGCGGCGCCGGTCAACTGCCCGACACACACTATCTGATGGCGCTCTCAACGTTGATGATCTTGCCGATGCTGATCATCTTTGCCGCCGGCCAACGCTACTTCATCCAGGGCGTGACGCTCTCCGGCTTGAAGGGGTAAGAGGAGAGGCGAGGGGCCAATTACGAGGAGCGACGCAAAGCGCACATTCCGTTTTACATCCACCATCATAGAAAGAACTCTTTATGCAAGAACGAACAACTGACATCCTGATCGTTGGCGGCGGACTGGGCGGCGTGGCGGCGGCGTTGGCTGCACTGCGGCTGGGTCGCAAGGTTATTCTGACCGAAGAGACCGACTGGCTCGGCGGGCAGTTGACGGTGCAGGCTGTGCCGCCCGACGAGCATCCCTGGATCGAATCGACCGGCTGCACAGCTTCTTACCGGCTACTGCGCGCCAGGATCCGTGAGTATTACCGGCGCAACTATCCATTGACCACGGAGGCGCGAAACAACGTCAATCTCAATCCAGGACGCGGCAATGTCAGCCCGCTCTGTCACGAGCCGCGCGTGGCATTAGCCGCCATCGACGAACTGCTGGCGCCCTATCGATCCAGCCGCCAGGTGGACGTGTTGCTGCGTCATCGCCCAATCGCCGTGGAGATGGACGGCGACCGTGTGGCCGCGGTGACGCTGCTTGATGGAAATACGGGCGAACAGGTGATTTGCCGCGCACCTTACATCATTGACGCCACCGAGTTGGGCGATTTGCTGGAGTTGGGCGGCGTCGAGCACATCATCGGCGCCGAGAGCCAGGCGCAAACCGGCGAGATGCACGCGCTGGCTGGCGATCCCGACCCGCTCGACCAACAGGCGGTGACGTGGTGCTTCGCCATCGACTACCTGCCTGGCGAGGATCACACCATTGCACGCCCGGCAATGTACGATTTCTGGCGTGGCTATCAGGCCGACTTCTGGCCCGGCAAACAGCTTGGCTGGCTCGATGTTCACCCAATCACGCTCGAGACGCGCCACCGCGCCATCTTCGACGGCCCCACCGACCGCATCGACGGCGACGATTTCTGGCACTATCGCCGCATCTTCTACCGCAAGCATTATCCGGACGGCCTCTATTCCAGCGACATCACGCTCGTCAACTGGCCCCAGATCGACTATTGGCTCGGGCCCCTGGTTGGCGTCAGCCCTGATGAAGCGGCGGAGCATCTGGAGGAGTGTCGCCAGCTCAGCCTTTCCTTCTTGTATTGGATGCAGACCGAAGCGCCGCGTCACGATGGCGGCTACGGCTATCCGGGCGTACGGCTGCGCCACGACATCGTCGGCACGAGCGACGGGCTTGCCAAAGGCGTCTATGTGCGCGAGGCGCGGCGCATCCAGGCTGAGTTCACCGTCGTCGAACAGCACGTCGGCGTCGAGCAGCGGCGGCAGGCGGGTCTTGACCGCGCCGAACCCTTCCACGACAGCGTGGGCGTGGGCAGCTATCGCATCGACCTGCACCCAAGCACAACCCCGCGCACTTACGTGGACATTAGCAGCTACCCATTTCAGATTCCACTGGGCGCGTTGCTGCCGGTGCGCGTCGAAAACCTGCTGCCGGCGTGCAAAAATCTGGGCGTAACGCACATCACCAATGGTTGTTACCGGCTGCATCCGGTCGAGTGGAACATCGGCGAGGCTGCGGGCGCGGTGGCTGCACACGCGCTCAATCAGGGGCTTACTCCACGCCAAATTCGCAACTCGCCGCAACTTCTAAAGGACTTCCAGAGACTTCTACAAGAAAAATTGGGATTTGTGTTGGCGTGGCCCGAATATGCTGCAATCACACCGCGATAGAAAAAGATCAACCGCAGATGAGATGAACTGAGGCGAAGTCGAGCGGATTTTTTCTGCAAAAATCCGCTTAACTTCCCCTATCCGGCGTCCCACTCACCAGGAACTTTCTCCACTGTGTCCATTTCCCACTCTCCGATCTCCGCTTTCTCTACCTGTTGCGTATCATCAAAAAGAATCGCGTGGACGAATTTTGGTCCGTGCACGCCGAGCGTCAGGTTCATCTCGATGTCGGCGGACTTGCTCGGGCCGGTGATGAGGTTCCAGCCGGCGCGGGCGCGCAGCAGCGCCTCCAGATCGCCAGCGGCGCGGCGTTCCGCCAGCCACGCTTCGATGGTCGGATAGAGACGGCTGAAGGGGATCAAGGCAATGTGGCGGAAGGGTAGCAGACTGGCGGAGCGGCTCTGCCCTGCGCTGGCGACGACGAGCAGCGAACCGGTGGCCGCAAACGCGGCCTCCACGCCGGTGACGCCAAAGCGAATGAAGCGCATGCCGTCCAGCGCTTCAGGCGTGGTGAGGCGGGCGGGAGCAACCAGCTTCCAGCCTGTATCAGCCATCGCCTCCGCCAGCCCATCGACGGGCAATTTCTCTGGCGCCCAGCCGAGCACCATGCGATCCTGGCCGTAGGTTTCAGGCTTTGGTCCCTTGCGCGCGGCATCCTCCTCGGCGGCCCAATCGGTGAGGCGGTTGATCAGCGCCAGCCGCGCCTCCACGGGTGAGTCCAAAATCTCGTAGCTGCCGTAGAGTTTGGTCAACTCCTGGCCGAAGCGTTCGGCAAGCTGGCGCGGCGCGCCCTCGGCGTACGTCACCGTCATACGCTCCTCGGCGGTAAGCGGCTGCGGATCAACCGGCGGAAAAGGCAGGTCGGGCCGACTGAGAATGGTGCGGATGCGGATCAAGATTTCGTCACGGGTTGTCGACATCAGGGCGTTGACCTTTTCTGTTGTTCGTCTGGATGGCGTCGGTTTCTTTCACAACAAGATGCTTGACCATCTCCGCCCGGCCATACAGCGTCTCTTGCAGCATCTCTGTAGCCGGCGATGCGCCCGCCTCTATGAGCAAACGCTGGTGCGCTGCACAGCAATATTCATGATTGTTATCGATCAAAACACAATTGCGTTCTGCAACAAGCGCAGCGATTCCTGTTGTTCCGCTGCCGCCAAACGGATCGACGACCAGACCATTCGGCGGCGAAAGCAGTTTGATAAAGAACATCGGTAGATCGACCAGAAAAACTGCCGGATGTCCTTTGTTCTTGCCTACCAGGGCGAGCGACAGTACGTTAGATGGCAGCACTGTATTCTTGCCAACCCATTTCGAGATATTGAGGCCAAAGCCACTTGCGTTGGCGGAGTTGTGCCGACTCAGATCGTTGTTCCCCAGGTTCTTCAATCTTGATTCAACCCAATCTCCAACTGGTTTCCGCACTGCATCGGCGTTGAAGTACGGTCGCGTCGATTTCGCGAGATGGAAGCAATACTCCCAGCCGTCCCTCAGGCGGGTCGGCCAGTAGCCAGGCATTGGATTGGGCTTGTGCCAGATGTAATCATCGATGCACAACCAACCCTTGTCACTCAGCCGCTCGATCATACGCCACACATAACGATGCCTGACTCCGTCAACCACTTTGTCTTTGATATTGATTACCAGGCTGCCGGAGGGTTTGAGCGCATCATAAAAAGGTTCATGAAATGTCATGAACCAATCAGCAAAATTGTCAGGATGAACACTATCGTAGTGCCTGCTGCGCGCATCAGCATACGGTGGAGATGTGACGATCAGGTCGACCCGCCCGCGAAATTGCTGAAGTTCATCGCGGCTATCCCCCTCAATGATGTCGCACGCTGCGTCTGAAGGCGTGACATATTTCTTCGGAAATTCAGTAGTTCACGATTTCATGTTTGGAACGGGCATCGAAATAGACATGACGGCGCCATAGAGTGATTCAATCGATCGTCTGAGCATGGAAACGAAGGTCTGGAACTGGAAGCGAGTAGGGTCCAGACGATAGGGACCACGGCCTGGGATACGAGCGACGAACCAA
>BOKO01000028.1 GCA_016861025.1 Chloroflexota bacterium
CAGCACAGGGCCGCGGTCCGCGCGCGGCAGCCGACGGTACTCGAACCGCCGCTCCCGGGTGCCCTCCAGACTCAATCCGCAGTGGCATCTCGCGCCTGGCTTCAGGCTCATACCTCGTTGGACAAGATCGCTAGTTGACAACCAGTTTCCAATAATGGAAACTGGTTGTCATGAATCGACGAAATCTATCTCCCTCTCTACCGGACCCCAACGCCGTCGCCGTGACCGAGTTGACCTTGGCGGTGTTTCGGCTGAACGGCGTATTGCTTCACTGGGGTGACAAGCTGGTCGCGCCGCTCGGCCTCACCAGTGCACGGTGGCAGGTGCTGGGTGCGATCGCCCTTGCCGACACGCCACTGACGGCACCCCAGGTGGGTGGGGCGATGGGCGTCACGCGCCAGGGCGCACAAAAGCAACTCAACCTGCTGACTGAGCAGGGGCTTGTCAAACCGCACCCGAATCCAGCGAATCAGCGTTCGCCGTTCTACGCCCTGACGCCGGAAGGTTGGGCTCGATACCGCAAGGTCGATGCCCTCTGGGCCGCGCAGGCTGCCGGACTGGCTGCGCTGATCCCGGTCAGCAAAGCCAACACCGCCGCCCGAACGCTCGAATCCATGCTGCGCGCGTTGCAGACTGTTCCCCCATTTTCAAAGGCCCAACCATGAAATCGAAATTGCATGCCATCTTCGGAGCCGTCGCGCTCCTGTGCATCACCACGTTCTGGCTCTCAACCCTCGTGTCAGAGCTTTTCATGGATCAGGCAAGTGTCGCGGCTGTCAAGAACGCGGTGTTGAGCGGTATGTGGCTCTTGATCCCGTCGATGGCGGCCACGGGCGGCAGTGGTTTTTCGCTCGCGAAGGGCCGTGGCGGCCGCCTTGTCGGTGTCAAGGGGAAGAGAATGAAGATCGTGGCGGCCAATGGCCTGCTGATACTGCTGCCCAGCGCATTCGTTCTGGCGTCCTGGGCCAACGCGGGTCGTTTCGACGGCATGTTCTATGCGCTGCAAGGTGTGGAGTTGCTGGCCGGCGCTGTGAACTTTTCACTGCTTGCATTGAACATGCGCGACGGCCTCAAGCTGGGCGGTCGGCTCGCTCCCAAACGACCTGCGCCGGGATCTTCCCGCTGATCCAGCCTGGCCGCGTCAAGCCATGCCCAGCAGCCGCCTCCGGGCGGTTTTTCTGTCTGCGTCATTCTCGGTCGCTCTCGCCCAGCAGTTGCCAGCCACAACCGACTGCGCCTAAACCCGCGCCAGCAAAGGAAGTGGCCTCGCGCACGCTCGCGAGGACACCAGATAAAAACTGAGAGCAGAGAGGTCGTAGAGGGCCAAAAACACGGGAATGGGAAGGGTGACGCTCGCGAGGCAAATCCGCGAAGGCCCGCCAGCACTGGCCTTGCGGGCGGGCGAAAAAAAGCCCGAAACAGGTTCGGGCTTTTGGAATTGGTGGTGGAGAACCTCCACCTGAAGAACCGGCATCTTAAAGCATTTCGGAGTTTTTAGGAAGGATTGAGGCAGGAAGGGGCTTCGGAGGAGATTATTGGCACTTCTACCACCCCCTCCCACGCACCGGACGAGCCATCCAGTTAGTGAAAGGAGCAGTTCGATTCCTCAAACGGCACTCGAATTCCTGACCAAACGCCACGGTTTCCGAACTGCTCGGCCACATCCTTGTCATGCCTACCAAAAGGCGTGAGTCTCCCAGTCGGCCGGAAACCCCATATCAGCGATCGTCTGCTTCGGAAGTGCGGGGAACTGATCAAGCATCTCCCGCAGGCGCTGAGGCCACGAAGAGTTCGGACATATGCCACGCATGAAGAAAATCAGGATACAAAGGATCACGTAGAGGCGAGACGTGATGTCTGGCTTACCAAGCAACGGGGCAAATTCCGGAATGTCACCTGGCTTAGGCAATTTCGGCTGATCGACCAAATTCTTGTTCCAGAGCCGACTGTGATGGGCGGCGACATTGCGCACGAAGTTCAGCGCACGAAGCCAGGTTTCCATCACCTGCCAATCAGGAATTCCATACTTGGCAGCGATGGCCGTTTTGTCAGCAACTGTCATTCCTTGGAAGAAGGTAGACAGCATTCCGAATTCCCAAATCTCGACGGAGACCCAGATCGGCAAAGGCAAGCCA
This sequence comes from Chloroflexota bacterium, assembly GCA_016861025.1. Lineage (GTDB taxonomy): Bacteria > Chloroflexota > Anaerolineae > Caldilineales > Caldilineaceae > Caldilinea. The sequence goes on from BOKO01000028.1 coordinate 2,136, forward strand.
TATTTCTGCTTGTAATGCCTGACGAAATCTTCCTTCGATCGGGCTAACACTTGGTTGTATTTGTTCAACCACTCCTGATGCCGGGTCAGGCCGGTAACGGGATTCACCTTCTTGGAGAAGTTACCGTGAAGCAACGCGCCATTGGTATGAGCAAACTGATCATGCTGGCCAAGTTGATAGGCAATGTCTACGCGAATTGCGACTTCGATCCGCTCAATAGCATCAAGCACGAGTAGGCGCAGGCGCTTGTCGAAGACATAAAGTTCGAGTGCCTGCTGAAACGTATACCCCGGGTAAAAATCATCCAGGCGTTGAACTGTGATTTTCTTTGTCGCCGGATCCTGGAGCAGCGCAGACTTCCGAAAGGAGTACCAGTAGGCACTGAGGCGGTAGTAGCCGATCCGGCCAAGATATGACAAAGCCGCAGCGTCATCGGTGACACCGAGGCCACGCGACTTGAGCAACTCAAGTTGCTGCTGGAAAGTCAGATAGGGCTTGTTATAGGTTGACATCGGGCCCCGGAAATAGAAAACCCGCCCGTACGTCTTTCGACGCAGAGGAGCGGGCCGTGTTGGGATCAATTCTAGGCTGGTCCCATTTTCGAGTCAATCTCTTTCTGGCATTGGGCGTGATGCTAGAAGCCCTTGGCCATAGTCCAACCTCTTGGGCCAACAGCGTTTCCATACAGTCTTTTTATCGGAGACTGACATGGAGACAAAGACCTGCAACGCATGTGGCCACCCTTTCACCCCTCGGCCGCAGAACCCAAATCAGACCTACTGCACCGATCCGGTATGCCAACGCGAACGCCGTCGGCGCTGGCAGCAGAAAAAGCGGCGCGATGATGCCGATTACCGCGACAACGATGCGCGTGCCGGCAAGGCATGGGCTGCCGAGAATCCGGCGTATTGGAAGCAGTACCGCGACGCGAACCCGAACTACACCGAGCGCAATCGAAATCTACAGCAGTCACGCAATCAAAAGCTCCGGGCATCGGTGATTGCAAATGAGGACGCGTCACGCCCTCTATGCCCACCGCCCTCCGGGCGTTACCGCATGGTGCGAATCGAGAATGGGGTTGCAAGCGAAGACACATGGATCGTTGAAATCGCCGTCCTGACTGAGATCCCGCTCGATGAAGACGTGTGATTGCAAATGAGGACGTGTTCGGCGACGCCGCTGTTGCCTGTTAACTTCCCGCGTGTGCGTTCTCGAACTATCGAGCATCCGAATCCGACTCGACCCGTGTATGCCTTGACCAACCACCCGTCGCGAAGTGACGCCCGATGTTCGAGAGGCATCTTTTCGCATGTAAGGGGACGACGCGGCGATGCAAGAACAAGAAAACACAGATGGCGATAAGCAGACCCAAGCCTCCCTATTCCGGGCAGCGCAGTATGTGCGGATGTCGACCGAGCACCAGCAGTACTCGACGGAGAACCAGGCTGACAAGATCAAGGAATACGCCGCCCGGCGTGGCATCGAGATCATCAAGACCTATGCCGACGAGGGCAAGAGCGGTCTGCGCATCGATGGCCGCCAGGCCCTGCAGCGGCTGATCCACGACGTCGAGTCTGGCCAGGCCGATTTCCAGGTCATCCTGGTCTACGACGTCAGTCGCTGGGGGCGTTTTCAGGATGCCGATGAGAGTGCTTACTACGAATACATCTGCCGCCGCGCCGGCATCCAGGTCGCTTATTGCGCCGAGCAGTTCGAAAACGATGGGTCGCCCGTTTCCACCATCGTCAAGGGCGTCAAGCGGGCCATGGCCGGCGAGTACAGCCGGGAATTGTCGGCCAAGGTGTTCGCCGGCCAATGTCGCCTGATCGAGCTCGGCTACCGCCAGGGCGGCCCTGCCGGTTATGGACTCCGCCGCATCCTGGTCGACCAGAACGGATCCATGAAGGGCGAACTGGCTCGTGGCGAGCACAAGAGCCTTCAGACAGATCGCGTGATCCTGATGCCCGGCCCCGACGACGAGGCTCGTATCGTCAATCTGATCTACCAGTGGTTCATTGAGGAGGGACTGTCGGAATCTCAAATTGCCGGGCGCCTGAATGGCATGAAGGTGCGCACCGACCTGGACCGGGAGTGGACGCGCGCCACCGTCAATGAGGTACTGACCAACGAGAAGTACATCGGCAACAACGTCTACAACCGCATCTCCTTCAAGCTCAAGAAGACCCGGGTGGTGAACACCCCGGATATGTGGATCAAGAAGGAAGGCGCCTTCGAGGCCATCGTCCAGCCCGATCTGTTCTACACCGCCCAAGGAATCATGCGGGCACGTGCCCGGCGCTATACCGACGAGGAGTTAATCGAACGCCTGCGTAGCCTCTACGAGAATCGAGGCATCCTCTCCGGCCTGATCATCGACGAAACCGAGGGCATGCCGTCGGCCTCGGTCTATGTTCATCGTTTCGGCAGTCTGATTCGCGCCTACCAGATGGTTGGCTTCACCCCAGATCGGGACTACCGGTATCTGGAGGTCAACCGCTTCCTGCGCCAGCTGCACCCCGAAATCGTGGCACGAACGGAAGCCGAGATCGGGGCCATCGGCGGTTCGGTGATCCGTGATCCGGCCACCGACCTTCTCCGCGTCAATGACGAGTTCAGTGTTTCCCTGGTGCTGGCGCGGTGCCAGACCAACGAAAGCGGCAGTCACCGATGGAAGGTGCGCTTCGACACCAGCCTGAGCCCCGACGTCACCGTTGCCGTGCGACTCGATCATGCCAATCGGTCGCCGCTCGACTACTACCTGCTACCGAGATTGGATTTCGGACAACCCGGGATCAACCTGGCCGATCGGAACGCCATCGAATTCGAAAGCTATCGCTTCGAAACCTTGGACTACCTCTACGGCATGGGTGCCCGTGCAAGACTGAGGAGAGCGGCATGACCCCGAAACACCGCAACAGCGAAATTCGAATGATCCCCGTCGATCGGATCGATATCCTCAATCCGCGCGACCGGAACAAGCGGGTGTTCGATGAGATCGTCGGCAACATCAAGGCCATCGGCCTGAAGAAGCCGATCACCGTCACACCTCGCATGGGCGACGACGATCAGGAGCGATATCTCCTGGTATGTGGCGAGGGACGCCTCAACGCATTCAGGAATCTCGGGGAGGCGACCATTCCGGCCCTCGTGATCTCCGTCAGTGACGAGGACGCCTTCATCATGAGCCTGGCCGAGAACATCGCCCGCCGCCAATGCCGGCCGCTGGAGATTCTCGCTGGCATCAAGCAGCTGCGTGACAAGGGCTACAACCCCAAGGAAATCGCCACCAAGACAGGACTCACTCAAGTCTATGTGACCGGCATCCTGACACTGCTGCAGCAGGGCGAGGAACGATTGCTCGTTGCTGTCGAGAAAGGCCGAGTGCCCCTCAATGCTGCCCTGACCATTGTTGGTGCCGGCGATGACGACAAGGCCGTGCAAGCCGCGCTGCAAGAAGCCTACGAGTGCGGCAAGTTGCGTGGCCGCCAGTTGATGGAGGTGCGCAAGATCATCGAGCGCCGGCAGACCCTCGGGCGATCGATGGCCCGGGCCACGCGCCGCAAGCCGGTAGACGTGTCGACATCCAGCCTGGTCCGCACCTACCAACGGGAAGTCGAACGACAGAAGATCATCGTCAAGAAGGCCGAGTTCGCCCAGCAGCGCCTCCTGTTCGTGGTGAGCGCCTTGCGGCAGTTCTTCGCCGACGATAATTTCATCAATCTGCTGCGCGCCGAGGGACTGGATACCCTGCCTGAATACCTGGCCAATCGCGTCTGGTCCGGAGGGAGTTCGGCATGACCAACGTCCCGCTCGGCTTCATACCCGATGCCTTATCGGTCCCCCTGGACAAGATTCTGCCCTCCCGGAAAACGCCGACCGGGCTGATCACCTCGGTCAAGTTCAAGCAGATTCGATCTTCCATCGAGCACATAGGCCTGATTGAACCGCTGTCGGTCACCGAGGCGAACAAGGTCACTGGCCAGCACACGCTGCTCGACGGGCATGTGCGCCTGATCGCCCTGGCCGAACTCGGCTATGAGGAAGCTCCCTGCCTTGTGGCCAAGGACGACGAGGCCTACACCTACAACAGCCGGATCAACCGCCTGTCCACGATCCAGGAGCATTTCATGATTCGCCGCGCCATCGAGCGTGGCGTGTCGATGGAAAGCCTTGCCAAGGCACTGAGCGTCGACGTCAGCCACATCATCAAGAAAGCCACGCTCCTGGACGGGATTTGTCCTGAGGCCGCCGATCTGCTGAAGGACAGGCAGTTCTCCGCTGAGATCAGCCGGGTGATCCGGAAAATGAAGCCGACCCGCCAGGTCGAGTGCATCGAACTGATGGTCTCAGCCAACAACATCACCGTTTCCTACGCAGAGGCCTTGCTCGTCGCCACACCGGCCGAGATGTTGGTCGAAGGCAAGAAGCCGCCGAAGCTGAACGGCGTCACCCAAGAACAGATGTCACGCATGGAGCGCGAGATGGCGAACCTGCAAGGGCAATACAAACTGGTCGAGCAGACCTATGCCGAGGATGTCCTCAACCTCGTACTGGCCCGGGGCTATCTAGCCAAGCTACTCGACAACAAATCGGTCGTCCGCTACATCAAGCAACGGCGGCCCGAGGTACTGGAACAGTTTGAGGTCATCGTCGAGACGACGTCGCTGGATCAGTAAGTGAAGTCCTTCCCAGCGGAAGGCCGTAGTGCTGCCCGTGTGGGCGATACGCAGATCTTTAACAATCCGGAGTATTAGGGTTGTCGCCGCCGAAACGGATGTCCTGTTTCTGCCCGTGATCGGGGTGATGACCGACAGGCTTGCCGCTGGCCTGCTCATTCGCCAATGGTGGGAACGAATGGGCGAACAGCGGCATCCCTATATTTCAGACTACATCGCGCTCCCGCCTCGCAGCTTCACATCGATCACGTTCCATCTTCGGAACTGCATAAGCCCAAGTATCTTTCTGCGGCGTCGCTCATTTCTGAAAAGGCCTTTAAGACGTTGGTGGCCGATTCCGCGACTAACAAGAATGCAAGGCCATTACCGCGATCTTGGCTACTCCCCGCTTGAAGCGTCTGAACCAGTCCGTGCAGCTTTGGTAATTCTTCCGCCGACCAACCCATAATTCGCTTCACCCTATTCTGAATTTCCTCTGCCCCCGGCCAAAGATCAAGATCCGTCAGGTCACTCAATTCAGTAATCACGTCGTGCTTGGTACCTACCAGCTCACTGCATACCTCAAGGATTTGGCGACGGCTTTCTTCGGTGATCTCGATCCTGGGGAGTTCCTGCTCAATGTAGGCCGCGTTTTGGAGCATCTGCATGGCGCAAGCATGTGCCTTCCCTGAAAACTCTGTGAGAGCTTCCGCCACTTCTGGGTTGATGTTGGAGTCGCCTTCGACCTGATCGTCATCACCGTCTTCCTCATCATCCTCCTGGTCTGGAAATGAATTCTCCCAATGCTGCTTGAGCTGATACCACTCAGTCGACTCGTCAAACACCTCCAGTGCGCGTTCGCATGCGTTGATGTAGTCCCATGGTGGATCGAATTCCGTCCAAACGCCTAGCGATGGATAACTTCCCAATTCATGGTCGTGCCACATAACCCCCAGCTTGCTGCCTTCAGGTGGGTCGCCGCACACAAAAAGTACGTATTGCTTTGCCAGGCCGATGCTAAACAGAATCCAGGCCTCGTCATCTGGCATCTGCCCCGTATTGGTACTTCCGATGCTTTCCCAGGTCATGTATTCCCCTCGTTAGACGATCGTGCCCTCCGTCCACAGTCGATAAAGTACGAAACCCACTCCGACTCGGCATCCCAATACCGCAATAGTTCCTTGCCGACCACATCGTGGTCTCGAATCCGGACGACTTCAATCTGCAGGTAAATACTCGAAAATCCGTGACGATTCTTGGCTTTCCAGCTCAGGAGCTTTAGCCCCGTTACATGGTCGTTGCCATGACAAGCCTTGCGTCGCTCCTGGAGGATGCTCGGATCCAGCACCCAGTCATTCTTGCCATCGCCCAATTGCCTCGTGATCTCTTTTTTGCGCGCTTCGATGCATTCATGGCTGAAATCATCTGCGGCTTTGGCGTCAGTGAAGCCGCCATGTATCGTTAAATACTCGGTGAGTCCATCGATATCGAATTCCGATCGAAACTCAACAACTAGGTGCGTTGCCCCAAGCAATCGAGATTTCTCCGCCTCAATTCCTCGCAGCAGATCTCGAAAAGCGGACTCAATCAAGCGCCCCTTCCATTCGGAACAAACTCCGACTAACGGCCAAACGGGTTCATTCATCAATTCACCCCTACGATTCTTCTAGCTGCCGGTCATCATGTGTAAGTTGTCCTATCTTTCGTGCCGGGCTTAAAACCCTGGGTACTTTTGCCAAATCAGCCGATTCATCTCGCTGTTCTCACTGTACTCGCCGATTTCCCAATCCTTGAAGGCGTAGAGATCCTCGGCCAATGTCTTGATGACATCCCTTAGCTCGAGGGGCTCTAGCCATTCAGAGGGAATCGATTTCACGCCGTACATCGCCCCCAGCAAGTTGCCAGCGATTGCCCCTGTGGAATCGGAATCGCCATCATGATTAACGGCGATCAGAATGCCATGCTGAAAGCTCTTTGCTACCAGGGCGCAATACACTGAAATTGCCAGCGCCTCTTCCGCAATCCAGCCCTGGCCCAACTGCTCGATGGCTTCACGCGGCAAGATCTTGGTTCGTGCCAGTTCCTCGGCTTTCTCGAGAGAGCAAAGAGTTTCCTCGTGGTTGGCCTCAGCACGCAAAATCGACTTTGCCGTGTTCAACACGTCTGAGAGCGTCGCACCATCTGTCAGCCCCTGAATCAGCACAGCCAAGACTCCACCCGTTAATGAACCTGTCGGATGGCCGTGTGTCAGTGCAGCCAATTCGGCACCAAGCCCGAACGTTTCCTGCGGTGCATCTTGCTGACCGACTCTCCACGCGAAGAGGCCAACCGGGGCTACCCGCATGACCCCACCGCATCCCTTGCTGTCGTTTCGTGCGGGATCCCCAAGAGACTTCATCGCTTTCAGCGCCGATAGGCAGGTGTTACCTGGTGCGCGCCGATGATGCAGCTGACTCTGTTGAAACAACCATCCCGTCTCGTCCGAACCAAAATCGATATCACAGGTTGGTTGCTCTCCCTGGGTTTGCAGCCAACGTAGATAGGCATGAGCAGTTACGCCGGAGTAAGTAGTGATTCCCTTGAAACAACCTCTCACCCAGGCACGAATCAACCCTTCTGCAGTGAACAAAGTCATCTGGGTGTCGTCGGTGATTGCGCCGACGGTTCCATAGGCAGGAGCGTAGGAAGTAATTCCCATTGGCCCAAAACGGCGGAGAATTTCGCTGCGCTTCAAGAACTCAACGGGGGCACCCAACGCATCACCAACCGCCCCTCCCAAGAGGCAGCCGAGAAAACGTCCTTGAACAGTGCGGCGTTGCTGTCGCTTACCTTGCCAAGTCGGATAAGTTGCGCGCAACGAATCATCGGCGATTTCAGTAGGAGCCTCGCTCTCGACATCTTCGGCATCACCAGAAAGGGTGTAGTGGACGCCCAACTCAGCGGCCACAAGAGCCGGAGCCCTGGGCGACAAGCCGATCTGCGCACGCCACTCGGGCAATTCGGTGCCGTCCCAGCTAATTCCCAGCCCCTTTTCCCAATACGACAGATAAGCCTCACCCCGCTCAGCCGCATAGAAATTGCCGTTGCCGACAGAGCTATCAAGGGCGTACTCCCAGTTGTTCTCACGCATACACACGCCATGCTGCGGATCAGGCAAGAGACCAAGGCCAGTGATGTATTCGGCACTCTTCGCATCCAGTGGGCGATATGCAGAAACCCGAAGGCGGCCATCACCACGCCGCGATATCGCGGCGATGAGGAAATCTCCTCGTTGTATCGTGACCAGCTTCGCGTTGAGATCAACCGGGCCAATTTCAATCCACCAGTTATCTCCGGCCGCCGTCACGGTTTCCCGTCCATCATCAGGTGCCACCTGTCGCGCCAGGTGGTCGATTACCAGCTCCAACTTCTGCCAATCGGCATCTCCATCCCGGCAGCGTTCCTGCAATCCAAAAAGCAACTCGGCCAGTGGAAGATTGGACTGGTTGGCCATTGCCTGCTGTAGCGATTGGGGGCGGATTGGATAGGCAATATCGGGCAGTCCATATTGCTGAAGCGCTTGTGGCGTTAGGTGAAGTTCAGACCAGTTCGGCATGTCGAGCATGAAGTCCATCAAATACGGCCTCAAGGCCAGGGTGGATACCCCGCACTCCAGCAACGACATCAGACGCCCAGTCGAAGTAAGCACGCTTTCTCTCCGCAGGCCAGTCCGATGGCGGAGACGCCAGGATGTCGCGAAGATTGCAGATCTTGTCGGCAAGCTTTACGAGTTTTGCCTGAGGTGAGGCATGCTTGGCATGCTCGATTTGAAGACGCTTTCGCTCAGCCTTTGGCAATGACTTGTCATCGGTGACTTCGAGAACAATGGCCGTCACGCTTTCACCGAAATCTCGTCTCAACTCTTCAGCAGTAGTTTCGGTGTCCTCGATAGTGTCATGCAGCAATGCCGCACACAGCACGTCAGGATCGATAACACCACCTTCTGAAGCGAGGACATTCGCCAGTGCAATGGGGTGGTTGATGTATGGAGAGGCTTCGGCATCCTTTCGCCGTTGGTTCTTGTGTTTCTCTGCAGCAAAGGCTGCTGCTCTAAGTACGACTGCCAGTGTCATCTTCACCCCCTTTTTTTATTGACTATCTGGGTATCCAGAGATGCCCTCTCAATTTACGCACCCTATCGTATTGGCGTATTGTCGAGGAGGTGGTGGCTCAAATACTGCGCCACATTGACTCAACAGACCCGCCCTAGCGAAATTCGGGTTAGTTGTTCGCAGATGAGTTTGTATTGTCTGACTCTGAGAGCAGGATCGTATTCAACAGATTTAGCTCGTTTGATGCGGCAACGTAGCGATCATCAAAAACTAAATCTAGCCGCGCTGGATCTTGTTCCCCAACAATTGCCGCATAGGGGATGCCCGCATAGCGAGGAATGACCGGTAGGACATTCCGGGTTGAGGACAAACACCTACCTAACGAATCACGCCATGCTTCTTCGTCTTCCAACGGAGGTAGGCGTCCATCTGGTCCGGGCTTCCAGAATCGAGCGTAGTCCACCGGAACGACCAGCCACGTCGATGGTGACTGCAACGCCTTCACGGTCGAAAATTCTCGAGTCGCCTCATCTTTTTCGCGGGCAAGCATGCGGTACAACTCTTCGGCGGAAGCTCGAAGTTTTGATGGCAGCCCATGGTCTGAATGTATCCGCCACAGTTCACCGAATAGCTTTTGCACTTGACTTCCAACATCGGTAAGCCAGCCTTCGACACTGAACCGTTCCTGCTTATCGAGACTTTTCCAGTGTTCTAGCCAGAATGGCCCAACGCAGTAGAGATTTTCCGGTAATACGCCATCAGGATCTTCCTTCGGATCCAACAGCAAGGGAGCATTGTCGGCGCTGGCCCTGATAGAAAAATTTTCAATATCGCCAACACGGACGGCACTACGCATCGTGCTCTGCTGTGATGTTGCATCAAGTGAAAATTTTGAAAACAAATGAAATGCATATTTCTGAGCATTCGACACCAGCCCCCGACGCGTCGGATCAGATGCCGAATCTCGCAGATATATGTCGCTCTCCTTCAAAAAGTCACGCACGTGCGTACTCATCAGCGAAAGCATTTCTTCCGATCCGATTCCGCCTACCGGCACGATTGCCAGACGCTGACGATCCAATCCAGCATCTCCGGTAATTCGAGTGTGGATGGTGGAGCGGAGCAAAACAAGGAAAGTTAAAAGATCGCTGACCTGACGTAGCCACTGCCTGGGTTCCGGTTCGAGATCCTGCGGCAGGAAGTCCTGTAACAGCATGACCAGATGCCGATCCTTCCAGTCGCCGTCGGTATTCAACTGGCCATCATCGGCGGCATACTTTTGACCACGACCACGGTAAATCAATTGAGCCACCTCCATCAGGGCAGCCTCGATTCCGAATCGTGGGATCAGCGCGATAATCCAGTCAGTCTTGGGAAAAGAAACGCCACGAGCTCCACTGGATGTCATCAAGAATACTTTGACTGTATCCCGATGCTTGTCTGCAATAAGTTCCTTACGCCTCGTCGCTGTCACGCTGGAGTCCAGTATGGCGACCTGGTGCCGCTGCAGAATTGCCGGACGCTCGCTGGCACCTGTTAGCTCACCTTCCACAGCACGCAGAAATGCTTTGTCTTGTGCAAAAAAGATGACTTGATCCGCCCCCGCCTGCAACGACCGCTCAATTTCGCTAACCACATTGGAAATCAGTGCCTCTCCCTGCTGTTCGGCAATCGCATGGCGAATGCTCTGCACTCGGCCATCCGGCAGGTTTCCTGGGGATACAACATTCAGGCGCACCCGGTAGTCCACTGTGAGCTTTTTTGCCGGGTAGCTATTAGTCATGACGTGCAACATTGGCCGCGTCACACCTCCGACCTTGACGGGCATTGCGGACAAACGAAACGGCCGCTTGCCAGCACTTTGCGCGACCAATACTTTATCGGGTGCGCGCTCACCGCTATTGAGGTACCGATCGAGCACAACCTCGTTGCCCAACGAAGCGTCCGACACAACCAAAACCACACGAAAAATCGGAGCATCCTTAAAGGGGCGCACAAACTGTTCTTCCAACCAACGCGCCACAGAATCAACAAACCGAGCACCTGCTGGATCGCCAGTAAGTTCGTCAACCATCACCACGATCGTTGGAATTCGATCGGCGAATGCCCGCCGCTCCTGAACGCCTGTGGTCGTTGTGACAGGATTTCTGAAAATATGACCAAGGGCGTTTAGCGTACTTTTGCCAGAGCCAACCTCCCTGTAACCCTGAATGGCAGCAGTCAGCACAATCTGGTTTACAGCTGCGTTCACCTCCAGCAACGAGCGACTGGTTCTCGCCAGCACCTGCAACACACCAGGAAGTGCTTTATCGGTGATGCGATCCTGCCGCTCTGTTTCCGAATGCTTGGTAGACCGAGAGCCAGTATGGATTAGCTCCAGCTCCTCCTTTTGGCTTGGCGACAGAATAAGGGTGCTGACATCTGGGTGAACAAGGTTCGCGACCCCTTCGGCGACTACGGCGCTATCGACTTTCCGCGCTGTCCCACCCCCATTCCTGACCTGCTCATCGTGCCAAGCCTTGGCTGCGCCGATCAGCTTGGAATTGGTGGTAACCGTGAGAATGCCGGTTGGCCTTTTTGTATCTCGGTCAGTCGAGAGATTTCCAGTAACGTCATCGTTGATGATGACTCGAGGGCTCACATAGAGAAATAGAAACCCGCCCGCAGCCTCACGAAGATAACGAACAACTGCAGTAGTCTTTCCAATGCCAGGGTTGCCTTCCAGTGCCAGCACATTCAGTTGTCCAAGACTGGATGCCCGCATTCCAGCAACGATTGCTGAGGCATGAAGATCACGCAATGGAACATCCGTACCGATAGCAACCCTTTCAATCAGGGCTGCCGTTACAGCAGCCCTCGGGTCCTGCTTAAAGAACGATGCGAGGTCCGCATCAGAATCGATCTGAGCCTGCGCTTCGTCCCATGCCAGATTTTGCATCGGGTTATAAAAACCCTCGATGTTCTCACTGAAATCGAATTCCACACTCTGCCCGGGCTCAGGCATCGCCTTTAGTTCGGCGAATTGCCTGTTGATCGCCTTCGGCAATGCCTTCCGAATTTGATCAAAGGCGAATCGGATGTGATCCTCCAGTTCATCGTCAGCGTAGTCCGGTATCTTGTCCGTTTCTCGATAGGCCCTTCCCAACGACTCCATCAATATGGTGCGCGGGTCAGGAGTGTTCTTTCTGAAGAATTTGGCCGCCAAACTCTCGAAACCATTTTGAGTTATCGACAGCGCCCGAGTATTGAATGGTCGATCCGCCACCCCTTGGCTATCAAGCCAACGCATGCTGGTATGAACGTAGGAGGCAGCCTGGCAAAGTTTGTAGAGTGGCTTATCCCGGCCGGTAAAGGCAGGCAAATGTTCCTTGATGTGTGGCGATAGGACAAATCCCTCCCCCGACACCTCCGCGCACACCCGTGAAAAAACGCTTCGCGAGTCCACAAACCATGCGTAACGTCTCAGCTCATCTAGATGTGCGGTCTGCTTGCTGTAGTCAGCGCTATCCGGAAAACCGTTTAGGGAGAATTCCAAACATAAAAATTCATGATCCAGCTTCTCGTAGCGCGGTTCGAGCCACAGCAAGAAGTCAGCGCGCGCAGGGAAACCTTTGCTGGCCAATGCCGGATCGGGATTGCCGGCCAATCCAAACGTTTTCCAAAACTCTCGAAGTGACTCGTCTGTCTCCGCAGCGAAGTCTCCATGCACACGCGGAAGCTGCAGTGGGCACCAAATAGCACGGACTGCGTAATCTGCCGGATCCTGTTTGAAGTTGCGTAGATATTCACGCATAGCTGTCTGCCCGAGCCCCATCCCCAGTTGGAACAGGTGCCGAAGCGTTTCTCTCGAACGGGACTTCAGGTTTGGATCGACCTCTTGAAGCTCTCGTGCCATTGCGCCATAGACATCGGCAGTACCCAGTTCGAGCCAGTGGTTAAGATCCAGCTTTTCCGGCTTCCGAACATCACTGGCCAAGAGAGATATCAGCACACCTCGCTTTACAGCTATCTCGAACGCTTGGCCCCAAAGGGAATACTGCTGGAGCTTGTCGAGCATCATCCTCTCCCACGATGTAGGGCGGCCGTCACGTGAGAGAGTAGAGCTGGTAACGACAGTAAGACATCGCCCTTTCGCCGACTCGGTGGTGAAACCTGTATTTCTCCTGCTGTGCCTGTGGTCGTCGGCTGCACCCAACTAAAGGGGTCGAGAACCGGCTTGAAGAGCCCTCCCTCGGGCTGCTTTTCGGCTTCGAGAAAGTGCAGGCCACGAAGCACCGTGAGCAGGCATTCACGAACCCCGGATGTGCTCATGATGTTTGACCGTACTCGCTCCCGCCACTCGGCATTCCGAACTTGGTAGTCGGTATCGAGAAAATAGGTGCAGAACCCTGACTGTGGCCGAGAGGCATCATCATTGCCAACGACTGCCAGTGTGCCGAACGTGAAGGCTGGGATGAGCTGCTTAACAACGCCTTCTCCCTGCATGATGGCAAACTCGTTGTGGTCTGACAGGCGAATGGCCTCAAATGCAGATTCGGCGCGAGCTCGCTTATGGAGACGGGTTGCCGGGAAAACATCTCGCCGCAACATGTAAAGGCTGACCTCAGGAAAGTTGGTGGCGACCTCGTCGAGGAATGTGGTCTGCGTGTGAGGCGAATGGCGCTGTGCAGATCGATTGATTCTGCGATTGCCATAATGGTTTGAAATGAGGACCACGTGCTCGTACCCCAAACCATGCAGTCGGGACACTTCTTCAACGATCAGTTGAGGACTTCGGAATGCGTCCCTGCTTTCGACCACATGCGATTGCATTCGCTCGAAGCTCAATCGATACCCCGGAAATGGCTGCTCCGCTGCCTCGGCCAAATACGTCTTAGCCCTAAATACGAAGCCATCGGCATCCTTGATGTCGGGATGATCGTCGCAAGGACGCGTGGCGTAAACCACGACAGCAACTCTTTCGACAAAGGGTTTGCTTCGGGTACCCAACACCAGAGGGAATGCGCTGGATAACGCAAAGGCAGCACCACGATCTTTGTAGATGCGATTGCCGGTTGTTACCAAGCCCTGCATTCGAACCGGGACTTCGCGCATTAGCGCCGACTCGATAGCCTGTGCGGCAGCGTAAATAAGTGGGTCACCCTCCGATCCAGCCGCCTCTTTCCCTTGAGTCTGGAAACGCAACATGAGGGTGGCTACCTGTTGCTCCCGTTCTTTGGATAGGCGTTCGGCCAAAACCTGCAACACACAGTACACAAGCACTGTCATCGCCGAAATCGTTGCCGCACGGTACTGCCGGCGATCCTCTTCTGGCACCCGTGAATTGTCACGTTGCTTGAGGAGCTCGGGCTCGTACCAGATATCAACTCCGCATCCCATAAGCCAGTGGGGTTCGATGTCGCTTCTGGGGCGAGCACGGTGCTTTTCCTCGGATTGATCAACGCGAATCGGGCGCCAGGTAATGTTTAAGAGTTCCTTGGGAATTTCGCGTGCGGTTTGGATCGTCGTGGACTCTTCATCCAAACTGGTCAATGTCCGTTCATGCAGGACTGTTCTGACCCGAACCGAGAACAGCGGGTCAATGACATCATTCGGATTCTTGGCCACCTTGATGTGCTTAAACCATTCAACACTTTCAGCCTGGCCTTCGCTGGGCTTGATGAGCGGGTCTCTGACCTTGCCACGGGAACGTTCAATGGCGGCCCAGTCCACCACCCCCTGCTGGACGACCAGATAGAGATCGTCAACTGATCGCTGGGCATGTGCAAGAATGTTCCGAGACTTGTTTCGCAACAGATCCACGAGCGTTTTGCTCAACCCTTTGACGCGAGAACTCCACGCCGACAAATCCGAGAGCAGTTGAAGGATGCCGGCCTTACCCATGGTTTTGAGGCGGGCGGTAAGTGCATCTGCCTCCGCCTGAATGTTGTCCGTTGCGATATTGGGGTTGAGGATCAGCCAAAGGAAAGCCACTTCGATGATGCTTCGGCGAACTCGATATTGGTTTTGCCGGGAGTCGCCATCGTCGCTTCCCAATACCTGCTCGAGTCGCTCAAGTCGTGAATCGAAGGCGTGCTTTGATTCATTCCTGGGGTCTTTACCGTTCACTCGGAATCGGTAACTCACCTCGCGGACGACGGAAACACCACGTGACGCCGGGTCTATCCTTCTCGACTCAAAAAGCTGGGTATTCCACTCAGCCCATACCGGCAAGCAGTTGTAGAACATTGCTTTGACGAGCTCGGTCGATGCCGAAAAATCGGCGGCCAAACCGAAGTCACGCGACAGATCGAAGTGCCAAGCGTGCTTTGTTTCTGGTGATCCGTATAGATTGAATAGTGCCAAGACGCGCTGGACGTAATCTTCGAATGCCTGCTCGCCAGCGTCTTTTGATTTTGTGGCCTGTGTTGCCAAGCCTTGCATGATGGCAAAGCTGACAGCAAGTCGGACCCGCGCCAATGCTTCATCCTCAAGAAAATTGAGGAATCGCGTCACTTGGCTATCTAACTTATCGAAGTCCTGACGCAAGGTTTCCGTGAGTTTGTCGCGCTGAATGTCATCGAATTCATCATCGCGCAGAGCCTGTGTGTTGGCCATGCTGGTGGACATTCTCTCCAACCAGTCCTCTGCCTGAATTTCCTCGGCAGCTGAAAATACCCTGGCTACATCTCTGTCACGCTGGGATGCCGGCCGGTCAGCCTTGGCAAATTCAATAGACACCATTTGCGCCGGCATTTCATTGAGAAAATCTTTCAGGCCAGTCTCATCTGCGAGCCGCTTCAGCGCTGTCTCCGGATCGGCTACAAGAATCTTGTCCGCCGTCACCCCAAGTTGATCAAGCTGCTCAGCAATCTGTTGCTTGAGCTTATTGACCCCTCGGGATATTCCGCCGATGTTGTCGTCGAATACTTTTCCACCCATCTTGGCTGTGAAGCT
This sequence comes from Chloroflexota bacterium, assembly GCA_016861025.1. Lineage (GTDB taxonomy): Bacteria > Chloroflexota > Anaerolineae > Caldilineales > Caldilineaceae > Caldilinea. The sequence continues at coordinate 17,818 of BOKO01000028.1, forward strand.
CTTGGGGGGATTGGCGATATCCCGCAGGAAACCGGACGTATCGGTCTGACGGAATTTTTCGAGGAACCCCTTTTGCGCCAGTAGGCGCCGCAAAACGCCGTAAGTGTTTATACCGAATCGGTTCGAGTTGGCGTCAAACGTCAAAACCTGCCAGGACAAAGCCGTGCCGGGACGATCTTCAGTAGGGGGGAATGCGTCTGCCAGAAGGGAGACGAGTGAAGCGAGGTCAGTTGACGGAATGCGGCCGCGCGCTTGCACGGACGCTCCGCCCTGTTGGGGCTGTTGCGTCATTTGGCATACTCCTTAGAGATTAACCCTGTCGGGTCACTTCGCCCTCATGCACATGCCAAGCACAAGAGAACGGGGTTTGGGGCTTTATATGCCCATCATATTACCCCTAATCTCTAATGGCAATCCTATGTCGGCAAGCTGTAGGAAACCTTGGTTCCGGTCGTGACGATGACGCCTTTTTGCTCCAGGGCTGCAAGCAGTCCATTCAAATCAGGCTCTGACAATTGCTTCTGGAAGATCGAGCTAATCGTACTGCCGAGTGTTTTCACCGTCCTCGGCTTGGCCGATCCACGTCGCTGAAGGTCGGCAATAACGACCGTCAGGCGATCACTTGGGGTCTTCGAGTTGGCAGCCTTGACGATAGGGATCTCGGTGACATCCTTAGACCGGCAAGCCAGAATCTTCCGGGCTTTCAGGTGCTGGACCAGGGGGTCAAACCCGGTGTCTTTCGAGACAATGTGAAAATAGGCGTCGGGCTCACGGGCAGCCAACTGCCCAATGTAAAAGGCGATATGAAAATCGAGCGCATTGGAGCCATTGCCGCTGATTCGGACGTACTCCGCACGCTCCCCCATTTGCTGCAATGCCGAAGCGACATCAAAACTAACCTTGGCTTGGTTGGCTCCAACAAAAACGATGACCTTGAAGTGCTCCTCGTTAAGCACGGCCATAGCCTCAGGCTGCACATTCTCGTAATCGATCAACACATAGTTTGTTTTCACTCGCTCCTCCCCGTCAGCACACCACTACATCTCAATCCACCAGATAGCACCCGTGATACATCCCGGTCAGTGCCGAAACCTCGTCGGCCACCAGACGGCGTAGCGATTGCGGCGCCTCGACTTCCACATGCCTGCCATGTCGCATGATGTCCATGAGCAACTCACGCTCATCCGCGTAGGGCACCCGCAAGCGATAACTGCCGTCAGGAAGCATTTCAGACTGCTGCTCCCCATGCCAGCGTTCGGACTGAACCCAGCGCGCCCGCTCCGGCGAGAAGCGGAGCACTGCCCAATCCTTCGGCTGGCCGGCAAAAATGCCGTAGGCCGAGGTGAAATGGCTGTCGAGCTTGGCTAACGCCACATTCTTTGCCTTCTCGCGCAACACCTTCACCCGCTGGATCGCATCAATCGAGAAGCTGCGCAGGTCGTTGCGCAGATGACACCAGGCATCCACATACCAATTGTCCCGGTAATGAACCAGGCGTTGCGGCGAGATCGTTCGGGTATTGGTCTCGTTCCGCCCCCGGTTCCAGGCATCGATCTCCAGGCGCTTCCGTTCCAGCAAGGCAATGGTGATGTCAGTGAAAAAACGGGACTCGACCGTGCGTTTGGCCATCGAGAGCAGACGAACCCGCTGGGTAATCTCGGTGGCAGAGTGGCCCGACGCCTCCAGAAGCGCGGCCAGACGTGCCTGCAGCGGCGCAACGTGGGAGGCCAGAATGCCTGGCTCGATATCGCCCAGTAGCTTGTGCGCGGCCAGCAAGGCGTACAACTCCCCTGCTGAAAACCAGAGGCCGGGCAGCTCGTAGGCGGGACCTGTGGTTTTGACGTTCTCGAAGTGGTACCCCCCGGCATCCCGATCCCAGACGATCGGGGCATGGAGCCGGTCTCGTATGTATTCTATGTCCCGCTTGAAGGTGGCACGGGAAACGTCCAGCTCCTCCAGAAAAACCTCGATCGGCACTACCCGCCGCTCGTGGAGCATCTGGTCGATCTTGTAGAAACGCTCGGTACGGTTCATGGCTCCGCTCAGGATGGCAATGGCTCAGTTTTTGAGCCACAATAGCGGCATTATTCCACGTGCAATCCGACACCGGAAGATGATTGCCGGATTACAGCAATAACAACAGGAACGCCAATGGCGAAGGTAACGTCGAAAATCGCATCCCTGCCGTCGCAACGACAGCAAATGGAAACCCGCTTTGTCGAGTTGATGACCGAGCTATTCCAGCTCGACGAGGCCGAGGCACTGGACTTTGGTCTATACCGGGTGATTCGCCGCCACAACCGTGAGGTCAAGGCATTTCTTGGAGAGATCATCTCCGAGAACGAATCGAAGGCCCTGCAGGGTGGGCGACTGGCAGAACTGTTGAACGCCGCCTTCGAAGCCATTGGTCACGAGGCTCAGGCCGAGGACAAATTCCGCCTCAAAGACCTGGAGGATCAGCTCGGGCTCAAACCCGGCATGACGCAAGATCAACGTGAAGCCATCTTGGCCCAAGCCGAGAATATTCCGGCGGCCAAGGGGCTGGTTGCCGAATACCGCAGCCGGACAGAAACCCTCGGCCAACAGCAAACGGTGCAGCAGGATCGTGCCGAGGTATTGAACCGCCTTTACCAGTTCTTCTCCCGCCATTACCAGGATGGCGATTTCATCGTCGAAAGGCGTTATGGCAAAGGAGGCTCCCGCTACGTCAGATCGACAGGCGAGGACACCGAGTTTCATTGGGCGACCGAGGACATGTACTACATCAAGTCGGGCGACATCTTCACCGACTTCCCCGTCCGGCTAGCCAATGGTCAGCGCATCCTGTTCACTGTGGAGCCCGAAAGCCTTCAGGCCACTCGCGCCGCCTTGAAACCCAACGACAAGGCTCACTACGAGCTGGATGAAACGACCAAGGATGGCGAAGTCATCAAGGTTCGCCTCAAATACCTCAAGGGCGCCCAGACTGAAAAGCAAAAGGAAGAGATCGTTACTGCCGTGCAGAAAGTCGGCGCTGGCGGGACGGCGGAGGTGGGGGCCGATATTCGCCGTTGGCTGAATCGCTTCATGGCGCGCAACCAGAGCGATTTCTTCATCCACAAGCGACTCAAGGAGGCACTGACCGAAGACCTCGACATCTTTATCAAGACCGAGGTGCTGGATGTCGATCAGCTGCTGGCCGGCGCCACACAGCAAACCGATCTGCCCAAACGGGCCATGAAGGTAGCACGCATCGTTCGAGAGATCGGTGGGCACATCATCGATTTCCTGGCCGCATTGGAAGATTTCCAGAAAGCGCTGTGGGAAAAAAAGAAGCTCGTGTTCGAGACGCGCTACGTCATCACCCTCGACCGACTCGAACGCTATTGCCCCGAGTGGTTGGCAAAGAACATCGACACCATCGTCAAAAAGCAGCGGAAGGAATGGAAAGAGCTTGGCCTGGGAGACTACGCGAAGGCAACGGCCTGTATCCGAAAGACCGAAGGCGACCTGGCAACAGCGGCCACTGAACGATATTTACCGCTGCCCATCGACACTCGGAATTTTGATGCAGCTTTCAAGTGGTCCATGCTGGAAGCGGTTACAGCATCTACAACTTTGGATGACGCGCTGGATGGCCTGGCAATTCAGTCAGACAACTGGCAGGCACTAAACGTATTGCAGGAAAAATACCGGCAGAGAATACAGTCACTTTATGCAGATCCTCCGTACAACACAGATGCAGGCCCAATCAGTTACAAAAACGGCTATCGAAGCGCCTCTTGGATTGCCCTGATCTACGACCGCTTCATCCAATGTCGGCAATTACTTCTTGAAGATGGAATTGCCTGTGCCACCATCGATGACTTCCAGCAGCGTGAATTGCATGAGCTGATGGATCAGATTTTTGGCGCTCCGAACCGGATTGGAACCATCACTATTCGCGCCAATCCGTCAGGACGGCCAACAAAAACAGGGTTTTCTGTTGCTCACGAATACGGCCTTTTTTATAGGAACGGAACGTCAGGTGGCCTTGATAAATTAGAGCGAAGCGAAACCCAGTTAGAAAGGTACAAAGAGAAGGACGAGACAGGTATCTTCGAGTGGAGAAATTTCCGGCGCGAAGGGTCCAATTCTGATCGCTCTGCACGTCGAAAACTGTTCTACCCGATTTTCGTTAAGCCCGACTCTCTTCGCATTCCCAAACTGCGCTGGAATGAAGCAAATGAAGAATGGGAAATGCTCGAAAAACCCAAAGCAGGCGAAACTGCGATTCTTCCAACTGACGAAGACGGTAACGAGAAGACTTGGCGCTGGAAGCATGACGAAGTAACGGGGAATCTTTCTGAATTCTGTGTCCGGAATGATCGCGCCGGGCGGCTCTGGGTTTATTTCAAATCAAGGCCAAACAAGTCAGGCGTCCTCCCGCTAACGGTCTGGGTCGATTCGAAGTACTCCGCGACCGAGCACGGTACCGGAGTCATTAAAAAGCTGTTTGGGAAAAACGCTTTTTCATACCCAAAGTCCGTGTTTGCTGTTCAGGATTGCATAAAAATCGCAGGACTCCGGAACGATGATGGGTATTGTCTAGACATCTTCGGTGGCTCAGGCACTACAGCGCATGCGTTGATGGCCCTGAATAGTGATGACGATGGCCAGAGAAAATTCATGCTGGTGGAGGCTAACGATTACTTTGAAACAGTAACTGTCCGTCGAATCAAAAAAGTCGCCTATTCGCTTTCCTGGGATGACGGGATCGCTCAGGGTAGTGGAGGTCCAGGGACATTCGTCAGACTTCAACGATTCGAACAATACGATGACACCCTGGAAAGCTTGGATGCCGAAGTCAACGAAGGCAAGTCGGGGGAATTGCTGTTCCAGGATCCTGCTTTCGCGCTGCGCTATCGCCTCGACAACACTTCGCGCACCCTATATTGTGGCTTGGACCGCTTCGCATCCCCCTTTGGCTATTCGTTGAAACGAGTCGAGGGTGGGGGTGAGGCTCTCCCATGCGAGGTCGATCTCGTGGAGAGTATTCCTTATCTGCTGGGCATGGATGTCAGCCGGCTATATCGTGAAGATCAAGGCGTTGTTCTCCTCGGCTACAACCGGCGCAAACAATCAGTAGCGGTATTTTTCCGCGACTGCACAGCCAAGGGCTCTGCCGAGTGGGTTAAAGCCAAGCTGGCAGAACACCCCGCCGACCGCATCTATACGAATGACCCAGCCAGTCTGAGTTTCGAGGGCTGCGACCAGTTCGAGGCCATTGAGTCAATCTTCGCGCAACAGTTCGGGAGGCAGTAATGGCCGTGAAGCGATCTGGCCATGCCCGACTGAAAGCTGCGCTGGTTCTGCGAGACGCACTGGCGGCCGAGTTGGGCATTCCGCTTACGGCCGCGATGACGCAGTTACGCACAGTGGAAAACAACATTGGCGCAGCGTATGGTCTGACCGATGGCAAGTATCTGGAGGCGATCGGATCAGTCTGCTCCGGCGATGCCGGGCATCTATCTTCCCTCGATAGTGAAGTGCGTCAGGCATGCACCCAAGTCCAGTTCAGTCCCCGCTATGCGCAGTATCTGGCGCTGATGCTGTTCACCCACTGGGTGCATGCCCAGATGGAGGATGCCTCTGCCTTCCTTGTGCGCCTGAATGCCTACCTTGAAGCGAACAAACCCAAGGGCGAGGCAGTTACAGAATTCGTGGATGCCGATTTGCAGCTTGCCGCCTTCTGGATGGCGACCGCTGCGGGCAAGACACATGTCCTGCATGCCTGCCTGGCTTTGCTGGAAAAGCGGCGCACTTGGGATCGACTGATCGTTGTCACCCCTTCCGAGTCGCTCACTCGACAGCATGCGGACAAGCTGCGCGAGTTGTCGACCTGGGAGGTTTTTGCCTACCCGATGGATGGCGATGCCTCGGCGATGGGGCGTTTGCCGCCAGACGCGGTGATCGTGCTGGATATCAACAAACTGGCAACCGAGAAAAAGGGAGATGGGGTCACGGTCCCCACCTCCGCATTTGCCGACGGGCGCAATCTGGTATTCGTCGATGAGGGCCATAAGGGCCAGAAATCCGAGGCCAGCATGTGGAAGGCCTTGCAGGCCGATCTGGCCGGCATTGATGCGCCCAACCCCAAGCATCGTGGTTTGCTGATTGAGTTTTCGGCTACGTTCGGCCAAGTGGCCGAGGGAGAGCATGCATTTGATCGCTATGCCAAGTCGGTGATCTTCGATTACGCCTACGATCGATTCCACCAGGATCGCTACGGCAAGGATTTCTGGCACGTGCGGGTGCAGTCCAAGGAAGATGCAAGCGTGGTCGCACAGCGCCAAACCATGACTGCGGCACTTCTCTCGTTCTGGCATCAGGTCGCCAGCCACAGGTCTTCTGAGGCAAAGCAGGCTGCTGCTGATATCGGGCTTCAGGTTGCGGCACCATTGTGGGTTCTGCTCGGCCTCTCAGTGATTGGCGGCAAGGCTCAGGGCGATAAAGAGCAGACATCGGACGTTGTTGACGTCTTGACCTACCTTACCGCGATGCTGGCACAGCCGACCAAGTTGGCCGAGAGCATGGCCCAGCTGCTGGCAGCGACCACGGTGGGTGCGGACATGCTTCCGGCAGAGGTGCGCCAAGCCACGGTCGGCTGGAATCCCATTAACTTGGCAGAACGCGTGCTGGCGGACTGCTTCGGCTGGCAACAGGGCGACAAGCCAGTACTGCGCATCATCAAGGCGGCAACAGGCGAACTGGGCCTTGGCTTGCTGCGTGGAGATACATCGCACTATTACGGCGTGGTCAACGTGGGTGACGCCGCCGGTCTGAAAAAGGCACTGGAGGCAGTAAAGCTTGTCGTGGAAGACGATGCGATGTCGGGTTCACTCTTTGCCGAACTCGATGCTCCCGGCAGCGGCCTCAATGTCTTGATTGGCTCACGCCGCTTTGCGGAGGGCTGGGACAATTTCCGGGCGTCCAGTCTTACTTTGCTGCGCCTCGGGCAAGGCGAAGGCTCGCTCATCATCCAGATGTTCGGGCGCGTGGTCCGTTTTGCTGGCATCAACGGAAATGGCAAACGTCTGGACAAGCCCCCGGCGGAGCTGGCGCCGCTACAGACCGCCTACGTGTTTGGCCTGAAATCGGGTTATCTCGACACCTTCCTGCAAAGCCTGATCGACAACGGCGTACCCGAACTTACACGCATCGAGTGCGATGTTCGCAAGCACACCCCGCCGGTACTGAAATCCGTGCGGGCAATTGCGCCTCATGCTCGGGATTTCAGCGTGACAGCAACTGGGGCGAGTTGGCTCAATGGCGTGAATCGGATCAAGGTTTCCCTGACCGCATCGATCGCCACGTCAAAGCTCAAGGATGGCAAGACCGAAGCGCTACAAGGCGTAGTGGGTCAAGACATCACCCCCGAATTCAAGCAATGGAGCCTCCTGCTTGATCGTGACGCGGTTTACCGGGAAATGGTGGAGTGGAAGCGCTTGCAGCGCTGGTGGAACTTCGCCTTCGATCGGCACGCCATCGATAGCGCACTCGCCAGCGAGAAATATGAAATTCTGGGCATGCCCGGCATGCTGAATGTCCGCGAGGCTGCCGATCTGACACGACTGAATCGTTTGGCCGCCACCGTGGTGCGCCGCCTCTTTGAAGGCGCTTATCGAAAACAAGAAAACCGGAAGAGCCGCTACGCAATCATTCCCTCACACGAGAGCGGTATTCCTGATCAGTACTTCAAGGATTTCCTGAATGCCGAGTAAAAAACCAGCGCAGCCCGTTCAAGGCGGGCTGTTCGGAGCCTCGCTCTCTTGTCCGGATATCGATAATCTTCCGTTGATTGTCGAACCCCAGGGTTCTATTGAAGTGCTGGCGCCCGGCAGCGTGTATCAGCCGCTACTGCTCTCGCCACGTCAGGATGATATTGACGTCGGCCCGGGCAAGCTCGATGAGCATGAGGAAGCGTTTGTCCGTGATTTGATTCGCCGCCTCTACCCGGCAGGCAATCATCCCAAGAGCGACAAAACGCCTCTGAAATGGGGCAACAAGGAAATCTGGCTCAAGCGAAATCTGGAGAAGCGTGACGAGTCCTTCAGGCTCCGGGTTGATGATTCAGATTGGTTCTATCCGGACTTCATCGTGTGGATCCTGGATTACGAGTCGCGTACCCAGACATTTGGTTTCGTCGACCCGAAAGGTCTGACAGTGGGCGCTGGCGGTGGGTGGTCGGATTACAAAATCGTGTCCACTCTCTACATGCCGCATGTGGTGGAACGCCAACTGGCCGCCAGCGGGCAAAAGGTGGAGTTCGAGGGGGAAGAGTGGACGTTCAGAATCCGGGGTGTGCTGGTTTCAACATCATCGTTCGCGAGTTTGTCGACCCAAGCGAAATTCAATATCAACGATGCTGAAGGTAAAACCTCTTCTCCAACCGAGGCAGACTTCAAGCGTGGCCGTATCGTTTTCCAGAAAACCGATACCGCCTACATCGACGATGTCCTCGAATTGCTCACGCAGGATTCGGCCGTTGACCATCTTCTGAGTCTATCGGCGCTTCTGTTCGACAACAGCACGTATTTCACCCCGTCTGGCGAACTCGAACATGATCTGGCATTGCGCCATGACGAACATTCGCAGACCGAGTCGGAGTTCGTCGCAAGCCTGATTCGCGACTATTTAAGGCCGGATGACAAAGGACAACACGGCAGCTGGGCGATCAAGAATCGTCGCCGTCAATTGCTTGAGGAATGTGTCATCGAAGGCAAGTGGGGATTCGGAGGGGAGAAGGCAACCGACATTCGGGACCACCCCGCCCCATGCGAAGAGCTCTGGAAGCGAAAGAAAAAATCAGAAAAGGGGTGAGGTCGTGGGGGTAGAAAATCCGTCATTTTGGTTTGTAGGCGCGAGCTATGGGGGGACAGACGATCAGACGCCCCGTTTCCTGGCCGAAGGGATATGGGAGAACGGATACGAGGACAAGTATCTCGATACCGTTCGCGCCATGCAGCCCGGAGAGCGAATAGCGATCAAGGCTGCCTATACGCAGAAGCACGAGCTTCCTTTCGACAACCGAGACCAGACGGTATCGGTGATGGCGATCAAAGCGATCGGCACCATCACCGAGAATCTCGGGGATGGTCGGCACGTCAAGGTGGATTGGACGCCACTCGATCCTGCCAAGATCTGGTATTTCTACACCTATCAACGCACGATCTGGCGTGTGCAGCGTGGCAAATGGACGGCGGACGCATTGATCGATTTCGCCTTCGGAGATGCCCAGCAGGATATCGACCGTTTCCGCAATGCCCCATACTGGGCTGAGCGTTTCGGAGACGGAGCAGCTGACAAACGGCGCTTCGGCTGGACTAAGTTTTACGAAGCCATTGCCACCAAACTGCTCGATTACAGGAACAATCGGGCAGCACTGGTTGCAGGCATTCGAGACATCGCGGGGCGTGCTGAAGGTCTTGGATACCTTACCGAAGACAAGTACGTCGACGGCACGACTGGATTTGTACGCGACATTTGCCCATTCACCACGATGGGCATGATCAACCGGGGAATCACCAACGAGAACCGGAAGATCATCGCCGCCGAGCTGGCCAAGTTTCTCGGCGTAGCGATTCCTGTGCCGGATTCCTTTGAGGGAATTCCTGTGCTGAATAACATGAAGTCTTGGTACTTCGGTTATGAAAACGTGCGCCCTGCCGACCATATCGATGCACTATGGAATGTATTTGCAGCCGGCCTGCGCTACGCAGACACAGACGATGCCAAGGCGCGGGATGAATTTTCCACAGCATTCGACAACGCCAATGGGCGTCGTGGCGTCGCTTGGAATCTGACGTTTGGCCTGTACTGGGCGCGGCCTTGGACCTTCCTCAGCCTCGACAACAATTCCCAGGCCTACATCACGAACTCACTCGGCATTACGATCGGACGTCACGGTCCGAAGCGGCGCTGTAACGCTGCGGATTACCTCGCCACCATGGACATCCTGGAGTCCAAGTTTGAGGATGAGTCATACCCCGTCCATTCGTTTCCCGAGCTTTCCCTGGTTGCGTGGACCGACAAAGGATCTGACGCATCGCCAGCAGATCCGGAGGAAGAAGATGGTGATGACCACCCGAGTGACAGTGCAATGCCAGCGGGAGGCGATGCACCTGCCGATCCCTACTCCGTTGACGACATTGTTGTGGAAGGGTGCTTCCTAGATCGTGACGAGCTCGACCGCCTAATCAGTCGGCTGCGCAGCAAGAAGAATCTCATCCTGCAGGGTCCCCCAGGCACGGGAAAGACCTGGCTGGCAAAGCGGCTGGCGTTTGCCTTGGTCGGGCAGCGAGATCACCGCAAGGTCAGAGCAGTTCAGTTTCACCCGAATCTGTCCTATGAGGATTTCGTGCGCGGCTGGCGCCCATCGGGCGATGGCAAGCTGTCATTGGTGGATGGCGCGTTCATGGAAGCAGTGGAAGCCGCACGGGCAACGACACAGCCCTACGTTGTCGTTATTGAAGAAATCAACCGTGGCAATCCGGCGCAGATTTTTGGCGAAATGCTGACACTGCTTGAGGCAGACAAACGGTCGCCTCATGAGGCACTTGAGCTTTGCTACAGGCGCAAGGCAGATGAGCGGGTATTCATTCCTGACAATCTCTACGTCATCGGAACGATGAATATCGCCGATCGCTCACTGGCATTGGTTGACCTTGCCTTGCGGCGACGATTTGCTTTTGTGGATCTGGAACCCCGGCTTGGGGCTGCTTGGCGCGAGTGGCTCACGGGTCGCTGCGGCCTGTCAGCTGATTTCGTGGGTGAAATCGAGTTGCGCATCGCCAAGCTCAACGAAACGATCACCGAAGACCCAACGCTTGGGCGTCAATTCCGAATCGGCCACAGCTATGTGACGCCACGAATCGGATCAATCGAAGGCGATCAGAAGGAGTGGTTCAAGCAAGTGGTGATGACCGAAATCGGTCCGCTGCTTGATGAATACTGGTTCGATGCGTTGGATAAAGCCAGAACAGCGCGGCAACGCCTGATCGAAGGGCTGTAGGCGTGACAGCGTTGGCGGTGGATGATGGCGCCCAGGATGCCTTCGGGCTCGTGGGGCGCATCCCCGTTCGTAATTTGTGGCTGTTGATGCTGTATGCCTCCGATCTATACCGATCGATCGGCAAGGGCGCGGTGGCAGTTGAAGACAATCCAGACGATATTCCGGATCTCGTCGCGGAAATCCTCGCGCATGCTGTCGAGGAGCGGCTACGCCAAAACTTGAGCTCGGGATTCCGTCAGCGAGAAGCCGAGCTTACCCGTGTCCGTGGCCGCATCGATATGCTCACCACGGAGCGGCATCAATTGCTGACTCGCGGGAAAGTGGCGTGTCGATTCGAGGAATTGACGATCGATACCCCACGTAACCGCTTGGTGTTGGCAGCTCTCGGGGAAATATCAACCGTAGTCCGCAGACCGGCGTTATCTCATCGATGCCGGAATCTCGCGAACACCCTGAAGCGGTTGGGCGTATCAGGCTTGCGACCGACACGATCAGAAATCAGCACCGACCGTTTTGGTCGCAACGATGCCAAAGACCGCTTCATGGTCGCGGCCGCGCAGCTGGCCTTGGATATCGCGCTTCCGACTGAAGGAGATGGTGGCGACTACTTGGCGCTACCCGATCGAGAGGAAATCTGGGTGCGCCGTCTTTATGAACGCGCCGTGGGAGGCTTCTATCAGGTGGTGTTGTCGCAGGACGGCTGGCAGGTTTACACAGGGAAACCACTCGGCTGGCAGATCAATGCCAAGACCACAGGGATCGACTCCATTCTGCCTTCAATGCGCACCGATGTCGTGTTGGATCATGTCGCTGGCGGGCGGAGAATCGTCATCGACACAAAATTCAATTCGATCGTAACCAAGGGCTGGTTTCGGGAGGAATCCGTCCGCAGCGGCTACGTCTATCAGATTTATGCCTATCTGATGTCGCAGTCTGGAAGTGGGGATTCGTTGGATCAATGTGCATGTGGCCTACTTCTTCACCCGGCAATCGGACAGTCAGTGGACGAAACAGTAGTAATCCAGGGGCACCCGATTCGCTTTGCGACTGTCGATCTCACAGCACCTGCACTAGCAATTCGCCAGCAGTTGCTTGATGTGCTCAACTTCCCCTTGCATTAGCTGGCCAGAAGCAGGTTTGACTCTTCTCTGCGCCGTAGAACGAGGCCTGGCAATGGCCTCCCACCACCATAAACCCACCTCTGCAGCTCACTTGCAGCTTGTGACCAATCTCTCTGATTGATCCGTCGCCGCAGCGTTGATGTCTGCAGTCGACCGGCACCGAGGTTGAATGTGAAATCGATAATGGCTGCGAGACGTCCTTCTGGTTCTGTGGCCAGCACAGGGCAGTAGCGCAGGGTCGCCACCAGCGCAGTCTGTAGATCGCACGCCAGATAGACCTCGGCCTTCGCTTCGGTAATCGGCGGATGCATCGGGTCGCAAAGGTGGCCGTAGCCAATCGTCCAGAAACCTGCGGGGCAGATGTAGGGAACAGCGGTGATCTCGATCCCACTCTTTACCTTGCGTTCGAAACCCTCGAAGCGCTTGGCGAGATTGATCGCCGCTTTCGGAACTTCGATCACGGCCGCACCCGGTCAAACACACGCCCCAGGAACCAGAAGTTCAGCACCCCGGCCCACAGCGCCTGGTCGGCATCCGTCCAGGCGTGCAGGATCGCCGTGCCCCACCCAGCGCCGGCAGTAATGGCAGCCACAAACGCTGCCGTTTTCGCCGCGCAGTAGAGCAACATGAACCAGTAGGTAATCACCGGCCGCACGCTGACCGACAAGGCATCAGCCCAGCGCACGCCGGAACGCTGGCCTTGGGCAGCGACCGACTCCTTCAGCGCTTCGATGGCTCCGGTATTCCATGCCGCGTCGGCAGCGGCCCCAATTTCCGACATTCGCTGCGCCCCGCGAAGCTTCTCGAACTCCAGCGCCTTGTCCTGCATGGCCAGTTCGTGACTGCGCTCACCATTGCGGTCCATCCACTTCAGGATTTCCGGGGCCAGACGGAATGCACCGCCGAGCAACCCGCCAAGCAAGGTCTCGATCATGGCTGGCCCCCGAACAACTTGATCTTGAGCACAGTGCCAGCCAGCAAGGCCAGCACCAGGCCGGTGACGATCATCTTGACCAGGGTGATGCCGGCCGTGCGCTTGGCCTCATTGAAGGCATCCAGCAGGTTCCTCAGTTCCCGGATGTCGTGAGCGGCATCCTCGCCATCCAGGCCCACGCCGTGCAATGCGGCGCGAGCGCCACGCTCGGCTGCCCGTTCCAGCATCGCTTCGAACTCTTCTTGCGGGATGGTCACCATCTTGCGGCGCTCCATTGGGGTTGCATCCATGTTTTCGTCCTCCAGAAATACGAAGCCCACCTCGTGGGTGGGCTCGTAGAGTTGGTCAAGCAATGTCAGATCGCGATGCCGACACTCCAGCCGGTGCTCTTGTAGGCTGTGAGCACGGCCTCGTCCTCGATGTAGCAAAGCCAGCCGACCTTTGGCGTGTAGTACTCCCAGGCACTGGCCACGCGCACGGCGATCTGATTGGTCTTGCCGGCCCACACACCGGTCGCAGCGGCCGGAATGATGTAGCGGTCGCCATCGACAGGACTGGCTGGCGGCGTGGCCAGATCCCTATCCTTGACCGCGAGCCCGACCACCGCGCCGAGCCGCTTAAGATTGCCGTCCATTGTCGTGTGCCACCCGGACTCGCCGAGTGTCCAGCCGTAGGTGAGCCCAAGATTCGGATCAGTGCTTGCCATCAGATGCCTCCATAGTATTTGCCGTAGTTCAGGCCAAAGCCCGCCCGCTCGAAACTCCGCGTCTGCTTCTGCCAACTGACATGCCCGTCTCGTACCGACTCGATCTCGACCTTGAGCCGGCCGTTGATCCGTCCCAACCCGCTGTCCGTGGCTTCGTCGGTAGTCGTATAGGTCAGGGACGTCGTGGTCAGACCTGTCAGAGTTTTTTGGAGCCCAAAGTTCTCGTTGTAGATGCGGACCGTATAGGTGGTCCCTACCTCGGGGCCGATGTTTCCCTCCGACTGCGTCACCAGATAGACGGTCTGCTGCATGCGGTCGCGATGGGCCCAGGTCAGCGCCATCTGGCCCAGTATCACAGTGGGCCACATCACGTTATTGACCCGTACATTCCCCGGTGGATACGGCCGGATCATGCGCTTGGCGAAGGTGTAGCTGTCGGCAGTCGCCGCCGATTCCGCCAGACGTCCCATGCCGGTCGATGGCAGCAGTTTCACTTGCAGCGACTCCCCGGACAGATACTGCTCGGTGAGCAGTGCTTCCACGCCATCGGCGAACCAGAGCCGCGCACCGGCCAGATGATTCACCGGAACCGTATCGAGAATGCCCCGTTCGACCGTGATCGTGCCGGCACCGAGATTCACCGCCTTGATCGCCACGATCTCGTCGTCGAGATAGGCCAGCTTGTCGAGGCCGACCGATTCCAGATCCTGACCATTGCCGATCGCCAGCACGGTGGCGGCCGGGTCGATGTCGTTGATCAGCGTCGCGTTGGGCGTAAAACCCATCGCCTCAACCTCGGCAAAGGCGGCGCTGCCCTGGCGCGTCAGCACTTTCACGTTGAGGGAATCTCCGGAGGGCCGGCTCGCGCACACCACCAGCAGACCACCTTCGGGTTCAAGTTCCGCCCGGGCCGTCGCCGATTCGCCGACCACCCGTTTCACCACCGTCCACCAGGGCGCCTCACCCAGTTTTCTGAAAGGCACCGGGGCCGGAGCGGTCAGTGGCGAGACCCAGGATGTGGGTGTCGGCGACACATAGGTGGCCGAAGGCAGCCCGAAGATGTCCTCCACGCATTCGATGCGCACCCGCCCATCGGTCAGGGTGCCATAGCTGATACGCACCACCCGCATCACCAGTTGGGCAATGCCCAACTCCGGCCAGGTCAGTTTGAAGACGTCGCCGATATTGAGACTGGCCGCCTTGCGGTTGGCGACCAGCGTCGCCTTGGCCAGTGGCACGGACAACTGCTTGAGGTCACCCAGCGCCACCTTCGAGGCCAGCGTGCCGTTGCTGATGCCCGGATAGTCCACCGTCACCGAGGACACCACGCCCCCGGCCAGTTCCAGCGCCGCCAGGTCATGCACGGTGATCGCCGCATCCTTGTCGGTATTGCGGTCCCGGTAGCGTACCGTGACCTGATTGATCAACTCGGATTCAGCCGGACGCGAGAAGCTTTCCAATGCGAGGATATTGCTGGCATCCAGCACCATAAGATTGGGAAGGCTGTAGTCCGCCCGGGCGAGCTTCAGGGTGTATTGCCCGGTACGCGGATGGACATAGAGCGTGCCATCGATGTGGCGCAGCACTTCGCCGATGAACTCTTCGAGGGGCTGTTCGCGATCCCATAGCAGAGAGAGTCCGAACTGTTCGCTGGCCAGGGTGCTGGCGGCCGTCTGGAAACTGCCCGGATCGATCTCACTGGTCGCGTGGCCCAAACCCCAGGTCGCGTTGTTGAGACACTCGTAGATGATGTGGGCCGGGTTGGCGTCATTATTGATGCTGCCGCCATAGAGCGCAGCAGGCGCCGGAATGCGCCGTGCCTCGACGCTCCAGGGCTTGATGTAGGGGTTCATCGCCGATAACTGGCACTGCTGGACGATCAGCGAAAGCACGCCGCGAAACGCCGGAATGATGCTGCCGAGCTTCTGCTGAAGGTAACCGGATACCGTTTCAGCCGGGCCGCCGAACTTCACCTCGACATAACCCTGCACACCACCTTCGCGCGAATCGCCGCCGAACAGCTGCGGGGCATTGATGTAGATCGTCTGGCTGCTCGTGATGCTGCCGCTCCAGGCGGTACGTTCACCGACGATGATGCGGGTGATGGCATCGACCGGACCATGGCACAGGACCAGATGGAGCCCCGCGTAGTAGCGATGGCCTACGACATAGGAACTCGAGCCACCACCACGTTTTCCGCCGCCGCCCACTTAAGTCTCCTGCTCACGTTGCTCGACTGCCTCGGCGAGGCGCATGGCCATGGCGTCGCCGGTGGCCCGGAGCCAGTCGGTCGTCACACCGTCCCGACGAAAGTCGTCGAAACTGACCCCGTCACGCGGGAACCATTTGCGCAGCCCTGCGTTGCAATAGCCCAGGGCCTTGGCGTCCTCGTGGGTTGCGATCAACGTCATTTCTTACCTCCACTGCCAGACGTCTGGCGAATCTCTGTGGTCTTGATGTCGCCATACCAGACGCAGTTGGCCTGGCGGATGACGCGCGTGCCGAACAGCACAGGAATGGGCTTGCCCTGTTCGGCCACCGGAACATCCACATTGCCGGGCGAGACGGAAGCCGGTTTGGGCGGCCGGGGGCTCAGCAAGGCACCGATGACTGTGGTCACCACCCAGATGAGAATTTGAGTCCACATGATTCAGACGATCGAGTCGCCGGCAAAGGGGTTCTTCGCCGGTATCCAGGGGAACCCGCCAAAGTTCAGCGCATTGCCGAACTTGCTCTGGCAGGTCGAGAAACTGCGGTCGCAGCCGGCGAAGGCTTCGAAGGCACTGCCTACCGCCAGTCCGGGCAGGACGCTCGACAGCGTGACCGTATCGCCCGTGTGCTGGGTGATCATGCGGGGTACACCGCCCACGCGCAGATAACCGCCGGTCAGCCATCCGGTGCTCTGCGACAGGAAGGCCACCGAGGTTGCCGTCAAGCCAGAGACCGCGCTCAGCGTGCCGGCGATCTTGTAGGCCTGGTTGTTGATGCCACAGCCCGGGTCGTAAAGGGCATGGCGGCAACCCGTCTGGTAATGCGCCCGCAGCCCCGGACGCTTCAAGGCCGTGAAGATCGACTCGCAGCGGATCGTCGCGCCGCTGCCGGCAAACACCACGGACGCCACGCGACCTTTCCAGGCGGTGATGTACTCGCTGTCACCGTAGTGATTGCGAAACAGCGTCAGGGACACCACCCCGTTGGGCCGGCTGGCGGCAAACAACTGGGCCACCGCAAAGTCGCGCGCACATTCCAGTTCGATGCCATTGCGCGAGAAATCCGGCGATTGTTCCAGTCCGGAACGACGCAGAACGGCTGGCTGGTAGGTGTCGGCCTGGTAGGTCACGACCTCGCGGCCACTGGTCACCGCCCAGACCTGCTGGCCAAGGACGAAGCGATAGAGTTCCACCGGCAGACCAGCAGCCGCCGAAGTTTCCTGCGTGAGATAGGACATCGGTTATCCCTTGATGCTCTTGACTGGCAATGCCGATTCGACGATCCGGTCGGAGAGCCAGTGCAATTCGATCTGGTCGCTGTCGAGCCGGCTTTTTTCGAGGAAGTAGATCGCGAGCCAGTCTTCGGGGTTGGCGTCGAAGCCGAAGGTCTGATCCAGCGTCATTGTTTCTTCTTCATTGATGGTCCCGGCGCCGAAGCTCAGGATCGTGCGGTAGTACCAGGTGCCGTTCTTGTGCAGGAAGGCGGCTTCGGTACGTCCCGGCATCGGGTTGAAGTACAGGGCATAGCCCCGCGCCGCAACGGTCATCACCGTCTGGTTCGACAGGATTTTGCGGGTCGGCACGATGGAGGTTTCCCATACCGGCTGCCAGTACGCCACCAGGCGTCCGGCACGGGCCGCCAGCCAGCCTTTGAAGGCGGCGATCTCGGCACGACTGGTGAAGCGGAAATCGAAGGCGCGGCGAATGAACGGTCGTGCCCCCGAGTCATCCACCGCCGTAATGCCGGTCTCGTAGTCCAGGACTTCGGCGAGCCGCTGATACTCCACATCGACATCGCGCTCCCGGTTCGGGCGCGGGAAAGTCATCGGCCAGAGCGGCACATTGCTCAGTCTGGTGGCGTTGTCCTGTTTGGTGATCGTGGTGGTTCCGGCGATATCGAACACCACCCGGGCCGTGACGATGGCTTCCGTGACCCGCGTCACCGGCTGGCTGATACGGAGCCGTGCGGTACGCGCTGGCGTCACGAAGGCGCCTGCCGGCCAGGACTGGAGGATGGGTTGCTTGAGCGTCACCCCATTGCTGGCCACCGACAGGACTTCGGCCGCCTCGGTATTGCGGCTGTCTGTACCGATCACCAGCAGGCCATCGGCCTCGTACTCCAGATGCGTCGTCGTCAACGGAATGAAGGTACTGCCCGCCACCAGGCTGCCCGCCAACTGCGTCTTGTCCGGCCAGATCGGCAAGGCATAGACCCGCGACTGCCAGGCCGACAGCAGCACATCCAGCAAGGCTGCATCGTCGCGCCCGAGCAGGATCGTGAATTCGAGCGAGCGGCGCGGATTGACGCGCAGGCTCACGCGCTGTTCGGTGCCATCCCGGGCGGTCAGCACATCGGTAGCCCAGGCCAGTCGTTCCAGCCAGGACTCTCCCCAGTGGGGTCGAAGGCCGAAGACCACGACCCGCCGACCCGAGATGCTCAGGCGCGGCGTCTCCCCTGGAAACTGGAATGTGAAGGACGCCTCAATAACCGGGGGACCATCAAGACTGATGGATACCTCGTACAAGCGCGACGACAGCATGCCGAAGGTGGTCGGCGGATTGCTGCTACCCGACAGCACGATGCCACCATCGTTCTCGCCGACGATGGCCGACAAGGTCTTGGTGGCGAAATGCGCGTTCCACACTTCGATCTGCCGCATCTGCGTCGACAGCAGGTTGCCCAGGATGATCTTGCCCGGCAGCAGATGAATCTGGTGATACCAGTGCTGCTCGAACTGGCGGATCGTGAAGCCGGCGAAGCTTACCGGCAGTTCGCTGACCGGCAGAAGGTTGGTCAGGGAGCCGCCGCCGGAGAATCGCGCAATGGCCCCCTCATAAGGGCGAAACGGTGCCGGCAGGAATTTCTCCGGCAAGGCATAGGCCGGATCTCCCTTCACGCCTGAGGGCAACACACCTCCCGCAAAGCTCGTCATTTCTTGAAGGCGTAGCCGCCATAGGACGTGCTGAACACCATCCACTCATCGCTGCCGAGCGTGACGATGTCCTTGTTGGCGTACTGACCGTTCATGCGCAGCAGACGGGCCTCCGGAATGTAGCCCACCATCGAGTAATAGTAGGTCGGCGTGGTACGTCCTACTTCGACGGTGATCGGATACAGCGGCGTCACCCCGTTGAAGGTGATCGGCGAATAGCTATCGAGTTGTCGCGTCAGGCTGGTGTAGAACATCCGCGACGAGGTATTGCCGGAGCCGTTGGCGGTTTTCCAGGCATTGGTCGCGCTGTCGATGTCGGCGCGCACGGCACCGCTGTAGCTGTCGGACAGAAAGGCACCACCCGTGAAGCTGCAGGTCTTGGTCATGGTGCCGAAAAGCAGCATGTTGTAGATGGTGCTGGTGTATTGCGTGACGCAATAGCAGTAGCCATCCCCGCCGAACAGGAAGTATTCGGCACTACCGGAAAGCAGGTTGGCCGAGATCGAGCCACCCGATACGGTTTGTGAGCCGTAGGCCAGGCCGCTGCTGAACGCAGTCGAGCCATAGGCCGCGATGTAACTGCTCCAGGAGTGCAGATTGACGTACTGTCCGCTGGCCGCATGCTGCAGGTGCAGACGGTAGTAACCCGAATCGGCCTGATACATCAGCTGCGTGTAACCGCAGTAGGTGGTGGCGAAGAGCCGGATCTTGTCGAGCAGGTCGTTCGGCGAGGTGGTGATACCGGATTGGAATGCCATGGTCTATGCCAGCTTCAGTGCCCAATAGTCGTAGTACCCGGTGCGATACACGTCCTGCACCACCAGGTGATCCACGCCATTGGCGGTGATGATGTTCTCCACGGAATTGCCGTAGCCCGGCACGCTGTACATGCCGTCCAGTTCGCCCAGGCCCTGCATCACGAAGGGCAACAGCGGATAGCTGCCATCCGGGGCTTCGCGCTGATTGCTGCCCCAGGTGCCTGGCCAGAAATACGGACTGCTGTTCCATGTACCCGTTGGCGACCAGTACGCCCCGGAATAACCCGCCGTGCGCGGCAGATGGTTTCGGTAGGTGTAGGCGTTGCTCCAGCGCGTCGACCCGTTGTACGAGCCACCGACCACCAGGGGATACGGGTATTGGGCCGGCGTGGCATACGGCAGAAACAACCCTAGATGCACGCACTCGTAGTAGGTGCCGGTCTTGACCACCACGACGATGCGGCGGCCATTGGCGACGAACCAGTACGGCATCGCCGACAGGGTCAGCAGCGCATAGTAGGTTTGACTGCTGTTGTACTGGGCGTCGAACGCTACCCCGGGGTTGTAGGTGACATAGCCGCGAAGTTTCCAGTTGCCGTAGTCCGAGGAGGTTTCCGTCTGGATGGCGACATAGATTTCGTCCGAGCCGGCCAGGCCGACGCCCTTGAGTACCAGTTCGGCGGGCGGCCCTGGTACCCAGCGCATGACCTGCCAGCGCTCGTTGGCCGGCAGCATCTGCTCGGTGACGAAAGCCTTGAGGCGCGTCAGAAGGTCGAGGTAGTCCGAAGCGGTACCGGATGTCCAGGCCATGGCAGTTCCTAACGCAGAATCTCGCGCACGGCCGAACCATTGCGCGAGAGGATGTTGAGAATCGACTTTTCACCGGCGGGTGAGGTCAAGTAGTCGGCGGCAAGACTGGGATCGATCACATTGACGATGCGTACCGCCTGACCGGCCCCGCCCCCTGTCGTTGCCGGGGCGGCGGGTGGCACCAGTCCTCCCTCGGCGAAGGCTAGACGCACACCCTGCCAGCGGGGGACACTGAGTCCGCCGTTCAGGGCGTGCAGGAAATCGACGCCGAGCCGGCGCACGGCAGCGGCGCGCAGGACATATTCCCCGGCCGACAGACGCGCCGGGATCGAGTCCGAGGTCGAAGTCCCTGGCCCGCTGACCAGGCCACCCGTGGCGAAGCCCTTGAACAGTCCGCTGATGAAGGCGCCAAATCCCCCACTGCCACCGCCGCTCCCAATCGCCCCGAACAAACTCTCGGCGAGTTTCTGCGAAGCGATCCGGTTGATCGAGGCCAGGACGCTGCGCGCAAAATCGGCGAAGGCATCCTTGGCCGACTTGGCGCCCGAGCCGATCTGCTCGAACATCGTGGCAAAGGCGTTCTGGGTGTCACCATTGATGCGGACCGCCACCTCGTCCGTCACCGTCTTGAGGCTGGCGATCTCGATCTTCAGCCGCGCCACCCGATTGACCGCTTCCTCGGAACCGGTCGATTGCGCGAGTTGCTCCATCTTGGGGATCAGTGCTTCGACCTCCCTTGCCGTCTCGGCCTGCAATCCCAGCAGCGTCTGCCGCATCTGGGATTCGGTGATGAGGCCCGCCTCCTTTTGCACCTGGAGTTCCCGACCCCGCAGCGACAGCCGCTCGGTCGCGATCTGGTACTGACGCTCGAAGCGGGCCAGTTCTGCCAGATCCGACTCGACATCGATCAGGCGCGCCACATCCTGCGTGCCGGCGGTATCGCCCATGCGCTGCAATTGCTCGATCAGGGGCTGATACTCGCGTTGCAGCCGGGCGCGTGTACTGTCACCACCCGCTCCACTACTGACCTCGGCGAGACGATCCCGTACCCGGGAGAGCTCATTGGCGAGTTGCCGTTCGGCATTGGCCGCCGCATGCGCATTGGCCACCTCGATCTCGCCGCGTTGCTGCGCCAGAACGGCAATCTCACCGTCGAGCTTCTTGACCTCGGCCATGGCCCGCAGCCGGGTGGCCTCGTCCTTGCCGCTACGTGCCATCTGCTGCTGGGCAGTGCGTTCCTCGGACTTGCGGGAAATGTCCTCGTCGATGGCCGCCTGCTCAAGACGGGTCTTTTGTGCGTAGTAGTCCCGAATCGATACCAGGCGATCATCCAGGGCCCGGTCGAGGGCGGCCTTCTGCTGATCCAGCCCGGTCTTGAGCAGACGGAACTCGGCGTCGGCCTGCGCCTTCAGGACGGCCAGGCGCGCTGCACTGTTGTCCTTGGCTTCCGCGCCTTTCTTGATGCAGCGTCCGCCACGCCATTCACCGCCCGAGAGCAAGCAGGCCATGCGCTGCATGTCCTCTGTCGCTGCACCGGTATTCCCTGCAGCGGGACTTGATGAGGCAGGCCCTGCCTGGCGTGCCTGGGGCGGATTGAGGATGCGTGCCGACAAGGCATCGACCTCGGCACGCGCCTTAGCCGCATCTTCACGCATGGCTTCGCCGATCGCCTTGAAACCCCGGATATCGAGGCGTGCCAGCGCGGTGAGTTGCGCGGCCATGCCACCGATCTCGGTGCCCATCGACTTGAAGACGTAGGCGACATTCACGCCGAGGACGAGAATCGCCTCCAGGGTGGTTTTGAGGGCACCGCCGAGAATGGCTGCGAAGCCGGTCGCTTCTCCTTGACCGTCGCGGATGGCATCGGTCACGACCCGCAAGGGGGCCAGCAACTCGGTGGCAAGCGTTATGCCTAACCCGGAAGACGAGGCTTTGAGTGCGGTCAGATTGTCGTTGAACGCTTCAGCCGCCTGAGCGGTTCCGGTCGACAACTTCAGGCCGAGCCGCTCGGCTTCCTGCATCAGTGCGCGGATTCCCGATGAACCCTGATTCAGGAACGGAATCATGTCCATCCCGCTCTTGCCAAAGAGCTTGACCGCCAGGGCCGTCTTGGTGGCTCCGTCCTCGAAACTGGCGAATCGATCGGCAATCTCCAGCAGAATCGTGTCCGATGACTTGAGGTTGCCTGCCGACTCCTCGACCGAAATGCCGAGCGCCTGAAACAGGGCAGCGCCTTCGCCCAGTCCGGAACGTGCTTCCGTCAGGTTGGCGGACAGTCCTTTCAGGCCGGTCTTTAAGGTATCAAGCCCGACATCCGACAACTGTGCGGCGAATTGCAGCGTCGACAATGCCTCGACCGAGATGCCGATTTTCTGAGAGAGTTTGTTCAGTTCATCGGCAGAGTCGATCGCTCCCTTGACCAGTGCCGCGAACGCGCCCAGCGTGAGGGAGACACCCAGACCTGCCAGCAATCCCTGCACGCGACGTGTTTCGTCACCGAGACGCCCGAGGTTGTTCCGGATGCTATCCAGGGCTGTGCGGGTCTGGTCGACGGCAGTGATGAGGATCTGTGCGCGATCGGAAGCCATGTCAGTTGCGGTTCAAATAGCGATTGATGAATTGAGCCAGTTGCGGCATGGCACGCCGCACCGTCCCGTCAAAGTCGAAGCGGCGTTTCAGGGTGACGCGAGGCACCAGGACAGCGATGGGGATTTCCTGGCCACGCTTGATCGATTTCGCCCCGGTGCGCTGTCGCTCGGCGCGCTTGAAGCGCGTCAGGGCCGAGGCGTTCTCCTTGATGTTCTCCGCCATCAGAATGACTTTGCCGCCTTTGCGAATGAACCAGGCATTGCCGGAACGCATCAGGGTGTCGATCACCCGGGCGAAAGCCTTGCGGCCCATCCGTCGCCCGGACTCGGTCAGCGGGATCAGCATCTTGCCGGTCAGGGTCGCCCCCCGGACATGCACACCCAGCCAGGAAACCCGAGACCCCACCAGTAAGGCCGGCAACCGCGAAGGATCCCGATCCAGCACCTTGGCCCGCATCGAGCGCAGGAAGGCCGGTTTGCGGATCGCCAGGTCGGACTGCATGCGGGTACGCAGTGCGTCTGTCAGGCTGCGGCTGCTGTCACGCATTCCCAGGCTGACCGCCTTATGGATCGCCTCGCGGCGTGAGCGGGTCCAGGCGGCCAATTCGCCCTTGTCGAGCAAACCCGAGGTAGTCAGGGAGATTTTGAGCATGGTGCGGTGAGACTCTGAATGGCCTTGCGGATGACCTCGCCCGTTCCCTGACTGCCAGTGGCGATGACCGTCAGCAGATTGGCGAGTTGCCGCTGCTCCTGACGATCGATGGCGTCGATCCAGGCATCGACCTGCGCCAGGGTGTAGTGCCGGATGTCCTGCCAGGCATGGCCATGAGCAATCAGGCGCTGGCAGGTGTGGGCCCAACCAACTGACTGCCGATGCGACTCACTGCCTCGCCCAGCTTCGGCACCACCCGCTGGATAAAAAAATCCGCATTCACCTCGAACAGGGCCTGCGCGAGAAATATCGCCTCATCCAGCGCCAGGCCGGCAATCCATTCGCGCGGTTGGCGGCTGGCGATGGCCATGGCCTCGATCATCGCCTCGCCGTGACTGCCCAGAAGCCTCAGCCAGTCAGGTTCGATGGCGAGATCCGCCGTGAAGGGCTGAATAGCCTTGGCGAAAGCTGGCAGTTCGCCCAGCACGAGGGGCGTGAGCGCGAGCGTCTGCTCCGCCACGCGGATCTCGACCGGGACGGGCGGCAGCACGGCCATGGGATCTATGGGCTTTTTCACAGGAGGACAATCCGGCCGAATTGACCCAGTTCACCACTGGCCGACTTGGTCAGATCGGCGAGCACCTGACCGGATAACTCGAACTTAAGCAGGTCGCTGGTGATCACCGACAGTTCCTTGGCCGGGTTGATGGCCACGCGATAGAGATCGATGACGACTTCTTTGTTGCCGTCGGCGGTATTGAGCCCCTCGAAGCGCACCCAGCGCTCTGGCAAGGGCTGGGTGAACATTGCCGTCACGTTGGCTGCGCCATAGGAATAGCTGGCGGTGATGGCACCGGTCACGCCAGTGATGTCGGTGAATTGGAAGGAGCCGTGCTTGGCGTTCACCGTGTACTTAGTGTTGGCAACCGTGGTGGCCCCCGCCTTTACCACCAAGGACGACACGTTCTGCTTGCCGAGCAGGTACAACTTGTTGGTTTCGGCCGTCGTCGCAATGGCCTCGTCAGTCACGGTGCCGGTAGTCACGACCGTCGTGCTGCCGTAGAGCGCCAGTTCGAGATTGCTCGGGATAAGTTCTTCCAGGGTGCAGGCAAACTCGCCTTTCTTGCCCTTGATGATCTGCAGGTCGGTGAGGCGCTGACCGGACTGCGATTCCTGATGCTCGAGGGTCTCTACCGAGAGTGATACCTTGAGGTCGGGAACGTTGCCGACGAAGTTGAGGCCGGCAGGATTGCCGCCGCTGGTGCGAGCGCCGATGAATACGCGCCCCTGACCGGAGAAATAGGCCATATCGTTTACTCCTTCGATGGAAAGTGAAAGTGGTGGAACGCCTTACTTGCCGGCTACTACCGCCGGTGATAAATAAACAGTGATCTGTTCCAAGCCGGCGTTGCGGCGTTACCCCTGGGCCGTCAGGTCATGGACCAGGGTGCGGTAGGTGATCTGGTAGCGCGCCGGAATTGCGGCAGCCGTGGCATCGGCATCCTCGATGTCCCAGTCACAATCCAGTTCCTGAAGCCCCAGCGTGGTACCGCCCAGATTCGGATCGGAAAACAGCGCGGTGTGACAGGCCACCATCAACCGGTCGGCCATCGCCTCGGCCGGTTCGGTGTCGGTGGCACGCGCCAGTGCCACGAGGCGGACGACCAGATGCCGCTCGATGCGGTCGTTGGCGCGCTGGGCGATGGTTTCCGCCTCTGGGAAGATCAGCAGCGCCGGTGAAGCGTCGCGGGGAATTGCAGTGGTCGGTGAGCGCAGGACCTGTGCGCCTTCCCCCTGAGCGATGGGAGACAAACGACTGGTCATTGCCTGGAGAATGCGTTCCCGGATTGAGTTCATAGTGGATTTCCTTCGAGCATGAATCAGATGCGCATCAGCGTGGCCCGGCACTCCGAGCCGTCGCCGATGGCCCGCACTTCCCGGACCTGGTAGGTTTCGCCGCCGATGACCAGTTCCTCGCCGCGATTGAGCACCAGGGCGTCGGCGGGGAAACGGATCGCGTAGTCGGACGAGAGCCCCAGGCCATCGAGCACCTCCACGTCGGGCGCACGGAAGTCCACCAGCACCTCCGTGCCTCCGACCGTGGCCGGCGTCAGCAGACCGGCACGGCCGGCTGCTGCATACAGGTCAGTCAGGGACGTCATCACGACATCGTCAGCTTGACCAGCACGCCGGGGCGATGGCACATCGGCAGCGGGTTGGACTGCGTGTGCAGATCGGTGCCGCGCTCGAACTTGCGCGAGTCCTGCTTGGCGTAGAGCGGCTGGCCGAGGGTATTGACGGTCTCGTTGAAGTCCGCCGGGGCCACGTAGGTACCGAATGTGTCGATCGTGCCGACGGGGAAGGCATGGGCTTCGCCGGCCGCGATGAAGCGGCGTGTGGCGCCATTGCCATCGGTCGCCTGACCGCGATACTCCTCGAACACGAGGCCGCCGAAGGTGAAGCCGGCACGGACATCGTCACGCAGGATTGCGCCCTGCTGGAAGTTCTCGTAGGCCTTCTCGACCTTCGGGTGGGCGATCAGCTTCTCGAAGAACTCGGGCGAACACAGGCAGCGCACACCGGTCATGAACTCTCCGCGCAGGTTCTCCTCGATATGCGCCAGGGTATCAACGCATTTCTGGCGGACGTTGGTGCTGTCCGTAGCCAACGCGAAGTTGATCGCCTTCGGCGCGATACCGAACTCGTCGTAGAGGTTGTAGAGCGTCGAGCCGTCAGCATCGAGAATGATGCCCTTCAAGGCACCCATGCGCAGATGTTCCAGCGTGATGGCGTGCTTGTTGCGCATCGTCTCCAGATGGCGGGCCATGACGCCGGCCACGGTCTCCAGTTCGGTTTCCGATCCGAAGGCGCGCAGCCCCTGGACTTCCTCGGGCAACACCACGTCGTCGTGCGGGATGTGGGGCACGACGAAGGAGCGCATCTTGCGCTTGTCACGCTGACCCACCGTGCCGGGACTGCCCACCGGCAAGGTCGGCAGCAGGTTCAGCACGCCGTTCTTCTCCTCGATGAGGATCTGGCGGAAGCGCACCGGCTTGACCGGGAACAGGTTGAGTGACTCCAGCCGGCCGTAGCGGTTCGGCAGGAGGTTGATGGCGGCCGTAAGGTTGGCCATCGAGAAGGCAGGATTCGAGAACGGGTTCTGCATGAGAGGACTCCTTTAAACAGCGTGGCGAACGAGTACGCCGGCCGCCTTGAGTTGGGCGATCGCAGCGGCTTTGTCCAGGGGGGCGATACCGGCCGGCCAGGTCAGGGCGTGATCGGCGACGACGGCATGTCGGGCAATCAGAATCCCGTCCTCGCGATCGATCAGGGTGGCGTCGACCGAGGTGGCGAGAACGCCGACGGCGACTTCGGTGCCATCCGTGGCGGCCGGATCGATCTGCTTGACCTTGGCCGTGGTGGCGTCGATGCCAACCACCGTGCCAAGCACGAGGTTCTGGCCGGCGGCGACCGTGACTTGGTCACGGGAATAGAGGTTGGGCGCTTCGTACTTGAGCAGATCGCCCAGATTGAGACCTTCGGTAATGACGGGCATGGCTTACTCCTTTCCGGTGAGTTTCTTGACGGCCGCCATCAGGGGATTGGCGGCAGACTGGGGTTGCTGAGGGGCCGAGGCATCCGGTGCGATCGTCGAGCGGATTTCCGGGCTGTCGGCACGGGAGGCCAGCAGCGCCTTGCGCACCTGGGCTTCGGAAACACCTTCGGCGAGGAAAGCAGCGGTCAGTTCGGGATGTCCCGCGAGTTGGCACAGTTCGGCGATGGCGACCGCATCGGCACGACTGGCGTCGGTGGTCGCGGGGGTTGCTTCGTCGGCGACCGGCTTGTCCGCGTCGGGAGCGGCTGAAGGCACCGGCTCATCCGTCAGGGGTTGATCGACAGGGTCAGTCAAGGGCATGGTGGAGTTCTCCATAAGCGTTGAGGGAGTTGCGGCTGAAAGGCGCGTGGAATCGGACATCGTGTGGCCGCGCGCCCGGCGAGCCACCAGAAAGCTGCTGAACTCGGCGAGCACGGCATCGAGACTGCCGACGGCATCGGCCAGTCCTGCGGTCACGGCGTCCATGCCGAAATAGATGCCGGCCTCGGTGGCCCGCACCGCATCGGCATCGAGCTTGCGCATCGCCGCGACGTGATCGACGAACATGGAGTACAGGCGATCGACTTCCGCCTGCAGGCGGGCATGGGCCTCGGGGCCAAGTTTCTCGTGCGGAGAGAAGTCGTTCTTGTGATCCCCGGCGGTAACAGGCGTGTAGCGATAGCCCTGCTGGGCATCCCGGGCTGTCTGGTCGACATGCATGGCGATCACGCCGATGGAACCGACGCCGCCCGTCCGGCTGACCAAGAGTCGCGAGGCAGCACAGCCAATCGCATAGGCCGCCGAGAAGGCTGAATCTGCAGCGACGGCCCAGACGGGCTTCACGGCATCGGCGGCACGGATCCGCTCACCGAGTTCGAACACGCCGCCTGCTTCGCCACCGGGTGAATCGATGTCGAGCACGATGCCCTCGACCGACGGATCGGCAATGGCTGAATCGAGCATGCCGGCAATCTCGGCGTAGGACGTGAAGCCGGAGGCCGGGTCCAGGCCAACCGTGCGACGGACCAGCGAACCGACCACAGGAATGACGGCAATACCCACCGGCGCATCGATCGTTGGCCGCTTCGAGACCAGCGGTGCGGCCAGATCTGATTCCGGCCAGTTCACCCGTTCTCCGAGCACGGAGAGGATCACATCCAGCTTGGCACGGGCGAGCAGAAGCGGCGTCCCGTAGAGACGGGACGCAAGATGAGGCAGATTCATGTCAGGGGTTCTCCGGGTTGTCGGGAGAGACAGGGACTGCTTGCGTAGTCCCCAGGTCGTGGCGGGGATCGGACTCGAACACGAGGCCGAGGGCATCCGCCCGGGCGTTATCCGCTGCAATCTCGCGATCGACATCCTCGGCGTCGTAGCCAAACGACGAGATCGCCTCGGAACGCGACAGCAGGCCGGCGCGCATGGCAGTGAGCATGGCGTTGAACTCCTTCTGCGGATCCACCCACTGCCATCCTTGTGGAATCCACTTCACCGCCAGGTACGCGCGCCGCTGGGCCTGGTCGCCCCTGGCATAGCCTGGCAGCGACAGTGATCCCTCGAGCACAGCCTGTTCAATGAAGACCTGCCAAATCGGCCGGCACAGCTGATGGACGATCACGCCGTGCTGGAGCGCTTCGCAGCGGCGGCGGAACTCGAGGAGTCCGGCCCGGATCGATGAGTAATTGACCTGGGTGAGATCCCCGGTCAGTTGCTCGTAGGTCACGCCCATAGCGGCGGCGACTGCCCGGAACTGCATGCGCAGGAACTCGGCGTAGCTCGCGCCAACATCGGCCGGCTGGGAGAACTTCACGTCCTCACCAGGTTCCAGGATCTGCAAGGTACCTGGTTCCAGCCCGGCCAGCGCCACGCCGTTGGGATCGGCCGAGCCTTCGCCCATCAGGTTGTCTTCGGGGGCCAGGCGGGTGATGAAACCGGCGAACATGGCGGCGGTTTTTTTACGGACCAGTTCGGCATCGTCGTACTGGTCGAGTTCGTTGAGCTTGACCAGGGCACGCGCCAACCACGGTTCACCCCGGATCTGGCCCGGACGCAGCGGCCGGAATAGATGCAGGATTTCGCTGGCATCGATTCGCGCGGTTTCCATGCCGCCCGCAGTTATCCCATTTGCGGACATCGGGGCCAGGGCACCATCCTCGGGATGGGTGCGATAGAGGTGATAGGCCACGCGCCGTCCGAGGCGATCGAACTCGATCCCAGCGCGGATCACGTTGCCGTTCTCCGCCGTGGTGTTGAGGGTCACCGGCAGATGCTCGGGCTCCAGCACCTGCAATTGCAGCGCCACGGCCAGACCATCCTCCTTCCGGCGGTAGCGGATGCGGATCAGCGCTTCGCCACCTTCGAGCATGGCGCGACAGGCCAGCGCCTGCAGCCCGTAGAAGTCGGTCAGGCCGGCCGCATCGGCATCCAGGGTCCAGTCGCGCCACAAGGCCTGGATCCGCTCGCGGATTGTCGGGTCCGTGACCAGTGACTGCGGCTTGATACCGGTGCCGATGGCATTGGCGACATAGGATTCCAGGGCGGCGTTGGCCCAGGCGTTGCGCCGCACCAGATCGCGGCTCTTGGTGCGCAGTTCTGTCTGGGTTGCCGTCATCGCCGCGACGGCACCCGGATTGCTCGGCAGCCAGGCAAACGAACGCCGACCGGCACCTGCGGCCTCGTGCAGCGGGTTGCTGCCGAACATGCGGCGCGAGATTCGTTTGAGCCAGCCCATTCAGAACCCCTTCGCCGTGGTGATGCGGATCTGCCGGGCGGCACGCGGTATCAGCCCGGTCGTGACGGCATCCTTATGCAACGCCACTTCGACCTCATGGATCGCCGCCGTAAGCTCATCGATCGAACGGTATTCGACGGTCTTGTCGCCGAAGGTCACGCGCTTCTCGCCCTTGGCCAGTGCGTCGCGCAGGGCCTGTAACTGGGCCTCGGTGTAGGTTGGCGTGCTCACCGGAACACCACCAGGCTGACCTCGGGGGAGTCGGCCAACGACCCCGACGAGGACGTACAGACGATCTCCAGCCCGGCCTCCACCTTGTTGTCGGCGGTACCACGTGCAGCAGCGAAGCGAACGGTGCCACTGTTGGTGTTACTGCGTCCGGCGGCCACCCAGCAGTACCCCGTATCGGCCATCGCGGTCTCAAAAGCGATGCGGTATCGGCCAGTGGCCAGACGGGTCACGGACGCCACGTTGTGGGCGGCACGTACTTGCACCGACCCATTCGCGTAGCCGAAGTTGACCCAGGCACGCGCGAGTCCGGGGTGATCGGGACGGATCAGCCCCTTGATCTCGTTGCCGATGCGGCTGGCCAGCGCAGAGAGTTGCGATGCGAGGCTCATGCCTTACACCAGGGCGGCTTCGAAGATCGCGACAAAATCCGTCGCGACGTCGCCAATATCAGTGGCAGCCACCGCACCGATGTTGGTCCTGGCCTGCTGCTGCTCCAGGACGGTGAGCGTCTGCGCAGCATCGAAGCGGACGCGCTTGTCGATAGCCGATGTCAGAGCGGCGATACCGGACTGATCGTTCTGCAAGGCCTGCTGGAGTTCCAGCAGCGTGTCGTAGGCCGGGTCGGCACCACCCAGGATGTCCGCCTTGAGGGCATCGAGCAAGGTGACCACCTTGTTCGACGAATAGGTCGTCGTGGTCGACACCTGCAGGTCGTCGATCATGACCGCCGTGACAATCGCGGCCTTGAGTTCGTTGATGGCGGCGACGAGACTCGACTTGTCTGTCGTGGTCAGTGCCGTCAGGGTGCCGGTGCGGCCTTTGACGGTATTGAATTCCTCGGCAACGCGGAGGACGAAGCTATTGAGTTGGGTTTGCAAGCTCATGAGTTACTCCAGTTATGTCAGCCAACGGCTGCGGATCAATTGACGGCCGGGTTTGCGGACGCCAGAAACAGCGAGGCCACCGCTATGGGTGGCCTCGATATCGGGTACATCGGACGAATCAGGGGGATCGGAGGTGACCATCCCGAGTTGCTTTTCCAGTTCTCGCCAGTGGCGATCCTCGAAGCGATCAAGGCCGGAGGCTGCGGCAGCTGCCCGTGCATAGACGTAGCAGTCCAGCGCCTCATTGCGCTCCCGCATCTTCTGCCACTCGCGAATCGCGAAGCCGTTTCGGTCACGCCGTGTCACCAGCTGCTCGGCACACAATTGCTGCATGTACTCGGCATCGACCTTGGGCAGATGCACGAAGCCAGCCGGATAGCGAACCGTCACGCCGTCATCGGCAACTTCCGGGGACTTGCGCAGGTTGTTGTAGAACTCCAGCTTGGCAATGCCGCCGGCCACCGAGAAAACCTTGATGCCCCGGCGCAGTTTCTTGCCGCCAGACGTGGCATCGACAGCTGTCGGCGTGCCAACCAGGGCCGCACCCCGTGCCACTCCCTTGACCGCCATCAGCCGGGAGTCGCGAACCTGGCGGACGAAGGCATAGGCTTCCTGCGTGGCGAAGCCGGTATCGAGTGCAAGTCGTGCCAATGGCATCTGGCAGCCGGTCTCATGGGTCCAGGTCTCGCGCATAACAGCGGCCAGTGATTGCCACACTTCGTTCCGGGCCGTGTCACCCATCAGCACGCGATGCTCGACGAGCCAGGATTCCTTGCCGCGTCCGAAGGCCCAGACCGAAACTTCGATGCGGTCCTTCTGTACGTCGGCACCGGCGGTGAGCAGCAATCCGCCTACCGGCACCGTACCGATGCGATAGTCCTCGCGGCGTTCCAAGAGCCGCTGCCAGTCTGGCGCTTCGCCTTCCTCGACCCAGGTCTCCCCGAGTTCGGTGTTCTTGAAGGTCTTGATCTCGGCCGACGATCCGGATTCCTTGCTGATGGAACGCTCCCAGGCAATCGCGATGTCTTTCCAACTGCGCCAGCCGATCGGGCTGTACAGCGACGACAGGTGAAACCCCGCAGTGCGGTTGCTTCCCTCGGCCATCGCGCGCCACTCGCCGTGCTCAAGCATCCAGGTCTTGTGATGCTCCGGGATCGGCACCTCGCAGGACTCGCAGACGTAGGCCGCCGTTTCCGGGTTGGTGCCGTTCTCGCCACGCTCCCAGCGCAGTTGCTCGAAGCGCAGCCATTGCCGATGACCGCAGTGCGGGCACGGCACGAAGAAGCGGCGCTGGTCTGAGGCTTCGTACTCCAGTTCAATGGTGCTGACGCCGGCAATCGTCGGTGTCGACACGATGAAAATCTTGCGGCGGGCGAAGGTGCGCGTGCGGGCCTCAGCCAGTGCCACGGCATTACCCTCGCCATCGACGTCCAGCGGATAACCATCGACCTCATCGAGAAAGAGGTACCGTACCGGCATCGAGCGCAGGCCGACGGCGCTGTTGGCGCCGGTCATTACCAGCACGCCGCCTCGGAATTCCTTGGCCAGGATGGTGTTGCCAGAATCACGGCTTCGGGCCGGGGCAATCAGTTCCTTGAGGATCGGCGACTCCTCGATCAGCGGGTCGATCCGCTGCTTAGAGTTGCGCTTAGCCATTTCCACGGTCGGCCACACCGCCATCATCGGACCGGGCGCGTGGTGAATCACGTAGCCGATCCAGTTCGATCCCATCTCGGTCGCGCCCAACTGGGCGGCTTTCATGAACACCACCCGCTCGACCGTCGAGGTTGGCGACAGGCAATCCATGATCTCTTTCAGATATGGCGTGCGGCTGGTCCGCCACCGCCCCGGTTCTGACGAGGCCTTGGAGGACAGCATGCGATGCCGGTCCGACCATTCCGATACCGACAGCAGCGGATCCGGGACAAGCCCCTCCCGCCAGGCACGTTCGATGTCGAGCGCGCCTTCGTACTCTTCCAGTTCCATCAGTCCACCCGGGCCCGCAGTTCGCCAAGTTCGATCAGGTGATCGCGCACGGCGGATTCGAGGGCCACGTGCAGTTCGTGGGTGTCGATCTCCAGCTTGGCGGCCATCTGCGCGGAGATGCGCGCCGGCCAGTTGAGCCAGGCATCACGCTCCGTGCGCGCCAGCCGGAAGACATGGGCAATAGCCTGGGCCCGGTCGACCAGATCTCCCTTGAGTTGGGCCAGGCGCACCTTGTTGGTCTGCGCCTTGACTACTTCATTCACCGTCCTGGCCTGCAGCAGCGAGGTGCCGCCGGTCGAGAGAACGGGTGCGGCTGGCTCTGATGGCTCGATCGTCCGTGCGCGAGGCGGCTCGACCACAGATGACGAAGCCTTGGCCGGGTTCGGCTTTCGAGCACTCACTGTGTTTTGTGCCCACTCAAGGTCGGCCCGGTTCGGCTCGATCGTGCCATCCGGCTCGGGCGTAATGCGTCCGCTATCGATCGCCTTCTTAACTGCCACGTGAGAGACGCCGCGATGCCGGGCGTAGGCGCGTATCGACAGACCCATGATCTACATCAAGCCCATCGCAGATGTTCTCCAACGTTGCGATTCAGAGCTTGGCTTTCCTCCAGAACAGCGCGTTCATGCAATCACCATCACCACACGCGAGGAGCAGAGCATGAACAGCAAACAGACCATCGAGGCCAAAGTCATCGACACCAATCATCGCCTGCGCGGCTGGATGAACGTCGATGTCGAGTTTCACCAGAACCTGCCGATTGAGGTCATCCACGACGGTAAGACCTACACCTACACGGGCAAGGACGGCGTCTGGATGTCCACCGGCCGCGAGACGCGCGAGATGGCCACGATCGAGGACGCCCGGCTCTGGATCACCCTTGACGGACGCATCGTCCTCGAAGACTGAACTTCACCCACCACCAGGAGATCACCATGACCACCCGCATTACACTCAGCACGACCCAGTACGACATCCTCGAACACGCCATCGACCAGACCAATGGCCAGATCGTCTGGTTTCCCGAGAATGTAAAGGGCGGTGCCCGGCACAAGGTCATCCAGGGCCTGTTCAACAAGGCCCTGATCACCCGCGACGGCCAGGACAACTACTTCGTCGCCGCCGAGGGTTACGACGCCCTTGGGCGCGACCGGCCAACGTCTGCAACCCTTCACCCCGACCCCGAGGTTGAGGCCGCCGTGTCGGCCGCAGAGGCCAACTGGACGCAAGAGAAACAAGCCGCCGCCCAGCGACTGCTCAAGGTCGGCATCGAGGGCAAGCCCCGCACCCGCGAGAACAGCAAGCAGGCAATGGTGATCCAGATGCTGCAGCGTCCCGAGGGGGCCACCATCAGTCAGATCTGCGAAGCCACCGGTTGGCAGGCACACACGGTACGCGGCACCTTTGCCGGGGCGTTCAAAAAGAAACTCGGACTCAACCTTGCCTCCGAGAGGCCCGAAGGGAGCGAGCGCATCTACCGGATCGTCTGATCGAGACGGGGTGGCGACACTCGCCGCCGCCCCGAAGAAATGATTCAGAAAGCGCTTGGCTTCTCAATCAAACAGCGCGTTCATGCGGATGTCACAACAATCAACTCACCGGAGACCACCATGACCACCACCATCCGTGCCCGTTTTACCCGCAAGCCCTGTAACCTTGAAGAGGTGCTGCACAACACGGACCCCAGCGCCCCCCCCGAGTCCATCGTGATCGAGTTCCGCAAGGAACTGACCGATGTCGAATACGACGTCTTCGCCAGCACCCTGCTGGAGGATCGCGATTGGCTCACCGGACGCGGTGGCCACGCAAATGGCCAACGACAAGTCGTGGAGGTCTGCGCCCCAGGCCGCACGACGCTTTACGTCGACCCCTCCGGCGGCAGCTACGGACGCTACGTCGGGGTGGCAGTGGCGACACCAGGCGACGACCAGGCCAGCGCGATTCGCTGGCTGCTCGACAATCGCCGTCCCGACGTCAGCATCGACCAGGCACTGCGCACCCTGCGTATCGCGTTGAGTGGCGACCGCCAAGCGATGAAACTGATCGACCAGATCGCCTCCGAAAAATGATTCAACTATCTGCGATAAATAGCTTGGCTTCTCAATCAAACAGCGCGTTCATACGGGTGTCGCAACGATCAATCAAGGAGATAGAAATGACAACCCAGAAAACCATCCCCACCACCCAGAA
The DNA here is from genome assembly GCA_016861025.1 of Chloroflexota bacterium. Lineage (GTDB taxonomy): Bacteria > Chloroflexota > Anaerolineae > Caldilineales > Caldilineaceae > Caldilinea. The sequence goes on from BOKO01000028.1 coordinate 53,176, forward strand.
CGAAGCCTGGGGCTTTTTTGGCACGATGAACGACAACGCCGAAGCAGCCTGGCCGATCGCGATGACCGCGATCGCGGACGCCACCCACCAGCCCCTCGAGTCGGTCAGACTGTTCCTCGACAGCCGCCACGGACGCCACTTTGCGGATGACGTTCTCAACGAGCTGCTACGTGGCCACACGATCCAGCAAGCCATCGACGCCGCCGTGACGCGGTGGATGGGCTGGACGATTGGCCGCCAGACCAGCAAGGACTACGGCATCCCCAAGGGGCTGCCTTACCTCACCGGATTTGTGATCCACTGCGAAGTGACCGACGAATCATTTGAGGCGGCGGCCTGATCGAACGCCACACCATCTGATTGGCGGATAGCCTTTGACCCGGCATAGTCCTGCCAGCGCCGCACGATCACATCGACGTACTTCGGATCCAGTTCGATCAGCCGCGCTTTGCGACCCGACTTGTGAGCGGCAATCATTGTCGTGCCCGACCCACCAAAGGGATCAAGTACCACATCGCCCGGCCGACTCGAATTGCGAATCGCCCGCTCCACCAGTTCCACCGGCTTCATGGTCGGGTGCAGATCGTTCTTCTGCGGTTTCTTGATTTGCCAGACATCGCCCTGGTCGCGGTCGCCGCACCAGTGGCGGTCGGCCCCCTCGGGCCAGCCGTAGAGAATCGGCTCGTACTGGCGCTGATAGTCGGCGCGGCCGAGCGTGAATGTGTTCTTGGCCCAGATGACAAAGGTCGACCAGTGGCCGCCGGCAGCACGGAACGCCGCCTGCAGACGGTCGAGTTCGCTCGACGACATCGCTAGGTAGATTCCCCCCTGGCAGTGCGCCACGGTGGGCGTCAGTGCCGCCAGCAGGAAGTCGTAGAACCCGTCCCCCAGGTTGTCGTTGAGGATCGCGCGATCCTTGCCGCGCATCTTGTCCTTGGCCGAGTTGGCGTAGTTGACGTTGTACGGCGGATCCGTGAATACCATGTCGGCAATCTCGTCGCCGAGCACCGTCGCGTAGGCATCCGGATCGGCGGCATCGCCACAGATCACCCGGTGCTCACCACAGACCCAAACGTCACCCGCCCGCGAGACGACGGTGCCGAATCCATCCGGTACCGCATCCTCGTCAGTATCACCCTCGGTGGTTGTTTCTTCGCAAGCCAGCAGATCGGCCAGGGCATCGGCGTCGAAGCCGGTCAGGGCCAGGTCGAATTGATCGTCCTGCAGCGCGGCCAGTTCCACCTGCAACATCGCCTCATCCCAGCCGGCGTTCTCGGCGATACGGTTGTCCGCGATCACCAGGGCGCGACGCTGGGTCGGGGTCAGATGATCGAGAACGACGACCGGCACCATGGCCAGTCCGAGCTTCTGCGCAGCGGCCAGTCGACCATGGCCAGCAACGATGACGCCATCGCCCCCGGCCAGGATCGGGTTGGTGAAACCGAACTCGGCGATCGACGCCGCGATCTGGGCGACCTGGGCATCGGAGTGGGTGCGCGAGTTACGGGCATACGGCACCAGTTTGGCCGTGGGCCATCGCTCGATCTTGTCGGCAAGCCAGGAGATAGTCATGCCGTACCTCCGATTCGTTCGCTGGTTACTTCCGCGAAGTTCTGTCCCGTCGCTGCCAGCGTGACCGGCACCTCGGGAAAGTTCTGCTGGAAGCGCTTCACGGCGACGTCCACATACTCCGGCGCGATCTCGGTGGCGCGCACCTTTCTGCCAGTGCGCTCGGCGGCCAGCAAGGTCGTGCCTGAGCCACAAAACGGTTCGAAGACGATTTCGCCAGCAGCGGTGTAGGACTCGAGAACGAACTGAGGCAGCGCCACCGGGAATACAGCCGGGTGGTCGATGTCCTGACCGATCTTGCCCTTGTGCCGCATGATGCGAATCACGGAATCTGGAATCTTGGTCTCCTGCGTGACCTGGCCGACATGGTTCCAGGCGGTCTTGCTGCCATCCTTGTTGCGCATGCCGCCGGCACTGGTTCCGTCGCCGCGCAGATGGGTGTCGCGCCCGGCGTAGATGCAGGGCACAAACTTGTTCGGGCGGCGGGCCTCGGAGTCCTTCCGGTTGAAGTGAAAGACGAATTCGAACGAAGGGGCCAACCGGCCATTCCAGTCACCGGGCAATCCCGGCCCCTGGTCCCAGACATACCAGGCGAAGCGCCGCCAGCCCTGGGTGCGCATCCACTCGAGCCAGCCGTCCCAGTAGGGAATGACTTCCTGCTCGCGATGGATCAGGCCCAGATTGACCAGCACCTGGCCATTCGCGGCCATGGGCAGATTGGCGAAGACGCCTCGCATCAGGGCATCCCAATCAATGATGGTGTTGGTGTAGTCCCGCTGGTTTCCGTAGGGCGGTGAGGTGAAGCACAGGGCGGCTTGCTTGCCGGCCATCAGGGTTCGGACGACGGCCGGATCGGTGGCATCGCCGCAGATGACGCGATGCGCGCCGATCTGCCAGATGTCCCCCGGACGCGAGACCGGGTTGGCCGGTACATCCGGCACATCGTCAGCGGCATCATCCTCGCTCTCACCTTGGGGATCGTCCTGCAACGCCTGCTCAGCACCAACCAGCAGTTCCTCGATTTCCTCGTTGGAGAAGCCGGTCATGGACAGGTCGTACCCCGCCTCGGACAACTCGGCCAGTTCCAGCGAGAGCAGTTCCTCGTCCCACCCGGCGTCCAGCGCCAGGCGATTGTCGGCGATGACATAGGCCCGCTTCTGGGCCGGCGTCAGGTGGCCGAGTTCAATCACGGGAACTTCCAGCAGATCCAGTTTGCGTGCTGCCGCCAGTCGACCGTGGCCGGCAATGATGCCGCTGGTGCCGTCGACGAGGATGGGCTGTGTCCAGCCGAACTCGACGATGCTGGACGCCAGCTTGGCGATCTGCGCCTCGGAATGCGTGCGCGGATTGCGGGCGAAAGGGATCAGCGTCTCGATCTTGCGATACTCGACGCGCAGTTGTTCGGTCATTGGAATGCAAAAACCCGCCACAGGGGCGGGTCATCAAAGGGTGGTAACTCGGTTCAGGTGGTAACCAGGGTGGTAACTGGTAACCTCAATTTGCGTTCAGACGGTAGCGAAATGCCGGGCTCGCGCCCCCCGCATGGGATTTTTGACAGGAAGGACCCGTCGAATTTCCTGACTGAGAGCGATGAAGCTTCACACCCACACCGCTCGCCAGATCATAGCTGTCATGCTATCCAAAATCCGGGGTAGATGTTGCAGGGGGTAAAACCGCTGATTGCCGCTGTCTGCATCTGTGTCATGCTCACGCACGCCAAATCACTTCAAAACACTACGGCGCGATGCGCCGACTCGTTGAGTCGTTCGGCAACGATCTGCAATGCCCTTTGCCACCGCCTCCAAGCGGTCGTGCGCTCGCAGCCGAAGCGGCGACAGATGAACTTCCATTCATAGTGCTTGGCGCGCATCCAGATCAGATGTCGCTGTTCGACTTCGAGCCACTGCACCCAACGCATCGTCTCCAGCATCTGCTCGATGGCCTGGGGTGAAGGTGGCAAGGGGCGATAGACATGCTCATCTTCTGGGTAGGCCTCCCAGGCATCCCTGGCAAAGGCCGGCCACACGTTGAAGTAGCCTTGGACGGTGACCCTAGGCAGTCGCCGGCTGGTCTCGGCCGCTTCAGCAAAGCGATCTGCTACGACTTCAACTGTCCATTCAGCCATGACGCTTCCCCCCATACAGACGTTCTCCTATCCGCCGCACGAATTCACGCTCGACGAAATCCAACCGAGCGTCCTCCTCCGACACCACGAGGATGTGCTGGTCGCGCCAACCAGTCTGCTTGATGGCCTCCAGGTCGGTGGTCTGCGGTTGCAGGCGACCCAGTGGGCAGCGATATTGCGGTGTAGGGATCTTCACGTCACACCTCCTGCGTCTCGATGGCCCAGTGCAGCAAGGCCAGGGCATCGGCTTCGTTGTCGTCCTTGGGGTCGTGACCCCGTGACTGGGCAGCGAGGATCATCTCGTCCTTGCCCGCATTGCCCTTGCCGGTCGCGTGCTTCTTGATCGTGCCGACCGGCACGCCCTGGTAGGGGATCTGGTGGTGCTCGCACCATGCAGTAAGCGTGGCCAGGAAACCACCGTAGGCATGAGCGGCATCGACACCGACATGCCGTCGCACTTCCTCGAAGTACACGGCATTGATTTCGCCAGATTGCTTGATCTCCGTGAGCCACCGCTTGAAGCGCAGGTAGCGCATGCCTCCGCCCTCGAAGCGCTGAGGCCGAAAGATCTCCGTGTCACTAATGATCTGGCCGTCCTTGAGGCGGACAGCCCAGCCTGTGTTGGTACCCAAATCAAGGGCCAGGATCGTCGTGTTCATGTGTTCAGTCCTTTCTTGCTCTCGGCCTGACGCAGCCGACACGGTTTGTCGAAACATTCCATGAGGCGCGCACGCGCACGCGTGTGGCGAGTTACGTGAAACAGCGTCGGCTGCGTCAGACGAATGGTTTTTCATGAGCATCAGTTGTCGGCATAGGGGGTGTAAGCAGGCGCGGGCGGGTTCTTGAGGCCGATGCCCTGAAATCCCCGCACACCCATGCTGTTGCGCCATTTCTCGATGCCGCGTGTGATGAGCAGATCGGAAAAACGTCGCTGCGATCCGATGAATTCACCCGCCGCTTCCGCCCACTGCTTCCAGTCAGTGAACAGTTCGGCGGTCAGCGACTTGGCGTTGGCCTCGCGCACACAGCACTCCTCCAGCCAGCGACCCAATGCATCCTCGGCCTCGAAATACTCCTCGGTTGCCTCGACTACACGCTGGGGAGGATCAAGCCGTCCCAGACGTTGCCAGTCGAGGCAGCCCTGCACAGCCCAAGCCAGGATGCCGTCACGCTCGGCCAGCAATTTCTGCTGGAGATGCTTGTCGCGTCGCTCCGGCGGCACGGTGATCGTGAACGGGATCAGGTGCAGTCGCCGCTTCATTGCCTCGTCAATATTGCGGATCGCCGGCTTGTGGTTGCCCGCCACGAACAACTTGAACTGCGGAAAGAACTCGAAGAAGTCCTGGCGCATGAAACGCGCGGAGATCTTGTCGCCTCCCGTCAGGTTCTTGACCTTCGATTCGGCCCAGCGTCGTCCCTGTTCGGTTTCGATGGCCGCTACGAAGCGCGCGCCGCGCAGCCCGGCCATATCCGTCGGATGGCGGTCAGTGCGCGTCTCCATGAAGGTATCCATCGGTGCGTTGGTCGCGTAGTCGCCGAGGATCGTGGCCAGCGTGTTCACGAACACCGACTTGCCGTTCGCGCCCGTGCCGTACAGGAAAAACAGCGCGTGCTCCCGCGTCGATCCAGTGAGTGCGTAGCCGACCATTCGCTGCAGATAGCTTTGTAACTCCGTGTCGCCACCCGTAACCTCATCAAGAAACTGACGCCAGATCGGGCAGTCGCCCCCGGGTGTCGCCGTAGTGATTTTCGTCATCCGGTCAGCGCGGTCGTGCGGACGCTGGCGACCGGTTTTCAGATCAACCACACCACCAGGGGTGTTGAGCAGCCATGGATCGGCATCCCACTCCTCAGTGGTGGCCGCATGCCTGCGGTCTGCGCGTGACAGCCGTTCAACGCCACCGACCGTACTGGCGCTGGCCAGCTTGGCGGCTACCTTGGGATTCTCGGCACGCACGGCGGCATGCCGGCAAACGCTACGGATCAGATCGGTGGCAGCCAGCGTGTCCTCGGTGCGCCAGCGATTCCCATCCCACACCAGCCAGCGGCCCCACGTCGAGACGTAGCGCCAGTCGCGGTGATAACGCCGAGTGAAGGCCAGAGCCAATGCATCCTCTGTGCCCCACACCGATTCGTCACTGCTGGCGACCGGCTCGGCATCCGCTGTGATGTCGTGCATCTGCAGGCGCGGGCCATGGGCAAGGAAGGCGGCGACATCAAATCCCTCTGCGATGGCATCCGCTGCATCCCATCCCTCTGCCGCCTCCTCGGGCGGGTACAGGATGAAGCAGGACTTGGCCCCCGCCGACAAGATGGCTTGTGCCGCCTGTGTCGCATACTCCCAGCCCGGCTTGTCGCGGTCAGGCCAGATCAGTACCGACTTTCCAGCCAGCGGTAACCAGTCGGTTTTCTCGACCGGGGCGTTCGCACCGTGCATCGCAGTGGTCGCCACGATGCCGACATCGATCAAGGCCTGCGCGCATTTCTCGCCCTCGACCAGAACTACCTGGCTGGCCAAGGCCACGCCGGGCTGGTTATAGAGAGGCCGTGGCTCGGGTGGTGCCATTTTGCGCCGCTTGGCATCCCAGGGACGGAATTCCTTCTTCCGACCAGGAGGGTCGTAGCGGTAAACCACCGCAATCAGTTTTCCGGCCGCGTCGAGGTAGTCCCATTTTGCAGTTGCTGGACCAAGCTCATCGACCGGGGCCTCCTTCTTGGTTTTGCGGGAGGGTGCAGGGGGCGACTGGCCAAGCAGATCAGCAGCATGCTGTAGCACTCGCGGAAAATCCGTCTGCGCATCAGCACCCAGATGGGCTGCGATCAGATCGAAGATGTCGCCGCCATCACCGGTCGCCCGATCCGTCCATAGCCCGGCCTTCTCGCCATCGAGAACCACTTCGAGGCTGTCGCCGGGGCTGCCAAGCACGTCGCCGATGAGGAATTTCCCCTTACGCTTCTTTCCTGCCGGGAATAGCGTGGCCAGTACCGATTCCAGTCGGCCGACGAGATCCGTCCGTAACGACTCACGTGTCGCCCCGCTCTCCGGTGGCAACTCAACCGAGGCATCGTTGAAATCAAGCATTCGACGCGCCTCCCTGTGCCAACATCCACGTTTCCAACTCGTGCAATTTGAAGCGGACGAGCTTGCCGACCCGGTAATGCGGTATGCCAAGTCGTGCCCGCTCCTTGGGATGCGTGAGCAGATACATCGGCAAATTCAGGCAATGGGCAGCCTCGCTTGCATCGACCAGGCGCTCGCCAAATACATCGGTGATGGATGATGGGTTCATGGTGTATTCCTCCAGCACCGGTCCTGCCATGCGCACATCCGGCACTCAAAATGGGTGGGGTCATGGAAAGCTCGCGGCAGCAATTCGCCGGCTTCGGTCGCCGAGATCACCGTCAGTGCCCGATCGGACATGCGCTGGGCCAGGGCTGCATCGAAGGGCACCAGTTCGGTGTAGATCTCCATGGTGTCGGCATTCACTGCCGTGAATATTGCCGGCTCCTCGTGTAACTCGAGGTAGGCTTGATAGATCGCCACCTGCGCGGCATAGACCGGCTTGGACACCGCCAATCCGCTCTTTTCGAGATCGCGCCAGGACTTCGATCCGATACATTTGTTTTCCCAGAGCGCGGGATAGGTGAACCCCTCGGGGCCACCAACGATGACGCCGTCGATATGACCCTGCAGACGTCCACCGGCCGCCGAGAAGCCAAACTGATCACCGTTGGCCTTGCGGGTGCGCAGGTCGAACCCTGCCGCCCGTAGCCAATCAACCATGCAGTCCTCGATGACATGGCCGCGTCTGAAAATGCGCAGCAAGCGTCCATCGGCGTCACGACCAGGGTCGACCGGCGCCTTGGCAAACTCGTACTGCAGCGCACGCGCGCAGGACACGCCGAGACGCGATGCCCCGAGGTAGTCACGCGGCATCTCTTCGTAACGCAGGCGCTGCATGCCAAGATCGACCAATGCCGTGATCTGACCGGAGAGGCTTGAAGATGAGTTGAAGTCCATCATCGCTTCGCCCCCTTCCCGTCTTCCCACGGCAAGTCGTCCTCCAGATCGGCAAAGGGATTGGCCATCGGAACCGGGGTCGGCACCATGCCGCGTACCGGCGGAAACTTTGTCTCCTCGTGGTGCTCTACCATCGCATCGGTGTAGCAAGTGACGATGGCGTCGATCACGCGCAGTGCCTCGGCTTCGCTGTAGTCACCGAGTGGTTTGGCAAACCCAATCTCACCGGCGGCCTCGCCGAAGGATTTGAGGCACTTACGCATGGCGGCGAGTTCGACGTCAGACGGATCGATCATGGCGACCTCCTCGATGCGCTTGCCGCCATCCTTCACACGCAGCCAGTTGCCATACAGGGCGTGAAACACATCCTGACAGCGGCGTGAACAGAACACCCAGTCGATCGGGTACCGGCGTGGATCGCCGATGCGATGCTGGTTGTCGGAGTGGCCGAATCCACGCGCCTGGCGTTGGCATACCCAGCATTTGCCGCTCATACATGGCAACCTCCGGCCGGCTTGCCTGGGCGAGCACGAACGGCGTGGTCCGTACAATAGGCATCGAGTTCGACGTAGTCATCGCGAATTGAGGTCGAGCCGATACGCACACCATTGGGATGGCGGCAGCGTGCAATGCGCAGGCCGCCAATATCACTGGCGCTTGACGGATCGAGATGGCGGCAATTGCCGCAACGTTTCCCGTTCATGCCCATCCCCTCACTGTGCCCAGGCGGGTTTACCTGACACAGAAGCATTGGGGGCCGGGGTAGAGGGCATCGTCGGGCGCGCAGCGGTGGGCGCTGCCATCGGAGCAGGTGTGCTGCCGACGGCGCGGGCGTACTCGGGCTGATCGGGCTCAACCGCGATCTTCACCACATTGCGCAATTCACCGCGACCATCCTTCTCGACATCGATGCGAGCGACGAACTCGATGCCGTCCAGTTCGTGGAACCCCTGGATGCGGCGTGCAGCCGCCGCTTGCGGTGAGTTGTCCTTGGGATTGATATTGCGGGCACTGTTGAGCGCTGCGCGAACGAACGTCCTGCCCATGTTGCCCCACGCAGGTCCCTTCGCGCTGTGCAGGCCGATGTTCGACCACATCTTGCGGCGGGCAAATTCACCTTCAAGGATCACGAACTCACAGGCCAGGTAGATGCTGCCCGTGTCGAAGCTCTGCGTGGCATAGCCACCCGTCCATCCCTGCGCGGCATCATCGTAGCCACCTGGCTTGATGGTCATACGCACGCGGGCGACCGTGCCTTTGGGAATGAGGTCGAAGGATTGTTGTTGTTCAGCGTCGTTGAAATCGTTCCAGGCAGACATGATTACTCCTTGGTAATTTGGGATTGGGTTGCGGTGGCGCATTTCTCGATGAGCGCACGCAAGTCGGGGGGCTCCAGCAAGTCGAGCTGGCCGGAGCGATCCTTGGCGGGGAAGCCGTAGGGATTCAGGGTGTGGGTGACAAAGGCGCGGTAGGCGGAGCCATCCTCGGCCTTGATCTCGGCAAGGGTCACTACCTCATCGACGATGCCGGGAAGCTCGGCCGAGGTTTTGGCGCCTTCGATCTGCGGGACGAACACCTTGCGATTGAAGTCGTCGAGGCGTTCATCGAGGATGGACACGAACACCACGTGCTTGCCCCGGGCATGCTGAAGATGCATCAGCGCACCGAGCATCTCTGTGCCAAGCAAGCCATAGGCACCGCGCGTGTCGGGCTTGCCCGTGCGCTCGGACATCGCCTGCGGCTGGGTCTTGGCCCAGATCAGAGCCAGCCGGGCCAACACCGTGATGCTGTCGACAAAGTAGCAGTCGTATTTCGCCAGCTGCGCCGGATCGCCATAGCGCTCACAGACATGCTGATAGTGCGCCTCCGAGTAGGGAGCCTCGGCAGGCAATGCCGGATTCGGCCCTGCCAGAAACACCACCAGATCGCGGAATTCCGGCCAGGTCGTCGGCCGCACACAGTCGCCCCGCCAATCCTTGACCGCAAGATCGCCGGCTTCCAGATCGACGAACAAGGTGGTGTCTTCAGGAAGCGTCTTGAGTTGGGTGGTCTTCCCGATGCCACTCTTGCCGAGCAGCACTAGCTTGACGCCCTTCTTCTCGCGCAGTCGCTGGTCAGCGGTAATGATGGGAAGAGCCATCACGCCACCTCCTTCAGCTGCTCGGCAACCGCCGGATTCCAGAGGATCTGGTAGCCGCTATGGCCATTGCGCGAGTACGGCATGGCTTCAGCCCAGGATTCGCCCGCCTCGGTCAGTTCCCACTCGTCCCGATCATTGCGGAACTGAAGACCGTAGTTGGCCAGGCGTTGGTTGGTTGCCTTGGCAGAGATGCCGATCAACTTGCCGAGCTGGGTCGCATTGAGCGAACAGATTGGCTCGTTAGCCACAGGCAGCGCGCGACGCATCGTCTCGACAGTCAGACCGGTGTTCTCCTGGATACACGTCAGCGTCGCGGCCATGGCAATCCCGGCCTTAACCCCCGGTACCTTGGCGACGGCCTCGCCGATCAACAACAGTGCCGTGACACGATCCTGCGTCGGCGCGGGCAAAGCGGCCAGGGCTGGAACCGCGTAGCTCCCAGTCTTGCGAATGCTCGGCAAGACCTCGCTGGTCACCCAGCGCTTGAACCTTTTCGCGGCCTCTTTGGTGCTCCCAAGGATCAGTGCGTAAAGGCCAGACTCATTGACGTGGTTGGCGCGCTGGGTCCGCCCAAGGCTATCGATGACCTCGCGTTTTGCGAGGTCATCGGCATCGACGTGCTTGGAAACAGCATCGGAGGGATTCGCCAATTCGAGGGCAGCGCAGACGTCATTGGCGTTGAACCATGGCTGGCCGGCATCATCAATCTGCACCCGGAGGGCGTGGGACTCAAACTGAAACGGAGTAAGCATGGTCATGATCACTCCTTCCAGTCGATCGCGGACAGACGATCCGAACCGATCGCGCCGACCTTGCGAGCATTGATATAGAGATCGTCCAGTGCGCAGCGACGACGGCTGGCAAGGGACTGCTCGTCAGCGGCAAACTGGATAGCGAAGGCCAGTTCGTCGAGGGTCGCGGTGTGGGTCGGGATGACTACTTCGTGCCCGTCCCGATCCCGGTAGCGGATCTGCTCCGGCAGGTTATCGGCGAAGAGTGAGCTGACGTGTTTGCGCAGCGTGGCGGTATTGATGGTATTCATGTGTTACTCCTCAGAATCGAGATCAAGGGCGAAGACGGCCTTGCCGGGTTTGACGGTGCGGGCGGCCTCGAACTGCTCGCGCAGTGACGTCGGCCAGTTGTTGAAGCGGGACTCGGAAACGCTGAACTCGATGTCGAGGTAGTCCTCGATGCGATCGCCAGAGGCCGCGATGCGCTTGGCAATTTCAGCCAGTTGCCTCTGATCCCAGCTCACGCGTTTCGGCTTGTCGACCGACACGCAGAGCGGGCCATCCTGGAAGCGAACCGTGCCGAAATCCTTGCCGGTCTCTGCACGCGCAGCGCGTTCCAGTTCTTCGAATCGCTGCTGCATGGCGGTATGCACCTTGGCCTGCTCCTTCTTCAGCCAGTCCGCCAATTGCCCGAGATTGCGTTGAACTTCGACGAGGTGTGCGGGTGGCAGCGCTTGCAATTGCGACACCGACATTGCGGTGAGCTGATCGGGGAAGATGATGAGATCGTTCATCGCTGTCCCCTTCACCGCGCCACGCGTTCAGAGGTCGAGTCGTGCAGTGCGCTATATTCGAAGTCGATGACGGCCTCGAGGGGATAGCTGACACGCTTCGACAGCTTGAGATAGCGGGGGCCGCGACCTTCGCTGCGCCAACGCTGCAGAGTCTTGGGGCTGACACCCCAGCGCTGCGCGAGCTCGTTTTCGTTCAAGACCCGCCGGTCGCCCGGAGCCAGGCTGTTGATCGCCGGGTGGGGCGATTGAGGGGTGTTACTGACTGGTGTCGGCATGTAAGCCTCCTATGACGTTGTTGAGGAATTGCAGGCCTCATTTCAGTCGTCGGGTGGCGAACATAAGAGGGACCGAATGGCGAACCACGACGGAACTTCTGGTTCGCCAATGCCGGGCCGTAGACGCAAAAACGGCGAGCACAGGGCTCGCCGTCAGCATCAGGATTTCGGAATTAGCCGATCAGGGCGCGAATCCCAGCGCCTTGCGTTGCTCTTGCCAGTCACGAGGTAGTTGGTCGCGACGGCCGCGTAACGTATGGAGGTTCAGATCACGGGGCTGGCGCCCCTCGAGAACCGACTCGATGATGTCCGGTGCCAACGTGGTCAGGCGCAAGACTTCTGCCACCCACCCGGGCTCGAGCTTCAATGACCGCGCCAAATCGTTCGCCGTTGGATAGCGCCCCTCGTCGAGCAGACGCTGCCAGTAGAAGGCCTTGCCCAACATCTTGATCATTGGCAGATCATGCCCTCCGTTGCCCTGGCCTGATCCGTCGCCAGGAGGTGGAATCATCACTTTCCGGTTCTGCTTACGCCGGATAGTCAGCGGCACCAGCGTCACGCGCTGATGACCTGTGGTGTAGTCGCGAGCATCGCCACCGATATCGATACGGACACTACGCAGACGGGGATTGTTCGCTTTCATGGCAGGTTTGATGGTCGTTCTCATGCGAACGCTTCCTCCCTGGACTCCTTCATCTCCTCAACCAGAGGGTGCTGCGCAATGCCAGCCCCCAGCCCAATCCACCCGTCCTCGCGCCAAAGGATATCCAGTCCTTGCCCGTGCACTTGGATACGCTCGATCAGCAATTGCGTGATACGTTGCTGCTCAAGCGGAAAGAGCTGTTCCCACACTGACCCGATTCGTTGCATCGCGATCAGCACATGTCCTTCGTCGAGATCAGCGCCAGCGGGATGTTTCTGGCAGGCACGCCAGGTGGCGACGAGCATCTCCGGCGAGCGGAGCGCCAGGTGGATTTGTTCAAGAACTGCGGCCTCGATCTCGGCGGCAGGTAGGGCACCGATATCTTCGGTACCGGGCAGCAATGTCGCCCCGGCATTGCGCCGCTTGTGCAGGTAGGGCACGTAGTAGCGATAGAGGCGTCCGTTTTTCTTCTTCGTGAAGTGATGAATCATGCGCTGCCCATCGGGTGCGAACAGTAGGCCGGCCAGCAGTGCGGGATGTTCGGTGCGGTGCTCACGAGGGCCTTGCTTCCGCCGTTCGATGAAGGCGTGAGCCGCATTCCAGAGTTCTTGGGGGACGATAGCCTCGTGCTGCCCTGGAAAGCTCTGTCCTTTGTGGACCATTTCGCCAAGGTAGATGCGGTTGCGCAGCAAGGCGAACAGATATTGCTGATCGATGGGGCGCCCCGGGCGTTGCTGTCCGCCCTGAGTCACCCAGGACTTGGTGGTGTGACCTTCGATGGCCAGTTCCCGAACCAGTTGTGCCGCCGATCCATGCTCGGCATAACGCCGGAAGATGCCACGCACCAAATTCGCTTCGGAGGCATTGACCACCAGCTTTCGCTCCACGACGTCGTAGCCCAATGGGGGCATGCCACCCATCCACATTCCCTTGGCTTTGCTGGCGGCAATCTTGTCGCGAATACGCTCGCCAGTGACCTCTCGCTCAAATTGGGCAAAGGACAGCAGAATGTTGAGCGTCAGCCGCCCCATGGACGTGGTGGTGTTGAACTGCTGAGTGACCGAAACGAAGGACACACCATTGCGATCGAACACGTCCACCAGCTTGGCAAAATCTGACAGGCTGCGCGTGAGACGATCAATTTTGTAGACCACCACGATATCGACTCTGCCGGCCTCGATATCCGCCATGAGGCGCTTGAGACCGGGGCGATCCAAATTTCCTCCCGAATAGCCGCCGTCATCGTAACCATCGTCCACCACAACCCAGCCTTCGTGGCGCTGGCTCGCTACGAATGCCAGGCCGGCGTCCCGTTGCGCCTCGAGACTGTTGTACTCTTGGTCGAGTCCTTCATCCGTGGATTTGCGCGTATAGATGGCGCATCGCTTCTTCGGAACGATCGGTTGCGAAGAAGCAGGCATGGGGCGCATGGTTCTCATACGACCTCCTTCTTGTTGCGCGACTTGAGTCCGAAGAACAGAGGACCCGACCATGGACTGCCCGTGATCACCCTGGCAATGGCGCTCAAGCTGGTGAATCGCTGTCCTCGATATTCGAAGTCGCGAACACCGCGCACCAATACATGGTGGTCGATGTCATCGTAGGTCCGCGTCAGTATGGTGCCGGGCAGAAGGCGATCGGCATCGCGTTGCAGATTCTTCGGCAGCACGCCAGTCTCGCCGATGCTTTCCAGTTTGCGCCGTACCGAAACCTTGAGGCCACCGTAGGCACGTTCCTGAAGTTTGTAGGCAAGGCGACTCTCCAGCCAGGTGCGGTGGTGATGATTTGGCCGCTGGTCGAAATGCTCATCCCACAGCGCCCAGAGGCTGTCCATCGGTAACAGAGGCAGCTGAGCGATTCGGGCCGATATGGTTGCGGTGTCGGGCAGGGGTGCGTGTGTCGTCATGGGCGAACTCCTTCTTGCTGATCGGGGTTCGCATTCACGCGCTGTTGGCTGGAGAAGCCAAGACAAACCGACTCTCTGTCGCCTGAATGGTTCTGATCTCCTGATCGTGAATTTCTGGAGCGCAGGCGCAGCAGTGCTGCGGACAGCAAATCGGCAATTTCTGCGTGCGCATGCCGAGGCGCCAAATTACTCGGGGTGATGGAGGTGTGTTCGATGTCGTTCATGTTGGGAAGCGTTCCATAAGAAAACGCTGCTCATGCTATGAACGAAGGCACCTCCAGGTAACGTGTTTTAGCGGAGTTATGCGGAGCCCTGCGACTGAGTGTCCGACTGTGCCTGGCAATGACTACGATCTACGCCTTTTTCGGGCGATACCAAGCAGCGCGTTGTCGATCTACTTCGCGGTACCGCAGCTCAAAAACGCGGGATTCATGAACCACCTGCCGCCAGCTGCTACACCCGTACTTGGCCGGCAACTGATCGGGGTGGCGTTCGGCAATCCATCGGCCAGCTGCAGCGACAGGCGTCCATCCATCGATAGCCAACTCTTCGGCAGCCTCTCGCAGTGCGCGCACAATTCCTGCGGCGGGCCACTCTATAGTCCCATCCGGTGCAATGCCATTGACGACGAAGTCATGGAACGCATCTGACTGAACGAATTCGGCGGCTAACTGACGCGCCTGCTCCATATGTTCAGCCCACCCACGCAGTTGCTCGAAGTGCTGATCGATGCGGCTGGAGGCCGTGACCAGTGCTTCATGGGCGCTACGACATCCATCCTCACTCCAGAGGTTGTGTTGATCAATGAAATGGTGAACTAGGTTGTTCCGTAGCAGCACGAGTTCCTTGAGTTCGTTTTCTGTACGGGCATAGTCCTCAGCAGACAAGCTCAGTTGCATGCGCATTCCGAATGAAATGACATTCTCGGATGCACCGGTCATGAGATCTGTCGAAGCGTCGGCTGCATCGGCAATCACATAGGATCCGATGAGCTGGCCAACCAAAGTGCCAAGTGTCTTGCTCGCGGTATCGGCTATTCGTTCAGTGCGAATCGACTCCAAGGAGTGTGCGGGGCCAGCAATTTCGTGATGCGCGACAATGGCCTTGATCAGGTGTTCATACTGCTGCAAGCGCAGTAGGCATCGGCCAAGCATTCGCTGAATCTCACGCTGCTGAGTCGACAGATCTTGATCCGTTGGTTGCGTCATCACGTGATTCATTGGGCGCAACTTATCGGACCGGCAACTGGCCGTTCGAGACGAACTGGTCAAAGCTGTCGAAGCTCTCGCCCTCCTGCCATGACCGATCCCATGACCGAGGCTCGGCATCTTCGAGCAAAAGCAACGTGAGAATACGGTCACGTGCGCTGTAGCTGTGCTTGAACTCCCACAGCTTCATATGAGTCGCCTCTTCTGGGCACCAGATCGCCGCTGACATTTCAGCGCCATCCCACTCCTGGTCGATGCTGGTATCAGCGGCCAACGTGCCAGGCAACGGTTCCTGTGGGTCACCGTTCCGCCGGATGCGCGCCCGAGTCCTGACGGCGCTGCTACTGCGCCATTCGTACTTCACGAAGCCATTGTCCCAATAGACGAGAATTGCGCGCTGCTTGGTGAACTTGATGAAGCGGATGCACAACGCCTCGAATGAAACCTGGAACCGCTGGGCGATGGCGCTGAGGACATGTAGATCGATGCGCTGGTTCGTTATCCAATCACGCAGCAGATCACCAGGCATAAGCAAGTTGCCAGCAAACTCGTCTGCTTCGCGCTCAATCTGGCGAAGGCCATCGATGCCGGTGTGAACGCTCTGGCTGTCGCAGTTGAAACTTGGTTGCTGAGTGCGATGCAAGATGAAGTGACCCAACTCGTGGGCAATGGTGAAGCGTTGCCGCTCAGGTCGAGCCTTGCCGTTGTAGGCGATACCCCAAACCGCGTGGTCATCTGGATCGCGCGCCAGCATTCCTTCGAACGTGTCGCCGTGAATTTCCACCGGCGGCCTGATTTCCCGGACGCCTTCGCCATAGGGCGTGTCCGGCAGCATCTGCCGGACGATTTCCAAATCGATGGCGTCCGGCATGCCTTCTCTGTACCACGCCCGCAACCACTTGATGACATGGCTGGAGGCAATGGAACCCGTCAGGGTCTGCGCTACGCTCAATCCTCAGTCCCCGCTTTTGCGTGAAAACATCATCTTGAGAACGTCCTGGTAGTGCCTCTTCTCTTCCTCTGTCATCCCGGCGTACTCGCGAAAGAAGGCAACGTCCTCGGGGCTGGCTTCGGGAGCCTGCTGCATGGGAGTGCCCATTACATCCTCCATCGTCACGCCGAGCACCTGAGCGATCTTCTGAATCCGCTCCGCTGTGGGGCGCTGCCCATCCTTCATTTCCAGTTCCCAGATGTATGCCTTGGTACAACCGACCGCATCGGCGACCTGCTGCAGGGTCAATTTCTTCGCCTCGCGCAAACGCCGCAGGCGAGCTCCGAACTCCGAAGCCATGGCGATGCTCCCGTAGTGAAAAACCAATCAGTGGATAAAAGCAAGGCCGATAGTATAGCCACGTGATACACAAAAGGTCTATATGTGCTCCTTTGATTGACAAGCGGAAATCCGAGGTTCAGAATCACGTCAGTATCTCGCAGCTTTACTTGTGAGATACGCATGTTCAGTACCCATGTCGCTGGCCAGTGCATTCCGAACCTCGGTAGCAGACCTCCGACGCCGATCCAGAAAGGACGAACAAGATGAAGAAGACCTTTGTCGACGTGATGCTCGAGCTGCCGGTGGACGCCACGCTACGTGACTTCCTGACGGGCCATGGCCTGTCAATGCCCGAAATCGATTCGGGCGACGCAGCTGATGCCAACCAGACCTTGGTAGAAGTGGTCACGGCGTGGACCGACACGGATGCGCGCGACCGGATGGTGGCCAACTTGATGGCCAGCGTTTCGCTGGGTGACGAGGCGGGCCGACAGGCGTTGTTCGAGGCCGCAATGGCCGACCCGGCAGCAGTGACCGGACTGGCGCTGTGCCAAAGCGACCTTCAGCGCTCTTTCTGGCTCTACACCCATCACCCGACGCTGTTCGAGCGCGCTAGCGATTTCGATTTCTGGGCGCATCACGGCACACAGGCCCAACAATACGACCTCGGCGTCAAGCGCACGCCGATCGACACCGAAGTGGCGATGACCGGGCTGCGCCAAGCCATTTCGGCGTACTACCAGCGTGAGCGGCAATGCGGCGATGGCTGCGTCGCGTACCTGGTGGAGCGCAGCCCCGGCGTCTATCTACTGACGGTCCATGTCAAGGATCTGGCCATGCTGCGCCTCGAGTTCGAAGGCGTGGTGTTGAAGCGCCGGGTCGGCAATCCGAACATCCACATGGTGTTGGAGTACGCCCAAGCCACTGGCGTCGTCCGCACGCTGGTGCGCGGCGGCCAGAAGGTCCAGCAGATGCTGGTCGAGGCCTTCGCGGAGCATGTGCTGGGCGTCAAGGCGAATGCACAGAAGATCAAAGCGCCGTGTCTGGACCTGTCCACCTTGCGCACGGGCTTCGATGTGCCGGAGGTGTTCGACGACGGATTCTCTCTGGTGCAACTCAAGTCGCTCACCCTGCTGAGCCCGGACGGCGACCTGAAGATCGAATGCACGGCGATGCAGGCCAGTCAGCAGCGCTCGGTGCATGAGTTGCTGAAGGAGAAACTTCCCGGCCCGCTGGAAGGCCAGTGGGCGGTAACGGCGGCGCAGGTCAATCTCTACTATCCGCCAGAACCAGGCCGGACGCGTTTCCGAGTGGTTCCCATCGAGATCACCAGCCGGGGGAGGCTCAATCTGCACAAGTTCGACAACAAGCTGCAGGCGCAACTGGAGCGCTACCTCGTCAAGGTCGGCATCCTGCAAAAGGGGCAGACATTGAGCGCACAGGAGTTGCCACCGGAGGCGGACGCGGTCAGTTCCTCGTCGGCATTCGAGGACTGATCGATGGCGGCGCACGACGCCTGGGCCTTGGTCTGCCGCCTGTTCGCGGGCGGTACGCCCGTGCTGCGCGCCACGCTGTCGCCACGCGATGTCGCCGCGCTGTCCGTCCTGGGTAAAGCGGTCAAACCGACGACGGCGGATCAGTCGTTCGTGCTCTGCCCGCACTGCCAGCAGCATCGGGCGCAAGTCTGGAGTGACTGTCGGGGTGGACGGATGTGCCGTTGCCCGGACTGTGGCCCCGTGACCGTTGAAGCGAACGACGGTGCGTCGCTAGCCCTGGACGAGGACTGGCTACGGCAGAAGATGCGCCTCGCACTCGGCATCGAAAGCCACGACGGCATCGATGATCTGGGCGATGGCGTGTGGCGACTGGGCGATGCCCGCCGGTCACCCGTCCTGCTGGCCCGTGATCTGACGCGCGTGCTGCAAGAACCCGCGCTGTTGGATCGGGTGCGCGTGGCGGGCGGCGACATCCGGGTGGTTACGCCGAGGCCGCGCACGACACGCGGGGCGCCATTCGGCGTGGGCATCGAGTGGCTGGCGTTGGAGGAACGTTTCACGTTCTACGGTAGTGGAATCATGCTCCTCGGCACACCATCGCCGTCCGCGATGCCAGCCGTAGCCGATCCGGCTACGCCGGTGAATGGGCCGTTCTCGTCGGACTTCAAATGGGCGACGCTGCCAGAAGGCGACGGCACGCCGATTCGGTTCACTGATGGTCAGGCCAAGGTGTTCGAGGCGCTCTGGTCGTTCAAGGGCCAAGCCACGACGGCGGATCGAATCATGCAGCGCGCAGGCTTGGACAGCGCCAAGCCAAGCGACCTGTTCAAGGTCAGGGCGAAGGAAAAGGGCAAGCCGGGGCCTGCTGCACAGCACGCTGCCTACGGCGCGCTCGTGGTCACACAGCAACGTGCGGGGTTGTACGCGATGCCGTGCGCGGCGGCGGGAAAGGAGGTCGCCATGACGTGATCTCCCCAACCGATGCGCCCAGGCTCGCGCCGACTTCAAGAGCCTGCCCTTTGCAATTTTTGGAGTGAATAAAATGAGCGGAAAGAACCAATGGGTCGTACCCATCAACGGCGGTGATCAGTGGGGTGTGCGGGGAGAAGGCAACGGCCGTCTCACCTCCATCCATGACACGCAGCAACAGGCGATTGACCGTGCGCGGGACATCGCCATCAACCAGCAGAGCGAGATGCTCATCCAAGGGCGGAACGGCCAGATCCGTGAGCGCAACAGCTACGGTGACGATCCGTTCCCGCCCAAAGGTTGACGTGGAGGCTGGCCTCGCGGGTTTGCCGTGCTGCTTTGCTCGTGCAAACCCGCGAGCCAACCATTCCCATCGGCGCACGCATAAGTAGTTGGCGAACAACGCCGTCTGCGTGTGCCACGGCGAAGAAGTTGGCGCAGGTTTCGAGAGAAGATAGGGCAGAACAGGGTCAAACCGGCAGCCTCCCAGCTGACACTATGCCTACCCCTGGCACACGCAGAATGGGCGCGAACCCCGCGTGGTTTGCGGGAAGCAGAAATGAAAACGCCCAACTGAGAACAGTTGGGCGCTGAATTTTGGTGGCCAGGGGCGGAATCGAACCGCCGACACGCGGATTTTCAGTCCGCTGCTCTACCAACTGAGCTACCTGGCCTAAACCTGTCTTGCCTTCCACTACGGCCGCGGATTTTGGCTGCGGCCGGG
>BOKO01000029.1:0-22500 GCA_016861025.1 Chloroflexota bacterium
ACTTATCGTGCTTGGCGCCGTCTTGCTGTATCAAGTCGTTTTGCTCTACCAGATCCAACATCAGAGACCTGTCGGCGTCGGCATTAAGCCTCTTCTGAGGGCCGCATGATTTATGACCACGTCTCATATAATTAAATCCATAATGATTGATCCATGCTCAGGAGGCGCATGCTGCAACTCAATTTGCTTCTGCCAATCTATCTTTTCTCGGTGCTCGCAACGTTGATTGTGGCAGGCCAAACCTGGCGGCAGCGCAACGCCCCCGGTGCACGCGAGCTGGCCTATCTGATGGTCGCCGCTGCGCTGTGGGCTTTTTGTGACGGCATGGCGCTGGCTATGACCGGACTGCAAGCCAAGATATTCTTCTCGAAGATCAGCCACATCGGAATTCAGACTGTGCCGGTTCTCTTCTTGCTGTTTGCGCTTCGCTATACGAACCAGACATGGGTGCTGACACAACGCTGGCGACATCTGATGTGGATTCCAGCCTTCTCTGCAGTGTTCACAGTCTTCACCAACGACTTGCATCACCTGTTTTGGAGCGATGTAAGGCTGGTGCAGACATCCTACGGCGTTGAAGATGATTACGTTCACGGCCCGCTCTTTTGGTTATTCACCGGCTATCTCTACAGTTTGATCGTGAGCGGCACTTTTCTACTCGTGCGCAGCGCCCTCTCGAATGTACACCGGTATCGTCTGCAATCGATCGTTATAGTGACCGCTGCTGCCATTCCCTGGGTCGCCAACTTTGTCTATCTGTTCGACCTCACCCCCTGGCCCTGGCTTGATCTGACCTCGATCGCCTTCGCCTTGACCGGCGTGCTGTTGTCATGGGCGCTGCTGCGGCTGGGTCTGTTGCGCATCTTGCCGGTGGCGCGCACACAACTCGTTGAGCACATGAATGAAGGCATGATTGCGCTCGACGCCGATGGTTTCGTCGTTGATGTCAATCCGGCTGGCGCCGCCATTTTGCAAATCATTGCGCCGGTCGAAGCAGTGGGTCGTCAGCTTGGCGATGTCAGTCAAGCTGGCGCGCTGATCGAGCGACGTCTTAAGGAGAGCGGTGACCAGCGCAGTGCAGAAATCATCATGCCCACGGGACTCACGTTGGAAGTGCGCATATCGCCGCTTGCTTCGGCTGAAGGGTCAATAGGCGCACTGCTTTTGCTGCACGACATCTCCGACCGCAAACGCATCGAAAACGAGCTGCGCGCCAGCGAAGAGCGTTACCGCCAACTCGTTGACAGTGCGCCCTTTCCTGCCATCGTGACATCGATTGCATCTGGCGCGGTCAAATACAGCAATCGATCGGCTGAGACGCTCTTCGAGGTGCAAGATCTGCCGCCCGATAGCAGAAAGGCGACCGATTTTTATCTGGAGCCTGATCAGCGTGAACAATTGCTCGAAAGGCTGCGCACGGAAGGTCGTCTGCTCAACCTTGAAATTCAGATGCGCACCGCAACCGATCGCAAAATCTGGGTGCTGATGTCCGCTGCACCGATTGAATTTGATGGTGAACCGTCGATCTTCGCTATCTTCAACGACATTACTGAGCGACGTGCGGCGCAGGAGGCCATGCGTCTGGCCAAAGAAGCCGCCGAAGCAGCGACGCAGGCAAAGAGCGAATTTCTCGCCAACATGAGCCACGAAATCCGCACCCCGATGAACGCCATTATCGGCATGAGCAACCTTCTGCTCGATACGCCGCTAACGCCGGAGCAGGCTGACTTTGTCGAAACGGTGCGCAGCTCCAGCAACAGCCTGCTTGCAATCATCAACGACATCCTTGACTTTTCCGAGATCGAGTCGGGCAGGATCGAACTAAAGCGCCTTCCCTTTGCACTTCTGCCCTGCATTGAGTCGGCGCTCAATTTGGTCTCGGCGCAGGCGGCGCGTAAACAACTGGAGCTCACCTACACCGTACACGGTGAAATCCCCGACCAGCTTCTCGGCGACGCTGCGCGCTTGCGCCAGGTGCTTGTCAACTTGCTGAGCAATGCCGTTAAATTTACGGACGTTGGTAAAGTGAATCTGCGCGTACTCTCTCAACGCGCAGACGTCACCGACTCAACAACTCCAACCCTTGCCTCTCCCTACTCATTGCATCTGGAGATCGAGGACACCGGCGTCGGCGTTCCCAAAGATCGGCAATCGCTGCTCTTCCAATCCTTCAGCCAGGTGGACGCCTCGACAACCCGGCGCTTTGGCGGCGCCGGATTAGGGCTGGCGATCGCGCGGCGTCTGGTCGAGCTGATGGGGGGAACGATCTGGATGGAAAGTGAAGGCATTCCGGGGCGCGGCTCGATCTTTCATATCAGGCTGACGCTGCCAGCAGCATCCGAGCAACTCACTTTACAGCCAACCGCAACGCAAGCAAACCTTGCCGACAGGCGTACGCCGTGGGACGCACGCCTGGGTGAGCGCCACCCGCTGCGCATCCTGATCGCTGAGGACAATCTGGTCAACCAAAAGGTCATCCGAACCATGCTTGGGCGTTTCGGTTATCATGCAGACATCGTCAGCGACGGTGCGCAGGCAGTCAACGCATTGCACCAACAGATGTACGACGTCATTTTAATGGACGTGCAAATGCCCGAAATGGATGGCGTCGAAGCGACTCGCACCATTCGCAGCGAACTCCCGCCGGAGCGCCAGCCGCGCATTATCGCCATGACCGCCAATGCCTTCGATGACCAACGCCACACCTATCTCGAAAGCGGCATGAACGATTATGTCAGCAAACCGGTGCAGCCTGATCTGTTGCTTGCCGCTCTCCAACGTTGCGTCGCCCGCGAAGACGCCTGAAAAGCCGCCCGATGTATGATTTTTTGGTGAAATCACACCCTCTACGGTAGCATGGTGCGCGATGGGCGTCATCCCTTTGTCCATCGCGCCAAACACAATATCAACAATAGAAACAGTCGTTCCAAAGCGCTAATGAAACGAACGAAGCGATCTTCCACGTCCACTTCAGTTGTCACCCGTCCGGGAATTGCCTTTCAACCCGAGGCTGGCAACCAATTTTATGCTGGCATCGTTGCCCTGGCCGACATGCTGGCAAGCAGCCTTGGTCCGAGCGGCGGTCCAGTGCTCAGCTACGACGGGACCCGCCGCAAAGTCGAAGTGATCGGCGACGCCGCCACGACGCTGCGCCGTATCATCAGCCTGGGCAAGCCCGACCTCGACGTCGGCGCCATGCTCGCGCGCGGCGTGATCTGGCGGCTCGAACAGCAGGTCGGCGACGGCGGAACCACAGCGATCATCCTGATGCGCGCCCTCGTCGAGGACGGGATGCGCCAGCTCACCGCAGGCGCCAACGCCATGCGCTTGATCGAGGGGATGCGCCGCGGCGCCGCAGTTGCGGTTGATGCATTGCGCGCACAAAGTATGAGCGTCAACGGCGAACGAAGCCTAGCCGCAGTCGCCCGCACCGTCATGCAGGACGACGATTTAGCCGCTGTCCTCGGCGAAATGAGCTACCTGCTCGGCGCCGACGGCCACGTGCAGATCGAGTCCTACGTTGCGCCCTACCTGGAGCGGCAGTATCTTGGCGGCGCGCACTACGGCGCCGAGATCGCCAGCATGTACTTCTATTCCGAGATGGAGCGCAAACGCACCGTGCTGGCAACGCCGGCGGTCGCCCTGCTCGACAAGCCGCTGACTGAGGCCGAGCAGGCGTTGGCGCTGCTTGAAGCCACGGTCAAGGCAGGTCACAAGGCGCTGCTGATCGTGGCGCCCGACACTTCTGGCGCCGCGCTCAATCTGCTCGTCGCCAACCAGATGCAGCCCGCCGACAAACGCAAGGTGGCGATTCTTGCCGTCAAGCCCAAAGCGGTCGGCGACGAACGGCGCTTCGCCCTGCAAGACCTGGCCGCCATGACCGGCGCCGCTATTCTCGGCGAGATCGGCGAACGCACGGCGCGCGCCGCTCAGTCCGAAGACCTGGGAAGGGCGCAGCGCGTCGAATTTGGCGAGAAAAACCTGGTGCTGACCATGGAAGGGAGCCGCCGCGCCGTCATCCAGGAACAGATCGCCGACCTCAGCCGCCGTCTGGCTGCGCTGGCGTATGACGACGAGGAGCGCCCGATCCTGACGCGGCGGCTGGCGGCGTTGACCGGCGGCATCGGCGTGCTCAAGATCGGCGCGTACCATCAGCCGGCGCGTGACCTGCGCCGCGCCCAGGCTGAACGCACGTGGAAAGTGCTCTCTGCGGTGCAGCGCGGCGGCGTGGTGGCGGGCGGCGGCGCAGCGCTATTACATTGCCAGCGCGCTGTGCTAGACGCCGCTGCGCAGGAGTCCGAAACCGACTGTGCGCTCGGAATGCGCGTCCTGGCGCACGCTCTGACCGCGCCGCAGCGTCAAATGCTGGTCAACGCCGGCGTCGGCGCACCGGCAGTCGTGCTCGACCAGCTTGTCGAACGCGGCGCACCGGCTGCCTACGATGTCCTGGCCGGGAAACTTGTCGACGCGCAGCAGAGCGGCTTGCTCGACGCCGCCGACGTCACTGCGGCGGTGCTGCAATCCGCGGTCAGCGGCGCCACGATGGCGTTGAGCACCGACACGATCATCTACCATCGCAAACCGCAACAGAGTTTCAACCCATAAAACGCACATGCCTGTCATTCTTTCGCTCACGCAACACGATCAAGATATCTGGGCGCTTGGGCCCGAAGGTCTCTTTCACCTGCAAGATGGCGCGCTGATCGCCATTCCCCAGCCCGACGCGCAGCCTTCCTGCTGTCTGCACAACGGCGAACGCCTGCTTGTCGGCGGCGGTGTGCACGGCGTCGCCTACACTACGCCCGACGGCGGCTGGCAGGCGAGCTGGATGGACGGCGTGACCGCGCCGGTCGTCTGTCTGGCGCCCCATCCCGACCATACGCGCACCGGCGTGATCCTGGCCGGCTCCGCTGGCGGCGGCATCCTGCGCAGCGCCAACCATGGCCGCGACTTTTTTGTCTGCAACTTCGGCTTGTTTGATTTCGAGGTGCTCTCGCTGGCATGGGCGCCGCTGCCGCCGCCAGGCGCGTGGCCGCCGATCGAGGCGGTCTTTGCCGGCGCGCTTGGCGGCGTCTACCGCTCGCCCAACGGCGGGCGCGGCTGGAAGCAGGTCGCAACGATGCCCGCGCCGGTGCTGACGCTGGCGGTCGCCCCCGATTTTCATGCGGGTGGCGCAGTTCTGGCGGGCGCCGAAGGCGGCGGTCTCTGGCGTTCGGACGACGGCGGTTACACCTTTGCGCCGGTCGCCGGCGCGCCGGAAGTCGTCAACGCGCTGCTGGCGCTGCCCGGCGGCGGCTGGCTGCTCAGCGACGCCGACCGCATCTGGCGCTCAGCCGACGGCGCTGCATGGACGCCGCTCGATCTCCCGCCTGCGCTCACCTTCCTGGCGACGGAACGCGGCGTGTTGGCGGGTGGGATGGATGGGGTGTTTTGGGTTGAGTGAGGGCAACCGCATTTCCCTATCCATCCAACACCTGACAAAGGAGAACGAAGCTTATGAGCGACACCCACCACAGCGACGTCGTCATCATCGGCGCGGGCATGAGCGGGCTGATGGCGGCCAGCGTGCTGGTTGCGGCTGGACGGCGCGTCACGTTGCTCGACAAGGGGCGTTCCGTGGGCGGGCGGCTGGCGACGCGGCGTATCGGCGCAGGACAGGCGGATCACGGCGCGCAGTTCTTCACCGTGCGCGATCCTGAGTTTGGCGCATGGGTCGAACGCTGGCGCGCCGAGGGAATGGTTTATGTCTGGTCGCACGGCTGGAGCGACGGCAGCCTGGCGGATGCGCCGCCGGACGGCCATCCGCGCTATGCCGTGCACGGCGGCATGAATCGACTTGCCAAACATCTGGCCGCTCAGGTGGCGGTGCAGGGCGCAGAAATCCTCACCAACGTGCGCGTGACGGCAGTGGCGCCGCAGGGCGACGGCTGGCGACTCACCAGTGAGGACGGGCGGAGCTTCACCGCTGACGCCGTGGTGATGACCGCGCCGGCGCCGCAGACGCTGGCGCTGCTCAACGCCGGCGCCACACCGCTCGCGGCGGACGACCGCGCCGACCTGGAACGCATCCGCTACGCGCCGTCACTCTGCGGGTTGTATGTGGTGGAGGGCGACGTGCATCTGCCTGAACCTGGAGCAGTTCAGCGTCCCGACGCAGACTTCGCCTGGATCGCCGACAACCGGCGCAAGGGCATTTCGCCCGAAGCCACCGTGATCACTTTGCACGCCAGCGGCGAGTGGAGCGCAGCGCACTACGACGCGCCCGACGCCGAGATCAGCGAGGCGTTCGAGCGTGCGCTGCGTCCCTGGCTGGCGGCGGACGCCTGGATTGTGGAAGAGCAGATCAAGCGCTGGCGCTACGCCGCGCCGACCGTGCTGCACCCGGAACGTCTTCTCCGCATTGCGGCGCACGCACCGTTGCTGGTTGGCGGCGATGCTTTCGGCGCCCCGCGCGTCGAAGGTGCAGCATTGTCAGGGCTGGCGATGGGGCGTGCGATTTGAATGACAGACGATATTATCGACTGACAATCCTCCAATTCTTCATCAGACATTGCCCATCGCCAACCGTCGCGCCTGCTCGACGATCTCGGCGCGCTCAACCCGCGCTTGTGACCATTTGATGATCTCGGCAATCTCGGCTGGCGTGCGTGCGGCGAGTTCGGCGAAGGTCATGATGCCCGCTTCCTTCAGCCGCTGGTCGAAGACAGGCCCGATGCCGTTGATTTTGGTGAAATCGTCGACGACTGGCGCAGTCATTGAGACCTCGGCGCTGCGCGTTTCCGCTGCTGGTTCGATCGCGACCGGTTCAATCACAACTGGCTCGGCAACAGCAACAGCAACAGACGCGTCATCGGGTGCAGCAGATGTAGCTGGCGCGACCGATTCGCTTGCCGCCGACGTCGCCTCGACTGGCGCTTGGGCAGAAACATCAGCGCTGTGCACAGGCGGTGCAGGCGCAATCGTCGGCTGCGGTTCGCCAAGCTTCAACATTTTGACCAGGATGGCGCCCACACCCAACGAGCTGAGCACCAGCGCGCCCAGATAGGCGAAGAAGCCAAAACAGCCGCTCAGAACCCACAAGAAGGCGATCACCGAACCGGGCAACACTACACCGACGGCGGCGCGCCAGGGCGTTCCCCACTGCACGTTCAGGCGATTTTCGATCTTGCGACCGATTTCGTCGCCGACGGCGGCAAACCCGGCAAAATTGATGGCGGCAAAGAGCAAGCCAAGCAGGATCGCTGGCGGTCGGAAACAGACCGTGATCCAGAGAAGTCCGATCAATGCCAGCCCAAAGAGATTGAAGATCAACCCTGCGGCAAACGCCAGCGCCGTGCGTTCGACCAAAATCGAGCGCGTCTCTTCCACCCACGCCGGACGCAACGCAATCAACCCCACACTGACGCCGACCGCCAAACCCAGCAGCAACAACGCTTGCAGTACACGCCCAACCAGATTGAGGAATATCTCGGTGGCGCTTGGCGGGCGCGGCGGCGTCTGCACATTCATCATGCCGGGTAGAGCAGGCATCGGCGGCAGGTTCAGATTGATCGCAGGCCCTCGCAGCACGCTGCCCTGCACGACTGCGCCGCGAGCCTGCTGGATATCGCCGCTGACGACGCTGATGTCTCCAGAGACGACTGCGCTGCCGCCAAGTCTGACATCGCCGCTCAACGAAGTGATCGAACCGTTGACTGTTCCGTCGATCTCGATCTTGCCGCTGAAGGCGGTGATATTGCCGTTGACTACGCCGCCTTCCTTGACTTCAACATCGCCGTTGTAGACGACGACATTGCCGCGGATGGCGCCGTCGCGCTCCACAACGACATCGCCCTGGTAGACGGTGACATCGCCATCAATGGTCTGGCCGCTGCGCACACGCAGATCATCGTTGAAGACCTGACGCTGCACCAGTTGCGGTGGATCGCTCGCCTGGGGCGCGGCAGCCTGCAGCGGCATTACGGCAACCGCCAACAGCAGAATCAACATGAGTGGAGCGATCCAGAAACGATTCTGTCTGACACCCATTATGTAGCGCATAGACATCCTATCCAAATTGTTGTGAAGAGCAGAGTGTCGCCCGTTCTTACCGATTGCTACAATTCTCACTCAGCGCTCAGGTGTGCGGCGTTCTCATCAATACGAGCGCTGCGGCGCAAGAGATACACCCATGCCGCCGCCATCAGCGTCATCGCCAGCGCATAGAGTGCACCGACAATTT
Organism: Chloroflexota bacterium; assembly: GCA_016861025.1. Lineage (GTDB taxonomy): Bacteria > Chloroflexota > Anaerolineae > Caldilineales > Caldilineaceae > Caldilinea. The sequence goes on from BOKO01000029.1 coordinate 8,222, forward strand.
GTGCTTGCGGCGTCTGCGCGACCGTCGCCGCCGTTTCGACGCTGGATGTGAACCACACATTGGCTGACGTGTAAGCCAGCGTCATCTGACGAATCTGCTCGCCGATCCAGTGTCCCTGCGTCAACAGCACAAACGCGCCGACGCCAGCCGTTGATAAAAAGACAAGAAACAACGCCATAAGCGCCAGCGCCGCCGAAAGCAACAGAACGCGCTGTTGGCGCTGCTGTTCCTGTTCAGCCAGCCGCGCCTCAAAACGTTGCACAAAGCCAGAAGGCGGCGTCAATGAAGGTGTGGCGCTGAACTCGCTGTCGATCCATTGCCATGCTTTCCACGTCAGCGCCAGGTCTTCGCTCTCAGCGGCCAGCGACTCCAACCGCGCCAGTTCATCATCGTCGAGCTGGTCATCGAGCGCCAACGACATCAGCCAGTCAAACTCGACTTCGACGCGCTGGGCGTTGTTTTCCACCTTTTCGTCCATCATGCGGTTGCTCATGATTTCACCTCATCATCTTCGCTCATACGCTGGCGAACGCCAACTGCGCCGTTGATAGGCGGGCGACGCTGCGATCAGAGCGGTCGCCGCTACGCGCTCGCCGCGCGGGCAGGGACTCTTGACGGGTCGAGGGCGGCGCTGTGGTCTCCTGTTGCTGATAGATCGCCGCCAACTGTTGGCGCGCTCGGAATAGCCTGCTTTTGACCGTCGCCACTGTCACACTCATCGTCTCGGCGATCTCTTCGTAGCTCATCTCTTCCCAGTAGCGCAGCACTAGCGGCGTGCGATATTCGGGGGCCAGCCGGTCGAGCATCGTCTGCACCTCGATGCGCGCTTCCTGCTGCAAGGCGTGTGGCTCCGGGCGCAGCTCATCGCCTTCGAGATTTTGCAGCACCGGGTTGTCGTCGATCGAAATCTGCGTCGTACGCCGCTTGCGCAGGCGGTCGATGCAATGGTGATTGGCGATCGAGAAAAGCCACGTCGAAAACTTCATCTCCGGGTCATATTGACCGAGACGGCTGTATGCGCGCAAAAACGCCTCCTGGGCGGCGTCCTCGGCTTCCTCTACATTGCCCAGCATACGGTAGGTCAAGTTGAAGACCGGGCGTTGATATGCCTCGACAAGTCGGCTAAACGCGCGCTGGTCGCCGCGTCGGGCTTGCTGCACCCAGGTCTGCTCCTGCTCATTCATACCACAAGTCCCACTTCTCTCCTGGAGGCTGGTCGTCGCCGGCCCCATGCGCTGTCGAATGACAATACGCAATGACAAGCAAAAAGTTTCACTGCCGAAAAGGTTGCTGGAAAAGCGGCGGCATTTTGTTGCTCATCTTTGAGGTGCAGTATAATATGAATCAGGTCAGGAGAGAGAATGGCGACAGGGGCGAAGCTGGCTTTGCCCCTGTCGTGATCGAGTCCACCCTGACTGAACCGGTTCGGCCCGGCAGATGCCCGCCGAATTGGGAACTGCAAAATCGTTGGTCATCATGCTCGCCGGATAATTCTTGTGAACCGGCGCACCAGGCGAAGGAATACGCCATGCGACAGACATACCCGTTTACCGCCATCGTCGGACAGGAGCGTATGAAACGCGCTCTGATCCTGAATGCGATCAATCCGCAGATCGGCGGCGTACTGATCCGCGGCGAGCGCGGCACCGCCAAATCGACCGCAGCGCGTGCACTTGCCGCCTTGCTGCCAATGCTGGAGGTCGTGCAGGGCTGCCGTTTCAACTGCGACCCGCAACGTCCCGACCTCTTCTGCGACGAGTGCCGGGAGCGGCTCGAACACAGCGGTGAAATGCCGGTCACGCATGTGCCGACGCCCTTTGTCGACCTGCCCGTGAGCGCCACCGAAGATCGCGTTGTGGGCACACTCGACATCGAAAAGGCGATCCAGCGCGGCGAACGCCATTTTGAGCCGGGCATTCTGGCGGCGGCCAATCGCGGTGTGCTCTATGTCGATGAAGTGAACCTGCTCGACGACCACGTTGTCGACCTCCTGCTCGACAGCGCAGCGATGGGCGTCAACGTCGTCGAACGCGAGGGGATCAGCTTCCAACACCCGGCGCGTTTTGTGCTCGTCGGTTCAATGAACCCAGAGGAAGGCGACCTGCGCCCCCAATTGCTCGACCGTTTCGCCCATGCCGTGGATGTCGTCGGCATCAGCGAAGCCGGACAGCGCGTCGAGGTGCTGCGCCGCCGCGTCTTCTTTGAGCAAGACCCGGAAGCCTTCGCCGCCGCCTACGATGAGACTGAACAAGAGATGTGCAATCGCATTCTCGAGGCGCGACAGCGGTATCCGCTGGTGAAATACACCGAAAAGGATATGTACACGATTGCGGCGCTCACCGCCAGCTTCAAGGTCGACGGACACCGCGCCGACATCGTGATCCTCAAGACCGCCCGCGCCCAGGCCGCCTATGACGGACGCCTGCAAATCAACGACAAGGATATCCTGCTTGCCGCTGAGCTGGCGCTGCCGCACCGCATGAAGAAACAGCCTTTCCAGGATTCAGTGCTCAACCCCGACCAGCTGCAAGCCAACATGCGCCAGGCGCGCGCGGAGGCCGAACACGCAGTCAGCGATGAAGAGATGCAGCAGGAGGGCGAAGGAAAGGCGACGGCAGACGAAAAAAAAGCATGGAGGGCGATGAGTCGGAGCTGAACGAAAGCCCGGAGGCTGGCGAGGGCGGCGAGGCCCAGCCGGATGCGTCTCCGCAGCAAAGCTCATCGCCCGGTGATAACAAAGGCGCACGCAAACCAGTCAAAGTTGGCGACACCTTCGAAGCCAAGCGGCTCGACACGCCGCTCGACAAAATGACGCGTGAACGCGCCGGCAAACGCTCGTACACGCGCACCGATCGCAAACGCGGCCGCTACATCAAAGCGCGCCCCGCCGGCGACCGCCCGGAGGACATTGCGTTCGACGCCACCTTGCGCGCGGCCGCCCCCTATCAAAGCGAACGCCACGCCCAGGCGGAAAATGACCTGGCGTTGCAACTGCGCAAGGGCGACCTGCAGCGCAAAGTGCGCGTGCGTCGCACCGGCAACCTGATCCTCTTTGTGGTCGACGCCAGCTGGAGCATGGCCGCCAGCGAACGCATGGAGGCAACCAAGGGCGCTATCTTCAGCCTGCTCGTCGACGCCTATCAGCGTCGCGACCAGGTGGGGCTGATCGTCTTTCAGCGCGACAAAGCCAGGCTTGTTCTGCCGCCAACCAGCAGCGTCGAACTGGCGCAGCGCGCGCTGCAAGACCTTCCCGTCGGCGGCAAGACGCCGCTCAGCAGCGGGTTGTTCCTGGCATGGCAGGTACTCGACAGCGCCCGCCGCCGCGACAGCGAAATCCGCCCATTGATGATTTTGCTCACCGACGGCGCCGGCAACGTCAGCATGACCGGAATGCCCGCGCAAGAGGAATCGGGCCGCATTGCCGAGCTGTTCGAGCAGGCGCACATCAAGTCAATCGTCATCAACATGGAGCACGCATCGTTCGACCGCGGGTTGGCGCAAAAACTTGCCGACGCGCTCGGCGGCCCTTGCTACAATGTGCCCGACCTGCGCGCTGACACGCTGCTCTCTACGGTCAAGCGAGAAATTGATGGATAATCCGACACGCCCTGCAAAACCCGTCGTCCCGCTCACGCCCGTCAAAGGCAGTTGGGAGGATCTGCTCTACCGCGGGCAGCAACTGGTGGCGACGCACAACCAGGAAGGCAGCGCGATCTTGCAAAACTTGATCGACCGCCTGGCAAAGATGCCTGACGCCTCGCTCAGTGCGGGCAACCATCGCCTCAGAAACATCCTGCTCGAGGCGATCGATAGCCTGGCGCCCTATCTGCTCTATCATCAACGCTACGATGAAGCGCTCGCCAGCGTCGAGCTTGCCGAGCGCTTTGCTCAACCTGAGAATATAGGCCCGTGGCGCAGGTATCGAGCGATGGCCCTGGTTCAGAGTGGGGCTGTCGATGAAGGATTCGCCTTGCTGCGCGAAGCTGTGCGGGGCGAAAGCCCAAAACTCTGGCAGATGTATGTGATTGAAGCGATCCAGCACGGCCGGCTTGATCTTGCGGAAGAAGGCGTCAACGAAGCAGAACACGACGTCAATCGGTTGAGCGCTACGTCAACGGATGCAAACAGGATTCAACAGTTGCGCGCCATGCTTGGCTACTGCAAAGCACAGCTTGCAGCCGCGCAGAATCGCCTCGACGAAGCCTCAGCCTGGATGGAATACACGCTGGCGCAGCACAAAGAATATCACGAGAATCTGGCGTCCTTCTACCTGCGGCTGATCGAATGTGATCACTTCGCAGAAGCGTTGAAATGGGCGCAGCGCGACCAGACACACCCGATGCGGAGCAAATTCTGGCAAGGATATATCCGTCATCATCTCGGCTACGCTGAAGAAGCCGAACGTCTGTGGAGACAGATCGCCAAAACAGACCTTGCTGAAGAAGAAAATATCGATCTGCTAGAATATGTCCTTGCGCACTACTATTTGGGTGACCGTGAAGGAATCGGGTTGCGAATCACGCTCGACCTCATGGAACGCAGCGACCACATCCCCGCCCTTCATTTCTACCTGGCCGGATTGGGATGGGCAATACGCGGCAATGACGCTTCCGCGCACACCAACTTCCAACAGGCGCTGGCGCGAACGCAGGCGTTGGCAATGGGACACAAATTGCACACACTCTGGTGGCGGCTGTGCGCCGACCTGATTGATGGGGACGCTCTGCCCCAATTTGCAAAATACTTTGATCCGCCTCAACCGGACGCATCCTGACGGCCTGCTTTTTATTGGCAAATCTTGTTGCGTGTTGCGTATTTCGTGTTGGACCACTTGACGCTGCACTGAACACGGAGCACGCGACGCGTCTGATATAGAATGTGATCATTGACGCCTACCCTACCATGACAGAGTTTATCCGATACAGTGGCATTCTTGAACGTGATGAGCAGGAAGAACTGCTCGCCTTTGCCCGCCGCCTGGCTGAGGTCAGTGCAGCGGTGATCCGCCCTTACTTCCGTAACGGTTTCGACGTCGAACTCAAGGCCGACGAGTCGCCCGTCACCGCCGCCGACCGCAACGCTGAACTGGCGATGCGCGAGCTGATCGAGCGCACCTATCCCGACCACGGCGTCCTCGGTGAGGAGTTCGGCAGCCATCTCCCTGACGCGCGTTATCGGTGGGTGCTCGACCCAATCGATGGCACCAAAGCGTTTGTTTCAGGCGCCTATCTGTTTGGCACGTTGATCGCGCTCGTCAAGGATGACCGCCCCGCAATCGGCGTGATCAATCAGCCGATCGTTGGTGACTATCTGGTCGGCGTGGCTCAACAGACGTGGCTCAACGGCAGTCCCGTTCATGTGGCGGCGTGCGACCGGCTGGAAGATGCGATCCTGCTCAGCACCGACCACTGGAATGTCTTCAACCATCAAAACGGGCCGGCGTACGAGGCGCTTACTCGCCGCGTCAAACGTTACAACAACTGGGGCGACTGCTACGGCTACTCGCTTGTGGCGACGGGCGGAGCACACATTATGATGGATCCGATCATGAACGAGTGGGATTTGATGGCGCTGATCCCGATTATCGAAGGCGCGGGCGGACGCATCACCGATTGGCATGGCGGCGATCCGGTCACCGGTTTAAGCAGCGTCGCCACCAATGGCGCGTTGCATGATGCGGTGATTCGGGCGCTTGGTGGGGAGAGTGGGAGATAGGGAGAGGGGGAGAGATTCACAAGTCTGAATTGTGAATTGTCAATTGTGAAGTCTCCCCTCTCCAAGTCTATTATGGAAGGATTGACATGAGCGCACACTTTGACGCGATGTGGGTCGAGGAACAGCCGGATGGATCGTTTCGGCGGTCGATTGTGCGGCGCAGCGTCGATGATCTGCCGGCGGGCGATCTGCTGATCGAGGTGCATTATTCGTCGCTCAATTACAAGGATGCGCTGTCGGCTTCGGGCAACCGCGGAGTGACGCGCAGCTATCCGCACACACCCGGCATCGATGCAGCGGGCGTCGTACTCGAAAGCGCGGTCGAGGCGTTCCGGCCCGGCGATGAGGTGATCGTGATCGGCTATGACCTGGGTGTGAACACGCCGGGCGGTTTTGGCGGCTGTATCCGCGTGCCGGCGGCGTGGGCGGTCAAACGCCCGGCCGGGCTGACGCTGCGCGACAGCATGGCGCTGGGCACGGCCGGCTTCACCGCGGCGCAGTGCGTCGATGCGTTGCTCAATCACGACGTCCACAGCGGAGAGGTGTTGGTGACAGGTGCAACCGGCGGCGTCGGCAGCATCGCCGTGGCGCTGGCGAGCAAGCTGGGGTTGACCGTCGTCGCTGCTACGGGCAAGCCGAACGAGGCTGACTACTTACACATGCTCGGCGCGGCCAGCGTGCTCGACCGCAGCCAGGTCGTCGACGCCTCGGGCAAGCCACTGTTGCGCGAGCGCTGGGCGGGCGTGATCGACACCGTTGGCGGTGCGATCCTGGTGACGGCGATCAAGGCGACGCGCTACGGCGGCGCAGTGGCGGCGTGCGGCATGGTCGCTTCACCGGCGCTCGAATTGACCGTCTTTCCCTTCATCCTGCGCGGGGTGAAGCTGCTCGGCGTTGACTCGGTCAATGTCCCCATCGCAGAGCGGCATAGAATCTGGACGCTGCTGGCGGACGATTGGCGCCTCGACGCGCTGGAACAAATCGCCCGTGATGTGACGCTGGCGGAACTTAGCGGTGAGATCGACGCCATCTTGCACGGTCAACAGCGTGGGCGCGTGGTGGTGGCGCACGACACAGCCAAATCTTGATCCTTTCCCGTCCTAACCAGCGCCCCCCAAAAACTGTAGCACTTTCTGTAACATTTTGTTGCTGTCAACCGCCCTTGCTTTCTGGTGAAATTACAGTCGCACATCAGGCGAAGTACGCGATGATTCACAGGGAAGCAAGGGGGAACTCATGTATTTCAGCAAATCCAATCAACAAACCTACGCACATCGGCTGCACTTTGTGCTGCTTGCAGGCATGCTGCTTGTGGCGTCATTGGCAAGCCGCATCACCGAAATTCAGCCAATGCTGAGTCGCATGCCGGCAAACCTGGCGCAACCACGGGTCACAAGCGCTGAGTCTGTCGCTCCGCCCAGGCTGCCGTTGAGCTTCATTCCCAACGTTGGACAGAGCGCGCCGGACGTGCAGATGGAAGCGCAGGTCAGCGGCGGACGATTGCAGTTCAGCGCCACTGGCGTCACGATGCTTGCTACACAGGGGGAGCGCATTGCGTCGCTGTTCACCGTCGAGTTCATCGGCGCCAGCGCCGATGGACGCATCGACGGCGTTGACAAGCTGCCGGGCGTCTTCAATTTCTATGCGGGGAATAACCCGGCTGCGTGGCAGACAGACATACCGACCTACGCTGGCGTGCGCTACGCCGAGCTTTATCCCGGCACGATGCTGGTCTACAACGGTGATGCAACTCGACTCAAAGGCACCTACACGTTGGCGGCCGGCGCCGACCCGACGCTGATTCGCTGGCGCTATGCTGGCGCTGAAGTCGTACGACTCGATGCGACATCCGGCGCCCTCCACATTCACTACAATGGTGGCGAGATCGTCGAGCATGCGCCGGTTGCATGGCAGCACATTGGAGACCAGCAGCGCTTCGTCGATGTGCGCTTCCGCCAGACGAGCACAGGCGTCTACGGTTTTGCCATCGGCGAGTACGATCCCCGCTATGCGCTGGTGATCGACCCTGACCTGGTCTTCAGCACATTGTTGGGTGGCTCCGGGACGGAATATGGCCGCGGCATTGCGCTCGACCCGCAGGGCAATGTCTATGTGGTCGGCGCCACCTTCTCGCTCGATTTTCCAGGTGCGTCGGGGCAGACGCAGGCTGGCAGCAGCGACATCTTTGTGAGCAAGCTGAACGCCGACGCCACGCAGCTTCTCTACTCAACCTACATCGGCGGGCGCAGCACGGATGAAGCGTTGGCTGTGGCCGTCAACGCAGCGGGCGAGGCGTATCTGACTGCCAGCGTCGATTCGAGCGACTTTCCGATCCGGACGACGTTGATGCCGACCAAACCGGAGCGTGGCAACAGCGTGCTCGTCAAGCTCGACGCGCAGGGCAGGCTGGCTGTCAGCACCTACCTGGGCATCGAGATGTACAACTTCTACATCGGCGACAACATCGATCTCGACGCGGCCGGCAATGTCTACGTCACCGGCGTCGATCCGATGGTGCAGGAAGGCGAGACCTGGTACGGCGCCCAGATCGCGCTGCGCAAGATCGACCCGGCGGTGACGCAATTCTTACTGCAGCGCCATTACGGCGGCGCGGACGCCGAGGAAGGCAGCGCGGTCGCGGTTGGAGCAAACGGGAAAATCTATCTGGCGGGCGGCACGCGCGGCGAAAACCTGCCGGTGACCACCAACGCAATCCAACAGACCTGCGGTCGCTCTGGGCCAAATCGCGGTTGCAGTGACGACGCCGTGATCATCGTCGCCAACGGCGCAGGCGACGTGCTCTACATGAGCTACCTGGGTGGCTGGTCGCAGGAGCGTTCGGTTGGCATCGTCGCCGACAACGACGGCAATATCGTGGTGGCGGGCAACACCTTCTCCAGCGAGTTTCCGGTGACGCAGAATGCGGTGCAGACAACCTGCCCGGTCGATTTCATCGACGACAGCCCGTACTGCTACTATCACACCTTTGTCTCAAAGCTGACGCCGGATGGCAGCGAGTTCGTCTTCAGCACCTTCCTGGGTTCGACCGGACGCACCGATCAGGAGTACATGCGCGGCGTCGATGTGGACGCTGCCGGCAACATCTATGTCACCGGCAGCACCAACGGCAAGGAGTTCCCGATCAAGGATGCGATCCAGCGCGATCTGGCGGGCGGCGTCTGTCTGGGCTGGAGCGACCGCTTCTGCATGGACGCATTCGTGACCGCCTTCAACGCCGACGGCAGCCTGCGCTATAGCACCTACCTGGGCGGCAATTTCGACGAATGGGCGGGCGGCATCGCAGTCAGGGCGGACGGCGAAGCCTACGTCACCGGCTACAGCGACTCATCGAACGCGCAACCCTTTCCGACGACGCCGGGTGTGGTGCAGCCGCACAAGAATGTCAAGGAAGATGTCTACATCGCCCACATTGGTGTGGCAAGTGCGCCGCCGCCTCCACCGCCGCCAACCGAGCTGCGCAACGGCAACTTCGATCAAGGGGCAAATGGCGTGTGGACAGAGACTTCGAGCAATTTTGGCGGAACTGGCTCGCTGATCATGGAGCGACAGATGCTGCAAGGCGTCGAACCACGTTCGGGAGAGTATGCAGTCTGGCTGGGCGGCGCGCCCAATGAGGTCGGCGAGCTGAGCCAGACAGTGGTCATCTCGGCGGTGCTGCCGATGCTGACCTTCCACTATCAGATCGGTTCTGAAGATAGCTGCGGACAGGATCACACGCAGGTGTTCGTCGGCCAGACGATGGTCAAGAGCTTTGATCTATGTCAGTCGAGCAACACCAACGGTTGGACGCTCGCAAGCATTGACCTGAGCGCCCACGCCGGACAGACTGTAACGTTACGCTTCCGTGCGACGCTCAACGCCACGGGAAACAGCAACTTCTTTTTGGATGATGTGGCGTTCATTGCAAAAAACGATGCGCCCGGCGAGAATGCATTCGAGTTGTTCCTGCCGCTGACGGTGAAGGGATAGCTGAGGCATGTGTTGCAGGTCATCGCCTCCGGCGTGACATGTCGCCTGGGGGCGATGACCTGCGACGCAAACTCTGTCCAAACGTGAAGCGCCCTCAAACAAGCCGCTCGATTGACAGGCTGTCAAGTTGAATGATAGCCTTATTTAAAGATGACTTTGCCCTAAAACCATTGCATTCCAACATGAGGTGGAAGCGTCATGCACTATCAACCGACGCGTGAATCCGTTGAAACCCATCCATTGCCGGCATGGTTCGACAATGCCAAACTTGGCATCTTCGTCCATTGGGGGTTGTACTCCGTGCCGGGCTGGGCGCCACTGGCCGGCGAGCTGAGCGACATCCTGGCAACCGGCGACTGGGCGAAATGGTTCGCCAACAATCCCTACGCCGAGTGGTACATGAATTCGTGGCGCATCGACGGCAGCCCAACGCAGCGCTATCACAACGAAACCTACGGAGCAAACTTCAACTACTTTGACTTTGCGCCGCAGTTCAACGCAGCCACCGAGCAGTGGAATCCCGACGACTGGGCGAGCCTTTTTCAGCGCGTCCATGCCCGCTATGCAGTGCTCACCACCAAGCACCACGACGGCTTCACGCTTTGGCCGAGCCGCACGCCCAACCCATTTATTGCCGACTACCACGCACGCCGTGACCTGGTCGGCGAGTTCATGGAAGCCATCCGTGGGCGGGGGCTGACTGCGGCGCTTTACTATTCCGGCGGATTGGACTGGACCTTCAACGACACCGTGATCCAGCACATCGCCGATATCCCCAAAGCCGTGCCGCAGATGCCAGCTTACGTTGACTATGCGAATGCGCACTGGCGCGAACTGATCGACCGCTACGAGACGATGATCCTCTGGAATGACATTGCCTATCCGGCCGCGACTGACCTCAACGTGCTCTTTGCCGAGTATTACAACAAACTGCCCGAAGGTCTCGTCAATAATCGCTTCACCCAGCGCTTCCAGCTTGGCGCCGACGGCAACATCGTCACCGACAACTTCCATGACTTCGAGACGCCGGAATACGCCTCCTTCTCCGAAATTCGGGCAAAGAAGTGGGAGTCCTGCCGCGGCATCGGCGCATCCTTTGGCTATAACCGCAACGAGGGGCCAGAACAACACCTGACCGTCGAGAATCTGGTGCGTTCGTTTGTGGACATCGTCAGCAAGAACGGCAACCTGTTGCTCAATGTCGGCCCAATGGCGGACGGGACGATCCCCGCGCTGCAGCGCGAGCGGCTGCTGGGATTGGGTGAATGGCTGGATGTCAACGGCGCCGCCATCTTCGACACGCGCCCCTGGGTCGTGGCCGACGGCAAGACCGACGCCAGCGCAGATGTGCGTTTCACGCAAAAAGAGGGGGATCTCTACGCCATCCTGCTCGACACGCCGACTGACCAGACGTTCGAGATCAAAGGGCTGCGCTGCACAGCGGACGCGACAATCGAACTGCTCGGCGGGTCGGCGCTCGCCTGGCGCGCCACCGACGGCGGCGTGGCGGTGACGGTGCCTGATGCACTGCCCGCCTCCCCTGCGCATTCGCTGCACATCTCGCCGGCGCCGGATTTTCAACTATAGTAAAATTCAACCGCTAAACTATTCAAACACCGCAACATTTGTATCACAGGAACTGATCATGACCGCAACACCGAAATTTGCACCGACCTGGGAGTCGCTCAAACAATACGAGATTCCCGACTGGTACATCGATGGCAAGTTCGGCATTTTCATCCATTGGGGCGTCTATGCTGTGCCGGCGTTCTCCAACGAGTGGTATCCGCGCAACATGTACATCCAGGGCTCGCCGGAGTACGAACACCACATCAAGACCTACGGCCCTCACACCGAGTTTGGCTACAAAGATTTCATCCCTCTGTTTCGCGCCGAGAAGTTCGACCCGAATGCATGGGCGGATTTGTTCGAGGAGGCCGGCGCGCGCTTTGTCGTGCCCGTAGCGGAGCATCACGACGGCTTCGCCATGTACGACTGCTCCACCTCGCGCTGGACATCGGTGCATATGGGGCCGCGTCGCGACATCATCGGCGAGCTGGCGCAGGCCGTGCGTGCGCGGGGCATGGTCTTTGGCGTCTCCACGCACCGCGCCGAGCATTGGTGGTTCATGAACGGCGGTCGCAATTTCCCGTCCGACGTGCAGGACCCCGCCTACGCCGACTTTTACGGACCGGCCGTGCAGCACGAAGATTGCGACGGCACACGGCAGAACACGCCTGCGCTCGATTCGCGGCCCTATCCCAGCGCCGAATTTCTGGAAGAATGGTTGGCGCGCACCGTCGAACTGGTCGACAAATACCAGCCGCAGCTTGTCTGGTTCGACTGGTGGATCGGCCACGCTGTGTTCCCGGAATATCTGAAGCGTTTCGCCGCGCACTACTACAACCGCGGCGAGGAGTGGGGCAAGGGCGTCGCCATCAACTACAAATACAATGCCTTTGCGGAGGGCACAGCCGTGCTTGACATCGAGCGCGGCCAGCTCAGCGACATTCGCCCGCAGCTTTGGCAGAACGACACGTCGGTCTCCAAGAACTCCTGGAGTTATGTCGAGCCGCAGGATTACAAGAGCGCCGAGTCGCTGATCCAGGATTTGGTCGACGTGGTCAGCAAGAACGGTGCGCTGCTGCTCAACATCGGGCCGCGCGCCGACGGTGTGATCCCAGAGCCGGAGCAGGAGATCTTGCGCGAGATCGGACGCTGGCTGGCGATCAACGGCGAGGCGATCTATGGCACGCGACCGTGGCGCATCTTCGGCGAAGGTCCGACCGAAGTGCAGGAAGGCGCCTTCACCGACACGCGGCGCGCGCCGTTTACGCCGGCGGACTTCCGCTTCACGACCAAAGGCGACGCGCTCTACGCCATCTGCCTGACTTGGCCGGGCGAGACGGCGACGATCCGGTCGCTGCGCGCAGGGTCGCCGCTGCTGGAGGGACGGCGGATTGCTGCGGTCGAGCTACTCGGCGCAGAGGGAACGCGGGAATGGAGCGTCGATACGGACGGGCTGCATGTTGCACTGCCAGCAAAACGCCCATGCGCGCATGCTTACGCTCTGAAAATCACTTTACAATGAACAGAATAACCCACCAGGAAGCGGTCGCTTCCTGGTGGGTTAGCAATTTATCAGAAACGCGTTACACCCAACACCGCAATCGCTGTCAGGCAAACCTTGGGGCATTACAGATCCAACACACTACCTCTGCACGGCTGGCAAGAACAGCGGCGGCACACTTTGCAGCGTCACCACCGCCTGGCTGATCTTCGGCTCACTTCCCTTGCCGGTGTCTTCGACGACCAGGATTATGCGCTGCGAACCGAAGCCACCATCCTTGCCCTGGAAGTCTTTAGCAGGGTCGGCGATGTAGTTCAGGGTGCGACCGGTGCCAAGCCGCGTCTCGTCGCTGACTTCGTTGAGATACCAGGCGTAGGTGACTTCGCCGGAGCCGAGCACGAAGTTGAGCGGATCGTTGTCAGGGTCTGGATCAAGGCCAAGCTCCAGCAGCGTCTTGGAGGCATCGAGCGCCTCGAAGATGATCGTTGCGCCCGGCGTCACCGGTGCGTTCAGGTCGGCTGTGGTCGAGATGCGCGCCAGCGGCGCCATCAGGCTCGGCTCCACCGGGATGTAGGTTGTGCTCGACACGACGTAGGTTCCGCCCACGGTGTCGGAGAGTGTGTTCTTCACCTCCAACGCATAGACCGGGATTAACTCGGTCTGCCCGAAGCCGATCGGCCCCTCCCAGTACGCCGGCGTCGTGCTCACGATCTCGCGGCTGATCAGGTGTTCAGGCGACAACGGGATTTGGTCAAGCGCCACATACTTCTCGAAGTGCTCGAAGAGCTTGGCAATCGTCGTCTCCGGCAGCATCGACACCATCTCGAGCTGACCTGCCGCCGCTGCCTGTGGGGTCGTCTGCAGCTGACGATAGCCACCCATGCCGCCGATCACCGCCTGATTGACGAAATCGGCGAAGGAAGGAGTGACCGGCGCTTCCGTCGCCACATAGATCTTGAACTTGGAGCCAGGCCCCATCACCGAGAACTCGACGGGCTGGGTGACGGCTCCAGCGCTGACACTTGGCGAGTACATGAATATGCGCGAATAGATCACCTGATAATTGGTGATTCGTTCGTCGAAGGTGACGACCGTTTCGCCGCTGGCTGTGACGCTCTGATTCATGGTCGTTTCCGTGTCCGCCGCCACCTCATAGAACTGCGCATCCTCACGCGTCAAGCCATGCTGTTGCAGGAACGCATCGGCAATGCGCTTGGCGGCATCGTTGTCGATAGCCTGCATCGCCGCGCCAGCCGCTGCCATCACGCTGAGTTCGCCCTCCGTCTTCCAGAGGTTAGCAGTGTCAGTATAAAGGAAGAGACCATTTTCGACATCCATCTCCAACTCGCCGCCCAGACTGGAAGCGACTTCGATGAGCGCCTGGTTGTCGCTGATCGGAATCGAAAGCGTGACGCCAAACGCGGCGCCAAGCGTGTCAGCCTGCCTCAACGACTCATCCAGGCTCAACGGCTGCACCTTGAGCACCGGCATCTCGTAGTTGAGC
>BOKO01000029.1:27500-72404 GCA_016861025.1 Chloroflexota bacterium
AGAAGCCAGACCGAGCCAGACCAGCGCCGCGCTCAACAGCAGCGCCATCACCCCGAACAGTAGCCTGCGGCGCACGCCTCGACGCCAGATAGTTTGCAGCAACGATCCTTGACTCGACATTACTATCATCCTTATCAGGAACTACCGTGCGATCACAGGCAGATAAAGCTGCCCGTCGGCGCCATGACGCCGCGGCGGAGCGCTGATCCCCAGCCGATCCTGGGCATAGAAGACGACCCGATAGTCGCCCTGCTCGGTGAAGCCATCGACGTAGTTGAACACAAAGCGCCCCGGCGTCGTCGGGTCCGGCTCCAGCCGCACGATCGGAACATTGAGGTTGAGCGTGACGCCCGTCGGCTCCTGGAATGAGGGCGGATAGACTGCAGCCCAGACTAGCCGCAGCGCCTCAGCGCCGGCCTCCACCTCCGCGGTGAGCAGACCCGACTGTCCGCTGCGCGTCACCTCGGTGGAGACGATGCGCGGGCGCACCGAGCTGAAGAAGCGGGTGAGCGTGCGCTGGCTGGCGGTGGCGCCGTCCCCGCTGTTGGGGACGCCGTCGGCGTTGTCGTCGAGCCACGGGGTTTGATCCACGCCGGTGAGGGCGACGGCGGAGACTGCCTCGTCGAAGCACGCTTTCATGCTGCCGCTGTCCGCCAGACAGGAGAAGAAGGCGTCAGAGAAGAACGCGCCATCCGCCGAAGCATAGGCATTGTTGACGCGCCCGGTCGAGGTGACGACCACGCGTCCCTGCCGCGCCAGGCTGTTGAGCGGGTTGGTAGCCTCCCCTTCCAGGTTGTCGAGAAAACTGCCCGACTGGCACGCCTCGATAAAGATGTTGACCTCGTCGACGCCCGTCTGATCTTCGACGACGCGCAGCCATTCATTCAGCTCTTTGGGTGTGATGATGTTGCCGGCCGTGCAGCCGGTGACGCAGTAGCGGTCGGCAAAGCCATGATCCATCAGGTAGAGATAGAGCGGCTTACCCGGCCCGACGCGCGCCGCGGCGAACTGCTTGATCGCCTGTTCCACCGCGGCCGGCCCAAACGTAACGTAGCGCGTGTCCGGCGTTCCATCGCCGTCGGCGTCCTGCGCCACCGGCGCCAGATAGTAGATGTCGTCGGCGGCAAAACCCGCGCTCAAGAAGATGCGGTAGGCGCGATTGGCGGCGTTGTAGATGTTGGTCTGCAAGCCAAAGGTCTCGTTGTGCCCTGCGACGATGATCGCGGCGCCGGCGCTGTCGGCGAGACGACGCACCTCGATGCGCTGCTCGGTGCTGTTGTTGGCTTCGTCGAAGACGGTGACGCGCACGTCGTTGACGCCCACACGCAGCGGCACATCCTGCACACGGAACTCGGCCGCGGCGCCGGCTAACGTAAAGTCGGTGCGCTCCTGGTTGATGCTGGCGTTGCGCACACGTACACGGCTCAAGTTGCCGCCAGCGTCCTGCACTGCACCGCTGAAGGTCAGCGCCGGCGCTGTGGTTGTGAAGACGGCCGCAGCCGTGGGTTGCAGTGCGCCGATCGTCGGTCGCGTCGCGTCAGCGGGCTGGACGGGCCGGCACTGCAGCTCGCCCGACGGCGCGCTGACGTTGCGCGAGAAGTCGAGTGCGGTCACGGTGAGGAAGTAAAGCTCGTTGGGCGTCAGCCCGCCCAGTTCGATGAAGGTCACATCGGCGCCGGCCACATCGCGAATGCCGGTGTCGGTGGCGGCCTGGTTGCCAAATGTCACCTGATAGCCCGCCACATCGAATTCGGGGCTGCGCCGCCACTGCAGCGCCAGTGTATTCTGGTCAATCGCCAGACAGCGCAGATTGGTCGGCGGCGACGGCGGCGTCGTATCCAACGTCACGCGCAGGTCATACTCTGTGTTGACGCCAAAAGCTGCGGGATCGAACTGACGCAACTGGATGTAGTAGGTTCCGTTGCGCGTGGCGTTCCAGATCAGACGCACGCTGTTGCCGAACGCGTTGTTCTCGAAGGAGCCGGGCGCGGCGTCGCAGGCGTCATAGAGGAAGATGACAGGATCAGCCAGGGCGCCGACGCCGGTCACATCGATAATATAACTCTTGTTGGCTTGCGCGGTGAAACGCACCCAATCCTGGTCGCCCTCGTAATGGAAGGTGCGACGCTGCGGCGCGCCCTCGGTGGAAATGTTGACGGCGCGGCTGCACACATCGTCGTTTTCAAAAGCGTCTGGGTTGACGCCGGGCGCAGGCGGCTGCGTTGGCTGCGAAGCGCCCGCCTCTGTCGGGAAATAGTCGCTGATCGCCTGGCTGCTCTGGTACGCCGCGCGCGCGCCGCCGTCGCTGCCCGCACCGTTGAGAATGCGGTCAGCCAGCAGCGCCGCCTGGCCGGCGGCGGGCGCGGCGGCAGCGGCCGTGCTTGCCGCCAATACCTGTTGAATCTGTGTAATCAACTGATCCGACCATGCACCCTGTCCCGCTGCGGGGGCGAAATTCGCCAACGCCGTGCGCGCAGCAAGCGCCTGCGTCGCCATATTGACCGTGGCCGCAGCGTCGCCAGCCACCTGCGACAGCGCAAGGTCGCTGCCTGCGGCGTGGCGCAGCAGCCCGAAGCCATCGCCAGGGTTGGCAAACGCAGCGTTGAAGCGTGGATCGCTGGGGCCGACAAGCACGTTGAGCGCTTCTCCTGCGCGTTGTTTTGCTAATGCCAGGTTGTCGGCTTGCGCGGCCGCGCTGGACTGAGCAGCCAGATCGCGCAACAACTGCGCCTGCTGCATCAACCCGACGCCGTAGCCGATGCGGTTGGGCGTGTCGTCGGCGGTCGCCAACGCCTTGCGCAGCGCCGTCAATGGCGCGACCGGCAGCTTGTCTTCGGCATAGATTGCGCCGCGCACCAGCCGAAACGCGCCAAACTCGGCGATCAGGTTGCGGCCCTGATATGCGAAACTTGCCTCCACTTTGCCGTTGCTCCACGGCAGCTCGCCCAGCAGCAATCGTTCACCGTTCGACGCAACGAGATACCCCCACAATGTGAATCCTCCCGGCGGCGCCGGCACATTGTCCAGCGCGATCAGAATACGGTCGCTGGTCGGATTGTTGGTCGATGCGCCATGTTCGACAAGCCCTGTGATCGGGCCGGGCGGGAAGTAGTCGGCGGCGCGCTGCACGGCGGTGAAGGCAGTCACGGCGCCGCCCTCGCCTGCGATCTCTTCGACCACGCCGTTGCTGTTGGCATCGATGCCGTCAACAATGCGCGTCGCCAGATCGCGCGCGGTCGTCGACGGCGTGAGCGCGATAGCGGCGGAACCAGACGCCAACACCTGCGTAGCCTGCACCACGAGCTGGTCGCTCCAGGTGTTTCCACCGTCTGCAGGAGCCAAGTTGCCGATCACGGCGCTGGCGGCCACCGCTTGATTGAAGATGTGATCGGTGACGCCGACGCTTTCGGCGGCGGTCAGCATATTGAGATCGACGTTGGCTGCATAACGCAACAAGCCAAAGCCGTCACCGGGGTTTTCCGCCACACCGTTGCCGTCATAGTCGCCGTGACGCGGATCGTCCCTGCCGTAGAGAATGTTGAGCACATGCTCCGTGTGCAGGCGCGCGCCGGCCAGGCTGCCCGCCGCCGCCGACGAGCGCGCCAGGTTGGCGTGCGTCAACAACATGCGCGCCTCCTGGACAAGCCCAACGCCATAGCCGACTTTGACCGGCGTGTCGTCTGCGCGCGCCACCACCTCGCGGATCAAGGCAAGGGCTGCGGCGGGCAGCGTCGCTGCAAAAACCTCCTGCTCCCACATCATGCGCAGCGAGTCATACCGTTCGATCAAATTTGCGCCGGGATAATCGAGCACAGCATTCACCGCGCCGCCGCTCACCGACAGCTCACCGCAGAAGAATCCATTCTCGTTGGCGGCAAGATAGGCTTGCAATGCGAAGCCCGACGGCGGCGGCTGCACGCCGGTCAGGTTGAAGACAAGCCGGTCGCTGCGCAACGAAGGCGCGCCAGCGTCCACATCGCGCACACGCACTGCGCCGAGCAGGTCAGTCGCCGTCAGCGTCGGCGCCGGGCGAGCCACCGCGACCCGTTCATAGATCAACAGAGCGCAGGCTATCAACACAAGCGCGCCAACCCAAACAGCTCGTTTCTTCATGCCTGATTCCTTTTGGTAAACTCCATATAGCCGCCTCTACTGCTCTGAACCGGACAGGGAATACAATTACGAACCGCAGCTAACAACACTGGAACTATTCAACGCGTGATCAAGGGAAGATAGAGATTGCGGTCATCAAGCGGTGCGTCGCCTTCGCGCTTGGGCAGTGCATTCAGCCCGACGCGATCCTGGGCGTAGAAGACGATGCGATAGTCGCCCTCTTCCAAAAAGCCGTTGGGATAGTTGACGCGGAAACGACCGGTTTGACCGGCGACCGGCTCCAACCGCACCACCGGCACGTTCAGGTTAAGCGTCACACCGGTCGGCTCCTCGAACGAGGGCGGGAAAACCGCGGCCCACACCAGATCCACCGCCTCTGCGCCAGCATCCACCTGGGCGCTCAGCACACCGTTGGCGCCGCTGCGCTGCACATCGACGCCCACAATCGTCGGGCGCACCGCGCTGAAGAAGCGCGTGATGTGGCGATTCTGCGCAACGGCTCCATCGCCAGCGTTGAAGACGCCATCTCCATTGTCGTCGAGCAGCGGCGTCTGGTTGACGCCGGTCGCCTGCACTGCGGCGCGGCCTTCGTCAAAACATTGCTTGAGATCGCCGCTGTCGGCCACGCACGAGAAGAAGGCATCGGAGAAATAGGCGCCCTGCGGCGAGGCGTAGGCGTTGTTGTCGAAGCCGGTGGAGGTGATGATGACGCGCCCCAGCTTCGAGATGCTGCTCGTCGGGTTGTCGCGCTGGATAAAGCTGCCCGACACGCACGCCTCGTAGATCACTGTGATCTCCTCGACCCCGCTTTCGGTTTCCAGTGTGCGCAGCCAGGCGTCAAGCTCGTCGGGCGTGATGCTGTTCCCAGGCGCGCAGCCGGTGACGCAAAAACGATTAGACAGGCCGTGATCCATCATGTAGATAAAGAGCGGCTTGCCAGGCCCCACTTTGATCTTCGCCCACACCGTGATCGCCTGTTGAATGGCGGCGGGATTGAAAGTCACAGCCTGGGTGTCGGGCGCGCCGTCGCCGTTGGCGTCCTGCGCCACCGGCGCCAGGTAGTGGATGTCCTCCGGGCTGAAGCCGGCGCTGCGAAAGATGCGATAGGCGCGGTTGGTCGAGTTGTAGATGTTGGTCTGCAAGCCGAAGGTCTCGTTGTGACCGGCAATAATGATCACGGCGCCCGGGCTGTCGCCGAGACGACGGATCGTCAGCGTGCGCTCACCGACGTTGCCGGCGGCGTCAAACACCTGCACGCGCACTGTATTGTCCCCGCGCGCCAGCGGCAGGTCGGTCACGCGGAACGTATCGCTGGCGCCTTCCAGCGTGTAGTCCCAGCGCTCAGTTGATGTGGTCATGTTGCGCACATTTGCGCGGCTGAGGTTGGCGCCCGCGTCCGCAGCGATGCCGCTCACCGTGACCTGTGCGGCGGTGGTGGTGAAGACGCCCGATGCAGCTGGTTGTTGGATCGTCACCTGCGGCGTCGTTGTGTCCTCTGGAACGCGCACCGTGCACTGCACCTGACCGGAAAGCGGGCTTTCGTTGTTGGAGAAGTCCAGCGCCTGCACGCGCAGCTGATAAGTGTCGTTGGTGGTGAGGCTGCCGAGCTGGTAGTAGGTCGTGTCGCCGCCGAGCACGTCGTCGCTGCCCGAGATAGTGCCGCCGACGTTGGCATAGTTAACGCGGTAGCGCACGACATCGCGCTCCGGGCTGCGCCGCCATTGCACAGCCAGCGTCGTAGCGTCGATGGCGATGCAGCGCGGGTTGGTCGGCGCCGACGGCGGCGTCTGATCGACGCGCACCGAGACGCGATAGCTGGCGTCGGCGCCAAAGAAAGCCGGATCGAACTGGCGAAGCTGGATGTAGTAGTCGCCGTTCCTGGTCGAGTCCCACTCGATGGTGACGGTCGAACCGAACGCATTGTTGTCGGCGGCGGCCGGCGCGTCGGCGCACGAATTGTAGAGGAAGACGACGGCGTCCGCCTTTGGCCCAACATTCTCGACCTGGATCACATAGGTGCGATTGGCTTGTGCGCTGAAGCGTATCCAGTCGACGTCGCCGGCGCGATGGAAGGTGCGTTGCTGTGGATTGCCGTCGGCGGCGATCGGCTTTGCCTGCGCACAGGTGTCGTCCACCTCGAATGCGTCGGCGTGGGCAGCGTTCACCGTCGGCGTGGCGGTGGGCGTGAAGGTCGGCGTCGCTTGCGATAACGGCGTCGGTGTGTTCGTTGGTGTGTGCGTTGGCGTCGGCGTGGCTGTCGGATTGACGACGCCCGCCGCAAACCCGCTCTCGATCCGGACGCTGGCGCTTGTGGCGACGCCCGCAATCGGCTGGCCGGCGCTGTCCTGGATCACATAGCTGGCGGACTGGCGCGTCCCACCTGCGCCGAAGCTCCACCAGCGCAGGTCGAAGTTGGTGGAGACCTGGGCAAGAGCGTAGGCGGCCAAAGTCAATCCGACCACAATGCCTATCAATGTGCCGAGCAGTTTTGGGCGTTTCAAATGCTTACCCTACCCTGAAAATGGCAGTCTGCTCACCTTCCCGGAAGCTCAGAACGTCCAGGAAGGTTGGCGGAATTTACAGTCGTCGCGTGCTCACCTGGAAACCACTTTACTCCTGGATCGTCTGCAGCACAGGCTGCGCCGCCTTTTGCGTCTCCGCCGCGGCGACGCCAGCGTCTTGCGTGGCCGTTTGATCGAGCGGCGCGTTGTGCAACCTGACGTCGAGGCTGTAGCTGCGGTCGAGGCCAAATGCTTCGGGATGGAGCAGCGCGCCGCGCTCCTCGACCGGCTTGTCCACTTCCACCACGATCGGGTTGGCTTTGGCGAAGGCGTCCTGGCGGATGCCGGTCACCTGCCACGAGACGCGCAGCCCCGGCGCGCCGCCCGCGATCAAGAAGCGGTTGCCCTGCACTTCCTGTGCAATGTAAAGATTGGGGCCTGGCCCGCCGATCGGCGTCAACTGGTAGCGAAAGTCGCGGTTGAGCGCCTCGAAATAGGCGGGCAGCTCGACCCACGCCGCGCCGCTCCCGTCGAGCGTGACGTTGCCGTTGTAGACATTCATCATATCCGGGCTTTCGACAAAGGAATGATAGAGATATTTGTTCATCGGATCGAGGGGATGGTCGATCTTGAAGGAGCCACCTCCTTTGCTGACGCTGCCGGTCACGTTGACGTTGCCAGCAAAATATCCTGCGAAATTTCCAGTTCCCGCGTTGACGGAGCCGTAGACACCGTAAGAATTGGTTGCCCCGGTTGAGCGCCCATACACGCCCCATCGGCCTGAGCTATCACCCCAAACACCTACATACGTACTGTCCCCGCGCACGCCAGCGCCATTGTCTGAGACATTTTGCCCATACACACCATAGGTTGCGCCTGTGGATGCACTTGCATAGCCAGAGACGCCGCGCCCGCCAGTGGAGCTGCTGCTCCCATAGACGCCCTCCGCCGTGCCGGTGGTGGCCGAGTTGAATCCAGCGACCCCGCGGCCTGTCGGCGATGCACTTGTCCCAACGACGCCCCATGAAGCGCCCGATGTTGCCGTATTGACGCCGCGAATAGCATCGCTGCCTGCACCAAAGGAAAGTGCATAGACGCCGCCCCACTCCCCTTCGCCGCGAATGCCCCATGTATTTGTGCTCCAGCCATAGAGTCCGTTACTCTCGCGGCTAACGCCGGTGACGCCGCGCCCGGTGTCGGATTGTCCCAAGACGCCGTACTTGCCAGCAATCGTGACGCCGGGCAATCCCGCCGAACCGCGCACGCCGGCGATGCCGTCGACGTTGGAGGCGGTTTCGCCGTGAACGCCATAGGAAGCTGTGCTGGTGAAGTAGCCGCTGACGCCGGCGCCTGTCTGCGTGACGGACAGCACCGGCCCCGCCGCCGACCCGCCCATGGCGTCGCCTGTGGCGTTGACAAAACGGGCGTCGGACTCCGCTTCGGTGTAATAGCGGTCATCGTGGATGTGGCTTGCCGTCGCAAACGCGGCGCTGTCCAGCCCATCCAGCCGGTCGGCGTTGTCGCTGTAGAGCGCGTAAGGGGTGGCGGCGATGCGTTGGCGCGGGGTGGCCTCAGCGTCCGTCCCCACCTTGACGCCAAGCCATAGATTCTGGCCGTCGAAGATCGAGGTCGGCAGCGCGGTCACGTCGCCAAGCAGCGTGGTGAACAGCCCGTTGCTGACGACGATGTCTTTGGTCTCCGTCCACAGCGCAGTTCCACCTTCGGCGACATTGTAGAGCCGGAACACAAAGGTGAAGGTTCCATTTTGCGGCGCGCCAGTGGTCGGGTTGAGCAGCCGTCCCTGATAGCTGATCACCGGCGTGATGGCGGCGCTATCGGCGGCGGGCGCGCCGGAGCCGATCTGCGGCGCAGCCAGCACGAACAACAACGCTGCGCCGACCAACACGAGCATACCCGCCGCCCTGCCGATTTGCGGCAAAAAAAATCGATTGCGCATGATTATCCGTCCTTCTGTTGTGGAAGTCACCCGAAGCTTGTTCCGAAACGGTCGCCCCAAAGCTCAAGGCGCCAGCAATGAATGGCGCCCCGACTCAACATCATGGTTGACGCCATCTCGCTCAACTGCATGGCATGAAGTCTGGATGAAATCGACCAACGCGTGCCAGTCGCGAAAATAGTGCTGCTCTGAGCTGGCGACATCCCTCACCTCGCCGCGCCATTCGCGCACTCCGTTCCCCAAATCCTCATGCCAAACTCGGACAGTAAATAAATAGGAGACAGCACGTCGTGTTGGTTTTCGCATTGATTCACCTGCAACGAAAGATGCGCTGATTCCGGTGTAGAAATGTGCGGCAAGGGTGATTTACGGCTCAGTGTAGCAACTACAGCGCTTCACAGGCGCTGCATGATTGAGGTCCACAATGCAGTAAAACAGCAATGGGAATCGCCGATCAGCGCATGGTTCAGCGCCAATCGTAAGGATTTTCAGGATAAAAACCTTACGATGAGAGCCGTAAGAATGAGGCGTTGCTGGGATAGCCCTGCATGAACGCTTTGTAAAAATCGGCGACTTTCCCGGTGCTGCCCGCCAACGCATATTGTTCGGCGATCAGGTTGCCTTCATCGGCGAACATGCCATTCCGACCGATGGGAGTCAGCTCCGCGGTTGCCTCGACGACGCGTTGGTGAAGATGACGACGGCGCACATCGCTCAATTGGCGATAGATGACCTGGCGCACAAGCTCATGTCTGAACGCGTAGATGTCGTTGCCTGCCTCGACGATCAAGCCGCAGCGCCACAACTCGTCCAACGCTTCAAACAATGCATTCGCCGGCTTTCGTTCGATCCAACGCAAGAGCGCCAGTGTGAACTGCGCGCCGACGACAGCAGCGATGTCGAGCAACTGTCGCGCCGCCTGGGAAAGGCCAGACAGGCGATATAGCACCAGCGCCGATATGCTGGCTGGCAGTGCGCCGCCGGTCAACAGCCTTGACTTTTCAGCGGATCCATCGTCCAACATCCGGACCAGCTCAACGACGAAAAATGGGTTGCCAGCCGACACAGCAAAAAGGCGCTCGATCGTGCGCTCGTCCAGGGGCTGTAAGCTTACGCTCTGTGCAAGACGAGCAGTCTCTGCAAAGGAAAGACGCTGCAGCTCGATCTGCCGGACATGACCTTTGGCAAGCAGCGCAGCGCTGGCGCGTTGAAATGGAGTCTCCTCAAGGCCACCTTCGCCCACCACCATCAGCACCAACAGGCGAGCAGCAGGCTCCATCGCAAACAGATAGTGCAGCCACTCAAAACTCCGTTCGTCGCACCATTGTGCGTCGTCAATCACGATCAGGGTCGGCTCGACAGGATCGGTCAAGAGCGCGGTCAATGCCTGTTGGAGACGAAGTTGCTGCCATTGCGAGGGCAGCGCCTCTGCATGATGAATTGGGTGGTGACGACGCAACGCCGGCGACAGCATTTGCAGAGAGGTCAGATCGATGGCGTCCAAACGTTCGATGCGATGGACCAGGCAATTGGACGCTAAAAGCGGCGCCAACGCTACATAGACGACCGGTGCGCGCGCCTGTGGGCAGGTGGTCGAGAGGACAGCGGCGCCCTGTGCGCTGCACCATTGGCAAAATTCGTGCGCCAAGTAGCTTTTGCCGACGCCGGCTTCGCCCGTCAACATCACAATGTGCGCTGCGCCAGCGGATGCGGTGCGCCAGCTCTCGATCAGATTTTCCCATTGTTCGGCGCGCCCGATGCGGGTATGAGCGACTTTGACGGTGGAATCCCCATTGCGATGCGTTGCTGTGGCCCGCTCCGGCTCTTGCAACAGGCGTCGATGCAATTCCTCAATCGCAGGGCCAGGTTCGACGCCCAACTCCTCGACAAGCAGCCTGGCGCATCTGGCGTACAGAGACAACGCCCGCGCTCGATCGCCGACAGAGGCATAGAGACGCATCAAGAGCAAGATGGATGTCTCACGCAGTGGATCGGCCTGCCACACCAGTTCTGCATATCGGATGGCTTCCTGGCTGCGGTCGGTCCTTTCCAACAGCTCGATCAGCCAGAGCAAGGCGTCGAGATAGGCTGTCTGCAGCCGCTGACGCTCCGCCAGCACCCAATCCTCGTAGCAAGCCGGCAACAACTCGCCCGTATACAATGCAATTGCCTGCTTCAAGGCATCGATGACAATTTCGATGTTCTCCGCCTGCTCAAAGGTTGCGGCGCGTTCAAGCGCCGACTCAAATTCAGCGACATCGATCACCTGCGTCGGGTCGCTGCACCAGCAGAGATGCGTTTCATCAACGCGCAGGCGAGCGGCAAGCATCGGCGCCTGTCTGCGCAGCGCGGTCAACAAACTGCGCAGATTGGAACGCGCCTGTCCATCGGTGGAGTCTTTCCAAAAGAGATAGGCGATCTGTTCGCGACTCTGGCGGTGGTCGCGCTTCAGTAGCAGATAGGCCAGCAATAGCGACATACGCGTGGCGCTGCGCCCCGACAACAGTTCCTGCCCGTCTTTGGAGATCGAAAAATCACCTAAGAGCTGGATGTGAAGATTCAGCGTCATTCTGTCAACCTCCACCTGTCTCCTGACATATACACCCACCAGGTCAGGGAGATGACGGTGCGTTTTGATTACAACATAAGTTTGTCCACACACAAAGTGCGCCTTTAGAGCCCTCCCTTCAGAGACAATTTTTATGTTATATTTGCTCAGGATACAAAGTGCTGTGCGCCAGATCACAGCAATGGCGTGATCGCCGCTTCAGTCGGGTGTATTTCAATGCAGAAGAACGCTCCGGCGGCGTTTCGCTCAAATCGACACAACTATCTCCATCTTTGCGCTGAATTCTCTATTGTCGGGCGTTGCGGCTGGTTCTATGCTACGGCGGAACGCAACTGTCGCAACTCTGGCCTCTTTTGAAAAGTACACCCTTGTGCTATGAAAAGATCGTTTGACATATCGAAACGATTGCGAGTATGATTGCGACTATCACCCACAACAAAGTTTCGGTCGAGTACGCAGGCACGCGAATTCGTGGATTTGTACAGACATTCCGCCGCTCCGTGTGGACACAAGCCAGTATCTGATCAGTCCCGCACAATTCGCTGTCCATTCAATCCAAATTGAATCAAGAAAGGAAGACCTAGCCATGAACAAGAGTGGAATCAGCCGACGCCAATTTCTGCAGTGGGGCGCGATGACTGCAGGCGCAGTCGCGCTGGCGGCGTGTGCACCATCGGCTGCGCCGAGCGCTGCGCCGGCTGCCAGCGATGGAGCTGCGCCAGCCGCCGCGCCAACCGTCATTCAGTACTGGACTGGTTGGGGCAACCTGGATCCCGCAATTCAGAAGATCATTGAGACTGACGAATTCAAGCAGCACATGGGTGGCGCCACCCTAGAGTACAAAGGCAGCAGCGGACAAGAGCCGGTGTTGACTGCAATTGCTGCGGGCACGCCACCAGACGCCGCCTCGAATGTTTCCTATGTTAACCTCTTTGTGCGCGGCGCCACGATCGATGTCAAGGATATGGCTGACGCCAGCACAGTTCTCAAGGCGGACGATATTCTGGATGGCATCTGGAACAGCGCTTTCTACAAAGGCAGCATGATCGGTGTACCGGGCATTGAGTGTTTCAACTGGTGGGGACTCAATGTCAATGCCAATGCCGCTGAGCAGGTCGGTCTCGACGCAACGACAATGCCCAAAACCTGGGATGAGGTTTTGGAGTGGCACAAGGCGCTCACCAAGAAAGATGATGCTGGCAACCTGCTGCAATTTGGCCTCGATCCTTTCGACGCCATGGCCGGCGAGCCAGATTTCATCGCCGCCTCCTTCGGCGTCAAGTGGTTTGATGAGGAGACCGGTGCGTTCGATCTTGGCAACCCGCGCATTGCTGAAGGTATGGACACGATGGGTGAATTCATCCGCATCGCCGGTCCTGACCAGTTTGCTGGCATGCGCCAGGTTGAAGGCAACGGCAACTGGGGCGCAGCATTCAATGCTGGCGTTCAGAATATGATCATCGAAGGCTACTGGCATCCAGGTGAGACACAGATTCAGAAACCAGAGGTGGCGCAGTTCAATCGTTCTGGCTGGGCGCCGGTGCCGGCTGACCGCAAGGACGCCAACATCATGGCGACTGGTCTGCATGCTGTTGTCATCTTCAAGGATGCTAAGAACAAGGACGGCGCATTCAAACTCGGCGAATTCTTCCAGACTCCGACGGCGCTCGACATCATCTTCAACGAAGTGGGTTGGATTCACGGCGTGAAGTCATGGCTTGCAACGATCGATAAGAACAAGTTCCCAGGGTTGGCTTTCTATGTAGATGCCGGGCCTCAGGTCACCGAGTGGACGATTGGTCGCCGTTGCCCAATTAACGATTTCGTAATTACGCAGTATCAGGAATTGCGCGAGCAGGTTTACCGTAATCTGATCGACCCGCAGGCAGCCGCTGACGAGCTACAAAAGCGCGCTGTGGCTGAGTGGCAGGCGCAGGGTCTGGGATAAGCGACAGGGTGTGCTCAATCTTCCCGGAGGCCAACAGCTTCCGGGAAGGTTTGATTTGATTCTACGGAGGTGTTATGGCTGTCGCAACCGCCCCCAGGCGGGGCATGACCAAAACCGAGCGACGCAACCAGATATTGGGTCTGCTCTTTATTTCCCCCTGGCTGATCGGTTTTTTGCTCTTTGCGCTCTTTCCGTTGCTCGCCTCGCTCTACTATAGCATGACCAATTATGACTTCATTCGCGACCCACAATTCATTGGGTTAACGAACTATGTCCGGCTCTTCACTATCGACCCGGACTTCTGGACGGTCATGTATAACACGGTCTACTACGTTGGATTTGGCGTTCCGCTCGGCATCGCTGTTGCGTTTTTGATCGCTAACCTGCTAAATAGCGATATCAGGGGCCGCACGTTTTTTCGTTCCATCATCTACATTCCCTCGATTGTACCGGCAGTCTGTGCTGCGATGGTGTGGCTCTTTATTCTAAATGTGCAATATGGCGCTATTAACGGCATCCTCAAGACGATGGGATGGGCGACTATTCCATTTCTTTCGAGTCCAGACCTGGCAAAGCCGTCGCTGATTATGATCTACGTGTGGGCGCAAGGCACCGCGGTTGTCATCTTTCTGGCGGCGTTGCAGGATGTGCCGCGCTCACTCTACGACGCTGCGCTGGTGGATGGCGCCAATGCCTGGGCGCGCTTCTGGAATGTGACGGTGCCGATGTGTACGCCCGTGATCCTCTTTAACTTTATCATGGGGATCATCACGGCTTTCCAGGATTTCACGCTGCCCTTCGTCCTTACCGGCGGCGGCCCCATGAAATCGACCGAGTTCTATGTGGTGAGCCTCTATCGCAACGCGTTTGTGCAGTTCAGCATAGGTAAGGCGTCGGCGATGGCATGGATTCTCTTCTTGATCATCCTGGTGTTCTCGGTGATTCTGTTCCGTTCGTCAGCGCGTTGGGTGTACTACGGAGGTGAGAAATGACGAGTGCCAGCCAGACTGTGGGCAGCAAGCCGCAACTGCAACAGCACACCCGGACTGGATCGTTATCCGCCACAAAATGGATCACGCGGTTCCTGGTTTATGCAATGCTCATCTTGCTGGGTATCACCTGGATCTTCCCACTCTACTGGATGATCATTTCTGCGCTCAAAGATGATCCGCAGATTTATACTGTACCGCCTGTGCTGATCCCCAATCCAGCATTTTGGAACAACTTCTACGATGGCTGGATGCGCTATGATTTCAACCGGGCCGCTTTTAATTCGGTCTTTCTTTACTCGGTCCCAGTGACAATCTTTACCCTGGTTTCATCGATGGTCGTTGCCTACGGCTTCGCCAAGATTCCCTGGCGAGGGCGTGATGCCCTGTTCTGGGTCTGCATCGCCACGATGATGTTACCGTGGCAGGTAACGATGGTGCCGCTCTTCATCATCTTCAAGAATCTGGGTTGGATCAACACCTATCTACCCTTTGTTGTGCCTTCGCTGTTTGGCAGCGCCTATTTCATTTTCCTGCTGCGCCAGTTCTTTTTGAGTATCCCGGAAGAACTGTCGGACGCAGCACGCATCGACGGCGCCAGTGAGATTGGTATTCTGTGGCGGATCATCGTGCCACTATCGAAGCCAGCGATCGCCGTCGTGTTGTTGTTCCGCTTCCTTTGGTCATGGAACGACTACTTGGGTCCGTTGATCTACATTAACTCAGAGGCAATGCAGCCGCTGGCGTTGGCGATCTACCGCCTGCGCACTTTGGCGACAAGCATGGGGACAACCTCGATGGCATATCCGCACTTGATGGCGGTCAGCACCCTGGTCGCGTTGCCGATCATTCTGATCTTCATCTTTGCGCAGCGCACCTTCATCGAAGGCATCTCGACGACTGGTCTAAAAGGCTAGTTATCTCTGGAGCGACTTTATGCCGCTGGCGCGTTTTGTCGTCCCGCTATTGTTGGCTGGCTGTCTGTGCAGCGCTCAAGGAACTCACACGCCAGCGGTGAGGCATACACCTCCAACGTCCACCGCGTCTGTAACATTAGCGACAGCGCCGCTGCTGGCACCTGATGCCTGTCGCGGCGCATTTGTTACCCATCGCCTCGACTTCACCACCGGGATACGGCTGCGCGAGATCGGCACCTACATCAGCAACGGCTCTGGCGTCGCCGCCAATGACCTCGATAACGACGGCGACATCGATCTGGCGTTTGCCAGTGTGGACGGCGAGGGTAGAATCCTCTGGAATGAAGGTAATCTCCGTTTTACGAGCGCATCGCTTGACGACCGTTTTGCACGCGGCGTTGCCATCGTTGATGTGGATGCTGATGGCTGGAATGACATTGTCTTTACTCATCGTGGGTTGGCTGGCGTCTCTTACTGGCGTAACCTGGGCGCTGATGACAGTCAGGCTTCTTCCGCTGACCATCGCCCTATCTTTGAACTTTCCTCGCTTCCTGGTGTCGACCACTACGCCTATGCCATGGCCTGGGGTGATGTCGACGGCGATGGCGATTTGGACCTGGTCACCGGCACTTATGGTGCTGAACTCAAGCAGCATGGCATCGACCCGCCGGAGGAAGATCCCAAGGTGGGGATTGTACTTTATCTTCAGGACGAGGGCGTCTGGACAGCACAGGTGCTCGACCGCCATGCTGAGGCGCTTTCCGTTGCAATCCTCGATCTGACCGGTGACGGCCAATCTGAGATTTGGGTCGGCAACGACTTTGCCCTTGATGACAAAATCTGGAAGTACAACGCCAACGGCTGGCAGCGCATCTTCCTCTTCACACAAACGTCATATAACACCATGACAACCGACTGGGGCGACCTGACAAACGATGGCAAGCTGACGCTCTTTACGACTGACATGAACCCCTACGACATTTCACCACGCACGCTGGCGATGTGGGTGCCCGTGATCAACCAGTTGGTGCCCCATCACCGCGCCGATGATGTGCAGATCATGGCGAACGTGCTGCTCGAGCGCGATAGCCAAGGGCGATGGCAGAACCAGGCCACTGCACGCGGGGTCGATGCGTCGGGCTGGAGCTGGGATGCGCGTTTCGGCGATTTGGACCAGGACGGCTATCTCGACCTGTACATCGTCAACGGCATGATCGCAACCGACCTTTTCGGTCACCTGCACAACAGCGAACTGGTCGAGGAGAATCAAGCCTACCGCAACCGCGGCGATGGCAGCTTCGACAGTGCGCCGCAGTGGCA
Organism: Chloroflexota bacterium; assembly: GCA_016861025.1. GTDB lineage: Bacteria > Chloroflexota > Anaerolineae > Caldilineales > Caldilineaceae > Caldilinea. The sequence continues at coordinate 43,815 of BOKO01000029.1, forward strand.
GCTTGGCTCGACGGCGAGCGGGCGTGGCATGATCATGGCGGACATGGACAACGACGGCGATCTCGACATTGTCGTCAACAATCTGCGCGGGTTTGCACACGTACACGAGAATCAGCTTTGCAGCGGCGCCAGTCTTCAAGTAGACTTGGCGTGGTCAGGAAGTCAGAATATCAACGCGATCGGCGCACAGCTTGCACTGCACACAGACAAAGGCGTCTTGCGGCGCGATGTGAGGGCGTCAGGCGGCTATCTTTCCGGCGACCCGGTGCGCGTTCATTTCGGCTTTCCGGCGGAGGCGCGGCTCGATAGGCTAGAGATCGAGTGGCCCGATGGCGAAGTTTCGCTTGTCGATGCACCGCTGCGCAACAGTCTGCTGAAGGTGACGCGATAGTTTTCAAGAGGAGTTACAGCCATGACGCATCAAACTCTTGCCACACCGCAACTGCTCGACATCCAGACAGCCTTTCCGCTGTTGCGCCTGCTCAACCCCAAACAACACACGCGCTTCGTGCTGGCGTCGCTGGCGGTCGGGTTGATTGTCAGCTATCTGGCGGTGGCGATGGGATGGTTGCCGCTGTGGGGCGCCACGGCGCTGACCCTGATCGTCCTGCTGCCGGCGGGCATGCTCAAGTGGCGCGATGACCATCGCCGTTATGGAGCGACAATCATGGGGCTGTCGATTCTGGTCACGGCGCAGGGGCTGCATACAGTCGAACACCTGGTGCAATGGACGCAATACCATCTCTTCTACCTGACCATGCGTCAGTCCAACGGACTGCTCTCGCCTGCCAATGCCGAGTGGGTGCATTTTGTGTGGAACTGGTTGGTGTTGATCGCGGTCGTGGCGCTGATGTTTGGTGGGATGCGCGGGGTCTGGATGTGGCTGCTCTTTGTCGTGGCTCTTTTCCACACCGTCGAGCACAGCTACACATTCATTCGCTATCAGATGATCCTGCGCGAGCTGACGGCGATGGACGTGCTCAATGTCACCGCGCAGGGGCTGCCGGGCATCGTCGGGCGCGATGGCTGGCTGGCGCGCAGCGAGTGGACGCGCGGCACCTGGATTTGCACGATCCCCGGCTTGACGACGGCGGTGCGGCTCGACGTACATTTCTGGTGGAACGCCATCGAAATGGCGTTTCTGGCGGTGGCAGGGCACTTTTACCTGCGCAAGCGGTTCAACGATGTGGCCTGAGCTGCCGCCGCCCTACGCCGATGCATTGCGCGCTGCAGTCGACGATCTGCTGACGCACTATGAACCGTTCGCCATCATCGCCGCAGGCAGCATCCTGCGTGGGCAGGGCGGACCGACAAGCGACATCGACCTTTACGTGCTACATCACGCCCTCTTTCGTCAACGGCTGCAACGACGCTATCACGGCGTCCCCTTCGAGATCTTCATCAACCCACCGCAGCAGGTGCGCCGCTATTTCGAGGAGGAGCACAACGCCGCTCGCCCGGTCACGGCGCACATTTTGACAAGCGGGGTCGTCGTGCTGGATCGCGACCCGGCGCTTGCAGAGCTACGCCAGGAGGCGGCGGAGTGGCTGGCAAAGCCGCCGTCACCTGACGCCGACGCGCTGCGCTGGCGCAGCTATCTGATCGCCGATGCGCTCGACAACGCCCGCGACCTGATCGAGACTGACCCGGCATGTGCGTCGCTGATTTTGCACCACGCTGTCAGCAACCTGGTCGACTACGCGTTTCTGGCGCACGATCGGCATCTCCCGCGCCAGAAGGCGCTGCTGGCTGCGCTCGACGAACTCGACGCGCTGGCTGGAATGCTTGCACGCGCCTTTTACGCCACTGCCGATGCACCGACACAACTGAGGATAGCGACGCAGTTGGCGCAGCATCTCACCGGCGCGATCTCCTTTTTCGAGTGGGATTCAACACGATTGCCGGTTTGATCAAACATTCGCTCCTCTAGACTTGCTGCGCCTCTTCTCTACTCCTCTACTGTTAAGGTGGTGATGCGCACTGCGCTTTCTTCACCTGTCACGATGATCAACTCCGACGAGATCGCCAGCCACTGCGCCATGTTGGGTTCGTCGAGCAGGTCGAAGTAGGCGTCGCTGCCAAATTCGACAGTCGTCACCTTCATCGCTTCGTCGTATTGCGTATCCACCCACAGCTCCAGCCGGCTGCCATCATCGGCGGTGATGTATGCGCGCAGCGCAAACGTCCGCCCGCCAACATAGCGCATCTCTGACGACTGACGCACGGTCTCAGCCTGCAACAGTTCGATGCGCGCCTGACTGGCGACAACTGCGGCTTCGCCAGCGGCCGGCGCGGCGCGCATGGCGCTGGCGGCGGCCGCGCCCAGCGAACGCAACTGTTCGATGTCGGGCATGGCAAAGGACAGATCGCCTTCTGCGGACGGCGCTGCCGCCGGCGCCTCGAGCAGCGCCGGCTCCAACACCAGATAGGAGGTGTAGGGTGTAACAATGCCGTATTGCAAGCTCAGCTCGGTGACAGCCTGCACCAGCTCTGGGTCGGGGCCGCTGCGCCGAATTTGGGCGAGCAGATGGCCGATCTTGCGCGTCGCCCAGAGTCGCGCCGCGAAAGGCTCGCCTCCACGTTCAGCCAACGCGCGATCCGGGTAGATGTACGTGCGCTCTTTGCCGTTGACCTGTCCAGTAAGCGACACTTCCACCTCTCCTCCTCGGTCATAGCGCCCGACGGCGACAAGCTGACGACCGGCAAAAAGATCGGGCAGCGGATACGGATAGAGATCGTCGACCGTGATGTCGTCGCCAAAGTCGATCGCAATATCGGCGAGCACCGGCGTGCTGACCTGCGCATAGAAGGCGCTCACCGCTTCGTCGATCGGCTCGTCTGGTTTTACATACTGGCTGACTCCACGCAGGTCGGCGGCGAGCACGTCGAGCAGATCGGTGTTGACATCGTAGCCAACGCCAAAAGTGAAAAGTCGCGGTGTGCGTTCGGTCGGCAGGTTGTTCCTGGCGTTTCGAATGATGGCGTCAACATTCATTTCGCCCTGCGTTGGTTGACCATCGGTCAGGAAGAGGATGGTCGCCGGACGCGTTGATTCACTTCCGTCAAGCTGCGCCAGCGCCTCCAGCAACGCACGGTTGATGTCGGTCGAACCGGCGGCGCGTAGATCGCCAATCCAGCGAAGCGCACTTTTGATTGATTGGGCCTCAACTGATTGCAACTCACTCTTCCAAAGGGAGACGCCGGTGCTGAAGGCAATCAGGTTGAAGCGGTCCTCCGGGTTGAGCTGGTCGACGATATAGCGCACAGCGTCCTTCGCCTGTTCAATCTTTTTGCCCTGCATCGAACCGGAGACATCGAGCACGACGACAATGTCGCGCGCCACGATCGCGTCGGCGGCTGCTTCGATCGAGGGCGCCGCCAGCAGCACAAAGTAGCCATCCTCGCCCGCCGGCTTGTAGGAGAGCAAGTCAATGCCGACAAGCTGACTGTCGGCCCCAAAGTAGAGGTCGAAATCGCTGGCTGGTTTGTCGGCGGGCGCGCTGTAGGTGATCAGCGCGCGGTCGTCGGCGCTGCGTTCGACCGTGATCGGGTAGTTCGGACTGTAGATCGTGCGTAAGCCGGGCAGATCGCGCACCTCAACGCGCACATCGATCTCCTGTGCGGTGACGCCAAAATGTGGCATGCGCAGTGGATAGTTGAAGTGATAGAGACTGTCCGACCGCTCAATCAGATGCGTGTAAGTGAGATCGACCGTGCGCGATTCGCCTGGCGGAATCGGAAAGATGCTGGTCTGAAAAAGACCACGGTCGAGATATTCGAGGAGCGCCGGATCGCGTTGGCTGCGCACGATCTGCTCATAGATGCGCCGCGCCTCGTCGCGGTCGAGCAATTTGCCTTCGAGCACCTCGCCATCGACGGTCATCTGGAAGTCGCTCACGGCGGCGTCGGCAGGCAACGGGAAGATATAAACGCCCTCCGCTACGCGCCCCGACTGGTTGCGCAGCACCTGCGTCACCTTCACCTGCGCCACCTGCCCCTCGATCACGGCGTCGACGGCATGACGGGCAATCACGATCTGGGTGGGCGGCGCCGGCATGTCGAACGGCGGCAGCGGGATCGGCTGCGGCATGGGCGGAAGCGGGTCGACAACCTGGGCATGCAGCGGTGCATAGCCCGCCAGCAAAGTGACTAGAATCAACCAGGATGCGATACGGATGAAATTACGGCGGAAGGGTTGCATCTTTGCCTCCTTATGAGAGCGAGTAGACGATTCGCTGCACCGGTGACGGCGCGGAGGCGGCAAATGTTCCGAGGAAAGAGCCGTCGCGCATCGTCGGGAAGCTATCTGGCCTCTCGGCGACGCGCGACGGCTGCGCCAGCTAAACTCAGCGCGTGATCGTGGGCAGATAAAGCTGCTGTTGAGCGGAGCCGCTCTCGATGGCAGCGATGGCGGGCGCGCTGTTGTTTCCGGCCGTCACAGCGATGCTGGCGGGCGTGTTCGCTCCCAGCTCATAGCCAGCCGGCAGCAGCACGGTGAGGGCGTATTGTCCTACGGGCAAGCCTGTCGTCTGATAACCGCCTTCGGCGCCGGTTGTCAATTGCCGGCTCAACCCGCCGCCAGCCTGTTGGAGAATCACCCGTGCATTGGCGAGGCCAGGCTCATTGGCATCGCGCACGCCGTTGCGGTTGCGATCGACAAAGACCACGCCGGACAATGTAGCGCCGTTGGCTTCGCCTAGTTCGCCAGCGTTCTGGCCGGCGCCAAAGTTCTGTTTGCTGGTTGCAACCAATGCATAGGGCTGCGCGCCGAACGAGGCGTTGACTCGATGCGCCTGCACAGTGATCACATAATTTCCTGCCGCCGGATTTTCGATGCGAATCGCTTCGACATTGTTGCGTCGGTCGGCTGCCGCACCGCCGTTGGCAAAGACGCGACCGCCAGGCCCGTCGACAAACAAATCCAGGTCGTTGACCAGCGTTTGTCCCGCCGCGGTCTGCGCCGGCGGATCAGTCCACACCAGCGTCACATAGAGACCGGCGCCGCTCACCGGCGTCTGCCCGCCGCCCGTCAACTCAAACTGCGCAGAGGCGTTCAGCGTTCCCTGCGCGACAGAGAGCGTGTATTTGCCAGGTGCAGCCTGGGTGGTTGTCTCAAGCGTGAGCGTAACTTTGCCGGCGGCGTTGATGTTCACCTGCCCCAGCGCCTGACCATCGAGCGACACAACCGCTGGCTGACCAGCCGTAAAGTCGGTTGCCACAAAGGTGAAGAGCGAGCCTGGCGGGCCGGAAGTCGGCGTCACCGTGAGCCTGGGCGAACCCGCCGCCACCGTCGTCACTGTGAAGACGGTGGTCGCGCTGCGAGAGCCGCTGTCGGTTGCGCGCACAGTGTACGCGCCTGCTGGCGTGTTGGAGGCGGTCTGGAGCGTGAACGCGATTTCGCCAACATTGTTGCTGCCGACGCTGCCCAACGCCTGGCCGTTCAGCGTGATCTCAATCGTCTGATCGCCGGGCAGATAATTGCCGCCGGTGAAGCCAAACTCCGCACCGGCCTGGGCTGAGGTGGGCGTCACCACCAACGTTGGCTGTACAGCGCCAGAAATGGTTAGTGCAGTTTCCGCGGTGCGGCCACCAACATTGTAGGTTTGAATCGGATAGACGCCCGGCGCAATGCTCTCGGAACTGCGCAAGAAGGCGGCGATGTCGCCGGCGGCGTCCGCCCATGCGGTTGTGATATAGGTGGCACTGCTGCAAGGACTGATGCAAATGTCGACCCAACCGTAGGGCACATTGTACTTTCCTGTCAACAGGAACGTCGTTCCCGGTGGACCGGCGGACGGCGTGATCGACGCCGTCACCGACGGGAAATCGACGATCAACACGATATCATCGACAAATGCAGACATGTGCGGCTCGACGCCGTCGCCGTCTGTGAAGACGACGAAGTAAGCCGCCTGCCCCGCCAACGCAGCGCGAGCAGCGGCATCGAACTCGAGTGTATAGGTGAAATTGCCTGCCTGGTCCGTGCAATCCGGCTGATCAGGCGCGTAGGGGCCGATGAAGTAGCCGGAGGCGTCGATCAATGCCACGCAGAAATAGTCGAACGTACTATCCGGGTTGACGATTCGCAACCGGAACCCGATCTCGCTGATCAGATCGTTGGCAATGGCATCTGGAAATTGGATCGGGTAGAAGAGCGCATCGTTGACCGGTGTACCGCCCAACCACATTGAGTATTGACCATTGATGACAAACGCCGGGTTGCTGGTGCGCACCGGCACGCCGCTGCCCAGCCAGACATACTGCCAGTAGGTGGTCCAATCCGGATCCTCGAAGTCGCCGCCGCCGATCATGTGTTGGCGGAAATTCTGCGTCGATGGGTTCTGCGCCCCATCGAGGGGCTGAAAGCGGTTATGAGCGGACGCAGATCCGGTCGTCGGTTGTCTGTTTTGCAGCGTCGGGGCGTCATTGGGCAGGGGCGTCAATCCTGCTTTGCCGCTGCCATCATCGTCCGTGATCGGCGTGTGTGGCCGCGCCTGGTCAAATCCAGGCAGCGGAGCGCCGCTCAATTCGCCGGGCGTGGTGATGACAGCCGACGCCGCCGCCACGGGTGACGACGCCTTCAACTGAAAGGCGTCAAGCGACTGCAACGGCGTCGGCGCGTCACTGCTCGCCGCATACAAGACGCCCTGCGCGGTCGTCGCCACCACCTGAACGGTATAGGTGACAACATTGCCGGTCGTCAACCCCTGCACATGGTCGTCCATGATCACATAGTTGGCGTTCAGCGTATTCTTGAGATCGACGCGGCCATGTCCGCTGTTATTGTTGACCACATTCTGGCCGGGAAGTTGGGTGGCGCCGTTGATCATCAGCGCTTTGAGCAATGCCGCCGATGGGTTGACAACGCCGCGCGCCTTGTTCAGCCACTCGCGTACAACGGCTGCGCCGCCAGCCGTCAATGGCGTCGCCATCGATGTGCCGCCCATGAAAGCGTAATCCTGGTTGAAATTGCCCCAGAAACTGTCATCCGGCGCCTGCGCACCGCGCACGGAGAGAATCCACGTTCCCGGCGCCACGACGTCGGGCTTGAGCCGACCATCGGCGGTCGGGCCGCGGCTGGAGAAGTTCGCCATCGTGTTTGGATCGTCGGCGCCCTGTCCCTTGTCCGGGCGGTTGTTCTCGCTGGCGCCGACCGTCAACACGTTCTTCGCTGTGCCTGGCGAGCCGACGGTTTGGGCGCCGGGCCCGGCGTTGCCGGCTGAATAGAGCACCAGATAGTCCTTGTTCCGCCAGATGTAGTCATCCACAAGGCTGGAAAGCTGGTTGTATCCGCCGCCGTCATTGGCGCCCCAACTGTTCGTCGAGATGCGCGCGCCTTCCTGATAGCCTTTGGCGATGAAATCACCGTTGAGACTGATGCACTGAATACCGGTGCTGCCGTCGGTGTTGAGCGCCATGAAAACCATCTGCGCTTCCGGTGCAACGCCGGCGTGCGAGTTGGCGTAGTCATGTGCAGATGGGTTGCTGCCTGAACGCACGCCATTGCCGAGGACAGAGCCAGCGACATGCGTGCCATGGCCGTTGAGATCGGTGTAGGTCGTTTTGGCGCGACATGCAGGGCTGGCAAGGTTCATCTCGCTCGGTGCGAAACCCTTCACCAGACGCCCGGCAAAATCGGCGCTCAAGGCGCCCTGCACGCTCAAGCCAGAGTCCGAAATAGCGACGATCTGACCGGCGCCAAAATAGCCGAACGATTGCCAGACGGCTTCCGCTCCCATCAGCTTGCGCCCTTCGGCATTGGTTGTCGTTGGTTGTATGAAGCGCTCGATCCAGCTCACCGCCGGGTGCGAGATAAGGTTCGGAATCACCCCGATCGGGGCGACAATACGCAACACCGGCCCGATCGTGGTGTCCGCAGCTTCTTCGACAATCGCCCCCTGACTGCGCACGAACTCGCTCACGGCGTCGAGCGATTCGCCAGGGAATGCAATGACGGTCATCTTCACCGGCTCGTTTGCAGACGCCCCCACCTCCATGTAACTGCGCAGCAGCGTCGGCGCGATCTTGTACGACGCGCGGTATGCTCCCACCCAGCGCACATTCGGCAATTGCTGCACTCTGGCAGCAACGGCTGCATCCATACGCACGATATGCGTGTCGTTGGGAATGTAGCCAAGCGCCTCGCCGCCGAGCGCCGCCACCTGATCGAGCCAGACCTGCTCGACCGGGCCGGTGAACTGAACGAGATAATAGGGCGATGCAGCGCCGTCGATGCCCGCAGCATCGACCAGCGACTGCTGCAGCGGGTCAAAAGCGCCCGCCTGTAAGAAAATGACGTTGTCCCCTGTCGGCGTATCCTGTGCGTATGCAGTCGTTGTGGAAAACAGGACCAGGATACAGAACAGGAACAAACCAAGCATTCTTCTCTGCATGGATATTCTCCTTTTGTCGCTACTCATGCAACACATCTGGGTTGGCAACTGTCAGATGCACAATACCGGAGTGCGGTGTACACCGATGGCGAATACAGGTAATCTGTCGAACGGTTGACCAGACGATTGTGCAACAGACTTAAGATCGGAGCAAACACACAAAAGGGGGGTTATAGCGTCTCAATATACTCAGGCCAGCCGCCGAGATAACGCACCAGCCGCCCGTCTCGCATCTCCCACACCTGGTCAGCGAAGCGTTCGATGAAACGGCGGTCATGCGAGATGGCGATGATGGCGCCGCGAAAATCGAGCAGTGCTGCCTCGAACTCTTCGAGCACGTCAAGGCTAATGTGGTTGGTCGGCTCATCGAGCAGCAGCACGTTGGCGCGCGCCGCCATCAGCAAGGCAAGCTGGAGTTTGCGCTTCTGACCGACGCTAAGCTTTGTGACCGGCTTGAGCAAATCCGGAAACGTAAAAAGATGATAGCCCATCAACTCGCCCTTGATCTCCTCCCACTCGCCGATGCGACCGGCGGCGTAGGCTTCGTAGAGCGTGCCGTCAGCGGGCAGCGACTCTTGCTCCTGGTCGAGATAGCCGATTGCAGCGCTGGCGGCAACAGTGACATCGCCCTCGTCGGGCGCAAGCCGGCCGGCCATCACCTTGAGCAGCGTGCTCTTGCCCGCGCCATTCGGCCCGACGACGACAATGCGATCCTGAGCGCCGAGCGTTACAGTCACCGCATCGAGTATGCGATGGTCATCATAGGCGACGCTCACCTGCGAAAGTGCAATCGGCGTCTTGTTGACCAGTCGCGCCGGATCGAAGTCGGGATTGATGCGCAGCGGCTGCGGCGGTTTGGGGATCGGGTTGGCTTCGATGCGGCGCAGCCGCTCCTCCGCAGCGCGTAGATTGCGCCCGATGGTCGCCTCGACGCGGCCGCCCTTGTAGTTGTAAGCGAGTTTATCGCCGCCGCCGGGACGGTTATGACCCACCTGACGCGCCTTGCTGTGGATGAAGCGGCGCAGTTCGCGAATTTCTTCCTGCTGTTCATCATATTCTTCCACCCAGCGCGTGCGCGCCAATATTTTTTCGTGCGCAAAGAAGTCGTAGTTGCCGGCGTAGAGCTTCGCCTCGCGCGAGTGCTCGTCAATCTCGACGATCGCCCGCACCGTGCGGTTGAGAAAGGTGCGGTCGTGCGAGACGACCAGCAGCGCGCCGTCGAAGCTCTGCAAGAAGCCTTCCAGCCATGTAAGCGCAGCAAAGTCGAGGTGGTTGGTTGGCTCGTCGAGCAGCAGCAGGTCGGGCGCCTGCAGCAGCAGCGCAGCCAGCCCGACACGCGCCTTTTCCCCACCGGAGAGCGACGCCACCGTGCGGTCGCCGGCGATTTCGCCGACGCCGAGGCCGGCCAACACACTCGCTGTGCGATGCGCCAGATCGTAGCCGCCCAGCCGCTCGAATTCCTCGCCGAGCTGTCCATAGCGGGCAAGCGCCTCCGCCACATCGCCCCCCTGCGCCATCAGCGCCTCGGTCACGCGCAACTGCTGCTCAATGGCGTGAACGCGTTCCTGCGAACGGGCAATCATCGCTTCGAGTGTCATCGACTCGGTGGCAGCCAACACCTGCGGCAGATAGCCGATCTCGACGCCCGCCGCGATTTCGATGGCGCCGGCATCCGGCTCGACCTCACCGACGATGATTTTGATCAGGGTGGATTTGCCGACACCATTGGCGCCGACCAGCCCCCACTTGTCGCCGCGGTGCATCGTCAGCGTGACGTTGGCAAGCACCTGGTTGTCACCGTAGGCTTTGGAGAGATGGGTGAGAGTGAGCAGGGACATGCGTCTATCCCCGTTCCTGCGCCTTCTTCATCATGATCACCTGGAACTCGCGCACTTCTTCGCCCGGCGCCGGCATCCGCAGCCGATAGTTGCCTTCGCAGTCCAGTTCCCAGGCGGAGCGGTTGTCGTTTAACGCGTCGTGTAGAATGTCGATCAGCCGTTGTTGCAGCGTTGGTTCGGTCACAGGGACAGCCAGTTCGACGCGGCGCACCAGATTACGCGTGCGCCAGTCAGCGCTGCCGATGATCGTCACCGGTTTGCCGTTGTTGTGAAAATAAAAGATGCGATCGTGCTCCAGAAAACGTCCTAAGATGCTGATGACGCGGATATTGTCGCTATAGCCGGGCAGACCGGGGCGCAACGTGCAGTGGCCGCGGATGATCAGATCGATCTGCACGCCGGCCTGCGACGCTTCATAGAGCTTGCGCACCATGCGTTTGTCGTCCAGCCCATTCATCTTGGCGATCATTCGTCCGTTGCCAGATTCCTGTTGATGGGCGATCTCTGCATCGATCAGCGCTTCAAAGCGCTTGCGCATATATTCCGGCGCCACCAATGCCTGTTCATAACGCTGACCCGGCGCATAGCCGGTGAGGAAGTGAAAGAGGTTGACAACATCGCGCCCCAACTCCGGTCGACAGGTGAGCAGCCCTAAATCCGTGTAAAGGCGCGCAGTCTTTGGGTTGTAATTGCCGGTGCCGATATGACAATAGGTGCGGATGCGGTCGCGATCGCTGCGGACGATCAGCGTGGCTTTGGTGTGCGTCTTCAGCCCGACCAGCCCATAGGTGACATGGACGCCGGAATTTTCCAACATCTGCGCCCATTCGATGTTGTTGGCTTCGTCGAAGCGCGCCGACACTTCGACCAACACAGCGACCTGTTTCCCCTTTTCCGCAGCGCGGATCAAAGCCTTCACAATCGGTGAATTGTCCGAGGTGCGGTAGAGCGTCTGCTTGATGGCAAGGACATTTGAATCTTCAGCCGCCTCCTCCAACAGACGTTGCGTGCTGGCGGCAAAGGAATCATAGGGATGGTGAACCATCAGATCGCCCTTGCGAATGATGGCGAAAATATCGGGCGCATCCTTGCTCTCGCCTTCGTGTTGCAGCTGCTCTGGGATCACCGGCTCCCAAGGCTCATATTGCAACGACGGTCGCTCGATGTTGGCTAACATAAAAAGACAGGTCAGGTCAAGCAAGCCGTCGACCTCATAGACATCTTCAAGGCGCAGGTTCAGCTCGCGCACAAGCAGTTGACGATCGTACTCCGGCATTGCCTTGTCGACTTCCAGCCGCACGACCGCTGCAAAACGCCGCTCGCGCAGCTCGGCGGAGATCATCTCCAGCAGGTCCTCCGCCTCCTCTTCATCGCGGCGCACGTCGGCGTTGCGCGTAACGCGAAATGGATGGGCGCTGATCACATCCATGCCGGGGAAAAGTTCATCGACGTGTGCGGCGACAAGCTGTTCGACCGGTACAAATATCCGACATGCATCAGGTTCGCTCGTTTCGGCGGTGGCGCAGCATACTTCTAGCAGGCGCGGGCGCGGCAACTTGATGCGGGCGAAGTGCGTCGTGCTCTGTTTGCGATTGCGCAACACAACCGCCAGAGAAAGGCTAAGGTTAGAAATAAAGGGAAAAGGATGACCCGGATCGACCGCCAGCGGCGTGAGCACCTGATAAATCTCATCGTGAAAGCGTTCGTGCAGGCTGCTGCGCTGCTCGACCGACAGGTCAGCGTAGTTGACGACGCGCACACCAGCTTCCATAGCCAGACGTGGACGCAACTCGCTTTCCCAAAGTGCGGTCAATCGACTGTGCATCTGCGTCGTGGCGTTGTGGAGAAGGCGAAGCTGCTCGGTCGGCGTGCGGCCATCGTCCGAAAGCTGGCGCACACCGGCAGCCTCCTGTCGTCGCAAGCCGCCGATGCGTTTCTGCACAAACTCATCCAGGTTGCTGGCGGTAATCGCAACGAACTTGACGCGCTCCAACAGCGGCGTCCGTTCGTCCATCGCCAGCGCCAGCACACGCCAGTTAAAATCGACCCAACTCAACTCCTTGTTGAAATAGAGCGTTGGTTCGTCCAGCGACGCGTTTTCAGGCGGCGGCGATGGGTTGACTGCACGCAGAATCGGGATAGAGGCATATTGTGCACTCATTGGCAATGCCCTCGATTAACACTGTGGAACCGATACAACTTATCGTACCAAAAAAGTGCAAGAGGCAAAAACAAGAAGAGAATGGCTACGGGTCAGCCATTCTCTTCCGAACAGAAAACGACGGTTGCGTGGGTCACAAACACAAAGAAGTGGACAATTCGCTCCTTGATCCGTTCATGACCCTACGATATCAGCGCGCAATCAACGGCAACATCACCTCGATTGCTCGCACAATCGTTGTGATCGAATCGTCGCCGACGAAACTGTGACCAGGAAGCCCGGAGCCATCGGAGACCATGTAGCGGCCACTCCTCAATGTGTCGCGCTGGATGCCGATCCAATCAACAAAGTTGGCAACGCGCGTATATACGCCAGGCAAACCCGGTCGCGCACACCCCTCGCCCCAACTGACAATGCCCGCCAGCTTGTAGTTGTCAATGCCATCCGAAACGACCAGCGGACCACCGCTATCGCCCTGACACGCGTCCTTGCCGCCTTGCAACAACCCCGCACACAGCATGTTGCCGGTGATCGTGGCGCTGGTTGTTGCATAGGCAAACTCACAGGCGGACTGTGCGACGAACGGCACTGTCACTTTGTACAACACATCCGGGTAATCTTGCTGGCCTTCGCGGCGCGTGCCCCAGCCGGTGGCTGTTGCCAGACGGCCTTCAGCCATCAGAGCAGCATCGACGGCCGTCGCCGGCGGAATGGTTTGCACCGTGTCGGTCAGGATGGCAGGTTGGGCAAGACGCAGCAGCGCAAGATCGGCATCGTAGGTCCATGGATTCCATGTTGGATGGACGATGACCTCGGCGACGGCGATGCGCTGGCCTTCGTTGCTGTTTATATCATGGCGGCCAACCGCCACATTGAGCGCTTGTGGCGGGAAGACGAACTCCCCGGATGTGACGCAGTGCGCTGCGGTGGCAACCCATGTCGGTGAGATCAACGAACCGCCGCATCCCCACCAAAGACCGTTGCTTGCATCCAGAAGCGCCACCTGCCACGGAAATTCACCCGGCTCAGCCGGCTCACCGCCAACGATCGTGGGGGATAGCTGGCGCGCTGGCGAGGCGGCGGCGACAAGTTGAGCGTCGTCATGTTCGACGCTGTATTGCAGCTGCGTCGATGCGCCGCCTGCCAGCGATGGAATCTCGAAACTCACAATGCGCCCGTTGACATTGCCGCCATGCAGATGGCGCGCGCCCCACGGCATTTCTGCCATAACTTGCAGGTTCGCCGCCTCACCCGCACCGCCGTTGGTCACGGTTAACGTGTATGTGATCGGTGAACCGGGCAACACGCGATCCGGCCCGCTCACGCTCATATCCAGCGCCACACCGGTGACAAAGAGCGCGTCGACTATCTCGGCCACGCCGTAGCCAGGCGCGTTGAGCGCGCTTTGATAGATCGTCTCCTGCTCCTGGTCGAGCGCAACATCCTGATTGACCTGAACGCGATAGGTCAGATCGATCTCGTCCGCCGTCCAGTCGAAGCAAATCAACAGGTTATCGCGAATGCCGTCGGTGTAGGCCACGCCCTCGGTTCCATCCGCACTTTCCACTCCGATCACCATGTTGGGCAGCGCGCCGGCGATCCTGTCGTAAGCGAAGACGATCTCTGGATAGTCGGGCGTCGCTACACGCCAGACCGCGGCCTGCATGTCCAGCGCCCCCGCGGCGCCTTCGTTGTTCTGCAAGCCGTTGTACTCGACAAACATCAGAGCGCCGCCGCCAGCGCCGGCGATGCGCACGCCGGTTCCTGCCTCTTCGTCATAAACGATCTTGAAATCAGCCCAGCCTGGCGCCAGCAGCGCGTTCGGCGTCGCCTGCGTCGGGATCGGCGCATTGACGCCGCTGTTGAGCGCCCGATCAAAGCCCAGCACCGAGAGCAGCCCATCGTCCGTGAATGAGAGCGACGGATAGTTGTCGCCAAAGAAGGTGTAAGGCTCCGCCCCGCCGAAAAAGGCGTCCACACTCCATGTCTTGCCATCCCCATCGACCGCCGGGCGTAGCGGGACGTTGAAGTCGCCAAGATGCAGGAACTGATTGCCGAAAGGCGTGCGACAGGCGGGACTGTAGTCGTCGCGCTCTGGATCGTTCGTGCTCATCACATAGCGCGGGGTGTTGACGACATCCGCCACGTTCCAGATCAGCTGGTCGCCGTTCACGATCGGGTCGATGGTTGCCTGCATCGTGCTGCTGGCAAGCACCGCCGAACCGGACACATAGGTCAAGCCGGCCGGCAGCGTTGCCGTCACCACATAAGCAACCGGGCTGGGCGCCGTCGGCTCCGGCGCGATCCGTATTGTGTAGGAGACGACATCGCCCGGCAGAACGTAATCGTTGTCCAGCACCTGCGGATTATCGATGCGAACAGTCACATCATCGGCGAGTCGACGCAACGTGATCGGCAGCGACAGAATGTTGTTCGGCGCGCCCGCATCTGTACCAACCTCTAACAATGCCAGACGAGTGTCTCCCGCCGTCAACGCCGGGAAATTCCAGGCCAGCTGTAAGTCAAAGGGCGCTCCAATCGCCGCACTGCTCGGACCAGAAACAGTAAATGCGGCGCTTTGGTTGTTGCGGCTGACTTGCGTCGCCTCCATTGCAAAGAAGTCTTCATCGGCGCTCGAACCCGACCAGCTCTGCACGAGAACCCAATAGTCACCCACGATCGGGTTCTCGATCTCACAGAACTCGTCCCAAGAAGCCGAGGTGCTGCGACAGAGTTCCTCATTGAGGTCGGGACGCCCGTTGCCGTTGACGTCGATCCCGACAAACAGATCGAGATCCGGCGCGGTCGATTCCACGATCTCGAAAGCCAGACGCGCCGTCTGAGCGTCGGTGACGGGAATCAGCGTCGTGTAGACGCCGCCATTTTCGATGTCGTAGGGGTCGTCGTTGGTCGGGTCTTGCGCCACGTAGCCGGTGATCACCTGCGTTGCACCCAGGTAGAGCGCCTTGACCAGCGTCGGCGTCGTAATGGAGCGTACACCTTGCAACGTCGTGCGCCCTTGATTGCGCCGTGTATCGATCACAAGCTCGTTGAGCTTTGTCGCTGCGCCGCCTGCACGCGTATAAACAGCAACCGGCAGATGACCGTCGGCCACGTTCGGGTTGACGGCGTCCACGTTGATCTGGCCGAACAGCCACTCGTCGAGCGCTGCAGCGGTCACGTCGGCGGTGACGGTGATCACCTGCGCGCCGCCAGCGGACAGAGTGAAAGCGGTCGGCTGCACCGTCAACGCCATGCCCGCCGGCGCGGTGATATTGACGGTGTAATCTTCGGCTGTTGCACTGACGCTCTTGAGCGTGCGCGTCCATGTGCAGACGCCCACACACTGTGGATCGGTCAGGCTGGCAAGGTTGAGGGTGCGCGGATCACCGCCCAGAGCCGGGTCAGCCAGGTAGAAAGCCATCGCACTTTCATCAAGAACAAAGCCCACTCCCGCTGCCAACCCGACATCGACGCGCCCGGCGCCCATCGCAAAGGGATCAGCGGAGGTGACGCCATCCTCTTCGAGCACAGTCGTACGCGAAGTCAACATCAACGCCGACCGCACTTCGGCTGGCGTCCAGTTGGGCTGAAGTTGGCGCAGCAGCGTCGCAGCGCCAGCGTTGTGCGGCGCCGCCATCGAGGTGCCGCTTAGCACGCCGTAATTGCCGCCGGTGTGAATCGCCGCCATGATGTCTACGCCCGGCGCTGTAATGTCAGGCTTCAGCACCGATGGCGATGTTGCGTCGGGGCCGCGCGAGCTAAACGCCGCCATGATGTCACCGAAGGCAGGGTCTACTTGTGGCTGCGCACCTGTGATTGTCGCGTTTGTGACGCCGCCGGCAGCCAGCCACGCCTTCAACGCCACCCCGTCGTTGTATGTAATGTGTACGCCCGGCAGCGCGTAGGCGTCAGCATTCAAAGAATCGCCGTTGAGGACATCGTTGGCGAGTACAAAACCGCCAGCGCCGCCCGCCGCCACGTTTTGGCTTTTGGCGACGCGCCCCACGACGCCGCGGTCGCAGACAACGATCTCACCGTTGAATGTTCCCGGCGGAAATGGTTGGCGACAGAGCGCATCAGAGGCGCCAAAGGTGCTGGTGTAGTTGCCTGCGTAAACGATGCGCGCCGGACCGTATCCGCCAGCCACTCCCTGGCCGGAAATGTCCGCCGGCGGCGCTGCATTGCCGCCGCTCATGTCGATCAGGCGGTTGGCGAACTTGCGATTGTGCGTGGCCGCCGCCACCGAAGTCACCCACGGCGCATTTGAAGGCGAGCCAATCGTTGAGGCGGAGGGACCGGCGTTCCCGGCGGAGACCGAGACATAGACGCCAGCATCGAGCGCCGCGAGAAACGCCAGCGCGTCGGCGCTTCTCCATGGGCTGCGCGAGCCGCCGCCGATCGAATAGTTGATCACATCCACGCCGTCAGCCACCGCCTGATTGATCGCCGCCACCAGCGCGCTGCCCGGACACCCTTCCTGACCACACGCATCATAGGCGATAATGTTGGCGCGCGGCGCCACGCCGGAGACCAGATTGTTGTAGACATAGGTGGGTGCAATCAGCGAAGCGTTGACGCGGTTGCCGGCCACTGTGCTCGCCGTGTGGCTGCCATGTCCGTCGTTATCGCGCGGTCCGTCCGGCAGCTCGAAGCCATCGGCAAAATCCCACGCGCCGATCAACTTCTCGTTGCAGATGAAGGTTGGATCGTAGATGTCGGTGTTCGCCGTGTCGCAGACGCCGTAGTATTTGCCGCGCGGGTTGGTGTGCACGTAGCCATCGGCGCCGACGCGCGCAAAGGCGGGGTTGACAAAGTTGACGCCGGTGTCGATCACGCCGACAACGACGCCTTCACCCTGTGCACCGGGTGCGCTTCCCCACACTGCCGGCGCTCCGATCCAGGCTGGGCCGAAGTCGGTCTGCGGCTGATCGACAAAATCGCGCTGCACCATCCGGACGCCGGTGAGTCCGACCACCTTCGCCGCTTCGATAGGCGTCAACACTAACGCAAAGCCGTTGAACGCCACCTGATAGGTGAACCTCACCTCGACCGACCGCCCCAATGCACGCTGAATCGCATCCAGCGCAGATTGCTGCTCGGCGGACAGATGAGCGAGATAGGCGCGTTCTACAGCAGCGGTCGCGTTCAGGGCGGCGCCGGTGACGGCAGGACTGGTTGCCGGCAGGTTGCCGACGCCGCCGCGATAGCTTGCCAGCGGCTGGCTTTGCAATTGAACGATGTAGGTGGATGGTTGTAAGCCGTTGGGGTCGGTTTCACCGATGACGCGCGGCGACGGCTGGTTGCGCTGCGCACCTGCCTTTTCGCCAATGCTGCTGCGCAACTGATTAGAAGCAGCGGGCATCGACCCGGCTGGCTGTGGATGCGAAGCACTCTGCTGCACAGATGTCCGCCCCACTTCGACGGTGGCCACAGACGCCGCTACACTCATCGGCGCTGCAAAGGTCGCCACTAATAGCCCTATGACGAATATTCTCCAAACTCTGTCTTGCATCAGGCCTTTCCCCTAACTAAATTTGAAGAGAGGCGGTCTCGGCGCCAGAAGGCGCCGAGACTATCCACATGGCTTAACGAGCTCCCAATTGAATGATCGGCAGATACAATTGCCCGATCATCAAGTGGTCCGATTCTCGACCGACGAGTGCATTACGATGCATGAAGAGGAAGCCCTTGTGGGCCGGCGACGCCTGAGCGCCTCCTTGACTCAAGTTCCATGTAAAATCTATTGAACCGGAAGGCGGCGCTTCGGCAACCCCATCTTCGAAGCCGGTAATTGTGAAGCGCGGCTGTCCTGGCGTATAGATGTCACTCCACACACAAGCGCTTCCGACCTTCGGGGCGCAATCGGTGAGATTGCCTGTGAAATATGTATCAAACGCACGTATAGAAAAACGGAACGGCTGTCCCGGCGCCAGCCCGATCAACTCGACATCCATCGGCAAGATAAAGTTCTGTGTGTTGAAGGTCGAATCAATGAAATAGGCCGGAGTTATCGTGTCTGCTGCTACATCGTACGCAAAGACCACGTTGCGTCCGTCGCTGCCATTCAATGCAAGGTCAGCGTTGAAAACGATATAGTCTTCGCTTCCATCGAGATCGGAGTCGATATAGATGTCAAACCCAGCCGGATATTGACCAGCACGGAACGGCGAATCCCAGATTGTCACAGCGAACAAGAGTAGGTCGTTCGGGCTAACAACTCCTGTTGAGACAATGCCAACTTCCTTGAGATCGACCAGTGACGCAGTACAGCCTGGCTGGAGGCCAGCCGAGGAGCAATCGCCGACAACATAATTGTAGTCGTTAGCATCCACCTCCAGCAGATCGAACACTTCAACTACGCCGGTGACGGTCGGAGAAGCATTTATCAACGCACCGGCGCCTGATATTGTGCCATTTGTGCTCAGCGAGAGATCGGCCACCGCCTTGGGCAGTGCATGCCAGACAACATGGATCGGATCACCAGTCGCCGGTGTGATCTCGATATACCCGTCATATTCCTGGATTGTCAACGAATCGCCGCTGGCGCCAAGCGCGCCTTTGTTGACATCCCATGGATGGAATCCCTCTTGTCCAGCCGCCTGGTTGCCAGTAGGGAAGACGCGCAGCATAACAGGAACTTGAATGCTTTCACCAGCGGGGATCGACGCGCTTGTAACGCCTGGCGTGACCGTGACGCCTCGGCCCTCGTCTGCAGGATAGCGGAAGAGCGACTGTATTGCAACATTCTGCTGTGTATCACCGATGTTCTTGATCGTCAGAGTGCGCGTATACACCTGATCACTGGCTACCGCCAAATAGCCAAAAGACAGGCTGGCTGTCCATGCCAGCGACGACATTGCCGTTGCACTAGCCTCTGCAGTGCTATCCCAAGCGATGAGGGTGCTCGAATACGCCGCTGCTGCATCGACCTGACCGCCGCCGATGCGCGTGATCGGCGCCAGCAATGAGCCGGGATCACCTTCCCAGATTTCCAGATTGGCGGTGTTCATCAACAGCGCCTTGTATTCTTGAAGCGATAAACTGGAGCCGTGCACTTCTTTGAGCAACGCAGCCACACCTGAGACCATCGGCGCCGCGCCGGAGGTGCCGCCAAACGAGCCGCTTGCAGCGCCGCTGCCAGCAATCGCCGACACAGACGCCCCAGGCGCTCCGATATCCGGCTTGATCTTGTTGTCGTGGTTGCGCGGACCGCGCGAGGAGCTGCCAACCACCGTGTAGGCGAGATTGATGGCTTGCGCCGGATTCACCCCGGCCACAACGTTGTTGGCGATCTGCGCTTCGAGGAGGTTCGAATCCGTCTGGTTGATCATGAAGACAGGAATCGTGATCGGGCGGTCGCCGCCATCGCCTCCCTCGAATGGATCGCCAGGAGCAACCAGGCCTATCAGCAACAGAACTGCCCCGGCCGCCGATGCGTTCTTCGCCTTCAATGTGAAGGTGCATACGCCGCGATCAGCCAACACTACTTTATCTGTCATGTCGTCTGTGTAAGGGTCGCAACCATTGCGGTTTGTTCCGTTCGCGTTGCCATACGCAACAGCCCCCCGAATTTCAGTTGCGCCAGGAGCAACCGACCAATTCTGGAAAACCGCGGCATCGATCGTGCCTGACACTGCGCTTGATTCGTAGAAGAGCGGGTAACGCGTGGCTGACGGCACGGTCGTCTGGGCTACGCTGATCACGCCGTCACCGATCGACGGGCTGCCAGCAATGAACGGTTTGTTCGCCGAGTTCCCCGCCGACGCCACAACAATGATCCCCATCTCCGCCGCCTTGTTGGCGAAATGGGTCAGATCATCCTCGGGTTGACCATAATTCGAGCCAAGCGACATATTGATAATGTCAACCGGGTCCACCGTCGCTGGATTGCGATCCAGGTCTGCGGCATTGTCAACCGAAGCCAGCAACGCCAGCCCATTACATGCCGAACTAAATGAAGCGCATGCCTTGAAACCATATAGTTGGACGCCCGGCGCCACACCATTCCCCTTGGCCGGATAAGAGCCATCCGCATTGACGCCCGCCTCATAGCCAAGCCCCCCGATGATATCGGCAACGTGTGTGCCGTGTCCTTCGATATCGATGGGATTCGTGTCTGTTAAGATGACATTATTGGCGGCAGTGCCATCCCACTGTTCACCGAGCCAATCGAATCCACCTTTGACGCGCGGTGCATTTGGACCAAAGAGAGTCGGGTCAGCATCTTTGGCATAGGCGCAGTCAGGATCGTGAGCTACACTCCGGTTGCAATCGGCGCTGGCGCCATAGTAGGCGGCTTCCCAACCCGCCACTGTGCCGGGACCACCAAAAGCTAAATGCGAGAAATCAATGCCAGAATCGATCACGGCCACTTTCACACCCTGACCGGTGACGCCTAAATCTTGCAACGCTTTGGCGCCAATGAAAGGCACGGTCTCGGCTAAATCCCGGGTGTAATCTTTCACATGAGAGACATGGCTGACGCCTGGGATGCGACTGATGCGTCCAGCAAGATTCGCCGGAATCTGAGCGGCAATACCGCTGCTCAACGTCGTAAACTTGAAGAGCACTTTACCACCCAACGCCTCAACATTGGCGCCAACCTGCGCCTGCATCTCGGCAACCTGGTTGGCATAGGCTATACGCTCAGCGCCAGCGGCGCTCACTTGATCAACGAGCGCAGGCATCTCAAGGTGAACGACCACATTGATCACTTCGTCACCCATTGCTTCCAATCCATATATTGCAGGGTTATGCTGCAGTGCAGCGGGGATCATGGCGCCACTCTGGACGCGCCGATCGCGCTGTAATTTCGCCGCATCTGTAGGCGCATTCGGCGCAGGAGCGATCCGCCTTTGGAGAAGAGTTCCATCTTCGCTGCCCACCCACTGCTCTTGGGCGAAGGCTGGCATCGCCGTTCCCACCAACATGCTCAAAACCAGCAGCGTCGAAACCACACGACTGTGCAATCTCATATTCTACTCCTTAGTTGAGTTTGAAGAAGAGCCACGGATAACGCCGCGAAGCCGTCGGCGCAACCGCAAATTTAGGATTCGTTGGCCGCATATCACATGCAAGATGCAGCTCAGCGTGCATTTGGAGATCTAAATTCGCGCAGCGCCTGCCAGCAAGCTTGCAATTCAGAGTAACACGATTCAGAGTTCACTCCAAATTACAAAACAGCAATGTAAGGCGCCTTGGGTGTAAGGTGGCTCAGCGTCACTCAATCGTCACTTCCGCACTCATCCCCCAACGCAGGGCGTCTGGCTGTTGCTCGAGGTCAAGCCAGACGGTGTAGACGACGTCGCCGCCGATGGTGTTTGCCTGCGGTGAGATGCGCACAACGCGCGCAGGCACGGTGACAAGCAGCGGTTCGATCAGCACATTGGCGGGCTGACCGAGCTGGACGAGAGCAATGTCGCGTTCGCTGAGATCAAATGTTTCCACCTGCAGGTGTTCGAGATCGGCAAGCGTCATGATCGGGACCCCAGCGCCAACAAATTCGCCCGCTGCGACATTCACCGCTGTCACAGTGCCGGTGAACGGCGCCCGCAACTCCAGGTTCGCCAGCTCCTGTTCGGCGCGCTGCAGCAGAGCGCGCGTCTCGGCGACCGCACCGGCTACAACGGAGATCGTTTCGCTGCGTACGCCTTCGGTCAGCGCGTCCACCTGCGCCTGTGCGGCGCGCACCTGCGCCTCAGCCTCCGCCAGTTGCGCCTCCGTCGCCGGCGCCTGCAACCGATCAAGGGCGGAGCGCGCCTGCTCGATGCGCGCGCGCGCAGCCGCAACAAGTTCGGCGTCCGGCTCGGCAAAGAGTGCATCGTAGCGCGCCTGCGCGGCCTCAAAATTAGCAGACGCCTCCTGTAATTGACGACTTTGCGGCAATGCGCCAATGTCGTTGCGCCAGCTTACCTCGTTGTAAGCAGATTGTGCTTGCTGTAAAGCCGCGCGTGCGTTGGAAAGCGCGGCCTGCGCGTTGATGCGCGCCGACTCGTCAGGGCCATTGAAGAGCGCTTGATATGCAGACTGCGCAGCAGCCAGGTCTGCCTGAGCGGCCGCAATTTGCGAGGGGCGCGCCGGATCGGCCAGTTGTGAAAGCCGCGCCTGCGCGGCGTCGAGCTGCGCTTGGGCGGCCGCCAGCGCCGACGGCTGCGGCGCCGCCTGCACCTCGGCGAGCTGCGCCTGGGCGCGGAAATAGGCGGCGCGCGCCTGCGTCAACGCAATCTGCGCCGCTGCGTCGTCGAGACGCAACAGCAGCGCGCCGGCAGGTGCGACATCGCCTACTTCCACCAACACTTCAGCCACGCGTCCCGACGCCAGCAACGCCAGGTTGGCGCGCTGCACTGGCGCCACGCGCGCCGAGGCCGTGACGCGGCTACCCTCTGTTCGCACCAGCGCTATTGGCGGTATCGGCGTCGGCGCTGGCGTCGGGGTCGGCGCCGGCGTCACCTGCGCGCAACCGGCGGTCAGAGACAATGATAGAATCAAAAGGACCACGGCAAACCGCTGTGAAACGATATTCGCTGCGCGCATTTCTCCACCCTTCTCTTTATATCTTCTTGTCCCAACGCTACAACAGACGACGCCTTCGACAGCTTGTCAGCGCGCAGCGCCATTTTCGGCGATGCGTCCATCGACCAGACGGATCGTACGCCGTGCAAAGCTCATGACGCGCGGGTCGTGGGTGGCGAAGATGAACGCTGTGCCGGTCTGCTCGTTGAGGCGTTGCATGATTTCCATTGCCTGCTCGCCATTGGCGGTGTCCAGGTTGGCGGTCGGTTCGTCTGCCAGCACCATCAACGGACGCTTGACCAACGCCCGTGCGATCGCCACGCGCTGCTGTTGCCCACCGCTGAGTTGGTCTGGGCGATGGTGGATACGGTCGGAGAGACCGACGGCGTCGAGCATTTCCAGCGTGCGTTCACGGCGCTCTTTGGCGCCAACGCCGCTCAACAGCAGCGGCAACTCGACATTTTCATAGGCGTCGAGCACCGGCACAAGCGCAAAAAACTGGAAGATGAAACCGATCACATCACGGCGCAGGTCGGCGCGGCGATTGGCATCGAGTCGCGTCACATCGCGGTTGTCGATGATCACGGTTCCCTGGTCAGGTTTGTCCAGACAGCCGATGATCTGCAACAAGGTCGTTTTGCCCGAACCAGAAGGGCCGACCACGGCGGCGAATTCACCCGCGTCAAATTTCAGTGAAACACCGTCCAGCGCGCGTGTTTCCACTTCACCGATGCGATATGTCTTGCGAATATCAGAAAGTTCGATAATAGACATGGAATGCCTCTTTGTTTCGTGTTTCGTGTCTTGTATGCACAAGATTGTTCTAAGCAACCGGCAAGACGACAGAGTTCCAGCAGCGTTTCCTGCGCTAACTCGTATGCAAGGCTCGGACCGGCTCCAGGCGGGCGGCGAACCAGGCGGGATATAGCGACGCGACCAGCGCTACGATGAAAGTCCACACCGCCAACCAGGCAAAGGTGTCGGGCACAAAGCGAGCGTAAAGCACGTTGCTCATCGGCAAGTTGCCAGCCGAGGCGGCCATCTCGCCCATCTCGAAGCCGTTCTGGGTGAGAAAACCGACGCCCAACAAACCAAGAATTGTCCCGGCTACGATGCCGATCAGAGCGATGATCGATGCCTCGAAGAGCACCATGCGCAGAATCTGACCGCGTTTCATCCCTAACGACGCCAGGATGCCGATCTCACGGATGCGCTCAAAGACCGCCATCAACAGCGTGTTCGAGATAATAACGGCGACGATCAACATGACGATCCCATCAAGAATGATGTAAAAACTCATTGCAGCGTTCATCGACTGCAAGAAAAACGCGTTCAGATCACGCCAGGTCAGCGTCTGCAAACCCGGCTGCGCCAGAGCGGCCGCAACGGCATCGGCGTCATCCTGGCGATGCAGCTCTATCATCACCACGCTGGCGCGGTTGCCGGTCAGCGCAAATGCCTGCGCCTTGGCAAGCGGCATAAACGCCGTGCCTTCATCATAGATAAGTACGCCGCTCGCAAAGAGGCCGCGGATCACAAACAGCCCTTCCTCCGGCTCCCCATTGGCGTTGATCGTTGTCAGCCGAATTGTGTCACCCACTTTCAAGCCAAGGCTGTCCGCCAGCCGCTTGCCGATGAGCACGCCGCTGCGGTCATTGGCTTCGATGAAATTGCCCGCCACCAACGACGCCCGGATCGGATCGTAGAGACGCGATGCGACGTCGATGCCATAGACTTGCAATCCCATCGACTCGTCGCTTGTGTTCAAAATTGCGTCAGTCCACAGCACCGGCGCGGCTGCCATCACCTCCGGCATCGCTTCAGCCTGTGTAACGATGGTCTCCGGTCGCTCGATCAAATCTCGCCATTGGATGCTGCGCTTGCCGTCTGGAAACGATGCAGCGCGCACCTGTACATGTCCGGTTTGCAGGCGGATGCTGTTTTGCAGTGCGTCCTCCACCACACCGGCAATAAAACCGTTGAGCACAATCAACAGCGCCAGTCCCAATGCAACCGCCAGCAGCGTAAAAAACGTGCGCCGACGGTTGCGCGTCAGATCACGATAAGCAATCACCCACAATTTTGTCCAGGCCATTATGCTTCCCCCTGAAGATCACGAATAGAACGCAGATTGGGCGGATTTGCGTGAATTTCCACTTCTCATCGCTGCACAATCGCGTTGATAGTCAAAGCGTCGTCCTTTGCAACTCGCCCCCTACACATGGTGCAGTGCGATCGCCGGCTCCTTGCGCGCGGCTTGCCAGGCTGGATAGAGTGAGGCAAACGCCGCAATCACGGCGACGACGACCCCTCTGCCGACCACATCGGCGACGCTCAGGGTGGGCATCAGGTGGCTGCCCATCAACGCCGTCACCTCACCCATGCCCGCGGCAAAGGAAAAGTCGATGCCTCCCGCCATGCGAATCAGCATCACCACGCCCACGCCCGCCAGACAGCCGACCACCGCGCCGACGACGCCGATCAGCGTTCCTTCAACCAGGAAGAGCGCCATGATCTGGCGACCTTTCATGCCCAGCGCAGCCAACACTCCCATTTCACGCGTGCGTTCGAAAACAGCCATGAGCTGGAGGTTGAGAATGCCGATGCTGGCGATCATAATCACGATCATCCCGATAATTGTTGTGAAGAGCTGTTTCGACGCCATGGTGTCGGTGATCTCCGGCTTGAGCGTCTTCCATGAATCGACCTCATAGCCTGGCAACGCTGCCTGCAGCGCCGGAATCACAGTCTGTTCGTGCGCTATGTCGCTCAGCGAGATCGCCACCTCCGTCGATTGATCGCGCAGGTTGAAAAGACTCTGCGCCTGCTCCAACGTAATAAACGCCGTGGTTTTCTCCAGGTCGGGCGATCCAAGCGAATAGATGCCAACCACGGTGACGGTGCGCTGCCGCATGGTCTCGTGTTTGCCATGTCCGAGCAACGTGACGCGGTCGCCGACGCCAACGCCCAACTGATCAGCCAGCCCCTTACCGATAAAGACAGCATCGCCCTCCCCATCGAGCAAGAAGCGCCCTGCCACGACATTCTCCGCCTGGATGCTGATCGGCGCCTCGACTGACGGTTGAATCGCCGTGATCGCTATCGGGAGAGATTCGCCTCCCTTTGCCAGAATGCCGCCGGTGTGGATGCGTTTCGCCGCTGCAATCACCGTCGGCTGCGCCAATGCCGCCTGGACAACAGCATCTGGGTCATCGAGCGGCAGCAGCGGCATTCGATTGACCCGATCGCGATAGCCAGGCGCGTGCACCTGCACCGCGCCTCCATACACCTTGACGGCGTTGCCAAAGATCGCCTGATCGGAGCCGTTGATCACAGCACTCAACAGCAGCAACAGCACCAAACCCAACACAATCGCCACCAGCGCGATCGCCGTGCGTCGCCAGTTGCGCCACATATTGCGCCATGCCAGTTTGACAGTTTCGCCCATCGTGCACTCCTTATCTCAACCACTCCCCTATTCTGTAAACCACTCGTGCAATTGATCATCTGTGATCAGACAAATCGAGTTTGACGCTGCGCCGAGGATGCGCTCTATGCTACGTTCATAGCTGCGCACGCGGCGCTTGATCCCAGCCATCCACACGCAGAATTCAGCTTCCTCCGGCCGCGGGTTAAGCAGGAAATTCGCCACAGCGCTCGCCATCGCCTGACTCAATTCGATTAAAATTTCAGCGCTCTCGTCAGGATGTTCAACGTTGAAGACCCTCTCCTCGACGCCCTGGCGCACGATTGCAGCCAACAGCGGCACAATGTACGGCGTCGCCGTTGCGCTGAACTTTGTGCGCAACAAGATGTTGTCATCACGGTACATCACACGCGTCAATTCGAGCATCAACGCTTTGTTCGCCAGCTTCCAGCTTTGCGTGCGGTCGAAAAAACGACTCAACTTGGTCAATGCATCCATCGTGGTATCCTCGACCAACGGCTGGAGCACAGCGATTCCCTGCAACATCATCCGGTGGATGATTGCGTCGAGCAGGTCGGTTTTGGAACTAAAATAATAGTAGAACAGTCCCTTGGCGACACCCATTTCCTGAATAATCTCTTGCACCGACGTTTGTTCATAGCCCTTTTGGTAAAAGAGACGTTGCGCGACGTCGAGAAACTCGTTGTATCGTTCGTCGTACTCTTTAACCACACGGGGCATCTTATACTCCTTGATTTCATCACTCTCTCGCCAATTTACTGACCGACGGTCAGTCAACTATTCATCAGTGTACATCTTGTGCTTTGGTTTGTCTACTAGCCATTTGGGTAGTGTTGAAAAAGCGCCCAAATTCAAACAAATGCGAATTTGACAGCCAATCGGCGTTGTTGTATTATCCTTTGCGACGCCATCTGTTGTGGCTGGCCCCAATCCAGCCTTCGGGGGACAGCAGATGGCGTCTTTTCTTTTTGGATTTGACGGATTCTCCAACATCACGCCATGTGATAGAATCAGCCCAGCTATGAACACCAACCGTCTCACCAATCGCGACGTGGCCGCCATCTTGAGCGGCGTGGCTGCGCGTTTGCAGATTCTCGACGCCAACCGCTTTCGCATCATCGCCTTTCAAAACGCGGCGGAGAGCATCCGCAACCTGGCGCAGGACATCAATGCCATCGACGCCGCCGGCGAGCTGACGAGCATTCAGGGCGTCGGCAAAGGCATTGGCGACGCCATTCATCATCTGCTGGCAAACGGCAGCGACCCAGAGTTCGATGCACTTTTCGAGCAGGTGCCGCAGGGCGTGGTCGATATGATGCAGATTCCCGACATGGGTCCGAAAAAGGCGAAACGCCTGTGGGAAGAGCTGGGCATCGACAGTGTGGCGGCGCTGCGCGCCGCGGCCGAGGCAGGTCAATTGCGCGATTTGAAAGGTTTCGGCGCCAAAAGCGAGGAGAAGATTCTCAAAGGCATCGAGCTGCTGACAAAACGCAGCGAACAAGGCGCCGCCGAACGCATGCCTATCGGCGCAGCGCGACCGCTTGCCCTGCGCATCATCGCCGAACTGAGCGCGCGGCTGCCCGACGCCGCCATCGAGCGCATCGAAGTGGCGGGCAGCCTGCGCCGTTGGAAGGAGACGATCGGCGACGTGGATATTCTCTGTGTGAGCGCGCAGCCGGCGCTGGTGATGGAGACCTTCCGCACGCTCCCCGAAGTGGCGGATGTGGTCGGCGCTGGCGAGACCAAGTCGAGCGTGGTGCTGGGCAATGGCTTGCAGGTCGATCTGCGCGTGGTCGAGCGCAAACATTGGGGCGCAGCGCTGCAATATTTCACCGGCAGCAAGGAGCATAACGTTGCCATGCGTGAGCTGGCGCTCAAGCAAGGCTGGAGCCTGAACGAATATGGCCTGACCGCCACCGGCGATGGCGACGCGCCTGTAGGCGAACAGCGTTTCTTCGAGGAGGAGGCTGACCTCTACGCGTTTCTTGGTCTTGACTGGGTGGCGCCCGAACTGCGCGAGAATCGCGGCGAAGTGCAGGCTGCGCGCCAGCACGCGCTGCCCGAACTGATCACGCTCGATCAGTTGCAGGGCGAGCTGCACAGCCATACGACCTGGAGTGACGGCGTCGCCAGCGTGGCGGAGATGGCGGAGGCGGCGCGGGCGCATGGCTATCGCTACTGGAATGTGAGCGATCACAGCATCGGGCTGGGCATTGTGCAGGGCGTCGACGCCGA
>BOKO01000030.1 GCA_016861025.1 Chloroflexota bacterium
CGTCGCCCACGCCGACCAACACGCCGTCGCCCACGCCGACCAACACGCCGTCGCCCACGCCGACCAACACGCCGTCGCCCACGCCGACCAACACGCCGTCGCCCACGCCGACCAACACGCCGTCGCCAACGAGCACAGAATCAACCATACCAGGCGGTGATGGAACGCCAGAAACCATTACCCCGACAGCGCTGACAGAAACGCCTGTGTCGCCGACGCCGACCAACACACCAACGCCTGTGCCGCCGACGCCGACCAACACACCAACGCCTGTGCCGCCGACGCCGACCAACACACCAACGCCTGTGCCGCCGACGCCGACCAACACGCCCCACGCCTGTGTCGCCGACGCCGACCAACACGCCCACGCCTGTGTCGCCGACGCCGACCAACACGCCAACGCCTATGCCGCCGACGCCGACCAACACGCCCACGCCTGTGTCGCCGACGCCGACCAACACTTCAACGTCTGTGCCGCCGACGCCGACCAACACGCCCACGCCCGTGTCGCCGACGCCGACCAACACTTCAACGTCTGTGCCGCCGACGCCGACCAACACGCCCACGCCCGTGTCGCCGACGCCGACCAACACACCAACGTCTATGCCGCCGACGCCGACAAATACGCCTGTGCCGCCGACGCCGACGAATACGCCTGTGCCGCCGACGCCGACGAATACG
This sequence comes from Chloroflexota bacterium, assembly GCA_016861025.1. GTDB lineage: Bacteria > Chloroflexota > Anaerolineae > Caldilineales > Caldilineaceae > Caldilinea. The sequence goes on from BOKO01000030.1 coordinate 682, forward strand.
CCCGTGCCGCCGACGCCGACAAATACGCCTGTGCCGCCGACGCCGACAAATACGCCTGTGCCGCCGACGCCGACGAATACGCCTGTGCCGCCGACGCCGACGAATACGCCTGTGCCGCCGACGCCGACGAATACGCCTGTGCCGCCGACGCCGACGAATACGCCCGTGCCGCCGACGCCGACCAACACACCAACGCCCGTGCCGCCGACGCCGACGAATACGCCTGTGCCGCCGACGCCGACGAATACGCCTGTGCCGCCGACGCCGACGAATACACCCACCCCTCCACCGACGCGTATTCCGCCGTCAATTACACTGGTGCCGACCGCAATTCCTACGGCGACATTAGATCCGGCCCGATGGACGCCGATCATCGGCCCGACGCCTACGGCACAGCCAGAGGCCGCTATCCAGCAATCAAAGTGGATGTCGAATGTCAGCGCGCGCTCGGGAATAACCTACGCTGCACTATCCCCATTGTGAGAAGTGTTTGATCATCTGGCAAAATGTTCGGTGATCATTAGATATTGGGGCGCCAACAATCGAAGGGATAGTGTATGACGAAGTATATATTTGTGACAGGCGGCGTTGTGTCAGGGCTTGGTAAAGGCGTCACCGTCGCTTCTTTGGGGACAATTCTCAAAGCGCGCGGGGTGCAGGTTGCGACGATGAAACTCGATCCCTACCTGAACGTCGATCCAGGAACGATGTCCCCCTATCAACATGGAGAAGTGTTTGTCACAGAGGATGGCGCAGAGACAGATCTCGATCTTGGCCATTACGAACGGTTCGTCGATGTCAACCTTTCCAAAGTCAGCAACATTACAAGCGGTCAGATTTATACGTCGGTTCTGAGCCAGGAACGCCGCGGCGACTATCTGGGCGGCACAATTCAGGTCATTCCGCATGTGACGAACGAAATCAAACGGCGGATCGGCCTGGCTGCGCGCGTGGCGCAAGCCGATGTGCTGATTGTGGAGATCGGCGGGACAGTTGGCGACATCGAAGGGTTGCCATTTCTCGAGGCGATTCGACAGATGCGTAAAGATGTTGGCCGCGCCAACACAATGTACGTGCACGTGACCTGGCTGCCATACCTCGCCGCCAGCAAGGAACTCAAGACCAAACCCACGCAACACAGCGTGCGCGAATTGCGCGGCATCGGCATCACACCCGATGTCGTTGTACTGCGCAGCGATCATCCGGTCGACGACGACGTAATCGTCAAAACGGCGCTCTTCTGCGATGTGGATCGCGAGGCTGTGGTTCCGTTGGTGACAGCGGATACGATCTATGCTGTGCCTCTCAGTCTGGAAGAACACGGTCTCGGCGTCTGGACCATGCAACGCCTCGGTCTGACCGAACGACAGCCGGCCGCGGCGACGCTGGCTGGTTGGCGTAAGTTCGTGGAATCTCTACGGCGTGAAAAACCTGTGTTGCGCATTGCTCTGGCAGGGAAATATGTGGAGCTGGAAGATTCATACCTGAGCGTCAAAGAGGCGTTGATCCATGCAGGGCTGGCGGCAGGGTGGGATATTGATATTGTCTGGATCAACTCGGAAGATCTGGAGAAAGGTCGCGAGATTAACCGTTTGCTGGAAGCGGACGGCGTCGTTGTGCCGGGTGGATTTGGGTATCGAGGCATCGAGGGCAAAATCATCGCAGCGCGCATCGCTCGCGAAAACAAAATTCCCTATCTTGGGCTTTGTCTTGGCATGCAGGTGATGTGCATCGAGTTTGCACGACACATTTTCCAAAGCGACGAGCCGAACAGCACAGAATTCGACATCAGCACCAAATATCCAATCATCGATTTGATGCCCGATCAGCGCGATATTGCGGATATGGGCGGCACCATGCGTCTCGGCGTGTACGATTGCCAGTTGACGCCTGGCACACACGCCTTCGAAGCCTACTCAATCGCTGGCAGCGGACCAATTGTCCAGGAGCGCCACCGGCATCGCTTTGAATTCAACAACGCCTATCGCACCGATATGACGACGCATGGCATGGTCTTCAGCGGCATGTCGCCCGATGGCCGTCTTGTCGAGATCGCTGAACTGCGCGACCATCCCTTCATGGTCGGCAGCCAGTTTCATCCAGAATTTAAGAGCCGCCCCAACAAACCGCACCCTCTCTTTTCTGCGTTCATTCGCGCAGCAGAAAAGCATCATCAAGAACGACAGTTGCAAAGCATGAGAGTACAATCCAATCAAGCGTGATGCTCGCCAACGGTTGTCGAAGTCTGGATTTTGTGCCATACTATTGAACAAAGATAACCATAATCAATGGTCGATGCGCTCAATGACAATCCGTAGTTCGCCTTGTCAGATAGAAGCTATTTGAACGCGGACGACGTTTGGGCATAGAAAAGGAGGTAGTCATGTCGGGACATTCAAAATGGTCCACCATTAAGCGCAAAAAAGGAGCGGCGGACGCAGCGCGCGGCAAGCTCTTTACACGTCTGGCGCGAGAAATTCAGGTCGCTGCGCGCAACGGCGCAGACCCGACAAGCAACTTTACGCTGCGCCTGGCAATTGAACGTGCACGCGCCGAGAATATGCCCAAAGAAAATATCGAACGAGCGATTCGTCGCGGGGCGGGGTTGGAAAAAGATGGCGTCGAGATCGAGACCATCGTTTATGAAGGATACGGACCTCACGGCATCGCCATGTTGGTGGAATGCCTGACCGATAATCGCAACCGCACGATCTCAGAAGTGCGACGCGTCTTTACAAAGGCTAACGGCGCTTTGGGCGAGCCAGGGTCTGTTGCGTGGCAGTTCACAGAAAAAGGATATATTGTGTTCAACCGCACCGACGATGACGGCGATGCAATCGATCTTGACCCCGACGAATTGTTTATGGCTGCAATCGAGAGCGGCGCCGACGACGTCGAAATCTCTGACGACGCTGTAGAAATTTACACCGAACGCACCAGCTTTGCACAGGTCAGCCAGGCATTAGAGGACCTCGGCTATCACGCCTCACAGGCCGAGTTGCTGATGAAACCAAACACGACGATTGAGCTCGGCGCTGAAGAAGCTGCATCGGTGCTTAACTTGATTGAAGCGCTGGAAGAGCTGGACGACGTGAACAAGGTTTACCACAATATGGAGCTGACAGAAGAGATGGTGGCGCAGTACGCATAACCACTGGTCAGACATGACGGGCAAGGGTGACCGATGTCTTGTTCGGTCACCCTTTTTTTGTTGGGTTCTGTTTTGCTCTCAACTGAGCAGAAAGCAGCCCGTCGACAAGGATGCAAGCAAATGAGTGAAGGAATGACACGCACTGTTCTGGGCGTTGATCCAGGCACGGCAATCACAGGGTATGGCATCGTCGGCGAAACAGAACACGGCGAGTTTGTGCTTCTCGCCTGTGGTGTGATCCGCACCGCCGCCGGTGAACCAATGCATCTGCGCCTACTCGAACTTTTCCAGGATGTGCAGGCATTGTTGAATGAATTTCAACCCGATGAAGTTGCTGTCGAAAAATTATTTTTCGGGCGCAACGTCACCACCGCCATTTCGGTCGGACAGGCGCGCGGGGCCGTGCTTTTGGCTGCTGCCCTGGCCGGTCTCAATGTCGTCGAGTACACGCCCGCTGAAGTAAAACAGGCTGTCGCCGGCTATGGCAACGCCGACAAATCTCAGGTGCAACAAATGGTGAAGCGTTTACTCAACCTCGATCAGGCGCCCAGCCCAGACGACGCAGCCGACGGCGTCGCCATCGCTATCTGCCATCTTCAAACGGTCAATTACAACGCCCGAACGTGAGTTTCCAACAAATGATGTACCGCCTCACAATTTTTTTCGGCTTTTGGCGAAGGATTTGGCCCCTTTTCTACGATTATAATTAGGACACAGGCACAGCAGCGAAATTCCAGCCTGTCGATGTCAACTATATACAGCAACGTATGGCTGGTCATCCTTTGAGGGGCAACTTGCTAGAAACATCGAGATGCTTTGATAGTAGTGGCGCACTGTCCGGGGTTGATCTCGGTCAGATGCAATTGTGTTTGCAACCAGATTGAATGACGACAATGATAATTCCAATTATGACCAACCCTAGCTTGCTTCAATCAGCGGTATCACCCAGCAACATCTCGGTTCTTGTTGTCGATGACGAAGAGCCGCTGCGCCATTTGCTTCAGGTCTCATTGCAACGCCAGGGATATACAGTAGCGGTGGCGCGCAATGGACGCGAGGCTCTAGATGTGGTGGCTTCTCGCAAAATCGATCTGGTGCTGCTCGACATCATGATGCCAGAAATGGATGGATTTACAGCCTGCGCCGAACTGCGCAAGCGCACCGACATCCCGGTCGTCATGCTGACTGCACTGAACCGACCAGACGATATTGTGCATGGCTTTAACTTGGGCGCAGATGATTACATCACCAAACCCTTCACCTTCCGCGAGGTTGAGGTGCGCCTGCAAGCGATTTTGCGTCGCGTCTACTGGAGCCAGGAACGTCCAGACCCCTCCATCCTGGTGGGCAACGAGATTGTTCTCGACGACGAACGACATGAGGTTGTCGTGCGCGGTGAGCCTGTGCACCTCACACCAATCGAGTATCAATTGCTGCGTTTTTTGATGACGCAACCCAACCGACCGGTCAGCAAAGACATGCTCTTCCAGCAGGTTTGGGGATACGATCTGGTGGGCGGCACCAATCTTGTCGAGGTTGCCGTGCGTCGGCTGCGCGAAAAAATTGAACGAGACCCATCTCAGCCTGTATACTTACTGACAGTTCGGGGCGCTGGCTACAAATTCAACACCGAAAGGCTGCATCCAAGCTGATCGGTCAACTACTGCGCAACCTGGCGCAATCGCCTGCATTGTCAGCACCGGACAGGTGACCCATTCTCATGATGCGGACTGTACGGGGAAGTGTAATTGCCAGGCAGAAGGATGCGTTGGTTGTCGATGTTGGCAGCCCCCTTGGCGGAATTGGCTTCAAAATTCATGTCCCCGAACCGACAGCAGCGCGTTACCCGGAGAGCGCTGCTGTCTCGTTGCACACTTACTTGCAGGTGCGCGAGGATGCGCTCACCCTGTTCGGATTTGAGACCGAAGACGAGTTGTCGGTCTTTGAGCTGTTATTAACCGTGAGCGGCGTCGGCCCCAAAGTAGCGTTGACCACACTGAGTACACTCACTCCCGATGCACTGCGACTGGCGCTGGCAAATGGCGAGCCTGCCGTGCTAGCGCGCGTCCCAGGCATCGGCAAACGCACCGCCGAAAAGATCGTGGTCGAACTCAAGGACAAGATCAAACCGCCGGCGACCGGCATCGAGGCGCTTGCTCAGCTCAGCGCTGCAGACGCCGAGGTGATCGACGCGCTCGTTGCGCTCGGCTACAGCGTCGTTGAAGCGCAACGAGCCGTTCAATCGCTGCCCAGAGAGGTGACAGAAGTTGAGGAGCGACTCAGGTTGGCGTTAAGTGGTTTTGGCGCCTGACCCGCGCAGTGGATGTTGTGATCAATTTATCATCGCAAGGATGTCATAAATTTTTGACCATATATCCAGAATGATCGAGGAAATTTGGCAATGGCGGAAGTACAAACTTTACGTAAAGGGAATATCTACGAAGAGGACGGCCATCTTTGGCGAGTTTTGGAATACCAACACATCAAAGTGGCGCGCGGCGGCGCCACGATCCGACTTAAAGTCCGCAATGTGCGGACAGGCGCAACGGTGGAGAAAACTTACAACAACGGCACGCGCTTAAATGATGTCGAACTTGACAAATCAAATGTGCAATATTTGTACCATGACGGCGATGTTTACCATTTTATGAATACGGAGACATTCGAGCAGATCGAACTCGGCGCCGAGATCATGGAAGATGTCAAAGATTTTCTGCAAGAGAACGCTGTCGTCAGCATGGAGAGCTATGAAGGAGAGCCGCTCTCACTCAAACTACCCACCGCTGTTGACCTGCGCGTGGTGTGGGCCGAAGCAGCCATTCAAGGCGACACCGCCAATGCGCCGACCAAAACCATCGAACTGGAAACTGGTCTCAAGACACAGGCGCCGATGTTTGTGCAAGAGGGCGACATCGTACGCGTTGATACGCGCGACGGTTCATATGTGACACGCGTCAAACAGTAATTTAATCGACTCCGATCGATTGTTGGCGTCAGGATAACTCTCTCTTCAAAAAACTCTTGATGGCGACGACTATTTGCCGAAATCCACCTGGCTCGGTATACTATTAAAAAGTAAGCGCCGTTGTAGCTCAGCCGGTAGAGCGGCGCACTCGTAATGCGCAGGTCAAGGGTTCGAGTCCCTTCAACGGCTTCAATAAAAAAACCGTCGGTTTGAACCGACGGTTTTTTTATTGAAGCCGTTGAATTTGCGTCTCACACAGTAGCTCCAATTGCCAGAAGGAAGATATCTGGCCGTCCTTTGAGATTATCAAGCGTCTTTGATGGGGCCTTTCGCTCCACCACCACTCGCGCAACAGCGTCAGTGTACAAACTAGAGTAGACCGTTGCTGCAAAAGAATCGCTTGTGCTTCTTTTTCAGCCATACTGGGTGCAACACCTCTGGCGCAGCGCCCCCTGCAGGATTCGAACCTGCGACCCACTGCTTAGAAGGCAGTTGCGCTATCCTCTGCGCTAAGGGGGCAGATGCGATGATTGTAGCGAAGCAAGACGGCTTCGTCAAACCTTCAACGAACGAGAAGGGATTCTGATTCTCGCTGCATTGATGGAGATCCGATTGTGAGTCGCTACATGGAGCGGTTCTTTGTTGTCAGCAAAGAAGGTTGGATGTCAGACTCTTTGTTGGTAGAATGTCATGGGAATTATTATGACGTTTGCCATACTGATGTTGCGCAATGGCGTTTCCATGCAGCATCGTCGAGACGCCCTGCGACTGGCTGATAACAATTGTTATAGATCGATATACTTTTTGAGGCCTTTACGCGCCCCGGCCGACAAGGCATTGAATAGAGTGTAGGGAGGCAGAATGCGCACCCAGTATCGTTGGATGTGGCTGCTGCTGGCAGCATTGCTGTTCAGCGGTCTACTCGGTGTGACGACAACGCCCGTCATCGCCGCCGAGAAGAGCCTGGTCTGGGAACGGTTCGATGTCGATATTCAAGTGAACAGCGATGGCACGTTCGATGTCGCCGAACATCAAGCCATTCGTTTTATTGATGGTGTATTCACCTTCGGGTATCGGGACATTCCTAAACGCAATTTTTCCTATCTTTCCGATTGGTCGGTGACTGACGCCGCCGGCAATGTTTACACACAGGCCAGGAGCGGAGGGTTGCCCTACACCTTTGTGGTGGACGATTCGGGCGGCAGCTATACAATTCGCTGGTATTTCCCCGAGACAAACCAGCCTCAGACTTACACGCTGCGCTATCGCGTACATGATGGTTTGCGCTACTACGCTGGCGGCGATCAGTTGTGGTGGAAAGCCGTCTACGGCGACCGTCAATTTCCGGTGTTGGCTTCACGCGTGCGCGTGTTCGTCCCTGCCCCGGCCACAATCGATGAGTGGGCAGCCTACATCAACAACAGCGATGCGCGCGATTCTGTAACGGCGGAGCGGCTCGACAACAACCGCGCCATTCTCTTCACGACGCAACGCACCCTGCGCGCCGGCGAAGAGTTGGAAGTGCGCGCACAATTCACGTCCGGCGTCGTGGCGGGTGCGGCGCCGGCCTGGCAAGCTGCGGCCGACGCTCGCGCCGCGCAGCTCGAAGCCGAGCAAGCCTATCGCGACCGATGGGGGCCGGTGGCGACGGTGCTGTTGGGTGTGCTGTCATTGGCGCTGTTGCTTGGCGGCCCGGCGTTGGTCTACCTGATGTGGTACAAATACGGCCGTGACAAACCGGTGGAGCGCATCGCCGATTACCTGCCCGAACCGCCGGATGATCTGGCGCCGGGGCTGGCTGGCACGCTGCTCGACGACAGCGCCGACATGCAGGACATCGTCGCTACAATTGTTGATCTGGCGCGACGCAAGGCGCTGAGCATCACCGAAGTCAAAGAAGAAGGCTTCTTTCGCATGGGGACAGACTTCATCTACCGCCGCGAACGCACCGACGTGCCACTGCTCCCCTTTGAAGAGAAGCTTCTCAACGATATTTTTGGCAGGGACCACGAAAAGAAGCTCTCCAAGCTGAAGAACAGCTTTTACAAGGACATCCCCGGCATTAAGACGGCGATGTATCAGGCGCTGATCGACCGTGGCTATTATCGCTCCAATCCAGAGACAGTGCGGACGCAGTTTGGTTGTCTGGGTGGTGGCGCTATGCTCGTCGCCGGGCTATTGGCAGTCTTTTTGATGGTGCTGTTTATCGAACTGACGGCGGCGGCGATCTTGCCGGGCATTGGGTTGTTTGCGATCGCCATCTCGCTCTTGATTGCATCGCGCTACATGCCGCGCAAAACCGATGAGGGCGCCGAAGCCGCGGCGCGTTGGAAAGCGTTCAAGGAATACCTGCGCAACATCGACAAATACGCCGACATCGCCGCGCAGAAGGAAATCTGGGATCGCTGGCTCCCTTATGCGATTGCATTCGGCATCGACAAGGATTACATTCGCAAGTTCGAGGGCGTCAATGCGCCGGCGCCGGGCTGGTATATTCCGTCGCCGACATTATATGGACCCTATCACCGCCGCTACTATGGCCCAGACACGCGTCCGATTGGGCTGCCGGGCAGTGGAGGAGGCGGCAGCAGTGGCGGGGGTGTTCCGGGCGGCGGTAGTTTTGGCGGCAGCCTCAGCGACGCCTCACGCGGCATGGGTGCAAGCCTGGCTGCGATGAGCGCCGGACTCGGAGCACTGCTCAGCAGCACCAGCTCCACGCTGACCAGCCGCCCCAGCAGTTCGGGCAGCGGCGGCGGTTGGAGCGGCGGGGGCGGCGGCTTTAGCGGCGGCGGTTCATTTGGCGGTGGCGGCGGCGGTGGCGGCGGCGGCGGCTTTGGCTAAAACGTACGTGTTGCGTATTTCGTGTTTCGGCAAGCCCGACACCTAATACGCAACATGCAACACGCAGCAAACTCGAAAGCAAGGTGACTATGATCGGTGGCGGGAAGACGGTTGGATTGGTGATGATGATTGTCAGTGCAGCGTTGCTGCTGGTCTTCGGCGCCTGGCTGCTGACAGCCTTTTCGACGGCGGAAACGTCGAGCGGCGGCGCGGTGCTTGGGCTGCTGTTGGCGCTGCTGGTGATGGCGCCGCTCTTCGGCATCGGCGCATATCTCTTTCGCAAAGGCGGGCAGGAGCAGGCCGAGTACGCCTTTGTCGCCAAAGAAAAGCAGATTCTCAACGCTGTGCTTGCGCGCGGGCAGGTGACGGTCAACGAACTGATCGCCGACCTGCAACTGCCGCGCGAGGAAATCGAGAAAATGATTCAAGATTTGGTGGGCAAACAACTCTTTAGCGGCGCCATTAATTGGGAAAAGGGTGTGCTCTACAGCGTCGAGAGCCAGAAGCTCACCGGCGACCACAAATGCCCGAACTGTGGCGGCGATGTACAATTTGCAGGAAAAGGGCTGATCGTCTGCCCCTATTGCGGGAGTCAGGTCTTCCTGACCAAACGGGCGGCGGCGGAGACGGCAACAGAAAAAGCGGCGTAATCCCCAGTCTCTAATCTCCAGTTTAGAGATTAGAGGCTGGAGATCAGGGATAAGGATCGATTCGACTTCATTTCGGGAGGGAACAATGGCTGACAATTTCACCGAGTTTGCCAAGAGTCAGATGGGCGCAGTCGAGAAGTTGATCAAGGGACTGCCGGGCATTGGCGGCTACATCGACAAGGAGCTGCGCCGCGACGCCGACAAGCGCGTGCGCGAGGCGATTGCGGCGTCGCTTGACCAGAGCAAGGCCGCGTTGTTGGGTGTGCAGAATGCACTGCTCAAGGGCGGCGGGCTGGCGTTGATGGATGAGATCAATGAGGCGGTGACTGCATTGCAGACGCTTGCCGACCGCATCAAGACCGCCAGCTACGGCTATGCCGGCCTGTTCGATCCGGTGCGCATCAAGGAGGAGCAGTTGGATGCGCTCGTGCGCTTCGATAAGGCGCTGGCGCGCGAGGTAGGCGCCGTCAACGAACATATTGCGACGTTGGCGCAGGCGGTCAAAGATCGCGGCGACATCAACGCTGCGCTCGACCAGCTCAACCAGAAGGTCGCCGAACTGAACACGCTCTTCGGCAAACGCAGCCAGGCGATCGAGACGCCGGGATTGCTCGACGATCCAACCTACCCGCCGCCAGCCGACGCGAGCAATGCATAGAACGTGCTCCGTGTTGCGTGTTGCGCGTCCGATCACGCAACACGCAACACCAAACACGCTTTTTCGATTGCCAACAATCATCTTTCTCACAAGGAGAACCGTTATGCCAAGAATTATTGATGTCGTCGAAGCGCCCAACCAGGGTGCAAACGAACTGGTGGTGCGCGTTCCAGAGGTAGGCTCCGGCGACTTTCGACTCGGCAGCCAGGTCATTGTGCGCGAAAGTCAGAATGCCGTCTTCTACCGTGACGGCAAATCGCTCGACATGTTCGGGCCGGGGCGCCATACGATCACAACGGCAAACCTGCCGCTGATCAGCAGCGTGATGAGCTTCTTCACCGGCGGCAACAATGTCTTCACCGCCGAGGTCTACTTTGTCAACATGCGCGAGTTCACCGATCTGAAGTGGGGCACGCCGCAACCGATCAGCCTGCGCGACAGCGAGCTTGGCTTTGCACGCGTGCGCGGCTTCGGTCAATACACGATCCAGATTGCCGAACCCAAGCGCTTTGTCGACCAGATCGTCGGCACGCAGGGACTCTATCGCACCAGCCAGATCGAGGACTATCTGCGCAACACGATCATCAGCAACATCACCGATGTGCTCGGCGAGAACATGACCAGCATCTTCGACCTGCCCAGGCTGGTGGACGAGTTGGGCGCGGCGGTGCGCGCCAAGGCGACGCCTGCTTTTGCGGCGATGGGCATTGCGCTCAAACAGTTGATGGTGGTCTCGATCACGCCGACCGACGAGACCGCCAAAGCCATCGACGAACGCGCCAGCATGGGCGCCATCGGCAACATGGACGCCTATATGAAGTTCAAGGCAGCGCAGGCGATGGGCGATGCCGCTAACAATCCGGCAGGCGGCGGCGCGGCGGCCGGCGTCGGCCTTGGCGCCGGCATGGGCGTCGGCGCTGGCATGGCGAGCATGATCATGCAGTCGATGCAGACGCCGTCGCAACCTGCGGCTGCGCCGGCCGCCTCGGCGGCAGCCACACCCTCGGTGATGACGCTCGAAGAGGCGGCTGCTTACCTTAAGGTCTCCACCGCCGATGTCGAGGCTGCGATCAACGCCGGCGACTTGAAGGCCAGAAAGATCGGTTCGCAATATCGCATTGCCAAAGAGGCGATAGACGCCTTCCTGGCAAGTTGATGGCGATTTGCATGGACAAAGCCTTGCAAGTCAAAATAGGACGCAAACAACGCGGATTGAGCGGATTTGCGCTGATTGTTTATCTGCGTGCATCCGTTCAATCTGCGCTATTCGCGTTAGATTCGTTTCGACAATAAGGTGAGGCTGACATGGATGAGACTCTGTTCACAGCGTCCACTTCGCGACGGGCGGAGCGCTTCAACGCGTGGGAAATTGCGTTGGCCGTGGTGTTTCTGGCTGCCTGTCTGATTGGTGGGTTGGCGCTGGCGCAGAGACAGACATCGGGGCCCGCCATCGGCGTGTTGCGCTTCGCCGCAGCAATCGACTTTCAGTCGTCCAGTCAGCTGGTCGAGATGATGGAAGCAGCGCGCCTCGACCCTGGCATCGCCGCAGTCGTGCTCGAAGTCAGCAGTCCAGGCGGCTTTGCCACCAGCAGCGAATCAATCTACTACACGTTGCTCAACTTTCGTCAGCAAAAGCCGCTGGTCGTTGTGGTCGATGGTCTGGCGGCGAGCGGTGGTTATTATATGGCGGCTGCGGGCAATCGCATCTTTGCTCCACCCAGCAGCTATGTCGGCAATGTGGGCACGCGCGGCAGCCGCCCCACCGACCCGGCGCCTGCGCCCGACGAGCTGACCAGCGGGCCGTACAAGCTGGAGGGCGGCAGCCGTTTCGAGCAAATCCGTCAGCTTGATCTGGTGCGCAATTCTTTCCTTAACAACGTCGTCACACAGCGTTCTCATGCTGAGCTGAATCCGCTCAAGATCAGCGCCGCCGAGATCGCCGAAGCGCGCATCTACCTGGGCAGCGAAGCGGTTGCTCTCGGCCTGATCGACGGCGAAGGCAGCCGCACTGAAGGCATCGAAGCCGCCGCCGCTCTCGCCGGGTTGGAAACCTATCACGTGGTCGATCTGCCGGGCTATTTGGGCATGGAGCAGATCGTCAGCAGCGATGATTTGATGACAAGCGCCCAGTCTTTGCTGGCGGCGGCGCCTCCAGGCACAATCTTCATGCTCGACACCCGCATTCCTTTTCCCCAGCATTGGGCGGCTTCCGGCATTCCACATCTGCGCAAGCCGCGCACAGGCGCCGACGCGCTTTGGGCGGATGCACGCGGCCAGTCAGTGGGTGCGCCGACATCATCATTTGCCGAGCGGCTGGCGCCCGCCGCCACGCGCCCGTGAGGAGCATACCTGTGAAACGAGACACCCGCTGGTTCCTGATCATCGTCGTCGGTCTGCTGCTGTTGATTGCGCCATCCGCTGTTCGTTTCCTTCTCTATAGCAGCGCACCCACAACCTATACGCCGCCAGCGATCCCCACCGCCGCGATCGCCGCCACGCCGATCCCGACCATGACGGCGGTGGCAGTCGCCGAATCGCCCGCTGCGCCGGCGCCACCGGTCAAGCGTGGCCCGGTCGTCGTCGATCTGGCGCATTACTCAGCCATCAACCGTGATCGTTTCCAGCCGTTGGCGAGCGCGCTGGCCGCGCAAGGCGTTGATCTGCGCTTCTGGCTGCCCACCGTTGCGCTTTCCAGCGTGAAATCATTCACCGAATTTCCTGATCAGTCGGAGGCGCTGCAACGCATCCTGGCGGACGCCAGCGCGCTGGTGGTCGTCAGCCCATTCTTTCTCTACAGCGATAAAGAAGTGCAGGTTGTCGAGCGATTTCTGGCCGACGGCGGACGACTGCTCGTGATCAGCGACCCAGACATCGAAAGCGACGCCGCGCGCGACACCAACAGCCTGGCTGCGCCGTTCAACGTTGTCTTCAACGAAGACTATCTTTACGACACCATCGACAACGACGCCAATTACATTCATTTTTTCCAGGCCGGTTTCTTCGACCAGGCTGCAGACCTGGCGGGCAGCCGCATCGGCTTCTATGGGGGACGCAGCATCGATGGCGCAGTTACGCCACAGGTGCGCAGCGCTGCAACGACATTGAGCAGTCTGCGCATCGGTCAGAGCGAGTTCACCACCGTTGCGCTCGGCGGAGTGCACGCAACCAACACCGTTGGGCGCGTGTTGGCGCTCAGCGACTTCGATGTGCTCACCGATCCGTATGTCACGCGCTTCGACAATCGTCGCATGCTCGACTTCGTGGTCGGTTTCCTGGCCGGCGGCGAGCGCAATCAGACCATCGCCGATTTCCCAGCATTTCTCGGCAAGCAGGTTGCGTTGATCGTCGAGAGCCGCGAGCCAGTTGGCGCACAGGCAGTGAGCAAAGCCGCTGAGATTCAGCGTGCGCTGGAGCTTTCCGGGCGTTCGCTGACGTTAGGCGCTACGAGCTGGCTGACCGACAGCGTCACTGCCAACGAGGCCGATCTGCTCTATGTCGCGCAATATGTGGATGCCGACCGTTCGACGACGCTGCTGAACGACGCCGGATTTGTACTCGAAGAGCGCGTGATTACGCCGACGCTGCCCACAGCAGCCGCGGCGCCGGCTGTGACGACGCCGACGCCGACCGCGCCGCCTCCGATTGCGCCGCCCGAAAGCTCGCCAACGCCTGAGGAAACGACGCCGCTGCCCGAGCTGCCGCCGGTGACGCCAGCGCCCGATCTATCGGCGCCGACGCCTGCATCGGAAAACACGCCGCTCACCTTGCTCAAATCACCCGTTGTCTCTGACGGGAGCGATGAGTTTGCAATGCAAGCGCCGACGCCCACTCCCCCAGGTCAAACGCCGTCCGTCGAGACGCCAACGCCGGTGGAAGAACCAACAGCCGCACAAGCTGGCGAGGGCGAATCAGAGGACGAACCCACGCTCACGGAGGAGCCGCTTCCAGAAGACACTGTGCAGCCCACGGCGTCCGCCGAACCCCAGCCGACGCCAACTACGCAGGTGTATCTGGTGCGCAACGACGGCGTGCAACTGTTGGCGGATGAAACACAACTGTTCATTCAACGCAGCGAGGCGGGTGGGCGCAAGATCGTCGCCGTATTGGGCGCCAGCGATGCTGCGCTGAATGCTGGTCTGACGCGGCTGCTCAACCGTGACTTCACCGGCTGCCTGATTCAAGATGAGCTGGTCGTCTGCCCGTTTACGGCGGGCGCTTCCTCCTCAACACAGGCGACCACGACGCAAAACGCGGCTGTCGCTCCCCAAAACGAGAACAACGATACGGCAAAGAGCGACGACGCTGCACGCATCATGATCGTGGACAACAACCGCGACGCTGGCGAAGACGAAATCGGTGAAGCAGAGTTGTACGCGGCGTTGCTTGCGCGCGCCGGCTATTCCGCCGAGCTTTGGTCGACACGCGCCGAGGGATACCCAGCGCCCGATGATCTTCGCAAATTTGGCTGGGTGATCTGGAGCGATGCAGCCTATGAACAGAGCGGCGTGCGCGGCGACGCCTTGCAGGTGATCGGCGGCTTGATCAACAACGGCGGTAAAGTCACGATTAGCAGCCGGATGCCTTTTTTCAGCGTGAGTGGAGAGCCGGCTTCTCCAATTGTGGATGTGGTGGTGGCCGATGAATTGCCAGCGCTTGTCGTCGGTCTACCCACCGAACCCATCGTGTTGCCAGAAAATTTGCCTGCGGTCGTTCCATTGGCTCGCAACCCCGGCGAAGGCGCCGACGCCGTTGTTGCCATGCGTCGCGGCCCTGCCAGCGAAGCGGCTGACGCTCCCGTGTTGACGCTCTTCACCGACAGCGCCGCCAACGAACCGAAGGGGGCAAAGTTGTTGCTGTTCACGCTGGCGCTCACCTGGTTGCCCGACGATGTAGCTGCACAGTTGGTCAAGAACATGGCGCAAGTCATGCTGGAAGGATCGTGATCATGGCAGTGCAGAGTCGCCCGATGCGGACTGATGATTATATGCCAATGCGCGATCTATTGATCGAAACCGTCCCGATCACGCCGATTGGCTTCAACTGGGACATGCGCCGGCTCGACGGCAAGCGTTTCTACAACGACAACCTGATAGACGACCGTATTTCGCGGCGCCCGGTGCAACTTTGGGAAAACGAAGCTGGCGAGCTTGTGGGCTATGTGCTTTCCGAAAGTCCAGGCGATGCACATCTGCAAGTGCACCCCGACTTCCGCTACATCGAGCCGGAGATGGTCGCCTGGGCTGAAGAACATCTCGCCGTCGCTGGCACTGATAGCAGCGAGCATACACTGGAAATCTTTGTGAACGAGTACGATGCCCTGCGCCAGGAAATTCTCAGGGGGCGCGATTACGCAAAGATGAGCTACGGCGGCATGTGCCGGCATATCCGGCTGGGCGCGCAGCCGTTCCCAGCGCCGGCTGTTCCTGCGGGATATACGCTGCGCACGACCAACCCCGACGACATGGCCGACTGCCAGCGAATCGCCGACTTGCTCAACGCTGCGTTCAATCGTGACTTCCACAACGCCCTGGAATTTCACCACTTCACAAAATTTGCACCCTGTTTTCACCGCAATCTTGACCTGGTGATGGCAGCGCCGGATGGCAGTTTCGCCGCCTACGTCGGCGTTCCCTACGACGAAGTCAACCGCCGCGGCATCTTTGAGCCGGTTTGTACTCATCCGGAGCATCAGCGGAAAGGGCTGGCGCGCACGCTCATGCTCGAGGGCTTTCAACGGCTGCGCGCCATCGACGCAATCGACGCCACGGTGGACACCGGCGATGCGGCTGCCGCCAACGCCTTCTACACCGCGATGGGCTTCACCGAGGCGTATAGGGGTTATATTTGGCGCAAAGCCTGGTAACCACGCGCGTATGAAACGATTCCTGGCTTTGCTTCGCCAACACTGTCCGGTCTGCCTGCGTGGACAGGTTTTTACTTCGCTGTTCGGGATGCACACGCACTGCCCTGAATGCGGCGTTAAATACGAGCGTGAGACCGGCTATTTCCTCAACTCGATGTTTATCGGCTATGCGGCCGGTTTCTTGATCCTGGCGCCGACTGCCGTATTGCTGGCATTGATGGATGTCTCGATCGCCGTGTTTTCGAGCGTGATCATTCTCGAAACGATTGTCCTGACGCCGCTCATCTTTCGCTATGCCCGCTTGATCTGGATGCACGCCGATCAGTTACTCGACCCGCGTCAGCCGGAACCTCCAGTCTCTAATCTCCAATCGCCTCCCCCCCTTCATGATAGCAAATAGAGAATGCCTGCGCTCTCGAATTTCTCTCATTCTCATTTGACAAATTCAACCTGCACTGTTATGCTTCCGCCTCACAACTGAATAGCGACACTCTTATCCAGAGGGGTGGAGGGACCGGCCCTATGAAACCCCGGCAACCCGATGTATGACTCGCAGCGCGGCGACCATACAAGTAGGGTGCCAAATCCGGCAGACGTGTTCTGGAAGATGAGAGGAAGCTGCACGCGCTCCTGCTCATCCCCATTTGTTGGGGATTTTTATTGCCCAATCAGCGGGGCAGGCAACGCAAATCGAGCGAAACCTCTCACCTGCCAGGCGAGAGGTTTTTTCATTTTCAACAAGAAAGCAAACAGAAAAGAGCGACCCATGACCAGCGAACGACAACTTGGCTTCAACACCCGCCAGCTCCACGCCGGCCAGACGCCTGACCCGACGACGGGCAGCCGCGCTGTGCCGATCTATCAGACGACGAGCTACCAGTTCCGCAACACGGAGCACGCCGCCAACCTCTTTGCCCTGCGCGAGTTGGGCAACATCTATACGCGCATCATGAACCCGACGACCGATGTGCTGGAGCAGCGCCTGGCCAGTCTCGAAGGCGGCGTCGCCGGGTTGGCGGCCTCATCAGGACACGCAGCACAGGCGATGGCGATCTTCACGCTCTGCAATGCTGGCGACCACATCGTATCGAGCAGTCGTCTTTACGGCGGAACCTATAACCAGTTCCACTACTCTCTTCCAAAGTTGGGCATCGACGTAACCTTCGTCGATCCAGGTGATCCGGCTAACTTTGAGAAGGCGATTCGCCCGAACACCAAGATCCTCTACGGCGAGACGCTCGGCAACCCGGACATCAAGGTCTTCCCCTTCGAGGAAGTCGCTGCGATCGGCAAGGCGTACAACATCCCGCTGATGATCGACAACACGCTGGCGACGCCCTATCTGTGCCGCCCTATCGAGTTCGGCGCGAATATCATCACGCACAGTACGACCAAATTCCTGGCTGGTCATGGCCAGGCAATCGGCGGCGCCATTATCGATGGCGGCAACTTCGACTGGGCGAGCGGTCGCTTCGAGAACTTTACTACGCCCGACCCCAGCTATCACGGATTGAGGTACGCCGATCTGGTGGGCGTCGGCCTGCCGCCCTTTGCGATCAAAGCGCGCGTCCACGTCTTGCGCGACATTGGCGCCTGTCAGGCGCCCTTCAATAGCTGGAATACGCTGACCGGCATCGAAACGCTGAGCCTGCGCATGGAGCGCCATTGCAGCAACGCTCAGGCGGTCGCCGAGTTCCTGGAAGGGCATAGCTCCGTCAATTGGGTGATGTATCCTGGCCTGAAGAGCCACCCCGATTATGATCTGGCGAAAAAATATCTGCCCAAAGGCGTCGGCGCCATCCTCGGTTTTGGCATCAAAGGCGGCGTCGAGGCAGGCAAAAAGTTCATCGACAATCTCAAACTCTTCAGCCATCTTGCCAATGTCGGCGACGCCAAGAGCCTGGCGATTCACCCGGCGACGACGACGCACAGCCAGTTGACGCCCGAGGAGATGGCGACCGCCGGCGTCTCGCCCGACTTTATCCGCCTGAGCGTCGGGCTGGAAGACCTCGACGACATTCTCTGGGATTTGGATCAGGCGCTGGCGGCGGCGAAATAATGCTTTTGGAAGTGTGAATTGTGAAGCATGAATCGTGAATTGTGAAGTCGTCCGGCTGCATGACGCCACTTCACAATTCACGATTCACAATCCACAATTCATGCTTCAATCTATCCAGAAGAGGTTGTTCGATATGACCACCAACACAGTCGGTGCAGTCTCCACCCAATATTTCACCTTCGCCGAAGACGAACCTTTCTGTCTGGAGAGCGGCGAGTCGTTGAGTCCGGTGACGTTGGCTTACGAAACCTACGGCGCGCTCAACGCCGACCGCTCGAACGCCATCTTGATCTGTCATGCGCTCAGCGGCAGCGCGCACGCCGCCGGTTATCTTGACGGCGACCCGACAAAGCTCGGCTGGTGGGAGGATTGCATCGGGCCGGGCAAAGCCTTCGACACCGACCGCTTTTTCGTCATCTGCAGCAACGTGATCGGCTCGTGCTATGGCTCGACGGGGCCAGCCAGCATCGATCCTGGAACAGGCAAACCCTACGGGTTGAACTTTCCGGTGGTGACGGTGGGGGATATGGTGCGCGCTCAGGTGAAGCTGATCGACCATCTTGGCATCGATCAGTTGCTTTGCGTAGCGGGCGGCTCGATGGGTGGAATGCAGGTGTTGGAATGGGCGGCGCATCACCCGCAGCGCGTGCACTCCGCCATTCCCATCGCCACGACTGCACATCACAGCCCGATGCTGATTGCCTTCAGCGAAGTCGGGCGGCAAGCGATCTACGCCGATCCGGCCTGGAATCATGGCGCCTACTACGATCAGCCGCAGAAGCCCGACGCCGGCCTGGCGGTGGCGCGCATGGTCGGTCATATCACCTATCTCAGCGAAGAGTCAATGCAGGTGAAATTTGGCCGCCGGCTGCAAGGGTTGGAGAAGTACGGCTATGAATTCGACACCGAGTTCGAGGTCGAGAGCTACCTCAAGTACAACGGCCATAAATTTACGCGGCGTTTTGACGCCAACAGCTACCTCTACGTGACCAAGGCGATGGATTACTTCGACCTGACGCAGCCCACCGGTTCGCTGGCGGCCGCGTTCGCCGACTCCACGCATGTCAAGTTTCTTGTCATCAGCTTTACGAGCGACTGGCTCTATCCGAGTTACCACAGTAAACAGTTGGTCAGCGCGCTGACTGCGGCCGGCGTCGATGTCACCTATCTGGATGTCAAAAGCAGTTGGGGGCACGACGCGTTTTTGCTCGAAGTCGACACGATGACCAACCTGCTGGGCAGCTTCCTGGATCGACTGGTGCGCGAGGAGCATGTGACCGCGCCGGCCGGGTACATTCCGCACGCCCGTGTCACGCCGGCGACGACCACAGCGCTGGCGCGCACTCAACTCGCCGACAATCTCGCATGAACAGCCAGACATTGACATCACCGGATGTTGTCTCACAACCGGCGCGCCTGCGATCTGATCTATTGGCAATCGCCGACCTGGTTGAGCCAGGCTGGCGCGTGCTCGATATCGGCTGTGGCGACGGCGCGCTGCTCGAGTATCTGCGCGACCGTAAGCAGGTGAGAGGGCGCGGCATCGAGTTGACCGAAGCTGGCGTGCTGGCGTGCGTGCGCCGCGGGCTAAGCGTGCGCCAGGGCAACGTGCAAGAAGGATTGGCCGACTATCCCGACCGCAGCTTCGACGCCGTCATTCTCAGCCAGACGCTGCCTTTTCTCGATGACCCGGCGATGGTGTTGAACGAGATGTTGCGCGTCGGACGCACCGCCATCGTCAGCTTCTCAAATTGGGGACACTGGCGCTGCCGTCTGGAGCTGCTCTTCACCGGACGCGTGCCTGTCGCCATCGATTTGCCGCAACAGTGGTACGAAAGCCCGCGACGGCAGCTCTTCAGTGTGACCGATTTTGCGCGCTTTTGCCGTCAGATCGGCGTCGAAATC
This sequence comes from Chloroflexota bacterium, assembly GCA_016861025.1. GTDB lineage: Bacteria > Chloroflexota > Anaerolineae > Caldilineales > Caldilineaceae > Caldilinea. The sequence continues at coordinate 20,774 of BOKO01000030.1, forward strand.
GATCGCCAGATCTATCTGAATCGCGGCGTTCGCATCCGCACCGGGCGTTTCAAGAATTTGCTGTCGACGACGGCTGTTTTCACGCTGAATCGACGCTCGTAGCCAAAGGGACCATTTCACGTGCGGGACAAAGTAAGTCATTGGCTCCGAGGTGACGGGATGCCATGTCACGCCGGAGCCGATGACTTACAACGAACGCCCCCAACTTGAAGTGCGCCCGCAGTCAATTACGCAACACTTGCGCGGATCGCTTCTACTTCGCCTTGCCCTGCGCGGCGACGGCGGCGGCCGCTTTGGCGATCTCCTCCGGGTCGCCCAGGTAGTAGCTCTTGATCGGCTTCAGGGTTTCATCGAGTTCATAGACCAGCGGCACGCCGGTCGGGATGTTGAGCTTAAGAATCGCCTCTTCGCTCATGTCGTCGAGATACTTAACCAACGCGCGCAGGCTGTTGCCGTGCGCCGCGATGATCACTCGCTTGCCCGCCTTAATCACCGGGGCAATCTCGGCGTGCCAGTAGGGAATCACGCGCGCCACGGTCTCTTTGAGCGACTCGGTCAGCGGCAGTTCCTCTTTGCTCAGACCAGCGTAGCGCGGGTCGCGGCCTGGATAGCGCTCGTCGTCGGGCGTGAGCGCTGGCGGCGGCGTGTCATAACTGCGCCGCCAGATCAGCACCTGTTCGTCCCCGAATTTGGCGGCGGTCTCGGCTTTGTTCAGCCCTTGCAGCGCGCCGTAGTGACGCTCGTTGAGCTGCCATGCCTTGGTGGTCGGAATCCACATCAAGTCAAGCACATCTTGCACAAACCAGAGTGTGCGAATGGCGCGCTTGAGCACCGAAGTAAACGCCACATCGAAAGTGTATCCTTCGGCGCGCAACACCTCGCCAGCGCGCTTCGCCTCCTCGCGCCCCCGCTCCGAAAGATCGACGTCGGTCCAGCCGGTGAATCGATTTTCCTTGTTCCAGGTGCTCTCGCCATGACGGAGCAGCACAACTTTGTACATGGTGTATTCCTTTCTGTAGCTTCATCTCTTGTACAAATCAGGAGAGAATGTTTTACGTCCAGAAGCGATAAAGCGAGAATCCGATCTCGACCAACTCAGGGATCACCTTCAGCTCAAGCAGCGCTAGCCAGACAAATGTCCAGAAGACGCTGCGAAAGGCGTCGACATACCAGAACAAAAAGATCAACAGCAAATAGCCAAATGAATAGAGCGGGGCCAACATGCGGTGTACGCTCATCGGCAGCCAGGGCGCCAGGATGCCAAAACCATCCAACCCTGGCATCGGCAACAAATTGAAAGCGATCGCTGTGATTTGCAGGAAGATCAACAGCGCGATGGCCGCCCAAAAGTAAAGCTTTTCGGCAAAGAATCCAACATCCGAAATGAACAGGAAAGGCAGCGCAAGCGCAAGCGCAAACAACCCGTTGGCGGCAGGCCCCGCCGCTGAAACGACGCTCTGCATCCAACGGTTGCGGATTGCACCCATATGCACGTATACGGCGCCACCCGGCAGCCCGATGCCGCCCAACAGAAGGAAAATCACCGGCATAACGATGCTCAGAACAGGATGCGTGTATTTGAGTGGGTTAAGGGTGAGATAGCCGCGCTCCGCCACCGTATAGTCGCCGCCGATGTACGCCATCAGCGCGTGACCGAACTCGTGCAGCGCCAGCGAGACGACCCAGCCGATGGTGACGAAAGCGAAAATCGCGATTGGCGCCGGGTCCGTCGCCTGATAGAGATAGGCGCCGATGCCGATCATGGCGGCGCTCAACCCCAAAAACACTGGGCTGACGCGTTGGCTGCGCCGCGCCTCGCGTGCGCGCTCCACAGCCTGCTCATATTGCTCCGCTGCATCCGTGACCGATTGCTCGTAGACGCTCACCGGCGCCTGGCGAATCGACTCAACATCGACCGACCAGGTGCGTTGCCACTCCGCGATCTCCGCTGTCGGGTAAGAAAGCACGCTGACCAGAAGATCGCGCGTGCTGGCAAAAGGGACGCCGACGGAGCGAGCCTCCTCCAGCGCGCCGTTGAGCACGCGATCCAGCGCAGGATCGAGACGCCCCTGCTCTTTGTCGCCGCTGCCCTGCCAGCGCACCATCTGGCGTGACTCAAACTGCTCCTTAAGTTTGCGCAGCATCTTTTCCGTATCGTGGCCGAGCGCGGTCAAAACGCCGACGGCGTCTGTCTCCTTCTGCGCCAGCAGCCCATAGAGAAGATGCGAAGGAGAAAGTAAAATTGCACGCGTGCGCGCCGCAATGGCGTTGGCTTGCTGAATCGCCAGGACGGCTTGTACGGAGAATTGTTCAGGTAAAAACGTCTGCTGCATTTGATTATTATAGCGTCAATGCAACAATAAGCAGGAAATGAATGCTACATGAAAAATCGGGTATACTATTCAAATCAACTGCCTGTAGATGCATGGAGCGAGCGGCGGTAATCGAGCGAAAATGACCCGGCGAAAGACAAAGCGTGCGCCAGTCTCCACGATGTCGGCGCCGCTCTATGGTGGTGCGGTTGTGTTGACGCTGCTCGTGCTTGGCGTGGGTGTGCGAGAAGGCGCAATGACGGCTAAGTTCTGGCAGCAGTCTCTCTGGAGTGCAGTTGCATTCGCTGTTGCGTCGGCGGCGGTCTGGTTTGCCGCTTTTGCAACGGAGCCATCCGCGCTACTGCGCCGCATGACCTCGCAGCAGCGCCAGACACTCACCTATCTGGCGACGGTGTCAGGGTTGTTGTTCCTCTTCGCCAATTATTGGTTGGTTGCAGCCGATGCCGTGCAAACCAAAACGCTTTTTCCGGCTGGCTGGCTGCCGCTTGCTGGCGCGGTTGTACTGCCAATCCTGTTCGCAGCGACGGCGATCCAGGTGAATCTGCTGCCAGCGGTGGCCTGGGACGCACGTCGCCTCACTCTGCGCGAGATCAATGTGGTGCTGCTGTTATCGATCCCGGCGCTGCTGCTCCTGCCCGGAGGCGCTAACGGCTGGCGAGAAGCCCTACACCTGCAACCGGAGCCGAACACCCTTGCGCTTGCGTCGTTCGCCGTTTCGTCCGAGGCAGTGCGCTGGCTTGCGCCGGTGTTGGCGACGGGTATTGCGCTTTTCATCGGGCAGACCGCGCTGCACGCGCTTCGGCGACCAGGCGCGGCGTCGATGGTCTTCACTGCCGTAATTTTTTATCAGGCCACAGCCAACTTTCTCTTTGCGCAGACCTCCGGCGCAGCCACTCTTGACGCTGCGGCGCATTTTCTGGCGCTCCTGGCTGCGATCGTCCTGGATGTTGTCTACATGATTCGCATCCACGCCGCCGACGACCGGCGCACCCTCTGGTATGCGCTGACGGCCAGCGTCGTCATGGCAGCCGGCACGGCGCTGATTCTTCTGCCGCGCACGTCCTCCTATCCGCCCGTCACGGTGACAGCGTTCGTCGGTGTGATGGCGGGCAGCGCAACGCTCGGTCTGTGGTGCGGATGGAGCGGCGCCAGGTTTGGGCGTTGGATGCGGGTTGTTAATTTTCCAAAATGAATGGAGTAATCTCATGGCTTTGTTTCACTGCAACTTCTTTTCAGCCGTTCTCGGTCTGTCGGTGTCGATGGACGTGATTCTGCCGCAACCACAGCCGGGTGCACGGCGCGAGGGCAAGCTGCCCGTGCTCTGGTTGCTGCACGGTCTCTCCGACGACCACACGATCTGGCAGCGACGCACCTCGATCGAGCGCTATGTCGAGTCGATGAACCTTGCCGTCGTCATGCCGGCGGTCGACCGCAGCTTCTACACCGACATGGCGCAGGGCAACCGCTACTGGACTTACATCGCGCAGGAATTGCCGGCGCTGGCGCGCAGTTTTTTCCCCCTTTCGGCGCAGCGTGAGGACAATTTTGTCGCCGGGTTGTCGATGGGCGGCTACGGCGCGTTCAAGCTGGCGCTGAGTTATCCGGCGCGCTACGCCGCGGCCGCCAGTCTCTCCGGCGCGCTGCACGACTTTGCCGAAGACGCCGCCGCCAGCGAAGACCCGGCATGGGCGGCGGAGCTTGCGCGCGTTTTCGGCGATCTCACGAAGTTCACCGGCGGCCCCAACGATGTCTACGCGCTAGCGACGCGCGTGGCGAAGGGCAAAACGCCTTCGCCACGGCTCTACCAGTGCTGCGGCACGGAAGATTTTCTCTACGCCGGCAATCTGCGCTTCAAGGCGCACGCCGAGGCGCTGGGGCTGCCGCTCACCTATGAAGAAGGTCCGGGCGAGCATGTGTGGAGTTACTGGGATGTCATGATTCAGCGTGTGCTGGCGTGGCTGCCGCTTACAGAAAGGATGAAAATATGAACGCCGAAACCGGCGGCAAAGCGCCGTTGTCATTACCTCGCTATCCGCGCAATGTCTATGTCACCACATTTGCTTCGCTGCTGACCGACATTTCGAGCGAGATGGTGGTCTATCTTGTGCCGCTCTTTCTTTCCGGCGTGCTCAAGACCTCGACGCCGCTGATCGGGCTGATCGAGGGCGTGGCGGAGACGACGGCTGCGCTCACCAAGCTGGCGTCCGGCTATCTTTCCGACCGCATCGGCAATCGCAAGTGGCTGACAGTAACCGGCTACAGCCTTTCACTGGCGGTCAAGCCCTTTCTGGCGACGGCGGCGTCGTGGTCAGCGGTCTTTGGCGCGCGCTTTGCCGACCGACTGGGCAAGGGCATCCGCACTGCCCCGCGCGACGCCATCATCGCCGACAGCATCAGCGCAGAACGCCGCGGGGATGCGTTCGGCTTTCAACGCGCTGGCGACACCTTGGGCGCGTTCATCGGGCTGGCGCTCGCCATCGTCGTCGTCTACTGGAGCCAGCAGGGCAGCTTCGAACTGACGGGCGCCACCTTCACCACGATCGTCTGGCTGTCAATGATTCCGGCGGCGGCGGCGGTCGTATTGCTTGCCTGGGGCTTGCAAGAGCGGCGCAAGGAATCCGTCGGCGCCAGGCAAAGTCAGGCGCGGTTGTCGCTGGCGGCGTTCGACCCGCGCTTTCGGCTGGCGCTGGCGAGCGTCGCAATCTTCACGCTCGGCAACTCGGCCGATGCATTCATCGTGCTGCTGGCGCAAGATCGCGGCGCCAGCGTGCTGACGACGCTGCTGATGGTGCTGCTCTTCAACGGCGTCTACACCGTGTTTGCGCAGCCCTTTGGCAAGCTCTCGGATCGCATCGGGCGGCGCCGCGTGATTCTTGCAGGGTGGAGTTTCTATGCGCTGGTCTATCTGGGTTTTGCGCTGAGCAGCACGGTCTGGCAAATCGCGCTGTTGTGGGCGCTCTACGGCCTCTACTACGCCATGACCGAAGGCGCCGTGAAGTCACTGGTGGCCGACCTGGTGCCGGGCGCGCAACGCGGCGCGGGCTATGGCTGGCTCAACGGCGTGATCGGATTGATGGCGCTGCCGGCGTCGCTGATCGCCGGTCTACTCTGGCAGGCGATTGCGCCGTCGGCAGCGTTTGTCTTTGGCGCAGCGATGGCCGGTGCAGCCATCGCGCTGATGATGCAGGTGCGACTCACCGATAGCCGCCAGCCGTGACCGTGAAGTATTCCTGGAAAAAGCGTTCGGCGTCGACGGTCGCTGCGACTTCATGTGGGCCTGCTGCTTCCTCCGTGAAATGGGTCAGACCGGCGAGCCGGGCGCTGGCAAGCTCGACATCGACGCGACCACGGTCATAAGTGCAGATCTGCGCGTCGAAGATTGAGGCTGCAGCAAGCGGGTCATGGAAAGTCACAAGCGGCTGTGCGCGAAACCAGACTTCCGCCATGTCAAGCACAGGGCGCAGCAGCGGCGCCTGGAAGCGCTGGCGCACCTCAGCGGCGTCCATCTGCACCTGCAGCGTCACATCCAGCCCAACCGAGCGATGGATCGGCGGGCGCGCGTTGTAAACGATGGCTGTGGCGTGCGGGTCGTTGAGCGCGTTCCATTCCAGGCGCACATTGCCAGCGCCCTTCCCTCTGCCGAATGAACCGATCATCATGTAGAGCGCCTTCAGCATCTGCGGGATTTCAGGATCGAGCGCAAAGAGCAACGCAACATTGGTCATAGGACCGATTGCCAGCAGCGTGACCTCACCGGGGTAACGGCGGATCGTGTCGCGCAGAAAACCGATAGCGTGGCCTGTGGCAAAATCTGTTGCGTGCAGCCAGCGGTCAAGGGCGGCGGCCTGCGGCGCCAACGGCTGGCGCGGCTCGATCAGCAGCGGTCGCGGCGCTCCCGGAAAGATCGGGACATCACGGCCGGCGGCATTGCAGATGGCGCTGGCGAGCATGGCGCGCTTTTCCGGTTCGCCGGTCACGGTGGTGACGCCCAACAGTTCGCATTCCGGTTTTGCCAGTAGATACGCCAGACAGATGGCGTCGTCGATATCGCTGCCAATGTCAGTGTCGAGAAGTAGCTTCATGTGGCGCTCCTTTTATGCACTTATCCAACCTGTTCTGCGTACTCATGGCAACAGTTGGCGGCGCCTGATGGAATCCGGGTCAGTCTAACCTTCAAACTCGCGCCGCCAACGTGTTATCGACCTTCATGCCAGACTCGCCCGCTGGCGATGTATGCAGTGTACAACAATGGACGCCAACGCCACAGTCGAATTGCTGGCGGGGGATGGTTTTGTCGCTTTGACCTTACCAGCAGGAGATTGTCGCACCCTTCTTGTCCGTTGTGGCCCTGATCTTATGTTTTGTGCCAGATGCGCAGCCGCTTACCCAGGCGTCTATCGCTCTTGCGCCGGACAGCAACACAAATCTTATGTTGTGCCCAAATCTCTTCTTTACGGATGAGACCATTTCTGACTAGTCAGCAAGCCAGTGCAGCTGAAAGCTGGCGCGCCACAACTCGCAGCGGTTCGGCGCTGTGCATGGTGCGACTCAAAATGACTCCGCCTTCTATTGCGGCGATGATGAACTGCGCCAGGTTGCTGGCGCGCTGCGCTTCCAATCCGCTGGCGAGCAGTTTGTCCTCGAAAGCGGCGATCAAGAGATCGAAAGCTGCCCGACAGGCGGCGTTGATGCGTGGGGAGGTTGTTGCGGTTTCCATGGCAACCGCCGTCAACGGACTTCCGGCGGCAAAACTGCTGGCTTCTACATTGTCGGCAATTCGCAGAACAAAGTCATAGATCGCCTGGGCAGGCGGCGTTTCACCAGCCAGATGGGCGCGGATGCGATCCGCCATCGTGTGCCCCGCTTGTAGAACTGCTTCGCTGACAAGCTGTTCTTTCCCCTCAGGAAAATAGTAGTAGAGCGAGCCTTTGGGCGTGCTGCTCTCGCGAATGATCTCGTTCAGACCGGTGGCATGACAGCCTTGCTTCTCCAACAGGCTGGCTGTTGTCTGCAGAATCTGGTCGCGTGTCGGACTCATGTCGGCTCCTTTCATAGAATGAAGACATGAGTCTGATTATAACAACTGGTCTACATAACTGTCAAAGTCAAAATTAATATGTGCTGGCAGCTGGCTTGTTTTGTTTGAGATGATTTGCAATTTCACTGGGCAAAGCGATGCGGCGTCCGAATTCGTTGTATTGAAGCTGCGGTTGGCGGTTGTATAGCCGGCGGAGTCTGGCGAGTGTTTCGTTGGGCCTGGTGAAAGAGCGTTTGGATCGCTTTCTTCCCATTGTCGTTTCCTTTGAACTGATGATGAACAGCAGATTCATCGACCTGCCGCCCATTTTATCAGAAGAAGATGATCGTTTCATTAACAAACCTCTAAATGGGTATACTTCATTTTTGGAGTGCACAACGAGTTCTGGAAGCGGCTTCGGAGCATGTCTGCTCTTGAGTGCGCCCTACATGACATCATCATCTTGTGAGAGTTGGGAGACGATGCGCAAACATTCTGTGATTTCGGCGCCTGCCATGACAGGCATTCATCTCGCAAATCAGCACCATCGCGCTGTGTTGCTGTTGTTGGTCTGTGTGCTCCTATGGAGCACTTCGGGCGTGCTGATCAAGCAGTCGAGCCTGAGCGCGCTTGCCATTGTCGGCGGGCGCAGCGCAATTGCGGCGCTGGTGCTGTGGGCATTCATCCGCCGTCCGCGCTGGACGTGGTCGGTTCCACAGGTGGGCGGCGCGGTTGCTTATCTGGTCATGGTCGTGCTGTTTGTACAGGCGACGCAGCTCACCTCGGCGGCGAACGCCATTTTGCTGCAATATACTGCGCCGATCTGGGTGGCGCTGTTCAGCTTCTGGTTTTTGGGTGAGCGTCTGCGTCGATCGGACTATATCGCCATCGTTGCAATTTTTGTGGGTATGGCGCTCTTTTTTGGCGATGCGTTGACGCCCGCCGGTATGCTCGGCAATGGATTGGCGGTGCTGGCCGGCGTGGCGTTAGCGTGGATGACGCTCTTCATGCGTAAGCAAAAGGACGGCTCGTCGCTGGAGACAGTTCTGCTCGGCAATCTGCTGGCGGCGGCTGTGGGGCTTCCGTTTCTGATTACGGCGCAGGTGCAGCCAATGGACTGGGCGATCATCGGTTTTCTCGGCGTTTTCCAACTTGGCTTGCCCTTTCTGCTGTACGCCGTCGCCATTCGTTCGCTCTCCGCCATCGAGACCATCCTGATTTCCTGTCTGGAGCCAATCCTCAATCCGATTCTGGTTTTTATCGTGATCGGCGAGACGCCGGGTCCGATGGCGATGGTTGGCGGCGCAATCGTGCTGGCGGCGGTGCTCATGCGCGGGCTGGCTGGCTGGAGACGACGCACATCTGTTGTTGACAGCCGCGCCGTTTTCGTTTCAGAATGAACGAAGGTGATGTGAGCGACGCCCGGAAGAGGAGCGATATGAGCAACGGCAAAATTTTGATTGTAGAAGATGAACCTTCATTGATCGAAACTCTCGATTATTCGCTGCGCAAACAAGGCTATGAGGTGATCACAGCTGTTGATGGGCGCAAGGCGCTTGAAGAGGCGCGCCACCAGACGCCTGACCTGATTGTGCTCGACATCATGTTGCCGGGGTTGGATGGCTTCGAGGTCTGCCGCATTTTGCGCCGCGAGATGAATGTGCCGATCATTATGCTCACAGCGCGCACCGAGGAGGTCGACAAGGTGGTTGGGCTAGAGGTCGGCGCCGACGATTATTTGACCAAGCCGTTTAGCATGCGCGAATTGATCGCACGCGTCAAGGCGAATCTGCGCCGTGTGCGCATCGACCGCGAAGAGATTGCAACTGCAACGACAACCACACCGAATGTCGCCACCGAGCGCATGATTTTTGACGAATTGACCATCGATCTCAGCCGCCGTGAGGTCACCTTTCAGGGGAAGGTGCACCATCTCAAGCCAAAGGAATTTGACTTGCTCGTTTTTCTGGCGCGCAATCGCGGCATCGTGTTGAGCCGCGACTTGATTCTGGAGCGGGTGTGGGGTTGGGAGTTCGACGGCGGCAGCCGCACGGTCGATGTGCATGTACGCTGGCTGCGCGAGAAAATTGAAGCGAACCCCTCTGATCCCCAACGCATCATCACCGTGCGCGGCATTGGCTATCGGTTTGAGGGATGAAGTGAATAGTTTCACCGGTGGTGTGCGCCACATTCGCACGGGCGGTTTGGGCGCGCATTCTTCTTTACAAATCATTGACCGATTGTTAATTTTTCGCCTTTATTGTGTGCGTAGATTCGAATTCGCCCTTTTTCGGATGACGCACTTATGCAGCAATCGACCGCCGCTTTTCCGCCCAAACCCGACGCTTCGACACGGGCTGATATCCCTATCGCGGTTGCAGAAGATGTTCGCCTGCAACCCAAACATGCCACTGACCGTCCTATGAAGCCTTTCACGTGGCGCAGCATCCAACACACCGTGCGCGACCGCTGGCGCTATGTTTTGGTGGTCTTCTTGGCTTTGTGCGTGATCGCCGCCCTTCTCATGTGGTTTGTGAGCCAGGGGGAACGCACGACAACGGAGTTGTTGATTGCAGGCCTGGCGTTGGCGGTCGCTGCTACGATCTTGCTGGTGGGTGCACTGGACTTGAGCGCCTGGCGCGTACGTCAGATCACGAACACAGTCGAACAGATTGCTGCGGGCGATCTTGAGGCGCGTGCTCCGGCGCACGGCGTCGGCGACATCGGCGCGCTGAGTTACGCCGTCAATAGCATGGCGGAACGGCTGGAGCGTCAAAGCCGCAAGCGCAACCGGGAGCGCGACCGTCTGCACACCGTGCTTCACGTAATGACCGATGGCGTGATCATGCTCAACAAGCATGGCTATGTCAGCATCATCAATCCGGCGGCGGCGCGCATTCTTAACGTCAAAAGCGATGAAGCCCTCAACAAGTCGTTCGTGCAGGTGGTTAAGGATTATCGCATCGCTGAGGTGTGGCTGAATTGCATTAAGTACAATCTGGAACAATCTTCGACGCTAGAACTGGCGAACGAAGCATACGTGCGCATCATCGTCACGCCCTTCTTGCGTGGGGCAGCCAATGGCTATCTGGTCCTGATGCAGGACCTCAGCCATCTGCACCGGCTGGAGACTGTGCGCCGCGATTTTGTCAGCAACCTGTCGCATGAGCTGCGCACGCCATTGGCTTCGATCAAAGCATTGGTGGACACGCTGCGCGATGGCGCCATCGAAGACCCGCCGGCCGCCGAGCACTTTCTGGAGCGCATGGAAATTGAAGTCGACGAGATGACGCAAATGGTGCAGGAGCTGCTCGAGTTGTCGCGCATCGAGTCCGGACAGGCGCCGCTGCGTCTCTTTCCAACTGCGGTCTCGCTGTTGGTGGAGCCGGTTGTGGCGCGCCTGCAGGCGCAGGCTGAGCGCGCCAGTCTCACGCTGAATGTCGTGCTGCCGCCCGATCTGCCGGAGGTGATGGTCGACGCAGACCGTGTGCGCACAGTGATCCTGAACCTGGTTCACAACGCCATCAAATTCACCCCACCGGGTGGCTATATCACTGTCAGCGCCCGTTCGGTTCCAGATACAAGCCCCGAAGCTGTCGTAATCTCGGTGGCCGACACCGGCATCGGCATCCCTGCTGAAGACGCCACGCGTATCTTCGAGCGTTTCTACAAAGCTGATCGCGCCCGCAGCGGCGGCGGCACCGGCCTTGGACTTGCCATCGCCAAACACACAGTGCAAGCCCACAACGGTCACATTTGGGTGGAGAGCACCGAAAATGTGGGCAGCACGTTCTCCTTTACGTTGCCGCTCGTTAATCTTCCGTTAACAAAAAATTGAGCGGCTGTTAACCAGTAAGCGCTTTGACGTTAACTGGCTTCGCCTATCATCACTTTTGAGTGCGATTTGTCTGGCGGTCAAGATTCAGCTGTATCAGGCTTGGCAGCCTTACGTTCTGGTTGAAGACACCGCGTTCGTCACTCATCGATGTTATGAATCGTCAAGCGATCAACAAAACGCAAAAGAAGGAGTTGATATGCGAAATTGGTTGTGGGCCGTTCTGTTGATGACGGCATTACTCGTGAGTGCGTGTGGCGGCGGAGAACAGCCGGCGCCGACGCCTGTGCCAGCAGCGCCAACGGAAGCTGCGCCAGCAGTGGAAGCCCCAGCAGCGGCGCCAGTTGCAGCTGCGCCCGCAGCGGCGGCAGGTCCAAATCTGTTGCCTGAAGTGAACCCGCTCGAGGTTTCCGGCGACATCATCGTGGCTGGAAGTTCGACGGTCTATCCGTTGACGGAGCGGATGGCGGAGCGTTTCCGCGACGAAGGGTATGCAGGCAACATCACGATCGACTCGATCGGGACGGGCGCCGGCTTTGAGCGCTTCTGCAAGGCTGGCGAGAGCGACATCTCGAATGCGAGCCGCCCGATCAAGGACAGCGAAGTTGAGAGCTGCCGTGCAATCGGTCGCGAGCCGATCGAGTTCCGCGTGGGCACGGATGCGCTGGCCGTGGTGGTGAACCCCAGCAACGACTGGATCGGTCCAGAAGGCTTGACGCTGGAAGAGCTGGCAAAGCTGTTCTCGGCGGAGGTGACAAACTGGTCGGATGTGAACCCGGCGTGGCCGAATGAGCCGGTGAAGCGCTTCAGCCCTGGCACGGATTCAGGCACGTTTGACTACTTCATCGAAGCGGTGATGGATCCGGCGTTCGACAAGAAGGGTGAAGAGGCGTTGCTGAGTGCGGCGAACCTGCAGTTGTCGGAAGATGACAACGTGCTGGTGCAGGGCGTCTCCGGCGACCCGTATGCGATCGGCTACTTCGGCTTTGCCTACTTCGAGGAGAATGCCGGTCGCCTGCGTGACCTGGCGATCAACGGTGTTGACCCGACCGTTGACGCCGTCAATGCTGGCGAATATCCGCTGGCGCGCCCGCTCTTCATCTACTCGGATGCGGGTGTGATGGCTGCCAAGCCGCAGGTCGCCGCCTTCATCAACTTCTACCTGACCTACGTCAACGAAGAAGTCATCGATGTCGGCTACTTCCCGGCTTCCGATGAGGCGCTGACGACAGCTCAGCAGAACTGGCTCGACGCCATGGGACAGACAGCGGCTGCTGGCGTCGTTGCCACCGGGGTTGAGCTGCCTGAAGTCAACCCATTGGCCGTCACCGGCGACATCATCGTGGCTGGAAGTTCGACGGTGTATCCGTTGACGGAGCGGATGGCGGAGCGTTTCCGCGACGAGGGGTATGCGGGGAACATTACGATCGACTCGATTGGCACGGGCGCCGGTTTTGAGCGTTTCTGCAAGGCAGGCGAGAGCGACATCTCGAATGCGAGCCGTCCGATTCGTGACAGCGAGCGTGAGAACTGCCGTGCGATTGGTCGCGAGGCGATTGAGTTCCGTGTGGGAACGGATGCGCTGGCGGTGGTGGTGAACCCTGGCAACGACTGGATCGGCGAGGAAGGTTTGACTGTTGAGGAGGTCGCCAAGCTCTTCTCGGCGGAGGTGACAAACTGGTCGGATGTGAACCCGGCGTGGCCGAACGAGCCGGTGAAACGATTCAGCCCAGGGACGGATTCGGGCACGTTTGACTACTTCATTGAAGCGGTGATGGATCCGGCGTTCCCGAATCGTGGCGAGGAAGAGTTGCTGAGTGCGGCAAACCTGCAGTTGTCGGAGGATGACAACGTGCTGGTGCAGGGCGTCTCTGGCGACCCGTACGCCATCGGCTACTTCGGCTTTGCCTACTTTGAGGAGAACGCCGGGCGCCTGCGTGACCTGTCGATCAACGGCGTTGCGCCGACGGTGGACAGCGTCAACAGCGGCGAGTATCCGCTGGCGCGCCCGCTCTTCATCTACTCAGACGCGGGTGTAATGGCAGCCAAGCCGCAGGTCGCCGCCTTCATCAACTTCTACCTGACCTATGTCAACGAAGAAGTCATCGATGTCGGCTATTTCCCAGCTTCCGATGAGGCGCTCGCCACGGCAAAGCAGAACTGGCTCGACGCCATGGGACAGTAACACGCCCATGAGTCGGCGACGGATGTAAAATTGATGGGAAGGGGCAGCGACAATGCGTTCGCTCGGCCCCTTCCCATCTCCTGTTGAAAGGTGGTTGTCTATGCAAACAGAAATTGGTCGTGCACCCGTTGTCAAAGCGCCAGCGACGGCGCCAGAAATCGATCTACGCCATCGCAGGCGATGGGGGGAAAGCCTGATCCAGTTCAGCCTATGGCTCACTGGCATGGTCTCGATCTTGATTACGGCAGGCATCGTGGTGGTGTTGCTCTTCGACGCCCTGGCGTTCTTTGAGCGACCCGAAGTCTCTGTGGCTGAGTTCTTTTCGGGCACGGTGTGGCAACCGCAGATTCTCAAGTTTGGCATTTTTCCCCTTTTCAACGCCACCATGCTCACCAGTGTAATCGGGCTGTCCGTTGCTGTGCCGTTGGGTCTGATGATCGCCATTTATCTGAGTGAATATGCATCGCCGCGTGCGCGTGGCATCCTCAAGCCGGTGCTGGAGATTCTGGCCGGTGTGCCGACGGTCGTTTTCGGCTATTTTGCGCTCAATTTTATGACGCCACTCCTACAGGGAATCTTTGGTCGCGATGTAGTCGAAATCTTTAACGTTGCCTCGGCAGGCATCGTCATCGGCATCCTGATCATCCCGTTGATCAGTTCGATGAGCGAGGATGCGTTGAGCGCCGTGCCGCGTTCGCTGCGTGAGGGCGCCTATGCGTTGGGCGCCACGCGGTTGGAGACAGCGATCAAGATTGTCTTTCCGGCGGCGGTTTCTGGCATTGCGGCGGCTGTTATCGTCGGTATGTCGCGTGCAGTGGGCGAAACGATGGTTGTGGCAATTGCGGCTGGCGCCGGGCCGCGCAACTTTGCCAGTTGGAGCGAAGCACTGGGCGGTTTGAATTTTCTTAACCCCTTCAAGGCTGCCGAAACCATGACCGGTCACATGGTGCGTATCAGCGGCGGCGACCTCAGCTATGATTCGCTGGATTATGACAGCATCTTTTCGATTGGTCTGATGCTCTTCTTTATGACGTTGATCCTGAACTTGATTAGCCGCTGGATCATCAGTCGCTATCGCGAGGAATATTAATTTATGGCTGCCAATTCGCATGATAATGGCGCCTTTCCACAGGGCGAGAATTACACTAGCTTTGTGCGCAAACGACGGCGCACCGGGACGTTTTTCCGCCGCCTGTTTCTGGCAGCCACTGTTCTGGGCATCGTCATTCTGACGGTGTTGATCCTCGATGTAACCAACAATGCCTTTGGCTACGTAGCGGTGCAGAATCGGATTGACCCGGAAACTTTGATCGACCGCTATTATAAGAGCCAGATGCTGGCGATGCCGCGCACTCTGACCAGCGAAGATGACGTTGTGCTGGCAGATGGCATCGCTGCGCGACCGGGTGCGATTGGTTTCTTTGGCTATGCCTATTATCAGGAACGCGCCGAGACGCTTCGTGCGCTTGCAATTGACGACATTGCGCCTAGCGCCGAAACCGCCGACGAGTATTTGCTGGCGCGCCCCCTGTTCATCTACACAAGTCAGCGCCTTCTGCAGCAAAGGCCTCAGGTCGCAGCCTTTGTCGATTTTTATCTCAACAACGCCGCCAGCGCCGCCGAGGAAGCCGGCTACTTCCCTGCCAGTGAAGCTGATCTGGCTGAAGGACGGCAGCTATGGGAACGCGCCACCGGGCTGACCGCATCGACGGCTGGCAACTTGCTGCCAGCAAGCGGCGCCATTCGCGTGGCAGGCAGCTCCACTGTGCAACCGATCACACGGCGTGTCGCCGAACGTTTCCAGGCTGAAACATCCTTCACCGGTGAGATCACGATTGCAGGCGGCGGCACATTGGCAGGGTTCGAGCGGCTGTGTCGCGTGCAGGATATCGACATCGCCGACGCCAGCCGCGCTATGGAGCGTCCCGATCTGGCGCTTTGTCGCAGCAATCGCGTCGAACCGATCTCATTTGAGGTTGGCGCCGACGCGATCCCGGTCGTGGTCAGCCAGCAAAACGATTTCCTGACCAGTGTGACACGCGACCAATTGCGGCAGATCTTTATTGGCGCCGAACGTTGGTCCGACATCAACCCGAACTGGCCCGATGCGCCGATCCTGCGCTTCATCCCCGGCGCCGACAGCGGCACACTCGACTTCTTTGTTGCACAGGTGTTTGGCGACAGTCTGGATGACCTGCCGCGCGAGGATTTGCTGGCAATCCTGGCTGCAAACATCTCGGCAGGTCGGCTACGCGCGCTGAACGCCGAGCGTCCACTCCAGGATCGCTCGTCTGAAGAAATCTACGATCTGGTGATCATTGAAGTCGTGCGCCCGAATATCGTTGAGAGCTGGTCATTGTTGGAATCGATCTTCGAGCTTGACGCGATCGAGGCGGAAGTAGCCTCGATTCCCAATGCTTCGTTAGAATTTCGTAGCTGGATCACCTGGGACTTTCTCACCTCGCCGCAGTCCTCGAACCCGGCGGTGGCGGGCGTGCTCACAGCGATTCTCGGTTCATTGTGGGTGACGTTGATTGCGTTCCTGGTCTCCGTGCCGCTGGGCGTGGGCGCAGCCACCTATCTTGAAGAATTTTCTAAAGGCAGCAAGTTAGACGGTTTGATCGAGACCAACATCAACAACCTGGCGGGCGTGCCGTCGATCATCTACGGTATGCTCGGCCTGGCGGTCTTTGTTCGTTTCTTTGGGCAGATCACCAGCGGCATCGCCTTTGGCGTGGCTGACCCCAGCACTGCCAACGGGCGCACGATTTTGTCCGCGGGCTTGACATTGGGGTTGCTGATTCTGCCGCTTGTCATTATCAACGCGCGCGAGGCGATCCGCGCCGTGCCCAAAGCGCTGCGCGAGGCGGCGTACGGTCTTGGCGCCACCAAATGGCAGACAGTGTGGAGCCACGTGCTGCCCTACTCGATCTCGGGTATTCTCACCGGCGTGATCCTCTCCGTCTCGCGTGCGTTTGGCGAAACCGCACCACTGATCGTGGTCGGCGTCTCCACCTTCATCGTCGTCAATCCAGACAGCCCCTTCGCCAAATTTACAACATTGCCGGTGCAAATCTATCAATGGACCTCGCGTCCGCAGGAGGAGTTTCAGCGGTTGGCGGCGGCTGGCATTCTTGTGCTGCTGATTCTGCTGCTCACCGTCAACGCCACCGCAATCATCTTGCGCAACCGCTTTTCGAGGAGATACTAAAGTATGTGTGCTGTTCAATCACGCAATGAACCAATGACAAACGGCAAGTATGCCATTCAGGCGCGTGATCTTCAGGTTTTCTACGGCAATTTTCAAGCCGTGAAAGACATTAACTTGAATATCGAACGCCAGAAGATTACAGCGCTGATCGGCCCATCAGGCTGTGGCAAGAGCACGGTGTTGCGCGCCTTCAACCGTATGAATGACCTGGTGCCGGTGGCGCGCACCGAAGGCGAGGTTCTCTTCCACGGCAAGAATATCTACGATCCTGATGTGGACGCCGTCGAAGTGCGCCGACGCATCGGCATGGTCTTTCAGAAGCCCAACCCCTTCCCTAAGAGCATCTACGAGAACATTGCCTGGGGTGCTAAAATTAACGGCTTCAAAGGCAATATGGATCAATTGGTTGAGGAGTCGCTGCGCGGCGCAGCGCTGTGGGACGAGGTCAAGGACAAGCTCAAGCAGAGCGGCTATTCACTTTCCGGTGGGCAGCAGCAGCGCCTGTGCATTGCTCGCGCTATCGCAATCAAGCCTGACATCATCCTGATGGATGAGCCGTGCTCGGCGCTTGACCCGATTGCCACGTTGCGCATCGAAGAGTTGATGCGCGATCTGGTGCAGCAATATACAATCATCATCGTCACCCACAATATGCAACAGGCGTCACGCGTCGCCGACTACACGGCTTTCTTTATGGTCGACGATTCGCGCACAGGCTTCCTGGTCGAATATGGTGAATCTGATCAAATTTTCACGCGACCCAAAGACCAGCGCACGGAAGATTACATTACCGGACGCTTTGGCTAAAATAGATACTCGAAATCGGCTCTTTTGATTCCTATGTCCAAACGATAGACGCATCAAAGGCGCTCTTGATTTTAACAGTATGATGAAGCGAGGGGACGCCCCGAATGGCGTCCCCTTTTGTATTCCTTTATCCTTGCCTCCGCCGATTTTCCGTCAGCTACCTGACGATTCAAATCACGCGTTCCACTCCAATAAGCTACACCATTTGTCTGATGAATTGGCGAATACTCCCTGATACGCTGAAAAAAACGGACAGTTTGTCGCCCTACATATTTGCAGCTTCCGACATAGCTGGCAGAGGACGCAAAAAAGCACGCGGACATCTCCACCATAACGATGATCTTCGACATGGCCCACCTCGTTCGCTGTCGCCAGCCACATCGATCACCATCGTTGCGTACAAAGTGAGGAATGGATCATGACCTCTTCGGGACAACTTCGGCGCGCCTGGATAACCGCAGTGATTCCGCTGTTGGCAGTAATTATGATCGGCGTTCTGTTTACGACGCTTCGCAGTGGAGGGAATCAAGTTGCTTCCGCTGCAGCGCAGGTGGAGCCGGTGACTGCGCCCACAAAGAGCGAATCTACAGTAGTCGCAGCGACGAGCAAAGTTCCAGAAAACCAGGCGTTGGCGTCAGAGGAGTTCTCTGCAGAGGAGATTGTCGCTATTGTCGGCGACGCCGTCATTACGCGCAACGATTTGAAAGAGGCCGTCACCATCGATGCGCTGATGGCAGAACTGGCGAGACAATCGCCAACGAACGCCGCCAAAATTGTCGAGCAACTGATCAACACAGAGGTGGTGTTGCAACGGGCTGATGGTGCGGCGACGCAGCAAGAGATTATCGCAGCCTTAGAGGGTCTTCTCGCCACGCACAGCCGCACCTTCGATGATCTGGCGGCTGCTTTGGCGACGAATGACATCCCCCAGGAGCGCTTTGATCGCTACTTTTCACGTTTGGTGAGCGCCAATGCCTATCTGTACACCCAGCAGGCTGCCACCGGCGTAGCCGCCCCGGTCCTCTTGCGAAGCTGGCAACAGGAGACGCGGATCAGCTTCGGTTCGATCGCCGCCTCACTGTTCGATGCCGTTCAGACGCCAACGACCTCCTCCGAAATTGCTGCGGCGCCTGACAAAGGCACCCTTGCACAACCACCCATCGAACCAACCGCCGAGTCGATAGCTGATTCAATAACTGATTCGATCGTCGACGCGCCGGCCGAACCGTTCGACCTTGAACCTGACGAGCCACGCGGCGTGGAAACAGGTCAGATCGCTCCAGACTTTGCGCTGCCAGAACTTTCGAAAGATTTTGCAACGAAAAATTTACATAATTTTAGAGGTTCCCCGAGCGTTTTGTCTTTTTGGACAACCTGGTGTCCGTATTGCTTACGGCAGACGCCAACGTTGGTGGAGGCGCATCGTCAGTGGGGTGAGCAGGGCATCCAGTTTGTAGGCGTTAATGTCAAAGAAGATCCCAGTGTTGTGGAGCCTTATGTCCAGCAACACGGGATCGAGTATCCGATTTTACTCGACGCAGATGGCGCTGTCGCCAGCGCTTATGCTGTCCAGGGCTATCCGACAACCTATTTCTTGGACAAAAATAATCGTATCGTCGCCCGTCATGTCGGCGCGTTGACAAAAGAACAATTACAAAATTATCTGCTTGCGCTGCGGCCCGCCGAATAAACGCCGCAGGAGAAAAGCTATGAGCACAAATTATGTCCAGCCAATGGGGTTTGGGCGCGGCACATATCTGGTCGGCGCCTGGCAAAATCCAGTTGAGCAGATTCGCAAAATGGTGAATCTGCTCATGGTGCTTTCCATGTTGTTATCAACGATGGCGCCAATCTATCAGCCAAGAGTTGGCATGACGCCCAGCTTTGCATTGCCCGAAGAGCTGCGCGGCTTCACCAGTTCGCTGACGCAACCAGAGATCAACCACCTCCTCGAAACCGGTGGTTCTTCACGGGCGCTGGGTTCGATGGTGGCGCCGACATGGTACAGCGATCTTGCACGACCGGCAACAGCGGTTGCGCCCATTGAGCCGTCAGATTTGGCTCTTGCTCCAACAGTGCGCAGCGATTTTGCGCGTCTGGAAAGCGCCATTCCATCCGCCGATGTACTTGGCGATGCGTTGGCCCCACCGTGGTACAGCGCTCTCGCGCAGCCGGAAGCGGCCGTCGCACCCTCTTTACTGTTTGGTAACGCGCTGACAGCATCCTCTGCTCCGATCGCCATAGAAGATCGCTTCGAGACAGACGTCTTGCTCCCGAAAGGCTGGAGTTTCATTGATCCATCTTCCATACAGATCGATGCTCCTTCCACTGCGCACGCGTCGACATGGATGGATACATCGCTGGCGCCTGCGTGGTATGCGCCGGCGGAGAATGTGGAAGCCATCCTCAACGATCGCAGTGGCATAGGAGGCTCTGATTTTGAATCGATTTTCTTCCGTCCTTTGGAGCAAGAATCCAACGATCAGTGTGCACCCTCTGGCAATGTGATGACGCTGACGCCGCCGCCCTACGCAATCAGCCGCGGCAACATTTACGGCGATGTCTACACGGTCACCATTCGCAACAATAGCAGCGTACTGACAACCACCAACGTCACCCTACGCATCAATCCCAATGTCGGCTTCTACTATCTAGGGGAATCCGCCACTGTCGAGAGCAGCATCAGCGGTTCGCTAACCTACACCGACACCGGTGCAGGGCTGCCTGGAGCCGATGCCTTCATTGCCGTCACGGGCGACATCACGGCGACGACGCTTGATCCGGGCGAAGTGATGACCTTCACCTTCATGTTGGCGACCAATGGCGATGCAATCTCCGCTCAACCGCTTGAAGTAATGCTCTATAGCGGCGCTCAGTATTGCGCTGTTGGGCAGATCGTCAATGTCCAGACCGTGCGCGGCAATCTCACCGTGCAAAAGTCGCCAAATATCCGTTCCGCCTGGCTGGGTGATATGCTGGACTGGACGATCACCTTGCGCAATACAGGATTGGGCACGGTCTATCACGCCCAGGTGGCCGACATCTTTGGCGCAGGCTATATTAACAGTGATCTGAGTGGACTTCCCACCGAACCGATCACGCTGGAAGCGGGCGCATCGGCGACCTATTACGTCACTGGCACGGTGAACGCATGCAGCCAGTTGACAAACACGGCGCAGGCATGGTGGTCGATCGGCAACCAGGATGCAACCGCCACAATCACCAATCCCGCCAGCAGTCAGGTCGACGTGCGCTTCAACCTGGTGAACCCAAGCGTGTCGTTGCAAGTGTCGCCCAACGCGCTCAACATCCCCTTCTGCACGCCGATGACGCAGACAGTCGTTATCACCGCAACGGCAAACGAGGCGGCGAAGAACGTGCAGATCGTGGCAAACACACAGGGGTTCAATGTCGCCAATGTCAGTGCAGGTTGGAGTTACACCAACGGCGTGTTCACTTATGTAGGGGGAACGCCCGCCGGTGTAATGTATAAGGACTCGCCGGTCACATTGACTTTTGATCTCAGTGGCCCGACTGCGTGCACAACCAACAACTACGCACTGAACTTCCGGCCTACTTATCAGAATGCGTGTGATGTGCCGTTCAACGGAACAGCTGTCTCGGCTCCGACCGTGAATTACGCACCCGATCGCCCGACTCTGAATGTGAGCCAATCTGCGCCGTATGCTGTGCGTTCGCGCGGCACCTTCACATACGTCGTCTATTTGAACGCCGCTAATATTCAGAATATCACCGATACGATTTTAATTACCGACATTGTGCCGTCTGTGTTTCGCATCGACGGCTATAATTCGCCTTCTGGCACGATCACCAGCACAGGACAGGCGGTTTACTGGAGCGTCGACACGCCGGGCAGCGGGAGCCTGAGCGCCAGCATGGTGATCACCGTGACGGTGCGCGAGGATCAGGCGTGTCAATCCTATAGTTTGCAAACCAACACCGTGAACGCAACAGCCCCTACATGCCCAGAATGCGGGCTGTTGTCGAGCAACAGCAGCAGTCAGACTTACATTGAAGACGTGGATATTGCGTTGATCGGTGTAAAGAACGTCACCGGCGACAGAGAAATCTGCGGCTCCACCGGTTTTCTGTACGAAAACGACTTCTATGTCAATCTACCGGTTGGGATGCAATCGCTGGTGTTCACCGAGACGCTCGGCACGGCGACCGGTTTTTCCGGGTTGGCGGCCCCGCTCATTTATCAAACCGGTACATTGAGCGTCACCTTTAACGGGATCGACGTCACGCATCTCGTGACGATCGAGCAGGAAACGCCGGATCTGGTTGTCAATCTGAATCGATTGATTGACATGGCAGCAGATGTTGAGATCACCAAGACCAGCATCCCAACCGCTGTGAATGCCGGCGAGCTACTCACGTACACGCTGACTGCAACAAATCAAAGCACGTTCACGGCTACGAACGTCGTTGTAAGCGATACGTTGCCAGAGGGGCTGATTGGGGTCGTTGTTAACGCTGGTGATTTCGATTCATGCAATTCAACCATTGTCTGCACCTTGAGCGAACTTGCCCCCAACGCCAGTGCAACGTTCACCGTGACGGCCACGGTTGCGACCAGCCAGTCCGCCGACCTGATCAACGTCGCCTATGTCACCCATGATGGGTTGGACAACGCGTTGGAACGCAATCACGTTGTCGTGCGCACGACAGTGACGCCGACAACGCCATTGACAGCGACCGATCTGCAGATCAGCAAGATAGGCGCGCCGGCAATTGTGAATGCAGGCGAGGCCGTCGCCTATACGATGGTCGTGACGAACCTCGGCGCTTACACTGCCAGCAATGTCATGGTCTTCGATGCGTTGCCGGCCAGCTTCTCTCTGGGCAGCGCTGCAGCCAGCCAGGGCTCGTGCAGCGGTGCGCATCCTTTACGCTGTGATCTTGGCGAGCTGGGAGTAAATGCGACGGCTACGATCACTGTGGTTGCCATTGCCGACGCGTCAGTCACCACCGACGCTATCAATATGGCGCATGTTATCGCCGACAACCCTGACAACGATCTCACGGATAATTCAGCGACTGCTGTGACGCGGGTGATCCGACGCCTACCGCTCCGTATCCAGTACCGCGTCATTGCGCCAGGAGAGGCGTTGGGGGGCGACGTTAGCCGCACCTGGCACGACTGGTCGCTGCTTTACGTCGATGAGATCGGCGCAGGGTCATGTCGAGGCAACAATACGTTGTATATGGGGACGCCGACCACGATCTATCGCAGCAATCTGGGCATTCATATCAGCACCGATACGCCCAACGCTTGTGAGCCGGAGCTGGTGACGTTGAACGTCACCGGCGGCTCCACCAATGCCCTGGCCGACAACCTGGTCGTCACAATGACGTTGGGCGCCAACGATGTCTACACGGTCGCGGGCTATGGCGGCTTCTTTGCTGCCAATCCGCCGAGCGCCGTCATCTCGAACGGCAACCAGATCACCTGGACCTGGGACGCTGCGTTGCCGATCACGGCGAACGGCTCGATCTACGTGGAGGTCTTGCGACCCTGTGCGGCGACAGGTCCGCTCACGGCGCAGACTTCTTTCCAGGATCGTTGCGAGGCGCCGCACTCCGCCAGCGCCGCCAACAGCTTTGTTCCCACGCAACCCAACCTTTATCTCTTCTTGACGCCTGCGCAATACGAGATCGTCGACAAAACTGCGGTGTGGACGGTCTATGTGATCAACACCGGCGACGGCGACGCAGTCAATGCACTGATCACCAATACACTGGGCAGCGGGCTGGCGTTCAGCCGTTCGGTGGTCACCGGTCCCTCCGGCGTCATCACCACGACCGGGGTCGGCGACGGCAATGATGTCCAGTGGAGGGCGCCGCGTCTGAGCGTCGGGCAGCAGATTCGCATCGATGTATACGCCGATGTAATTGCCTGCGGCGGCCTGACAATGCAGGCGTTCGCCGACGCCAGTTGTCAGGGCGGGACCTGTTCGGCGGTGGGGCCGCAGTCGATCAGCCTGTTGCGCGCGCCGGCTGCCTTGCTCTCCAGCAATCGACAGGTGGCTGTCCTGCCAATGTGCGAGAGCGGACCGGTGGAGCTGATTGTGCAAAACGCCTCCGCCGGCGCCACGGAATACAATTTCGTGATCACCGAGACGGTGCGCTACGCAACCGTTTTGACCGAGACGTTGCGCCTCACTGTGACGAATCGCGCCGGTGCGGTCATCACCGCAACGAGCGAGATTTCGCGATTGATGGCGATTACGACCAACGGCATGACGACGACTCTTGTGTTCTCCTCGACTAATCTTCCGCCCGACGACCCACTGCGCACGATTCTAGATGAACGGGCGGCGGGCGACGTCATTCGGATCGGCTTCTGGGTGCAGTCGGACTGTTACTCGGCCGATCAGGCGCAGGTGCAGTCTCAGGCGAGCGCCCTCGACGCCTGTCAGGGACAACTGACGGCCAATGAAAACGCCGTCTCGCTTACAGTGACCAAACCTGATCTAGAAGTCACTAAACTGATGCGCAATGTCTCAGTCGGCGGTGGATTTAAAGGCAACAATGTCTACGCGGGCGCTGGCGACACCGTGGTCTATCAGGTGACGGTGCGTAATCGTGGACAATACCAGGCGACACATCTTTTTGTAGAGGATCAACTGCCGCCAACGTTTGAGCTAACCTCGCTTTCGCCCATGACCTCCAGCCAGAGCGGCTCGCCGCCGCTGCTGCGCTGGCATGAGGGCCAGACGGTGACCTTGCAGGTCAATGAGATCGTCAACTACTACATTACCGGCACCGTCACTGCCGATGCGTGCACCACGCCCAACAGCAGCAACCGCGCCTGGGCGTACTATGGCTGTTCATCCGATTTCAGCGGCCTCTGCGCGGCCGCGTCTGGCTCGGTGACGACGACCTTCAGCACCAGTCCATCGCTCTCGCTAGCCACGCCGGCCGTCACCATCGATCAATGCAGCGGCGGCCCGATCGTGGTGAATTTCCCGAACAACGGTGCGCGCGCCGAAAATGTCGTGATCACCTACACGTTGCCGCCGGGGCTTGCCTACAACGGTCTGGCGGCTGGCATCTACCCGACGCCCACCATCTCGCCCTCTATCGGCGCCACCGGCGTCATCACCTGGCTCTATCCGGTGATTGGACAGGAAGCGACCACCAACACGCTGCGCTTCAACGTCATCAACGCAGCGGGCGTCTGCGCGGCGGCCGGCTTGATCACAGGGACGGCGCAGATCGGCTTTACTGACTCCTGTGGGAACCCGATCACAGACGTTGCGCCCAGCACGACGAACATCACGGTGCAGAAATCCAACATCGTCGCCGCTATCGCTCCGCTAACGCGCACAGTAGTGGTAGGGCAGGTCTACACGTGGACGGTGACTATCACCAACACCGGCAACTCGCCGACGAACAATCTGGTTGTCACGGCGACGGTCGGCAACGGCTGGGAAATGCTCTATGCCAGCGTTGGCGCGCCGGGCGGCGCAACGCCGGTGACGACCACAAACAGCGTGACATGGGCGGTCGGTGCGCTTGCCGCCAACAATGCGACGTGGATAGCCACCTACAGCGCACGCGCCCTTGATGCAAGAGAAGACTATCGCACCATTGTCACGGCAACCACGGCGTGCAATGATGGCGGCTGTCTGCAAAGCGATTCCTTCACCGCCTATGACACGGCGATCAACGTGTTTGCCAAGACAGGCGCCCCTGCCTATGCCACAATCGGCGATCTGGTGGTCTTTACGCTGACGGCTGACCTGTTTGGCAACGTGCCCTACACCAATACCATTGTGACCGACACGCTGCCCACTGGCTTGGGTTTTGTCACCGCCACACTTTATCTGGATCAAGACCTTGACGGGACGCCAGCCAGCGCCATCCACGCACCCACCAGCGCACCGGTTGCGCTCGCCAGCGGTGACATTGTCTGGAACCTGGGCACTCTGAACGGTTCGGCGCTCATGACCGGCGTGATCACCGCCGTGGTGCAGAACCTGATCACGACCACCTTCCAGGGCGAAGTGCTGGTGAACACGGCGCAGCTGGCCTACATCGATGATGGTCAGCCGTATGCATTCCGTGATACTGCGTCCATGACTGTCACCGAGCCGATCCTGCACATCGGGAAGCGCTATGTGACGGCGGATGCGTGCATCGCCGCGCTCTTCGAGGACAACTTCAATGACGGCGACGCCACCGGCTGGACCACCACTGGTGGAAGCTGGAGCGTGGTTGACAACACCTACCGCGTGACGACCGCTGGTGACGCGCTGGCGCAGGCGGGCGCAACCACCTGGGGCGACTACAGCTACTCCGCCATGCTCTACTCCAGCGACGCCGACAGCGGCGACATCGGTTTGGTCTTCCGCGCCCAAAGCGCAACGCAATACTACCGCTTCCGCTGGAATCGCAACGCAGCGGGCGACGCAGGCAACTATGTCGTCGAACGCGTCAACGGCGGCGTCACCGCCATCGGCAGCGCGGCAGGGACATTCTATGACCTCAACCGCTGGTATCACGTCGAAGTACGCGTCAAGGGCGCGCGCATCCAGGTCTTCATCGATGGCGCGCTGGCGTTGGATGTGACGGACGCAGCGCCAGCCTGGGGCGCGGGCAACGTTGGCTTCTATGCCAACGCGCAGAACGCCGCGTTCTTTGACAACGCGCTGGTCACGCGCTACGACGAGGCTGGCTGCACCGTCGGCGCCGGCGCTCTCGTCACCTACACCCTGACGATCTCCAACATGGGCAGGGCGGTGGGGCGCGATCTCGTGATCACCGACGTCATCCCGACAGGCACGAGCCTCTACACCTACACCTTTACCAGCAACGACGGCGGCGCCGCCGTCACCGGCGCACCGGCTACGATTCCAGGCGCCACCGGCGCGCTGACGTGGACGGTCAACCAGTTGGCGGCCATCGACCCGTTTGTGACCAACAACCACACGGCGATCACCCTCACCGTCGTCCTCGCCATTTCGCCGACGATGCCGGCGGCCAGCCTGCTCACCAACCAGGCGGCGCTGACCTACGACTCGCAGGTGGGCGACGGCCCCGTCAGCATCGAACGCGAGTACAGCGGCGGCTCGCACGCGACCACCGTGCAGACGGTCGATCCGCCGGGGCTGAGCAAGGTGGTGGCGCCGTTCACTGCGACGATCGGGCAGATCGTGGTCTACACGATCACCGTGCCCAGCACGCCGATCACGGCGGCGCTGACCAACATCACGGTGACCGACGAGATCAAGGTCAACCTGCGCGTCACCGCAACGAGCATTGTCGCCAATCCGCAGCTTGTCGATCCAGTGGTGATCTTCAGCGGTCAGCAGGTCACAGCCACCTTCACGCGCATCGAGGCGGGAGCGCAGGCGCAGATCGTCGTCACCGGCGTCGTTTCCAACACGGCGATCAACCAGGATGGCGTGGTGGTGACCAACACGGCGCGCCTCTACTACACCGAGGGCATCGGCACGGTGGGAACCAGCCGCGTCCTGACCAGCAACCAGGTCAGCACCGAGCTGGTCGAGCCGGTGTTGCAGATCCAAAAAGCGGCCACGCCCAACACCGGGCTGCGCGCGAGTGATGTGGTCACCTATGTATTGACAGTGCGCCATGCGGCGACCAGCCGCTCGACCGCCTACAACGTGGTGGTGACGGATGTCGTGCCGTCGGTGCTGGCGTATAACAACGGCTCACTCACCGTGACGACGCCGACGGGTCAGGTTATCTCGACGACGGTGGGCAACAGCCTGACCATCACCGTCACCGAATATCCGACGCCGGCGACGCCGATTTACATCACCTACACGGCGACGGTGATTCAGAGCGCGGAGCCGCGTTCGACCTACACCAACACCGCCTTCGTGCGCTACATCAGCCTGCCCGACACGCCTGACGCACGCACAGGCAGCGGCGTGGGCGTCAACGATTACTACACCAGCACGCAGGCGACGATCCAGACTGCGCCGCTGGCCGTCGACAAGCGGCTCGATTACCCGAACAGCTACTACAGCATCGGCGACCTGATCACCTACACGGTGTTGATCACGTTGCCAGTGGGCACGACGCGCAACCTGATCGTCACCGACTCCGTGCCGGCAGGGCTGCTCTACGCCGCGCCGACAAGCACCGTGATCGTGACGGCGACGCCCAACATCACGCTCACCTATGTCATAACGCCCTCGACTGGCGACGGTGCAAGCGCTTCGCAGGCGATCCTGCGCATGCTGGAACCGGTCAACAACACGACCGGCGCCAGCGCCGTGCTGACCTGGACGATGCGGTTGATCGTGGTGAATGACATTAGTCGCACAGTCAACTACAACGGCGCCGTCAAGACGAACTCCGTTACGCTCACCTACGTCAACGCGCAGAATCAGACCTTCAGCCTCACCGATTCTTCGGAGCCAACGACGATCTACGAGCCGCTGCTGCACATCGGCAAGAGTTATGTCACCGACAGCGCGTGTGCGGCCACGATGTTGCAAGAGAATTTCAACGGAGGCGCCACCGGATGGTCATCGAGCAGCGGGACATGGAGTACAGGCGAGGGGTGGATGCGCGCTCCCAGTGGTGTGACGTCGATCTTCACGCGCACGGGCGTGAGCTTCAATAACTTCAGCTACTCGGCAATTGTCTCCGCCACCTCAACCAGCAATTCAATCGGCCTGGCTTTCCGCGTCCAGAATGCGAACAACTACTATCGCTTTGTGTGGACCGGAACATCGCCGCACTATCGACTGGAACGCGTCAGCGGCGGCTCGCCGTCTACGATTGCCACAGCAGTGGCAGCAGGTTTTATTGCCAATCGCTGGCACCATCTTGAAGTGCGCGCTGTGGGCAACCAGTTCACGATCTTCCGCGATGGACAGCAGATTTTGACCGGCAATGACAGCACATTCACCAGCGGCAGCGTTGGTTTCTATGTTAACAGCAACAATGCATCGTTCGACGACGCACTGGTCACGCGCATGGGCGACGACGGCTGCTTTGTCGATGTCCACGACCTGATCACCTACACGCTGACGATCTCCAACCAGAACCGGCTCACCGGCCATGACCTGGTGATCACCGATGTGCTGCCGGCGCACATGGCTTACGTCGCCTCCACCTTAGCCAGCAACGACCCGAACGCGGCGTTGACGGTCTCACCCAGCCCCGGCGCCACCGGCGTGCTGGTCTGGAATATGAACCAGCTGACGGCGACGACGCCCTTCAACCCGCTGGTGCATTCGTGGGCGGTGATCACCGTGACAGCGCGCGTCCTCGCCGATACACCGGCAGGGGTGCGCCTGACTAACCAGGCGCTGCTTGCCTACGACAGCATGGCGGGAACCGGGCCTGTCGGCGTCGAACGCATCTACAGCGGCGGCAGCCACAGCGCGGCCGTGCGCACCGCCGACGCCACGCTGATCAAGAGCAGCTATCCGTCGGTCTCCACCATCGGTGAAACGTTCCGCTATACGGTGACCTTCCCAGGGGCGAGCGGCAGCGGCGGCATTGCGGCGAATCTCTACACCGTGACGCTCACCGACAGCCTGCCCGCCGGTTTCCGCATCGTGACGCCGGTGGCGGTCGAGGTGATCGTCGATCCGCCCGCCAATATTCCTCCGGCGGCGATCAATACATCACGCACGACCACGAAGACGTTGCTGATCGACGTCAGCACGGTGCCGTCGTACACGCAGGTGACGGCAGTAATCACCGCCGTCGTCGAAAACACGATGATCAACCAGAACAGCGTGAGCTACACCAACACCGCCACGCTCGGCTGGTTCGATCTGGCGAACAGCCCGGTGGCGCCGGTGACCTCCAACGTTGTCACCAACACCGTGGTCGAACCGCTGCTCATCATCGAGAAGAGCGCGTTCCCGACCAACGTGCGGCCCGGCGACACGGTTTTCTATACGTTGCGCATCTATCACGCGCCAACCTCAACCGTGCCTGCTTACAATGTGTTGATCAGCGACACGCTGAATTCGTGGCTCTCTTACATCAGCGGTTCGTGGGAAGCGAACAACGATCCGTATAGCGTGGCGGCGACTGGACGCTACACGGTGGAACTGCCCAACTTGCAGGCATACTTCCCGGTGCTCGGTGCGTCGCTCACAGCCGCCAACCCGCTGATCCTGCGCTATCAGGCCGTAGTCGAGATCGACACGCCAGCCAGTACGATCATCACCAACGTCGCCAACTTGCAGTGGACAAGCCTGCTCACCGACACTTACAGCCAGGGCGAAATCCGCAACGGCAGCGGCGGCGTCAACGATTATTACGATGAGGACGAGGCGCAGGTCAGCCTCGATCAGTTCACGATCATCAAGAGCGGCCCGCTCACGGTGACGGCTGGCTCGATGGTGACCTATGTCATCCAGGTGAACAACGGCAGCCCGATCACCGGACGCAACGCCTATGTGGTCGACACCATTTCGTTCCGCGTCACCGCCGTGACTGGCACCTTCTCAACGCCCTTGAACGCCGGTCTGTGCAACCCACCGGTCACGATGGCGCAAGGCAGCGCTGTCAGTTGTCAGCTTGGCGATCTGCCGCCGAACTCTAGCGGCTTTGTGACGATCACCGGGCGCATTGACCCGGAGACGCCTGACGGTGCGTTGGTTGACGACTATGCCACTTTCTATGTCACCGACTCCAACGGCGTACAACAAGAACGCAGCGATGAGGCGGAAAGCCAGGTTGAAACCTCGACCGACCTGGAGATTCGGAAGGACGGCCCTGCCACCGCCAACGCCGGCGAGCTGATCACCTACACGCTGGTCGTGACCAACATCGGGCCAAGCACGGCGCGCGGCGTCGATGCCAAGGACATCCTGCCCGCCGGTCTGACCTTTGTCGCCGGCTCGACGACGGTGGGCGCATGCACGAGCAGCATCTGTCAGATCGGCGATATGCAGCCTGGTCAGGTTGTGACGATGGTGATCACCGCCAGCGTCGGCAGCAACGTCACCGGCGTGATCACCAACACGGCGCAGGTCTTCTCGGCCACGGATGACCCGAACCAGACCAACAACCGCGACACGGCGACGACTACGGTGTCGGCGTTCACGACGATCCACGTCGCCAAGGTGGACATGACCGATCCCGTCTACGCCGGCAACACCTACTTCTACCAGGTGACGGTGACGAACACCGGCCCGGCGCAAGCCAACAACGTCGTGATCACCGACATTTTGCCCGCACACGTCATCTTCGAGGGCGCCAGCCCCGGCTGCACCTACGCCAACGGGCGCGTCACCTGCGCGGCGGGCGACCTGGTGCCGGGCGAGTGGTTCGGCGTGTTGATCAACGTGCGCGTGCCGACGACGATCACGGATGGGACGCGCGTCACCAACACGGCGACCATCACCACCAGCACCAGCGTCCAGCCTGGCAGCGTGCTGACCGCAACCGAACCGACGTTGCTGCGCCAGGCCGTCAACAACCCGACCGACCTGGCAATCGCCAAGCGCGTCACGCCAGCGTCGGTCACAGCCGGTTTGGGCGGCAGCAACCTCGTCACCTACACGCTCAATGTCACCAACACCGGCGTGGCGACGACCACCGCCGTGCAGGTGACCGATCTCTACCCGCAGAACTTCACGCTGCTGAGCGCCACGACCAGCCTGCCGATCACGCGGGCGCAGTGCAGCAACGGCGGCGTCTGCGCCATCGACGAGCTGGGCATCGGCGCGTCGGCGGTGATCACGCTGGTCTTCAGTGTGCCCGCCAGCGTCGTGACCGGAACCTACACCAACACCGCGCACGTCAGCAGCGCCAGCGAGGATGCCAATCTCGCCAACAATACAGCCAGCGTCCCGGTCACGGTGCTCAACAGCGTGACCTTGCAGATCGCCAAGAGCGCCGCGCCGAACCCGGCCACGCCCGGCAGCAATCTGGCCTACACGATCCTGGTCACCAACACTGGGCCATCGGACGCCACCAACGTGACCATCTCCGACACGCTGCCCGCCAACTTCACGCCGGATGTGATTTTGAGCAGTCAGGGCGGCTGTGCCAGCTTCCCGTGCAACCTGGGCACGTTGGCGCCCAATACCCGCGCCTGGGTGACGATCAATGGCCGCATTGCCGCAGGCGTCACCAGCGCCGGGCAGATTTCCAACACGGCGCGCGTCACTTCCACGCAGACGCCAGCCGCAGTCACGGCCACGGTCACGCCGACCATTGCGCTGGTCGCCGACGTGGGCGTGACCAAGCAGGCGCCTGCCAACGCACTGCCTGGCCAGACCATCGTCTACACGCTGACAGTGCGCAATCTCGGTCCGAGCGTCGCTACGAGCACGCGGGTGACCGACACGCTGCCGGTCAGCGTCACTTTCAGCAGCGCCACTGCGGGCTGCACGCACGCCAGCGGCGTCGTCGGCTGCGATCTGGGCGCTCTCAGCGCCGGCGCCGTGCAGACGATCCGCATCACCGCCACCGTCGCCGCCAACGTCTATCCGGGGGCAAGCCTGGAGAACACGGCGACGATCACGACCACGAGCAGCGATCCCAATCTGCTCAACAACGACGCCGTCGCCGATACCACCGTGCTGGCGGCGGCGAATGTGACGATCAACAAGACGCAGGTCACGGCGAACCCGATCACGGCGGGCAGCCTGGTGACCTACACCCTCACCATCAACAACACCGGGCCTGGCATGGCGCGTGCGGTGGATGTGAAAGACCAGCTGCCGGCGGGCATGACGTTGGAACGCATCAGCGCCAGCAACGGCGGCGTCTGCGGCGGGACGGTCTGCCAGTTCGGCGACCTGCTGCTCAACGAAACGCGCACAGTGACAGTGGTGGCGCGCGTCGGCAGCAATGTCACGGCGTCAAGCCTGACCAACACGGCGGGCGTCTACTCGGTGGACGACACGACGCCAGCCACGACCACCGTCGCCACCAACATCGCAACCAGCGCGGACGTGGCGGTGACGAAGGTCGATCTCAATGATCCGGTTGGCCCGACGGAGGACTTGCTCTACCGGATTGTGGTGGTGAACAACGGGCCGTCGGATGCGCAGAATGTGGTCGTCACGGACACGCTCGACAGCAATGTAACCTTCATCAACGCCAGCAGCGGCTGTGCGCTGAACGGCAGCGCCGTCGTTTGTACGACGGGTGCGCTGGCGGCGAACACCTCAGCGAGCTACCTGCTGGCAGTGCGGGTGCGCGACGTGGCGACCGGCACGATCCTGACCAACAGCGTGGTGGTCACCACGACGACGAGCGACCCGGCACCGGCGAACAACAGCGCCAGCATCACAACGACGGTGCAGCAGGAGTTTGGGCCAACGGCGGATGTGGGCATCGTCAAGAGCGGCGGCAGCAGCGTAGTGGCGGGTCAGAATGTCACCTACACGCTGAGCGTGACGAATGCGGGGCCGCAGGCGGCGACGAACGTGCGCTTGCTGGAACTGGCTCCGGCGGGGACGACGGTCATGAGCATGACCGCCAGCAACCCGGACGACGCCAATGAGTACTGCTCGCTGGGCGGTGCTTGCTATCTGGGTGCGGTGAATCCGGGCACGACGGCGGTGATCACGGTGGTGCTGCGCGTGAACAGCGACTACACGGGCAGCAGTCTGGTGAACAGTGCGCAGGTGAGTGCGGATCAGCGCGACCCGGTGCAGAGCAACAACTTCAGCAGCGTGACAACCAGCGTCAGCCAAAGTGCGGATCTGGCAGTCGCCAAGACGAGCCTGATGAACCCGGCGTATGCAGGACAGGAAATCCTCTATCAGATCGTCGTGACCAACACCGGCCCGAGTGATGCGCAGAACGTAGTCATCACGGACACGCTGCCGGTTGGAACAACTTACAGCGGGTCGTCGGTCTTCTGCACGGAGAGTGTGGGCGTAGTGCGCTGTGAAGTGGGCGATCTGGCGGCGAGCGCCACGACCTCGGTGCTGATCCAGGTGCGGGCGTCGAGCGGCTTGACCGACGGCGCAGTGGTGACCAACACGGTGCGCACGAGTAGCGCCATCAGCGATCCGGTGAGCGGCAACAACAACTACACGACGACGACGACGGTCAACCAGCCGTCGGGCAGCGTGGTCGATCTGGCAATCGGCAAGTCTGGCCCCGCAGCGGTGGTTGCAGGCGAGGAGATTGTCTACACACTGGTGGTGACCAACAACGGCCCGGCGACGGCGGTGAATGTCAACCTGGTCGATCTCTTGCCGGCTGGCGTCCGGTTTGTGGACGCAACCAGCAGTCAGGGGCTATGCAACGCCGGCGTGAGCTGTCTGCTCGGCGACCTGGGCAGCGGCGCGACGGCGACAGCCATCGTGACCGGTCTGGTAGAAGCGAATGTCATCAGCGGAACAACCCTGCTTAACACAGCATCGGTCGCGTCAGCCAATCCCGATAGTGATGATACAAACAATCAGGCAACGGCTCCCACGCTGGTTGCAGCAACTGCGCGCGTGCGCATCGTCAAGGATGTGGAACCGGCTAACGTAACGCCCGGCGACACGATCGTCTATCGCATCGTTGTCACCAACAGCGGGCCAAGCACGGCGCGCACCGTCGTTGTGGCCGACACGCTGCCTGCGGAAGTAGCAGCGGCGATGGTCAGCAGCAGCCAGGGCGGGTGCGTCGGCTTCCCATGCACTCTGGGCGACATTGCGCCAGACAGCAGCGCCACAATCGTGGTGATTGGGCGCGTGACCGCAGATGCGGATGGCGTCTTCACCAACACGGCGAGCCTGACCAGCGCGACGTCTCTAGCGTCTGGCAGCGACGCTGACGATGACGCAACCGCAACTGTGACGCCGCAGGCTGATCTGGTCTTGCGCAAAGACGCCACACCGACCGGCGTCACCGGCGGCGCAGTCGTCTACACGTTGACCGTGACCAATCTCGGCCCATCGGCGGCGCAGAGCGTGCGCATCACCGACGCCTTGCCTGCACAGGTGAGCTTTGCTTCCGCCAGCGCAGGCTGCACTGAAACGAGCGGCGTGGTCGTCTGCACGGCGGCGACGCTGGCAGCCGGCGCGTCGGCGACATACACAATTGCTGCGAGAATCGACGGCGACGTTGCGCCGGGCGTCAGCCTGGAGAACTTTGCAACAGTAACTGCGGCGACGAGCGATCCGAACCCGACAAACAACAACGCGACGGCGGACACCAGCATCCTCAGCATCGCCGACCTCGTCGTAACGAAATTCGGTCCAACGACGGCGGTCGCCGGTGAGACCCTCTTCTACACCATCGTCGTCACCAACGTCGGCGGCACGACGGCGCGCGGCGTTGATGTTAAGGATACGCTGCCCGCCGGCGTGAGCCTGGTCAGCGCCAGCATCGCACGCAGCGGCAGTGGGCCCGCAGCGTGCGGCGCGACCGTCTGTCAGGTGGGCGACATGGCGGCGGGCGAGGTTGTCACCATCACCGTTGCTGGCAGAGTCAGCCCGGATGCAAGCGGTGATCTGACCAACCGCGCCACGGTCTTTAGCGCCTCGCAGTTGAGCAACACCGCCACAACCAGCGCCACCGTGACAACCACCGTTGTGCAGCAGGCTGACCTGGTCATCACCAAGAGCGACCTGCCCGACCCGGTGGCGCCGACGGAGGGGCTGCTCTATCGCCTCACCGTCGTTAACCGTGGGCCATCGACGGCGCAGAGTGTCGTTATCACCGATGCGCTCGACGCCAACGTGACCTTTGCTTCCGCCGATGCGGGCTGTGTGCATGATGGATCGCTCACTGGCGGCGTGATCACCTGCACGGTAGGGACGTTGGCGCCCGATGCCAGCGCCTTCTTCCTGGTGGCGGTGACGGTCGGCGATGCACCTCCCGGAACGATTGTGCCGAACGAGGCGGGCGTCGCCAGCAGCACGCCGCTCATCAACACCGCCGACGACAGCGTGCGCATCACGACGACGGTTGCCGCCGCAGCCGGTCCGAGTGCAGATGTGGGCCTTGCGAAGACAACGCCAAGCACAGCGGTGATCGCGGGCGAGCGCATCACTTACACGCTGACCGTCAGCAACGCCGGGCCGCAGGCGGCGACAAATGTGCGAGTGCTCGAACTTGTCCCCACAGGCGCAACGGTCGTGAGCATGAGTGCCGACAATCCGGACGACGCGAATGAGTACTGCTCGCTCGGCGGCGTGTGCTATCTGGGCATGGTGAATCCGGGCGCGACGGCGGTCATCACCGTGGTGCTGCGGGTGAACAGCGACTTCACGGGCGGCACTCTGGTCAACAGTGCGCAGGTCGCAGCGGACCAGCGCGACCCGAACCCGGCGAACAATATCAGCAGCGTCGCCACGCCGGTAAACACCGCTGCCGATCTGGTTATCGGCAAGGCGGCGCTGGCGAATCCGGTGCTGGCAGGACAGACGCTGCTCTACGAGATTGCCATCACGAACGCCGGCCCCAGCGTAGCCACCGGCGTCGTCATCACCGATGCAGTGCCGGCGAACACGACCTTTGCAGGCGCATCCGTGGGCTGTTACGTCGATGCCGGCGTTGTGATCTGCGACGTGGGCGAGCTGGCCGCCGGCGCAACGGCGCGCTATCTGATCCAGGTGCGCGTCGCCGGCGACATCGTCAGCCCGACGACCATCGTCAACACCGCCTACGTGACCGGCCCGATTGACACCGCCCCGACGAATAACTCCGCAACGGCGAGCGTCACCGCACAGCAGGGCGCGTTGGGCGAAGCTGACCTGACCATCGCCAAGAGCGACAGCCCCGACCCGGTGACCGCTGGCGAACTGCTGACCTACACGCTGGTGGTGACGAACAACGGGCCGGCGGTGGCGACAAACGTCGGCGTCATCGACCTGCTGCCGACCGACGCCACCTTCGTCAGCGTCGAGGCGACGCAGGGGCTGTGCAACGGCGGCGTGAGCTGTCAGCTTGGCGACCTCGCCGTCGGCGCCGGTGCAACCATCACGTTGGTGGTGCGCGTCAACAGCACTGCGCCCGCCGGCGTGTTGCGCAACGAGGCGCGCGTGGCGGCGGCGAATCCCGACCCGACGCCTGGTGACAACCGCGCCGACGCCACAACCACTGTGACTGTCGATGATGCGCTCAGCATTGTAAAGCTTGGGCCGGCGACCATTGCGCCGAACCAGGCCATTGCCTACCAGATCGTGGTGAGCAACGCCGGACCGAGCGCAGCGACCGGCATCGTCGTCACGGATGCACTGCCCGGCGGCGTGGAGAATGTCATTGCGGCGTCGAGTCGCGGCGCGTGCAGCGTGTCGGCTGGCGTTGTGACCTGCAATGTTGGCGTGCTGCTGCCGGGTGAGAGCGTCTTTGTGGCGATCAACGGCTATGTGCGCAGCGACGCGACCGGCGACCTGGTGAACTATGCTGCAGTCGCCAGCGCCGCCGATCCGACGGGCGTCACGGCCACGGCGACCACCACGGTGCAGGCTGTGGCGGATGTCGTCTTGACGCTGCGGAGCGCGCCGACGGCGGTGGCAGGCGAGACTGCCATCGTGACGGCGACGGTGACGAACATCGGCCCAAGCATGGCCGAGGGTGCAGTCGTGACGATCACCCTGCCAGCCGGTGTAACCTACGCCGGTGAGAACCTGCCGGCTGGCTGGTTTGTAGCGTCGAGCCTCGGTGGAACCGTCGTGCTGACGACCGGCAATGCACTGGCAGCCAACACAACGGTCGATCTGCCGATCCTCGTTGCAGTGGCCGCCAACGTCGCATCGGGCGCCAGCCTGGAGTTCAACGGCGTCGTCGCTACACAGACAAGCGATCCGAATCCGAGCAACAATATCGCCGACGCAGACACGAGCGTTGTGCGTGAGGCGACGCTCCGCATCGCCAAGATCGCCAGCCCTGATCCGGTGACTGCGGGCGAGTGGGTGACTTACACAATCACAATCACGAACGAAGGGCCAAGCGACGCACGCTTCGTCGATGTGAAAGATCA
Source organism: Chloroflexota bacterium (assembly GCA_016861025.1). GTDB lineage: Bacteria > Chloroflexota > Anaerolineae > Caldilineales > Caldilineaceae > Caldilinea. The sequence continues at coordinate 58,074 of BOKO01000030.1, forward strand.
ATTGCCTGCCGGCCTCACACTGGTCACCGCCGCCGCCAGCGACGGCGGTGCGTGCGCCGGAACGCTCTGTCAGTTTGGCGCAGTGGCGGTGAACGCCACGCGCACGATGACCGTTGTGGCGCAGGTGGGCAGCGGCGTCATTGGCCCGCTGACCAACACGGCTGCGGTCGATTCGATTGACAACGCCGCCGGTCTGCCGGTGACGGCGACGGCGACCATCACCATCGTTGCAGAAACTTCGCTTGCGATCAGTAAAGCGGCGCTCAACAACCCGGCGAACGCAGGCGGCGCTGTGTTGTACCAGATCGTCGTTGTCAATAACGGCCCGAGCGACGCGCAGAGCGTCGTCATCACCGACGCTCTGCCGCTGAATACGACTTATGCTGGCGGCGACAACGCCTGCACGCTGGTCGACGGCCAGGTCGTCTGCACGATCGGCGCGCTGGCGGCCAATGCCAGCCGCAGTCTGCTCATCCAGGTGAACGTGGACGCCGCTGCGCCCGATGGATTCTTGCTCACCAACGTGGTGACGGCCACCAGCCCGACGGCGTCCGTCCCGGTCACCGCCTCCGCCGTCACGACCGTGCGGCAGCCTGACGTCGGCGGCGTCGCCGATCTGTCGCTCAGTAAGACAGGGCCGACGACGGCTGTGGCCGGCGAGCAGATCACCTACACGCTGGTCGTGACCAACCTTGGTCCGGCCACAGCGACAGCCGTCAACCTGGTCGATGCGCTGCCCGGCGGCGTGCGTTTTGTCGCCGCCGCCAGCAGCCAGGGTCAGTGCAACGCAGGGGTGAGTTGTCTGCTGGGCGATCTGGGCGAGGGCGCAACGGCGACAGTCGTTGTGACCGGGTTGGTCGAAGCAGATGTCATCAGCGGAACGACGTTGCTCAACACCGCCTACGTTGCGTCCGCCAATTTCGACGGCGACGATACGAACAATTGGGCGACGGCCACTGCGACGGTGACTGCCGAAGCATTGATGCGGGTTGTCAAAGATGTCGAACCGGCCAGCGTTTTGCCCGGTGACACAATTGTTTACCGTATTACCATCACCAACAGCGGGCCGAGCACAGCGCGCAACGTGGCCGTGACCGACGTCCTGCCGGGCGAGGTCGAAAATGCAATCGTCAGCAGCAGCCAGGGCGGCTGCACCGGCTTCCCCTGCGCGCTGGGTGACATCGCACCGAACGGCGGCGCCACGATCATCGTAGTGGGCCGTGCGACGGCGACCGCCAGCGGCGCCATCGTCAACACGGCGGAGCTGAGCAGCGATACGCCGCTGGCCGGAGGCAGCGTCATCAGCGACAGCGCTACGGTGATGGCCACGCCGCAGGCTGATCTGATCATCCAGAAAGCAGCGCCCGCCACCGTGATCGCAGGCAGGAGCATCGCCTACACGGTTACGGTGATTAACAACGGGCCATCGGCGGCGCAAGCGGTGGTGGTGACGGACACGCTGCCCGCCGAACTCACCAATATTGCGACAGGCGACGGCTGCACGGTCGCCGGGAATACAGTCACCTGCACGGTGGGCGTTCTGTCGGCCAACAGCAGCCGCATACTCACAGTTACGGCGAGCGCGCCGTCCAGCATAATTGCTGGGGCGAGCCTGGAGAACCGCGCCGTCGTTGGCAGCGAAACCCCAGACCCGGATACCACCAATAATGTTGCTACGGTCGACACGAGCGTCGTGCGCGAAGCCAACCTGAGCATTGTCAAGAGCGGTTCACCGACAACGGTCAACGCTGGCGAATGGGTGACCTACACGATCACCATCGCCAACGAAGGGCCAAGCGACGCGCGTGCGGTGGATGTGAAAGACCAGCTGCCGTCTGGCATGACGTTGGAGCGCATCACTGCCAGCAACGGCGGGGTGTGCGGCGGGACGGTCTGTCAGTTTGGCGACCTGCTGCTCAACGAAACGCGCACGGTGACGGTGGTGGCGCGCGTGGCGAGCCACGTGACGGCGGCGAGCCTGACCAACACGGCGGGCGTCTACTCGGTGGACGATGCGACACCGGGTTTGGCGAGCGTGACCACGAACATTGCGACCAGCGCCGACGTGGCGGTGACGAAGGTCGATCTCAACGATCCGGTTGGACCGACCGAAGAGCTGCTCTACCAGATCGTGGTGGTGAACAACGGGCCGTCGGATGCGCAGAACATGGTGGTGACGGACACGCTGGACAGCAACGTGAGCTTCGTGAACGCCGGCAGCGGGTGTGCGCCGAGCGGCGGTGCAGTGGTCTGTACGGCGGGCACGCTGGCGGCGAATACGTCGGCGAGCTACCTGGTGGCGGTGCGGGTGAGCGACGTGGCGGCCGGCACAATCCTGACCAACAGCGTGGTGGTGACGACAACCACCAACGATCCGGTTTCGGCGAACAACAGCGCTGTCGTGACGACGACGGTGGAGCAGCGGTTTGGGCCGACGGCGGACGTGGGCATTGTGAAGAGCGGAAGCAGCAGCGTGGTGGCGGGTCAGAGTGTGACCTACACGCTGAGCGTGACGAACGTCGGTCCACAGGCGGCGACGAACGTGCGCGTGCTGGAACTGGTTCCGGCGGGTGCGACGGTGGTAAGCATGATTGCCGGCAACCCGGACGACGCCAACGAATACTGCTCGCTGGGCGGTGCTTGCTATCTGGGTACGATCTACTCCGGCACGACGGCGGTGATCACGGTGGTGCTGCGCGTGAACAGCGACTACACGGGCGCCAGCCTGGTGAACAGTGCGCAGGTGAGTGCGGATCAGCGCGACCCGGTGCAGAGCAACAACTTCAGCAGCGTGACAACCAGCGTCAGCCAAAGTGCGGATCTGGCAGTCGCCAAGACAAGCCTGATGAACCCGGCATACGCGGGACAGGAGATTCTCTATCAGATCGTCGTGACGAACACCGGGCCGAGTGATGCGCGCGACGTGGTCATCACGGACACGCTGCCGGTCGGAACAACTTACAGCGGGTCGTCGGTCTTCTGCACAGAGAGCGGCGGCGTGGTGCGCTGTGAAGTGGGTGACGTGGCTGCGGGTGCGACGAAGTCGGCGCTGATCCAGGTGCGTGCGTCAAGCGGCTTGGTTAATGGCGCCACGGTGACAAACGTCGTGCGCACGAGCAGCGCCACGACCGACCCGGTGAGCGGGAACAACGCCTACACGACCACGACGACGGTCAACCAGCCGTCGGGCAGCGTGGTCGATCTGGCGATAGCGAAGAATGCGACAGCCAGCGTCATCGCCGGTGAACGCGTGACCTACACGCTGGTCATCACCAACAACGGCCCGGCGACGGCGACGGCGGTGAGCATGGTGGATGCGCTGCCGGCGGGCGTGAGCGTCGTCTCGGCGACGGCGAGCAACGGTGCGACGTGCAACGCTGGCGTGAGCTGTCTGCTGGGCGACCTGGGCGTGGATGAGACGGTGATCGTCACCATCGTGGGTGTGGTTGCCAGCGACGTTGCGACCGGCACGACGCTGGTGAACCGGGCGCAGGTGGCCTCCGCAAACCCGGACAGCAACGCAGCGAACAACACAGCCAGCGCCAACACGGGCGTGACGGTGGATGACCAGCTGAGCATCCGCAAGGTTGGTCCGACGACCGTGCGACCGGAGCAGGCGATAGCGTACCAGATTGTGGTGAGCAACACCGGTGTGAGCGACGCCACGAACGTCGTGGTGAGCGACACGCTGCCTGGCGGCATCGAGAACGCCATCGCTGCGGCAAGCCAGGGCGCCTGCACGATTGTCGGCAACCTGCTGACGTGCACGGTAGCGCGGCTAGGTGCAGGCGAGCAGATCTTCATCGTGGTCAACGGGTATGTGAGCCGGGGTGCGTCGGGCAGCCTGGTCAACACAGCGAGCGTGAGGAGCGCGGCCGACCCGACCGGCGCAAGCGAGACGGTGACGACGAGCGTGACTGCGGCGGCGGACCTGATGGTGGTGAAGCAGGGTGCGGCGACGGCGCGACCTGGCGATGCGCTGGTCTACACGCTGACGGTGCGCAACCTGGGTCCGAGCGCGGCGGCGAACGTCATCCTGACGGACGCCTTGCCGGCGGGCGTAAGCTTCGGCAGCGCAACGGACGGCTGCACGGAGAGCGGCGGCGTGGTGAGCTGCGTTGTGGGCAGCCTGAGCGCCGATGCGACGGTGGTGTACACGGTGGCGGTGACGGTGGACGCCGACGTCTATCCTGGTGCGAGCCTGGAGAACGTCGTCGAAGTGACGAC
>BOKO01000031.1:0-7500 GCA_016861025.1 Chloroflexota bacterium
ACAGGCTGCTCCCGCTCATGCTGTTGACCAGCTTCTGGCGCAGGTAGGTCGTCGTCACCCACTCGCCGTCAGGATAGCGCATCCAGGTGGGCAGGTCGGCTGCATCGTACGCCCACTCGGTCACAAACGTCCCGCCGCCGGTGATGCTCTTCGTCTCCCTGGTCAGCCGCCCGCGCACGTCGCCGTAGAGCCAGGTCGTGCTGCCGGCGCCGTCCGTCATCGAGGTGCGCTTGCCGCGTCCGTAGTTCGTCCCGGCTGTGAACGCATCGTAGCCGTACGTCACCGTCGCCGTCGCAGCGCCGCACGTCCCGCCGTTCACCGCCGCATAGCTCTTCTGCGTCACGCGGTCGAGCGCATCATAGCTTAAGGTCGTGCGACAGTTGCGCGCGTCGGTCTGGGTGCGCAGGTTGCCGGCCGCGTCGTAGGTGTAACTCCAGTTGCCCAAATCCGGGTCGCTCATCGCCAGCTTGCGCCCGGCCAGGTCGTAGCTCATCGTGGTCGCCGCAAAGAGCGTCGAACCGCCGCCTGTGCGCTGCTCCACCGTCAACAGCCGGTCGGCGGCATCGTAGCTGTAGCGCAGCCACGGTTCGGCCGGCGGACGCACTTCGACCACCCGCCCCCACAGGTCGTAGAGCGTCAGCGTGCAATGGTTGCGCCCGTTGCACTGCCGCACCTGCAGATCGGCCGGATAGGTGGTGGTGATGGCTTGGCGGTTTTCTCGGCGGTTTGATCGTTTGTTGGGTAGGTGAACAACACGCATTTCAGTCGACTGGCGGCTTCAGCCAACGTACACTCTGGCGTGCAGTGTAGCAGGTTTCGCCTAACCTTTCTTGACGATTGGTAGACGAAATTTCTGAATACAGAGCAGTAATCACCATCAGTCCGGCAACGGAAGCTTCGGATATTTCTTACCGCCGGCGGCCATCTCGTCGGCGCGGCGTTGCGCCTGCGCTTCGATCTCGGCGCGCGTCTGCATCCGCGCTTCATAACGCTGGCGTTCCGGGCGCTGCCAGCGCGCCATATCCTCGCCAGGGTCGATGCAGCGCGCAAAGATCAGATAGCCGGTGTGGCCGATCAGGTTGTCATCCGGTCGGAAACGGTCGGGGGTGGCTTTGTATCGGCGCAGAATCAACTCCTCAACGCTGACATCGGCAAAGTGGTGCTCGTCAAAGCCGCGCAGCAGTTCGATCACCTGATTGGCGGTCGGCAGCAGACTTGCAAAGGCGCCGCCCGGTCGCAGCGCAGCGCGCACCTGCGGCAAGTAGCGCCACGGCTCGCGTACATCGAGAAAGACAGCGTCGACGTCTGTTGCCTTGAAACCATCTTTGATGTCGCTTAAAAACATCTTGACAAACGGCGAGAGGCCAAGCCGCGCCAGATTGTCGCGCGCGACCTGGTGAATATCCGGTCGCACTTCGTGGGTGAAGACTATTCCCGACGGCATTACTGCCCATGCCAGCGCCGTCGTCAGCCCGCCACTGCCCGTGCCCGCCTCGATCACCCGACTGCCGGCATGCAGGCTCAGCCGATGCACAATATAAGCGGCGTCTTTAGGGTAGATGATCTGTGTGCCGCGTTTGAGCGACTTCATCACATCGGTGAGCGAAGGCTGCAAGAGCATTGCCTGATGGCCGATCTGACTCTGCACCGTGGCGCCCCAAATCCTGCCGATCAGCGCGCTGTGCCAGAATGCGCCGAGATGCGTGTGCGTGACGCCCTGTTGATGCAGACGCACGACGTAGCGTTTGTAATCCGAGGTGAAGAGCATGGCAAGGTCGCCAGCCTGTGCGTGGCGACGGTCTTGTGGCGCCGCCAGATCCACGTCTACCAAATCACCCGCTTCCGACAAAGGGAAGTGTTCAGACATCTTGCGTTCCACCGCTTGATTCGGATGAATCAAGCTCCACTTTTTCATAAACATCAGCTAGCGCTAACTCACAGCCGATCGCATCAATACGGACAGTCGCGGCAAGAGTGCTGTATTCGGCAAGCAGCCATCGGCCATCGGGCTGCCGGATGTAATGTTCGACATGAGCCTGATCTTGCGCAACCAACACGTATTCCATCAGCGAGGGGAGCGATCGGTAAGACTGAAATTTGCGCCCGCGGTCGTAATTTTCCGTCGATGGAGAAAGCACCTCAACGATCAACGTCGGATTGAGCAGCGTGTCGCGGTGCTCGTCCTCGAATTGCGGTGCGCCACACACCACGCTAATGTCAGGATATGTGTACAACCCCTCGGTCACCACCTTGACGCGCATGTCGCTTGGGTAAACTGTACAAGTGCGACGGCGTAGCTGTCCGTGCAACAACGCCACCAAATTGACCACAATCAAATTATGGCGCTCTGATGCACCCGCCATGGCGTAGACTTTGCCAGCATGATACTCATGTTTGATTACGCTGGTTCGCTCCGCAGCAAGATAATCGCGGGGCGAGATCAACGGCTTCAACAGCGCAGACATTGCATCCCTCCGTCGTGACCGGCGACGATTTGACGTTCAGTATAACACAACGTTTGAGGGCGAACGCGCAAAACATGGCGGCTCGACCTATTGTTTGACACAGATGCCTCGGCAAAGTAGAATCAGGATAACTTTACCATTACATTCTTGATTTCTACTCGATCCCAAATCCATCAGGAGGAATTCTCATGGCTGTAAAGCGTTTTCTGCTCCTGGTCTCGCTTGCGATCTTCGCCAGCTTGCTTCTGACCGGCTGCGGTGCGCGCGCCGGCGCCGGTGAGACCGCTGCGGCGGCATCCGACGCCGCCCTTGCCGTTGACCTGCCGGCGCTCACCATCGACTTCGACGCCAACGGCGCGCCCAGCCTCGGCGGCGCCCCACTCTCCAGCTTTGCGGCGCTGCTCCCTGCGGGTCTCGCAGATCTCAATCTCGGCAGTGATGTCGTTGGTCAATTGACCGCAGCCAACATCCAACATATCCAGATCACCACCGTCCCGACCGGATTGCTGATTCTGGTCAATGGCGAGCCGATCCCTTCGCTGCGTTGGGATAGCGAAAAGCTCGCCAACCTTGGCGACGTGGTCGATCTATTGGGGCCAGCGGCGCCTCCGGTGATCAAGGCGGTGCTGCCGATCATTTCAGATGTTGGCTTAGGCGTGGCGTTGCGCTTTCCTGTCGCCCAGGGCGCCGATATGATACCAATGCAGGTGGCTGGCGACGCCTCAGCCGCCGCAACCGCCAGAGCTGCACAGCAGGCTTTTGCAGCGGAGATCGGCGTTGCACCGGTCATTCGCATTCCGGTCGTCTATGATATCGACGGCAACTACACGGTTCAGGGTATTACCGACGCCGAGTGGCAGGCGTTGACCGGTGCGCCGTTCGGACAGTTGAAACTCGACGGCAACCTGGTGAAGGATGCGGTCGCCGCTGGGATCACCGGCGCCACCGTCCGCACCGACGCCGAGGGCATTCACATCGCCCTGAACGGCAAGGAGTTGCCCGTGCTCGGCTGGGCTGAAGGCGAATTGAGCCACCTGCTCAAGCTGGCGGCCGGCGCCGGTATGCTCGACGCCGCCGACATGGACGCCGCCGCACTCACACAGGTCGTAGACGCCTTGCTGCCGGTGATTCAATCGAGCAATATCGAAATCAACGTGACTTTCCCCTCGCAGTAGAACAGAGAGCAGACGAATTGTAGCGTGTAGCGTATTATGTGGCGCATCACGCCTCACACGCAACACGCTACACGCTACAATTCGTCTCAAGACGCAAACCTTTTTCAAATTCGACAAATTTTACAATGTCACGAAATTGTGGCATACTATTTTTGTCATGGGGATGAACGGTCTCGACGGGGCAGGCTGTTCAGAAATGGCAGGCCGTAGAGCGTCGACTACGTAAAAACAGGCGCAACCATACAAATGCCAAAAACACTGGCAAGGCTTTTGCATTCGGCGCACCGGCCACTTCGATGGCCCTCGCCGCCTGATCTGAAGCCAACCAACTGACCTTCTGCGGAAGGTCACGGCTCGCTTCGATGGTGCGACCAGGTCAAGCGTCAGCCGTCACCAACTGGAACGCTGCGGCGACAAACGCCGGTGCTGTCGCTTAAGGTCAACCGGCTGATCTGATAGTGAATCCTGTTGCACGGAGTCCGTCAGATGACAACAAATAGTGCAACTAAGCCTGTAGAGGTTTCTGGACGAATGTTTCGGACGCGGGTTCAACTCCCGCCATCTCCACCTGAGACGAAAGGCTCGCCGATCGGCGAGTCTTTCCTTTTGCCAGCCACACGCATCGACCAATCCTATCGCCGCGTGGAGCGCTTGAAGGGATTGGCTTGAGCATAGACCAACGCCGCCGTCCCCATCATTCCGGCAGCCGTCATCAGCACGACCGAACCGCCAAAGGCGTCCCACAGCGTCCCTGCGACTACGGCGCCGATCGACCAGCCGAGGCCAGACTGAGCTGCGCCAACCAATGCCTGGCCGGTGGCGCGCAATCCATCCGGCGCCGACTTCGACGCAAAGTTGACGACAGCCAGCCAGAAACAGGCGTAGAGCACACCGAGCAGCGGCGCAACAACAAGAATGGTGACAGGCGTCGTCGCTGTCGCCATAATCCCATAGACGATAGCAAAACCCATCAATCCAGCCACGATCAGGTGCGACGAGCGAAAGCGCGTCAGAATCCATGCACCGACAAACATGATTGGGATTTCGGTGACAGCATTGAGCGCGTACACCATGCCGACCTGCGCCTCAGAGCCGCCCAACGCAAGAATGTGCAACCCAATGAAGCCGATGAAACTGGCAGCGCCGGCGCCCATCAACACATTCATGATCAGAAAGTTTGGATAGCCAGGCTGACGCCACAATTGTGCAAGCCCAGACAAAAGATCAGGACGCCGGGCGATGCGTTCGATCGGCAGCAACAGGCTGAGCATCGTGCAGACGCCAGCCAACAGCAGCCCATGCAGCCAGAAAATTGCATCAAGGTTGCGCGCTGTCAGCAGCTGTCCTAAGCCATAGCTGAACGTCACAAAGCCGATGCTGCCGAAGAGTCGCTGCCGACCATAGCTGGCGCCTCCTTTGCCAACCATATCCATCACCGCACTGTCCAGCAACGCCGGCGCTGGTGAGCGAAAGAACGACATGGCGACAATCAGCAACAATATCGACCAGAAACCGGTTGTCCACAAAAACGGAAATGTCAGCAAACCTGCGCCCAGCACACAGACCGCCAACACCTGTTGGTGAATCTGCCAGCGATCGGCTAGAGCGCCCCAAAACGGATTCGCTAGCAACGCCACAATCGGCGGGATGCTGCCAAGCATCCCGATCTGAGCGCCGCTCAGTCCCTGGCTGCTCAGGTAGATGTTAAAAAATGGAGCGAGGGCGCCAATGGCGGAAAAGAAGGCCAGGTAATAAAGCTTTGCCACCCACAGCCGTGAGGGGGGCGCTCCAGAGCTGACGATCGGTCGGCTGAGCGACCAGGGAATGCGAGTCATGATAACAAACGCCTGCTTTCGTCCTCATTCAGCGAATAGACATCAACTGTTCACGATACTGCAATGCGCAACTTTGTGCAAACAGTGAGCAGGCTTGCGACTCTTTGATCTTTTTTTCAAAAAAAATTCATCGTCTCCGGCGCAACGGGCTGTCATGTCATGCCGGAGGCGACGACTTACGATACAAACTCTCGCCTCAAACGTGAAGTAGACCCAGCCAAACCGCGCTCCTTGCTTGCGATCGTTGCATCTGGCATAATACAATGTGTGGAGATCCCACGTAAGCTTAAAGGAAATAGTCAAACCAATGTCGAGCAAAAAATTCCCACCGCCCTTTTATCGCTGGCGACCGCATCCGTGGCACGGTTTGGAAGTTGGTCCGAATCCACCAGAAGTGGTTCATGCATTTATTGAGATCACACCGTTCGATTTAATCAAATACGAACTCGACAAGAGCACCGGCTATATTCGCGTCGACCGGCCACAACGCAGCTCTTCGCAGCCGCCCGCCCTCTATGGCTTCATCCCGCGCACCTACTGCGATGAAAACGTGGCGGAGCTATCGCTCAACGCCACACGCGGCGACGGCGACCCGCTCGACATTTGCGTGTTGAGCGAACGCCCGATCAACCGCGGCGAAGTAATCCTGAACGCACGCGTCGTCGGCGGGTTGGATGTCAACGACAACGGCGAAGCCGATGACAAGATCATCGCTGTGCTCGAAAATGACAATGTCTGGGGCAAAGCGCGCGACATCAGCGACCTGCCCGAAGTGTTGATCGAGCGTCTGCGTCATTACTTCGCCACCTACAAGTTGATTCCCGGACAAGAGTCATCGTTGACGGTGGATCGAGTTTACGGTCGCGAACACGCGCTGCGCGTTGTGCAGGCGGCGATGCGCGATTATTTCATCGAGTATGGCGACTGAGCATCAAGATCGATAAAACGTATGACAGTCACGATTCGACGCGCCACCCCCGAGCAGGCAGTGCGGCTCACCCAGATCGCACATTCGGCGAAGAGCTATTGGGGCTATCCTTCACAATGGATCGAATTGTGGCGCAATCAATTGACGATTACGCCAGATTTTGTGCGGTCCAACGAAGTCTACGCAGCAATCGATGCAGATGGAGTTGTACTAGGTTTTTATGCGCTAGGCGGCGAGGGCGTTAAGCGCACGCTCGAGCATCTTTGGGTGCAGCCAAGTTCCTTTGGCGCCGGCGTGGGCAGGCAACTCTTTGAACACGCCATGGCGCGTGCACACGAGTTGGGCGCACGCATCGTCGAGATCGAGAGCGACCCATACGCCGAGGGCTTCTATCAACGTATGGGCGCAGAGACGATCGGCGAAGTCACCTACGAGCTGGAAGGATTGCCGCGCATTCTGCCCTTGATGGCTTATTACCTGAACAATGACCTCTGACAAGTTCATCGAAGCAACACGACAAAGACGCGAAATCGATAACCCCGTCGCCACTTATGACCCATCCTCCTGGCGCGCCCAATGGGAGGCGCAGTACGCCACCGGCGAGACGCCGTGGGATACGCAGATCACCCCGCCTGAAGTGCAGAACTTTTGGAGGTCGGGACGACTGCCGCCTCGCGGGTTGGCGCTGGATATTGGCTGTGGTCCAGGGACAAATGTACGTTTTCTGGCGCAGCAAGGGCTTGTCACCATCGGCTTTGACATTGCCTTGCAGCCGCTGCTGACCGGGCAACGCCGTCTCGCCGAGCGCGCACCGGAGCTTGCAGAGCGCGCATCCTTTGTACAGGCTGACGCAACGCGCCTGCCCCTTACCGGCGCGGGCGCCGACTATATCCTCGATGTTGGCTGCTTCCACGGCGCTCATCCTGACGAACGCCCCGCTTATGTCAATGGCATCATCGACAACTTACGCGTTGGCGGTTACTATCATATCTATGCATTTGACCGCACGCGCGAAATGGCTGCCAACCCCGACCGAAAATTGCTAGGCGTCGAAGAAAATGAGATTGCCGAACGCTATTCGGATGCAATGGAAATTG
>BOKO01000031.1:10000-61591 GCA_016861025.1 Chloroflexota bacterium
CCCACGGCGGGCCGGTGCGCGTGATGCTGGAGCGCCTCGGCGTCGACCGCGACGAGCTGTGGCACTACCGCCGTCAGTTCGACCACCAAAACCCGCTGCCACCCGCTGCAGCCTGGGAGCTGACGCAAACCGACGGCGATTGGCGAATGCGCCTCGCCTTTTCTCCCACACCCTACACGGCATATCCGCTGGCGGTGGCTTATGTCTGATTTCTTTGCCAAACTGGAAGCGGCTGTCCAACGCAACGACTCGTTGCTTTGCGTCGGTCTTGATCCAACGCCCGCTCAGATTCCACCGCGCTATCGCACCGAAGCAGCCAGCGACGCCGACGCCATCGTGGCGTGGAATCGCGCCATCATCGAACAGACCGCCGATCTCGTCTGCGTCTACAAGCCGAACATTGCCTTCTATGAGGCGCTCGGCGCGGCGGGCATGGACGCGTTGCGCGCAACCCTTGCCGCCATTCCGGAAAACATTCCGGTGATTCTTGACGCCAAGCGCGGGGATATTGGCAGCACTGCCGATGCCTATGCGAAAGCGTGTTTCGAGGAGCTTGGCGTCGACGCAGTGACGCTCAGCCCGTATCTGGGCAGCGATAGCATTCAATCGTTCGCACGCTATCCGGGCAAGGGACTCTTCGTACTTTGCCACACTTCCAACCCCAGCGCTGGCGAATTCCAGGAGCTGGAGATCGCCGATTGGCGCAGCCTTGACCGCGAGCCAAACCAACCGCTCTACATCCATGTGGCGCGCACCGCGGTCACATGGTCGCCCAACGTGGCGCTCGTTGTCGGCGCCACCTTCCCAGAGGCGGTGGCGCGTGTGCGCGCTGTGGCGCCACAGCGCTGGTTTCTGATTCCCGGCGTCGGCGCACAAGGCGGCGATCTCGAAGCGACGCTGACCGCCGGGCTGCGCAGCGACGGTCTGGGCGCCATCGTCAACGCCAGCCGCGGCATTGCCAACGCCGTCGATCACCGCCAGGCTGCACAGGCAATGCGCGACGCCATCAACGCAGTGCGGCGAAAACATCGCACAGCATCGGCGGCGCTCGACGCTGGAGAGATCAATGAATCGCTGCGTGCGCTGGTGCTGGAGTTGGCTGAGCTGGGCGCGGTGCGTTTTGGCAACTTCACACTGGCGAGCGGTGTGCAGTCTCCAATTTATGTTGACTTGCGACTATTGGTCAGCCGCCCTGCATTGCTGGCGAAGGCTGCTGACGCCTATGCTGCGCTGTTGGCTGACGCGCCGTGCGACCGTATCGCCGGCGTGCCCTACGCAGCGTTGCCGATCGGGACGGCGGTGGCAATTGCTGCGGACAAACCGTTAATCTATCCGCGCAAAGAGGTCAAAGAACATGGCCTCGGCAAGCTGATCGAAGGTAAGTGGCAGCCGGGCGAGCGCGTGGCAATCATTGAAGACCTGATCACGAGCGGCGGCAGCACGATCAAGACGGCGGAAACGCTGCGCGACGCCGGGCTGATCGTCGAGCACGCCATCGTGTTGATCGACCGTGAACAAGGCGGCGTGCACAATCTTGCTAAAGCCGGCATCGTCGCCCACGCCGTGCTCACACTCACACAAATACTCGACATCCTGGTCAATGCTGGTCGCCTCGATGCAGCCAAACGCCAGGAAGTGATCGATTTCCTGGGGAAAGGGAAATAGAACTTTGATGAGCGACCTGTCGGTTCGTTTTCTCGATTTTACTCTCCCGACGCCGCTCGTGCTCGCCAGCGGCATTTGGGGCACGACAGTCAGCCTGTTGGTGCGTGCAGCCGAGGCTGGTTGCGGCGCAGTGACGGCGAAGAGTTGTGGCCCAACGCCCCGCGCCGGTCACGTCAACCCCTCTTGCCTGGATTGGGGGCATGGCCTGATCAACGCCATCGGTCTTGCCAACCCAGGCGTGCAGGCTGAAGTCGAACTGCTGCGTGCAGCTCGCATCCAACTGAAGCCATTCGGCGCGCCCCTGATCGCCAGCATCTTCGCTGGGCCGCCCGAAGAGTTTGGCAAAGTTGCCGCAATCGTCGCCGGCGCCGAGCCAGAGATGATCGAGGTGAACATCTCCTGCCCCAATGTGCACAGCGAATTTGGCGAGCCTTATGCAGCCAGCGCCGATGCAGCGGCTGAGGTCACCGGCTATGTCAAAGACGCTGTGCGCGCAGCGGGCATTCCAGTCATTGTCAAGCTGGCGCCAAACGTCGCGAGCATTGGAAGGATCGCGCGTGCGGTCGTGGCTGCGGGCGCCGACGCACTGTGCGTGATCAACACCATGCCGGGGATGGTGATCGACGCCGAAAGCGGGCAGCCGATCCTCGCCAATCGCAGCGGTGGGCTGAGCGGGCCAGCGCTCAAGCCGATCGCGCTGAAATGCGTTTATGACGCGCGCAAGGCGTGCCCAGACACCCCGATTATCGGCACAGGCGGCGTCACCAGCGGCCTCGACGCGGTGGAAATGCTGATGGCGGGCGCCAGCGCAGTCGGCGTCGGCAGCGCCATCTACTATCGCGGCGCAACGGCGATCACAGCGATCTGCAATGAACTTGTCGAATGGCTCGACGCGCATCGGATCGTTCACGTCGCCGACATTTACAACCGCGCACACCGCGAACCGATCTACGCCTCGACGCCTGCCAGCCCTCCAATCCCGGTCGCTCATTGAGCGAGTGCTTGTGGTATACTACGAGCTACTATGACGAACTACGACACCCGCCAGGAAAGCATCGACGCCATTGTGCGTCGCATTTCCGATCTCAATGAGCAGTCGCTGACACAGCTCTCGCAATACATTTCCTACCTGAAGTGGCAGGAGGAACTGTGGCACAGCCTGGTCGAAGATGACCGCGTCACCGATCCTAACCAGGCGCTGCTCTGGCAATTTGACTTTATCGAGGCGTTCCCGGCCGCGCGCAGAGTTGCGACGCGCACGTCACAGATGATGGAGATCAAGACCGGCATGGCGTCGTGTGGGCTGGTGCAGCAGATGGCGATCTGGCAGCATCCGCCGGTTGCCGGGGCGGCGGTGTGTGAATACACTGTGCAGATTCCGCCCGACTTGAATGTGCTCAAGCTGCGTTTCGCCGTCGGCATTCGCGATGGCGCATTGATGGAAGGAGACAATCTTTGCGCCTTCCGAATTTATGTCAATGGCATCCGCCTCTGGAGCACAACCAAACAAAGCTGCAAATGGGAGCGCTTTGTGATTGACCTGCCAAGCCTTTCCGGGCAGGAGGCGGTGATTCAGTTCATCACCGATGGGCTGGGCGACAATCGTTGGAACTGGGCCGTGTGGGGTGAGCCACAACTGCTTGGCTACGGGCCAAAGCGCGCGCAACCTCGCAAGAAGTAAGTTTCGATCCACAGAGTCACACGAAATGACACGAAGATTCCTCGCTGCTTCGTGCACCTCTGTGATCCGTGGCGACTCACATTTTGTTCCTGATTCCCAAACACTGGAGTGAACCGATGGCATTCTTCGACAAGCCGCTATCTGAACTAAAAACCTATCTGCCCGAACGTGAAGAGCCGCCCGATTTCGATGCATTTTGGGCGCGCACGCTCGCCGGTGCACGCAGCCATGCCCTCGATCCGAACTTTACACCGGTGGATTATGGTCTGCGCACCGTGGAGACTTTCGACGTCACCTTCAGCGGCTACGGCGGACAGCGCATCAAAGGGTGGCTGCTGTTGCCGCGCCAACGTGAAGGAAAACTGCCAGTGGTGGTCGAATACATTGGCTACGGCGGTGGGCGCGGCTTTCCGATCGATTGGCTGACGTGGAGCAGCGCCGGCTATGCTCACTTGATCATGGACACGCGTGGACAGGGAAGCGCATGGTCGCGCGGCGACACACCCGACCCTGAAGCCGATGGCGGCAACCCGCAGTTCCCCGGCTTCATGACGCGCGGCGTCCTGGCGCCTGAAACCTACTACTACCGCCGCGTCTTCACCGATGCAGTGCGCGCGGTCGAGGCTGCGTTGGCGCATCCGGCGGTGGACCCCAACCGCGTCGCTGTCACCGGCGGCTCGCAGGGCGGCGGCATAACGCTGGCGGTTGCCGGGCTATCCCCCGCCTTGCTCGACAATGCAGTCAGCGCCGCCATGCCGGATGTGCCATTTCTGTGTCACTACCGACGGGCAACCGAAATCACAGACTCGCACCCCTATCAGGAGATCGTGCGCTTTTGCAAGGTGCATCGCGACCAGGTGGAGACGGTCTTTCGTACACTTAGCTATTTTGATGGCGTGAATTTTGCAGCGCGCGCGAACGCACGCACGCTCTTCTCGGTGGCGTTGATGGATGATATCTGCCCGCCATCGACGGTTTTTGCAGCGTACAACCACTATCGCGGCCCAAAGGACATCCGCATCTACAGCTATAACCAGCACGAAGGCGGTCAGACCTTCCAGCGGCTAGAGCAGATTCAGTTTCTGGCGTAGAGCAATTTTGGCGTAGAGCGGTTGACAAAAAAATACGCCGTTTGCTGTCCCCCGAAGGCTGGATTGGGGCCAGCCACAACAAACGGCGTAACACTACTATAGTATAATTCGTCGCCTGCGTCAAGTTTTGTGCGGGAGTTTTTTTACGGTCTTCAGAGTACAACCGATACGTTGTGTGGACACAAACGACCAACGGAGGGAAATCGATGCGATGACCGCCATGAAAAGTTCAACCGAACAGACAGCAGGACCTCCATTCATCGACGGCGAGGCGGAGCCTACCTGGGCGATTGCTGAGTTGTTCCCACACCAGGGGCAATGGAGCGAGGAGGAGTATCTGGCGCTGCCCACCAACCACCTTGTCGAATACTCACACGGAATCCTGGACGTTGTTCCGATGCCAAGCGAGTTGCATCAGGATATCGTGCTGTTTCTGGCAGAGTTGCTGTCTGCCTTCGTACGCCGCACTAAATTGGGAAAAGTTGCAATTGCGCCTTTGCCAATGCGGTTGTGGACAGGGAAATATCGGGAGCCAGATATTCTGTTCATGTTGCATGACAACAAGGAGCGCCGCCGGAAAACTTATTGGATTGGCGCCGATCTAGTCATGGAAGTCGTCAGCCCCGATGATCCGCGCCGCGACCTGGAGACCAAGCGACGCGAGTATGCTCAGGCTGGCATTTCAGAATACTGGATTGTCGATCCGCGCGTGAATCGTGTAACGGTCCTGACGTTGAACGATATGCGGTACAGCATCCACGGTGAATTTGGCGCTGGTCAGCAGGCTGACTCTGTGTTGCTCGACGGTTTCACCGTGGATGTGGATGAACTGTTTGCCGCAGCGGAGTAGACAGAGCGTGCTGCGTGTTGCGTGTTGCGTGCTGCGTATTTCGTGCGTGAGGGCAGTTCTCTACGTCACGAAACACGCAACACGTCCCTTCTCTTAGCGCGGCTGTGGCCCCACTACATTGACGGTTAGCGTCTGCTCCGTCTGGCCCACTCCATAGGCGACAAGTTTATACTCATATAACCCAATTGCATCCGGGCAGTCCTGCGCCGAGCCGTTGCTTGGGCCGCCGGCGACGATGGCGCCGCCGTTGCGCAGCAGGTTGACGCCCTGCGTGCTGTCGGCGCTCCAGTCGAAGCTGATGCACCCGCCGCTGGGAATCTGGTTGCTGCTGACAGAGAAGCGTCGGATCACAGGGCCTTGCGGCGGTGGGGGCGGCGGCGGCGTGTTGACATTGATCGTCACCTGTCGCGACTCCTGGCCGCCGTCGCGCTTGATCACGGTCAGTGTGTAGGTCTGCGCGCCGCCCGGGCACACATCACGCGCACTGACGCCTGGAACGCCCTCGCCGTCGAGATAGACCGCCTGCACGTTGCGCACATCCCAACGCAGCGTCGTGCACTGACCGCCATTCAGGTTGGTGTTGTCCGCCCAGAAGTTGATACTGTAGTCGGGTGCGCCGGTTACAGTGATCGTGATCTGGAAGTCGTGCTCGCCGCCGTTGACATCAATGATGCGCAGCGTGTAGGTCGTCGCGCTGCCGGGGCAGACCGTACGCGCATCGTGGCCGCCGACGCCTTGCGAGTTGCCGCCATCGATGAAAAAGACGGCGCGCACGTTGTCGACATCCCAGCGAACCGTGGTGCACTGTCCCGGCCCAATAAAGTTGGAGTCGGCGCGCAAGTTGGGGTTGATGTCGGTGACCGGCGGCGGTGGAGGGGGCGGAGGGTTGGGATCAGGCACCTGGATGCCCACCCACACGACCTGTCCAAAATATTGGCCGAGGTTGTCGCGCATCTGCCAGAACCCCTGGAAGACGCCCGGAACCTGCGGCGCACGTAATGGAGCCGAGAGATCGACCGTTTCACCCGGCGTCACGACGCGACCGACGGGCGCAGGAGAGCCGCTCATCGACGCCTCGATGCGGTTGCCGCGCACGTAGGTCAAGGCGTAGTCCGGCTGCCAGTCGCATGTGCCATTGTTGAGCACACGCCAACCCTTGACGAAGTCCTGACCCGGCGCCATGATCGCCGGCGCGGTCATGTTCTGGTCGTCGTAGTTGAGATCGGCAATAAATGCCATGCTGTTGACGCAGGCCGCCGGCGCAACCGACGATGGCGTTTCCGGCTCGTTGTTGACCACAGCTGAATCGGGATCGGGCGTGACGTGATTCGGATTGGTCTGCAGATATTGCTGCACCAGCGCAGCAAACGTCCCGTTGCTTTGCAGGGTCAGCAGCGCCTGGTTGAGCGGCTCGATCAGGCTGCTGCCCTTTGCTGCGGCGATGGCGAACTGCTGCTGGTTGAACGATACGCCGACGATGTGCAGGTCATCGTTGCGTTTCTCAGCCAGTTCAGCAGTGGCCTGCCCTAGGAGGCCGACATCTATTGAACCGTTGCGAATGTCGCGAATCATCTCGCTTGGCGTCGAATAGGGAACCAGGCTATCCTGCACAATCAACCCCTTGTCGACGAGATTGCGCTGCGCCCACTGTTGGTAGGTGCTGCCGCGCTGCACGCCGACGCGTAAATCCGCCAGATCGGTCGCCGATGTCACCGTCGCTGTGAAGCTGGTCCTCGCCAGCACGACGCTGTTGCCGATGTAGTAAAGGTTGGTGAAGTCGACGACCTGTTGACGCTCCGGCGTCACAGAAATTGCGCCGATAGCAACATCGACCTGACCGAGCTGTACGGCGTTGAGCAGACCATCGAAGGCGAAATCCTTGAACTCGACCTCAACGCCCAGCTCACTACCGATGGCGCGCGCCAATGCAATGTCAAAGCCATCCAACTCGAAATTGCTGTTGTAGAACTCAAAAGGGGGATAGTCGGCGGCGACGCCAAAGACGATCTTGCCATCCGACTGCACGCGCTGCCAGTCGCCGGTTGGGTCCGGCGCGCTCTGCTGTGACGGATGGAAGGTGGCCGAAGCGATCGCCAGTCTTGGCGCTGCCAAGACTACGGCGAGACAGGCAATCACCAGCCAGAAACGGTGTGAAGTTCGATTCATGAGCGTTTTTCTCCGTTATGTTTTCTCCGTTGCGATCGCTGCGGTTCAAGTGTACAACGATTATGGTTGGTTTGTTCATAATCGGCAAATCGTTGTTGGAGTTTGCCTTCGTTTTTCAGAAAGGCTACAATCGAGATAAGCAGAGAGGACAATTGAATTGATATGATGACAAAACCCGACGGGTTGGAACAGTGCCCAGACTGTGGGGCCTGGCTGCCGCCCGCGTCAGAAGGTGCGATCCACCGCTATATCGGCGCATCGCCGGCGTGTTGGGCGATCTTTTCGGCGCTCGTCAACGCCGGCGAGCCGCCGTTGGCGCCTCACCCGCTCATTGCATTGCTGCCCGACGCCTATGCAGCACAGCATCCAGGCGTCCCTTCGGCGCAGGCAGTCCAATCGGTGGCAGTGCATTTGTTGACGCTCTACGGCGTGCTTGAGTGCAACGTTGCACCAGAACAGACGTTGTGGATTCGACAGCGCGCCGTGCGCGGTGCAGCCATAGAACGCCACGTCCGATTCGTCTGGCTCACGCCGCCCGACTTCGCTGGAAGCCCAACCGTAGCCGACATTACTGCGAAAGAATTGCCTGCCGCCCGCACTGAACAGGCGATACACTATATTGAAGCAGTCTGGAACCTGTGGGCACAACGCCACCAGCCAACCATTGCCGCCTGGTATCAACGTTATGTCATAGACACACCATAAAGGAAGACAACTGCCATGAGCATTCTCGAACACAATCGCGATGTATGGGCTCGACTGGCCGCCGAAGGCAATCCATGGACTGTGCCCGTCTCACGCGAGGAGATTGCCGCCGCACGGCGAGGCGACTGGTCGGTGCTGTTGACCGAACTGCGTCCGACGCCACGGCAGTGGTTCCCCGATGACCTGACCGGGTGCAAAGTGCTCTGCCTTGCTTCCGGCGGCGGACAACAAGGGCTGATCCTATACGCATTTGACCGTCATCTTGCCGACACACAGGGCATCCACCAACTCAAGTACGCGCTGCCCTACTCCGACCTCGAAAGCTTGACCGCCGCTGAAAAGCCTGACATAGATGGGCACAGATAGACCCATGGTTCTGCGAGGGAATTGACATGTCAACCGAACCCACCTTCCCCTTCGGCCAACCGACTGTCTGGCAGCCAAACCCGCGCTGGATCGCCGAGAGCAACCTGCAAGACTTCATGAATCGCCACAGCATCGACGATTACGACGCGCTGCACACCCGCGCCCGCAGCGACCTTGCCTGGTTCTGGGATGCGGCGCTGGCAGACCTGGGCATCGAGTTCTACGAACCCTATTCCCAAATCGTCGACCTGCGCGACGGCGTGGAGTTTCCGCGCTGGTGCGTCGGCGGCAAGCTCAACATCATCCACAATTGCCTGGACAAATGGCAGGCGACGCCCACGCGTGACCGCATTGCTCTGCGTTGGGAAGGCGAGGAAGGCGCAGTGCGCACCTTCACCTACGCCGAGCTGCACGCCGAGGTCAACCGCTGTGCCAACGCGCTGCGCTCGCTTGGGCTGGGCAAGGGCGACGCCGTCGGGCTGTACATGCCGATGATCCCGGAGCTGGCAATCGCTTTTCTCGCCGTGATCAAGATCGGCGGGATCGTTTTGCCGTTGTTCAGCGGCTACGGCCACGGCGCGGTCGTGGCGCGGCTGGCGGACGCCGGCGCCAAAGCCATCGTCACCGCCGACGGTCTCTTTCGCCGCGGCGCAGTGACGCCGATGAAACCGACCGTGGACGCCGCCTGCGCAGATGTCGCCAGCGTCGCACATGTGATCGTCGTCAAGCGCACGGGGCTGACCGACGCGCCCTGGACGCCGGACCGCGACCATTGGTGGAGCGAGCTGATTCCACGCCAATCCGCCGCAGCAGTCACGGAGATCACCGACGCCGAGGATGTGCTGATGCTCATCTACACCAGCGGCACGACCGGCAAACCCAAAGGGGCAGTGCACACACACTGTGGCTTTCCGATCAAAGCGGCGCAGGATATGCGTCACAGCATGGATCTCAAGCCGGAGGATACGATCTTCTGGTTTACGGATATGGGTTGGATGATGGGGCCGTGGCTTGTCTTTGGCGCGCTGCTCAACGGCGCCACGATGGTTTTCTACGACGGCGCGCCCGACTTTCCCGACGTTGGCCGCGTGTGGGCGCTGGTCGAACGCCATCGCATCACCCATCTCGGCGTCTCACCGACGCTGATCCGCAGCCTCAAGCCACATGGCGTCGAACCGGTGCAGCGCCATGATCTCACCTCGCTGCGCGCCGTCGGCTCAACCGGCAGCCCATGGGATCCGGAAAGCTGGCTGTGGACATTCCGCACTGTGCTCAAAGGTGAGAAGCCGATCCTCAACTATTCCGGCGGCACCGAGATCAGCGGCGGCATCCTCTGCGGCGACTTCTTCCGCCCGCTCAAGCCGTGCGCGTTCAGCGGCCCGGTGGTGGGTATGGACGCCGATGTGGTCGATGAGCAGGGCAACCCTGTGCGCGGCGCAGTCGGCGAACTAGTGATCCGCCAGCCGTGGATCGGTATGACGCGTGGGTTCTGGCGCGACCGCGAACGCTATCTCGACGTCTACTGGCGCAAACTGCCCGGCATGTGGGTGCACGGCGATTTCGCCGCCATCGACGAAGACGGCTTGTGGTATATCCTCGGACGCAGCGACGACACGATCAAGGTGGGCGGCAAGCGACTTGGACCGGCTGAAGTCGAGGCGATTCTGAACAAGCACCCTGCGGTCAAAGAGTCGGCGGTGATCGGCGCTCCGCACCCGGTCAAGGATCAGGAAGTGGTCGGCTTCTGCGTGTTGCGCGAGCAAGTGCAACCTTCCGAGACGCTGCGCACCGAGTTGATCGACCTGGTGACGGCTGAACTGGGCAAACCGCTCAAGCCGCGCACGGTGCGCTTTGTGGCCGCGCTGCCCAAGACGCGCAACGCCAAAGTGATGCACCGCCTGATCCGCGCCGCCTATCTTGGCGAGCCGCTGGGCGACCTGAGCAGTCTGGAAACCGCCGAAACCATCGAGGCGATCCGGCGCTCAGTGTGACAGCCCATCCGCACCATCGACTTCAGCGACCGCGCCGACGTCGCCCGCCACGACCAGATGGTGCGGCTGGTGGAGCAGATGCTGGTGTTGCACACCGGCAACGGCAAGCTGCGCACGCCGCACAAGCAGAGCGTGCTCACTGGGCAGATCGCGACCACGGCTCGGCAGATCGACTGGTTGGTGTATGAGGTGTATGGGCTGACGGAGGAAGAGAGCAGAATTGTTGAGATCGGGTGAACACCCACCCCGATACCCCTGCGTGGGTTGACTCCCGTCATTGTCATGCGTACAATCACTTTCGGTGCAACCAGGTGCAAGGCTATGTTGTGTTATGCCAACAGTTCTGATCGAAGGGCCGTATCGTTTCTACTTCTGGTCGTATGATTGCGTAGAGCCACGTCACATTCATGTGCAGCGTGATCGTCGACATGCAAAGTTCTGGCTGGACCCGATCTTGCTGGAACAGAGCCACGGTTTTCGCGGCAAAGAACTCCGCGAGATCGAGCGGATTATCCTTGCGAACATCACTCTGCTGCGGGAGGCATGGGATGAACATTGCTCAAGAGCTTGAACTCCTCAAATCACGGCTGGCGCAAGCTGAAATCGCCGATGTGCAAGTCACCGAAGATGAGTTAATCGTTGAACTTACCGATGGCCGCGTGATTGCGACGCCGCTGTTGTGGTTTCCACGACTCAGCTACGGGACCGTTGCAGAGCGCAACAACTTCATCGTTGCCCAACGAAGCATTCACTGGCCAGAACTGGATGAAGACATTGGCATTGAAACATTGTTATTAGGACGCGGGCCGGGTGAACGCCCCGAATCCTTTCTGCGCTGGCTAGAAGAACGCGGCAAGGTTTGTGTATAACAAACGGCGCACAGGCAACGGCAAGCTGCGCGCACGCCGCATGAGCGTAATCATACAAAAAGGGAGAGAGTGGATAAAAGCCTTCTATCCACTCTCTCCTTCTTGATCTCTACACGTCGGAGACTGCTCCCAACCGGGCGATGTACGGTCAGTTGGATGGGTCTTATTGGGTGCTCACCAGTTGCTGAAGCTCCGTTGCCTCGCCGGCCGCCTGTTGCTTTGCCGCCAAGACCTTGAACGCCTCCAGCTCAGCCTGGCGCGCCTGATTGATCGAATCAGCCAGGACGCGCGCTGATTCTTGCGGGCTGTGGAAACCGGTGCTGTTCTCCGACGAGATGAAATCCCATCGCATCGACGCCGCGCGGTGGAGTTGCAGCGCCGTATTCAGCTCCTCGTCGGTGGCGCCTGCCTCGCGTGCGGCGACAATTGCATCGATGGCGGCAATCAACGCCTCTTCGCTGCTGCGCAACAACTGTGCTGTGCGACTCTGAATTGTCTCGATGCGTTTGGTCAATTCAGCTTCGGGGAAGTTATGGCAGGTCTGGCAGGCAGTCGCCACATTGACCTTCGGGCTGCGCAGCCAGTGATCGGAGACCTTGACGCTGCCTTCGCGCACATAGGGCATGTGGCAGTCGGCGCAGGCAACGCCCGATTGATAATGGAGGCCGGTCGTAAAGAGTTCAAATTCCGGATGCTGCATCTTGAGCATCGGCGCGCCGGTCTCCTTGTGCGTCCAATCTTTGAAACCGTACTCGTTGTAGTAGCGCTCGATGTCATCGATATTTAGCCCCTTCTCCCACGGGAAGACCAACTCCTTGCCCTCCCCGGCAAAGTAATATTCGACATGGCACTGTGCACAGACATAGCTGCGCATTTCCTGTCGCGAGGCTTGCGTCACATCGATGCCGCGCTTTTCCAGAGCATTGATCAACGCCGGACGCGTGATGCGCAGCGCCATCGTGTCCGGATCATGACAGTCTGCGCACGAGGAGCCAAGATGCAGCCTGTCTTTCAGATCGTTGTAGGGTGTGCGGTTGAATTCCTCCCACCCCATCTCCGCGATCAGAAGCGGCGCCTCGGCTGCATGACAGTTGATGCAAGCGCCTGGCTGATTGGCGACCTGCACCCGCTGCGTGTTCGCCTGATCGATCTGTGCATAATAGTGGCCGCGTTCCTCGTTGTGATCGATGCTGAAAGGATTGCCCGCCCACAAGCGCACCATCGCCGGATAGCGCTCCAGCTTGCTGTATGGCTCCGAACCGCCGTAGGTTGTCGGCCCATAATTCTCCTGGGTGCGCCGGAACGAATCGTACTGCACCGGGAAATTCAACCCCCATACGGCTGGGTCGATCTCGTTTTCAGCAATTTCCACCACCTTTGCCGGGTAGAGTCGCGCCTCGTCCTTTCTGCCCTGAATGTTCATCAACAAAGCGACGACAACGATCGTCGCCACTGCCGCCACTGCAAATAAGCCGATATAGAGCCACAGACGGCCCTTCGATGGTTTTGAGGTTTGCTCGGTCATGATCCCTTCCTATCACGATGGTTCAGCATCAAAAAATGTCGAACTTTCCAAAATTTGGTGCAGCGTCATGGCCCTCGCGCAACGTTGCCATGTCCTACATTGCCATGACAACGCACACATTGCAACGGCTCTTCAGAAACAAAATGCTCGATTGCGCTGATCGCCGTTGTATGACAATCTTTGCAGTTCTGCTCGGCGATTCTGGCATTAAACTCTCGAATATGGATGTGTTCAGGATAGTTGTCAAGTGTGAAGGCAAGGCTGTGGTTAAAACCGTTGATGCCTTTGACGATCCACTTGTCAAGATAGCCGTGGGGAGTGTGACAGTCATTGCACGTCGCCACCGCCTTGTGCGACGAGTGGCTCCACCCATCGAACTGCTCGCGCATGATATGGCAGTTCACGCAGGCGTTTGGATCATCAGAGAAGTAGGAGAAGCCTTCGGCGTAAACAAAGGTGAAGGCGCTAAGCCCCACCAACACGCCAAACATCAACGCAAGACCTGCCACCCAGTAACGGCCGCTGCCGGCCGGCGAACGATCGTCGGTCATAGCGAAGCTCTCTTTCAGGTGTTGCTGCCAGCCTATCAAAAACCGCAGCGCAAGAACGATATTTATTGAGTAAGTATACTTACAATTACAGCGATTGCCAAATAAACAAAATCAATTCCATTTGCAGGATAGCCAAGGAGTTCAGCCATCGATGCGACTTTTGTCACATTGCCGGGTTCCCAGACGATCTCACCTTTTTTCGACGCTCGTGATAAAATCCAGTTCCATGAATCGCGCAACTTCGGAGAGGCGCTGTGCCCACCTTTGGTGAATTGCTGTCCCAATACATTGAACGCGCTGGCATCAGCGACGCTGAACTTGCGCGCACCACCGGCGTTCAGCGTCAGACAATCTTTCGCTGGAAAGAAGGGCTGACCGCTCGCCCGCGCTATCGAGAAGATGTGATCCGCATCGCAGCCAAATTGCGGCTCTCGCCAACAGAGCGTGATGCGCTGCTGCTCGCTGCAGGATTTCCCCCAGACGAGCCGAGCGCCCAGCTATTCTCTTCACCCGATCTCCAGAGTCCAGAAGAGACGCCAAATACAAAGGAACCAGCCGATGAGCAGATTCGTGCAACGCCGGCTACGGCGCCTGTCCCAACGCCGCCGACGTTGCGCCGCTCCCGCCTGATCGAACGACCGGGCGCGATGTTGGCGACAGCCGCAGCTTTGATGCTGGCTGTCGCCGTTATAGGAGCAGTTGTGTTGCGTGCGATCAATCCCCTGGCATTGCCGCCAACGGCTCCACCAACCGCAACGATCCCCGCTCCAACCACATCGCCAACCACCGAGTCGCCAACTCCCACGCCACCGCCAACCACAACGCCGGTCGTCGCACAACCTGGCGAACAGTTGATCGCAATCGCCCCGTTTGTTGGCTACACCTCCAGCGATCTGCGCTTCAACATTGCCGGTCGGATACGCGAAGCGCTGGAAGAGGAAATCTCAAGCGCCGGTTTGCCCGACATGCGCATAGCCATTTTGCCAGAGGCGATCGGCGAACCTGAGCAGGCAGAGGCTGTGCTGGCGTCATCAGGTGCAGTTCTGGTGATTTGGGGAGAATACGATGCGGGACGCGTGCGCGCCGGCCTCTCCACGCCAGCAATGGAAGACGCCTATTGGGTCACTCCGGTCGACGCCCCTTCTTCGCTGCCCTTTGTGATCAACCAGGATGTGCCGCGCGATGCGCGTATCTTTGCGCTGTACACGCTCGGCAGCTACTATCGCACGACCGGCGACAATGACAAAGCGCTGGCGATCTATCAGCGCGCGCTGGCGCAAAACCCTTCCGATCCAACGGTTGCGGCGTCTATTCATTTTTATATCGGTTTGTTGACGCCTTTGGTTTCGGGATATACGACAACAAGCTTTTCCGAGTCTATCTATCACTACACGAAAACTTTGGCTCTGCAGCCAACCTGGGACAATGCGCGCTATAATCGCGGCACCAGTCACCTGGGACGCGCGCTGCTCTCGCTCGATGAGCGCGCCGATCTCGACGCCGCTATCACCGACCTGACGCGGGTGATTCAGCGCCGCCCCAATCGCATCGACCCGCTGCTCAATCGTGGCATTGCCTATTATCAGCGCAACGACGCCGGCGATCTTGACGCAGCGCGCGCCGACTTTACGCGCGCTATTGAACTGGAGCCGGCCGACCATCAAGCCTACTATCACCGCGCGCTCGTCGCAATGCGCAGCGGGGACGACGCCGCCTGGCAGATCGATCTGGCGCAGGCGGTCGAACTGGCGCCAGACTATGTTCCCATCCAAAACGCCTTCTGTTGGGGCTATGGCATGGCTGGCGAACCGGCGACTGCACTGCCCTACTGCGATGCGGCTGTTGCAGCCGACCCGACCGGCGCCAGCTTTGACAGCCGCGCCATCACCCTGGCGCAGCTTGGTCGCTACTCAGAGGCCATCTCTGACCTGAACAATTATCTGGCGTGGGTGCTCGATTCGTATCCTGAGTTGTACGACAAATATCGCGGACCAAGTGTGGAGGCATGGATCGAGGCGCTGAAGCGCAACAAGAATCCATTTACGCCGGAGGTGCTGGATATGCTCCGCCGAGGGGTGGAGTGATGGAATGTCGCGTCGGCTGCGGCGCCTGCTGCATCGCGATCTCGATCAGCACGCCGATTCCTGGGATGCCTGAGGGCAAGCCAGCCGGGGTGCGCTGCGCACAATTGAGCGACGACAACCGCTGCCTGATTTTCGGCCAGCCAGAGCGTCCCGCTGCGTGCAACGCCCTGCGCCCAACCGCCGAAATGTGCGGAACGACTTTCGAGGAAGCAATGGTCTATCTGACATGGTTGGAAACAGTGACGACGCCTGATCTGGCAACGATCGATCGCAGATGACGCAGATTGAGCGGATCAACGCCGATCGGATCGGTGCAAATCTGCGTCATCCCCGCCCCATTTCTATTGCCATTCTTATAAAGGAGTCAAGATGAGCAACGACGCTTTGAACTGGATCGAGCAGGAACTGGCAGAGTTGGCGGCGAAAGGGTTGAGCGCCAACATCCGCACCATCGACTCGCCAATGGACGCGTGGGTGACGATCGATGGGCGCCGCGTCCTCAACTTCTGCGCCAACAATTATCTGGGATTGGCGAATCATCCGCGGCTGCGTGAGGCGGCCAAACAAGCTATCGACCGCTACGGCATCGGGCCGGGCGCGGTGCGCACGATTGCGGGCACAACGACGCTGCACATCGAACTAGAGCGGCGGCTGGCGGAGTTCAAGCACGCCGAAGCCTGCATCACCTTTCAGAGCGGCTTCACGGCGAACCTGGCGACCGTGCCCGCTTTGATGGGCGACGGCGACCTGATCTTCTCCGACGAACTCAACCACGCCAGCATCATCGACGCCTGCCGGCTGAGCAAGGCGCGCACGATCCGCTACGCCCACAACGACATCGACGATCTGCGCCGCAAGCTGGCCGACAATGCGCAATTTCGGCGGCGGCTAATCGTGAGCGATGGCGTCTTCAGCATGGATGGTGACATTGCGCCGCTCGACAAGCTGTGCGAAGCAGCCGAAGAACACGACGCAATCCTGATGGTGGATGACGCCCACGGCGAGGGCGTGCTCGGCAAGGGCGGGCGCGGCATCGTCGATCACTTTGGGCTGCATGGCCGCGTCGACATCGAAGTCGGCACATTGAGCAAGGCGTTTGGCGTCGTCGGTGGGCTGGTGGCTGGCAAAAAGCCGATCATCGACTGGCTGCGCCAGCGCGGGCGCCCCTTCCTCTTTTCCAGCGCCATGACCGCGCCCGATGTGGCGGCGTGCATCGAAGCCGTGAATATCTTGCAGGAATCGGACGAGCTGGTGGCGCGGCTGTGGGAGAACGCCCGCATTCTGCGCGCCGGGATGCAGCAGCTCGGCTTCGACACAGGACGCAGCCAGACGCCGATCATCCCGCTGATGCTGGGCGAGGCGCCGTTGGCGCAGCAGTTCAGCCGCAAGCTCTTCGAGAAAGGTCTCTTTGCGATGGCGATCGGCTATCCGACGGTGCCGATGGGCAAGGCGCGCATCCGTGTGATGAACTCCGCCGCGCACAGTAAGAGCGATCTGGAGCAGGCGCTCGACATCTTCGAGGCGGTTGGCAAAGAATTGAGGGTGATCTGATGCGCAAACGAGTCATCTTTATCACGGGCGCCAGCGGAGAGGTCGGGCAGGCGCTGCTCAAGGAGTTGTCGCAGCAGGCGGAGAATCAACTGTTGACGATGGACTTGCACCCGCTGCCGCTGGAGCTGCGGTCGTTGAGCACGCATGTCGAGGGCGACCTGCTCAACCTGCGGCTGCTGGCGCGGCTGGTGAGCGAGTACGAGATCGACGTGATCTATCACCTGGCTGCGCTGCTCTCGACGCGCGCCGAAATCCAGCCGGAGGAAGCGCATCAGGTCAACGTCGAGGCGACGCTGCAATTGCTCAAGATTGCGGCGGAGGAGAGCCAATGGCGCAAACGCGCGGTGCAGTTCATCTTTCCCAGCTCGATCGCGGCGTACGGGCTGCCCGACCGCGAGACCAAGATGCACTTCCAGCGCGTGCGCGAATTTGAGTGGAACCAGCCGCGCACGATGTACGGCTGCAACAAGCTCTATTGCGAACAGCTCGGCTCTTATTTCAGCCGCTACTATCGCCAGCTTGCCGCCGAGCAGCCGCCGACCATCGACTTTCGCTGCGTGCGCTTTCCAGGGCTGATCAGCGCCTACACCGTGCCTTCCGGCGGCACCAGCGACTACGCGCCGGAGATGATCCACGCGGCCGCGCAGGGGCTGCCCTACGCCTGCTTTGTGCGCGAGGAGGCGCGCATCCCGTTCATGGTCATGCCCGACGCGGTGCGTGCGCTGTTGCTGCTTGCTCACGCCCCGCGCGAGCGGCTGACGCGCCAGGTCTACAACGTGACCAGCTTCAGCCTCTCCGCCGCGCAGATTCGCGACCGCGTGCTCGCCGCGTTCCCCAATGCGCAGATCACCTTTGCGCCGGACGTGAAGCGCGAGGCCATTGTCGACTCCTGGCCAGCCGACATCGACGACAGCGCCGCACGCATGGACTGGGATTGGTCGCCCGAATACGACGTCGACCGCGCGTTCAACGAGTATCTGATTCCGATCATCAAGCAGCGGTATCAGCCAGGATAATCGATTGGCTGCGATTGCTTTGTCTCAGCGTTGTGTCACGCCGGAGGCGGCGACCTGCTTTGCACCAGGCGTGAAGCCTGGGAAAAAATCGATTTGTCGAACTTGAATGAATCGACTATTATTGGACAATTTCTTACTCTGACATCAGAGGCGCGCCAAAAGCTCACCCATTCGTTAATTTCCACACGGTGCGCACGAAGAAGCTTTGAACTATCGAAGGAATAGTATGGGCGTTTCGTTTATTACGACAGGCTCTTTTCTGATAGCGAGTTTTCTGATCGTCTTGCTAATCCTGACATTAAGCAAGCGGACAGAAAAACAGAGGGGGCGACCAACAGAGAGGGAAAACGAAACGTCATCTGTCAAGGCTCTCGCACAGACGCCCGGAACACTTAAGGTTGAGCAGGTGCTCGAATGGGAGTTCGAGTATGCGCGCGTCACTGCGAGCGAAGCAATGCGCGACCGGCACACCATGGTCAACTTTTACCTGATCATTGTAGGCATCACCGTGTCAGGCGTGACAGGCGCCATCAGAACGCAATTTTCCATCCCACCCTGGCTAGGCGCCGTATTGCTATGGTTGTTGTGTGGCATTGGCTGGCTTTACTTCTTCAAATTGATTCGACTCAGACAGGCGTGGTACGACAGCGCACGAGCTATGAATCAGATCAAGGAGTTTTACATCCTGCACAACCAGGAGTTTCCTGAGACCGAATTACGCAGCGCTTTTCGTTGGCAGGCCAGTTCTTTACCTCCAGAAAATAAGCCGTGGACGCTATTCTTTTTCGAGGCGCTGCTTATTGGGTTTTTGAGCGCATCCGCTTATTTTGTAGGCGGTCTTCTACTGGAGTTGGACTTATCGCAACCGGAGGTGTCATGGGCCTGGCTCGCAATCATGGGCGTCATGGCTACTCTGTATTTTCTTTTGCACATCTACTTTTATTTTGCATTTTTGCAACAGCGGAAAGCAAAAACCGCCTAACATTTTTGCAGAACCTTGCTCACAGAGGAGGAGGCTACCGATCTTGGCGGAAATGTTAAGCGAAACCGACTGGGAAGATTTGCTTTGGTTTATCAAAGAAGAAAAATGCACACCTTTTATCGGTGCGGGGGCTTGCGCCGGTGTGTTGCCGCTTGGCGCCGATATTGCCAGAAGCTGGGCTGAACAATATCAATATCCGTTGCTCGATTCGCACGATCTGGCGCGCGTGGCGCAGTTTCTTGCGATCGCTCGCTACGAAATGTTTCCCAAAGATACGATCAAACGCCAGTTCGGAAGCGTGGCGCCGCCCAATTTCAATGATCCTGCAGAGCCTCACGCTGTCCTCGCCAGCCTCAACCTGCCGATCTACATCACAACCAACTATGATTCATTCATGCTGGAGGCGCTCAAACATCGCAAACGCCAGCCTGTGCAGGAGTTCTGCCGATGGAACAACTTTCCACAAGTGACCGGCAGTCGTTCTGTTTTTGAAGATGGGTATCAGCCCACCGCCGCCAATCCGCTCGTCTATCACCTGCATGGTCATATCGGGATGTCACAGTCATTGGTCTTGACCGAAGGCGACTATCTTGACTTCCTGATTCGCCTCTCGCGCGACCAGTCTCTTCTCCCTCCACCGATCCGAACAGCGCTGGCCGGCACCTCGCTGCTGTTTGTGGGATACAGCCTGACCGATTGGAATTTTCGTGTGCTCTTTCGCGGGCTGGTTGGTTCGTTGGGCGCAAGCCTGGGCTACACCAGCATCGCTGTTCAGCTGCCGCCCAACCTCTCGCAAATAGATATGGAGCGGGCGCGAGGCTACCTGAACAAATACTTCGACCAATTGCAACAGATTCGCGTCAGCATCTATTGGGGTGATGTTCGCGAGTTCGCCCTGGAACTGCGGCAGCGTTGGGAGAAGTTCAGAAATGCCGGATGAAACGTCCATTTCCAGTCCATATCTGGGGCCGCGTCCATTTGAGCGGAGCAACGCCGACTGTGCGCGCTTTTTTGGCCGTGATCGCGAGGTGCAGGAGATTGTCTCGCTCATTTTCGGTCATCCAATTGTATTGGTCTACGCCCAGTCCGGCGCTGGAAAAACTTCCATCTTCAACGCAGGCGTCACCATTAATCTTGAAGAGAACGGTTTTGAAGTTCTCCCCCTGACAAGAGTGCGTGGAGTGACTCCACACGACACCCATCTGTCGATCAACAATATCTATACGTTCAACGCCCTCCAGACGCTGGAACCAGACGCTGACCCGAACGTATTGGCGCAGTGGACGTTAGCCGACTATCTGGAACAGCGCCCGCGCGCCGAGCGCACGGCGCGGCGAAAATCCCCGCGTGTTCTGATCTTCGACCAGTTCGAGGAACTGTTCACCTCCTATCCCGAGCGACAACTGGAACAGCAGGAGGCCTTCTTTCGTCAGGTGGTGGAGGCTCTTGACCGCGACCGGCTGCTGCGCGTCGTCTTCGTGATCCGCGAGGATTATCTGGCGCAGCTCGACCCATTTGCCTCACTTTTGCCTGAATCACTGCGCATCCGATTCAGACTGGAGCGACTGCGCGCTGAAGCCGCTTTGCTTGCCATCCAGAGTCCACTTGCGTCTACACAGCGACGCTTCGCCCCTGGCGTGGCGGAGAGTCTGGTCAAAGAATTGTTGCGCGTCCGAACGGTCGATGCACAGGGCGAAATGGTGGAAGTGGAAGGTCAGCATGTAGAGCCGGTGCAGCTACAGGTGGTCTGTCTGCGTCTGTGGAGCAGCCTTCCGCCTGAGACGACTGTGATCGACGCCAGCCATGTTCACGCTTTTGGCGATGTCGACGAGGCGCTGGCTCGCTTCTATGAAGAATCGATTGCAATCACAGCGAGCATTGCCGGTGTGCACGAAGGCGACTTGCGCACCTGGTTCGAACACCATCTGATCACGCCCAACGGCATGCGCAGCACCGTCTATCGAGGGACGGAACACACTGGCGGTCTTCCCAATCAGGCTGTGGACATGCTGCAAAATTTGCATCTGATCCGTGGCGAGTGGCGCGCTGGCGCACACTGGTACGAGCTGACGCACGACCGCTTCGTCAAGCCGATCCAAAACTCCAACGAAGCGTGGCTGAGTGAACGCCGCGAGGTGGAACAGGCGCGTCAACGGCTCGAATCGCGCGCACGCGAGTGGGTGCGCCTGGGGCGAGGGACAGGCGGTCTGCTGGACGAGATCGAGCTGCGCGAGGCTGAACGGTGGCTGGTCGTCCTCGACGAGGCGCACATAGGCTACGCCACTGAGGTTTCGGAACTGGTCGACGCCAGCCGTGCAGCGCTGGAAGCAGAGGAGCGCGCCGCCGAGGAGGCGCGGCGCCGTGAGCTGGAGCAGATGCGCGCGCTCGCCGAAGCCGAATATCGTCGCGCTGAAGCGCAGGCCGCCGATGCGCGACGTCTACGGTGGCTCTCGGTTGTGCTGGGATTGGTCATCCTGTTGGCGGCGGGGGCGGCGTGGTTTGCCTGGGAACGACAACAAGCCGCCGAAAGCCGCAGGATCGAAGCAGACGATGCCAGAGTTCGGGCGGAAATCGCCGAAGCCACGGCGCTCGCCGCCGAAGCGACTGCAGTGGCTGAGCGCGAGCGCGCCGAACACAGCGCCAACGAAGCGCTCATCGCCCAGTCCAGCGCAGAAGCTCAGCGCGAGCGGGCTGAAGCCCGGCTGCGCGAGGCCAATGCTTTGCGCCTTGCCGCAGCCGCAATCAATTTGATAGGAACAGATTCGCAATTGAGTCTTTTGCTGGCGTTGCAGGCGCTTGCAGCCGCTCCATCGAAAGGTGACCCAGATGCAGACGGGGTCATTAACGAATTAGAGGATGTCCTTCGTCAGGTGGTTGGCGCGTCACAAGCGCGTTTCGTGATCGATGCACACAACGGTCGTGCGCGAGCGGTCGCCTATAGCAGCGACGGCCAGCGGTTGGCTACTGCGGGCGATGACAATACAGTGCGGATTTGGGACGCGGCAACTGGTGAAATGGTGCACGTCTTTCCGCACAGCCGCCCTGTCTACGATCTTGCCCTCAGTCCAGATGGAGCGCTGCTGCTGACGGTGGATGAGAACGGCGCTGCGTCGCTTTGGGATATGACCAGTGAAGCAAAAGTTCGAGACATTCTACCCAGCAACGTAGCTGCAGTGGCATTTAGTCCAAACGGAGAAACATTCGCCCTCTCCTATTATGAATCCACCCAATCCTTGCTCTCGATCTGGAATGTCGCTGTTGGAAGATTTGTAAAGACATGGCCGGCAGGCGACAGCAAACACGCGAGCATCGTTTTCAGCCCCAACGGTGGATTGCTGGCAGCCGCCGCAGCCAACGGCAGGGCGCAACTATGGGATATTGAGACTGGTCAAGCGACGGTTATTCAGCATGGTCGCAACACATGGTTAAATACAGTCATCTTTGACCCTGCTGGAGAACGTCTGGTCACAGCGGGGGGCGATCGAGTCATCAAGGTGTGGGATCTGACGACAAACAAAGCAATCCTTACGCTTGAAGGGCACACCAATTCTGTCAATGATCTTGCCTTCGACCCAAGCGGCGCACATCTTGCCTCCGCCAGCTACGACGGCAGCGCCAAAATATGGCAACTGGATACGGGAAAGGAATTGCACACGCTTTCTGGCGACTTTGACGCGCTGTTTGGCGTTGCCTTTAGTCCGGATGGAACGACTGTTGCAACCGCCGGTCAGGATGGCAAAGTTCGAGTTTGGGATATGGCTCCAAGACAGGGAGTTAATGCTTTTGTCGGGCATCTTGGCATGGTGAACGATGTTGCATTTAGCCCGGATGGAAATCGCCTTGCTTCGGCAGGCAACGACAACACTGTGAGATTATGGGACGCAAGCACCGGCGACTTGTTGTTTACGCTGGAGGGTCACGTAGCCTGGGTGCAGAGTGTTGCATTTGCTCCGCATGGGAAATGGCTGGCCAGTGGAAGCACTGACGGTGACATTCGCATCTGGGATGCACAGACAGGCGCACATCTTCACACACTGAGAGGTCACACCGCCGCCATCACCAGCATGGCGTTCAGCCCAGATGGAGAGCAGCTTGTCGCTGCGGATGAGAGCGGCGCGGTCAGGCTTTGGAGCGCGACGACTGGCGTGGAAGCGATGGTGTTTCAAGGGCGTTCAGACACCGTCTACGACGTAGCTTTTAGTCCTGATGGAAAACACCTTGCAACCGTGAGCTATGACAGAACGCTGCGAATTTGGGAAACGGCCTCAGGAGCAGAGGTATGGAGTGCACAGGATGACGAGTACTGGTTCACCGCCGTTGCATTTCGCCAGGACGGCCAGCAAATCGCTGCCGCAGCACGCAACAATCTGGTGTATCTCTTCGATTTCAACCCGGCAAACCCGAATGCAGCAGAAGAATCACAGAAAAGCAGTTTCACGCTCAGGGGACATAAAGGCGTAGTGCTCGATATCGAGTACTGTTGTGTGGCAGATCACCTGTTTTCGTCGCGTATTGCAACAGCAGGCGACGATGGCACGGTCAAGATTTGGGATGCACGCACGGGGAAACGGTTGCTCACTTTGGCCAACTATCCGGGGAGAACTTTGCACGCGGTGACCTTTAGCCCACAAGGTGATCGTCTGGCGCTCGTCGGACATGACAGACAGGTGCATCTCTTTGCACTAGACTTTGAAGACTTGCTTGAGCAGGCGCGCGACCGCCTGACGCGCACTTTCACGCAGCAAGAATGCGCAGTTTACTTTGAACCGCTCAATCCAGATGGCTGTGAACGCACTATCGCATTGTTTGATCTGTTGATCAAGGGCCGAGCGGCAGCGCGAAGGGGCGATCTTCAGGGGGCAGCCACTGTTTTCAGGCAGGCTCAAAGCATGGATGCATCGCTTCTCTTCATCGGTTTCGACGCCGAACGCGAAGCGCACCGAATCGCCATTGATGCGCATCTGCAGACCGGGAGACTACGGGCTAATAATGGCGATCTCGCAGGCGCCGCGCAAAGTTTCCAGGCAGCTCGAGAGCTTGCATTGAACGTTGAGGTTGATTTGGGTGACCCGCAGAGACGCGCCGCCGCCGCCATGTTTAGCGAGGGATGGTTGCTGGGCGAGCAACGCCTGTGGGAGTCGGCCATCGAAAAGATTGAAAGAGCTATATTGCTCGGCTATGACGACCACACGGCGCACTATCATCTCGGCCTGGTCTATCAAAACACCAGTCTTCACCGCGCGCTCGCCGCCTTCTCTCGCTCCATCGAAATTCAAGAAACAGTACAAGCCTACCATCAGCTCGGCGTCACACATCGGCTCTTGGGCGACTATACCCTGGCGACTGAATTTCTCGAAAAGGCCATTGAATTGAACCCAGATCTGATATGGGCGTATATCGACCTGGCTGAGGTGTTGCGGCGGACCGGCAATTACCGCCGCGCGATTGAGCTGTTGCGGAACGATGCACCCTCATCTCCCTTCGTGATGTGGGCCGCCGGGCGGGTGTATCACGCAGACGCCCAACAAGACGAAGCGTTCGAGCACTGCAACGACGCCGTCGATACATTCAAGACCTGGGGAGACGACGCTGAAATTCGAGCAATTGTCGCCGCTATCTATCAAGACTGTCTGTTCGACTTTAATCAAGCATATACAATCGTCGCCGAACTTGTCGAAGAGTCCTCCAACGAACTAACAATTGTCACTCATCGCCTGAATCTGGTGGAAACCGCCTTATCGACTGGTCGCTACACCGAGGTGCTTGACCGCGCCAGCGATCTCCTGGCGTCTGGCAAAAAGTTATCGGTCGGTGAAAAACTGATTATGCGGACGATCATGGTTGCAGCTTCCATCCTGCAGGGAGAGACCGATCAGGCGACCCACGCTCTCCAAAACATCTTGGACGACTATAAGAAAGCGCCTTCGGATTTCCCCGTGGATTGGACATTCACCGGACTCCGTCATTTCCTGAGCCAGGCCAGTTTGGAGCCAGCAGAGGAACGCCTGTTGTTTACACTGCTCGACTTACTTGAAGCGCCGGTCAACGAACGGGAAACACACTTTGCCATATTTCAACAACAATTCGAGAATTGGCGCCCGCCATAGGACTGACATCTCAGGCTCACCGTGGTTATCGCCATACAAACCACTATCCAACAAATCGAATGCCTTCCAACGTTGTCTGGCAACGATCGTCGCCGTCGATGCCTGAGAACAATTCAAATCGAACAAAACTCAAAAACACCGAAAAATTCGTCGATATTTCGACACAATTTTGATCGAAATTCCTATTGACAGATCGAATAATTGCTGCTACTATTCTTGATGAAGCAAAATTCCTCACAGGTTCATATCTTTCAGGTGCCAATGCGATGAGTGAAACTGCACGCGCACGGCGTGTAACAGTTCGTGATGTTGCAGAAGAAGCCGGCGTTTCGATTTCGACGGTGTCGCTGTCATTCCAATCCCCCGAGCGAGTCGCAGCCGAGACCAGACAACGGATCGCTGAAGCAGCCAGCCGGCTTGGCTACACCCCGCGCAATCGCTCCCCCAATGGCTCGAAAGCAAAGCTGTTCACGCTCATGATGGAGGAGTTGTCGCTTTCGGCGTTTCCCGAAGCGATTTACGGCGCAATTATCCGTAGTATTGAGTCGCAAGCTCGTCAACAAGGAATGGGAATGCTTCTGGCCACCGTTGAGAAAGGCCGTATGCCGCAGTCTGTTCAAGAGAATCAAACGCAGGGCGTCATCATCCTGGGTGGATGTCCCGAAAATGATGCGCTTGCTCTGGAACTGCACACGCTCGGCATTCCTCTCGTATTGGTGGATACATACATACCACATGAACCGATCAGTTCTGTCGTGCCCGACAATGAGTGGGGGGCGTTTCAGGCATACGAACACCTTGTCAAACTCGGCCATAAACGAATTGCTTTGATCGAAGGGCCGCCTAAATACCGCACTTTGGTCGATCGACGGTGGGGCGCTTTGCGTGCAGCGGAGGAGCTGGGCGTCCCAGTGGCGCCGGAATATCAACAGCCCTCCATTTCGAGCGGTTATCCTCAAAAGGGATACCGAGAGATGAAACAACTTTTGAACCTGCCAAACGTCCCAACCGCAGTTTTCGCCGTCAGCGACCGGGCTGCACTTGGCGCACTCGAGGCGATCAAAGAAGCCGGTTTGCGGGCGCCTGATGACATCGCCTTGATCGGATTTGATGATTTAGCCAGTGCAGAGTCCGCCAGCCCACCTCTCACCTCTGTCCATTATGCCCGAGAACAGATGGGGGTTTTAGCCTTCGATTCGCTGATGGCGCAAATCAAAGGCAAAGAGCAGCTCCCAGTGCGCCACGTTGTCCCATCCGAGCTGGTTGTCCGCGCTTCTACGCGCAGCAAACATGTCTGAGTGCGGAGCTTGGCTGTTTCTGCGCCTGTGGATATCACCGTGTTTTTGTGTTTTGTCAGCCAACAAGGAGAAAGAAAGATGTCAGGCCTGAATGAACTAATGGAAAAGCGCACACTGAGCCGCCGTGAATTGCTGCGATGGACAGCTTTCGCCTCAACAGGCGCGCTGCTTGCTGCGTGCGCGCCAGGCGTGGCCCCCGGCGCAACATCGGATGGAGGGGGCGCGGCGCCGGCGAAAGCAAAGGTGCGAATTGTCGCAACAACACAAATGCCCATCGATCAATGGCAGCCAGCAATTGAACGCGCCGTGGATCAATTGCCCGACATTGACCTGCTGCTCACCCAAACCAACATCAGCGAAGGAGGATGGGCAGGTTACTCTGATCGCATCGTGACCCAGATTGCAGGCGGCGAACAACTCGACGTCATCATGATTGCCATCGAAGGGCTTGGCCTGCTCACAGACAAGAAAATCCTTGCCCCACTCGACGATTACTTCCTTGCCGATCCCGCCGAAAAAGAAATACTGGACAACGACATTCACCCCGTGTTGAGGGAGATGCTGCAAGTTGATGGCAAACAGATGGAATATCCCTTCTCATGGAACAACATGGTGATGTACTACAACACGGCGATCTTCGAGGAGGCAGGGGTCGAGCCTCCATCGCGAGATTGGAACTGGGAGGACTTCCTGGACACCTGCTTGAAGGTCGCCAACGTCAAGGGCGGCGCAGATGATCGCTATGCATACTCGTTCTGGGGCTCTGGCATGTTCGGCATGGCCGCCTGGTATTTCAACAATGATACGTCGCCGCTGAACGACACATGGACAGAGTCCAATTTGATGGACCCGAAGGTGGCGGAGACGCTGCAATTCCTGGCCGACCTGATTCTCAAGCATCGCGTCTCGCCGAATCCACAAGGCTGGGAAGAGTGGGCGCAGTTCCACGCCGGTCATCTTGCCATGCGCACCTGTGGACGATGGTGCATCTCCGGCTCATTGAACGAAGGCTTCACCACCTATGATTTGCAGTATCAACCGCATCGTGCAGGGCCGATCAAAACAGTAGCCGGCACGGATGGATGGGGAATTGCTTCGGCAACCAAGACGCCCGAAGAGGCATGGGCTGTCACAAAGTTCCTCTCCAATAAAGATGCGTCGATGGATATGACCAGGTCTGGCGGGAATATTCCAGCGCTGCGGTCGGTGGCGGAGATGCCACTCTTTGCCGAGTACGGACCTCCCAATACTGCGATCTTCTATGAGTCACTCGACTACGCCAAGACGGTTCCTTCTCCAAAGAACTTCAACATCGTCGATCCGATTCTCAACCGCCACTACCAGACAATCTGGAATGGCGAGAAGAGCGTCGAAGAAGCGTTGGCTGCAGCAGACGCCGAGGTGCGCGCAGAGATGGAAAAATTGCAGGCCGGGCGTAGCTCATTTGCAGGCGTCAGCGTCGGAGCGGTCGCAATGGCTTGTGACTGCGCACAATGACTTGAGCAGTGAAGACGAGTCTTTCCGAATCGACGCTTGCACGTAATGGCTGAGCTCCAAACTTGACGAACGAAGCGTGCCAGGCAGGACTTCCAGAGCATGCCCTTTTCTGGAAGTCCTGCCCATGCCGACAAGCTCGGTCGCGGCAACTCGTTCATTTGCAACGCCGGTGGGCAACGAGTATGGCGCGCACAAGTTCGACCATCAGGTTGTGCAACGATTCCACGACCACTTCACGATGAGGAGGGAATGTTGACGACAGTAGCTGATCCGTATCAGACATCCGCAAGCGCCGGGAAACAGCGGATCTCTCGATGGCGCACCAACCGCGTTCAGGAAGTATTTGCAGGCTATCTCTTCATTACTCCTGCATTTATTTCGCTCTTCATCTTCCTGGTTGCGCCGATTCTGGCGGCGTTTGTGCTGATCTTCATGCGCTATGATGTGTTGTCGCCGCCAACCTGGGTGGGGACCTACAACTTGAGCCAGCTCATCAATGATGCACGGCTTAGAGATGTGTACTGGAACACGCTTCGCTTTGTTGTCTTCGCTACTTTGTTCAATAACGTCCTCGGGCTGCTGCTGGCGATGGGCGTCAACCGCGCCATGCCCTCCATCATCAAATATCTGCTGCGCACCGCACTCTTCTTTCCCGTTCTGACAACAACCGCGTCTCTGGCGCTGGTCTGGAACTTCTTGTTGACGCAGGATCGCGGTGTGGTCAACTATCTGTTGCAGCAGATTGGGCTGGCGCCTGTGCCATGGCTGAGCAGCTCGGCGTGGGCGATGGTCTCGGTTGTGATGTTTGATGTCTGGCGGGCCTGTGGCTTTTTGATGGTGATCTATCTTGCAGGGCTACAGGCGATCCCCGAAGTTCTCTACGAAGCGGCGTCCATCGATGGCGCAAGTCAGTTCCAACGGATGCGTTACATCACGCTGCCGTTGATCTCTCCCACCGCGTTTTTCGCCATCATCATTTCTTTGATTGGAGCGGCGCAGGTCTTTGACAACGTCTGGGTGTTGACTGGCGGAGGACCTGGCGACGCCACCAGAATCGTAGTTCTCTATATTTACGAAATCGGCTTCAAACGCTTTGAAATGGGCTATGCCGCTGCGGTGTCGTTGACGCTCTTCGCAATTCTGATTGCGCTTACCCTGTTCCAATTTCGACTATCGCGCCGCTGGGTGCACTACGATTGAGCCACAAGAAGCGAGACGTTTGTATGTCAACATCGGCCGCACCACACGCATCCCATCCGACCAGATCGCCGCGATTTCGCCGCTCGCTGTGGTTCTATCTCGGCGAGATTTCCATCTGGCTGTTCTTGATCGTCATGGCTATCCTTGAGTTCGCACCCATCAGCTGGATCTTCTCGACATCGCTGCGCAATCCATCCGATTCGTACAAACTGCCGCCAGATTTCTGGCCCACGGCCTTTCACTGGCAAAACTATCTGGCTGTCATCAACTCGCCCCAAATCAACTTCCTTCTGTTCTTCTGGAACAGCCTGAAGATCGCGTCGCTGGTCACGATAGCCCAGTTGATCACCTGCTCGATGGCTGGCTTCTCGTTCGCTCGCCTACGCTACCCTGGACGTGATGTGATCTTCTTTGTGTTTCTGTCATCGTTGATGGTGCCGGCCACCGTCATTATGATTCCCACCTTCATCTTGATTCGCATGGTGGGTCTGCTCGACAGCCATTGGGCGCTGATTCTACCGGCTACGACAAGCGCCTTTGGCGTCTTCTTGTTGCGACAGGCGTTCATGGGCATTCCTGCCGAACTGACCGACGCCGCCAAAATCGACGGCGCCAGCTACTGGCGCACGTACTGGCAGATTGCGCTGCCGCTCGTCGGGCCGGCGTTGTCAGCGCTGGCGATTTTCACTTTTTTGGGTTCCTGGAACAACTTTCTTGGCCCAGTGCTCTATTTGCGCAGTTGGGATAACTACACCTTTCCCATCGCCATCGTGATGTTGAACGGCTATATGGGCACAGGCAATCGTGCGCATGTGTTGGCAGGCGTCATGATTTCGATCTTCCCGGTGCTGCTGTTCTTCCTGCTCGCCCAACGCTTCGTCATTCGCGGCATTGCAGTCACTGGATTGAAAGGGTAAATAGCGGAAATCGAATGCCGCCAAGTCGACCGTCGCACCTCACACGAACATCAAATGAATATGGGAGACAGACCGAACTCAACTCGCGCACTTATCTCCCGCTGACAGCCATGCAGTTATGGGAGAATTTGCCGCAAATCTTGTTGGGGGCGCTCTTCTTTAGCGTTGCCTCTGCGCCCAGCTTTGTCTTGTTTGTGCTTGGGCTGCCCTGGCTTGCGTTGCTCTGCGGCATCGGTCTGGTTTCGCCGGCGTGGGTGGGGCTATTGGCTTATGAAGGGGTGCTCGCACGTGGTTATACAGGCAGTGCATCCCTCCTGCTTTTTGGCTTTCGGCATCGTTGGCTGGACAGTCTGCGCTTAGGCGCAATCGGTGCATTCCCGCTTGCAACTGCGCTCTGGTTCGCCCTTTCGCCAAACGATGACCTGACGCCATTGGCATCGAGTGTTTGGGTGTTGCTCATTCTGCTCGCTTGCCTGATTCTAGTGATCGTGACCATCTATGCGCTGCCACTGCTCGCACTGTTCGATGCACCGGTGACGAACGCTCTGCAAAATAGCGTGATCTTGTCGGCGCGGTATGTGGTCAACACATTGGGGTTGGCGGCGCTGGCGGTTCTGCTGGCCTTTGCCGTCATCTATCTGAGTCTAGGGTTGCTCCTGATTTTGCCGGCTTGTTTTGCCCTGTTTGTCGTCAACAATTGTTTCCTGGTTGTACACGCTGAATCGACGACCCCATGACCATCCCTGTGATCCTGGTCGGCGGCTTTCTAGGGGCCGGCAAGACCACACTTCTTTTGACGACAGCGCAGCGTCTGGCGGCGCGAGGTCTCCGCGTTGGGTTGGTGACCAATGACCAGGGTGAAAATCTAGTGGACACCGCCCTTGCACGACGCAACCAGTTGGCCGTTGTGGAGGTGTCGGGCGGTTGTTTCTGCTGCCGTTACCCGGACATGGTGAAGGCGCTTATGGAACTGCACCGTCAGGCATCGCCCGATGTGATCCTGGCTGAGCCGGTTGGCAGTTGCACCGATCTGATGGCTACGGTGATTCGACCGCTGCTTCATCAACATGCGCGGCGATTTCGCCTGGCGCCTCTCACCATTGCGGTTGATCCGCTGCGAGCGCAAGACCGCTTTTTGCCAGAAATCGACTACCTGATCCAACAACAGGTCGCCGAAGCTGAAGTGGTCGTCCTCACCAAGCAAGATTTACCTGCTGCGATTGAACATGGCAAAACGACGACTTCACAGTTGATGCGTCATGGCGACCTTCGCATATTTCCGCTTTCAGCCAAAACCGGAGTGGGAATAGACGCATGGTTGGATAGCGTTCTAAACACCACGACCGCCGCCGACCGCAAGCTCGACGTAGATTACAGCATCTACGCGGCTGGCGAGGCGGCCCTGGGCTGGCTCAATGCCAGCGGCAAGGTCTCCGCCAGCCAGCCATTTTCAGCAACAAACTGGGTTCAATATCTGTTACAGATGCTGGATCGATCGCTCAGTCTGCATCAGTCTGTGATAGCTCACATCAAGGTGTATGCCAGCACACCGGAAACGGATTGCAAAGCGAGTCTCATGCACGCTCAAGGCCCAATCGGTTGGGATCTGCGACCAGACAACGCATATTCGAGCGAATTGACGTTCACCCTCAATGCGCGTGTTCAGGCCGCGCCAGAGTTGCTGGCATCGACCGTTCGCAGCGTCCTGCACGAGTTGTCCCCGCACCCCGATTTTGACATTCAGTTTACAAGCTTCGAGTGTTTTCAGCCGGAAGCTCCCAACCCAACGCATCGTATTTGAATTGACAACAATCCACTACAGGCCGTAGGAGGCGCCTCATGACCGACTTCATCTATCGCGACGCCAAGACCACACAGATCAGCTTTCCGCTCGGCGGCATTGGCGCGGGCGCGATTGGATTGGCGGGCAACGGCCGCCTGATCGACTGGGAAATTTTCAATCGCCCCAACAAGGGCAGCGTCAACGGCTTTTCACACTTTGCTGTGCGCGCCGAGGCGGAGGGCAAAGTGCTCGATGCACGCGTGCTGCACGGCGACCTGCATCCTCCCTACCAGGGCGAACTGCATCTACCGCACTTTCAGAGCTTTGGTTGGGGGCCGCGCCGCGAATATCTCACCGGT
This sequence comes from Chloroflexota bacterium, assembly GCA_016861025.1. Classification (GTDB taxonomy): domain Bacteria; phylum Chloroflexota; class Anaerolineae; order Caldilineales; family Caldilineaceae; genus Caldilinea. The sequence continues at coordinate 42,255 of BOKO01000031.1, forward strand.
CTGCCACACTTCAAGGATGTCGAGTTCCGCGGCGAGTTTCCGATTGCGACGCTGACCTTCGACGATGCGCACTTTCCGGGCGCGGTGACGCTGCGCGCCTTCAGCCCGCTGATCCCGTTGAACGACCGCGATTCGAGCCTGCCTGCCGCCTTCTTTGAATACACGCTCACCAACACGACCGACCAGACGCTCGACTACACGCTCGCTGGCGTGTTGCGCAACCCGCTGCCCGCCAACAATCGCAACGCCGTTCACGCCCACGCGTGGGGACACGCGCTGCACCTCACCTCCGACGGCGTCGAGCCGGAATCGACGCGCTACGGCGACCTGACGCTGGCGACCGACAGCGGGTTGAACAGCGGCGGGCAGCACGATGAGGCGACGCTGAGCTGGCAAGAATACTGGTTCCGTGGCGTCTGGTTCGACAGCCTGGAGGTCTACTGGAAGGACTTCACGGCGGGCGGACTGTTTCAGAACCGCACCTATCCGCTGGCGCGCGCCGGCGAGGGCAACGAAGGCTTGCTGGCAGTGCATCTGCGGCTGGCGCCCGGTGAAACGCGCCGCGTGCGCTTTGTGATCGCCTGGAACTTCCCGATCTGCGAGAACTACTGGAAGCGCGACCAGAAGTTACCGCCCGGCGTCAACCGCACGTGGAGGAACTACTACGCCACGCTCTGGCCCGACTCGCAAGCCAGTGCTCGCTACGCGCTCGAACAGTGGGATCGTCTCTATGACGAAACCGCGCGCTTTCAGCAGGCGCTCTTTGCCTCCAGCCTGCCGCCCGCCGCCATCGACGCCATCTCCGCCAACCTGGCGATCCTCAAGTCGCCCACGGTGCTGCGCCTGGAGGATGGCACGCTTTACGGCTGGGAAGGTTGCCAGGTTGACGCCGGCTGTTGCGAAGGAAGCTGCACACATGTCTGGAACTACCAGCAGGCGGTTCCCTTCCTCTTCCCGGCGCTGGAGCGTTCAATGCGCGTCGCCGACTATCGCTACAACCTGCGGCATGACGGCGGTATGGATTTCCGCCTGCAACTGCCATTAGGCGTGGGGTTGTGGGGCTTCCGGCCGTGCGCCGACGGGCAATTTGGGGGCGTGCTCAAGACCTATCGCGACTGGAAAATCTGCGGTGACAGCGCGTGGCTGCGCGACTTGTGGCCCGCAGTCAAGCAATCGATCGAGTTCGCCTGGCATCCCAACAACGAAGATCGCTGGGACCCGGACAAGACCGGCGTGTTGTGGGGACGCCAGCACCATACGCTCGACATGGAGTTGTTCGGGCCCAATTCCTGGCTCACCGGCATGTACCTGGCAGCGCTCAAAGCCGGCGCCGAGATGGCGGAGCACCTGGGCGACGACGAAACAGCCGCCGAATATCGGGCGATCTTTGCACGCGGCAAAGCCTGGGCGGATGCCAATCTCTTCAACGGCGAGTATTACATCCAGCGCATCGACCTGCACGACCGCGGCATCGTCGAAGCCTTCGCCCAGGATGAGCTGGTGCTGATGGGCGGCTCAACGCTGGAAGCGTACTGGGATGAGGAGCATCAGGAGATCAAATACCAGATCGGCGACGGATCGAGCATCGACCAGGTGTTAGGGCAGTGGCACGCCAGCCTCTACGGGCTGGGCGACATCTTCGATCCGGTGCAGGTGCGCGCCGCCAGCGCCGCCATCTACAAGTACAACTTCATCCCGGTGATGGGCGAGGTCTACAACCCGTGCCGCATCTACTGCCTCAACGACGAAGGCGGCCTGGTCATCTGCGCCTGGCCCGCCGGGACGACCAAACCGACGATCCCGGCGCCCTATTCGCAGGAGACGATGAACGGCTTCGAGTACGCCGCCGCCAGCCACATGATCATGAACGGATTGGTCGATGAGGGCATGACCTGCGTGGAGGCGCTGCGGCGGCGCTACGACGGCGAACGACGCAACCCGTGGAACGAGTTCGAGTGCGGCAGCAACTATGCGCGTTCGATGGCCTCCTACGCGCTGCTCAACGCCTTTGCCGGCTTTGAGTTCGACATGGTGCGCAAGGAGATCGGCTTCCGCCCGGTGCGCATGATCGACGGGCGCTTCCGCTGCTTCTGGTCGCTGGACAGTGGCTGGGGCGAGTTCGAGCTGACGCCGGAGCGCGCCGAGCTACGCGTGCTCTACGGAAGCCTCGACTTGAACGCGTTGACGCTGCCATTGACGGAAGGACAGGCTGTGACGTCGGTGCGGGTGGACGACGCACCGGTTTCATTCATAACAACGGCAGGAAAACTGCTTTTGAATGGTGGTGTGCACCTGGCCCAAGGGTCTTCGATAACCGTGACGTTTGCGTAACAAACAGGCGTTCATCTTCCAGAAGGCTCGCTGCCTTCTGGAAGATGAACGCAAGCGGGCCGACTGCTTTCCGGGGTTGCTTTTTGTCTGGGGCAAACCACGTCACGCCAGAGGCAATAACCTACGACGGATGTACAATTTGAATTACACCTTTGCTCTCCTCCGATAGCAGCCATAACCCGATCACCCCAAACCAGAATTGGCTGCTCAACTGGGGCGCGTAACCGGCGGCGGCGAGCAGAAGCAACGCATAGGCCACACTGCGACGCCCACTTCGCAACGCGTGAATAACGGTCACACCAAAGAGCAGCAGCGCGGCGGCGTAGAGCCACCAGGGCAACGTCAGCGTCAGTCCATGCGACCAGACAACAATGGTGGCTGTCATCGCCGGCGTCGCAAGGTAAGCCGCCGCAAAAAGGCTCGCAAGCAGGCAGCCAGCAAGCCAACTGTGACGGTCGGCGCGGCGTCCGTAAGCCCACCACAGCGCGACCGCGCCGAGGACGACCAGCCCCTCGCCCGCGCGAAAAAGTGGCAGCCCCCACGCCGAGGGACCAGACCAACGCAATAGCGCGTAAAGCGTAGGCGCCGCCTGATAAAGCGCCGCCGCTATCATTGCCAGCACAGGCAGCAACAACGCCAGCCGCACAGTGGCTGACGCTCGCGTGCGCACAATGCGCCAGCTCAGCGCCAACAGCACCATCACCGCCAACAGAGCATAGCCGGGGAGCCAGATTGCCGGTGGGAAGAAGGGCGCCAGCACCGTAATCATCGCCAGCCCGGCTATTGGCAGCGCCAGCCACCATGCCCGTCGCACCCTCCATTCGATCACAACGATGGCGCCAACGCCAAGCAGCGCCAGAAACGCCGCCATGGTGGAGCCAGCCAGACCCAACCAGTTCAGCCACTGGTAGCCGGTGATCATCTCCGGCGTTTTAGGAACGAAGATCGCAAAGCGAGTAATGGTGCGCGTGACCAACCAATCGACAAGCGCTGCTGTGACTAGCCACGGCGCCAGCGTCGCAAAAAAGTCACCAGCGTTGCGCTGGCTGCTGACCTCCTGCGACGCACGCCCTATATTCCATGCGACCAATCTGCTCGTTCCGTTCATAATGGGCATCCTCCTACGGTTTGTTGCCGAGATGGAAGTAGAGCATGACGACGCCGATTCCGAGCGGGATCAAGATCAAGAGCGCAATAAATCCCCAAAACAGCGCATTGAAGCCCGTCGGTTGGATGGCAGCCACTCTGGCGGTCAAGGGCGCCTGTGCAGCCGCCCCCGTCGTCGCAGCCGCGCCTGTCCCCGGTGCGCCGGCAAGCTGGAACGAAACCCACTGCGAGGTGGACTTGGCGCCGTTGCGTTCCTGATTGGCGCCGTCCCATGCGGCAAACGCCACAGAATAGAGCTTCTCCGGCGCCAGTGATACATCTTCAGCCTCCGCCGACGTCAGCGAACGGCTAAAGATCACTCTCCAGACGCCGTCGCTCCATTCGCCGTAGCCCTGTACATTTTGCCCTTCCAACGACTGGGAGGTCAGCGTGCCAAAGCCGCCGGCGACGATGTCTTCGACCGGTGAGAGATGCACGGGCAACGCCAGCAGATTTCCCACCGCCTCGGCGGTCAGATAATCCAGATCGGTGTAGGCAGCCAGATAGATATCGCCTTCGGTCTCCACGGCTGGATCGGCGAAAGGATATTGATCCACATAGATATTCGGATAAATATCCTGCAGGCTCCGTTGGGCGATCAGCGCAGCCTGCCAGTCAGCCTTCCAATGCCAGATGTTGACATCGCCGCCTTGCTGCCCCATGCAATAAAATGGCTGCCCGTCGATCAGCGGGAATTGAATAGCGACGCTATCGCGGAAGGCGTCTACACTCAACGTGGAGTCATTACGCGTGGCGTCTTGCCATTCGAGCAGGAAGGCGATCTCGGCGTTGTTGTGCAGCGCGCGCACGGTGATCGCTTTGGCGTTTGTCTCCGGCATGATCGGACGTGCGATCATCTGTGCGCTCATCGGCACTTCCACCGCGGTGGCTTGCTGCCAGAGTGCGGAGTCCGGCGCGTCGAGCGGCAGGTCACCCTCAATGGCGGCGGCGGTGATGGTCAACCCTTGCGAACTGACGAGCGGCGCATTCGCCAATACTGCCCCCAGCGCCAACAGACAGACCGCCACAACGATGAGCCGACTACGGGTAAACATAGATTCCTCCTTTGCTGGATTGTAGATGCATCATCAACGCACCAGATCGACAACAGGGCAGGCGGCGCAGGAAAAATCGGCGTCGAAGGGCGTATGCTTCACCTCCTTGCGGCTGCGCGGGGTTAAGGTGACGCCCAGCCGGGCCGCCTCCGCCTGCACAAAGGCGGCGGTGAAGTGCGCCAGCGGCAGATAGGGCGCATCTTGCGTGTTGAGCGCCAGGCTCTGGGCAAAGAGATCGACCCATGTCCCCAAATGGTCGCCGAGGAACTTCGCCTGCGCAGCGACGCAGACTTCCACTTGCTCGGCGACGCCGTGCAGCCACGCGTGCGCCTCCTTAAGCGCCAGCACGTGCAGAAATTCCAGCTCGACGGCCAGATGATCGGGGCGTTCGCGCACGACGCCGCCCATGTCGAAGCCGAAGGCGCGGTGGAAGCCGCGGATGTCCGCCAACTCCTGCGCCTGGCGAAACTCGTGCGGAAGCCCGTATTCCGTCTCGTAGCAGAGCGAACCGGCCGCGCCAAAGCCACGACGAAAGGCGGCTTGCAACTCCTTCAGCGGCAGCGGCTGTACGTTCGGCCATGCCGGCGCCCCGACGACCCGCCCTGCTGCTTCCGCCGCCAGCGGCAACTCCTCGCTCCAGTTCTCGAAAGGATAGAGATAGACGGCGGAAAGAAACGCATAGACCTGGGCGCGATAGACAGCCTGCTCAGCGAATATCCGCTGTGACTCGTCAACTGTCAGGCGAGTTTCGATTGATTCAAGTACACTCATTATCCACTCCTGAGCGCATAGGTTTCATGCAAAGCAGTTGAATTGTGAATCGTGAAAATTGTGAAGTGGCCTCGCCCCTCCTATATCGAATTCAGCCGCTCCATGGGGCGTTCGTGCAGCGGTTCGACGACGCTCAGGCGCACGATCTCGCGGTCTTTGGCGTCGAAGCCGATCACAGTGTCGTCGTACATCTGCCACGGCTTGCCGTTGATCTCGGCCTCGCGCACCAGCGGCCCCTCCTCGATCTCGTAGCGGAAGATCATCTTCTGCGTCGTGCGGAACAGCTGGAGCACGGCAAGCAGCTCGCGCGAGGGCGCCGTGTAGCGTTCGATGGCGTGATCCACCCCCGGCCCGAACATCTGGCGTAGATAGGGGCGCGGCGCCCAGCGCGGCGGGATGTAGTAGATGTTGGGTTCGGTGCCAAATTGCGGATAAAGCGGCAGCGCGATTTGCTCCATACGCACCAGGAAGTAGAGCGGGTGCTTCGGGTTTTCAACCCAGGAGCCATCTTCAGCCACATCGACCAGCCCGTTGAGGCGAATCTTGCCGGGGCAGACGGCCATGCAGCGCGTTTCCATGGGCACGCCGTCGCTCAGCGGGTCGGCGCCTTCGACGCGCGGATAGCAGCCGACGCACTTTTCGCTGACCTGCGTTGTGCCCCGATACATCGATTTTTTATACGGACAGGCTTCCACACACTTGCGATAGCCGCGACAGCGTTCCTGATCGATCAAGACGATGCCATCCTCCTCGCGCTTGTAGATCGCCTTGCGCGGGCAGGCCGCCAGACACGCAGGATAGGTGCAGTGGTTGCAGATGCGCATCAGATAAAAGAACCAGGCCTGATGCTCCGGCAGCGACGCGCCGTCGGGACTGAGGCCATAGGCGCCGCCCTTGTAGCCGGTCGAGGTGTCCTCGTAGAAGTTGGGCGAACGCCACTCGCTCTCGGCGGGCAGATAACCCAGCACTTGCTCATTGGGGCCGCTTGCCTCGGTAAGCGTCAGGCCATTGTAGACGCCGTAAGGCGCCTGCTCGCTGGCCTGGCTGTGATCCCATTGCGGCTGCACGCCTGCGGCCTGATGCGCCTCGTCGAGCAGTTGCAAGACCTTTACGTCCCAGTGCTGTGGATAGCTGCCGTAGGGTTTGGTCTCGACGTTGTTCCACCACATGTATTCCTGCCCGCGTGAGAAGGTCCACGTCGCCTTGCAAGAGCCGGTGCAGGTCTGGCAGCCGATGCAACGGTTGATGTTGAAGACCGCGGCAAATTGCTTTGTCGGGTGCGCTTCTGGATACGGATAGGTCATTTTCCGGCCAAGATGCCAGTTATAGACGTCGGGCATTCTTTATCTCCTTGTCTGTGACGTAATCGTCATGTTATACTCTGCCCATGTTCACATTCACAGGGATTCTCATTCATGATGAACAAGGGTACAGTTCACTCTGTCCCGAACTCGATGTGGCGTCGATGGGCGCCACGCCGGCAGAAGCTGCCGCCAACTTGCTTGAAGCCGCCACTTTGCATCTTGAAGGCGCTTTCGAGGACGGATTGCCCTACCTCCGTCCTGTGCCCAGTGAGGCTGACCCACGGTTTGTTGCGCCTGACACCGTCGTGCAGGTCTTTCGCTTCAAAGTCGATGTAGCCGTTCACGCGTATGCCTAAACTGCCTGTCCTGCGCTCCGCTCAGGTCGTCCAGGCATTAAAGCGGGCTGGCTTTATCGAGATGCGTCAGCGTGGCAGCCATCTGCGGTTGAAACGCGGCAACTTGGCCGTGACTGTCCCTATGCATACGGGCGATCTCTCTCAACCTGTGCTGCGTTCGATCCTCCGCCAGGCGCAAATGACGGACGAGGAGTTTCTGGCGTTGTTGTAATTCGCCACCTCGCACACGTCGCGTCGATCAACTCTCGCACATAAGCCTCGCCCTTCTGCCGATAGATGCGATGGGTGGCGACAAAGAGCGGGTTGACGAACAGCGTCATCAACCGTGCGGCATCCCAACCCAGCAGGACGTACTCTTCCACCAGCGCCTCTGCCATTGCTTCCAGCATCCCCGGCGCGCCCGGCATCACCATGCCGACCAGTTCCATCGGGTCTTCGGCGACAAATTCATCCTTCGGCATGATTTTCTCCTTTGGCGGCTGCCGCGACCGGCAGATTCCAGCGCGGCATGACTTCGGCGCGGCGATGGATCAGAAACGGCAGGCAGTCCGGGCAGATCCAGAAACGTTGCCCTGCCATCCGCCACTGCGTCAGCGGGATCTCGCCTTCGGTGCGCTGGCAGTTGATGCAGGTCAGCGTCGCGATGGTGGTTGCGCTCATCCCTTCACCTCGATCGTGCCCCCCGCCATGTAGCGGAGCATAAAGTCGTTTTCGTGCGCGGGGGTGAAGCCGGTCTTGGTCGGCTCCCACGGCCCGACGCCATTCAACCCGCCGTCTTCGGCTTTGACCACGCGCACCAGCGTCTCTTTGGGCACGGTGTTGAGCGCGTGATTGTCCGCCTCACCGCCAAAGATGAACTGCATGCCCGTCTTTTGTTTGTGGAAGAGCGTGTCAGTCTGGTGCATTGGCATCGACCAGTCGCGCGTCACCGATTGTTGCGAGCCGTAGCGCAGGTTCGCCATGTAGCCGGTGCCCTCGGATTTGGCGAGTCCGTCGGGGCGCGTCTCGTGCGCCTTGACCGATTTCTCCGTCGCCATGAAAGGTCCGTGTTTGAGCATGACAATGTGGTAGGGGTACGCCGGGTTGTACTTGACGCGCAACATCAGCCGCGCCACCTTGTAGAAAGGATCGTCCTCCTGCCAGCCGATGTAGGGGCGGTCGGCAGGGTTGGCGTCGACGTAGACATAGTCGCCATCCTCGATGCCCAGGTCTTTGGCGGCTTGCGGATTCATGTGCAACTGATGGTCGCCGGGGCCGGGCAGCCGCTTGTCCGCGCGGTACGGGTCGCCAAAGTTAGAGTCGAGGATGATCGTCCAGTCCACCGTGCTCCACGAGGAATGCACACGATGACGCGTCTTGGGCGTCATGCAATAGAAGTGAAACCCCTGTTCCCAGAGCGGATTTTTGGTCGCCTTTGCCTGCGCCCACGGCATGGCGATGTTACGCACAGTGCGCTCCTCCCAGCCCATGGCGTCCTGGGGAATGCCGTAATCCTCGGGCCGCACGAAACGGCTGCTTGTCACGATGACATTGGGCAACAGCGGCGTCGCCTCCGGCCCCTCGCGGTGGCTGATGATGTTCTCGCCGTACTCGATGGCCTCCGGGATGTCGCAGTAGCTGTTCAGCCGCCCGGTGTCGGTGTAGAAGGGGACGGAGTCGTGAATCTGCTCCCAGAAGGGGATGCGCGGGTAGGTGCGGAAGAGCATCAGCGCTGCGCCCGGCTCGCCGTACTTGCCCGAAACGATGTCTTCAAAGCGATAGCCGCTCGTGGTCAAGGATGAATCGAGCAGGCGTTGGATGTAGACCTCCGGCCGCCCTTCCAACACGAACTTCCAGTAGTCGCGCAGGCGCGGTTCGCCGATCTCGTCGGCGAGCGCGGCCGCCACCTCGGCCAGGATGCGGGAGTCGTCGCGCGTGTCGTAGAGCGGGGGGATTCCCCCTTTCCAGATTTGCAGGAAGGGATTGGAGCAGGACGCCGTGATCTCGTAGGTCTCGAACTCGGCCCAGGAGTTGGCGGCCAGGGCAAAGTCGGCGTACTCCACCGTCGAGGTCATCTCGATGTCCATCGTAATGATCAATTCGATGTTTGGGTTGACATTCTTGATCATCTCGTAGTGGTGCTTGGCGTTGTTGAGCAAATTGACGTTGGTGAAGAACTGCACCTTCGTCGGCGTGGGCATGTGCGTCTTGCCGGTGAAGACCTTGCGCCCATATTTGGGCGTATCGACGATCAGTGGACGTTCGGAGTGGTTCCAGTAAGCCGGCTCCTCGTCTTTGGTGTAGGCGTGGGCGTGGATGACTTTGCCCGGTGCGTCGGCATCCAGATTCATGTCGAAAGGGTCTTCCGCCACCCAGCCCTTGAAGCCCGGCCCTGTCTGCGGCGATCCCTGGAAGAGCGCCGCCTTGTAGTTGCCCGCCCAGGTGTAGCAGCCGGCGCCCGGTTTGCCGATGTTGCCCGTCAGCATGAGCGGCAGGAACTGAGCGCGGTTGGCGAGCGTGGCGTGGAACCAGTGATTGATGCCCTCGCCGATGTGCAGCGCCACCGGCGTCATGGTGGCGATGTCCTCAGCCAGCTGCTCGATCAGGTGGCGCGGCGCGTTGGTGATCTCGGCCACGGTGTCCAGGTCGTATTCCTGCAAATGCTCGACGTACATCGCCCAGAGCGTCATCACCTCCACCTGGCTGCCGTCGGCCAGTTCAACCTTGCCGCTCCAATCGAGCACCGGGTCGATGCCCTTCTGCGTCAGCGCGTCGCCCACGTCGTCGCGTGTGATGGCTTTGAACCCACCGCTGGCGTCGCGCACGACATAGTCGCCCAGCTTTTCATATTGCTCACGGGTGAGACCGTGCTGTGCAAAGCTGGGGCCGTTCGGGTCGAGACCGGGTTCGTAATTGGGGAAAACGTCGGCCGCGCTCAGCCGTTTGAGCGTGTCCAGCCGCACCAGCAGCGGGAAGTCGGTGAAGCGCTTGACGAAGTCGGCGTCATATTTTTCGTTGTCCATCAGCCAGCGAGTGACGCCCAGGAAGAGCGCAGTGTCGGTCGCCGGGCGAATGGGAATCCAGTAGTCCGACTTGGTGGCGGGCGGCGAATATTCCGGCGTGATGGTGACAATCTTGGCGCCGCGTTCCATCACCTCCACGAAGAAGTGCGACTCCGCCATCTTGTTTTCGACCAGATTCTTGCCACACTGGATGTGCAGCCGCGAGTTGCGCAGATCGTTGAAGTCTTCGTCCGAAGTCTGCAAGCCGGTGGTGAAGGGATGCCCCGGCGCCTGATCGCCGTGCCAGGTGTAGTTCGACCAGGTGCGTCCCCCTTTGGCGTCGTGTTCGTCCACGCCGCGGATGTGAGCGTCGAGCAGCGCCAGGCCATTGGCAAAGCGGTACATGCCATACTTGCCGATCACGCCCAGCAGCCCCATGCCGCCGCGACATTTGAAGGTGCGCGTGCCTGCGCCGCCCATTGCCTCGATCATCTCTTCTGGATAGCCTTGCTGGCGCAGCAGCTCGACCCCCTCTTCGCTAGAGTAGCGCCGCGCAATGGCGACCATGCCTTTGGCGATGTAGCTGTAGGCGGTCTCCCAGCTCACTGGCAGCAATTCGTCCGCACCGCGCGCGGTGAACTTGTATTTGTCCTGGTTCTCTGGCGTGAGCAGCGGGAAGCCGTCGTCCGCCCATTCCTGCCAGCCCTTGCGCATGAGCGGCCCCTTGAGTCGATGCGGCCCATAGACGCGGCGATGGAAGGTCTGCCCCTTCTTACAGCCGCGCGGATGCCAGTGCGCCGTAGCTTTGTTGCCGTAGAGATCGCCGTAACGATCCACGTCGTAGTTGGTTTCACAACGCAGGATGACGCCGTTGCGCACAAAGGCGCGCAGCCGGCAGGCATGGGTGTCGTTGGGCGAGCAGACAAACGAGAAGGAAGAATCGTAGCTGTACTGATTCCGATAGACCTGCTCCCAGTCGCGCGTCGGATAGGCGGCCAACGGATTGTCCACGTTGACCGGTTGGAGCAACTGCCATTCTAGCGGCCCGCCCACAAAGGCGATGGTCAGCGCGGCGCCGCCCGACAACTTGAGAAAAGAACGACGAGACAGACTATGCATAGAAATTCACCTCCGTGTTGGCAAGGCTTGAATGGCGGCCAGCAAATCTTCCGTGCGTGCGCCGATGCGCTGGCTGCGAATGAGGCGCAGGTCGTCGGCGTTCAAGTCGGCGCGCAGGATCGGCAGATCAGGATAAGCAGTCAGCAACGGGCAAAGGTCGCAGGCGTCGTTGAGCACGATCAGCAGATCGGGCTGGCAATTGGGTATTTCAGCCAGCGCGCTCGCCACCGTCGCCGTGACGCACACAACGACAACCTCGCTGTGTTGTCTGAGCAATTGGGCCACCGCTTCGCCGAAAAGCGAATCGCCGATCATGAGCGCCTTGTGCATCGCCCCCGTCCCTGCCAATCCTCTGTCACGGTTCTGTCGCCAGTATAGAAGGGCGCCGCGCGGCTGTATATCCGTCGCAGCGAGTGTGGAGAATGAAAAAAGAGGGATTACGGGCGAGAAGAAGTCGAGAAGGAGTTAATTCTTCAGAAATTGCGCAGGTTGCCCCACCTTCCTAAAGTTTTGGAGCTTCTGGGTAGGCGGTATCCAACGAGGAAGTTTTACCAACTGCGCAACTTTTGTCTTTTCAGGTGGCGCTCACGCGTATCAACTGTCCTGGGGTGAGTCTTGCAAGATAAGATTCAATCGCTGGAATGAGAGGCTTCACGTCGCTATAACGATTTGTCTTGGCGACAACCAGAATGATGGCCAGGTCAAGAGTCGAATTGTGGGTCGAAATCGTAGCGCAGGCGATGGTCAAGCTGTTCATCAAGCAGCACGCGCATGTATTACTCTGGATGAAGCGCTTTGAAAAGCAAATTCAAGAAATGCTTCTGCTTGCTGACGACTGACCGAAGGAAATCCTGCAAGAAAATCCTCCAGCGTATCGCCGGCCTTCAGGTGATCAAGTAAACTAGACACAGGTACGCGTGTGCCAGCAAAAACGAGCGCACCGTGCATGACCTCCTGGTTCTGTGAAACGATTTCTGTAATATTCATGTCCACCACCCTTTCCGACACCTACATAAACACCCTTATGACATGACACATTATACCACGTTGTCACAGTCCATTATCATGTTTACATCAACCCACGCTGTTTCGCTTCACTTACCGCCGCGCGGCGATTGACGGCGTGCAATTTTGCCAGGATGTGGCGCACGTGGGTCTTGACGGTGTGGATGCTGAGCGTGAGCTGGTCGGCGATTTCGCTGTCAGACGCGCCGGTGGCGATGAGTTGCAGCACTTCACGTTCGCGCCAGGTCAGCTCCTGGTCACTGGCGTCTCCGGTTGCGGCGGCTGGGGCGGGCTGTGACGCCAGCCGTGCAAACTCATCCATCAGTCGCGCCGCCAGCTTTGGCGGCAAGATCGCTTCGCCAGCCAGCGCCGCACGCACCCCGCGCAAAAACTCCGCCGAGTTGGTGTTCTTGAGCAGATAGCCGTTGGCACCCGCCCGGATCGCAGCGAAGAGATGCTCGTCGTCGTCATGGATGGTGAGCATGACAATGCGCAGCTCCGCCAGTTCGGGCGTGGCGCGGATCAGTCGCACCGCCTCCACCCCGTTGCAGATGGGCATCGAGATGTCCATCACCAGCAGCGCCGGGCGCAGCTCACGCGCCAGCATGAGCGCCTCGAAGCCGTCGCTGGCCTGACCCACCACCTGCAGGTCAGGCTGACTGTCGATCAAGCCAGCCAACCCGGCGCGGAAAAGTTCGTGATCATCAGCCAGCAACAGTCGCCAGCGGCTCATCGGGTCGCTCCTTAGCTAATGGGAAGGTCGCCATGATCATTGCGCCGGCGCCGGGTTGCGCCTGCACGCTCAGTGCGCCGCCGCTGCGTTCGGCGCGCGCCCGCATGATCGCCAGCCCCAGGTGCGCGCTGGCATCCACAGCGGTTGGGTCAAAGCCGCGCCCGTCATCGCGCACGGTGATGCGCACCACCTCGCCGTCGCGTGCCGCGCACACGATGACCTGCTGCGCGCCTGCATGACGCCAAACATTGGTCAGCGCCTCGCGCACGATATGCAACGCCTGCTGGCGCGCCAGCGGCGTCACCGTCAGGGCGTCGGGATGGTCGATGGTCAGTGTGATGCTCATGCCGGTGGCGGCTTGCACTTCGGCGATGCAGGCGCGCAGGTCCGCCGCCAGCGCCGCTTGTGCGGCGGGCGCGGTGTGCAACCCGGTCAGCGCAGCGCGCACCTGGGCGTAGGCGCGCGTCGTCGCACCGCGCATCTCAGCCAGCACCCGCGCGGCGCTCTGTGCGTCGCCGTCGCCGATCGCCGCCTCCAGCCGATCCGCCTTGAAGTTGAGGAAGCTGAGCGTCTGCGCCAAGTTATCGTGGAGCTCGGCGGCCAGCCGGTCGCGTTCGGCCTGGGTTGCGCTACGCTCCGCCTGGGCGCGGCCCTGCTCCACCAGCCGGGCGTTGACAATCGCCACCGCCGCCGCATTCGCCAGCAACGCAAGCGCGGCCTGCTCTTCAGGTTCAAAGTCGATGGCGACAGGGCGCACCACGCAGAGCGCGCCCAATGTGGCGTCGCCGGCGCGCAGGGGTGTGGCGACGCACTGGCCGGCGGCGACGCTGCGCAGAAAGCCGCAACTGGCGCAGGCGCTCTCCGTCACGACCGTGCGTTGCTCGCCGATCACCTGGCGGGGCAACGCGGCGTCCACAGGCTGGCGCAGGTCAGGTTTTGCCACACCTGCGCCGCTGCCCGCGGCAAGACGCAGGGTCATCGCCTCCTCGTCGAGCAGGCAAAGCGCGGCGGCGGAGCCAGCCATGAGCGCCCGTGCGCGATCGGTGACCGAATCGAGCAGTTGGGCAAGCTCCAGTTGGGCGGCGATCTCCTGGCTGAATTCGAAGGCGGTGGTCAGTTCCTGGGTGCGCTGATGGACGCGCGCCTCCAGGTGGCGCTGGCTGGCAAGCACCTCGGCGCGCAAGGCGTCGAACGCAGCGGCGAGACGGCGCAACTCCTCATCGGCAAAGGTCGGAACTTCACTCTCCAACTCACCGGCGGCCATGCGTCCGGCGACGGCGCCCAGCGCGGCGAGCGGGTTCACCACATGGCGCTGCGTCACGCGATAGCCGAGCCACAGCAACAGCAACGCCAGCAGCAGGAAGCTCACCTGAATCACCTGCAAGCGCTGCACCTTTGCTTCGGCCTGGGCTGCCAGTCGCGCCACGACGCTATCCAACGCATCAAGCAGCGCCAGCGAAGTTGTCATCAGCGACGCACCAGCTTCACCATCCACCCCGCGCACAAGCTCAGCGTCGAAGCGTAGCCATGCCTGTCGCGCCTCCACCAACGCTGCACGCACGGCGTCGTCATCGGGCGGCGGCAACACGACAGGCTCTCCGCTGGCGTCGAGCGCAGCTCCGCCCTGCTCCAGCGCAGTCAGCGTCTCGGCAAAACGCTGGCGACTGGCGGCGAGCAGCGGATCGCCCGGCGCAGCTAACGCCAGCCAGGTCATCTGCTGCGACAACATGCGCTGGCGGCCGGCCAGGTTGATGAGCAGCGCGTCATGACGCTGGCTGGCGACGACGGCGTAGGTGACTGCCACTGCGGCCACCACTAGCGCCAGGAAAGCCAGAAAAAGCGAGCTCAAATAGAGACGCAGGGAGTTGACCTTCATGCGCTTATTGTACACCAGCCGATTCTTTTTGCTTGATCGACATAGACATCGCCTTCGGCGTGACAGACCGAAATACTGCCAAGACGCCTGCGCGCAAAAACGAGAAATCAGAATAGACAAACTCGAACAATCGTTTATAATATACAGTAGCTCCGATGGGGAGTAGCCGCCCGCAAGCGGGTTGTGCAATCGTCAAAACGGACATTCGTCCCGGTTGCCCAGGAAAGGCAAGACCATCGTCACAGATGTGGCGGTGGTCTTTTTTGTTTGCCGCCAGTGTGAAAAATTCTGAGCAACATATTTGAGAAGGAGACTGTAATGATGGAAGACAAGACAAACTGGCATCTACAAAGTCTGGAGGATGTCTGGCGGCGCATCCAATCCAGCCCGAGCGGGCTTTCCAATGGAGAAGCGGCGGCGCGACTGGCTAAGTTTGGCCCAAACGAATTGAAGGAAAAACACGCGCGCGGCCCCTGGAAAATCCTGTGGGAGCAGTTCACGGCAACCATGGTGTTAATCCTGATTGCGGCAGGCGTCGTCTCCGCCCTGTTGGGCAAGTGGCAAGAAGCCTCGGCTATTTTTGCGATCGTGTTGTTGTTCGGGCTGTTGGGTTTTTTCCAGGAATACCGCGCTGAAAAAGCGATGGCGGCGCTCAAAAAACTGGCAACCCCTCAGGTGCGCGTCCAACGCGAAGGGCGGGTGCACGAAATCTCGGCGCGCGACCTGGTTCCGGGCGATGTGGTTTTGCTGGAAGCGGGGAATTTCGTCCCTGCGGATTTACGCCTGACAGAGAGCATCAACCTGCGCATTCAGGAAGCCGCTCTGACCGGTGAATCAGATGCGGTCGAAAAATCCACCCATACTCTTGAAA
This sequence comes from Chloroflexota bacterium, assembly GCA_016861025.1. Taxonomy (GTDB): domain Bacteria; phylum Chloroflexota; class Anaerolineae; order Caldilineales; family Caldilineaceae; genus Caldilinea. The sequence continues at coordinate 57,803 of BOKO01000031.1, forward strand.
GAGCTGATCTGCCGCTTGGCGACCGCGTCAACATGGCCTACATGGGCACTACGGTGACCTATGGGCGCGGCGTAGGGGTGGTTGTCGCCACCGGGATGCAAACCGAATTGGGCAACATCGCCAACCTGCTCCAGCGAGCCGAGGACGAATCCACACCTCTGCAAAAACGGCTTGACCGGTTGGGCAGGTTGCTGGCTGTGGTCGGCGTAATTGTCGCGGCGCTGCTCGCTCTCTTTGAAATTGTACGCGGCGCGCCATGGGCGGACGCTTTTTTGCTGGCAGTCAGTGTCGCAGTGGCTGTTGTGCCTGAAGGCCTGCCCGCAGTGGTGACCATCACCCTGGCGATGGGGGCGCGACGGATGCTGGCTCGCAACGCTCTCATCCGCAAACTACCCGCAGTCGAGACGCTTGGCTCGGTTACAACCATCTGCTCAGACAAGACTGGCACCCTCACCGAAAATCGCATGACTGTCACTGTGTTGGATGTGGCGGGGTATCGGATCGAAGTGAGCGAGGAGACCGATCAGCGCGGCCACGGGGTGGTGGAACTGAACGCAGAAGCGCTGACCACGCCCAAAGGCTCGCTCAGCCTGTTGTTGATTGGCGGCGCACTATGCAACGACGCCCGTCTACAAATGGTTGATGGTTCGGGCGGAAAGAAGCTTTACGCCATCGGCGATCCGACGGAGGGGGCGCTGGTGGTGGCGGCGGCTAAATTCGGGATAATGAAGGCCGATTTGGAGCGTCATATGCCGCGGGTGGGTGAGCTCCCCTTCGATTCTGAACGAAAACGTATGACCACCCTGCACAACCTGGAGCACAGCGAGCACTCCGCTATCCAAGAGTTGTTGAAGGCGGTTGCGCCGCGGGCCACCCATATTTCGTTCACCAAAGGCTCGGTGGATGGACTGCTGGATGTTTCAACGCATGTCTGGGAAAACGGGGCGCGCCACCCACTGACGACCGAGTATCGCACCCGCATCGAGGCCGCCAACCGTTCGCTGGCCGAAAATGGAATGCGTGTACTGGGGGTGGCTTTCAAGACCTATGAGCAGCTTGGCAGCGCCACCGCGCTCGAAACCGGACTGACCATCGTCGGGTTTGTCGGCATCATTGACCCACCACGGGCGGAGGTGAAAGAGGCAGTGGCGCAGGCCAAAAGTGCAGGCATCCGCCCGGTGATGATCACTGGCGACCACCCACTGACCGCCCTGCATATCGCGCGTGAGTTGGGCATTGCAGATGATAAAAGCCGGGCGATGACCGGCGCAGAGCTGGACAAGCTCAACGATGAGCAGTTGCGTCAGCTAGTGGAGCAGATTGCAGTCTTTGCACGCGTCTCACCGGAGCACAAACTGCGGATTGTGAACGCCTTGCAGGCGCGCGGTCATGTGGTCGCAATGACCGGCGACGGTGTGAACGACGCCCCCGCCCTGAAAACCGCCGACATCGGCGTGGCGATGGGCGTCACCGGCACAGATGTCTCGAAGGAAGCCGCAACAATGGTTTTGCAGGATGACAATTTCAAGACCATCGTGGCAGCGGTGGAGGAAGGTCGCGTCATCTACGACAACCTGCGCAAATTCGTTAAATTCTCGATTGGCGGCAATGTCGGCAAAATTCTGGTGATGTTGGCGGGCGTGCTGATCGGTCTTCCCGCCCCACTGTTGCCCCTGCAACTGCTCTGGCTCAACCTGCTGACCGACGGCCTGCTTGGGATGGGTTTGGGGTTGGAACCTGCCGAACGGAATGTGATGAAGCGCAAACCGATTGCGCCAAATGCAGGCATCTTCAGCGACGGCGTTGGCGGACAGGTGATACGCTTTGGTGTGTTGATTGGCGCGCTCTCGCTTGGGATAGGTGCATGGCGCTACTTCGCCGGTTACGAAAGTTGGCAGACAATCATGTTCACCACCCTGGCTTTTGCACAAGTCTGGCAGGCGATAGGCATTCGCAGCGGCAACGACTCGATTTTCAAGGTCGGCCTGCTCTCGAACAAACCTTTGTTCGGGTTAGCGGCGGCAGTGGTCGTCGCGCAGATGGCGGCAATTTACGTCCCGACCTTACAGGATTATCTCAAGACCACAGCGTTGACCTTGCCTGAATTGTTCTTGAGCATCGGCATAAGTGCATTGGTGTTAGTGTATGCAGAGCTCGAAAAACTGTTTGCAAACCAACGGTAGAAAAAACAAGCGCCCGTTCTGTCGCCTGGACAGGATTGCACAACTTCACATCGTAGCCACCACAGGTGGCTGCCATGAAATTTTCAATTTTTGAGGTCGATCGCATGATGACAGACAAGGCTCTGACTTCCGGTCAGAAAGACATCCACAAGGTATCTCTAGGTGAAAAACTAGAAGCCATTGTTCATGGCATGCCACAAGGCAACATAACGACGACACAAATTCTTGGCGTCTTTGAAGACGACGGCCTGCTTTTGCTGTCTATCTTTCTTTCTCTCATTTTCCTGATTCCAATCTCTGTTCCTGGCGTCAGCACAGCGTTTGGAACAGCGATTCTCCTGATCGGGATTGCTCGACTTTTCAAACGCCATCTATGGCTTCCAGGAAAGATCGCCGGGCGAACCATTGCTGCTGAAACATTGACCGCCGGTTTGATGAAGGCGCTTCCCTGGTTTCACCGTCTTGAAAAGATCAGTCATCCTCACCGTTTGCCCTGGCTGACCGGCAACATCCCCGGCTTGATAAATAAGCTGGCATATATCCTTGCATCCCTCTTGTTGATGGCTCCATTTGGATTGATCCCTTTCAGCAATACGCTCCCGGCGCTTTCCCTCATCTTTTTCGCAATCGGGGAGATTGAAAAAGATGGGGGCAGCATCCTGTTGGGGCATCTTTTCACCTTGGCGACGGTTGTTTACTTCGCGGTTCTCGTGGCGGGCGTTGGCGTTACGGTATGGGAAGGATGGCAATATCTACCCTTTTAGTTGTGATTGTCCTTGGTGAAAGAGTAAACCTGCCTCTGTGGGGGCGTCCAGGACTTTGGGCAGGAAGCAGGAGTCGCACTGGTCAACGCGTTATTGCTGGTGGAACGCTTCATGACCAGGGTAACGCTTGCGCGGGTGTATTTCAAGTTTGGGGCGCGTGTCGTAGGTCATCGCCTCCGGCGTGACATGGCGCCCGTCACGCCGAAGGCGATGACCTACAAAACAGACTCTGCCCCCAACGCGAAATAGACCGCGCTTGCGCCAGGAGAATGATTTACTGCCTTTTGTGTGATATGATCCCAGGGTAATGAGTCATCCAGATCGAGATGCACTGCACGAACAACTTCAACAGACGCCCTATTTTGCCGGGCTTGACGCTGAAACATTGCACAGGCTGGCGAGCCTTGCCACCTGGCACGAATACGCACCCGGCGCAATCGTCTTTTTGGAAGGCGAGATCAACGCTGGACTTTACAGTGTTCATAGTGGTTGGGTGAAAGTGGTAAAGTTCTCACCCGACGGACGTGAGCAGGTATTGCGCTACATCGGCGCCGGCGAATCGTTCAACGAGATCGGCGTATTTTTGGCGCGCCCCAACCCTGCTACCGCCATTGCGCTGGAACAGAGTGTGCTGTGGCATCTACATCGCTCTGTGCTGCAACCTCTGTTGACCGCACGCCCCGATCTGCTACTACACGTGATGGCAAACATGGCTGACCGTATCACGTATCTGGCTGGTATGGTCGCCGACCTCTCGCTGCACACTGTCGAGGTGCGGCTGGCACGGCTGTTGCTCGATGCAGCGACTGATGGCGCCCTGGTGCGCCATGCCTGGCTGACCC
>BOKO01000032.1 GCA_016861025.1 Chloroflexota bacterium
CTCGATGTAGCATGTCGTTGCCTCCTGGTGTAGACCGGTTTCGCAACTACTATGCTACGGAGGTAGCCGCACTTTGACTACTTCAGGGTGCGGCTTTTCCCACTTTTCGATTTATGACCACGTCTCGGCTAACTGCTGCTGACGCACGAGCTGCGCCACGCGCACCGCGGGCGCAGCCTGGGCGGCCAGGTCGTCGAGCAGGCGGCGGTCATCGCTGGAATACTCCTGCTCGCTGCGTCGCTGCCCCAGGTTGATCAGCCCCATCACCTCGCCCTGGTTGATCAACGGCGCCACGATGAGGATGCCTTCTTCCTTCAGACGGCGCAGCGCCGGCGAGTCGAGATTGAGCCGACTCACCTCCACGGCGCCGCTGTGGTGCTGAAAGTAGGCAAGCAGCGGATCGTGCGGTGCGATGTCCCAACCGAGCAGGATGTCGTGCACCGGCGGCGGGGCGGACGCTGGCATCGTCGGCGCGGCGTCTGTCTTGGGTTTGCGGCGCAGGGGCCAGAAGTTCCAGCCAGAAGTCGTCGTTGTCACCATGCCTCCGATGATAGGTGGTCAGCGTCTGGAAGACGTTACGAAAAGTGTTACGAGCTGCCGTATGTTTTGGAAGGGAGCTATTGTCGCAGGTCATCGCCTCCGGCGTGACGGACTGCCTGCGGCGGATACCCCCAACTCGAAGTGTATCCGCGCTCAACTCGCTGCTAACTGTCCCGGCAGCGTGATGCTGGCGCCAAATTGCAACAGCAGATCGAGCCAGTCATGGACATTCCATTCTTCAACGATCCTGCCATCCACAAGACGAAAGAGCGCCATGGAAGTGAGCTTGATCGGTTTGCCAGTCGGCGGTACAGCACCCACCGGTGTCCAGAACTCGCCTCGATGAGTGGCGCGGATTGTCCACCGGAGCAGCACCTTGTCGTCTTCTGCGACGATCTGCTCGATGGTGAAATGCTTGTCCGGGAACGCAGCACGCTCCATCCGCTGCCATTCCTTGTGGATCGCCGCGTGCTCTGGGCTGCAAGTCTCATCCATGACATCTAGATCATACGGCGCGTTGTGCGATTGCAGAAAATAACGCAATACAACTGCCTTGTTGGCTTCACTGCTCATATGATTCCTCCTCTCTGGTTATGTCTTGTCTGCCTGTGTGGTGAATCTCGGCTTTCTCATCGGGCTACACTGCAATTTAGGGGCGTGCGTCGCACTGACAACGCTCCGCTGGCTTGCATAGCCGACGCGCCTGCCACTGCTGTCTCGAACTCAGTAAACGCTGGTCAGGCTGGCCGTTCTGGCTTGCGCAGCCACACCTTGACACGCTCCGGCTGCAACGTCTCTTCTACAATCCGCGCCAACTCCGTAGTCAGCGTGTTCATATCTGTCTCATCGCGCGCAGTGATCGCAAACTGCGCCAGCACCTGTTGCGCGTCATCTATTCGTCGTTCGCCACACTGTTCATCCCCGTGTCTGTCTCCACCCAACGCCGGCCGGTCGTCGCTATCTCACTATCTCAGTAGCAGGGGCGCGGCACGCTGCGATTTGGAAAAAGTCTGCTGGGGTCAATTTACTACACTACCCCGTGCTCACCAGCGGAACCCAAACAAATTCCAATAGTTCAACCAGGGAATAAAGAGCAGGCAGACCCCGGTGAACAGACCGTAGAACGCCAGCCCGCGCCCGGACCAGGCGCGGCGCCGCCACCCCAGCAGACCCACCACGATCAGCCCCACGGTGAGCGCCGTGGTGAGCAGGGGAAGCGCGACCAGCGCCGTCATCCAAGTGGGCATCCCGATGGCGAAGTCGACATTGGCGGCTCCGCTGACTACCCACTGCAAGACCAGGAAGAAGGTGACGAGAAAGGTGAAGTTCAACGCCGCCGTCGCCGTCAGCAGCCACAGACCGCGGCGGGACAGCCGGCTGGCAGGCGGATGACGCAGGCCGATGACCGTTCCTGCCACGGCGCTCCCCAGGAAGATGGCCGCGAACGCGACCAACATCAACATGTGCGCCTGGCCGGTGTCATACCAGGCCACCTTTTCCGTCACCCAGGCGCCGACGGCGAAGCCTGCCGGTCGGCCCGGCTCCTCCTCCCAGAAGACGTAGTCCATCTCACCATCGCTGGTGCGGTAGTAGCGCGGGGCAATCTCGACCAGTTCGTGGTTCGTTGCCGCATCCGGCCCGAACTGCACCAGCAGCCGCCCGTCGGCTTGCGCCGTGACCTGTGGATAGTCGGGCCAGGGTAAGCGCAGCAGTTTGGCGACTGTTTGGCGCGAGTAGTCGGTCAGCCGGTAGACCCCCGCCAGCGCCTGACCCCGCTCCGCCGCGCCGGGCTGGGAGGGCGCCAGGTGCGGCGCGACGGGAAAGCGCCGATCCAGAAACTCGGCCATGACCGCATTGCCCAGCCCGAAGCCGTCGTCCAGGTTGTAGGCCAGGAAGAAGCCGATCCCATCTTCTGGCAGCAGGACGATGCGACTGAGTGCGCCCGCGGCGGCGCCATCTTTCCAGACTCCCGCCACCCCTGGCCGGGTCACCACGTCCCAGCCATAGGCGACGCCGGGCGTTCCTTCCCGATAGGTGAAGTGGGTGTCGAGCAGGCTCGCCGCGGCGTCCGGCGACAGGATCGGGCTGCCACCGCCCAGCAGCGCCAGCATGAAGCGGGCCATGTCCGGCGCAGTGGCGGTCAGCGACCGTGAAGGCGGATCCTGCCACAGCGGCAGCGGCACTGGTTGGTGGTTCTCCCCGTCGAACTCATAGCCGGTCACCAGCCCCGCGGGCTGCGGCGGCGGCTGCACGAAGCTGCTGCGGGTCATCCCCAACGGCTGGAAGATGTTGCGGTCGATGTACTCAGCGAAGGGGACGCCACTGATGTCTTCCACCATCTGTCCCGCGAGATTGAAAGCCGCGTTGCTGTAGAGCGTCTGCTGGCCGGGCGGGAAGACGCGGGCGGGTGGATGGTCGTTGAGAAAGCGGGCGTTACCCACCAGGTCAGCGGGTTTGGCCGCCGCCGTGCCGATGTCGTCCAGGTCCCAATCCAGCCCGGCGCTGTGGGTGAGGAGTTGGTCGGCGGTGATCGGCTGGCCAAACGCTTCCGGCAGCCGATAGCTGCGCAGGTAGGTGTTGGCGTCGGCGTGCAAATCGAGCTTGCCCTGCTCGGCCAACTGCATGAGCGCGACGGCGGTCACCGGCTTGGAGAGGGACATCACCCGCCATAGGCTGGATTCGACATTCACGGGCGTCTGCTGCGCCAGGTCGGCCAGGCCGAATGCCCTGGCGTAGGCGATCTGGCCATCTTGCACCAGCAAGAAGACCGCGCCGGGGATGTGCGCCGCCGCCATTTGCTCCTCGATCAACGGCTCCAGCCACGTGGCCAGTTCAGCCGGGTCGAGGGGGGCGGCTTGGGCACGCAGCAGGGCAGCAGTGCTTGCCGCGGCTGGCCGAGCAGGAGGCGACAACAACAGGCTAACAACGATCAACAGTACGAGCATTTGGACGACGCGCCTGCGCAGCATTGGCAACCCTCCTCGCAGTTCAAACACCGTTCTCTAGTTCTAGCGGCAATAGGCTTATATCATGCAAAGATGCAAAGGCGCAAAGACGTTTCTCCTGGCGTCTTGGCGTGAGATTCCTTACTCGCCGATAGAGACTGCTCCGTCACGTGCCACACGTGGCTGCCTGTCATCGCGCACGCCGCAGGTGGAGATGAGATGCTTCATGCACCTCCTTGCCACAGTGCGCGGCAATCCAGATCGTCGCACGCGGTCAGGGAGCGCTGGAGCATGGTCAGCCAGGCGGAGATCCAGCGCTCGTTGATGCCACCGCGACAGTACTCCACGGCGACGTAGACGCCCATCGGCAGGCACAGCCGGTAATCTTCGACCAGCCGTTGCCAGGTGTAGCCCTGCACGCCGTGCTCCACGAGCCGGGCGTGGTAGCGTGCCAGGACGGGCATTTCCCATTGACGGCGCAGGTCGGTCGGCCAGTCCAGCACCATAGCGTAGGCCAGATCGTATACGCCCAGCCAGGTGGTCAGGCTCCAGTCAAAGGGCTGGCGGTCGATGATGTACAACGGATGCTGGCCTTCGCGTGGCACAAGGATGTTCTGTTCGCCGGTGTCGCCGTGGATCAGTGTGAAGCCGTTGGGGTCGCCTGTCCGCTCGATCATCGCATGCGGGTGCCGGGCAAATAGATCGCGCATGAGGTCTGGCCAGTGCGGCTGCAACTCATGCGAGAAGCGCCGCAGGATGTGAGCGACCCCTGGCTCGGCGATGGCGACGAAGCTCTGAATGTGGTCAGCGCTGTGCATGGGCGCGCCAGCCTCGGCCAGCCGTTCACCGCACCACCAGTGAGCGTGCAGTGTGGCCAGTCCCTCGGCCAGCGCCAGCCCAAAGGCCAAGGTCGGCTCCTTCTCGGACGCGTTGACGTGCGTCGCTGAGACGTCGTCCAGCAGGACGTGGTAGCGCTGCAAAGCCGGCGACCAAGCAGCGTCATAGCAGCGCAGCAGCGGCGCGTCGGGCGCGTTCACATAGTCGCGGGTGTAGTAGTGGACCTCGGACGGGCCAAAGAACTCGCCATCGCCCAGGTCTGTATTGACCAGCTTGAGGAAGAGCCGCGCGGGCCGCTCGCCCTGGGCGTCCGGTGCATAGCGCAGGTGCAGCGTGCAGTTGCGGGACCAGTTGCCGCGGCCCGCGTTCATGTCACACCCTGTCACTGCGCCGCGCGTCAGCGCGCCGCTGCGGCTGAGCACCTCCGTCAGCCACGCGGTTGAAACCTGGTCGAGATTCGTGATCACCATCGTCGCGTCCCTTTCAACCAAACCTTCACCTCTTCTGGTTCCAGCGTTTCCTGCAACACCTGCGCCAACTCCGCAGCAGCACGTTCATGTCCGTCTCATCCCGCGCAGTGAGCGCGAACTGCGTCAGCACCTGCTGGGCGTCGTACTTCTTGCGGTAGAAGCGCCGATCGATGATCGCCTGGATGCAGCGGCGCAAAGGCGTGAACAGCGCCGCAATCGCCAGTGTCGATTGCTCGATGCCAGCCAGCGCGCCGACCAGCCCCTGTAAGAGGATCACGCTGCCAAAGTAGACCAGCGCCAACAGCATGGTCAGCACCGTGTGCATCAGCCGGTCGACCAGCGCTGCGCCCCAGGCGGCAAAGCCTTACACGGCAAGCAGCCACAACAGCGCACGAAAGAACGCCTCCGAGCGGTGCACCAGCGGCGTCAGTGTGGTTGCATCAGGTTGGTGGTTCACAGCCGTCAAGTTTGCCATCAATTGCGCAGCGTCTCCAGCGAGTGTCGATCTGGGCGCTTAGCTGTTTCTGTGAAGCATATCATCCCAACGTCTCCAAAACGTTACGATATGGATTATGCTCGAAAAGCCGTTGTGGACGAATTGGCTTGCGCAGAAATAGCTGGACAAGCTGGTACAGGCAGGCGTAAGTAAATCTACGGTAGGTACATCGATACATCGTGTCTGGTTGATGTGACACAGAAAGACACAATGTATTGATGTCCCTACGACGGCATTTGCTTCACTTGCGCCGACGAGAACTAACGCTGCACCGCCGGCAAGTAGACGTTGAGCAGCGGCAGCACACCGCAGCTTGCCGCGCTGCGCGTTGAGAACGAATTCGCGTTGTATGCTTCCACCGCATAGCAGACCTCGCGCCCGCGCGTCACCTGGACGTCGGTGAAGTTGTTGATGCTGGCTTCGCCCACCAGCTCGAAGGGGCCGGTTGCTGCATCCCCGCGCAGAATGCGATAGCCGCTCACGTACTCGTCGGGCGCACCCACCCAGGCAATCGCCAGCGCATCGAGATACTCGCCGCTTTCGGTGACGCTGCCCATGACCGGCGTGCTCAGATGACCCAACGTCAGCGCGGCGCGGTCGTTCCCTGTGCTCTGGTTCTCGCCGGTTGTCGTCAGTATGGCGTTGAGCGTCTGCTCGCCGCCGCTGGCTGGATAGGGTATCTGCAACGTGAAGCTTTCCCCAAAACCGAGCGCGTGCGGCAGCGGCGCGGACGCGATGAGTGCACCGCTGCCCGTCTCGCCCGCATACAACGCCACGGTGACGCCCGTTGCGGCGCCGCGCCCCATGTTGCGCACAGTCACGGTGACGGTCACCACTTCACCCGGCGCGGGTGATGTCGCCGTCGCCGTGAGCGGCTCCATGGCGGGGTCTGCCGCCGTCGCCACCGTGAGCGCATCGACCGGTGCATCGGCCATGCTCAAGACCGTCTCCTCTGCCGCCATCGTGCTCTGGCTTGCATCGATGCGGCGCAGCGTCGACGCGTTGACCGCCGTGGTGCGCGCCACTTTGAGCACCGCGGCCACGCCATCCAGCGGACTAACCGCCAGCGCCGGCAGCCAGTTCTCGCGCGGCTCGTCGGTCAGGTAGAGCGGCGGCGAGAAGGCGGCGCCGCCCATCTGCTGGCTCAACGCAAGCTGACCCAGGCTGCTGTTGTCTTCGCCGGACTCGAAACGGCGGAAGAGCAGCAGCGATTCCTGACCCTGGGTGGCAAGAATGGGGCGCTCGGCGTAGACAGCCCCGCCGTCGTCGCCGGGCAAGGGCGCCGCCTGCCACTGACCGTCCTGCCACAGCGCCGTCCAGAGCACGCCGTTGGCGCCCAACAGCGCCACCGTCCCATCGGCGCTGGCCTCGCGCACGAGGAAAGCGAGATGGAGGACGCCAGCGCCAACACTGATGGCGGGCGAGTCCACCGCGTGCGGCAGTGCGGTTGTATCCAGCAACACCCACTGGCTGCCGTCGTGATACGCCACAGCCACGCTGCGGTCGGCGGATGTGAGCAGGTCGGCGTCGGCGTCGTGGCTCCAGGCCAGGTAGGGGCGAGGCGGATTGGCGCTCAGATCATAGGTGGCTTGCACATCGCCGTTCAGCCCGCCGCTGCCCGCCGTCAGCAGCTCGAACGCGCCGAACACACCGGCATTCGGGTCGAAGCGGGCGACGGCGATGCGCTGGTCGGCGCGGGTGGCGGCGTTGCCGTCCGGGTCGCGCGTCCAGGCCAGCACGGCGCCGGCGCTGCTGGCTGCCAGCGCGGGCAAGCCATCGCCCACCTGGTCGGCGGTGAGATAGACCGGCGCTCTCCAGGCTGTTCCGTTCCACGTGCTGTAGGCGATCTCCTGGCGGCGCAGATGCGCGTTCAGGTCTGGCCCCAGCGCCGATGCTTCGGCGGGCGTGAGCATGTTCTCCACCCAGGCCACGATCGGCGTCGCCTGCGGCCCGGCAAAGCCAACCACCGGCGTGCGGGCGCCGTGCGTTGGGTTGGAGAGGGCAATGGGCGCGCTCCATGCTGCCGTGCTCGCTGTGCGGAAGCGCGCCAGCACCTGCACCTGAGGTGTTGCACCGGGCGCTGCGGTGTTTTCGACGTAAGCGGAAAGCTGCGTGCCATCGGGCGCAATGGCGATGGCGGGCGACGCCAGCAGAGCGGGCACGCTGGGAGTGATCGGCTCGCTGGCGAAGGCACGGCGCCCTTCGGTGTTGATGATGTTCAGGCAGCCGTTGTATTTGGCGATCTCTTTGGTTTCGCTCCACTCTGCCGCGCCGCCCAGCCCGCCGAACGCCTCGGCAAAGGCGCGCACGGAGAAAATCATCTGCAAACAGGCGTCGAGTTTTGCCTGCTGTTGGGGCAGCACCTGCAAGGAGAAGGGCACGCCTAACTCGGCATCCACGCGTGAGGTGGCGCCCGCCTGCGCCAACCCTTGCAGCAGCCGCAGACCAACGCCCAGCTCGGCGTGCGCGTTGCCGGTTGCTTCGATGATGGCGGACAGTCCGGGGCGCAGCGGTTGAATGTAGCCGCCGATGGTCACCGCGCCGCCGATGCCTGCGCTGCCATGCACGGTGACATCCACCAGCCCGAAGAAGGTGATCACCGGCACGCTGAGGAAAGGCGTCGGCGCGTAGTATTTCGGCGCCAGCGGATAGGGTCCCAGCGGGAAGCCGACGCTGTTGAGGTTTGCCACGGGCAGGTAGAGATCGGGTTTGTAGATGTCGATGCCGGTGTCGCGTGGGATCACCTCTTCGTTCATCAGCTCGGCCTCGGCGATAGCGCGCACGGCGCGGATGTTGGCAAAGCCGTCGAGACTCAACGTGCCCACGACGCGGATGCCGGCGTTGAGGCGGTTGTGGTAGCGACCCAGATAAGGCAGCGCCGTGACGTTCGTGGGCGGCAGCATGAAGTCGGCGGGCAGGATGTCGCGGATGTAGGGAATGGTGGCCTGGATGCGGTAGGTTCTGGCGTTGCTGTCCCAGACGATGGAGTCGGGCTGGAAGACATCCTTGGGGAAGGGATTGGGGATGACTTCGATGTCGTGCATGATGGGGCAACCGGCGACGCCATTGACATACGGTGTGGCGACAATTGTGGCGTGGCGCGCACCGCGGCTGGCGGGCAGGCGACCGACATCAAACGTGAAACTCCACGGCGCGGTCGTATCTTCACCGCTGGCGACGGTGTTGATATTCCAGTCCAGCACCTCGAAGACCACCTTCTGGATGGCGCCGGTGACCTGGGGATAAGCGTCGAAGGTCACCTGATTGGTCACGCCACTGACGTAGATGCCAAAGGGGATCGTCGGGTCGTATTGCTGGGCGTTTTGCAGCAGCGACAGACCCGTCGTGCGCCGGAACGTGGCCCGCGCGGGCGACGCCTCGATGCGGCCGTTGCTGTTCTTATTCATCAAGCAGGTGGTGGCGTCCATGATCTGGATTGCCACATTCACATCCTGCGCCGGGAGCACATAGAGTGAGCCGCCGGCGACTGGTTTCTGCGTGCCGCCCGTGATGGCGTAGGCATAGAAACCGGACTGCACGTTGCTCAGCGCGAACGCGCCGTTGGGCTGGATCGGCGCGCTGTAGATGGCTTTGCCCGCAGCATTGAGCAGGCTGAACTGGGCATTGGCGCCAGCGTTGGGCAGCGACCCCATCACCCTGCTCGTCGGCGCCGGATCGATCTGCAGCGGCGCACAGGCGAACTCGGCGTTTGCCGCACCGGTGACGGTCGCGCAGAGGTCGATGCTGCTGGTGCGCATGTCCGGCGGGATGATGAAGTCGAAGCTGTAGCGACCGGCGGCGCCGTCAGCCAGATACATGCCCAGCATCTGGTTGTTGAGCACCGCCGTGACGCGCACGCGCGTAAAGCCGGCCGGCAACTCTCCGCTCACCGTGATGCGCTGCCCCGTGTAGCCATGGTTGGGGTTGATGGCGATGGTGGGTTTGATCCCACCGGGCAGGTCGGCGTGGATGAGCGGCGGCGGCATGTCGCGCGGCGGGGGTGGCGTGGCCGTCGGCGTCGCGGTGGGGGACGCAGTAGGCGATGCCGTAGGGGTGGGTGTGGGCCCAGCGCCGGCCACATCGACCGCGCCGATATCGCAGCCGGCGCCTTGCGGGCGCGCCTGCCCACGCTGGTCGACCGCGATCTCTGCCAGACAGGCAGCGGCGTCGATCAGCGGGCTGCCAGGCTGTGGCAGATGGGTGAGGGTGGCGCCGCCGTTGTCCGCCAGCGCGCCGAGCTGGGGCGCAGTGTTGTTGCGGTCGCCCGCCTGGGTGAAGTACGCGGCGCACGAGCCATCCTCGGCAAGGTTATAGTTGCCGGAAAGGAACTGCGGGAACAGCACAGAAATCCCGGAGACCGCGCACGCGCCTCCGCCAGCCAGCACGGTGCGGTTGAGGCGGAACTGCTGGCGTTCGTCGTTTTCGTAGGCGATGCGCTGATTGAGCGCGCCGCCGGTGTTGCCGACCAGCGTCGTGTAGGTGATCATGACCGGGCCCAGCAGGTTCTGGATGGCGCCGCCAGCGCTGGCGCTGTTGCCGCTCAGCGTGGCGTTGGCAATCGACAGGGGGCCGCGCCGGTTGTCGATGGCGCCGCCGTTGATAGCCGCCTGGTTCGCCGTGAAGGTGACGCTGCGGATCGTGGTGGCGGCCTCTTCGGCGCCGGGGCCATTCACCAGTGCGCCGCCGTAGCCCTGGGCGCGGTTGCCGTCGAAGGTGCTGTCCTCGATGAGCAGCCGGCCGGAGCTGATGATTGCGCCGCCCAGCGCCTGTTCGGGGTTGGCATGTTCCGCCCGGTTGCCGTTGAAGGTGCTGCGGGTGATGGTCACATTGCCGGGCGGCGTCACGAAGAGCGCGCCGCCCTGGGGCGCCACATTATTTTCGAGTGTGCTGTCCTGGATGGAAACCGTCCCGCCCACGCTCAGACCGCCGCCGCCCAGGGTCGCCGTGTTGTTGCGCACCACGGTGCGAATCAGCGTGAGTGTGCCCGTGCTGTTGATCGCGCCGTAGCTGCTGGAGTTGCCTTCGATCACGCTGTCGGTGAGGGTGACGATGCCCTGGAAGTCGATGATTGCGCCGCCGGCCCAGTCGGCGTGGCTGTTGCGGATCGTGCTGTTTTCCACGTCCAGCCGGCCGCCGTTCTCGACGCGCACGGCGCCGCCATAGTTGCTATTGTAGAGGTCGATGGCGTTGCCGTTCGTGAGCACGAGGCCGCGCAGTGTGAGATGCCCCGTCTGCCCGACGTAGAAGAGGCGGTTGTGATTGCCGCCGTCCAGGGTGATGACGCCGCCGCCGTCCACCGTCACTGCGCTGGTGATGACCTTGTGAGAGGTGAAGGGGATGGTGACCGCGCCGCAGTTGAAGGTGATGACGCCCCCGCCGGAGTTGACCACGGTCTCCAGCGCCACGTTGAACTCCGCCTCACCGCATGGCGCGTTGACCACGGCATTGCCGCCCGGCGCCGCACGGACGCGCCGCGGCAGACTCGCAACCACGGGCGAGGTCAGCAGCCCAGCCAGGCAAAGCAGCGCCAGCAGGCGCTGGGAAAAGTGTGACGAAATGCGCAACATACGGTTTCTCCTTTACGCAAAATTCCCGGAGCAGGCGGCATGTAATCTTGAACCACATCTTCACCAGCACCTGCTGCACTATTTCCTCATTGCCGCTACTCCGTCACCAGTAACGGGCGCATGATGCCCTGTTCCTGGCGCAGCCTGGGCGGGTCAGCGGCGAAGTCGAGCATGATGGTGACTACAGAATAGGCGCCCGCGGGAAGGTCTACGGTGAGCCAGACCCGCTCTCCTGCGCTCATCGGCGTCCACACGACCATCTCCTGGTAGGGCGGCGGATTCGGCTACGCAGAACCCCTCATGATCATAGCCAGCGCGTCCTCCACGCGCACGCCTGCGTTCAGCCTGAGCACCCACAGCGAGTTCATCCGGGCGCCCGTGTTTTCGATCTGCCAGGTCTGCGCGCCAGCCTTGATGTGGTCGGGCATGACGAGCTGATCGTCGACCAGTTCGGCAGTGAATGCTGCGGCTGGCACAGTGGGGGTGGCGGTGCGGCTGGCTGCGACCGTGAACCGGGCAGTATGTGGCGGCGTCGCAGCTAAGTCCAGCACCACGTAGCGGCCTGGCTTAGGTCAAAGATCACCGACTTGCTGGCGGCGGGGATCACCTCCCTGCCACCCAGGTCGACGTCAGCGCAAGCGCAGCCCCGCCGGTTCGGTCGGTCGTTAGCGCCGCCATGAACTGCTCTGACATCACCTCTGCGTTGAGGCGGGCAAAGAGCAGCAAGCGCGGCGCCTGGCGGTGGTTGCTATTAGTCACAGTCGCTGGCCCCGCCGGAAGTTCAGCCGGCGCACTGATGCCGGATCCGAAACTGTCACCATCGCCGCCGGGGTCGGCGCAGGCATAGCCACTGACGCAGCGCACGCAGCCACTACCAGCGCAACCACCAACATCGCAGCAATGATGTACCAACTCGCCGCCTTCGTCAACTGTGTATGCAAGCGCACTTCTGAGCAGCGTATATACGGCGTCATCGTGGTTGTATCAGGTTGCTGGTTCACAGTCGTCAAGTTAGCCATCGGCTGACCAGCGTCCCCTGCGCGCATTGCCCGGAGCGCTTCCCCGTTCTTGCACAGGGTGGCAATGAAACGTCTGACAAGCGTTACGAAACACATCTCGCAGAAAAAAAATATGACGGAGAATTGGCTTGCCTGGAAACCAACGAGTACAGTACAGTTCGACTATGAAATCGAAATATCAACCACGTGCGATCGCCAAAGTCTACTGCAAAGTGGGACTGAGCAGTCCACCTTCTGACTTCCACTACTGGCAGAGTCAGCCGCCTGTGGATCGCTTAGCCGCGCTCGAGGCAATTCACCGCGAGTTTCACGGTTGGACCGATGATACTCAGCCCAGACTTCAAAGAGTTTGTACAATCGTTAAACGATAACGGCGTACGTTATCTGGTTGTTGGAGGCTATGCAGTGGCGCTGCACGGCCATCTGCGCTATACCAAGTACCTGGACATCTGGCTTTGGCTGGATCGAGAAAACGCAGTGCAGGTTGTCGCTGGCTCGAACAGTTTGGCTTTGATTCGTTAGGCTTAACCTCCGAAGATTTCCTGGTTGCCGATCAGATCATTCAGCTTGGTTATCCTCCCAATCGTATCGATCTGTTGACTTCGTTGCCGGGCGTAGAGTTCGTTGAATGCTATCGTGACCGGGTCGTTGTCATGGTTGACGATGTTGCAGTTAACTTCATCGATCTCGAGAATCTCAGAAAGTGAAGATCGCCGCAATCGCCAGCATGGAGAGCACGATGGCAAGCTGCGACTGCTGCCCCGTCGCCGCCTCGAAGACGCGCTGGAGCAGGATGACGCTGCCGAAGAAGAGCACCGCCAGCAGCGTGGTCAGTACAGTGTAGAGCAGCGTCTTGCGGATGATGACGTCGATGTTCCACGGGTGATAGCGTAGGATGGCAACCGTGATCGAGAGCGGGATCAACAGGTAGGCCAGGTTGCTGATAGCGCAAACACGCCAATCAGTAGCCGGTTCCACCGGCGCGCCCCCTCTTCAGCCACAGGCTCGATTGACGCAACAGTTGATGTCGTCACTTCAGGTTACTCCTTTGCCGCGTGCTGGCTCCCCAGCGCCGAAACATCATCGTTTGGATACGATCATCCCTGACGCTATAATCCAGTTGGTTAGCACAGTCGAGAAAGGTCAAAAGGAAACAAACTCTATGAACCAGGCCCAAGCCATCGATCAATCGTTGCTGCGGCAGACAGTGGTTGAAGTCGCCAGCCTGCCGGATGACGACCTGGCCATTGTGTTGGATGTTGTTGCATTTCTGAAGCGACAACGAGCCGCACAGGCGGCTGCGGACATTCGCCAGGCAGCGCGCCAACGCGCCGTAGCCCTACGCACCTTACCCCGAGAAGAGCTTGCGACGCAGCTACGCGCCGTTGGCGAGACGATCCGTAGGCAAGCGATTGCAGCCAACACAGCCATCGAAGGAGACTGGGAGGGTGACTGAGCGACTGCGTGCGGTGTTCGACACCAACGTCATCGTCTCCGCATTCCTCAGCCGCAGCCCGACAAGCCCTACCCAGGAATTGATCGACCGCTGGCTGGCTGACGAGTTCACCTTGGTGGTGTGCACTGCCATTGTCGACGAGTTGATCGAGAAACTGGTTGAGCGTGGCGTCGCCCGCAGCGAGATTGAGACATTCGTGGCACTGCTCGATGCCTTCGCCGAGTGGGTGGACATACAAGAAGCAGCAGTCATCCGACTGATTCCTGATGACGCCGATGATGATGTTGTGATAGCCTGCGCGCTTGCAGGAAAAGCCGACTTTGTCGTCACCTATGATCCGCACTTTGCACCTCTCAGCAACTCTTATCAAGGCGTGAGGATAACGAAGGCGCTGCCGTTTCTCTGGGCAGTGCGCGGGGATCAGCCGCCTGCAGCCAAATAGTCCTACTCAGGCGAGTCAGGTTGATGCCCTATCGCGCCAACCCGTGCTGAAGCGTCGTGATGCTGGAGCCAGATACTGACACGCTCCGACTGCAACGTCTCAGCCACCACCCGCGCCAGTTCCGCAGCCAGCACGTTCACATCCGTCTCATCCCGCGCCGTGAGCGCAAACTGCGCCAGCACCTGCTGCGCGTCGTACTTCTTGCGGTAGAAGCAGCGGTCGATCCAATCCTGGATGCGGCGGCGCAGCGGGCTGAAGATCGCCGTAATCGCCAGCGTGGAGAGCACGATGGCAAGCTGCGACTGCTGTCCCGTCATCGCCTCGAAGACGCGCTGGAGCAGGATGACGCTGCCGAAGAAGAGCACCGCCAGCAGCGTGGTCAGTACAGTGTAGAGCAGCGTCTTGCGGATGAAAAATACACCGTCGCGCTGGCGCACTGCTCTGCCGATCAGCGCGCCGACCTGGAGCATCGTCTGGGACGACTCTTTGATCGACTGAGCGACAGCCTGGCTGTGATGCGCGGTGGTGAGATCGGCGGCGCCGCTGACCTGGCACAGCAAGGGCTGCACACCGCCGAAACTGCCGCAGCACGGCCGCTGCAGGATGTCAGCATCCTGGCTGCGGCGCTCAACAGCCTGGCGCTCGTCCACGCTGACGCTGGCGACCCGGCGTGCGCCATCCCGCTGGTGGAGGAAGCATTGACGCAGGCAGTGCGCATCGGCGACCGCCACCGCGCAGCCTTGTTGTACAATACCCTGGTCGACCTTCACTATGTCGGCGGCCAGGAGGAGCCGGCGATGGCGCAGCCAAATGTGAAGTGGACCCACATACTTGTTCTGCCAGACATACCAATCTGTGAGGAGTTATGCTTAGACGTCTCATGTGGATGCTTAGCGCCATCGGCATCGCTGTCAGCCTGAGCGCGTGTGCGTTAATGACGGCGCAGGCGCTCAGGCTAGAGCCCGACCAGCCGCCTGACAAAGTCATCTACGACGATGCAATGGCGCTTTCGTTTCAGAACTGGTCGTTCGACGCCGCCGTGGATTTTGCCGCCACCACCGCCTATTCCGGCAGCGAACGCGCCATCGGCGTGACCTTCCAGCCGGGCAACTGGGGCGCGCTCTGGCTGGTGCGTCCCGGCGGCGACCTCGACCTGACCGGCTACACTGCGCTGCGCTTTGCCGCGCATGGTGGCAGCGTGGGCGGGCAGTCGATCTTCGTGCGCGCTGGCGCCGGCGCCGTCTTTCCGGCGCAGAGCGAGGTCGATCTTGCCGACTTTCTGGCGGGCGAACCGACGGCAGACGAATGGCGCATTGCGACGATTCCGCTGGCGGAGCTGGGCGTCGCCGGCGGCTCGCTCGGATCGATTGCGCTGCAAAGCGCGGTCAGCAGCGGGCAGCCGACGTTTTTCATCGACGATCTTCGGCTGGTGGGCGGCGCAATGCCGATCCAGGAGCCGCTGAACGCAGCGATCCACATCGACGCGACGGGGCCAGCGCAGCCCATTCCGCCGGAGATGTTGGGCAGCAATCTGCCCGCCTGGTTGGGACGCAACCGCTTCCGCGACGCCACGCTGCGGGCGCGCACCGCCGCGTCGGGATTGACCGTGCTGCGCATGCCCGGCGGCAGTTGGAGCAACAGCTACGCCTGGCTGAGCTGCGAGCAGGATCGCGACATCGACGGCGCGCTGCCCTGTCCGTGGAAAGGCTGGGTGGCGCGCCCGACCGATTTTATTGACTTTCTGCAAGCCACCAACACGACGGGTATGTGGGTCGTCAACCCCAACGGCACGGCGCTGGAAGCAGCGGCGGTGGTGGCGTTCTTCAACGGCGCGGTCGACGACGACCGCGTGCTCGGTGTGGACATCCGCGGCACGAACTGGTACACCGTTGGGCACTGGGCGCAGTTGCGCGCCGCGCACGGCAACCCGGAACCGGTCGGCATCAAGTTGTGGGAGTTTGGCAACGAAGTCTATGGCGGCAAGCCCGCAACCGGCGGCGCGCAGTGCCTGGCGTGGGGCTGGGAGGATGTTTGGACGTGCGACGGGACCGAGTACGTCAACGGCAAAGGCAGCGACGCCGCACGTCACGAAGGTTATCTGGAGTTCCGCGCCGCCATGCGCGCGGTCGATCCGACGATCCTGGTCGGCGCAGTCGGCTATGAGGAACCGGGCACGCCCGCCGTGCCGGACTGGACGAATTTCAACAACTGGGGCATCGAGGTGATGGCAGCGGCAGGCGATGCGCTGGATTTCTATTCGATCCATCCCTACGCCTACTTCGAGCCGCCGCCCAACAACGCCGCGGGACACGCTACGATCCTGGCGCAGCCCTCGACGCACTGGGCGAGCATCCGCCGCGCGCTGGATGACGCGTTCGACGCCCATGCCGGCGGGCGCCGTGCGCCAGTTGCGGCAACCGAATTCAACCTGATCTCAGTGCAGGATCAGGACAACGCTCAGTTGATGACGCGCGCCGTCAACGCGCTCTTTCTGGCAGACTCGATTGGGCAGGCGATCAAACACGGTTACGCCATGCTCAACCAGTGGGATCTGGTGAACGGGCGCGCCAGCAACGGCGCCGAATATGCGCTGCTGCACGAGGACAACGGCTTCTTCCGCGCCCCGCAGTATTACGTCTATCCGCTGTGGGCGCGCTTTGGGGCGGAGATGCTGCCGGTGACAGGCACGTTGGACGCAGCCACGCAGCTCAGCGTCTATGCCGGTCGGGTCAACACGACCACGCTGTCACTGCTGGCAATCAACAAGAGCGCTGCTCCAGTCACGGCGACGATTACGGCGGAGAGTGGGGCGTTGAACGGCGGCGCGGCGTATGTCGTGCAGGCGGCGTCGTTGACAGCGCAGAGTGTTTCCTACAACGGCAGCAGCGATCCATCCGACGCGCTGACCGAGCCGCCGACGTCCGTTCTTGCCAACGGTGACGCCGTCACGCATGAATTTGCGCCGTGGTCGATCACGCTGCTGCATCTCGCGCTCGATCAGCGGGTTGCGCCGCCGCCGGTGTTTCGGCTGCACCTGCCAGCGGTGCAGCGCGGCGCTCCCTGATTCTCGTCGGCGCAAGTGAAGCAGATGTCATCGTAGGGACATCGATACATCGTGTCCGGTTCACGCGGATGTATTTCAAGTTGGGGGCATTAGCCGTACGTCATCGCCTCCGGCGTGACATGGTAGCCCGTCACGCCGGAGGCAATGTTCTACGCAATGAATTGTTGTCCTAATGTGAAGCAGACGCGTTCACTTGATGCAGAAAGACACAATGTATTGATGTCCCTACCCCAGGTTTACTCATGCCCCTCGTTCTGACTGTCTTGCTCAACCGCCATCGAAGCCATCCACCACAAGACCCGCGACATCGATGACTTCCAGCGGCGCGCCCCATTCCGCACCGCTCGTGTCTTGCCGCACCACCTGACAGTGACGCAGCGTGATCTGCTGCGCCTTGTTCAGCAAGAAACCGGTGGTCGGGTGGTGCAGAAATCCCTGTTCGGGGTCGGCGGCCTAGTCGGTCGGGCAGGGACGGCGATCGTAGCGGGCGCTGGGCCATCTTGACCAGCGGCTCAGCTCGACGCGCACGTTCTCGAAGAGCAGGTTCTGCACGCGGTCGGGCGTCCAGCCTTCGACGTAGACGCCGTTCTCGCTGCGACAGAGAATATTGGTGAAGCGCACGTTGCACACGACGCCGATGCTGCGCTCCGCATCCCACGGCACGGCGCTGACGCAGATCGGCTCGCCGCTGCC
This sequence comes from Chloroflexota bacterium, assembly GCA_016861025.1. Taxonomy (GTDB): domain Bacteria; phylum Chloroflexota; class Anaerolineae; order Caldilineales; family Caldilineaceae; genus Caldilinea. The sequence goes on from BOKO01000032.1 coordinate 17,530, forward strand.
CCACCAGGCGTGATGAAAGCGCCGCGTCTCCACGATCATGTTGCTGAAAAGCACATTTTCGATGTCGCTGCCCTCGCTCAGCCGCACCGCCAGCCCGCGATGGCTGGATTGGATCACGCACGCGTCGAAAATGATGTTGCGCATCGGCGCCATGCACTCACAGCCCACGCACAGCGCGATCGAGGTCGACATCAGCGTGCAGCCGCGCACGACGATGTTCTCGCAGCCATCGCCATACGCCGCCGTCTCTGCGCAGGTCTTGAGCACGATGCAGTCGTCGCCGCTGACGATGTGGCAGTCGCTGATGCGCACGTTGCGGCAGCGGTCGAGGTCGATGCCGTCGTTGTTGGGCAGCTTCAGGTCGTTGTCGATGCGCACGCCGTGGATCAACACGTCGTCGCAGCCGGAGAGGCGCACCGTCCACAGCGCGCCATCGCGGATCGTGAGCTCGCGGAAGGTGACGTTGCGACAGCCGAGCAGGAAGAAGGTGAAGGGACGCTCCGGCTTCATGCGGTAGATATAACCATCCGCCGATAAATCCCAAAATCTGTGCAATCTGCGAAATCTGCGGATGAGCTGACTTTAACCTATTTTGATCCGCAGATTGCGCAGATTATGCAGAGAAACTTTGATTTCTGCGTAATCTGCGTACAGATTAATTGATCTATTGCCTGTCTTGGTTCTTCCGGAATTCATGTGGTTGACAAGGTGGAGCGCCACTTGGTCGCATAAAAGAGGCGAGCTTCCAGGTTAAGCCAGAGTCTTTGAAATAAGGTTGATGGTTTGCGTATGCCATAACAACGGCGGGTGATGGTGCGGATCTTGTTATTCAACCTTTCAACAAAGCCACTGGTGACGCGGTCAGCAAAGTAGTTAATGATCAGCTTCTAATGCGACGTTAGTGTCTTGACGAAAGGCCGGAAACAGGTTGCATTCAATCTTGCTGGCGTGTTGTGATGATGGCGGCGTAGTTCTTGCGCCCTTTGCTCATGGCGACTTCGTCGATGCCAACGGTGCTCAAATCGTCAACCTGCTCCCAGTCCACCTTGGTGTCGATCTGGCGGTTGAGCGCACCGACGATGGCGTCATAGCCGACATTCTCGCTGAGGCTCACTTCTTCAATCGTGCTGTTGACCAGTTGTTTCAGCAGATAGCGGTCATAGGCTTTCGTATGGGGACTGCGTTGGTCATACCATTCCAATACCTGCGTCGTCGTTGGCTCCGTCGCACAAACGAGACAGCGAGCTCGGCGCGGCCGGATACAAATGTAGGTCTCCATACTGTCGTAGGGCAGGTGCGGCGCATAGCTGTCGACCAGCACGATCGGCATGTTGATCTGCCGCTTGAGCTGATCGATCGCTCCCTCAATGAAGGCGCCGACCAGGATCAGCCCTTCCAGCCGATCTTCGCGGATCAACTGGGGTCAGAGCACCGGATGGTTGCTGGCGTCGACTTCGATGTTGGCGTACATCAAGTTGATCCCGCGTTGGCGGCATTCGCGCTCGACGCCAGCTTGCACGTGCGAGTAGAACGGGTTGACCCTCACTTCCAGACCGTAATCATGCTTGACCAGCATCCCCAGCAGCGAGACTTCGCTTTCCGGGCACGGTGGCGTCACCATACGCACCTGATAACCCAGCGCCTGTGCTGCGTCCAGGACGCGTGTGCGGGTGTCGGGTGATACGTTGGGGCGGTTGTTGAGCGCCTGGGAAGCAGTGCCCAATGAAACGCCAGCTAACTCAGCAACTTCGCGCAATGTGACGGTTTGGGACATACGGAGCATGGCTCCTGGCTGATGACGCCAAAATAATTTCGCAGGTTATAGAGCGATCTGACAGATCGCTCCACAACCTGCGTGGATGGGTCTATCCGTGCCACTGAAACGCCACGGCGATCAGCTCGGCGCCCGGCTCAGCCAGCGTCGCTTAGGTTTCGGCGGCGGTTTCGGGCGGGCGCACGGCGCTGATCACGCCGATCTCAGCCACGACGTGTGGAGTGTTGCGTGTTGCGTATTGGGTGGAGACGTGCTGCGTATTGCGTGTCACAGCCATCCAGGATGCAACACGCTGCAACACGCAACACGCAACCATTTCACTGTAAGACGCTTTTCCGTTCACCTCACGGTGCCAGCGTCTTGTTCCACCACTGGTGCACGTTCCAGTAGAAGCTCCACGGGCCAGGGTCGATGCCGGCCCAGCGGTTGTTGTAGCCGACGTCGCCGACGCCGCCCGAAATGAAGACGTAGGGCACGTCGTCGTGGATGATCTGCTGGATTTCCTTGTAGAACGGCGCGCGTTCCTCAGGGTCGCACCCCGGCACGGTGACGCCCGCCTGCAGCAGTTCGTCGATGCGCGGGTTCTGATAGCTGACGAAGTTGAAGCCACTGCCCGGTGTGTCGAAGTCAGAGCGCCAGAAAACGTCGTCGTTCGGGTCGGCGCCCATACCCGTCCAGCCGATGATCACCATGTCGTAGGTCTGACCGAGAAGCTGCTGCACCAGCGTGCCAAAGTCGATGGCCTGGAAGTCGATGTTGAAGCCGATTTGTCCAAGCTGATCCTGCACCAGCGCGCCCAGGTCTTCACGCACCTTGTTGCCTGCATTCGTGACCAACACGAGCTTGAGCTCGACGCCATCCTTCTCGCGCACGCCGTCGCCGTTGCTATCGACCCATCCTGCCTCCTCCAACAATTGGCGGGCAAGCTCCGGATCGTAGGCATACGGTTCAATCGACGGATCGTGCGCCCATTCGACCGCCGGCAGCACGTTGGAGGCGATCTGATAGCCGCGGCCCAAATAGACGCTGTCGATGATCGTCTTGTAGTCGAGCGCGTGGGCGATGGCTTTGCGCACGTTGCGGTCGCTCAGGATCGGGTGCGGATCCTGTTCGATCAGGTTGCCCTCCTCGTCCTTGCCAGGCTGCGGATTGGCCGGATTGGCGAGATTCAAGCCGATGTAGTCGTAGCCGTCGTCCTGGAAACTATAGATATTGATGTTAGGGTTGCCCTCGACGCTGCTCAACTGTGTCGGCTCCAGGCTGGTGGTGTCGATCTCACCGCTGAGAAGCTGCGCCAGCCGCGTGCCAGAGTCGGGCACGACGCGGTAGATCATGCCATCCATGTACGGAGCGCCTTCCCAGTAGCTCTCATTGCGCGTCAGGATTGTGTTGTCATCGCGCGTCCAACTCTGGAAGACAAAGGGTCCGGCGCTGACCGAAGGCGCCTGGTTGTAATCGTTGGTCATCACGTCGCTGAAATCAGGTGCAAAGAGATGGCTTGGCAACCACCCCAGACCGAGATCGCCGAGACCATCACATTTGACCTGTTTGAAGGTGACCTGGATAGTCAACGGATCGATCACCTCGATACTCTCGATCAACTCGACGCTGCTCTTGCGCGGCGTTTCGACCAGATCGCTGGCGATGGCGTCATAGGTGAATTTGAAGTCGGCGGCGTCGACCGGTTCGCCGTCGCTCCAGGTTACGCCGTCGCGCAGGTAGAAGGTCCAGACCAGACCGTCGTCGGAGACTTCCCATCGTTCGGACATGCTGCCTTCGGGCACAAACGCGCCGCTGACCGGGTCCTGGCCGATCAAACCAGGAACCAACATTGCATGAATAGCTGCACTCGCTGCATCGGAGGATAGAATTGGATTTAGGATCGACGCATCGGCGCTGCTCGATCGTGTCCAGACGCCGCCGCGCACCGGTTCACCGGCGGCCGCCTCCCCAGGGGCCCCCGCATCGCCTGCTGCAGCGGCGCCAGCGTCGGCAGCAGGTGGTGCAATCGGTACAGGTTGCGCACATCCGGCAACCAAAGCCGCCACCAACGTCACCAACATTGCCAGGCTAAACCACTTTCGTCTCATCATGTTCTCCTTTCAAGTTCCTTCTTCACTTGCGATTTTTCAGCATCGGGTCGAGCGCATCGCGCAGCCCATCGCCGATGAGGTAAAACGAGAGTACGGTCAGGGTGATCAATAGACCAGGCCAGAAGAGCAGGTGCAGCCCCATGAATTCCCTAGTCACCGGGTCGCGCAGGAAGACGAAGTCGTTGGCGCGGTTGAGCATGTTGCCCCACGTCGGCGTCGGCGGCTGCACGCCCAGCCCTAGAAAGCTGAGCACCGACTCGACCAGGATCAGCGCGCCGACATCGACCGCCGTGATCACGACGATGATCGGCAGGCTGTTGGGGATGACGTGGCGCAGCATGATGCGGAAGTTGCTGGCGCCGAGCGCACGCGCCGCCGTGGTGTATTCGAGCGTGCGCACCTTGAAGACATTGCCGCGCATGAAGCGCGCGGTGCCAAACCAGCCGAGAAAACCCAAAAAGAGCGTCAAGGTCAGCGGCGTCGGGCGGAAGATCGAGCTGACGATGATCAGCAGATAGATTTCGGGAATGGTCGTCATCGTGGTGATGAACCACATCACGATGTCGTCGACGCGCCCGCCAAAATAGCCTGCCACTGCACCGACCGCCACGCCCAACACCATCGACAGCGCCGCCGCCACCAGCGCAATGCTCAGGCTGACGCGCGCGCCGTAGAGCAGCCGCGCCAGCTGGTCGCGCCCAAGCTGATCGGTGCCCAGCCAGTGCGGAACCCCGCCCGACTTGTAGAGCATCGTCGGCGCCGTCACCGGGTCAAACCCCAACATCCACTGAATGTAGGGCCAGAGATAGGGCTGCTGAAACTGGTTGGCGGGGTTGGTCTGCGTCGGGTTGACGCCGATAGCGCTTGTAATCACACCAGCGCCAAGCGCCAGCAGACCGATCAGCAGCACGAAGCCAAAGGCAGCCAGCGTCAAGCGATCGCGGCGCAGGCTCGCCAGCGCCATGCCCAAATAAGTCTGCGGCTTACGCGCCAGGAGATCGGCGCTCTGTGCGCCCTTGAATGCTACGTTTGTCTGCGCCTGATCGACAGCCATGCCTTTCCTAACTCTTGTTGCAGTTGCGCGTTTCGTGTTGCGTGTTTCGTGGTGCGTGTCATGTGGTGATTCGAGAGCGCCAACTCACGAAATACGCAACACGCAACATCTACGCTATCCCTCACTCGAAGCGCACGCGCGGATCGACCGCTGCGTAAAAAATATCCGACAACAAATAGCCGATGATCGTCAGCACGGCGAAGAACATGCCGGCGCCGAGCACCACCGGGTAATCCTGCTGAAACGCGGCGTTGACCGTCAGCCGCCCCATGCCGGGCCAGGCGAAGATCGTCTCCACCACCACGGCGCCGCCAAGCACGCCGACCACCGCCGGCCCCATCACCGTCATCAACGGAATCAGTGCGTTGCGGAAGGCGTGGACAAACCAGACGTTGTTCGGCGACAGCCCTTTTGCCTGCGCAGTGCGAATGTAGTCGGTGTGCAGCACTTCGAGCGTCTCGGTGCGCATGATACGGCTGAAGCCAGCGATGCCCCCAAACGCCAGCACCAGCGCCGGCAAGATGATGTGACGGATGCGGTCGAAGAGATTGAACTCCTGCGTCAGCGTCACCGTCTGCCGCCCGCCCGTCGGCAGCCAGCCGAGATAGACCGAGAAGAAAAAGATCAGCAGCAGCGCCATCCAGAAGATCGGCACGGCGCGGAAGATGACGGCGAAGAAGCGCACAAAATTGTCGAACGCCGAACCGCGATAGACTGCACTCAGCACGCCCAGCGGCACGCCGATGATCAGCGAGAGCAGCAGGCTGGTGACGCCCAGCTCCAACGTCGCCGCCATGCGTTCGACGATGCGATCCCACACAGGCTGGCGAGTGTTGAGGCTCGTGCCCAGGTCGCCGCGCAGGATGCCGCCGCCGCGGTCGCACACAGTCACGTTGAGCGCCGCCACATAGCCGCAGGTGACACGCGGATTCGTCATCATCGCCACCTGGTCGCCCTGGCGCACCGACAACCCGGTCATCCACGTAAAATACTGCGCAATCGGGTGCTGGTCGAGACCAAGCTGCCGGCGCATGATCTGGCGCGCCTCCTCGGTCATGCGCACGTCGCCAAAGGTGCGCATCGTCACCGGGTCGCCCGGCGCCGAGCTGATCAGGATGAAGCTAAGGATGCTGATGCCGAGCAAGGTCGGAATCGCCTGGAGTAGTCGTCGAATAATATAGCGCGTCATGCAGAGTAATCAATTACGATGGAGCAGTAACAAGATTGCTCAGCGCCGTCCTTAAGAAATGCAATGCCAAAATCGTACATTCGCTAACTCACTTTGTACGCATGAAACATTACGTTTTGTCTCATTCACGCAGGCGTGGATCCAGCGCATCACGCAGACCGTCGCCCAGGAAGTTGAAGGAAAGCACAACCAGTGCAACACAGATTGCCGGCGCCAGCAATAGCCAGGGCTGATTATTGATCGCTGCCTGACCTTCGAGCAATAGCGACCCCCAACTGGTGATAAAAATGTCGTTCGGGTCAGTCGACGGGCGCAGACCCAGGCCAAGGTAGCCCAGGATCGCTTCGGTGATAATAGCGCCGGGGATCAGGAAAGCCATCGCCACGATAATCACGCCGAGCGAGTTGGGCAGAATGTGCCGCAGCATGATGCGGCGGTGTGGCGAGCCGACCGCCTGCGACGCTAGCACGAAGTCGCGCTCCTTGAGCGCTAACACCTGTCCGCGCACCAGGCGCGCCATGCCCACCCAGTTGACCAGCGCCAACGCCACGAAGAGCAAGAACAACCCGTTCAAGAACTGACCGATGGCAGTGTTGCGCAGTGCCGTCATCACGATGATAAAGAACAACAGGTCGGGAAAAGCGTAGACAATATCGGTGATGCGCATGAGCAGGTTGTCGATGGCGCCGCCGCGATAGCCAGCCGTCAACCCAATCGTAACGCCGACGATCACGATGATGATTGTGGGAATAAAGCCGACGACCATCGAAACGCGCGCGCCGTAGATCACGCGACTCAACACGTCGCGCCCCAGGTTATCGGTGCCGAGCGGGAATTCCGGCGTGCCTGCCTTGCCTGTCGCCGACTTCTCCACCCACATTGGCGGCAGGAAGCCCTGTCCGCTGTGAATCTGCAGCGGATTGTGGGGCGCCAGCGAGGAAGCGAAGATCGCCACAAAGACAAAGAAGAGAATAATAATTGCGCCAAGCACGGCAGCCTTGTTGCGGATCAGACGCGACCAGGCATCGCGCCAAAGCGAGCGCGGCGGACGCGTCAGCGTCTGCGCAAGATCGCCAGGCGCGGCGGACGGTGGCTTGGGCGTTGGTTTTCCTGTGGTTGAATGGGTTTGTGCAACGGTCGTCATGACGCCCTCAGTTCACCTTGATGCGCGGGTCAAGGAATCCATACATGATATCCACAGTGAGATTGGCAAGCACGATCAGCAGCGCATAGATCAGCGTCGTCCCCATGATCATGGAATAGTCGCGGTTGCTGATTGCCAGCACATACTCGCGCCCGCTGCCGGGAAAACCGAACATCGACTCGATGATAAAGGAGCCAGTGACCAGACCTGCCAACGCTGGCCCCATGATCGTCATCACCGGGATCAGCGCGTTGCGCAGCATGTGGCGGGTGATGATGACGCGCCCGCCGAGACCCTTGGCGCGCGCTGTGCGAATGTAGTCCTGCCCCATCACTTCGAGCATCGAGGAGCGGGTCAGGCGCGTGATATAGGCAAAGGTGCCAAAGCCGAGCACGGTGGCAGGCACCAGCCAGGCAGCCGGGTTGCTCCAGTCGCGCTGGATGATCTTGAGAATGCCCAGTTGCCCCGCCAGAACAATGATGAGAAAAATTGCCAATACAAAACTGGGCACTGAGATGCCGATCGTGGAGATAAACAGGGCAGAATAATCAAAAATCGTGTTGCGCTTCAACGCCGCCAGAATCCCCAACGGGATGCCAAAAATTGCAGCCATTGTCAACGCCAGCAGCCCAAGCCGCATCGAGTAACCAAATTTGCTGTCCCAGATCGGCTTGTTCTTTGGCGGTTCGAAGAGCACGTCCTGCACCATGCGTCCGCGCTGCCGGTAGGATGGCCCCAAATCACCCTGCACGGCGTTGCCGATGTAATTGAAGAACTGGCTGTCAAGGATATGTTCGCCTTCAAAGTTGAAGAAGAGCGGTTTGTCGAGCCCAAACTGGCGGTTGAGCATCTCCTGGGTTGAAGCATCGACCTGGCGTCGGTTCAGGTCGCGATCCCATGGGCCGCCGGGCGCCTGGTGCATCAACGTGAAGGTGATCAATGCCACCAACAGCATGACAGGAATGATCCACAGAACGCGGCGTATCAAATAGGTGGTCATATGTTGAGGAAACAGACGAAAGCGCCATCCTGGAAGCAGATCGCTTCCAGGATGGTTAAGCCATTACACGAACAACTGGCGGCTACCGGATCTGTGCAGCCGTGTCGATGTCGATTGTCCAGGGCGAGATGTCGCCGGGCCAACCTGCATCTTGCGGCGTCTTGACGATGCCGCTTACCCAGGGTTTGACCAGGTAGGCGTTCACATTGTTCCACATGAATGCCACCGGCGCGCCATCGGTCAGGAGACGTTGGGCGTCAGCATACAACTGAGCGCGCTTCTCCGGGTCCAGTTCGGTGTCCGCCTGTTCGAGCAAGGCGTCCAACTCTGGGTTCGAGTAACCGATGCGTTCGCCAAAGGCGCCGGTGCGCCAGTAGACGCTCAGCCAGTTCTGTGGATCGGGGTAGTCCGCGCACCAGCCGAGGATGAACGTCTGCGGCGCAGTGTTGATGTCTTTGGTCAGCGCCGTGTAGGTGGTGGCCTCGACCGGATCGAGTTTCACATCGATGCCGAGCACTTCCTTGAACTTCGCAGCCAGCCACTCGTTGCGCGTTCGGTTGCGCGGTGTATCGGAGAACGTCAGCGTGATCGGCGGCAGATTCTCGACACTGCCGTAGCTCGAATCAGCAATCGCCTGCAGCGCTGCCTCTGGATCGTAACCCCAGCGATTCTCTTCGGCGTCATACCCAGGGAAGCCCTTGGGGATCCAGGTTAGCGTCGGGCTGCCAAGCCCGCGCAATACATCCTGCACCCAGGCGTCGCGATCCAGCGCGTGGGCAAACGCTTCGCGCACTTTCTGGTCGGTGAACGGCTCCTTGAGCTGATGGAACATGACGGCAAAGGAGCACGAACCCGGGTAGATGTTGGCTTCCTGGCTCAGCACCGGATCAGCTTTGACAACTTCGAGGTCTTCGGCGGCAAGACCAATGATGTCAAATTCATTGTTCTTGTATGCCTCAAATGCAACCGCCGAATCGGTGATGAAGGCAAAATCGATGCTCACCACTGGCACCTGACCCCAGTAATTGGGGTTCGGGGTGTAGAAGGCGCGCACACCCTGTTCCAGCGTATCCATGATGAAGGGGCCATTGCCGACATGGTTTGCGGCGTCGAGCCACCAGTTTTCGCCCGCTGCCGTGATGAGTTCTTCCTTTGCCGGGAAGGTGACCCACAGCGACATGACGACATGGAAGTAAGGCGCCGGGCGCGACAGCGTAAGCGTCAAGGTGTTGCACTCGGCGTCATCGTAGCCGGTGCAGGCGCTGCCGTCGGCATGTGTGGCTTTGACGCTCTCCATCACCTGCGCCTTGGCTGCTTCACACGCCGCTGCATCGTCACCACAGCCACGCCATTCCGGCGCGCCCAGAATTTCGTCGGTGATCGAGGCGTATTCGCCCGCAGTGGCTGGGTCGATGTTGCGGCGGATCGAATAGGCGAAGCGCTCGGCGTTGAGCAGTGAGCCGTCGCTATATTTCAAGCCGTCGCGCAGCGTAAAGGTGAGCACAGTGGCGTCGTCGTTGTATGTCCACGACTCCGCCGCAGCCGGCACGGTGTCTAGCTCGGCGTCCTGACGGGTCAACCCTTCGTACGCCAGCTTCAACAAGGCGATCTCGTTGACAAACGAACTTCGCTGCGGGTCAATCATATCGGGAAAAGTGCCCAGATTGATGCGCAGCACTTTCTCAGCGCTGACTGTTTCGCCACCTGCTCCTGCATCAGAAACCGTTGGGACTGCCGGCGTCGCACATCCAGACAGGACGATCACGGCGATAGCAAGCATTCCCAGCACGAAACGCAATTGCCTTTTGATCGACATCCTACGTCTCCTTTCAACTATGACAAAACAAAATGAAACGATAAGTAAATCACCGCTCGTTATCGGCAGCGCCGACAACTGAACAGATGATCTCGATTAGATATGTGCTCCCCGGCGAGGATCGTCGAAGAAGCGCCAGTCTTCGGCAATTTCAGAACTTCGACAATTTCAGAACACTGACGGTGTATATTTACGCCAGCGGCGTGGCGCGCCCCCCCTGCTCCACCAGATGACAAGCCACGAAATGCCCGGGACGCTTCTCCTCAAATTTCGGTTCTTCCTGCTTGCACACATCTTTGGCGATCGGGCAGCGCGGGTGAAAGCGGCAGCCCGATGGCGGGTTGAGCGGAGACGGCACCTCTCCCTTAAGTACAATGCGCTCGCGTTTGCGTCGAGGATCTGGCACCGGGATGGCGGACATCAACGCACGGGTGTACGGGTGCAGCGGCTCGCCAAACAGTTGCTCGCGCGTCGCCGTCTCCACCAGTTTGCCGAGATACATCACGCCGACGCGATCGCTGATGTGTTCGACGACGCTCAGGTCGTGGGCGACGAACAGATAGGAGAAGCCGTACTCGCGTTGCAAATCTTTGAGCAGGTTGAGAATCTGCGACTGGATCGAGACATCGAGCGCAGAGACCGGTTCATCACAGACGATGAAGCGCGGGTTGAGCGCCAGCGCGCGCGCAATGCCGATGCGCTGCCGCTGCCCACCGGAGAATTCGTGTGGGTAGCGATGGGCGTGGTAGGGATTCAAGCCGACCTTCGCCAACATCTCTTGTACAATGGCGTTGCGCTGTCTGCGATCCTTCATGCCGTGAATCAATAGGCTCTCGGCGATGATGTCGCCGACCGGCATACGCGGGTCGAGCGAAGAGTAGGGGTCCTGAAAGACGATCTGCATGTTGCGACGCAACGCCTTTAGCTCATTGCTGCGTAAGTTGAAGACATCCTGCCCATCGAAAAACACCGATCCGCCATTCGCCGGGATCAGCCGCAGGATCGAACGCGACACCGTTGTCTTGCCGCAGCCGGACTCACCCACCAGCCCGAAGGTCTCACCTTCTTTGACGGTGAAACTGACATCGTCCACCGCCTTCACCCACGCCGAAACGCGCTGAAAGACGCCGGAGCGCACCGGGAAATAGGTTTTTAGATTTTGGACAACCAGCATGTCCTTTTTTTCAACATCGACCGTGATAGCCATGCGCTACTTCCTGACGCCAAATTGGCGCTTGATTGTAGAGGCGACGCCTGCATCTCTGCCACCTCGACCATAAAATAACCGTTGCTCAACCGGACTTCATATGATTATGTCGTCAGCGGCTACAGCGGATTCGGATAGGAGCGGATTAGAGTTTTCGTCCGAGGAACCGAATCCGTTTTCGTCTGCATCCGTTGTAGCCTTGTTTGTCACAACTATCCCAAATCTGGCCGAACCTTCACTGCTTACTTCGACCGTCGGTAGCTCTGATCCTCGATCTCGACTTCGCGGTCGGTGACGCCAAGCTCAACTCTATCATCGCCCCAGACGCGCGGTTCGGTCAGCACCTCATCGCCGCCAAATTGCCAGGTCGCCTTGCCGACGCCAGCCCATTGCGCAGAAGTCTCTGGATCGCGCATGAAACAGCGCACCAGATGCCCGGGCTTTGTCTCGACTAGGCGCGGCTCGCGCTGCGTGCAGAGGTCGCGCACATAGGGGCAACGCGGGGCGAACTTGCATCCGGGCGGCAGGTCGATCAGGTTTGGCACCGAGCCGGGGATGACTGCCAGATGCTGCTGGACGACCCCCAGCACAGGAATGGCGGCAAGCAAGCCTTCGGCGTAGGGGTGCAATTGCTCGTCGAACAGCGAGAACACGTCGGTGTATTCAACGATCTGCCCGGCGTACATCACGGCGACCTTGTCGCACATCTCGGCGATCACACCCATGTCGTGCGTAATCAGCAGGATCGAGGCGCCGGTTTCCGCACGCAGATTTCGCATCAAGTCGAGAATCTGCGCCTGGATCGTCACGTCGAGCGCCGTAGTCGGTTCATCAGCAATCAACAGCTTGGGTTTAGTCGCCAGCGCCATCGCAATCATCACGCGCTGCGCCTGTCCGCCGGAAATTTCATGCGGGTAGGCCTTGGCGCGCTTTTCTGGGTCGGGAATGCCGACAATGCGGAGCATCTCGATCGCCTGACGATTGGCTTCTTCCTTGCTGATATTGGCGTGCGTCAGGATCGCCTCGGCGATCTGGCTGCCGATGCGAAAGACCGGATTAAGACAGCTTGTCGGCTGTTGAAAAATCATCGAAATCTCATTGCCGCGGATTTCGAGCAGCCGCTTTTCGCCCAGTTTGGTCAGGTCTTCGTTGCCAAACCAGATTTCGCCTTCGACAATCTTGCCCGACGCCGGCAGCAGCCGCATGATCGAGAGCGAGGTGACGCTCTTGCCGCTGCCCGACTCACCGACCAGCCCCATCACCTGACCGGGCATGATCGAAAAATCGACGCCGTTGATCGCCTGGACGACGCCGTCTTCGGTGTAGAAGTAGGTTTTTAGCCCTTTCACCTCAAGCAGCGGTTTCTGGTTTGAGTTGGATCCGTTCGTATTTGCCATACCGGTTATTTTGTCCTAACGTGCAAGTTCGATATTCAATTCTGCACAGCGCTGCCTGACATCTGGCTCTGGCGCCAATGTGATATAGTGCGGATCAAACCGTACCCACGTCATTGCAACTTCTACCGCTTCAACCGCGGATCCAGCGCGTCGCGCAGACCGTCGCCGATGAAGTTGAACGAGATCGTGACCAGACAGAGCGGGATGCCCGGCACCAGCGGCAGCCACGGATGCTGGAACATGTAGCTCTGCGCTGTCGAGAGCATGTTGCCCCACGAGGGCGTCGGCTCCTGCACGCCCACGCCCAGGAAGCTGAGCGTCGCCTCGGCGATGACGATGCCGGCGAGACCGAGGCTGGCGTTGACCAGGATCGGCGCAATGCCGTTCGGGATGATGTGGCGGAACATGATGCGCGTGTTGGACGCACCCACTGCACGCAGCGCCTCCACAAAGTCCTGGTTGCGCAACGTCAGCGCCATGCCGCGCATGAGACGCGCCGCCCCTGTCCAGCCAAGCACGATCAGGATGAACATCAGCACAATGACCTTGTTCGCCTCCTGCGTTGGCGCGGCCAACATCCACGCCACCGCATTGGTGACAAAAGCCGGCACCGGTATCTGCGCATCGGTGCGGATCAGGATCGACGCCGTGATGAGCAAAATCGGCAAGGTTGGGATCGAGAGCAGAAACTCCACGGTGCGCGAGATGATCGTGTCGAACCAGCCGCCCAGAAAACCGGCTGTTGCGCCCAAAATGACGCCAACCAGCTCCGAAAAGAAGACGACGACAAATGCAATCAACAACGAGACGCGCGCGCCATAAAGCAGACGGGTGTACAGATCGCGGCCAAGATGATCGACGCCAAGCGGGTGCACCTGTCCTCCGCTGCCGACCGTGCCGGGGGGGCCTGGACGTGACGACACTGCAATGTCGATGGCGTCGCGCGGGAAGGGCGAAATGTACGGCGCCAACAACGCCGCAATCACCATGATCACAATCACGATCAAGCTGGCGACGGCAAGCTTGTGGCGCATGAAGCGCCGCAACACGATCTGAAACTGGCTTTCTTCCTTGCCCTCACGCGGGATTTTGTTCAAGGCAATCGGTTGAGCATTTGCGGTCATAGTGGCGCCTCGTTACGAATAGCGGATTCGCGGGTCGATGACCGCGTAGAGAATGTCGCCCAACAGTGTGGCGAAGACGGTGAGAATCGTCGTCACATAAATGAACGCCAGCGCAATGTTGTAGTCCGACCGATTGAGCGCGTCGAAATAGAGCCGCCCCATGCCGGGCCAGGCAAAGATCGTCTCGGTGACGATGGCGCCGGCAAAGAAGAGCGGAATCTGCAAGACGACGATAGTGACAAATGGGATCAGCGCGTTGCGCAGCGCGTGTTTGTTGATTACAACCCGTTCGACCAGCCCTTTGGCGCGCGCCGTGCGCACATAATCCTGGCGCAACACTTCGAGCATCGACGAACGCAGGAAACGACTCCACGCCGCTACGCTGACGATGGTCAACACCCCGACAGGCATGAGCAGGTGTAGAAAGCGGTCGATCGGCGAACCTGGCTGCACCCGCGTCAGCCAGCTCGCCACGTCGTAGGGACGCACCGCCTCGCGTAGACCGGGCGGCAGGGTTGGCCACCAGGGCCACACCTCCTGCACGCGACCGGCGAGCACGGTGAATATCAGGATAAAGAGCAGACCAAAGAAAAAGGTCGGCATCGAAGAGCCGATAAATGCGGCAGTCGTAAATGTGTAGTCGAATCTTGAATATTGATGCACGGCGCTATAAATGCCGAGCGGAATTGCGATCACCAGCGACAGCACAAGCGAAATCACCTGCAACTCCACCGTCGCCCAGATACGGCTGGTCAACAGATCCCACACCGGTCGCCCCGCCTGAACTACGGTCGATTGACCAAAATCGCCGAAGAGGATGCCTTTACTGCTACGAACTGGCGGGTGCAAACGCGGCATGTCGGAGAGATAGACGTACTCATGACAGCCGCCGCCTTCCGCCGGGGTGGCCTCCAGATAACAGCCAAGCGGCACATTGGCAAACCACTCCTGGCCGTTGATCACGATCGGTCCGGTGGGCCAACCGACCAGCCAGCGCGTGTAACGGACGGGCCAATAGAGGTCAAGCTCGTACTGGGCGCGAATGCGCGCGCGCTCTTCCGGTGTGATGCGGCGTTGCTGTTGCTGCAAACCGGTCAGTGGGCCGCCTGGCGCAATGTTGAAGAGCAGGAACATAAAGATCGAGACGACGAAGACAACCAGCGCCATCTGAAAAAGGCGGCGAATAAGATATGCTGTCATGGGTTGACAATCCGTTTCTACTCTATATCCTACGCAAACGGGCGGGCCAGCGCGCAGCGAACCCGCCCGTTTGGTCATCCAGGCAATGGTGGGGGAAACCAGGTTTCCCTAGGGAAACCTGGTTTCTTTGTTCCTTGCATTTACTTGGTGGCGAGGTTGATGTCGATGTGCTCCCAGGTTGAGCTGGCGGAGATCTCGTACTGGACGTTGCCAGTGCTCTCAGCCGCATCGATCACGGTCTGCACCTCGGCGCCTGCGCCCAACGTCGAGTCGTCCAGATAGTCGACATCGCCGTTGAGAAGCTGCGCTACGGCTTGATTGGTGTCGGCGACAAAAACGTAGATCACGTTTGGCGTCGCAACTTCGCCGTCGAAGTACGGATTCGCCTCAAGCACGATGCTCTGACCCTTGTTCCATTCCTTGACGACGTACGCTCCGTAAGAGAGCGGGCGTTCGGCGACCTCAGGCAACGTGGCCCATTCGGCGGCTGGCACATCGGCAAGAACGCGGCCATCGCTCAGAACACGCTGGCTTGGGTAGATGTTGAACGGATACAGGTGGTAGAGCGGGTATTGGTTGCCCGGCAGCCACACGATTGTCATTGCCAATTCGCTGTCCGAGTAGGTGACGTCGGTGGCAATATCACCGATGCGATTGCAGAGGTCATAGGTGGTGGCGCCTGAATCTGGGTTGCAGTCGATGTCAACACCCAGTTTCATATCAGCCACGACGCCCGGCGTGCCATCACTCCAGGTGAAGGGCTTGAGCTTGTAGGTTACAGTGAGCTGGTTCATTTGCACTGTCCCCTCGCCGCTGTATTCCACTTCATTGCCTTCACTGTCGATTACACGCACACCCGCCGCCAGTTCAACCGCCGTTCCGGTGGCGTCATACACCTTGTCGCCTGCAGTCACTTCCACGACTTCGTTGGTGGCTAAACCACTCTCAAGCGTCGAAAGCTCTCCCTGCAAACCAGGCTGGAAGTCGTAGTTGTACTGTGAATAGAGCACACCCACGGCTGCACGGTCGACCAAGCGCTGCGCCGCCATGCTGGAGACCAGGCTCCACATGCTGTCGGGCTCCTGCGTCATGCCGATGACAATGGTGTCGCCGCCATCAGCCAACGCCCATTCGTGCAGATTGGTGGTTGCGTACTCGGTTGCATCTGGGATGATGCCGGTCAGGTTCGAGCTCCAGGCTTCAGCCTCGGCGCGCTGGAAGACCGGAATCGAGACGACATCTTTGGCGAACTCACGCTGAACAATGTCGTAGGCAGCGATGCGCTCTTCACGAATCAGGGTGTTGTTGGCCCTTACGATCGCGTCGCTTGCCGTCGGATTGCACCAGCCCATGTAGTTCTGACCTTCCCAATTGTTGGAGGGCAGAGGAATCTGGTCGCAGGCGTAAAGCGTGCGGCCGGAAGGATCTGCCTGACCGACCCACGCGAAAGCGCCCAGCTCGAAGTCGCGGCGGCTCAGACCGGTCGTGTCGCCGAACCACCATGAGGCCGGCGCGTAAGTCGGGATGATCTGGATGCCACAGGCGGCCAGGTTCTGGATCATCACCGCCGACCAGGTCTGGCGGAACTGCGCGCTGGTGGTCGTGAACTTAAGGGAGAGAATATCGCCATTGGCGTTGCTACGTACGGGGCTGCCTGTCCAGCCGGCCTCTTCGAGCAGCGCCTTGCCTGCCTCTGGATCATACCACGGGAAGTCATATGGCCCGCTGTACGCCCAGTGCGTCTTCGGCAAGAAGCTGTCCATCAGCAATGCAGAAGGGTCATCAACGTACGGATAGACAGAGGCAATCAACGCATCGCGATCGATACAATGGGCAATCGCCTTGCGCACGCGGATATCACTCAAAATCGGGTGCGGCGTCGTAAAATCCTCAACATCGCTCACGGCTTCCTGATCACTGGGCGCAGGTGCGACGCCGGGTGCTGTCGGAGCAGCGCAGGCGCTGACGACCAATGCCAGCATGATCAGGAGTGACAATAGTAGAAACTTCTTTGTTTTCATAGCATCTCCTTCTGAAAACAGTGAACAATTTAGAGTATGTACACATCTCGTACGCCACGCCACCCAATTGTGGTGGGCGGGAAGATGATGTCCACAAATCAGGACTTCACGCCATCCTCATACAGGAAACACGCCGCATAGTGTCCGCCGCCATAGTCCTTAAAGGGTGGCTCTTCTTGACGACAGACATCCATTACTTTGGGGCAGCGCGTCGAGAAGTGACATCCTTTGGGCGGGTTCGCCGGGCTGGGCACGTCACCCTCCAAAATGATGCGCTTGCGCTGGCTCTCGATCACCGGGTCGGGGATCGGCACTGCGGAGAGCAGCGCCTGCGTGTACGGGTGCATCGGCTTTTCGTAAAGCTCGTCCCGTTCCGCCAGCTCGACGATCTTGCCCAGGTACATCACCGCGATGCGGTCGGAAATGTGGCGCACCACCGATAGATCGTGTGCGATGAACAGGTAGGTCAGGTTGAACTCTTCCTGCAAATCTTCGAGCAGGTTGATGATCTGCGCCTGAATCGACACGTCGAGCGCCGAGATCGGCTCATCGCAGACGATAAACGAGGGGTTGACCGCCAGCGCGCGCGCGATGCCGATGCGTTGGCGCTGACCACCCGAAAATTCATGCGGGTAACGGTTGATGAAGTAGGGGTTGAGACCGACGATCTTGAGCAGTTCCTGCACGCGATCCTGGCGCTCTTTTTTGGAATTGCCGATGCCGTGCACTTCGAGCGGCTCGCCGATGATGCTGCCGACGGTCATGCGCGGGTTGAGCGAAGCGTAGGGGTCCTGAAAGATCATCTGCATGCGGCGGCGCATTTTGCGCAGTTCTTCGCCTTTCGTCCTGGTCAGATCTTTGCCCTCAAAGATCACCTCGCCCGCCGTAGGGCGATACAACTGCAGAATGGCGCGCCCGGTCGTCGATTTGCCGCAGCCCGACTCGCCGACCAGCCCAAGCGTCTCGCCGCGATAGAGCGAAAAATCGACGCCATCGACCGCCTTGATCGCACCAACCTGACGCTGAAAGATGATGCCTTTGGTGATCGGGAAATGCATTTGAAGGTCGCGAACCTCCAACAGCACGTCTTTCACCGGCTTGCCGTTCGCCCCGCTCATGACACCGCTCCTTCTACTGTTTCTTGGGCGTTGGTGACATGCACAGCCACGTTGGAAATGTCCACCCAACATGCCGCCTTGTGTCCAGGCGTCACTTCCACCAGCGTTGGGTTTTCCTGCCAGCATTTGTCCTGCACAAAGCTGCAACGCGGGGCGAATGGACAATGTGTAGGTGGTTCGAGCAGGTCGGGCGGCAGACCATCGATCGGGATCAATCGTTTCTGTCGGCCAAGATCAAGACGCGGAATCGAGCGCAGCAAGCCAAGCGTATATGGATGACGAGGATGGGCGTAGATATCGTTGACGTTGCCTTCCTCAACAATAAAACCGGAGTACATCACCAACACCCGGTCAGCCATGCCTGCGACAACGCCCAGGTCGTGTGTGATCCAGATGATCGCCATGCCCAGCTCATCTTGAAGACGCTGCACCAGGTCAACGATCTGCGCCTGGATCGTCACGTCAAGCGCTGTGGTCGGCTCATCGGCGATCAGAAGCTGAGGATCGCAGCTCAGCCCCATTGCGATCATCACGCGCTGGCGCATGCCACCCGAAAACTGGTGCGGGTAGTCGTCCAGGCGCGACTCCGCACCGGGGATGCCCACCATTTCCAGGAGCTGAACCGCGCGTTTGCGCGCCTGCTCTTTGTTCATATTCAAATGCAACTCGATTGCCTCGGTGATCTGGCGACCGATGGTCAACACCGGGTTGAGCGAGGTCATCGGATCCTGGAAGATCATCGCAATGCGATTGCCGCGAATTTCGCGCAGTTCATCTTCTTTGAGCTTCAACAGATCCTGACCATCGAAAATGACTTCCCCATCGACGATTTTGCCCGGGGGTTGTGGGATCAGGCGAATGAGCGACATGACGCCCACGCTTTTGCCAGAGCCGGATTCACCCACGATAGCGACTGTCTCGCCGCTGTCTACGTGGTAGCTGATCCCGTTCACGGCATGCACCACACCGTCTTGCGTGAAGAACTGTGTTTTCAAGTTCTTCACCTCGAGCAATTTTGGCATCTAGGCGGTCTCCATCTGTGATGAGTTGATCAAATGGTTGCTCTATCGATGTCTAAAGCAGATTGTGTTGTCTATCAATACCTCGATGTCGGGCCCGACCAGGAGGGAAGTCTATATTGAACTGGTCATCGTAGTCGACATCAAGGAATAGCGTTACGGGTTTACCACGAAAACGAATGTTGTGTCAACAAGAAGAAATCAGGTTAAGTGACCGTATGCCTGATTGTAATTGTGCAAAAAGCGTAACAAAGATTACTTGGGTTGTCAAACAATCAATGCAAGGGGTGTACTCACTCCGTCCGTCCGACCAGCCAGGCGCGTAAATGGGCGAGTTGTGCAAGCACCGAGCGGCGGCTTGTCCCGCCTTCGACATCGCGGCGCTCGACGCTTAGGTCGAAACTCCACACTGCACTCACATCCTCGTCAAAGGCGCGGTGCAACTTCTGCAGATCGCTCAGTTCCAGATCCGATAGCGCCACACCCTGCACCTCCGCCATTTGCACTGCAGCGCCGGCGATGTGGTGCGCCTCGCGGAAGGGAACGCCTTTGCGCACGAGATATTCCGCCAGGTCGGTGGCGAGCATCTCCGGCGTCAGCGCAGCGCGCATCGCCGCCGGGTTGGTGCGCAGCGTCGAAAGCACGCCGCACGCGATCTGCAGCGCGCCGCTCATGCTGGCGACGGCGTCGAAGAGCGGCTCCTTGTCCTCCTGCAAATCCTTGTTGTAGGTGCTCGGCAATCCCTTTAAGGTCATCACCAATCCGGTGAGATGTCCCGCCAGTCGCCCCGATTTGCCGCGCAGCAGTTCCAGGGCGTCGGGGTTCTTTTTCTGCGGCATCAAGCTGCTGCCCGTGCTGTAGGCGTCCGCCAGCGTGACATAGCCAAACTCGCGGCTGCTGTAGATGATCAGATCTTCGGCAAAGCGGCTGAGATGCACCATTGACAACGTCGCCCAAAAGAGAAATTCGATAATGAAGTCCCGGTCGCTGACGCCATCCATGCTGTTGTAGGTGATGCCCTCGAAACCGAGATCATCCGCCAGCGCGCTGCGGTCGATGGGAAAGGGGTTGCCCGCCAGCGCGCCGCTGCCTAACGGCATGATGTTGACGCGCGCCGTCAGCTCATCCAGCCGCTGCGCATCGCGCTGCCACGCCCACACATGACTCAACAGCCAGTGGCTCCAACGCACCGGCTGCGCCGGCTGCAAGTGCGTGTAGCCCGGCATCAGCAGGTCGATCTCTTCTGCCGCGCGCTCGACGGCCACGCCGATCAACTGGTTGAGATGGCTGCGCAGATGCGCAATTTCGCCGCGCAGCCAGATGCGCACGTCGGTGGCGACCTGGTCGTTGCGGCTGCGACCGGTGTGGAGCTTGCCCGCCGTTGCGCCGATCAGCTCGGTCAGCCGGCGTTCGTTGGCGGTGTGGATATCCTCATCCTCGGCTTGCAGCGTGAACTGGCCGTGCGCCCACTCCTGCGCGACCTGTTCCAGCCCGGCGACGATGGCTTCGCATTCGGCGGCAGTCAACAGCCCGGCGCGCTGCAATGCACGCGCATACGCCTGGCTGCCCTCAATGTCCGCCGCCCACATCCGCCGGTCGAAGTCGATCGAAGCGTTGAACGCCTCCATCAGCGGATCCGTCTTGCCGGTAAAGCGCCCGCCCCATAGTTTTTTCGTCACACGCTTCTTCTCCGCTCATTCGTGTTTCGTGTTTCGTGTTTCGTGTTTCGTGTGACGATTGTACGCGATACACGCAACACGCAATACGCAACACATCCTACCTCACCCGCAATCGCCGCAGCGACAGGTCGCCGTAGCGCCATTTCACCCAGCCGATGATTGCGAGCATGCCTGCCACCGTCGCCAGAATGCCCAACAATCCCGCTTCGGGCCCGAACGCGCCGCCCGTCCACAATATAGGGCCGTGCTCGCGAATCGCCACGACCGTGGTCTGGAACTGCGTTTTGCCGCTGACCGGGAAGCCGTAGACATTGCCTTGCACCAGGTTCCAGGTCAAATGTAGCCCAATCGGCAACGCCAGCTCGCCGGTCAGCACATAGCCAAGCCCAAACATGAAGCCCATCAGCGTCAGATTGGCGATGCTGACCCAATCGGCGTGCGGGTTGAAGATGTGCAGCAGCCCAAAGATCAACGACGAGAGCAGCCAGGCGATCATCACCGCCGGCACATAGCCAAGCGGCGCCATGCCTTCAGTGATGTTAAGAATCTGGTTGCCGCGCGTTAGAAGCTCTTCGGCGGTCGACACCACCAGGTGCAGCACCAACGGCGCCAGAAACGCCAGCCCAAACGCCAACCAGGGTGGGTCGCTGCGCCACAAGCCAATCACCGTCACCCAACCCGCCAGCCACTGAATCAGAAAGACCAGCGCCATCAGCGCTGCGCCCAACAGTAGCCCGAAGCAGAAATCCAGCCACCACGCCGCCGAGAAGTGAAAACCATAATTGGCGAAGGGACGCCGGTCAATAGCACGCGCCACCCACCAACCTGCCGCCAGGATCACCGCCAGGCGGAACAGATTGAGCAGGATTGATTGCAGCCAGCTCCATCCGTCGGGAATAAAGTCGAGCACAGTGCGCTCCAGCACGCTGTGCACAACTGCAGGTCCATATCCCCATAGCAGAAAAAAGATCGTGACTCGATAGCCAGCGCGCAGGCGTCCGTCAGTAGCAACAAATAGCTCTTTCAGCCGCACCTTCTCCACGCATGCCTCGCCTTGTCTTTCTGAATGGATAGTGTTATTGACGCTTATTGTACTTGACGCATCGCAGTTTCCCAACCCGCTTGAGCACGGCGGCGCACTTTACGTCCTCGGTCAAGCAATCGTGGTGGTCATTGCCCCCGGCGTGGCATGGCTTTGCCGTTGCGAATCTCGCGCTGAAGGGGATGAGCTACGAATCGCAACAAGTTTGTACAAGCAGACTGGCGAACGTAAAATAGCGGCGATGACAAAAGCGCCTCAAAGAACTAAAGAATAGATGAAACACAACGAGCTTTCAGGAGAATCGCAAACTACACCAAGACCGCAGCGCAAAGGCGAGAAAGAAACGCCGTCAGATATACGCGCACACCGCACGCCAGAGCAATGGAGCGACCTGATCAGCCAGCGGATCGAGGAAGCGATGCGCGAAGGGAAGTTCGACAACCTGCGCAGCAAGGGCAGACCGCTCAACCCGGCGCCTGAACCGTACGTCCCGCCCGATATGCAGATGGCGAACTCGCTGCTCAAGAACAACGATCTGGCGCCCGCCTGGATCAGCGACCGCGCCCAGATTCTCGGCGAGATCGAGCGTTTCCGCCGCAAACTGCGCACCGCACTTGCCGAACACAACGACGCCCTCGCCGCTGCCAAAACCGCCGCCGATCAAGCCCGCATCGAACACCGCTGGCAGACGCAGCTCGACGCCTGGCAGGAGGAGATCCGCACCCTCAACCGCCGCATCGAGCTGCAAAACTTCAAGCAGCCGGTCTCGTTTTTGGAGATTGTGAAATTACGATTTGAGGACGAGATTAAGAGATTGAGAGATTGAGAGATTGGAGATTGAGAGATTGGAGATTGGGGAGTTCGCAGCGTAAATCTCCTAATCTCCAATCTCCCAATCTCCACTTCTCTACCCATGCCTGCGCACAAACCGATACATGCGCTCCAGCGCAGTTTCGATGTGGTCGATGCTGGCGGCGTAGGCGCAGCGGATGTGACCCTCGCCGCCGCGGCCAAACGCGCTGCCAGGGATCACAGCGACGTGCTCCTCGACCAGCAGCCGTTCGCAGAATTCGTGCTCGTTCATGCCGGTCGACTTGATGCTGGGGAAGGCGTAGAACGCGCCCTTCGGCTCAAAACAGTCGAGACCGATCTCGTTCAGTCCTTCGTGGATCAGACGGCGGCGGCGGTCGTAGCTCTCGATCATCTGCTGCACATACTCTTCGGTGGCTGGGTCGGTGAACGCCGCCAGCGCCGCTTCCTGCCCGGTCGTCGGCGCCGACATGATCAGATACTGGTGAATCTTGCGCATCGCGCCGATCAACTCCTCCGGTCCCACCGCATAGCCGATACGCCAGCCGGTCATCGCATAATCCTTGCTCATGCCGCCGAGGTGGATCGTGCGTTCCGCCATGCCGGGCAGCGCCGCAAACATGATGTGATGATGCCCGCCGTAGACCAGCCGGTCGTAGATTTCGTCGGAAATGACGAGCAGATCATGCTCCATGGCGATGCGTGCGATCTCCATCATGCCCGCCATGTCCATCACGGCGCCGGTCGGGTTGCTGGGGAAGCCGATCAGCAGCGCCTTGGTGCGCGGGGTGATCGCTGCACGGATCGCCTCCGGGCGAATCTCAAAATTGTCTTCGGCGTAAGTTGGCAGATCGACCACGTTGCCGCCCGCCAAGATTACGCTGGCGGTGTAGCTCACAAAGCAGGGCTGCGGCACGATCACCTCGTCGCCGGGGTCGAGGATCGCCTGCATCGCCAGGTACATCGCCTCGCTGACGCCGACGGTGATCAGCACTTCTTTGTCGACATCGTAGGCAGTCGCGCCGTAGCGCTGACGTAGATTCTTTGCCACCGCCTCGCGCAGCTCGTACATGCCCGAATTGGAGGTGTAGGAGGTGTGTCCGCGCTGCAGGCTTTGGATGCCCGCCTGCAAAATGGGCGGCGGCGTCACAAAATCCGGCTCGCCGATGCCCAGGCTGACGACATCTTCCATCGTGGCGGCAATGTCGAAGTATTTGCGGATGCCCGACG
Organism: Chloroflexota bacterium; assembly: GCA_016861025.1. Taxonomy (GTDB): domain Bacteria; phylum Chloroflexota; class Anaerolineae; order Caldilineales; family Caldilineaceae; genus Caldilinea. The sequence continues at coordinate 41,447 of BOKO01000032.1, forward strand.
GCGGCACCGCCAGCACGCGCTGGCTCAGGCGGCTGGTCAGCGGGCGCATCGTGGCGACGGCATGACCGTTGGCGACGCCGCCGTAGCTTCCGTTGGACAACACGTTCGGCACGGTCGGGGTGGAGAAAGCAAAAGTACTCATGAGAAACACCTTTCTGGCGTAAAAATCAGGTTCGGAAAAGAGCCAACTTCCCAACGCGGCGTGAACCAATTCGGTTCCTTGCCGCGTGGCGACGATCACAGCCGGCGGGCGCCGCTCACAACCTGCGATCCGACTGACATCGCAAGTTGCCGGCGCGTAGCTGTGGCCAGCCCTCCGACCCCAACGCCAACGCGTACAAATTCTCTCATGACACCCCCGCCTTCTCCGGCTGCGCCCAATGCGAGCGCCACGTCGTCGCCTGTTCATAGGCGTGCGCCGCGCGCAGCACCGTTTCCTCGCCCAGATGCGGCCCCATCAACTGCAAACCGATCGGCAGCCCGGCGTTGTCGAAGCCGCACGGCACGCTGATCCCGCACATGCCCGCCAGGTTGAGCGTGATCGTGAAGACGTCGCTTAGATACATCGCCAGCGGGTCGTCCGCCTTCTCGCCGATGCGGAATGCGGTCGTCGGCGCCACCGGGCTGGCGATCACATCCACCTGCTCGAACGCGCGCTCAAAATCCTGCTTGATCAGCGTGCGCACCTGCTGCGCCTTGAGATAGTAGGCGTCGTAATAGCCCGCACTCAGCGCATAGGTTCCGAGCATGATGCGGCGTTTGACCTCTGCGCCGAAACCCTGCCCGCGCGACTCGCGATAATTTTCCAGAATGCTGTCGGCGCCGGCGCTGAAGCCGTAGCGCACGCCGTCGAAGCGCGACAGGTTGGCGCTGGCTTCGGCGGTCGCCACCAGATAATAGACCGGCAGCGCCTTATCCGTGTTGGGCAGCGAAATGCGCACGATCTCGGCGCCCATCTCCGCCAACACGTCGATGGCGCGACGCACTGCGGCTTCGACCTCCGGCTGCACGCCTTCGATGAAATACTCGTCGGGCAAGCCAACGCGCAGCCCGCGCACATCGCCGGTCAGCGCTGCCTGGTAGTCGGGAACCGGCGTTGGCATCGAGGTGCTGTCGTGTACGTCGTGACCCGCCATCACGCCCAGGATCAGCGCGGCGTCGCGCACGTCTTTCGCCAGCACGCCGACCTGGTCGAGGCTGCTGCCATAGGCGACCAGCCCGTAGCGGCTCACGCGCCCGTAGGAAGGCTTCAGCCCAACCACGCCGCAGTAGGACGCGGGCAGACGCACGCTGCCGCCAGTGTCGGTGCCCAGCGCCGCCAGCGCCTCCTGCGCCGAGACCGCCGCGCCCGAACCGCCGCTGCTGCCGCCGGGCACGCGCGTCAAGTCCCACGGGTTGCGCGTGGTGAAGTAGCCGCTGTTCTCCGTGCTCGACCCCATCGCAAATTCGTCGGTGTTGGTCTTGCCCAGCATCACCATGCCGGCGTCGGCAAGGCGCTGCACTGCGGTGGCGGTGTAGGGCGGCACAAAATTCTCCAAAATGCGGCTGCCGCAGGTGGTGCGCACGCCTTCGGTGCAGAGCACATCCTTGATCGCCAGCGGGACGCCAAGCAGCGGCGCATCGTCGCCCGCCGCCCGCCGCGCGTCCGCCGCCGCCGCCTGTGCCAGCGCAAGCTCCGGCGTGACGGTCAGGTACGCCTTGACCTGTCCATCGACCTGATCGATGCGGTCGAGCAACGCCTGCGTCAATTCAACCGCGTTGAAATCACCGCGCCGCATCCCGTCGAGCGCCGCGTGGATGGTGAGTTCGTGCAGTGCTTCGCTCATGGTCAATCCTCGAAGACGGCGCGCACGCGGAAGAAGCCATCGGCCTGGTCGGGCGCATTCGCCAGCGCCACGGCGTTGGGCAACGACGGAACAGGCGTATCCTCCGCCATCACGTTGTGCAGCGGCAGCACGTAGGGCGTCGGCGGCACGTGGCTCGTGTCCACCTGTTGCAGCGTCTCGGCGTAATCGAGGATCGCCGACAGTTGTTCGGCATAGAGCGTCAGTTCGGCTTCGCTCAGCCGCAGCCTGGCGAGTTCAGCCACATGGCGCACTTCATCGATGGTCAGATGCATCAAACGACTCCAGAATTTCCGAACAAAAAACGTCGTGGCGTTGACATTCCACGACGTTGGGTAAGCTGTGATCCCGTCAGATACGCCGTGGTTGAGCGCCACGGCGCAGGCATTTTCTCACCTGTGCCGGGGCACGCGACTAGCTGCGGCAGCCTTTACGGCTGCCCAGGTTGCAGCGGCGCTATAGACGGCACAACAGAACGGCTTCATAGATGAACTCATGCTTTGGTAAGCGTTGTTCCACAATTACGGCGGAGTATAGCCGGGTGTGGGTGCACTGTCAAACTGGCTGGGCGGCGGATTCATTTCGCGTTGTGGGGGCAGCCAGCGCGCCTGCCGTTAACCCGGGCAGGACAACCGGCGCAGTGCGTCGCAACCAGCGCCCATGCAATACGCCGATCTGCCCACTGCGCACATCGTTTAGGCTCCAGTAGCCGCCATAGCGGATAAAACCCGCAATTTCCCAGGCATATAGCACGAGCATCGCCAGAAAAGTTGGCAGCCAAAAGCCGACGAACACAAAGGCAATGTAATGCCGCGCCGGGTTGACATCATCGACAAAATCAGGATGGAAGCCATCGGCGCCGAATTGATGCGGCGGCGCGCCCGCCATCTGGTGCAGAAAACGCAACGGATTCATCACATCTTGCGTGCGGATGCCGGCGCAATCCTCACCGATGCGCAACAGGAACCACACCGAGCCGGGCCAACCAGCCGGGGCCTGTGCAGCCATCTCCTGCAAATAAGCGAGAAATGCGTTGAAGCCGCTGTTGCATCGATGCATTACAAAAGCAGATAAATCAAAAACACGGCGCAAGGCGATTTAGCCAACCACTGCGCCGTGTTTGGAATGCAGCTTTTCTATTATGGCAACCGTCAGATCATGCGTGGCTGTGCGAGGCTTGCATCTTGCCCAATGCACGCCAGCGATCCGCTGCGCCATGTCGGAAGAGCGCCGGATCGAAGTTGGCGAGGAATTCCCACCCTTCAACTGCAAGCCCTTCTTGAATTTCCTTGGTAAGGTCAAACTCCAACGTGCGACCGTCGGTCAACACCTGAAAATGGATGATGTCGTCGTTGCCGTCGTCGATAATGTCGACGATGCACGGCCGATCGGTGCCCAACGGTTTCTGAAAAAATGCCGCCGAACATCTGGCGCAGAACGACAAAGACGCATCACAATAGCCACGGTCCATGACGATTTTCATAAAACTTCTCCTTGTGCACTATATGATTGTCCGGACCAGTCGACAAATTCCAGTATAGCTGTCTTCACTATACTCCTGCACGGGGCAATCGTCCCAAATCGGGCGGGACAGCGCGCCAACTTTGATCAGTGGCGGAAGTGTCGGGCGCCGGTGAAGCACATCACCAGCCCCAGTTCATCCACCTTTGCGATCACCTCGTCGTCGCGCACGGAGCCCCCAGGCTGTACGATCGCAAGGATGCCATGTTTTGCCGCCGCTTCGATGCCGTCGGCAAAGGGGAAGAACGCGTCCGACGCCATCACTGCGCCGCGGCTGCGCTCGCCTGCCTTGTGTCCGGCCATCATCACCGAGTCGACGCGGCTCATCTGCCCGGCGCCGACGCCAACGGTGGCGCAATCTTTCACATAGACGATGGCGTTGCTCTTTACATGTCGCGCCACGCGCCAGGCAAACGCCAGGTCAGCCAGTTGTTCGGGGCCTGGCTGGCGTCGGCTCACCACACGCCAGCGCAACGGGTTCATGTCTTCCTCGCTGCGATCCAACTCTTGTACGAGCACACCGCCGACGATGCTACGCAAACTAAGTGGACGCGTCGCCGCGCCGCTGTGAAGTAGGATGCGCACATTTTTCTTCTTGCGCAGCAGCGCCAGCGCCTCTGGCTCGTAGGCGGGCGCGACGATCACTTCGAGAAATAAATCGGCGGTGCGTTGCGCCGTCGCCAGATTGAAGGTGCGGTTGACCGCCAGGATGCCGCCAAACGCGCTCACCGGGTCAGATGCAAACGCCTTATCGTAGGCTTCTTCCAACGAATCGGCGCTTGCTAATCCACACGGGTTGCCATGTTTGATGATAGCGACGGTCGGCTCGGCGAAATCTTGCGCCGCCGTCCATGCGCCGTCGAGATCGAGCCAGTTATTGTAGCTCATCTCCTTGCCGTGCAGCACTTCAAACGCAGACGGCTCGCCTGCATAGCCGTAGAGACCGCCCTGTTGGTGCGGGTTTTCGCCGTAACGGTTGCGCTGAATCAACTTCAGGTCTAGATGCAGTGCAATGGGCAATGCAGTCGCCGACGCAGCGCTGGCGGCAGGTCGATCATCGCCAACCTGGTCGGCGAGATAAGCGGCGATCGCTGTGTCATATTCGGCGGTGTGCTGAAACGCTTTGACTGCCAGCCGCCGGCGCAGATGCGCACCCACCCCGCCCGCTGCAAAAGCATCCGCTACAGCTTCGTAATCAGCGGGATCGCACACGACTGTAACCGATTCGTGGTTCTTGGCGGCCGCACGCAGCAGCGCCACACCGCCTATATCGATCTCCTCGATAGCCGTCGCCAGCGACACGTTGGCTTGGGCGATCGTCTTCTGGAAGGGGTAGAGGTTGACCACGACCAGATCGATCGGGCGAATGTTGTGTCGTTCCAGTTCGTCGAGATGTTGCGGTGTGCGCCGCGCCAGAATGCCGCCGTGGATTGCAGGGTGCAGCGTCTTGACGCGCCCACCCAGAATTTCTGGAAAGCTGGTCACATCCTCCACCTGTAAGACGGGAATGCCAGCTTCGACCAGCTTGCGCGCCGTGCCGCCGCTGGCAATCAGCTCGCCGCCGGCTGCGACCAACTTGTGGGCAAACGCCTCCAGCCCGGTCTTGTCCGAGACGGAAAGCAGCGCGCGGAACGATGTCATATTTTCCTCCTTTGGGTTGGTGGCTTCAACCATTTACATGTCAAACAGAGACCGGCGCGCTGCGGCGTCGCCGCGCCTCCAGATATTCCAACGATTGATGGCGGAAATAGGTTGCGTAGAGGTCAGCGTAATGGCCCCCGCTTGCCATCAGTGCATCATGGTTGCCTTGCTCGATGATCCGTCCCTTGCGCAACACCAGGATGCGGTCGGCGGCTTTGACGGTGGAAAGACGATGCGCGATCACGATCGAGGTGCGGTTCTTCAAGATCATCTGCAGCGCGGCCTGAATCTGGCTTTCGGTGAAGGGATCGACGCTGGCGGTGGCTTCGTCAAGGATGAAGATTGCCGGGTTTTGCGCCAACATGCGCGCCAGCACAACCAGTTGGCGCTGTCCCATGCTCAACCGGCCGCCGCGCTCGCCGACGTCGGTCTGCAAGCCATCGGGCAGCGTTTCGATCCACTCTCCCTCGCCGATCTGACGGGCGATGCGTTCGATGGCGGCGTCGTCCAAATGCGGCGTGGCGTAACGGATATTGTCGGCCACCGTGCCCGAAAAAAGAAAAGGCGTTTGGCTGACGATGCCAAGCTGTCGGCGGTACTGACGAAGATCAAAGGTGCGGATGTCGGCGCCGTCGATCAAAATTCTGCCAGCCTGAAATTCATAAAAACGTGTGACCAGCTTGATGATGCTCGACTTGCCGGCGCCGGTGTGCCCAACCAGCGCCACGCTCTCGCCGGGACGAATGTGCAACGAGAAATCGTCCAACACCTGCTCTTTTTCACCGTAACGAAAGCTGACATGCTCGAAGCGAATGTCGCCTTTGAGCGGCGGGACAGGGCGGCTGTCGGTCTGCAGTACGGCTGGCTCGGCGTCGATCAGGGCAAAGATGCGTTCGGTTGCACTGAGTGCACCCTGAAACTGGCTCCAGAACGCCGAGAGGTTGATCATCGGGAACCAGAAGAGGCTGACGCTATTCATGAAGAGAAACCAGGCGCCAGCGCCGATTGCGCCGAGATAGGTGTAGTATCCGCCAGCATAGAGCAGCGCCGCCGTGCCCAATCCGGCGAAGAGCTGTAGCGTTGGGAAAATTAGCGACAGCACAAAACCACGACGCACATGCACATCGTAGCTGCGTTCGTTGACGCCGAGAAACTCATCGTAGATGCCCTGCTCGCGGCGGAAGTTCTTGGCGACGCGAATGCCGGTGACTGCTTCCTGGATGCTGGCGTTGACATCGGCGACCGCCTGCTGGCTGGTGCGCGTGGCGCGCCGCGCCCAGTTCTGAAACGACGACGCCACGATGATTGCCACCGGCGCCAGCATCGCCAATAGCAGCGTGAGTTGCCAGTTCACCGAAAAAAGATACGCCAGCAAGATCACAACCAGCAGCAGTTGCGAAAAGACATCGGTCACCAATACGGCGACGCGGCCAAATTCGTCGGTGTCGGTGGTGATGCGGCTGACGATGCGTCCAGACTGGTTGCGGTCAAAGAAGCTCATATCGTGGTTCATCACCGCGCGAAAGGCGTCGATGCGCATTGCCAACACGATATTGCTTAACAGCCGCGCTGTCAGGATGCGCCGCGCCCAGTTGATCCCCCAATTGACCACGCCGATCACGATGACGAGCACGACCAGCGCGGTTGCAATCGCTTCGCGGTTAACGCCAGCGCCCGCCACCACGTTAACGCCCTGCGCCATCAACACCGGCAGCACTGCACCGGACAGCGAGAGCAGGCTGACCAGGATCATCACTGTCGCCAGCTGGCGCACCTGCGGGCGGAAATAGTCGCCAAGCCGCGCAAAAAGCTGACGATTCGAATACGATCGGTCGTAGCTTTCGGTTGTCAGTCCCGCCCGCATGATTCCCATACCCGCGCCATCCTCGCCATTGCGTCGGACATTTTTTAGTCGTTCCGGTGATTGATTCGATCCCTCCTAACAATAACCAGAAATTCGTCTGTCACCAAACCTTTGCCCAGTCCGAATGCATGGTTTTCCGCTGCGAACACGACGGGGGATTGCCCAATCTATATCTCAGTTGCTGAATCTGGTCTGTTCGTGGAGAATCGCGTTACTCCGCCCAACGTTCCACTTCACCCACGATCTTGAAGTGGCGGGTGCTGGGCTGCGGGGGCCAGGCGTCAATTGGCTGCCCCACTGTCGACGAAGGCGTAACCATCGGCGGCTGCATCGGCGACGGATGACCGGTCAGAACGATCACAGGCGGCTGATAGATGGGCTGTGCACGTTCTGATGTGACTCGTTCCCATTGCTCGTCATCGTGGTCTTCGCGACGGCGGCTGTTGGCGAGAATCAGCAGCGAAGTCGGGATGCTCGCCAACACGCCGAGCAGGATGCCGATCGCCATGCCGACGGCATCGGCGCTCAAACGGCTGCCCAATCGCCACACAACCACACAACCGAGCACTACAAGCACCAACAATACGACTCGTTTCATGGTGACTTCCTTTCGGCGCCAGTCCGCTCGCTTGTTCATCTGGCCGGGCGCCGCCAACCGACTTCTGCGCCCGGCGGCGACAGGCGACTGCCAAGCGCCCGACATTCCTCTTCACTGATCCAGGCGGCCTGAAAGCGGATCGCCTCTCCTTTCGCCACAAGCAGAAAGTCGCCGCGGCCGGCGAGCTTCTCGGCGCCGCTGTCGGTGATGCCGGTGGCGTAGCGCGCCTCATCACGCCCGGCGACTGCGCCGACCAATCGCACCGGGAAATTGGCTTTTATGGCGCTGCCGATGAGGCTGGCGGAGGGCTTCTGTGTGCACGCAATCAGGTGGATGCCAGATTGACGACCACGCTGCGCCAGCCGTGTAAGCGCACCCTCCACGGCTTTGCCCCCGGTCTGAAATAGATCTGCCAGCTCATCGATGGCGACAACGAGCAGTGGGGTGCTGACCCGTTCGGCGTCGCGACGCTCCATCTCGCGCACGATCAATCGAAGCTGCATCGCCGCCGCCTGCGCATTGTCGATCAGCTCGCCCTCAATGTGGGGTAGATGCGCCAACGGCGCAAAGCCTCGGCGCTTAGGGTCGATCAGGATCATCCGCAGCAACTGTGCGTCGTTTTTGAGCGCCAGCGACGCCAGGATCGTGCGCGCCAACGCACTCTTGCCGCTGCCGGTGGTTCCCACAATCAACAGATGCACCACATCCGGCGCAGGCAGACGCAACAGCAGCGGCTGACCAGATTCCTCCAAGCCAAGAACTGCGGTGTTGGGGGGCGCATCATCGCCCAACATCTCGACAAGCTTGAACAGGCGCACCGGTTCAGTAAGCTGACGCGGCAATTCGATGTGAACAAACGCGCCGCTGCGCGAAATACGCACCGATTCACACCCAAGCCCAAGCGCGATCTCCTCCGCCAGTGACATCACCCGATTGACGCGCACCGACGGTTTCAACCGCACACGAAACTGAATAAAGCGCGGGGTGACGACGCCGCCAAGCACCAACCCCTCCGCCTTGTGCAGCGCCAGGATCGCCTCGATCTGGTCGGCGCTCCGTTCCAGCCATTCACGATCTGGTAGCATAGCCTGAGTCCTCCTGCACTAAATTGTATAGAACATTTGTTCTATTTGTCAAGAGGCATTCTGATTCAAAATACAACATGTAAACCGTTACAAATTTCTTACACTTTTCACACGACCGTTTTTCATCTTATCGCCATAATCAGGGTGAATCGGACAACCGGCTCACTAAAACAAGCAGAATTTTTGATAACGGAGGTATGTATGTTCAACAAATTTTCATGGAAACAGTGGGTGACGCTCGGACTTGTGGCGATCATGACAATGAGTGCGTTTGCATTCTTGCCACAGACAAGCTTTGCCCAGAGCGACGATAGCGCAGACCAGCCGACTACGCCAGCGAAACCCTGGGGGCGCGGTGGGATGATGTTCGGCTTTGGCGCAAGGGGCGAATTCCGCAGTCAGCATGAAGCTTTCCTGGCGGAGGCGCTTGGCATCACAGTCGAGGAACTGCAGGCGGCGCAGCAGAAAGCGCATGAAGCAATGATCGCGCAGGCAGTGGAGGACGGCTATTTGACGCAGGAACAGGCTGACTTAATGGCGGCGCGCCATGCGTTCATGCAATTCTACAGGGATAACGCCACGTTGACCTTTGAAGATGCGCTGAATGCCGCCGTCGAGGCTGGCGCCATCACCCAGGAACAGGCCAACCTGCTCAAGGAAGCACAGGGACAGTGGGGACGCGGCATGGAAGGATGGCGCGACGGCGGCCGTGGCAATTTCCGCCCGCATGGCATGATGCCGGGGCGCGGCAATCGCATGATGCCAGGTTACCAGGCGCCCACCCCGACGCCCGAAGCCAACTCGTAAACGGCGTCAATGTAGAAATCGGTTTTGTGAACACCTTCCCGGAAGCTCCGAGCTTCCGGGAAGGTGTTTGTACGGTTTTTTGTCCAGCCATTGCGCTGACAGACTAAGGCTGCTGTGCCTGCAGCGCCTTCTGGACATCCACCAGCAGTATACTCGCCGCTAAGTTGCAACCACTGCGTCAGGTCGGGATCATAAAGTGTGCTCACGGTCGAATTCCTTTCTTTGCTTTATGGGTGGTTGCCTTCATGGATAGGTTGTGATCAATTCGATCAGCCTCGGGTACGTGAGATCGGTGTTGGCGCCGACCGCGTCCGTGGAGATGAAGTCATGTGGAAGCCAGGGCAGCAGCGCAAAACGGTAGGTCGCCACCGTGCCGTCCTGCTTGCGCCAGGCGCCAGAAAGCGCGTCGATCGCGCCCAGATTCACAGCCGGGTCGCCCCAGTTGCTGATTATCAACTGCGCCTGCGATGCGGGTGGCTGTGCGTCGGCAAGCGCTTGCACCGCCAGACCGAGCCGGTAAATCTCCCCCAGTGCGCGCAGCGAGAAACCTGGATAACCGCTCTCAGCCTGGAAGTTCTCGCGGTTGATCGGATCCCACCAGACGTAGATATCCGGCGACAGCCCTAGAATCAACCGTGTAAGCGCTGGCGTCAGTAGATTCGGCGTGAACCGAAAGCCCAGCGCTGGCGACATCGGGGCGGCAAGGCGCAGGTCGCTGCGCAACTGAGCGCCAGCCGCCGCCACATTGCCGCCCAACGACAATCCGGCCATGGTCACCTCTTCACCCAGCCCCGCCGCCAGATCCGCTGTTGGGTCCATCATCGCAGCTAACTCTTCGGCAGAGAGTTCAGCCAGTGCATTGGAGGTGCGATCGACGTAGCCATGCCTGGGCAGCCGTGGGACAAACACATTGTAGCCATCTTCGTAGAAAAGCTGCGCCAATTCGTGATATTGGAAAGGACAGGCCGTCAATCCATGAAAAAGAATGATAGCGCGCTCGGTTTTGGCGCCATGAGTGAGCACATAGGGCAGACAAATCTCGTCGATATCGCCGCGAGCACGCTCTTCGGCGAGCAGCGCGTCAAAGCGCGCCATTGCTTCGTCGTAGCTGCGCGCCGGATCGGGCGATGCGCCAAGCGCCACCGGCTGAATCTCCGGCATCGTCAAAGACCACAGGTAGATTGCCAGATAGGCGGCAAGTACGAGCGCCAGCACAACCAACACCGTATAGCCGATAAATCGGAGAATGCGCATAGATTTTTCCTTGACTGACCTTTGGATGATGTCGGGCAATCAACAAGGGCGCAGTGCACTGCCCCCAACTGACGCGGCAGGAATTTGATCACAAGAACCAAATTCGGTTTATTATACATGCAGTATGTCGCCTCGCCAGAGTGATTTCAAATTGTTGGGCGCCTCCAACCGCCTCGGGGAATTTGATGTGATGATTTGGCGGAGGCGTGCAAGGCGTGATTCTCACTTGCACAAGTCGTTTTGCGTGTTATAATGAGCAGCGGAAAAGCTGAATGCAGTGGGCGTTGGCCTCTGTGGGCACGCATGATGTTGCTGCAAGATGAGGCTGAGTAGATGTTTGTTTCCCCATTCGGTTGATTGCTACAACCCGAGACGGGCTTTAGTCAATCTTCCGCTGGGGCGCGACATCTAGTAGATTTTAAGGAGACGATCACATGCTACCCTTCAATTTTGGTCCGGTCGAGTTGATCCTGATTCTGGTAATCGTCGCCATGCTTTTTGGCGTCGGCAAATTGCCGGAGGTTTTTGGCGCCGTCGGCAAGGGCATTCGCGAATTCCGCAAAGAGTCGGGAATCGAAGGCCAGAAAAAGAATCAGGTTGAAGCAAAGTCGGGCGAACAATCTGCGATTTCCAACGACTCCTCTGCTCCACAAGCATAAAATTTCGCGTGCTCCAGGCATGGCAAAGTGCTGCGCACCGGTGCGATCGACGCATCTGGCGACGTTTCAATACTGAGATGTACTGGATTGAACGGCTTGACCTGGTTTTCGATGCGCGCTCTGCATCAAGATTTGGCGTCGATGCGTTGGCGTGAGATTTGTCTCCCAATCGCTTGCTTGATATACTCTATCTTTGCGTGTGTAACAGACGCCTGTAGAAATTTTTGCATAGAGCACAAAACGGGGTGACGCTCAATGAATATCATCACATTCATGATGATTGCTATGAACATTATTGCGATTGCGCTGATTTCGGTGATCATCATTCAAGGGCAGACCGGCGCCGGGTTGGGAGCAGTCTTTGGCGGTGGTGACATCTATCGCTCACGGCGCGGCATGGAAAAGACTTTGTGGCAATTGACATTCGTGCTTACAGGGGTCTTCCTGGTTCTCTGTCTTGTCACAGTCATGATCAGTTGAACGATCCCGTCTGGGCTGCGCAACGACGGGGAGTGGGAAATGCGCGATAGAAAAATGCGCCCCCTCACTGAATTTTGAAGTGCGCCGTTATTTTCCTCATGCAATTTCCGCCAACATTGAATGCTACGTCAGCCGGCGCCGTTTCGCCGGCTGAATCAATTCATCGGCACATGCGCTGGCTATTGGCAATCGCTCTGGCCGGCATTGGCGTGCTTCTCCTGTCTCTGGGGTTCGCAACTTATACGGTTCCGACCGTGCTTGTACCCGATCGCGGCGGCGTTTTCCGCGAAGGGGTTGCCGGCGCCCCCCAATACCTGCATCCGGTCTGGTGCCGCAATGACTTGGGCGCCGACAGCGATCTCTGCAACCTTGTCTATCGTGGATTGATGCAACTCGACGCCAATGGCCGCATCGTGCCAGACCTGGCAGAAAGTTGGAGCACGATCGATGGTCGCGTCTATCAATTTCGCCTGAGACCGAATTTATTCTGGCATGACGGTCAGGCGCTGACTGTTGACGATGTCTATTTTTCATTGACGACGCTGCAAGACCCTGCGTTGGCGAACATCCCCGGTTTGTCAACATTGTGGCGCAGCATGACGGTCGAAAAGCTCGATGAACGCACCATTCAGGTCACGCTGCCACAGCCCTTTGCGCCTTTTATTGACTTGATGACAGTTGGGTTGTTGCCGGAGCATATCTATCGCAACACTCCCGTTTTGGATCTGGTCACGAAACCTCTCACAGCAAACCCGATCGGCGCAGGCCCGATGCGAATTGTCGAGATTGCCTCGAATCGCGTCCGACTGGAGCCAAGTCCATTCAACGGCGGACAGACACCCTACATCCTGGCTTTGGAGCTTCGCTTTTATCCAGATTATCCAAGCATCGTCGCTGCATTTGATGAACAGCAGATCGATGGTTTGAGCACCATTTTGCCCGGTGACATCAGAATTGCCGCCCAACGCGATGACATCCAGCTATTCTCGTCGGTGGAGTCTGCCTATGAGAATGTATTGCTCAACCTTAACAATCCGAACACGCCTTTCTTTCAAGATCGACGGGTGCGTGAGGCGCTGCTGGCTGCAATCGACCGCACCACGCTGATCGACGACGTGCTCTCCGGACAGGGCGTAGTTGCCCACGGCACAATTGCGCCCGGCCATTGGGCGTATTCCGACGCTGTTGCGCAGCATCCCTACGACCCGGATCGCGCACGTGCACTGCTCGAGCAGGCAGGCTGGGTTGACAGCAATGGGGATGGGGTGCGCGAACAGGATGGCGCGCCGCTTCGCTTTATTTTGCTCGTCAAAGACGATCTACGCCATCAACAGATCGGCGCCTATCTCGCAGAAAGCTGGGCGGAGATTGGCGTCAGCGTCAACGTTCAACCCGTCTCTTTCAACGGCATGGTGTCTGATTTCCTCGCACCGCGCGCATTTGAAGCTGCTCTTACTGACTGGAGGCAGGTGGGCGACCCCGATCCCTTTGCGCAATGGCATAGCAGCCAGATCGAAGGCAATGGTCAGAATTATGGCGCATGGAACAATCCCAACGCCGATCAATTGATGGAAGCCGCGCGTGCAACGACAGATGAGGCGCAGCGACGTGAGTATTACGCCGAATTTCAAGCCATCTTTGCCGATGAGTTGCCGGCGCTTCCCCTTTTTCACCCATTGTATACATACGGCGTCAGCACCCGCGTCAACAACGTTCAGATAGGTGCGCTCAATACACCATCGGAGCGCTTCAGCAGCTTTCCATCCTGGTACATTGACTCGCGTCGTATTCCCGCCAGCCAGGTGCAGGCAGATGCGACGTCTCCGTCACCTGCAGATGCGCCAGGCGCTCCATAAGCGTTGCAGACAAACGACGAATTGACTGTCAATACTCAATCATAAGACCTCGAAACCACCCTACAACCTCAACACCCCTGCTTCAAGTTGAGGACATTCATCTTTGCCCCAAACGTGGAGTGCACTCAATCTCAAAAAATGATGATTGCAGCCCCACCAGTTCCTGTGATATAGTGGACGTGCAGCAAAAACGTGTGTAAGAATTTAGCCGGCATCCGCGGATTCCATCTCTGCCAGGTCGAGTTCGTCACCGGCGCATCCATTCTCCGTTGTACAATCGACAATTCATAAGGAGGCTATCCAGTATGCATCGTTATCGCTACGCTGCTTTGCTTGCAGTATTGCTGATCTTTGCGCTTGTGGTTAGCGCATGTGCTCCTGCTGCCGTTGCGCCATCGGCGCCGGCCGCTGACTCAGCGGCCACCCAAGCGCCGGCTGCCGAAGCGCCCGCCGCCGAGGCGCCCGTGGGCGTGACCGAACTGCGCATCACCTGGTACGACGACGGCAACGAAGGCGCGGTCCTGCGCGACCTGCTCGACCGCTTCGAGGCGAACAATCCCGACATTAAGGTCGTGATCGACACTGTCGACTATGCCAGCGGCATCCAGCAGACGCTGCCGATCCAGCTTGAAGCTGGTGAGGGATCCGACATGGCGCGCGTCACGCAGTTGGGCATCATGTCGAAGTATATGCTCGATCTGCGTCCCTATCTCTCCGACCCGGCGTACTGGGAAGAGAATTTTGGACCCTTCCTGAAGTGGATGCAAGCCACGCCCGACGGCGACGCCATCCCTGGTTTTATGACGCAGCTTACCGTCACCGGCCCCTTTATCAACCGCACGCTCTTTGAGCAGGCAGGGGTGCCTGTACCCAGCGATAGCTCCGACCAGGTGACATGGCAGGAGTGGGCCGCAGCCGCCCGCCAGGTCGCCGACGCCACCGGCACCTTTGCGATGGTCATGGATCGTTCAGGGCATCGTCTGGCCGGCCCTGCGATCAGCATGGGCGCCAAATACTTCGACGCCGACGGCAATGTGGCCCTGGTCGGCGATCAGGGCTTCAAGGACATGGCGCAGTTGATGGTCGACTGGCACGCCGACGGCACCATGTACCCGGACACCTGGATCGGCTCAGCAGGCAGCTATGTTGCTGGCAATGTGCCGTTTGTCAACGCGCAGATCGTCTTCTACATGTCGGGAAGCTGGCAGGTCGGTCAGTTCAACGCCAACATCGGCGATGCCTTCGACTGGGAAGCTGTCCCGAATCCGTGCGGACCCGGGGGCTGCACCGGTATGCCCGGCGGCGCGGCGTTGGTCGCACTCAACACCAGCAAAAACCCCGAAGCCGTGGCGCGTGTCATGGAATACCTGACCCAGGAAGATGTGATGGAAGAGTTCTATGCGCGCACGCTGTTCATCCCTGGTCACCTGGGCTTGGCGGCGAAGGGCGTCGAGTTCCAGGCTGAACTGCCGCAGACATTGAAATCCCTCAATGTCTTTGCGGCGGAAGTCGGGAAACTGGCGCCCCTCGCCTACGATCTGCAGGCGTACAAGTACAACACGATCCTCTTCAACGCCAACCGCGATCGCCTGACCCAGGTCTTCACCGGCGAGCTGACGTTGGACGAGGCGATCCAGCGTATGCAGGAAGATATTGAAGCCGGCATCGCTGCTCAGCAGTAGTCATTTATGCACGTGGAGAAGCCAGGTTTCCGTAAGAAACCTGGCTTCTCGCCCATTCCCGCCATGCTCGCCTGCAAGCTGAACGAAACGGAGACGCGATGAGTGTACAGTCGCGGCAAACGCCGACATTACCACCGCAACGCATCACCATTGGCGAACGCATCGGTCGCCTTTTCTACCAAATCTACGCTGGCGTGATGGGTTTGCTCGGCTGGTTGGCTGAGCCGATTCAACGTCTGGTTGGGGTGAAGCACATGGCGTATTTCTTTGTGCTGCCCAACCTGCTAGTTTTCGGCATCTTCGTGCTCTTTCCGATGCTCCTCAACATCTATTATTCGTTCACTGGCGGTTCGGCGCTCTTTCCACAGGATCGCCCGTTTGTAGGATTGCAGAATTACCAGCGCATCTTCGACTGCGGCAACCTGCTCGACCCCGCCACCTGCCGCGAGGATCGTTTCTGGCGCGGCTTTTTCAACACCGCGTTCTACGTGGTCTTTCAGGTCGGCGGTATGGTGTTGCTGTCGATGCTCACCGCCGTCGTGCTCAATCGCTCGCTGCTCGGGCGCGGCTTTTTCCGCAGCATCTTTTTCTATCCGGTGCTGCTCTCGCCGGTCGTGGTGGCGTTGATCTGGAAATGGCTGCTTCAGCGCGACGGCCTGATCAACGCCTGGCTGGTCAGCATGGGCATGGAGCGCATCCTTTTCTTCCTCAACGCCAATTGGGCGGTCTTTTGGGTGATCTTCATCAGCATTTGGGCGCAGATGGGCTTCTATACGCTGATCCTGCTCGCCGGCTTGCAGTCGATCCCCAAAGATATGTACGAAGCCGCAGACATGGACGGCGCCAGTCGCTGGCAGAGCTTCCGCGGCATCACGCTGCCGCTGCTGATGCCGACGCTGCTGGTGGTGCTCGTGCTTTCGGTGATTCGCGCCGTGCAGGTCTTCGATCAGGTGTGGGTGCTCACCGGCGGTGGGCCCGGCACGGCGACTGTCTACGTCGTGCAGTATATCTACGAAACCGCCTTCGCCAATCAGACCCGCCAGTACGGACTGGCTTCGGCGGCCTCGGTGATCCTGGGCATGATCCTGCTGGTGCTGACGCTCTTCCAACTGCGCGTCGGGCGCAAGTCGGATATTGCCTGAACACTCAGGTTATCCGCAGATTGCGCAGAGAATACTTCAACCTTGGGATACTGCGTGATCATCGTCAGGTGAGTGGATAATGACCGAAGCGCCGCGCGGCCTCGACCAACTCCACCACATTTTCAGCCGGCACATCCGCCTGCAGATGATTCGCTGGCGTCAAGATGTAGCCGCCGCCCGGCGCCAACTGACGGATGCGGCGCTGCACCTCGGCGGCGACATCGGCGCGCGCACCGCGCATGGCGTGCGAGATGTCGACGCCGCCCATGAACGAAACCTGGTCGCCGAACTCCGCCTTGATCGCCGCCAGATCCATCGCCGGCAGCGGCTCCAGTGGGTGAATGACATCGACGCCGATGCTGATCAGGTCGGGCAGCAACGGTGTGATCGCGCCGTCGCTGTGCAGCATCACCACCAGATCGGGGCGCACTTCTTTGGCGACCGTCACCAACCGCTTGAGCGCGGGCAGGATCAGTGTGCGAAAGAGGCGCGGCGAGATGATCAGACTCGTGTTGCCGGCGTAGTCGTCGCCGGGCAGCTCCACCATGTCGATATAGGGGCCACATGCCAGCAGATAGTTGCGCAGCAGTTGCGCGTAGAGCGTCGTGATGCGGTCGAGCAGCGTCTCGGCAAACTCCGGCTCATCGAGCATATCGACCAGAAATTGCTCCGTGCCGCGCAGGTCGCACGCAGTCTGAAACGGGCCGTGCGAAGCCACCATGCGCGCCGCGATCCAGCAGTCGGTCGTCTCACGCAGCCACTTTGCCCGCTCGCGCACACCCGTTGTCCAGTGTGGCGCATCGGGGTCGGGCCACGTCACCAGCCGGTCGATGTCGGCGACGCCCTGCGCCTGGCGCAACAAGCCGGGGCCGGCGTAGTAGTAGGGCAGCGCCCGCACCCACGGCTGCCCCAACGCGTCGAACAGTTGATCGGGCGTGGCGCCGACGCGGCTCGGGCTGGTCGGCGATGCGGCCGGATAGACATAGCGGATGTCCGTGCCCAGCGCCTGCCACAGCCGGTCATCCTGATACGAGATGTTGTGATACTGGCGAAACGGCGCCACCGGCGCGCCAAGCTGCAAGTGTTCGAGCAGGCGAAAATAGAGGTCATCAACGATGCCGTAGGGGCCGCCGCCGATGGCGTAGGGCACACGGTCTGGCTCTTGATGCTGCAACGCAATGCGCACACGTTCACGCGACGTCAGTTGATCCTTCACGGTTTACCTCCTGGGGAAAACCTTCATTTTCTCGGATTTCGTGTGGTTGCGCCGAAAAAGGCTACAGCGGATGCAGACGGGAACGAATTCGCTGCTCTGGCGGAAACGCTAATCCGCTCCTGTCCGAATCCGCTGTAGCCGTTGCCCACATCAAGTCCGGTTGAGCTAATTGAGACGTGGTCATAAATCATGCGGCCCTCAGAAGAGGCTTAATGCCGACGCCGACAGGTCTCTGATGTTGGATCTGGTAGAGCAAAACGACTTGATACAGCAAGACGGCGCCAAGCACGAT
>BOKO01000033.1 GCA_016861025.1 Chloroflexota bacterium
GACGTCCCGCTTGAACTCGTCTGTGTGCTTCTTGTAGCGTCCCATCGTCTCACTCCTTACACTCAGTCTATCGGACATTTTCTCCGTCCGCTAAACCGGGGTAAGGTCAAACCCTCCCACCCTTAACTCATCACGTAATCTACTAGCGAAAGGAGTGTCAACTCTTGTATACGATAAAAAGATACGAAACCCTTTTGAAAGCTTGTGGATACACGAGCGAAACTTCTCATCTGTTTCAATTTCCTGGCGCGTCTTATCCGTATCTTCTGTAAACCGTTGAGCTTCAATTGCATAAAGTGCCTTTCCATAATGTTTGGCGCGTTCAATCTCAAACCGCACCCATCTAGAATTGTTCGCATTTTCGGTCTCAATTAAAAGCAACCAAGTGTGCATTTTAACTTCAGCTTCAAGGAATGTTTCTATTTCCTTGTCAGTCATTTGCTGCAACCAGCCAAAAAAACCAACAAAGTGCTTCCTATCTTCAAAGAGATTTCTCGCAGCCCGCGCAATGGCAATATCTTTGGAACTGTGGGAAATAAAGATGGATGGTGCTTTATCGCTTGATAACATATGCTTGCCCTATGATTCTTTTATATTTCTTGTAATGGCATAAAAACTATAACAATTCTCACAACTTTGGCGCACCATATTCGGTCTTATTACAGTCGCATGATCCCCGCTGATCAGCGGTTCAACTTCTCTCGAAGCGCTTTACTCGTCCGCACCGTGACTTTGCGGAAGTGGCGCTCCAGCAGCAGACGATTGGCAGGGTGTTCAATCGTCTGCACATCAATCACCATGAAGTGTTCCAATTCGATGCGGCCACCGTTGACCAATTCTTCCGTCCAGACTTCAACCAGCGTTTCCAGCATCAACTGCACATCGCGGTTTTTCAGCCGTGTCCGCCGCCCGATCTCTTTCACAATCGTCTTCTTGGTCAAACTCATGGGGTCATCTCCAGCTTTGCCTGCTTACGTCGGGCGCGTAGTTCTGCAACCGTAACCAGCTTCACTTTGCCACCCGCCTGCTGTTCGGTCTTAGCTTTCACCTCCGCCAGCTTCGCCCGTGCTGCAATCTCAATCGTCGAAGCGCCACCTGCAATGGATTCAGCCGTCGGCATTTCCATATCACTCATTTCAGGATCGTCGAATTCAATGCCACGTTCCAGCAGCAGCGGTTTACTGTCCTTGACCGTATTCAATCGCCGCTTCCAGTCGCTCCGCTCATAGAAGCGTGTCAGCCGGGCGTTCAGGATGACCTGTGTGGCGAAGCCTGTTTCCACGTAGCGGGCGAAAATGGTGCAGTTGCCGACTTGCGGCGTGATCACCTCATCGACCGTCAGCAGCGGACGCTGGCGCAGATGGCTGTTCGGATCGTCCATGTTGGCATCGGTGGTCGCCGTGCCGCTTGCCTTGCTGTAGAACTCGGCGGTGTCGGCATCGCAGCCGCCGTAAATGACCTGTGTCGCCAGACCTGTGAACAGCGCTTGCGTACCTTCGCGCCCGTAAATCATCTCAAACTGCCCCTTCGTCTGTGCGCCAATCAGGATGCTGATGCGGCGTTTGCGGACAAGGTTGACATCCGCCACTAGGCTGTCGAGCTTGCCAAGCGTCGGGAATTCGTCGAGTATCACGCCGACAGGCATCGGCAGCGGACCGCGATTGCGTTCCCCGATGGTATCGAGGTCGAGCATGAGCTTGCGCAGCGTCGCGCCGAGATACGAGGCATAGACCGCGCGCATCCTACCGGGACAGGTCAGCACAACGACAGTCGGCTGGGAGACGATGAGTTCGGCATCAAAGTCGGATGCGGACGTATTGGCACGCACGTCGGTTGAAGCCCAACCGGTGAGCGCGGTCGCCAGCGTTGCAATCACATTGGAAGCGACCTTACCGTCCGATCCAACCGACGCGATGAAGCTGTTTGCCAGCAGCGCTGCGTCATCCTGCTTCGACTTGAGCGCTTTCGCTAACCCCTTCATATCGTTCATGGCGTTGTAGATTGCGCCGAGATTGTCGAAACGAATCAGGCAGGCAGCTAGCAGCGCGGCGGCGCTGTCCGTCCAGAAACGATTATCCCCTGCTGCTGACGGCACCAGTACGTCGGCAATCGCTCGCGCATCGGAGACGTTGTCAATGCCTTCCGCGAGGTTGTAGCGCGGTCCGGCAGCGCTGGTCGGGTCATGGACGACCACCAGATGGCGTGTGACAGCGGCATAGTTGAGGATGTGTCCGGTGATCTCGCCTTGGGGGTCAGCGACGACCAGCGAATGTCCCGACTGCATCCGGTCAGCGATGGCAGGCAGGATGATCCCCTGAGTCTTGCCCGATCCCGGACCGCCGAGTGTTAGGATACCGCGTGCGACATCCTCACCGCTCAGGCTGAATTGCCCGGTTCCGACATCCAATCGTCGCTTGTTTTCGCCCCAGAACGCGCCAAGCAGCGTTAGCCCTTCATCATCCGGGCGACGAAAGCGGCGGTACTCGCGCAGCGTGCAGAAGTGCGACGACCCCAACGCTCCGCGTTTGACTATCGGCGCACGCAGACGGTCAATCCGTTCGCGCAGCCAACCGCCGTTCCGCAGCAGGCTGTGCAGTCCAATGACGGTCATCATCAGCACGAACGCCAACATTGCGCCGAACAGGAACAAGCGCATCGTATTGATGCCGCGCGGCGCGCCGACAAGTAGTTCGATCATGCCGGATGCGTTTGAGCGTCCACGCTGCACCGCTTGTTCGCCGAGCAGCGACAAGTAAATTGCCGTGACAGTGATCAGAGTCGTCCCGAAGCAGAGGACGAGTAAAAGGCGCTGTAAAGGGGGATGTTTTGAACCATCATCATTGGTGCGGCGAATCCCTGCTCCCAATGCCGCTGCCGTTGTCAGCAGCAGCACCGGCGCAATGCACACCAGCGGCATGAACAAAACAGTCAGCAGTTCGCGCCCTTCAGTGAATAACCAGTAGATCATCAATGGTTCTCCCTACGGCGCGAATACCGTCCAATCAGCCAAACTACCCCTGCCAGCGCAAGTGCAGTCAGATAAAGCCCTTCACCCACCGATAAACCGAACAGCCGCCCAACGGCTGCGCCTGCCAGCAGCGTGGTCAGGATGCCGAACAATCCAATGCCGAAGTGCATTCGTATCGCCCCTTCCTACCGCGAGAAAAAGTCGTCTAGGTCGATCTCCTCGTGCTGCACGTCCGGTTTGGGTTCCTCGCGCAGCGGTCGCCAGTCGATGCCGCGTTCGTCGAGCATGTCCGCGAAATGCTGTGCCGCGATTTCCCGAAAGAGACGATCATGCCTCTTCGTCGCGTTGTTGTAGACCGGCAAGCGGTCGGCGGTCGAGGGCGCAGTACCAGGCAGAATGACGTGCGTGTGCAGATGTTCCTGTGGCAGCTCACCATCTTTGGGCTTGGTTTTCGCGCTGTGCATCAGGTAGCTGTATTCCGGCACGTCAAAGCCGCGTTCGGTGTAGTAGTCTTCGACCACGCGCTCGGTCAGGTCGTAGAGCAGCTCCTGGCGCTGACTTTGCGGCACCAGTTCCATCAAATCAGGTGCAGGTGAGATCACCCACGTCCACGCCAACACATGCTTGCTTTGCAACGCATCGCAGTGCTTGAAAATCTCCCCATAGGACACGCCCATCCCGCGATCCTGCCAGCGCTCGTAAGCGTGGTTCTGCGCGAGATGGTTGTTTTTCTTATCCCGGTACTGCAAATATTTGAGCGTGGCTTTCAAGCCCTGCCGTCCCGTACCGCGACCGCTGCGTTTGTGACCTTTGTAGGCGAAATCGACCACGATGATCGCCTTGCTCATGCCTCATCCTTCATGTCGCGCACGGCTTCGATTTGCTTTACGAGCGATGCGCCGTTACGTTTGGCAGCGATAATTGCCTCGTCGATGGCGGAATCGTCGGCAAGGAGAGCAGCGAGCAAATAGATGAGGATGTTCATCTGAAACGTAAGCGACCGTTCCAGACGGTCGAGACGCAGTTGCAGCGATTTTTGAAAGTGACGGCGGCTGCCGACCGCATCGACCTGCTCATCGAGAAATTGGCGGATCGCCTCACGGATCAGGTGTGACTCGGTGATGTCACGCCCATGCTTCGCGGCAATCTGTGAAAGTAGTGCGTGCATTTCCTCAGACATCGCAATGCTGCGCTTGATATTCTTCTGTGGCATACCGCCCCTTTTGCACTATTGGCGCTTCCCTTATTGTGACAAAATGGGTGAAGTGGGGAGGTGAAATATTTCAGATGGCGATTGGGAATCTTCCAGAAGTCGGCGGAAAAATTCCAGCAAGACAACGCTCTCCAAGTGCAATGCAGCAGCAATCAGGAGCGCAGACTGTTTTGGTTTTTTCGGACGCAGCCTGACGGGGTGCGTCCGGTGAGCGCGGCGTATCGCGCTCACAGTCCCGCCGGAACCCCGCAGGGGTCGGCGGGGTGGCGCGCGCAGGCGCGGCACACAGCCCCCACCGGCGCATGAGGTGGCGAGCTTTTAGCTCGCGCCCAACCCCGCCAATGGTTCAGCTACACTGAACACACTGTCGGCAGCCTCCAATGCACCCGTCTCCGACGGCTGCATTGCGGCGGGGTTGGTCGGCATCGCGGACGCGATGTGGCGCTGCTGCAAGGCAGCGCTGCTGGCGGCGTATGAACACTAAGGCGGTGGTGAAGTCAGCTTAACAAGGCTGCGCCAAAGCAAAAGTGTCACAATTGCTAAGCGCAATGTGGAATTTCCAATCCCTTCTGACGAGAAACATGACCGGGGGTATAATCCTTCATAATCATTAGTCAAGTGATCTTTGACTTTGAAATAGCGCGTCCGGTAGTTCAGCAGAACCATCAGCTTTAAAGACAATCGGACGAAACGTGTTTGAATCGGCGTATCACAGGCATTTTCTCTCAAGGACGCTGACATGGATGTTTTCCGCTTACGCGAACAACTGACGCAGGATTACTCAAATTACGCCAGCAGTTTCATCCACATTCGAGATGAGCGCATTTATCGCGTCGTGCGGCATAATCTGGAAACGGGCGTATTCTGGCCCGAGCCTCTCATTCAGCTCAACCCAACCTTTGAGAGCGGCGGCACTGTGCAGGAACTCGCGGCAGATGGTGTGCTGCATCCTGAATGCAGCCGCATCTTTTTGAAGAACAAAGGCGCAGGCGGTCAAACGCTGCACTTTCATCGCCACCAGCGCAAAGCCATAGAGATCGCCCGTGAGGAACACAACTATATTCTGACAACGGGTACAGGGTCGGGCAAAAGTCTGGCATACATCGTACCGATTGTGGATCACGTGCTGCGACGTGGGAGCGGCAAGGGTATTCAGGCGATTATTGTTTACCCGATGAATGCGCTGGCAAACAGTCAGGCAGGGGAACTGCACAAGTTCCTGAATGAGGGCTATTCACAGGGGCAATCGCCGGTAACTTTCGCCCGTTATACCGGGCAGGAGAGCGAGGATGAGCGCCATCAGATTATGACGCACCCCCCTGACATCCTGCTGACCAATTACGTCATGCTTGAACTCATCATGACCCGTCCTCGCGAACGACAGTTGATTGAGCGCGCGAAGGGACTGCGTTTTCTGGTGCTGGATGAACTGCATACTTATCGGGGGCGACAGGGCGCGGATGTGGCGCTGCTGGTGCGACGGGTGCAGGATCGTCTCGAAACACCGGAACAAAAACTTCTGTTTGTCGGTACATCCGCGACGTTAGCGGGTGAAGGCAGTTATACCGAGCAACAGGCGCAGGTGGCGGAAGTTGGCACACAAATTTTCGGTGCAGATCTCTACCCGGAGCATGTGATCGGCGAGACTCTACGCCGTGCTACATCGGGCAAAACCGACCCGGAAAGATTACGGCAGGCGGTCGCGCAGAGTGAGGATTTGGTCGTACCTGTAGGATATGCCGAATTCGTCGCCCATCCGCTGTCGGCATGGATCGAAAGCACATTTGGATTGCGGGAAAAGGAGGGGCGGCTGGCACGGCAGGAGCCTCGCAGCATTCTGGATGCTGCTCATGAACTCGCCGACCTCACGGGGATTGATGAGGCGACATGTGCAGGGGTGATCCAAAAGTGGCTACTGGCAGGCTACCAGTGTGAACCGAACCCTGCTACAGGCTTCGCCCCCTTCGCTTTCCGGCTGCACCAGTTTATCAGCCCCGGCGATACGGCTTACACCACTATCGAGCAGGAGGATAAGCGTTACATCACCTTGCAGGGGCAGCGGTTCGCCCCCGGTGAACGGGATAAGGTGTTGTTTCCCCTGTGCTTTTGCCGCGAGTGCGGGCAGGAATATTATACGGTGCGAATCACCACTGGCGTTGATAATGAACAACGCCGCGTGATGCCCCGTGAATTCAGTGATCGACTCCCGGACGATGGTAGTGAAGCGGGCTATCTGTATCTCGGCTCTCATAAACCCTGGCCCCACGATTACGATGACCTCATTCATGGCGAATATCTGCCGGATGATTGGCTGGAAGAACGTAACGGCGTGCGGCGTATTCGTTCGCATCGACGGGACAAACTGCCACGGCACATACGGGTCTTGTCATCCGGGGATGAGTCCGACCAAGGGCAGGAATGTGTCTATATCTCATCACCGTTCATGTTCTGCCTGAACTGTGGTGTCTCGTATTCTGCCCGTCAGGGTGACTTCGGCAAACTGGCAACGCTCAGTTCTGAAGGGCGCAGCAGCGCAACAACGCTGCTCAGTCTGTCTACGATTCGCTCGCTGAAAACAAGCGACCTCCCCCAACACGCACAGAAGTTATTGAGTTTCACCGACAACCGACAGGACGCTTCCCTGCAAGCCGGACATTTTAATGACTTCATCGAAGTCAGTCTGCTGCGCGGGGCAATTTACCGGGCAGTCGAACGGGCAGGCGATGCCGGGTTAACCCACGAAGTTATCGCCGAGAAAGTGTTTGATGCCCTGAATTTGCCGGTGGAACTGTATGCCAGTGATCCCAATGTGCGTTTTCAGGCATTGCAGGAGACTCAGCGAGCACTGCGGCAGGTGCTGGGCTACCGTATTTACCGCGATCTGCGTCGGGGCTGGCGGATCGCGCTGCCAAATCTGGAACAGTGCGGCTTGCTGGAGATTGGTTACGCCGATCTGGATGCGGTTTGCACAGCAGAAGATGTCTGGGCAGGCGGTCATCCGGCGCTGGTGACGGCGTCTCCCCAAACGCGCATGACCATTGCCAAAACGCTGCTGGACTATATGCGGCGTGAACTGGCGATCAAAGTGGATTATCTGGACAGCGGGTATCAGGAACGCATCCAGCAGTTGAGCAGTCAGCGATTGGTGGATCCCTGGGCGATAGATGAAGATGAGCGGATGGAATATGCTTCCACGCTGATTCCGCGCTCATCGGGCGGGGATGACGGACGCGGCAACTACACCTACGTTTCGGCGCGGGGTGGCTTCGGTATCTATTTACGCCGTCCCGGAACACTGGTTGAGTACGACGCCCGTACTTATGGGAAGATTGGACTGGATGAAACCGGGATCATCATCCGCCAACTGCTGGAGGGGCTGCGCGTCGCCGGGTTAGTTGAAGTTACCCGCGAACCAGATGGTGAACAGGATGTCCCCGGTTATCAACTGGTGGCATCGGCGATGCGCTGGTATGCCGGAATGGGTGAACGTGCATTTCATGACCCGATTCGTGTACCGAATGAGTCGCAGGAAGGTGGACGCCCCAATACCTTCTTCGTCGAGTTCTATCGAAGTGTCGCCCAATCACTCGTTGGGCTGGAAGCTCATGAACACACAGCACAAGTCCCGTATGATGAGCGCGAGAAACGTGAGCAGCAGTTCCGCACAGGCGCACTTCCCATTCTCTATTGCTCTCCAACAATGGAACTGGGAGTCGATATTGCCGAACTGAATGTCGTCAACCTGCGGAATGTGCCACCAACCCCCGCCAATTACGCGCAGCGCAGCGGACGCGCCGGACGCAGCGGGCAACCCGCTTTGGTTTTTACCTACTGTTCCGGGGGCAGCCCGCACGATCAGTATTTCTTCAGACGCCCGGAGCGCATGGTCGCAGGTGCGGTCACGCCACCGCGATTGGACTTGAGCAACGAAGACCTGCTACGAGCGCACATTCACGCCATCTGGCTGGCGGAAACCGGCATTGATCTGAAAGACACGCTCAAAGAAATTCTGGATATGAACGGCGATCCGCCGTCGCTGGAACTTCTGCCGGAAATCTACCAGCAAGCCGAGTCGGTCACGGCACGGCAGGCGGCACGGCAGCGGGCGGAACGGGTGCTGAAGACCATACCCGATGTCGCCCATCCTGATGAACTGTTAGAAGTCACGATGCAGAATATCGTCCGCACTTTTAATGCCACCTGTGAGCGCTGGCGCGGTCTGTACTGGTCAGCACTCAAACAGGTCAAGGTGCAGGAGGACATCCGCCGTGACCCGACCCGTCAGCAAACGGATAAGCGACAGGCAGATCGGCTGCGGCGTGAGGCACTGTCACAGATTGACCTGCTCACTGAGGTAAACAGTCTGGCGCAGTCAGATTTCTACAGCTATCGCTACTTCGCCACCGAAGGGTTTCTACCAGGATACAGTTTCCCACGCCTGCCGCTGTCGGCGTTTATCCCGGCGCGTCGGGCAAATCAACGGGATAACTTTCTCTCACGCCCACGCTTCCTAGCGGTTTCGGAGTTTGGACCGCGCGCCATCATCTACCATGAAGGCTCGCGGTATCTCATCAATCAGGTCATCATGCCTGTTACGGAAGATGACGACGGGCCGCTCACAACCCAGATCAAACAGTGCAATAACTGCGGCTACGTTCATCCGGTGAAGTCAGGTGTCGATTATGATCTCTGCCAACGCTGCGGGATGCCGCTCGACCCGCCGCTCCAATCGCTGCTGCGCCTGCAAAATGTCGTGACTCGTCGTCGTGATCGCATCAGCGCTGACGAGGAAGATCGTTTGCGACTGGGATATGAGATTCGCACTGGAGTCCGTTTTCGAGAACAGGACGGTGAGTTGGACGTTCGCACCGCATTCGTCCGGCAGGGCGACCATGAACTGGCGCGATTGACGTATGCTCAGACGGCGACTCTGTGGCGGATTAACCTCGGTTGGGCACGGCGCAAAAACCGGGGGCAGTATGGCTTTGTCCTCGATATCGAGCGTGGTTATTGGGGACGCAACGAACAAAATGAAGATGACCCCGAAGACCCCATGTCGGAACGCACCCGGCGTGTGATCCCCTACGTTGAAGATAACCGCAACTGTCTGCTGATTGAGCCATTGATCGGGTTGGAAGTTGAGGAAATGGCATCGTTACAAGCAGCGCTCAAACGAGCCATTGAAACCGTGTTCCAGCTTGAAGACAATGAACTGGCGGCGGAACCTCTGCCGGATCGGGATAACCGCCAGATGCTGCTGTTCTATGAGGCGGCAGAAGGTGGAGCGGGTGTCTTACGGCGGCTGGTGGATGATCCTTCAACCCTAGCACTCGTCGCCCGCGAAGCGCTGCGAATCTGCCATTTCGATCCCGATACAGGCGATGATTTACGTCATGCCCCGCGTGCGCGTGAGGATTGTGAGGCAGCCTGCTACGACTGTCTACTCAGCTACGGCAACCAGCGCGAACATCCCATTCTGGATCGGCAGGTGATTCGCGCAGTATTGGAAATGTTCGCTGGCGCAGATGTCAGGATCAGCCCCAGCAGCGCAACACGGGATACGCATCTGGAAACGCTGATCAGCCTGTCCGAGTCTGAGTTAGAGCGGGAATGGCTGTCCATTCTCAACGAGCGCGGGTTACGCTTGCCGGATTCAGCACAGGTTTATATAGAGGACTGCCAGACCCGCCCGGATTTCATCTATAACAGCGGTGGTGTGTATGCGGCAATCTATGTGGATGGCTCTCATCACGACTATCCACAGCGGCAGGGACGCGACCGCCAACAGACGGAATGCCTGGAAGACTATGGTTATCGGGTCATTCGCTTTGGCTACCGTGATGATTGGGCAGCGGTTTTGCAGAAAAATAAGCATATTTTCGGGGGTGAGCGGTGAGTTTTACAGTCGGATCACTGGTCAGAGTGCGCGGACGTGAATGGGTTGTGCTGCCGGAATCGACGGATGAACTGGTTCGGGTGCGTCCGTTAGGCGGCACAGAAGATGAAGTCACGGGTATTTTTACCGCGCTGGAACCTGTCGAACCGGCTCAGTTTGCCCTGCCTGATCCAGTACAAATCGGTGACTATCGCTCAGCACGGTTGCTACGGGCAGCGGTTCGCCTAGGGTTTCGCTCCAGCGCGGGTCCGTTCCGGTCATTTGCCCGCATTAACGTCGAACCCCGCCCCTACCAACTTGTGCCGCTCCTAATGGCGCTCAAGCAGGACCCGGTGCGCCTATTGATTGCCGATGACGTGGGCATCGGGAAAACAGTTGAGGCGCTGCTGGTCGCCCGCGAGCTGTTGGATCGCGGTGAAATCGACCGGTTGGCTGTATTGTGTCCACCGCAGCTTGCCGAACAGTGGCAAACAGAGCTGCGTGAGAAGTTCTACATCGAAGCTGAACTCGTACTTTCTAGCACAGCGACTCGTCTGGAACGCCATCTGCGGATGGGCGAGTCGCTTTTTGAGCGGTATCCCTTTGTGGTTGTTTCGACTGACTTCATCAAATCAGAACGACGGCGAAACGAGTTTTTACGCACCGCTCCCCACTTTATTATTGTCGATGAAGCACACACCGTTGCCCACACCACTGATAATCGAGGTGGGAGACATCAGCGTTATGAATTGGTAGCGACCCTAGCAAATGACCCAAGCCGCCATATAGTGCTGGTTACAGCGACACCGCACAGCGGTAAGGAAGATGCTTTTCGCTCACTGCTGGCAATGCTAAATCCTGAAT
The DNA here is from genome assembly GCA_016861025.1 of Chloroflexota bacterium. Classification (GTDB taxonomy): domain Bacteria; phylum Chloroflexota; class Anaerolineae; order Caldilineales; family Caldilineaceae; genus Caldilinea. Next base: position 10,921 of record BOKO01000033.1, read on the forward strand.
TTGCTGATTTGCCTGAAGATCTCACAGGCGTGGAAAATGAGAGTCTGCGCCGTGAACTGGCGCATTACTTCGTCCAGCGACGGCGTGGTGACATTCGCGCCTACATGGATGCGATCACCCCGTTCCCGGAACGGGATACCGCTGAAGAAACCTACAAGCTCACCGACGATTACAAGCGCCTCTTTGACCGTGTGCTGAACTATGCGCGGGAAACTGTCTTGCAGCCGGGGGAAGGCTATCGCCAGCGGGTGCGTTGGTGGTCGGCGCTGGCACTCCTGCGTTCACTGGCATCCAGTCCGGCTGCCGCCGCCGCGACGCTTCGCAGCCGCGCCGCGACCACTGAGGCGGATAACGAGATTGATGTGGACGACATCGGACGGCGCACAGTGCTGGACTTGATGAACGATGAATCTGCCGAAGGGATAGATGCCATTCCCGGCAGCGATATTGGCGAACTCGCGGGGGACGAAACCAGCCACCGCCGCCGCTTGCTCGACATGGCACGGGCAGCCGAAGCGCTGCAAGGCGAGGCAGACAGCAAGCTGGAGCGCCTGATCGCCATTGTCAAAGACCTGCTGCGTGAAGGTTATAACCCGATTGTGTTTTGTCGCTTCATCCCGACGGTGGACTATGTGACCGACGCTTTGCGGGAGGCGACGCGCGGCGTGGAAGTGGCGGGTGTGACCGGCACGCTCCCGCCGTCGGAACGTGAGGAGCGCGTGACGCAGTTGAGTCAGGCGGCGAAGCGTGTGCTGGTTTGTACCGACTGCCTGAGTGAGGGTATCAACCTACAACAGGGCTTTGATGCCGTCATTCACTACGACCTGTCCTGGAATCCCACGCGCCACGAACAGCGCGAAGGGCGCGTGGATCGTTACGGACAGCCGAGCCAGCGTATCAAGGTTGTGACGTACTACGGCATTGACAACCAGATTGACGGTATCGTGCTGGATGTGCTGCTGCGGAAACACAAAACGATCCGTAACTCGCTGGGGGTTTCCGTGCCTGTCCCCGGCAACAGTGAGGATGTCATCGAGGCAATTTTTGAGGGATTGCTGCTCCGCGAAAATTCCAGCTTCAACCAGAATCTACTGCCCGGATTCGATGAATATATCAAGCCTCGTCAGGCAGAGCTTGATTTGCAGTGGGAAGCGGCAGCCGAGCGGGAGAAACGCTCCCGCACGATGTTCGCTCAACAGGCTATTCGCGTGGATGAAGTTGCTGCCGAACTGAATGCTGCCCGTGAAGCCGTCGGATCGGGCATTGATGTCGCCGGGTTTATGAAGGACAGCGTGCGGATGCATCGCGGGGTCGTGTCTGAGAATGGCGCGGTAGGTTTCGATTTGACGGAAACACCGCGCGGGCTGCGTGATATGCTCGGCAAAGCGCAGTTCGCCGCCCGTTTTGAACTGCCCGTGAAAGAGGGACAGCTTTATTTGACGCGGACTCACCCGCTGGTCGAGTCGCTGGCGGCGTATGTGATGAACACGGCGCTGGATGCCGCCGAAGTTGATGAGGACCAACCTCACGCTCGTCGCGCTGGCGCGATACGCACGACAGCCGTGCAGCGGCGAACCACGTTGCTGCTAGTGCGCTTCCGTTATCATCTCATTACCCGCACTCAAGATGAGGAGCGCCAATTACTGGCAGAGGACAGCCTGATGCTGGCTTTTGAAGGTTCGCCTGAAAATGCGGTATGGCTTGAACCGGAGGCAGCCGAAACCCTGCTAAACGCTGAACCCGATGAAAATATTCACCCACAGCAGGCAGCGGAGTTTGTAGGGCGTGTGATCGAAGGTTTTGACTATCTTGCTCCAACAATCAACGACATCGCGCAGCGACGCGGTGATGAACTGCTGGCGGCGCACGTTCGTGTACGTGAGGCAGCGTACCGGCGTGGGGAACGTCGCCCGCAGCATCGTGTCGAAGCACAGCTTCCGCCGGATGTGCTGGGAATTTACGTGTTTTTACCCGCAATGAGGAGCAGGTAGCAAATGGCAAGCCGCAACAACATCTTCACCACCATTCGCACAGAAGGCGCACTGCTGCCTGCCGATCTGCTCCAGCGCATCAGCGAGGGCGCGAACCTCGCTGGATTGACATCGGAGAGCTACCATCGCCCCGGCGAAAAGCTGAACGAAGTCATTAATCGCTCGTGGAACGTGCTACAAGGCGCATGGGCAAGTTTTCGCGCGGCGCAGCAAAGCCTGCCCGAAAGCGATCTCGGCACTAGCATCACCCGTGAGCGCTGGCTGCTGCCGCTGTTCCGTGAATTAGATTACGGGCGTTTGCAGATCGCTACGGCGATTGAGATTGACGGGCGCACCTACCCGATTTCGCATGGCTGGGAGCATGTGCCGGTACATCTAGTCAGCTACAAGCTGGAACTAGATCGACGAACGCCCGGCGCGGCAGGTGCAGCATCCGCCAGCCCGCACAGCTTATTGCAGGTGTTTCTCAATCGCAGCGAAGGCAATCTGTGGGGGTTCCTCAGCAACGGCTACCGGCTAAGAATTCTGCGTGACAACGCCAGCCTGACGCGGCAGGCATACGTTGAATTCGACCTCGAAGCCATGATGGATGGCGAGGTCTACAGCGATTTTGTCTTACTGTGGCTGTTGTGCCATCAGTCCCGCGTGGAAGGTGAAAAACCGTCTGACTGTTGGCTGGAAAAATGGATGAAGGTTGCCGAGGATCAAGGGACACGCGCCCTCGACCAGTTGCGCGACGGCGTGGAAGCCGCGATTACGGCGCTTGGGCTGGGCTTCCTGGAATATCCTGCCAATCATGCGCTGCGCGACAAACTGACGGGCGGCGAACTCAGCGCCCAGGACTACTATCGCCAACTGCTGCGGATGGTCTATCGCCTGCTGTTCCTGTTTGTGGCAGAAGACCGCAACTTACTGCTGAATCCTGCTGCCGATACCCCCGCCCGTGAGCGTTACATCCACTACTATTCCACACAGCGACTAAGGCGCATGGCGGAAACCTTCAAGGGTACACGTCATCCCGATTTATTCGAGGGACTGCGGCTGGTCATGTATCTTCTCAGCGGCGATGGCAATGGTGCAGGAGCAGGACTGGGACTCGTGCCGCTGGGATCGTTCCTGTTCAGCGACGCGGCGGTTAAGGAAGTGATCAGCTGCCAGATTGCCAACAGCCACCTGCTGGATGCCATTCGCGCCCTCTCGCTCACCTATGACCAGCGGGCACAGGTCTACCGCACGGTGGATTACAGGAACCTCGGCTCGGATGAACTGGGCAGCATCTTTGAGAGCCTATTGGAACTGCACCCGCAGATCAACGTCCCGGCGCGACGATTTGCACTCTCCACCGCCGCTGGCAACGAGCGCAAGACCACCGGCAGCTACTACACGCCGGAATCGCTCGTCCATGCCCTGCTGGATTCCGCGCTCAATCCGGTATTGGCTGAAGCCACCAAACAGGGCGAGGCCGCCATCCTCGATCTGAAAGTCTGTGACCCTGCCTGTGGCAGCGGACACTTCCTCATCGCCGCCGCCAATCGCATGGCAAAGGCGCTGGCGTTCCTCCGCACGGGCGAGGAAGAACCGCCGCCCGCCGCGATTCAGGAAGCCAAGCGCGACATCATCAGCCACTGCATCTACGGCGTGGACATCAACCCGATGGCGGTGGAACTGTGCAAGGTCAACCTGTGGATGGAGGCGCTGGAACCCGGCAAGCCGCTCAACTTCCTCGACCATCGCATTCAGGTGGGCAACAGTCTGCTGGGGACAACGCCGAAGTTGATGGCGGGCGGCATCCCCGACGACGCCTTCAACCCGATTGAGGGTGACGACAAGCAGTACGCCACTACGATGAAGAAACTCAACCGCGAGGAGCGCAGAGCCAGAGAAACCGGGCAGCGCAGCATGTTTGAACTGATCGAACCGCCCGCCGACTACGGCTACCTGACCGAAGCCATGCACGCGCTGGGCGACACACCCGACGATACGCTGGACGCGGTGCGGCGCAAGGAAGCGCAGTACGCAGCGCTGGCGCGCGACTCTGAATACGTCAAGGCGCGGCTGCTGGCGGATGCCTGGTGCGCGGCGTTTGTATGGGAGAAGCAGCAGAATGGACTGCCGCTGCCCATGACCGACCTGCTGTACCGCCGCATGGAGAAAGACCCGCTAGCGGAGAACCTGCAAAGCGTGCGCGAATACGTGGTTGAGCTGAAGGAACGCTACCAGTTCTTCCACTGGCACGTCGCCTTCCCTGATGTGTTCACTGTGCCCGATGATCTTAAACACGCTGAAAATGAACAAACGGGTTGGCATGGCGGCTTCAATGTAATTCTGGGCAATCCGCCGTGGGAACGTATCAAACTACAGGAGAAAGAGTGGTTCTCACAACGCTCCCCAGAAATTGCTGCTGCTCCAACGGCGGCAATTCGAAAACGAATGATTGCGGAACTGAAGCAGAGCAGCCCTGATTTGCTGGATGATTTTCGTGCAGATTTGCGCCGTGCTGAAGGAGAAAGTCACTTTGTTCGTGTATCTGCACGTTATCCGCTTACTGCGAGTGGTGATGTGAATACCTATGCTCTTTTTTGTGAACTGGCACAATTATCTATGGGAATTCATGGACGTGTCGGAATCATCGTTCCCACAGGTATTGCAACTGACAATTCATATCAATACTTCTTTTCCCATTTGGTTGAAAGCAGATTTCTTGTAAGTTTATTCGATTTCGAGAATCGGGGTCATTTATTTTCTGCATTGCACACCAAAACAAAGTTTTCACTTTTGACCTTATCTAGCTCCCCTGTCAGCAAAGCCAAGTTCTGTTTTCTAGCTACACAGCTTGTAGACTTGCAGGATCGTGACAAGGTGTTTGAATTATCCACCGATGATTTTTTCCTCTTCAATCCGAATACTCGAACATGTCCGTTATTTCGAAACAGAAAGGACGTTGAGTTAACAAGAGCCATTTATCAAGCGTTGCCTGTGGCAATACATAGACCTCATGATCTCAATCTGTGGGGTTTATCTTTTCTCCGCATGTTTGATATGACCAATGACAGTGAGTTATTCCACTACGATCCTCTCCCCACGCGACTACGGTTGTATGAAGCCAAAATGTTCTGGCACTTTGATACTCGTTGGGCGACTTACAAGAGCGGGGAAACAGAACTTGTTAGTTCAAAAAGTAAAACTGATCCTAATGCGATAGCTTTACCTCAATATTGGGTTGACCAATCAAATGTTGAAGAAAGGTTATTAGCACGATGGGACGCAAAGTGGAGATTAGGTTTTCGGGCAATTACAGACTCGCGGAATGAGCGATCAATGGTGACAACAATCTTGCCCGAAATCGGAGCGGGTAACAGTATCAGTTTATTCTTTTCCACTCAAAATCCTAACTTTATTTCATGTTTGGTAACAAATTTCAATAGTTATTGTTCCGATTATGTTGTTAGGCAGAAAATCGCTGGAACTAACCTAAACCTATTCATCGTTGAGCAACTCCCCGTCATCTCGCCGCACACCTATACTCCCGCCCTGCTGGATTTCATCGTCCCGCACGTGCTAGAACTCACCTACACAGCGTGGGATTTGCAGCCCTTCGCGCAGGATATCGGCTATGATGGCGCACCGTTCATCTGGGACGATGAACGGCGCTTCCTCATGCGCTGCGAACTCGACGCGCTCTATTTCCACCTGTACGGGATCAGCCGCGACGACGTGGATTACATCATGGAGACCTTCCCCATCGTCAAGCGCAAGGATGAGGCATCTTACGGCACTTACCGGACGAAAGACACTATACTAAGCATGTATGATCAAATGGCGGCGCTGCCTGTCATGCACGTCCCCGCGCCGAAGGACGAGTCCGCGACATATGCTGTGCCGGATGTCAGCCAGTGGACGACGTGGCTCAATCCGCCGCCAGCCGATCCAGGGGTGGCGCATCCCGATACAAGGGGATAGGGGAATGACCAATGATGCCAGATGACGAAAAGGCGATAACCATTGCGCGGCGTACTCGTAAAAACCTCGACTTCATCTATTCTGCTAAAGCGCAAGGCGCAGATGTTGAGGAAGTTACTCAACTGCTCAACAGCATGTTGGGGATGCTGATCTGTTTACGGGAGGAGTATTTTCACGGGCGAACTGTGACATGGGATGATGTGCGCCACCATAATCTTCACCCCGTTTCTGTCTCCGCACAAAAACGCAATGACGATGCAGACATATGGAACGCCTATCAACCAAGTTTCAGTCAATTGATTACATGCCTACGCCATGCCTTCGCTCACAACTGTTTTTCATTGGTTGGAGACACATCACAACCTCGCGCTAATCGTGAAATTGTCGGGCTGGATGTTTGGAATACCCCCACTGGCAAAAAATATAAGACTTGGCAAGCGAAGCTGACAATCGACGATTTGAAGGCTATCGCGTATTTGTTTATTGACTACCTTGAAACGACACGTGGACACGAACTTGCTGCGTAATGGAACAACGTGGGATGTTAGCCAATGGAAGGGCGCATCCTAATCGGCAATAACGAACTGAAAAGGACAAACTGCAAATGAGTAACGGGAGAAACAGGACATCGCACTATATCCGTTCCGAGGGACCAAAACCCGACGCGGTGAAACGAGGTCTTGTTTGGCTTCTCGAATTGGGGCGCAAAGAAAACAGGAAATCTGCGTTGCTCGCTGTCCCGGTCATGGATAATCTGAGCGGCGTAATTGAAGAAGTTTTGGGTGAGCGAGCGATCAAAGCATTAAAGCAAGGCAGCGCCGTAAATCTGGAGTCGGTTGTTTCCGTTTCTCTGCTTACAGAACGCAAAGATGTGTTCAATCACCAAGGTCCAGTGATCGCTGTGTATCCAAACAAGAAACTTCTAGACAAGATCGACAACATGCGGGGCGTGACTGATGTGCTGGTTATCCCCTGGTCATTACAGGAGATACAGTATTGGATCGAAACCTGGCAGGCATTGGAGCTTGGTGCTTCCGGGAATTCTCCAATTGAGCAATCGTTCTCGAATCCAGTCGTTGAAGAGGCTCTTAAAAGTTTGACATCTCGTGTCAACCTGCGTGCGGGTATCGCACATCCGATGGATAAAGCAGCAGCAGTTGATCTCTTTAAGAAACTTAAAGCGGCTAAGATCGCTTATGACCCGACTGAGATCAGAGGATGGCTCGTCCGACATGGATGGGAAAGCGATGATGCAGATGAGGTAAAAGATATTGCCGAGAAGATTTCGCAGGGTCGCGCCGTGCGAAGTGCAAATGGTGGTTGGGCAGATGATATCGTCAACCTTTGGCGCGAAAGAGCATCTAAATCCTAGCAGAAGGCGACTGTTGATTTAAGCGTGGCACATATGAGGTATTCGCAACTTGATGGTCCGAGTGTGAAGATTCGCCAAGTGAAAGTGGGTAATACAAGAACAGGTAAGCAGTGCTGAGTATCCCTGCCAGAAAGATTAGTGATGCCGATCCCCTCGCAGAACGATTTTCTACGTCCCTTCCTGACCATCCTCAGTGATGGGCAGACGTATACGCGGTCGCAGCTCCAGCACCGGCTGGTGAAGCATTTCGGCATCAGCGACGAAGATGCGCGGCAGATGAGCGGCAAGCAGCTCACGCTGGTTAATCGGCTGGCATGGTGTGATGCCCATTTTGTCAAAGCCGGTTTTGTGAATAAACGCCAGCACCATGCGGACAGTCTGCAAGATCAGTTTCGCATCACATCGCTCGGCATCCGCGAACTGAATCGCCGACCGGAGAAAATCACGGTCGGTTATCTACAAGGATTCTATCTCGGCAAGGTGCATCGCGGAGCAGGCTCTGACGACACAACCAGCGACGCCGAACTTGAACTCTATGAAGCCTTTGAGAAGCTGCCGGACGAGTTCACGGTCTTTCACAGCGTCAAATGGTTTGCCAAAGCGCGCGGCACGGTTGGCGAGATCGACTTTTTGATCGCGCACCCGCAGCGCGGCGTGCTGGTGATGGAAGTGAAAGGTGGGGTCATCAAGCTTGAAAATGGGGACTGGTACAGTACAGATCGCAATGGACGTACCAGCGGAATCAAAGACCCCTGTGAGCAGTCGGAACGCAATCGTAGAGCGCTATCGGATTGGCTCGCCGACGACTTTCGCACCAAACGCTTCAACTATGCCCTGTTTCCCGCAGTTGCCCTGCCCGATTCGAGAGTTGATCGGGATATACGCCCGGATTGCCCGCAGGACATCTTCATCGATATGCGGCATTTGCCCGATCTCCCTGCTCGGCTGGATCAGATATTTGATTACTGGCAAGCCCATGCCGATGCTCGAAATCAACGAATGGACGGACAGGCTGCGATTGCCGCGCTCGTTGATCTATTCGTGCCATCGCGTCAGCTTCAGCCGCGCATCGCCGATGTATTTGAGCGGGAACGGCGCAAAATCGAAGAACTGACACAACAGCAGTTCCTGATTTTGCGGGTACTGCGGATGCAAAAACGAGCAGCGATTGTCGGTGGTGCCGGAACAGGCAAAACCATGCTGGCGATGGAGAAGGCACAGCAATTGCTTGACGCTGACTATCGCGTGTTGTTCCTGTGCTTCAATCAAAATCTGAAACAGTGGCTGGAAAGCAGTTTGCGGCATCCGAATGTGACAGTTGCGACCTTTCATGGGGCGGTGGGGACGATCATTAACTGGACGGGTGTCCGCAAGCCGCCCGGCAATTTCTATGAGCAAGCCGCCGACCTTCTGACTGATGCGACGCAGGCGCTGCAAGCACAGCAGTCAGATAAACTGTTTGACGCGATCATCGTCGATGAGGCACAGGACTTTGAAGATACCTGGTGGATTCCATTACCGGATCTGCTAAAAGACCCGGACAACGGTGTTTTCTATGTCTTCTTCGATGATAATCAGCGGATCTATACCCAAATCAGCAATATCCCCATGAGCAGTGAACCGCTGCTCCTCAGCGATAACTGCCGCAATACGCAGCATATCCATGCTCGCCTTAGCCCGTATATGCAAGAGCGTCATGAGACAGTATGTCTCGGACCAGAAGGACGCCCGGTGGAAGTCATCGGCGCAGAAACCCCACAGGCAGCGCGCAGAGCATTGCAGTCGCTGCTGAACCGGCTCGTCAACGAGGAAGGCATCCGCACAGAAGATATCATTGTGCTGACGGCGGCGTCCGAGAAGCGAAGTCAATGGAAGCAGGATGAGCAATTAGGTAATTTCATCCTTTCGTGGTATCTCGACACTGAGATGGAGCTTGCTGTTCGCGTCGCGTCGATCTTCTCCTACAAAGGTTTGGAAAACGCTGTCGTCATTCTGACTGAACTGGATATGGTTTCACGAGGTGAAATCCAAAGTCAACTGATTTATGTGGGTATGTCCCGTGCGCGGCATCATGCAGTCGTTATCGGCAGATTACCTGAACCGCAGCAGCCCCCAGCAGTATAGGAAAGTACGAATATGGCAACGGTTGAAGAACTCCTCGAAAAAGCAGAACGGTTTGCAGGGCAGCAGCGCTGGGAAGAAGCTGCTCTTGTGGCTCGTCAGGCTGTAGACACCGTGCCAGAGCATCGTTGGGCAAAGGATAAGCTCGGTTGGTATTTATCACGCGCAAAAAAACACGCCGACGCTATTGAAGTGTATTCACTACTCGTTCAAGAGGCACCTGAGAACCCCAAATATCCCTATATGCTGGGCTACCAATATTATGATCAGCAGGATTTCACGAACGCCGTTCCTTGGTTCAGAAAAGCCCTTGATCTGAAGCCTGACTATCTAGTTGTGCTGTATCGGTGCGGCTATGCTCTTGTGAAGACGGGCGATGTGCGCGCCGCCGAAGCATTACTCCGTGATTGCGTGAGGTATTGGCGGGAATTAGAAGAGGGCGATGCCAAGGATCGCGAGAAAAAGAATTACGCTGATGCCTGCTTTCAACTCGGCAAGATTTACAGCGACCGCGATGACTGGGTCTCAGCAGTTAAGGCGTTTACAGAAGCGGTTGCTCATGAAAGCAATGATGCTGACAAGCTCTATAACCTCGGAAAAGCACTTGTCAAAGTAGAAAACTTTGAGGAAGCCTTAGCTGCCTTACTTAAGGCGGATCAAATTGCTCCTCGAAAACACTACATTCAGACCTATCTTGCCATCGCTCACCATCAACTCAATAATCTGGTAGAAGCCGAACGTATATTTGACGGCATTCCTTCCCATATCAAAGATCAGTTTCCGTATATCTGGCAACACCATGCCGGGTTATATCGCACCCAGGGACGTACTTCTGACGCGATTCGTATGCTTCGTGCCGCTACTCGCAGACCAAATGAAAAAGGTTTACACAGTTGGTATGACATTTTCATACTCTTGGCGACCAGTTGCGAAGAGGCGGAGGACATTCAAGGCGCTTATATTGCATATCAGGGTGCCAACACATGGCATGTAAAGAGCCGCGGCAAGGACTCCCCTATTGCCCTGAAAAAGATCAAAGACCTAAAGCAGGTAGCATCTGAACGCAGCATTGATTTGGAATCCACATCCACCGCTGCATATAGTTCAACCGACGCAGGACAGTCTAACGCCCAAGTTGCCTACATAAAGAAATTTTTTACTGACAAAGGCTATGGGTTCATACAGCAAACTACTGGAGATGATCTTTTCGTGCATATTCGAAACATCATTAACTCCGAAAGCATTCGCGAAGGTGCGCGTGTTGAGTACCAGATTGGTCAGGGGCGAAAAGGACCCGAAGCAACGCATGTACATATAATAGACTAGAACAATTCCTCATCATCTTCTACACAATCGTAGAGTATAGGCTTTTTGCTGAGGAGCGATGCATAACATCGCTCCTCATTTTTGTGTGCCTGTTAGAACGGAATATCCTCTGTATCTTCGCTGTGACCGTTGTCACCGTTCTCGGCGCGATCCAGAAGGACGAGGCGGTTGGCATCGATGTCGAGGCTCGGCTGCGGCGTGCCGCTCTGGTCGATCCACGCCGACGGGCGCAGCCACTCCGCCATCACCTGCACCAGCGATCCCTTGCGGACGTACTGCTCCGCCACTTCCGCCAGCTTGTTCCAGCAGTTGACGCGCACCCAGACCGTCTGCTTGTCGCCCGCGCGGTTCTTGCGGCTGACCGCCACCGAGAACGACGCGACACTCTGTTCCCCCACCTGACGCACCTGCGGATCGCTGCCGACGAAACCCGTCATCTGAACGTTGAGGCTCGTACCCATGATGTTTTTCTCCTCGCGCCTGAGCGCTTTTGCTATCCATCGACCCTGTGCCGATTTCTGACCAGCACATCAGCAGGCGCATCAAAGCGCAGTGTCACCTGAAAGGCGCTCGGCGTTTTTGGTGAGCGAAGCGGCACAAGCCAGGAGAAAACGCCGAAAGCGACCCCGCTAGCGGGGTTGACCCGGTGCTGCGGCTGCTAGGATGGTCAGTGACAAATCGGCACGTTCACAGGTCAGATGGATAAAGCGCCGCGCCGAAGGAGGAGCAGAGGACACGAGCAGTAGATGACTGGATCGGCAAGCCCGCGTACCAAAGGGGAATATAAGCAGCACTCGGAAAGGTCAGCCCAATGCAGGCAAAGCCGGCTGTGTGTGTGAGGAACAGCGGCGAAGGCGGCGTTTCCGCACTGATGGGAGGGGATGCGGACTGCGCCAGCGTGGGGAACATGGCACACCGCGAGCATCTACATCCAGGCAACCCGGACTGCTCGCGCAGGAGAACGGTTCGGTCACGGCGATGGAGATATTCCGGGCAGAAATAGGCAGTGGGGAGAGTGTCAGACATCGCCCTCGTCGGAAAAGTAGATGCTGCGGAAGTTGTACAGCGACGGCTGTTGGCTGTGACGCACGCCCTCGTAGAGTGCGCCGGTGATGTGGTGCAGCCCGTTCCTGAGCTTTTCGCGGATGTATGTCTCATCATCGTGCGCCAGTAGCGTGATCGCTGCGTAGGTCAGATACTCGACGGCAGCCAGCAGTTCGTATGCCATCCGTCCGCGCCAGCTGTGAACGCCATTGGCGTGAGCCGTCGCAGTCTTGAGATCGTCCAGTCCGCGATAAGCAATCAGCAGCGCTTTCGCCGTCGCCTCGAAATCATCGATGCGCGCGTCATCCGGTGAGAAGCGGCGCAGAAAGTTCCGCATTGCATCGACGGTGTGAACCGAGATCGAATGCTGCCCGCAGAACACCGCGAGTGTGTGCCATGCCTCCTTGAAATCGGGATGTTGACACAGTTCAAAAGCGGCGTTCTGCACGGCGATCATGCCGTCTACAACGCGCTGGTCATCCTGTTCAGCGTTCAGATTGGAAGCGAGAAACTCGCCAATGGCGTTGTACTGGTCGTTGTCAAAGTGGTCATGATACTGCTGCATGGCAATGGCATTCAGATCGTGCGTCATGCGATTATCCTTTGGCTAAAGAAGCTGCGTTAAACGGGCGAGGAGTGAGAGCGTCAGCGGATCGGTCGGCTGTTGGTCGATGTGTCGAATCAAGCGGAGCAGCATGGTGTTGGCGATGCCGTAGGGGGAAAACACACTGTCGGTATACGGCAGCACCCACGTCCCGGACGGGAGCAGCTTCGCGCCTTTTCCGTGCAGCCTAAACGCAATATCCGGCATGGATGCGAGTGTCCAGCCAGTGGTACAGACCAGCGCTTCGGCGCGCTCATCGGCTTCGAGCGTCCAGTCGGCATAAAGCAGCCGTTCACCGTGCAGCGCAAGATAGGCACGTTGGAGCGACCAGCCGCCCCATCCGCCGAACGGCAGGCGCACAACTTTGAGCAGGATGACCGGCTGCCAGTCGAGATGCGTGAGCGTCGTCATGGCAGCGCCTCGAACCAGAAGCCGCTGAAGCGGGTGATCTCGCCGTTATCCAGAAACCTGACGAATACGGTGTGAATGCCAACGCTGAACCGATGATCCGCACTGTCACACAGCGGATAGTGACTGACGATGCACTTGCGGTGGGGATTGATGGTGGACAGCCCGACGATATGCCCAACTGTGCCGGGCGGCGGCAGCTTCGAGTGATGGACGTTTTGACGATGGCATTGCAGCATGGCACTCACTCGCTTTCGTCAGGGTCGCAGGACGTCACCGTGTTGCTGTAGCCGTTGACGATCTGGACGGACTGACCCCGTTCCCGTGCGGCGCGCTGCATGGCGATCTGCGCGGCGTTCCAGTCGTAAAATTCGCCATACTCGTCGAGTGTTTCATCATCCATGTTGCTGAGATGAAATGGCGGGATCGGGTCGCAGTTCTCGCTTTCAGCCCGTATCTCGGAGGGGATTTCGACCACCACCACAGCATCAGGGGCGGTCATGACACAGATCGGATCGCCGGACTGTGCCGCCAATCCCACCAGCGGCGGGTGATGGTCAATCCACGTCACCGCGTATTCACTTCCAACGGGCAGCTGCGTCCCGTTGAAGGCATTGACCTCGCGCACCAGCCGCACCTGCCCGCCGGGATAGATGTGCTGCGGCTGTCCATTGACCTCCGCCACCAGCGGGTCGCCTTCGTTCACCGGATAGAGCGCCGCCACGAAACTCTCAAAATCGTCGGACAGGTCAATCGAAACCTGCACGAAGCTGTCCAAGTCGAGCAGGGATGCCTGCTGGATGGCTTCATCCATCGCTTCATCCGGTTCGACAACTTCCGCTGAGGAGAGGTCGAGCGGCTCCGCCAGTTCATCAGGCGTGCGACCCGACAGGTCATTCACGTCGTAAAACAGGATGAGACACCAGTTATGGACACCGACGCGGTCATAGGCGGTGGCGCGCACGCCACTGCCTAGCTGCTCCGCCAGTTGATTGACGGCGCGGATGTAGATGGCACGGTAGACTTCCGCGCCATCCGGCACGGCTCCGCCGTCGTTGAAGCCGTACTTGGTTCGCATGTCGTCCCAGTAACGCATGATACTGCTCCTTTCAAACCCTCGGATAAAAAGCAAAAACTCCGCTGCGAGCGGAGCCTGCTGGCGGACAATCGGTTGGAGAGATGAATCAGTTGTCGGCAGGCTGCGGTAGATACGCCAGCAGTTCGTCGCGGCAGATCGGTAGACTGCGGACGCTCATCCCGTCAAGGCTAATGAAGCTGGCGAAGGTGCGGATCGGTTGGCGGCGCAGTAGCGTGTGGACGTACTGCCCGACCATGCACGCCATCCAGTCGTTGACGAGGCACGCTTGCTCACCGCGTAAGACTAATTCAGCGCAGGACAGGTCAGGTTGTGGTCCAGACGCGGGCGCTTCGGGTTCGAGCAGTGCCGGAAAGAGCAGCCCTTCTTTCGGCAGATAGGCGTACTTGCCCTCCCTACCGTCGATGTGCCGCCGCATCTGCTCCGGGTCGGTGACATTGCCAATCACAACCTGACCGCCGTCGCGGTAGTTGCCCGCGCCGATCAGGATGCCCTGCGCCTTGTGCAGGTCGCGCCGTGCCAGATGGTTGTCCACACAGCCGATCACGAGCTGCGACCCGTAGCGGCTGCTGTGCTTTTCGGCATCGAACGGCTCGACGCACCACGCGATGTCCAAGCCGAGCGCCATGTTCAGGCGTCTGCCGACGACTTCGACTTTCGGCAGTTTGAGCGCGGCATCTGCTGGCGTGAACAACTGGCGACCGACGTTCTTCTCCTCCACGATGTCAGGATCGACCAGCAGGATACCCGGCGTATGCAGTCGGGCGCGGCGCATGTCATAGACAATGCGCGCCACGATACGAGCGACCTGCGCCCCCGTCCCGCCACAGCCGACGATCACGATAGTCTGAATATGGGTGTTGGGATCAAAGACGTTCATCCTTTCGGGATTGCCTGCGCTCATCGCGTTTCATCTCCCAGAACTTGTGCCAGTGTTTTCTTGACAGGGATCAGATCGCCGGTCGGATAGCGCCGCGCCTTTTGCGCTTCGAGGTCGATCAGCAGCTTGCGGATGTCCTGAGACTGGCGCTTGCTCTTGCCGCTGACGGCATGATCGCCGAACGACGAACCGAGCAGCATCGTCCAGTCCTCCACCAGTCCCGCGCTCTGCAAGGCGGTGTCGGTCACGCGCTGCACCGTTCCCCAGCAGATCGCGCCGGAACCAAACACGTTCGGCAGCGGCGCGTGGAACAAGGGGAGATTGAGCGTTTCGGGACGACGTTTGACCGCGTACACGCCGTAGACTGGCGCTTTATCCTCCGCCGTCACGCGGATCATGACCAAGCCGGGCAACGGCACGCGCAGCGCGACATCCGAGCCATCGAGGAACACGCCGGTCTTGCCCGGCGGGCGGTATTCGACAATGGTCTTTTTCACGCCTTCCTGCCGTACCAGCAGCGTATTGCCGCCGAGCAGTCCGGTATCGAAGGTGACTTTCGCCGCCAGCGCCAGCGCGACCTGTGCCGGATCAACCGGATACTCCGTTGTCTGCTCACCGTCGGTCTTACGCAGCATCACCCCGAACGAGTAAAAACTGAGCGTCAGCGACGGCTGCTCGTTCAGTGCTGCCGCTAGGACCCGTCCATTCCAGTCGGATGGATTGTTCATTGAGCTTGCCTTTCTGCTTGAGTTCACGATAGAGGGTGGCGATATGGCGTTCCAACGTCGTCATTAGATCCGGCGTGGTCTTGAGGATGTCCAACCCCGCCATTGCATCGTGCATGATGCCGTCCGCTTCTTCGATCATCTCGACGGCGAAGGCGATATCTTCTTTTGACCACGAGAGTGGCGGGATTTCGCCCAGCATCTCGTCGCTGTAATCGACCAGCGAGTTGCCGGTGCAGCTAAACAGCCAGCCGAACAGCCAACTGACCTGCTGTAACGCAGGATCGGTTTGTTCGTGCAGGCTGTGAGCAATCGCGCCGCTGACCTGACGGATCGCTTCCGGTACGTCGATGTGGTAGGTTTCCCCTTCGGGGATGTCAATGCCGAACGGCGCGAGGATCGGCAGCAGGTCGCTGTGAACGGCATAGAATTGCGGATCTTCAAGTTCAATACCCAACGCGACCAGCGGGATACCCCAACCGATGGTTTCGAGATCGTCAATCGGGATGCCTTTCGCGGAAATCCCCCGGCACAACAGCCGATCCAATTCCGCATATGGCACGCCCGCCCGCAGTCGCTCAATTGCGTCGGCATAGAGGTCGGGGAACGCACCGCGCGTCACCTGCAAAGCAATCGTCAGCGGGTCGGTGTCGTAGTCGATGTCGTCTTCAAACTCATCCCAGAAGGGATCGAAGGTGGCTGCCGCCGCTGCGAGCAGCAGCAGGGGATCGGTGGTCAGCGCAACCGCCAGGTGGTCGTAAATCGCCGTGATCGCTTTCATGCGCCGAACTCCAGCACGCTGGCGGTCAACAGCGGGATGGGCGTGAGGTTCGCTAGATGCCGCGCCGCTGCCGTGCAGCGTCCGGTGTAGGCGACCAGTTCGGTCACGGCTTCGACCAGTGTCTCACGCGGGAGGCGCGCCGTCCCGGTGATCAGGTGGGGCTGCTGCGCGAGCAGCCCCATGCCTTTCAGTTCAACCGGCGTGATGGACAACAGGCAGTCGCGCAGTGCGTCCATGCCGAATGGAATGCTGCCCATAAGCTTCAGCCTTTACGCCCCGGTTGCGGCAGGAACTCGACCACGCGCAGTCCGTTTTCGCCTTCGGTTCGTTCGCGCAGCGTGGCATTGGCGATTTCCGGGTAGCTGGTCTTAAGCAGATCGCGCACCTGCTCGTTAGTCAAATCGGACATCGACGGGTCTTCGACGATGCGCGTCGCGCCGATCTTGAACACGCGGGACGAAGCGTTCTGGTTTTGCTCGGTCATGGTGAAATTGTCCTTTCCTGGTGAAATGAACTAGAGCAAAGCAGTGGTTTCGGATGCCCCATTGGTCGAAATGGCGGGTGAAGTCGGGACTTCCAGCGTGAGCGGTTCGTTGTCTTCAACGGCGGCGGGTGGTTCGTCGCCGTCGGTGGAGTCGCCGACCTGCACGAAGTCTTCCAGCGCGAACAGCGCCATATCCCGCGCGGTCAGATGCTTCATCTTCTTCGTCAGCGCGTACACGTCGGGGATACGGATCGGCGTTTCGCCGTCCCACAGCTTGCCATCGATCAGGGTGGCAGCGAGCTGTACCGCCTGACGGTAAGCGGCAGCATCCGTCTCTCCGCCCGTGAGCTTGAGATGGCTGATCTTGACCGTCTTCACCCCCTTCTTGAGCGGAATATCGACCGTCGGTTCCGCAGGCGCAGGTGGCGGCGCAGTTTTCTTGCTGCTGACTGGTGTCGTTGTCGGCGGAGGCAGTTCGGCGATGATGGGCGGTTCGGCTTCGACGGCAGACAATGCCATCACGCCGTCTTTGATGATTGCCGTGAGATCGGACAGGTTGGCGTAGGCGAACTGACGGACGTGCGCGAGATCGCCGCGCTGAATGAGCAGCGTGCCGTGCCGTTCATCGCTCTCACTGTCAGGCAGCGTGAGCGTGATGACGGTCGGTGCTTTGGCGTTTTTCTTTGCCATGAGGCGTTTCCTTTCACTGATTTAGCGGATGAGATGGGGATTTGAGACAGGCGTTTTGGAGACGGGCATCACCTCCTTTCGTGGCGCATCGTTTCAGTCATGGGACTGGCGCTCGCGCTCGTCCAGCACGTCAAGCGCGAATGCCTGGTGCAGCGCCTGCGGGTCATAACTGTCTTCATCGAGTTCCTGTGCTACGATGTCTTCCCGTGCGGCATATCGGATCGCGTCGGGCTGTAAGTGATCCAGATCGCTGCCCATCGTGCGCGCGTATTGCACGCCAAGACGGTAGAAGTCGTGCCATCGTTTGTCGTTGTTCATAGCGTTCCTTTCATTCGTGCCTGTGGGCTGTTGATTGGGAGATGAATACCGAGTGCCGGACACAAATCCCTGAGCAGGAGCGTGCCGCAGACGTGGCAGAAGCCGTAGCCGGTTTTTCTGTTGAACCCGAAGGAAGGATGGTGGTCAGCGTGTTTGTGACGCTCCGGGAAGGGACACACGCCGTTGAGCCAATCGCCGCGCGGTTTGCAGCCGCACGCGAGCAGCGTGTTCGTCACCTGTGCAACGAGATCGGGATGGGGGATGTACGGTGAAGATTGATGACTGGCGCGGCACTGGGTGACGCGCGGCGATACCGAGGATACCGGCAGGAAGGTGGTGAAGTCATCCAGTGCGTAACGCTGCTCGTGGAGTTCGATCAGGTGGCAGCGGGCATGATGACGTGATGGTTTTGTGTTCACCGTCGATGGGATTCGCAGGCTCTGGGCAACACTGAGCCTGTCGCCATGCAACGCAGCGGCTAATCCGCACAGCAGACAGCGCGTCAGTTCGAGATCGGCTGTTGGTTCGTCCAGCCACCAGTAGGCGTGATACCCGCCGCCGCTGTGGACGATGCACGAGGGCGTTGGTGACGCAGCTTGCAACCGTCTGAGCGCATTGGGCGATGGATCGTCAACATCGACAAACAGCGCCGGAAGCGCGACGACATCCGCTGTGCTGCCGCGCTGCCACCGAGTCAATCCCGGACGACGCAGCCCGACCGCGAAATACGCCCCCCAATTGAGCGCGTTCGCGCCGTCGAGCTTCGCCAGCGCGTCATGTAGTGCAGCAGGATTGTCCAGCGGAATGTGACGCGAAGGTGTGCGCTGTTTTCCGTCGGGATGGATGGCGGTAAGCGTGAGGCAGGTCTGAGGATAGGCGGCGCAGCACGCCAGCAACGCCGCGAAAAACGTACCCCGTTCGTCACGCATGGCATTAGAACAATGCCAACTGTTGCGTGAGCGGCTCGTTGTCGGCTTCGGACTGCGGAAAGGCGATCACTCTGTGTTCGGTTCGGCGTGAAGGCTTCGACGAAAGCGGACGCTGCGGCTTGACGACACGGACGGCAGGCTTATTGTCGCCACCGCTGGCACTGAGCACCAGCAGTTTCGCGGACACTTCCTGCTCACAGCCCGGAAAGACGATGCGATGTTCGGTCAGCCATGCCGCGATCTCCGCCGCAGCGCCGCTGTCGAGCAGTGTCATCAGATCGGCACGCAGTCGCACCCACTCGTTCTCGTCGGCTACCAGATGCACCGTCTCCAGATAGGCGGTGACGGTTTCGACCGGACGCGCAGCGACTTCATCCGCTGCCACTCGCTTGCGTGATGAGTGATCATCGACTGGGGTGATCGTCGCGCCGAGTTCCAACGCTAACGCGAACAACGGATCCGGCTCGTCCACTGGCAGAGGATCGCTGCCCGCATCAATGCTTTCAATGTTCCAGTACGCTGCATCCTCGGTGTCGATCTCGCTCACAGCATCCGACGCCTTGAACAACTGCGATGGGTCGAGCAGGCTCTCGTCGCGCCCAATCGCTTCCAGCAGCGCTTCTTCGAATCCGCCCTCACCTTCGGTTAGAGCGTCCAGCCCGGTCAAGCCGACATCGCCCGTGAGCAGCTTTGCTGCCCGCTGCTTGCGCGACATCAACTGGACAGCGGTCTGCTCCATCGTTCCCTCAGCGTACAGATACACGACCTTGCAGTGTTCGTGCGTCTGATTCAGGCGGTACGACCGCGCTGCCGCTTGCATTAGCGTCGAGAGATTGAAGACCAGCTCGTAGAAGATCAACGTCGGGAAGTGGATGAGATCCAAGCCGGTTTTGACCAACTCGGGATTACACAGGACGACGTTTGTTCCTTTCGCGATCTCGCGCTCGATGACCGCTTCGCGCCGCTCGGCATCGACCGTGTTCTTGAGGATGAAGGTCCGCGCTTCCGGCACCTGCTGATTCAGCAGACTTTCGAGGCGCGGCTGGATGTCGCGGGTGGCCGTTTGCCGGAAGTAGATCACGCACGGGCGATTGGCGGCCAGTTCTGCTTGCACCAGATCGATCAGTGCCTGTTCTTTGGCATAGATACGCTCTTCGCCGTAGCTTGGCAGGCTGACAACCGTGTACGGTTCCTTCGCACCGGTGATCGGGTGTTTGAGGTTGTGAATCACGTCATATGGGCGATAAGGTGCATTAGGCCAGCCCATCGACCACTGCAAGTACGCGCCACGAAACGTCGTGTCGCCCTCCCATCGCCGCTGGATGAGGTAGTCCTTGAGGCGCTGGCGCGTGCGGTCGTATTCGGCGTAGACGTCCTTATCGAGTTCGACCGGCTGCGCGATTTCCTCGTACTGCGGCAGCGCTTTGCCTAAGTCGGCGAGCGAGAAGAAAATCGCATGATCCAGCACTTCGGCGACCAGCAGCGGCGAGATGCCCGGCGCTTCCTGATACGGACGCTCGTAGGTCGATGTCCCCGTGTACGCGCCGGTATCGCGGTCATAGCTTGGGCGTTCCTCGACAACTTGCTCCCTAACTCCCATATCGGCAACCCAGCGCGACTCGGCGCGCCCACGCTGATAGCGAAGCTCACCGAAGGTATTGCTGCTCTCACTCACTACCTCTTGAAATTGGTGGGAGCCACGCTCTTTCCGGCTGAAGCGTTTGCCGCCGCCCCAGTTATAGCGCTGGCGCACGCGCGGATTGATGGCATATTCGAGGTTGAAGATCGACGACGAGCGTCCGTTGAATGGCGTGCCGGTCATCGCCAGCACTTTCTGCGCCAGTCCTGCCATCCGGCTGAAGGCTTCGCCGTTGCCGGTGTCGCCGTGCTGTGCCTCATGCACTTCATCCCAGATCAGCAGATAGACCCGATCCGGGTACATCCTTTTGAGGTATTCATCCAGCCGGTAACGTGGATTCTTCGGCGGATATTTCTCGCCCGGCTTCGGTTGTGAACCACGGTCACGACTTTCGCGCCAGAGCGGTGTCTGACACACGCCGCAGGTGCGCTTGCCGCCTTCCAGCCACGATTGCGATGCGGTTGCGCTCACGCCTTTCTTTTCCTGCATGATCGTGCCCCCACAGTGCGGGCATTTCGGCACGCGCTCACGGCGGATGCGCTGATGCGGCAGATAACCATCGGGTACAGGCGATCCGTGTCGCCACAGCGCGACCGCTTCGCTCCGCCAGACGACCGCTGATTCCCACGCACAACCCAACTTGGTCAGGTCGCGTTTGATCAGACCAATCTTCGGCACATGCGCGGGCAAGGCTTCCGCGCGATCCATGAAGCGCTTGACCTCTTCATGCCGGTCGAGACGTTCGATAGCCGCTTTCGGCGCAATGCTGACCAGTTCGCGTTTCCACTTCTCGATCAGGTGCGGCGGCGCGACGATCAGGACGACTTGCTTCGGGCTGATGTCATTTGCTAAAGCTTTCACAACGCCGGAAGCCATACTGATTGCTGCCGCTCCGCCCATGAGCGTTTTTCCCGTGCCCATCGAACCGATCAGCAAAATACTGTTTCGGGACTGAAAGCCCCGCGCCACTGCGCCGACGACGTGCTTCTGCGCGGTATACATGGGGTACTTTCCCTTCAAACGGATGCGATCCAACCAGCCACCGATCCCGGCAAAGTCAAAACCGTACATGGGTTTGAACCTGGTGCTGAGATACTGGGCCAGTGCCCGCTTGTTGGATGTGATGAAGCCAAGCAGTGCCTCATCGCCTTCCATCTCGACCGTTGTGCCATCGCTGCCGAGCAGGGAGAGTGTCGTCGTCGGTTTCAGGCGGATGGTCGTCTTCTTGACCTGCCGTTCCGGGTCATTCGGATCAGCTTCGACCTCGACGCGGGCGACCTGCTCGACGTGACGGGTTTTGCCGCGCAGCGCCACCCGTCCGTACTCGTCAGTCTCGATCACCGCACCGTCGGCGACCCCGGCTGCCAGCACCAGTGCCAGATGTCCCGGACGTGGCGCAACCACCGGCTCGATCTCGGCGGGTGGCGGTGGCACGTCCAGCAGCGCTTGAAACCCACTCGTCTTCCATGCGCCCTGCTCTTCAATCAGCTTCAGTCCGGCAGTCTCATCGAGCATGTCCGGCGCGAACACGAAGCGCTGGATGGCGCGCGGTGCGGGCAGGCGATAACGCGGTTCTGCCTGCACGGTCAGCGGCTGCGGATGATCGCGATCACGGATGATCTGGTCGTAGAGCGCCGTTGCGTCGAGCGGCACACCTTTGACCGCAGCGACGACGCACTGGTCGTACTCGCCGAGATGCTTCCCCGGCAACGCCCACACGTCTACGCGGCTGCTGTGCTTGGCCAGAAACGCTGCCGCTTCCTGGGTGATGTGCTGGCGATACACGCACCACAGCGCGAGTCCGCCGTCCTGTATCCACTTCCACGCATGACGCAGATAACGGAACTCGACCCGCTTGCTGCCGGATGCCGCCGTGTCGTGGTCGTAAGGTGGATTGAGCCATGCCGCGCCAAAGGCATTGTTCGATGCCACTAGACGCTCGACATCGCAGCGCACCGCCTGCGTTGTGCCAAAGCGGGTGATGCACGCCGCCGCGCGCTCGCCGTCGAGTTCATTGGCATATGGCGTGACATGCCATGCCTGTGCTGCCGCTTCGAGAAACGCGCCGTCTCCGGCGAATGGATCCAGCAGCCGCACGGCAGAGGTACTGGGCATGACTAATGAAAGGAGCGCCGGATAGTGGCGCTCCTCGATGGGCAGATAGCCCATGATCATTTTCGATTCGGCTCGTGCCATGAGAGCTGGCTCCTGGAATCAAAAAAGTCCTCGTTTGCACGAGGACTTTAGCGGTCGATTAGCGTGGTGCGTTACTGCTGCTCGAATAAATCGAGATATTCGGTCGGCATCAGCCGGTTAGGGAGTTCAGAGTCGGCATCCAGCGGTTCGTGGAAGCCCAGCTCGATCATGCAGCGCAGGATGGCATGATACTGGCGGACAATCGTCTCAGCGTGGGGAGCATTTTTGTTTCCCCGCCACAGCGCTGCTAAATCGCTGAGTTTAAGTTCCATCGTCTTGAGCAGTCGCTCATCGACCGGGATCGTATTCGTTGGCATCATCAGTTAATTTCCTTCCGGTTTCCAACGTGTGCCTTCACTTTCCAGCACCGCAATGTAACGCGCCAGCTGTCCGGTGGGTTCCGGGAGCGGCAGTGCCAGACGACGGGGAAAGGTCGCGCAGTTATCCCGATCCGGCAGCGGCGGTTGTCCGCGTTCGGGGAAGGCATACGTGAATACTGTTTTTTCAGTATACCACTGAAGTGCCTGCGCTCGAACCTGCTCATAGTCCGCATCGGGAAGTTCAACGGTCACTTGCCATACATCAGTTCGCGCGCCACTTTGATGCAGTTCATCGGCACGCACAAAAATTGCGCGGTCAGCTTGCAGTGCGCCGTCGAGCGGCTCATTTTCCTTCAACCACTCAATCGCTGCTTCCTCGCCACCTACAGCTTCAATGGCTTCGGGTGTCGGGTGAAAACCAAAGATGAATTGAGGATCGTCCTCAAACGCAAAGCCGACATGCCCGGCACGGATCAATGCCGGTTCTGTTTTGTATTCCGGTGCTTGAAAGCTCGTGCCGCGAAAGCCAATGAGATAGATTTTCTTCATACGTACTCCGATACAACACTGTCAATTATACGCTCAAGGCAGGCTGATAATGCCCTGTTCTAGCCCGCCGGTGATCAGGCGTGTCCACGCATCGACATCCAGATCGACGCTCAGAAGATCAATCCCGCCTGCCGAGCGCGTCTTGCGGACGAGCATCGCTTTCTGACCCGTGTCGTACAAGTACGCCGACCATGCATCGAACACTGGGATGTTGACGAGTTGCGTGACATGATGCTTGAGCTTGGCGGTCGCCTGCGCGTCGCTGGTACGAAAGATGAACGTGGTCGCCTTGCCGCCGTAGTTCGGTGTCACCGCCCAATCATGGACGAGCAGCAGCGATGCAAACCGTGCTTCGGGTAGATAATGCAGATAGGGATGATACATGCCTGAGTTCCCCTCTCCGGCAGTCAGTTCGGTGGCAGGCGCATCCAGTGGGATGACGGAAACCTGTTCACCTTTCGACAGTTTCGCCCGGATCGCTTCAACCGCCATGCGCGGTCCCGCCATATTCACGAAGATACAAATGCCCTCATGTACCGACCAGCCATAGCAAAACACCTGTCCGGTGATGCTGCCCGTCATTTCGCCGACATACGTCTGCCCAATCTGTGCCATCCGTCCGTTGGAGAGGGGAACTGTTGGCGGCGTGGCAAGAACTTCCATTTGCGTGGCGCGAATAGCCGATTGCACCGCATCGAGCGGTTCGCCTTCAGATGGCATGGGGACAGGCTTGATGATGCGGATGGCAGGTGTCTGTTCTTCATCCGGCACGGCAGAAGTTTCGATACCGTTTTCAGAGACGTCAGATGGTGAATGGACGGGCGCTGGCTGTAATCCAGCATCGATGAGCTGACGTTTGATTTCAGCATCGGTTGGCGGCAGCGCTGCGCCGGGCGGTACGACAGCACCATGCTCGATCTTGATACCGGGGATCGGTTCGAGCATGGTGAGTTCACGCTCAAAGCACCAGCAGACACCGATGCCTTCAAACTCCACATCATAGCTCCAGCCATGTGTGGCGTTATGGTTGTACAGCCGAACCACCTTTCCGCGTCTTCCAGTCGGAATAGGTTTGCCATCCTCTGTTTCGAGTTCATGACGCGCGTAGACGGTCTCAGTTAGCCCGAATAACCGCGCTAGCGGCTCATTCGCGGATGTTTTCCTGATCGGCATCCCCAGGATTTGCGCTGCTTCAGCGACGGTACAAGGCTCCTCATCGATGAATGGCACAGCCGCCACCAGCATGTCCAGTGCTGCCACTTTGTCCGGCTGCTCGAAATGCCATTTCCGCGTATAGAGAGAATACAGAGCGTTGTTGACTTGGAGCGCTTTCTGGATGGTCGGTAACGGATTGCCCGCGCGATCCTGAGGTGGCAGGTCAAATTCCCATACGATGTTGGGTTGATCGCGGCGGTTGCGCCAGGTTGTCCGCGTGGCAAAAATGCCATTCTCTCCCTTCACGATGATGTCGCCGTTCGAGCCGCGCTCCTTGCCGATGATCCGTCCACCGAAAATCGTCAGAAGTGGCGACGCTGATTCTACGACTGGTTCTGTGTCGGATGCCTCATCGCTAGACTGCGTTTCACTCGTCACCAGCGTGTGAATCGCAGCGGGCAGTTCCGCACCGATGAAATACCACGCCTTACGTTTGCCACTCCAGCGCGCGCCCTGTCGCTTGAGCAGGTCACGGTGCGGATAGGTGTCACCGTGCAGCCACCACCAGACTCTGCCGCCTTCTTCGCGCTGGCTGCGTTCAGCCGTGATGCCCGTCACTGCGCTCTCCCGCACACCTGTAGATGGTGATGGCGGACGGAAACCCGTCGGATCAAAGTTCGGACCGACGCGATAGCCCGGCTCGGTATAGTCGGCGTGCGTGCTGTCAGGCAGCGCCCACCACTTCCGGTCGCGCCACAGATACACTGCAGCACGATGATGCTGACGGGTGATTTGCACCGCCTTCGCCAGTTCATCCACACTCACCGTGAGCAGGATGTGACCGTGCCTCACGACAACATCGCTATCAACCTGAAGGTAGCGATAGGATGCCTGCCTGGGCGACACATCATGGGCATTCTCGCCGTACAGCGTCAGCAGCACGGGCATGACGGCGCTGGTGTAGCCCAGCTTATACGCACTGACGGTTTTGCCAGTCTGCGGATGCCTGATCCGCTGTGCGCCGTAAGTATCGACCGCGATGATGTGTTGATCAGCCATAAGGTTGTGGACTCCGGTCAAAGTTGATGAGATGCGCTTCCTTGCCGCGCTGCACCGCATATTCGTACCCGGCGAACGTGCCGGGACTGTCGCCGTTCCAGATAAATACCGAGCGCTGGCACATATCAACCATCCAGCGATCGCGGGCGGTGTAGCCAGCGAGCAGCCTGCCGCCGGAACTGCGATACAGATCGTGCGCCACCTTGACATAGCTGCCATGTTTGCAGCCGTAGTTACGGGGGAAATTGGCGATACCGGCGACAATCACCCGTGCTTTCAGGCGGCGGCATTCCTGCACAACCGCCATATCCACGCCTTTCGGGTTGTCGCCGACGAGGATCATCCAACCGAGCCGATGCGCGCGGCGGACGGCACGGCAGGTGTAGTCGAGCATTTCGCGGGTGGCATAGCGGCTGCCCGCGATCATCAGGTGTGTGGTCGTCTGAATCTGCATAACCACCTCCTTGAGAGATACATAGGTCAAGAAATGGAACCGCGCCGCCTCTCAGTCTGTGAAGCTGAGAAGCAGCGCGGAGCAATAGCCGTTGAAACTCCTCTATGATGCCCGGTTGCGGCCCGAACGTGACCCACTGAGAGCGCCTCATGCGACACTCCAGCACGTATTCAGAGGTCTTTCCGACGCGGCTTCTTTTTCTTCACCGCAGTTCGCGACCATCGGTCATACCCCGCCGAATTGCGGGGAGGAGGTTGCATCTTAGAACCAGCTGCTGCTCGCTAGAGCTTCTGCTGCGGATAGTCCGCAGCGCCATGGTGAGCTTTGCAATCCACCCGTAGCAGCATCTGGTTCGGTCGATGATTTTTTAAGGTGCGGAACGCCGCCCCAACAGCACGGCGCGATGAAAAGCGCATGTCGGCTTGTCCCTGCCGGATTTTGCGTGAGCGAAGCGGCACAAGCCCGGAGCAAAATCCGAGCAGCAGCCGCTTGCGGCTGGACGTGCGCTCGCGTCGTGCTACGGTGGCAGTTCGTCCGCACCCGAAAACATCGACTGGATGTCATATTACGGAAAGGACAACGCCTCGCCGCTATGTCAGCACAGTTCCAACACCTGCTCCGACAGTATTGATAAGTAACACAGTCTGTTGTCCCTTAGAACAGTATCGATGAGACATGCGAGGCAAAATGTAGAAAAACGGTCAGGATCGCTGACGGGTTGACCGGAGTTGATCGATTTAATCAGTTATTTTGCTGCTCCATATTCAACCGCCACCACCGACAACACGCCATTCTCATGTCGATCAATATGAACTGGATGCAATTTAGGAGTTTGGGGAGACGCTTGAATGGCTACCGAGAATGAAGTGAGATACATCAGGCTGTTTCAAATGTTCAGCGTGATGGCACACGCCGTTCGCGCATCCGATTTAATGCTGCGAATGCGCCGCGTGACTTTAGGGCGAAGGGACTTTTTACCTCTTCGGATATACAAGTGTTTTCCCCTCCCAAGCGGGAGCTTTGCGGAAGTTTGTCGCACAGTCGCTAAATTTTCTTCCTACAAACAGAATTAAGCATTCTTCTGAGGAAGAATAACTGTGATCTCGCAATCCATCGATTGATACTTTTCTATGGTGTAGGTAAAACAAGTGAGCAGGGAGCAAATTTCAATCATCAGAATCATTATCAATGTCATCGGAAAGATACTCATAATATTTTCTTTCTAACTCGGGAAAATGGACTTCATTTGCTTCTATATAGTCCGCAAAACTATCCAGTTCCTCGGTCAATTCGAACATAATATCTGAGTCATTATCTTCACCTACCAAGCGTGAAAGTGCCATTAATTGTTCCAGTAGTTTATCTACGTTTGCCATTACGAATGAAAAGCGGATAAATGTATTTGGGTGCAATCCTTCTTTGCGAATCTCTTGAGCACGCATTTCGCGGCAATAAGGGAAAAGGTGTTCTCCTATATATATTGCTTTCAGATAGTCGTAGGCGATGTCATTGGTGTCTTGCGCAGGGATATTCCAACAGGTCATTTCTATTTCGACCAGTGGCTCCGTTAAAAGCGTTTTCGCTAGTTCATCGACAGAAAATTTGCCAAGTGTTTCAATATCTAGCGGAATTGAAGGCATTATCTTGTTGACCCCTTTATAGGCTACAGCGTTTCACAAGAGTGACGGCGCTCGAGGATAATAGTATCAGGAGTTTTGTCAGAGCAAAACCAGATACAATAAGGGAATGGATGAATCAAGTCAGCTAAATCAACTTGCTGAAAAAGTCACTAAATCGGCAGAGCAACTCGCCAGTTCGGATTTTGAAGATAATGAATTACCCTGGCGTCAGTACTGTACACCTTACCGCATTTTCTTAGCTGAATTTCTGCTAGTCCGAACACGAACCGACGTTGTTGCAAAATTATACGAAGATATTTTTCGAGCTTACCCTAGCCTCGAAGCTATAGCCGCTGCCAGCGACGACGAACTTGCTGTCGCTCTTAACCCACTTGGCTTGCAAAAAAGAGTGCCGTACCTGAAACGCGCCGCCGAATACTTGCTACACAACCATGACGGCGAAATACCATGCGATATAGACGAGCTAATGAAAGTGCCGGGTTTAGGGGTTTATACCGCTACGGCTATAGAGGCGTTTGCCTGTGACTTGCCGAGTGTACCGGCTGACGTAAACATTCTTCGTTTTGTTTCGCGCCTAACCGGATTGGAAATGGAACATATAACAAAAGGCTCGAAAGCTATTCGCGCCCTGTTGCCGTTCTTATCAATGCGGAACAGCGGATTAAGACCGCAAAACCTACTGGATTTTACCCGTTTGATCTGCCGACCTCGAAATCCCCTCTGCTCCAAGTGTCCGCTGACCGAAATGTGTGCCTACTTTGAATTACACAACCCAAAATGAGATAATATAGACGCTCATAATTCCCGCCTCTTTAGACCGACTTTCCGATTCATCCTGCCTCTGACACATACGTGATGGATGGAATTTACCTTTTCAATTTCCCAAACTATTTACACAAAATAATATGTGAAATATAATGGGAAAATCGTGTCCTATGGAGACATGTTATATGAAAACCAAGATCGGCTTGGACGAGAGCCACAAAATCGGAACAACATCATCGTCGCCTTTTTCCGGGTCGCCTACGTTCGATCAAATTCCGTTTCATGTTGACGCCGGATGCAAACCCGCACTCGGAACGTATGTCGTAGTTGAGGGCGACAACATGAACGCAGTTCACTACGGAAGGATTATCGAGGGAACAGAAGAAAATCCTCGTGCCGAACCGACACGGCTACAGCAGAACCAAGCATATCAGGTCGGGCAGCGTGACCCGCGCACCGGAGACCGTTCACCGCATGTCACGCGGATTATGATGGTCGAAGTGCTAGGGGAAATTCATTCCCAGAACGACGGGATGGAGATCAGAGAAGCAAAATCATTGGCACAGACGGGCAAAGGCGTATATCAGATACCCGCCGATCTCATCCCGATATTATTGAACACGCCGACTTCGCCGGACGAGGGTTTGTATCTCGGCAATATACAGTCCGGTGATGACGAGGTGGGGCTTATCCTGCCGATGGAAGCACTCGCCCGACACATTGCCGTAGTCGGGAAAACCGGTGTCGGCAAAAGCTATGCAGTAGGTGTTGTAGTTGAAGAACTGGCGCGGTTGGGTATCCCCGTGCTTGCATTCGACGTACTGGGTGATTTTCGAGAGGCGACAGAAGATTTAGGGGGATGCAATCTGACCGGTGGCGTCAACTTCAGAGTTCCGTATTCGCTGATCGGAGCAGGCGAATTCCTCAATTTCATGCCGAACTTGACCGTTGACCAGCGCGAGATTATCACAGCCGCCTACGAGCGCATCGGCGGACAGGCGCTTGATGATTTAGACCGGGCGGGAAACGTGTCACTGAACATTGATAGTCTCGTTACCGAAATAGAGGACACGGCTACTGCATTCGGGCAAGCTGCCGTCGGCGGACGGGCGGTTACGAAAGTCAGGGCTGCATATAACAGAAGTTCAGTTCTAACCGTCGGGATAGGCGACTGGATAGAGGAACTCAAGACCAAGCCGATTGTGAATGTATTTATCGGTAGACTGTCGCAGAATTCCCGTAATCTCTTGGTCGGAGCGGCAGCCCGAATTATACAAACGCTTCGCAGGCGCGAGATGATCCCGCCGTGTGTGTTCATCCTAGACGAAGCCCACTTTTTCCTGCCGAGCGGCGGTGCTACTACACCATCAACCCAAATTATACGGGAGATGATTAGAACAGCACGCCATGACGCAATCGGCATCGTTCTCATCAGCCAAAGCCCCGGTTCGATGGACAAACAGGCGCTATTGACGTGCAATACCCGGCTCATCTTCGCGCTGGATAAGGAAGATTTATCCACCGTCGCAGGCACGATAGATGCACCCGACGCCGTAATTTCGAGAATACCCAAGCAGGCGAAAGGCACGGCTATCTTGACCTCCGGTACGGACATCATGCGTCATTCGGCGACCATAAGAATTCGTCAACGCAAAACGCGCGAAGGCGCTCCAACCCCTAATCTGGCGAAAGGTGTAAAGGTATGGCGCGAGAAAAATCAGAAGCCGACGTTTTAGAATTGCTACAAGGCGAAGCTGCCGGTCTGGAGCTAGGGGCGATTATCGAACGGCTTGGGCTAGAAGATGAAGTCTCTTCCCGAACCGTTCGTAACATGCTAAACGGTTTGGTTGACGAAGGCGTTTTGGTCAGGCAAAAGCAACGAACCGGAAGTCCTGGGAAACCCCCGTATATCTATATCTTGCCCGCGTTCGTACCGCAGCAATTACGCCTCTTCGGAGATGCCAAATTGGACGTTCTGACGATAACCGAGGCGAATTTAGAAGAACTCGACTATCAAGAACGTGACCGCATAGAACGAGGGTTAAGCGCCTTAGAAACGATTGCGCGCGGGCATATTCAAGAGGATCGATTTGCGAAAGCGATCATACGGATTGCCCCGCAGGTCGCCACCGAAAATCCTGTCGAGCTTCTGACGCGCATGGCAGGATGGGTTGTAGAAGACATCAACCGCACGGCATCAGAACTTACCCGATTACGCAACGCCAGAGCGTCCGCACACGAGATCGACAATCTTGCAGGGCGTATTAACGTCCGGTTGCAAATGGCACGGCAATACTTTCACAACCTCTGGTGTCTGGACAAGGACGGGCGAGACGAACCGATCATGGATTTGCCGACCAGCGCCGACGAAATTCTGAGGTATGGGCGAACTGCCTCAATCAATGTTGACCTCGCTCTGGAAAGACTCCGATCTCGCGTCGCCGGTGAAACGGTTATATATGAGTGGCAACCCGGCGATAACATTCCGACATCTGCCGTCGGTACGGATGCATCGGTAGCCGATGTCTACCTCCAACACGCAACTGGCAAGTTTATGCGTCCCGATCCGGTTGCCGTGATGATTGCCGCAGCAGCGCAGATCACGCGCGAAAACGGCTCGATAATCGGGGAGTTTCAGGATTTCGATGTATTTCCCGACGATCTCAAGGAATATGAAGAACACACGGCAGCCAGGAACGGGCTAATCATTTCGCCAGCAATGCGGGAAATACTACCGGAGAGTGACTTCAAGCATTCCCGACTCGCCGCGATGGAACTGCGCCAGTATGTTGAAGACCTTCGCATCGTACTCGGTCAAGCACGATGGCGACCCATCGGTGAACTACAAAATCTGAACGTTTCCCCGCATAAAGCATCCCTGATTATTCGTGATGGTCGCGTATTTCCGCTGGTGCATCGGTTGAACGATTACGAAGACGGCGGGTTATACGGGCAGATCGTTCGCAACCAGATCAAGCGGTTCGCAAGCGTTATTCACCACACCATGTCGGGACCGGAAGGCGATATTGTGTACGGTGCGGCGGTTAAAGACCCACAGCAATCTTGGATAGCGCCACTGGTGTTCTGGTACGCCTATATCAATCAAGGCGAAGAAGACACCATCCTTTCCCGTGAGGACATTTATAAATATCCCTTCACCGATACCGCCGTATCACACCTTCTGTTTTTGGGGATCGCAAATGGACTGACGGAATTTCCTCAAAACCGGCTATTGGTGACATTCCGTGCCAAACGTCGTTTCTCCGATATCGCCATAACAGCCGACGAAACCCCTAAAATCGAGGTAAACGGCAGTTTTCGGCACGTTGATGTTGACGACGAAAACGATTGGAAACTCTTTATCAAGCAGCGCATCGCCGAGGCGAACCGTCGTGGAAGAAAGAACGTCTTGCCCGACGAGCGTGATTATAATTACTTCACCTACCTATGTTCACGGGTAGGAGTCTCCATGTTCTACGCAGCACCGGAGAGCGCCTACGAATTGCTGGTTCAGGACAACTCCGAAGGCGCGGGGCATTTCCTGCTCTGTAGGTTGGAAGTATCCGTCAAAGTCGGAGACGAGGACCATGAAGTTCGGAGCATGGAAGGCATGTTGGCTTGGTTGGCATCAGGCGGTTGGGAGTTCGACCACGCACATAACCCTACGGGTTTCGATACAGGACAGGGCGGCGGAATTCCGATTCTAGTACCCGATGTCGTTGTCCCATCGCACGAAACGGTAACGTTTGCCCGTGACCAAGTGGGCGAAGAAGTAGAAGATGCACTCCGTCAGTTGATAACGGAGCTAAGAAAACGAGTTTGATGGCTGTGAGCCATTTTCAACCAGCCGCCGAGCGTATCGGCTATGAAGGGAACTACACATGATCGACATCAACACGATACTACAAACTAAGCTTGATCCTACCCAAGGTATTGCTGCTCAAGATACAACCGCCGAGGTAATTGCCCTTGCATGTGCCGGTTCGGGTAAATCAAGGACAATGGCTTTTCGTATTGCCCGATTGATAGCCGAAGGCGAAAACCCGAAAAGCATCGTTGCATTCACATTCACCGAAAAAGCTGCCGATTCTATTAAGTTGAGAGTTTCGCAAGCGTTACGTGAAGCCGGACTTGAGCCGACGATTCTCGGCGCTATGTACATCGGTACGATTCACTCGTACTGTCAGCACGTATTGTCCGAAATGGACGCCGTATATAGGCAGTACGCCGTGCTGGATGACAACCGATTCATCTTGTATCTGCAATCACGCTACAACGAACTGGGTCTTGCCCATGTGCGTGACAGAATCGGGGGCGGCAGATATTTTGATACACTGACGGCGGTCTACAGCGCATGGACGACCATGAACGATGAACTGATAACCGTTCACGACATTGCCGCACATGACCGGGAATTAGCCGACGTACTTCAGACACTCAGCGACCAGCTTGACCGGGACGAGTTTATGGATTTTTCTCTTATGATCCGCCGTGTAGCGTCAGCCCTGCAAGCTCACGATGAGATTGCGATGCGGGTCGTCGGCGAAGTTAGCCACCTTTTGGTTGACGAGTACCAAGACGTTAATACGGCGCAAGAGGTTCTCATTCGGGAGATGAGACCCCTTATCAAGACCCTCTTCGTCGTGGGGGATGACGATCAAAACATTTATGGATGGCGCGGCGCTGACATCAGCAATATTTTAGAATTTAACCGCCGGTATCCCGGATGTGCGTCGCATACGCTTTCCCATAATTATCGAAGCACGGAAGCCATTGTGAGTACCGCCGATGATTTTGTCGGTCAAGAATTGGGCGGAACACGGATAGTAAAAAACCCTACGGCTACCAATGCGCCCGGCTCACGCGATTTCCGCAAATTGTGGTTTCCGTCAAGAGGTGAAGAGGCGGAATGGGTAGCGGAGAGAATCAGCCAGTTAATCGGCACTGCCTACATTGAGAGCAATGGACAAAAGAGGGGGCTTACTCCGGCGGATTTTGCAATCCTGATGCGCTCCACAAAGGGAAGTCACCAACTCTTCACCGACGCTCTACATGCCAGAAACATTCCGTTTTCACTTGAAGCAGGAGGCAGTATCTTCGACAGACCGGAGGTAGCCGCTCTCTCAACCACATTTGAGTTGCTTCGTAATGGAAACCCTGACCGTAACGCATTGCGAATTCACTTCGATAACGAAGTTCTGCCTCTTTATCCTCACGCGGATTTTCGTGATTTCACGCAGGTAATGGCGACATGGGGGCGAAAGATTCATACGCCCGCTGGTGGCGCTCGGCAGAAACTCTATCCGCAGGATTTGGTGCATGACTTGCTCAATGCCTTCCATATAAACGCTTCGGCGTTCGACGAAGGTATCATGCGCGATATAGGAGTGTTCAGCCAAATTCTGCTCGATGTGGAAACGGTCTACACCAGTATTGACTCTTCGCAGCGGTTTGCTGGTGTGCTTAATTTCCTCTCAAACATGGCAGAAGCAGGGTATATTTCGAGCACCTACGATATGTTATCGCGCCCTGATGCTGTCACCGTCTCAACGGTGCATAAAGTAAAGGGGCTTGAATTTCCGGCGGTTTTCATCGTTGACGTTGAAGCCCAACGATTTCCCCTGAACAGGCGAAACTACGGTGGCGTTTTGCCTCCAGTCGTGATCCAAAATTCGCTCGATCAAGGACTTTATCAAACTACTCGTGAGGGTGAAGCCCGACTGTTTTACACGGCACTCACACGCGCCGAAAGATACCTGTATGTGACCGGTAGCGAATGGCTTCCGGGGGGGCGGAGAGCAAGGCAACGATCCCCCTTCTGGAACAGGCTCAATCATCCCGAACTGTCTACAGATGCTACGGGAGTGCCTGCCGGGTTATCCCCTGCGACACCGGTTCGCAGGGTTGACGAGTCTGTTTTGCCCACCACCTTCTCGGAAATCCGATATTATTTGCGCTGTCCGAAGGATTATCAGTTCCGCAAAATCTACGGCTTTAACCCCCCTGTGCCGGAAATGTTCGGTTACGGTCAAACGGTACATACTGCAATCGAGCGGTTACATCAAAACGCCCGCTTTGCAAACCAAGCGCCTCGTCCAGACGAGGCTGAAGAACTGGCGCAGGACACGTTTCATCTGAAACACGTGTTTCCCAAGAGCAGCCCTACAGCAAACGACGGCCCCTATGAGAACGCACGGAAAGCAGCGGGCAAGACGGTGCGAAAGTATGTTGAGGAATTCCCCGGCGATTTCACCCGCAGCCGAACCGTTGAAGCACGGTTTGAGATTCCAGCCGAACAGACGGTTATCTCCGGCTCGATAGACTTGCTTATCGAAGAGGATGCTGGCGGAGAGATTCTCGATGCCAGCGTATTGGATTTCAAGACGATGGAGGGCGGCCCTGAACCGACGCAAAACGAATCACTGAACTGGACGGAATTGTCGCTTCAGGTGCAGCTATATGCGAAAGGCGCTCGTGATGTCTTGGGTGAGAATGCTAGGACGGGTGCTATTCATCTGCTCAAAGACAATCAGCGGGTAGACGTACCGGTAAGTGACGAGGCTGTAGATGCTGCAATCAACAATATTGAATGGGCGGTTGCCAACATCGTCGCGGGTGATTTTCCGATGCGTCCTCACCCCGAAAAATGCGCCAACTGTGACTTTGCCAGACTATGTCCTAAGAGAACAGAGGCATTTCAGACGAACAACCCACCGCCTGAGGTTCATATTCCGGGATCACGCGAGCGCGTTCAAGCATTCAGCAAATTCGAGGCGCTCACTTAAGGCTTCGGGTTGAACTGCCTGAAGCTGAATAATAATCTGGCGTGCAATCGCCTCGGCGAGAAGCGGAGGGACGGCATTGCCGATCTGCTCCGCTATATCGTCAGAATTTCCCTCAAAAGTAAAATCTTTCGGGAAACTCTGAAGTAGCGCCGCCTCACGGAAACTGATACCTCTGTTTTGAGTCGGATGGACAAAACGCCCTTTTGAGACGTTTGTGCATCCCGTCGTTACTACAACCGAGGGATGATCGAGGGATAGCCGTCCATAAACGTCGGCATGACCACAATTATCCTTTTTGTGACAATCCAGCCAGCGTTCTCTAGGCACTTCGAGGCGACTACCTCCGTCCTGAGGGACAAGGCTGATGAAACCGAGTACACGCTCTCCAATTGAACGCGCATAGTGATTTGGATCATCTTGGCAGATTTCACCCGGCTCAAGGGGTGATAATCCGTTTAGAACATCTCCTACCGTTCGCCAAGGTTGTAACCTCCCGGAAGTGACTTCCGGGCGATTAGGTTTTCCGTGAGTGGGTTTCGGATATTTCATCCTAAGACCATCTCTGCCAGCGATCAATACCGCTCGTTCCCTTAACTGCGGCACACCGTAGTCGGCGGCGTTCAGCGTCCGTCCCGGCTTTTTGTAATCGACCTTGTAGCCTAACTTTCTCAAGCCTCTACAAAGCTTTTTATAGAACTTTTTACCGTGTTCCTGTTTGAGAATGCCGGGTACGTTTTCAAACACAACACACCGGGGGCGGATAACTTTGACAAAGTCTAAATACCGCAAGACCAAATCGTTTCGAGGGTCGCTTGCTCCCTGCCCATTCCGCATTCTCGTGAAGCCCTGGCATGGCGGGCAGCCCACCAAGACGGATACCTCATCCGGCTGAAGATTGAACTCTGCAAGTAGGTCTTCCGGCTCAATCTCCCTTATATCTTTTACCAGCGGTTGAACCCCTATGTTACGTGCATAGGTCTTTGCTGCACTCGGATTGATGTCGAGTGCGCCAACGATTGTAAAACCCGCACGTTTAAATCCGAGTGCAGTTCCGCCCGCCCCGGAAAATAAATCAATGACCGTATATTCGTTGTTTCTACTTATTGGGGAAGTCAAAGTATCTCTTGCCTACTTTAGAACGATACACTTAGATGATATTGAGAACGATGGCATGTCACAATATCAATATATTGATATTGTAGCGCCCAATTCCCGAAACGTCAATATATTGATATACTGATGTTTGCCTTAACTAATTGAATGGGGTGGTATATGAAGATTGTCCATTTCAAGCTGAAAGAGTATATGGATCGGAACAAAATTACACAGGCTAAACTCGCCCAAGATACGAACTTAGCCCCCAACACGGTCAAAGCGTACTATCACGATGATGTGATTCGTGCCGAACTCCGTGTTATCGCCGTCCTCTGCAACTATCTCAAATGCGATATTTGCGACATTATGGCTTTAGAGGATATGCAACAGACCGAAATAGAATAAATTAGGAGATACAACTGCTAAGAGTGAGCGCCTCGCTAAATATCGGTTTATTCCTCTAACAGCTTGACTAGTCCTCTCTGAAATCCTCATATACCCCGAATACAGCTTCTTCACTCTCGATAATTTCAGGCGAGCTATTTGATTCGCGCTTGCAATAATCAGATAGCAACCTGAAGGTACAATATAACTATGCAATTTGAGCGAGACCAAGGACTTGATTACGAACTCGTGCGGCAATTTGCGTTAGCTTTTATCAACCAGCGGCGTACTGAATCGACGAGGCGCAGCTTCGTAAAAACAGGCGGCATTTCGCCCGCTCTGTCTGGATTGGAGCGAACGGCAGGATCATTTGGCTGGAGCACTGGGCACGGCGCTGACAAACTGTTTTTTGAGCACCAGTGGTTGAAACGGGTTTTCGGCACGCGGGCGGCGCGCCTGACCGAAGCTGGGCGTGCCGGAAAGCGGGAATGGGATGTGCAGGTCGATAAGCTGACGTTACCGTGATACACCCTAGAGCGTCAAAACGATTTCAGCAATCGTCAAGTTGACTGCGAAACCCCATACTTCAAGAAACTCCATATAATGGTCGAAACAGTATAGCAATTTTATTCTGCGAGGCTCTCGATGTCCGACTCAACTACTTTAAGTTCTCCCAAAGCAGCACAAACGCCATTCGAACGTATTCGTCAGGTTGATGAAGATGGAGTGGAATTCTGGTCAGCGCGTGATCTGATGCTGGCTCTCGAATATGCAAGTTGGCAAAAATTCAAAAGCGTACTGCTTAAGGCGCAGCTTGCTTGCGAAAATAGTGGGTATGACCCAAGTGACCATTTTATCCAAGCGGTTAAAATGGTCGCCATCGGGTCGGAGGCAAAACGCGAAGTCGAAGATATGCACCTCTCGCGTTATGCCTGCTACCTCATCGTCCAGAATGCCGATCCGACCAAGGAAGTCGTCGCGCTCGGTCAAACCTATTTCGCCGTACAGACCCGTCGTCAGGAGATTTCAGACGCGGAAGCTCTCGCTGAGTTGACCGAAGACCAGCGGCGACTGCTCTTGCGTCAGCGCATCAAAGTGCAGAATACCGATCTCGCCTCAGCCGCGAAAAATGCGGGTGTAATCACAGGAATTGATTTCGCCATCTTCCAAAATCATGGCTATCGCGGGCTGTACAACGGCCTCACCGCAGAGGACATTCACAAGCGGAAGAAACTCAAAAAGAGTCAGCATATTCTCGACCACATGGGAACGACAGAACTCGCAGCCAACCTATTCCGCAGCACCCAGGCAGAGGACAAGCTGCGGCGCGACCAGGTGCAGGGGAAAGCCGCCGCCAACGACGTGCATTATCAGGCAGGTGTCGTTGTGCGTCGGGCAATTGCCGAGCTGGGCGGGACGATGCCCGAAGATTTGCCGACTGCTGACAGCATCAAGAAGCTGGAACGCGCGGAGAAGAAGCGGCTTGCCGCGCCGAAATCCAAAGGCAAGAAGAACGATGAACCGTCATCCTGAACGCTTCATCATGCAGGTTCCGTGATCTCGGCAGCGTACATGCGCTGATATTGGTCGGTGAATCGTTCCTGATAGGCGTGTCCGTAGTCTGTGATGTGCAAATGCAGATCAGTAAACCCTGACGCAAATTCAATCAGCGGGCGTGTTCGCTCGCCTAAGCGGTGATTCTGCAATTCCAAGCGCGCCTCAAAGTTTCGTTTCGCCTCATCACTGGAAAAGTTTGAGAGCAGCCACCATGCTCTCTCCGAGAGCATTTCGATAGGAACCAACTCGCAGCGATCAACCCTGGATGGCTCACCTGCCAATATTGCGTGCTCCATCTCGGTGAGTTCCTTAGCCTTCATGCGCCGCAGATCGCGCAACACGGCTTTCACATCCTCGAAAGCGAAATACTCGGTCAGCGTCCCAATCGGCTGTTGAAAATGGCGGTAGCGGTGCTTGAAGTACAGTTCGACATTGCCACGATGCATCCATGTACCAAGCGGGATTAGTTCGACACTACCGAAGTGCGGTATGAGGTCGGCGCGGATTTCGGCGAGGCGCTGCTCCAGCGGGCGGGTGGTCACACCGATCTTGTGCAGGATACCCGCGCTTGTTCGCACTTCGATGAAATAGAGCGTCGTTTCCAGAATGCGCCGCATCTGCGCTCGGAAAAGCACTAAATCGGTCAATGCCGTGCTTTCTTCCACAGTACAGAATGCCGCCAGCGCCGCCTGTTCAAGCTTGTCGTGTCGCTCGCGGATGAGGGGTTCCTGAAACTGGTTGAATAGATTGAGCGATAGGTCGCCGAACGGGATTTTACCCTTATGGGTGAGGTTGTAACGCTCGTTGCCGTATGGTGTAATGAAGGACTTGACGACCCCGTAATCCTCCAGCCAGTAGCCATCACTGTCATCATCCTCATCGTGAAACCGTCGCAGCGCCTCCCACACCTTGCCAGAGAGGTGCAGCCGGAACGAATCATAGATGGGCAGCGCTACAGTTTCCGTTGAGCGCCGCACCTCCCGGCACGTTTTGCCAGCATGGGCGAAGTGCGGCGCAATTTTCGTGCCTTTTCGCGCGATGAGCGGCATCGCGCAATAGGGGCATCTCAAAGTCGTTTTCCCACGCCCAACACTCTCGATATAGATGAGCTGTCCTTGTTCGTTGATGCCATAGGGTAGATACATTTCGGTTCTCCTAAAACAAACTGCTACCCTACATACCCTGCATGGCTTTTCTCTCAACCATGAACGGTATGTAGGCTTTGAACGGTCTGAACGGTTTTTCAGCGGTTTTCGTAAACCACCGCCACGTCATAGCGGCGCATCATGTCGATCACATCGAGCGGCTTGACGGCATAGGTGATGCCATCCATCCCGCGTTTGCGTCCCGCTTCATCAAGCAGGTGCAGTCGCTTGATGATGTGTCCGATCCACTGCGCATCACCCAGCTTTTCGACCGGCTGACCCAGCAATCGTGCAACTTTCTCGCGCAGCGCCGCCGCCTTGATCCAGACGACTGCGGTCTGCCCGCGCGTCAGCAATTCGAGCGCTTGCAAGACCGCTTCTTCGCGCTCGCTGAGTGCCTTGCCCTGACTGATTTGTTCGTCGTTTTCCGCCGCCGCTGCGATGGCTTGCAGCAACCCGGACACGCCACCCTGCTCCTCGAAGAACGCTGCCAGCGCGACCAGCGGCGACCACAGTTCGCTGGATCGGTTATGCAGGGTATGCAGCGCCGGACGCTCAAAATAGTTGGTGTAGAGATGTGGAAACGCGGTCAGCGCCAACGTGTAGAGCTGGTGACGGATTGCGGCACCGTCGAAATCGGGTGGGAAAGAGGGCATCTTCCGGTCGGTGCGGCGCATCGGGATGGCAATGCAGCGCGACGCGAGAATGTCCTCCAACCCGGCAATCGCCGCCAGAATTTTCGGTGAATACACGTCGAACGCCTGCGGTTTCATGTCTTCGCCAATCAGCCGGATGGCAGGCATCCCCTGTTTGTAGCCGCTGTTGAGCAGCTGGCGAATTTGCTGCATTCCGGGGTCTTTGGGATTGTGGTAGCGCTCAGCTTCGTCGATGCCGACCGTGCAGGACGTATAGTGGATCAGACGAAACATGGACGGTCCGGTGGGATCGGAGGTGCTGACCATGTTGAATGCCAGCGGCTGCATGACGCGCATGACGGTACTCTTGCCGCTGTTCTTCGGTCCGTTCAATGCCAGATACGGATACGCCGGGAACATCGTGTAGAAGTAGGTGCCAATCGTCCACAGCGCGAGGATAGCGCTCTCGACCTCCGAGCGGAAATCGACGTAGCGCGTGAACAGATCATGCACGGTCTTGAAGACCTGACCGGGGTCGCTGGTCTCGCCCTTCAAGTAGCGCTGGATGTCGCTGAAGCGCCAGCGCATCAGGAAGTCTGAGCCTTCCGGCAGCACGCGCAGCGCGATTTCTCTGCCGTTGAGGGGGATGATCTGGGCATCGCTCACACGGACAAGTTCGCGTGACGATGTAACCAGATACGGCTGCGTGTTCAGCCGGTTCTCTTTCGTCCGCTCGACCACCGAAACGGTCACCAGCGCCACATCGCGCTGGAAACCGAGCGCGGGCGACAGCAGCGGCACGTCGTCACCGAGAATCTGCGGCATGTCGTTTGCATCCTGTTGGGTCTGTTCGATCTTTTTCCGCGTCGCTTTGAGCAGATCGTTGAACACCCGCCCTTTGATGCCGAGCTTTGCCAGCGCTGCACGGAAGTCGCTCAGTTCCATCTCGTCGAGATCAACCGCGTGCTGGAACAGGTCGCGCACTGCGTCCTTGCGCTCCAATCCGACCAGAAAGGCGACGCGCTCAATCTCGGTTTGCAGCCATGTCTTCGCTTTGTTGAGTGCTTCCTGCGCCGTTTCGACTGTGCCACCCTGCGTCAGCCAGTCGTTCGCGTCCTTCACACCATCGGGCAGACGCGGCACGAGTGATGTTGCACCAAGCCGCCTGGCAATCTCACGGTTCTTGTCCATTGCTTCTGGCGTGTTGTCGAGCGCGACGAATACGCGGGGGTGCTGGCGCAACTGACCGAGCAGATCGTCCGAGATGTGCATCCCGGCAATCGCCAGCGCTGGAACACCCCACTCGCTGAAGGTGATAGCATCCGCCTGCCCTTCGACGAGCGCGATCTGTTCGGCATCAGCGCTGTAGAGGTGATTGTAGTAGGGACGGCGCTCACCAAGGATTTCGCGCGGCGAATTGTAGTGCTGTTTGCCGGTGATGGAGCGCCCGCTCAGATACGCTAAACGTCCCTGCTCCAGATGGATGTAGACCAACATTCCTGAGGGGAATTTACTGATGACCATTCGCCACTTATCGGGCAGGTTGAGGTCTGCCAGCAGCGGACGCTTGTCCTGGGGCATAAATCCGAGCCGTGCGGCTTTCACAGTGGCGGGTTGCCAACCGCGAATCTTGGTTACGTATTCCAATGCAGCGGGAGTATTGAGCAGCGCCTCGTGCAGCCGCTGCACCAACTGGCGCTCTGCCCACGCAAATGACTTGTGGAAGTCAGCCTGCATTTCGATGACAATCCCTGCCCGCTGCGCCAGATAGCGAACCGCTTCCATGAACATCGCCGCGTCGCGGTTGTTCCAGCGGTTGTCATAGCCGAGCAGATGCCGTCCGGCGAAGTCGAAGGCGTCACCATATTCGCCTCTGGAATTCCAGAAATACTGTCCAGTCTGTGGGGTGACGACCAGACTATCATGTTCCACGCCGACGTAGCGCGTTCCCTGTCGTCTCAAGGCGAACTTCTCGCCGACGAGCTGTTCAATTGGATTGGCGGAGCGGATCTGCTCCAAATCGATACTCATAAGATCACTCTCCTTGCGCTGTGCGCAGGCAATGTTGAAGAGAACCGGTGTCGAAAAGACACGGTTTGAGCGCGATATCGAGTTGCACAGGGAGAGAGGTTGTGATACATTGTGAGTGCCTAGTTCACTATGTACCCCAGTCCGCCGCCCATGTGCTTTCCAGCTTGTGGGCTTTTTATTTGTCTACGGCGGTGAGCGTATATATCGGTTCACTGTTTCCTCCTTTGAAAAGGTAAACGCACGTTTACCTTTTATTCCGCTCCCAGGTAACGTTCAGCTTCAGTGATGAGTTTCCTTAGCGCCTGTAGGCGGGCTTTGGCGACAGCGGAGTCACCTTCCTGCAACATAATTGCACGGGCTAACTCTTGTGCTGATGTCACCTGAGTTGATTGGGCAACTTTTGCGATTTTCATTGCTGACGGCGATATATCTTTTCTGACATCATCATCGTCCTGATCTGCGTTACCACTGTCGCATAGCTCTTTGACTTGCTTGGCTGAGAGATTGAAGTCGATGATTTGGCGCATGATCTCAGCGTGATATTCTGCTGGCACAGCAAGCACTGGACGTAACCGATATTCTTCAATGCTATAGCGATCAGCCAGCTCTAATGCTTCATCAGAAAGCTTCAGCAATGCCTTGTACTGACTGAACTGCATCTTGCCCATCCCGCCCATCGCGCTGAGAACTGCATCCGTGTACTCGCGCTTGCTTCGCAGATCAAGATCGAGCGCCTGACGGTAGAAATCATTTTCGACGGCATAGGCAGGGATTTCATAACCGTGAACGGTGAGCAGCAGCAGCGCCGCCTGTCGCGCCAGTGCCACCGCTGTTAGCCCGGAGCGTGCCGTGTTCTCTTTTGCCTGCCGAAAAACCGACGAGCGATTCGCAGGAATGATGATGCATGGGATCATGCCGTCGCCGGTGTAGTTGGGGATGAAGTCGCGCAGCAGCCATGTCGCCCAGTAACGCCGTTCGCCAGTTTCGATCCGAAACAGCCGTGTCACTCCTTGACTGGCATCCACCACCGTCAGTGGATTGACCTGTCCATCATCCCGGATCGTGATCGCCAGATTGACCAGATCGCGCAGAAACAC
Organism: Chloroflexota bacterium; assembly: GCA_016861025.1. Lineage (GTDB taxonomy): Bacteria > Chloroflexota > Anaerolineae > Caldilineales > Caldilineaceae > Caldilinea. The sequence goes on from BOKO01000033.1 coordinate 54,156, forward strand.
TTCCTCTGGTGTGAGGATTGCGGCGGGTTCATCGTCGCGCTCATCATCGGCGTTTGGGAGCAGCTCAAGCAGGTTGTTGAACGGTCGTCCGCGATGCCGCGCTGCAATCTGGACGATCTGTACCAGTTCGCGCAGCGCCTGCGTCGGCGTGATCTGATTCTGATGAAATCTAAGATGAATACTTTCCGGCAACACGCGACGCGGCTGCACCGGATCAGGGCGTACCATTTCCAGCAGGATGCGCTCAACATGGATCGCGTTGCCATTTAGATTCTGCGGTAGGTCGCCGAGCAGGTCGCTGGTGACGGATGCCAGCAGGTCGTCCATACGCTGCGTATCGTGATTCGGGCGCGCCATTAGTCGCCACCCTTTGCTAGATAACGTACTAGCGATGCGACCACCTGCATGTATGCTTTGCTCGCTGACGCGACGGGATTATAAGTGAACAGACTCTGATGGCTGCTGTGCGCATACGAGACCGCTTCGTTGGCAGGGATGACACCGAGCAACAGTTTGCCCAAAACTGGATGCGCTTTGACCTCCGCTAGCAAGTGATTATGTCCGCGTATCCGGCTATCCATCTTGGTCACGAGTAGCCCGCTCACGCGCAGCGTCGGATGTCGCCAGCCTTCGCGGATGTCATTGATCTTCTCGATCACGCTGGTCAAGCCGACCGTTTCCAGATAGCGTGGCTCGACCGGCACAATCGCGTCGGTCGCAGCAAGCAAAGCCATCTCGGTTAGCAGGCTGAAGGAGGGGCGCGTGTCGATGATGATGGCGGCATACTGGTTGGCGATCTTGCTGACCGGATCGGTCAGACGATATGGCGCGCCTGCCACGCCCATCAGTTCCCGCTCCGCACCTTCGAGCATGGGGGAAGCGGGCAGAATGTGCAGATCGGTATCCCACTGACTCTGTATGATGCAATTGAGCAGCGTTTGCGGGGCATTGACGCGATCTGCCATGAGGACAGAATAGAGACTGTCGTCCGCGCCGTAGTCTTTGCGTCCAGTCGTGACCAGCGACGCATGGCCCTGTGAATCAGTGTCGATGATCAGTACGCGCGGATTGGCTACATTGGCGCGGCGCAGCAGGTGTACCATGCCGAGCGCGATGTTGGTGGCGGATGTCGATTTGCCGACGCCACCCTTATGGTTGGTAAATACAAACGAACGAGTCATTGCCATATCTCCTCAGAACCCAACGAACCGTCAAATTCGCTGCTGCTGTGTTTTTCACAGCCCTGGCAAGGACTTCGCGGAGATATGGTAAATTGACAACCGGAAGTCTTGCTGGCACGGGCAGCGAGCTTCAAGGTGGGTGGGGGAGACGAAACCTCCTCCGCTCACCGCAAAAGCCGATTTAGTCCAAGGTTGAGAGGCGCACGAGATGTGCGTAATGGGGAAATTGAATGCGTTGGATAAAAGTTGAGCGATTTAAGCTAGGGGATTGTTCGGATAAGTTCCTGTTGCTCCCGCAGCTTAGGACGGTAAGCGAACATTCCGTTCTGACAAAACCAGCAGCAGATTTGCTGCTGGTTTTTGTTTTGCTATAACCCTGTATTTCCTCTACATCACCGCTGTTTCGTATCCAGTTACGAATATCCTGAAGATACGAGAAAGGCGCACGCAGTTCCAGATTGATGATTCCCTCACAGTCAATCACGACCCGTGAGACGATGTGATGCAGTAATTCCTTCTGATCACTCCGTTCCAGTGAATTATACACGATTCCGATCTGTGAAATCATTTGAAGCGCAGTATCGAGATTTGCAATGTGCGTTTTGTGTTGATACTGCAAAGACTCAAGAGTAGATCGAATCACATTGCGTCGATCCTGCCATTCGCGCCACAGGCTATCCCAAACGGCATCGGTGATTTTGCCCGCTGCATAAAGACGCGCCATCCGCCCTTCCTCTTCATCAACCATCTTCAATGACGACTGAAGACGTTCTCGCTCATCGGGGCGAAGATGTCCAAGCTGCTCAGCAACATCCTGTGTATAAACATCGCGAATTACAGGCAATAAATCGGGATCGACCTGAATGTTCATCAGAGCCGCGGGAATTTGATTATCAATATCACTACACAGAAAACTCACCTCAGTACGGGCGATACGATAGTATGGTGTTCCGCCTCCGCTCCGCCCGGCATTTGAAGTTGAACCCGTTAAGCGCCGCTGCCCGCTACCCTCAGGGTGTTCATAATAAGCGATACCTTTGACCTATCCCCGATTCAACGGACAGTCAGAATGTCAGGGGCAGGCGAGCTGCTCGAATTCGGCAGGGCTGAGATAACCCAAGGCAGAATGCCGCCGCTGACGGTTGTACCACACCTCGATGTACTC
>BOKO01000034.1 GCA_016861025.1 Chloroflexota bacterium
GGGTCAGCCAGGCATGGCGCACCAGGGCGCCATCAGTCGCTGCATCGAGCAACAGCCGTGCCAGCCGCACCTCGACAGTGTGCAGCGAGAGGTCGGCGACCATACCAGCCAGATACGTGATACGGTCGGCCATGTTTGCCATCACGTGCAATAGCAGATCGGGGCGTGCGGTCAACAGAGGTTGCAGCACAGAGCGATGCAGATGCCACAGCACGCTTTGTTCCAGCGCAATGGCGGTTGCAGGGTTGGGGCGCGCCAGAAATACGCCGATCTCGTTGAATAGTTCGCCAGCGCCGATGTAGCGCAGCACCTGCTCACGTCCGTCGGGTGAGAACTTCACCACCTTCACCCAACCAGTATGAACACTGTAAAGTCCAGCGTTGATCTCGCCTTCCAAAAAGACGATTGCGCCGGGCGCGTATTCGTGCCAGGTGGCAAGGCTCGCCAGCCTGTGCAATGTTTCAGCATCAAGCCCGGCAAAATAGGACGTATGTTGAAGTTGTTCATACAGTGCGTCTCGGTCTGGATGGCTCATTACGCTGGGATCATATCACACACAGAGTGTACAATGAAGGACATTATAATCCGTTCACTTCGTCTGCGTCTTGGCTTGCTCTTTCTGGCTTTTCTGCTCTTGGTGGTGGCTGCAGTGTCAGTCACCTCTACGCCGCCGTCGCCAGCCAGCGTCACGACGCGCTGTGGTGAACCCGCTTGCTGCGCTGGGCGCCGCCGGTGAGTTGGAGAGCGAGGTTCCGACCTTTGCCGATGAGGAGTTGTGGCGGCGAGACGCCGCGTTTGACGCCTTGCGCGCCGAGGTGCTTGCCAGCCAGCGCCACCTGGAGGCGCGCGTCCATCAGCGCACCCAGGAATTGACCACCGCCGGCGCGCGAATTCGTGTGGCAGTGCGGCGATCCATCGCTGGCTGGCCTGCGCGCCACGCGGCTGGCGCAATTCACGCCTGCACCGGGAATCCAACTCCCGGAGCAGGTGGCGACCTGGCTGCCGCGCTATACAGAACCGCCTGTGCTGGCCTTCGTTATTGCGCTGCTGGCAGTCGTTATCGTCTCTATGATCGGCGCCTTTTCCGCAGCCTATTTCCGCCAGGCGCCGCTCCCCATCGACCCGCTGCAACAACTGACGCTCATTGCCAATGATCGCATCGGCTGGACGGCGCAGGCGATCATTTTTCCGCTGGCCTTTCTGATCACGGCTATCCTCTTCGGGGTGATCGCGGCCAGATTGCCTGATGCTGCCCCACGCTGGCAACAATATCTGCGCTGCTACAGTCATGTGACGCCGCAACTCTACGTTGGACCTCAATTCAACGCACGCAGCAAACGCCGTCTGGAACAGGAGGCGTCACTGCGGTCGTGAATCTGCGCACGGCTGGCGCTCGCACAGTGACGATGGCCACCGCCTACCTGATTTCACGCGGCTACAGCCTCAACGATGCGCTGTCCTTGATCGAGCGAGCGCGTCCCTTCATCGTATAGTTCAGATAAATCCGATCGTCTTTCACAAGGGCACTGCCTCCTGGAGGACGTCGTTGCGCAGAAAAGGATTCAAGCCGCTCTCTGTGACGACATCGACGCGACGCCCCAATTCTTTCTCCAATTCCAGAATCAGACCTGCAGGAAACCATGGGCCGACCACTTCTCCGCGCTTGACCAGCAAATCAATATCGCTGTCCGGTCGATCTTCACCGCGCGCGACTGAACCAAACACCCGTATGTCATAGGCGCCGTGTTTGGCTGCAATACGCAGAATGATCAAACGCTTCTCTTTGAGAAAGGAGATCGTGTCCATCAGATTGTTCCTGCCTTACACATTCAGTCGATTCCCCACCAAGATTATACCATAAAGGATGATGAACATCGATCAGTTGTTTGCAAAAGGGAGCGCGCCTCCTGGCGCAGTGCTGCTGTCTGGCGCCATCCCGGTCGGGGCGCTCATTTCTCTGTCACCGACATCAATGGCTTGCGTAAAAGAGGCAAGATTTCGCTCAAGTATTTTTGAGGATGCGTGCCGAGAGGATGGGGTTGAATCACGCAAGGCGTACTCTGGCAAGTTTAACCTGCGCGTTTCGTAGCATTTGCACGCGACCGTTGTGGCGCGCCACGACGGAAGACAAAAGCTTGAACCGATGGGTTGCAAGTGTGTTGGGGCAGCTACGAGACACTCTGAATAGCGCGCTTCAATCCATCTAGTTCCTTCAGAACAAAGTTGTCGGAAAACCTCATGTTGTCGGCTTTAGCCACAATTGCCATCAGTTGAACCTTTGCTGACACGGGCATACTGGTTTTGTTTCCAAACGAACCAGTCTGACCATGAACAAGGTTGGTTGTCGCATGCAGAATCATGTGGGACAGATAACGCTCCGCATCCTCAAACTCCGATTTGATGCCACTGAGCGAGATTCCTTGTGGTTTCAAGGCTCCTTCCCACATTCGGTAGTGTGCCTGAGAGACTGAGACAGGTCGATTCAGTAACGTTTCGATTGGCGCCAAACTCTCCCATCCGAAGGGGCGCATTTGCGAATAAAAGCTGTTGCAGGTGCCGGCGCTGCATCCTCGCCAGTTGCGCACTTCATCGTATGCGATAGGCACTAGGGCGTACACCCCCAGGTAGTCTATGCATGAATCGCTGTTGCGAGCCAACAAATCCTGCGCCAGTTTGGTGGCAACCGACTGCTCTATAGGTCGCCCAATACTCTGCGCTGTCAGAGCGATCAAGCCAGAGAAAAATTCAACGGTCGGATCGGTTTTCTGGCGGAACAACATGCCACTCTCCTTGGAAGGTTCTAATGAACCTGGAACACTCGTCTGCGTCTGGTTTCTCTAAGTCTGAAGCGCAGGCGATGATCGAGATGTCGAAACTCACAATCGTTCCAGGTGCTATCAATCGGTGATAGGCTTCACTCTTGGGCTCAACCGGATTCGATGTGGTCAACGGCTACAGCGGATGCGGACGGCAACGGATTCGCTTGTCCGTCAGCGTGACCAATCCGTTCCTGTCTGCATCTGTTGTAGCCTTGTTTGGCGCAACCACACCAAATCCAGGAGAACCCACTCTTGCTTGATCGATACCGAAGCATCGAGCAAATGAGTGATCTGTCATGCTAATCTGGTACGCTCGATCGAGATGTTCTTCAGCCCACTCAGGACTGCGCCACGCAGATCAGCGCCGGTGAAATCAGCATGCCAACCATCACATCCACTGCGCGATGGTTCGTGGACCAAAAACGATGCCTGTTTCAGACTGGCGCCGATCCATTTTGTCCCGATCATATCACAACCACATAAGGTTGCCCCAGTGAGATCGGCATTGGTGAATCTGGCATCTGTCAGGGTGACAAGGGTCAGCACAGCCTGGCGCATCGAGCAACCTGTCAGGTTTGCATCGCGAAGGCTGGAGGCAAACAAACGAACTCCGTCCAGGTTGGCATCTTTCAAGTTGGCTCCTTCCAAATTGACTCGACTGAGCTCCAAATAGGAGAGGTCCGCTCCCTCCAGGTCTGCGCGCCTCAGGTCAATTTCTGACAGACCACCGTCAGCATCGCGACCGCGGGCTGCAAGCATGCGCATTACATCATTGCGGTTGAAGCTTGGTTGTTTCCACTGAGACCACATAGATTATTCTCTCCCTCTCCAAACAGTGCATTTTCATATACTGACACAATCGTTATCATCAGCTACTTCTGGTTGAAGGCGAGCCAGAGGTAGCTGATACGGTTACCTGTATGTCAGTAAGAACTCAATGCTTTAATTGGACTATGGACGACAGCCCCACGGGTTACACGGAGAGCACTGTCGAGGGCCGCATCTCGGTTCACATGGTTCCCTATCCGGATTACAGGCTCTATTGCGAGTTCGGGGTGAAGTCACACATACAATGTCGGGTTGTTCATCTTCTACCAACATATCTGTACTTTTCTGTTTTTTCATAACATGTGTCTCCTGGTTTGGCTAAAAGCGTACAATACTAGCGGTCATACCACTTCTTATTGAACTGCATCTCTACCTTCACACAGTGCATCTGGTTTTCAGCCTTCAGTAAGCCTAATGCACTTGTGGGGCTACAGAAGCATTGTCGTCCACGATAACTTCATTCATGATGTTTTCGTAGGAGGTGTCATAGCATGGACCATCTTGAGTCATTTTCCAAAGACCTTTTCCCCATTTGCCGGTGTACGGATTGTAGGAACAACGGGGATACGGAGCACTTATGAATTCCCCTTTCCCTAGTGCCGCTGCATCAGACAAAGGACGACAATCAAAGCACACATATCGGTATTCACAATCACGGCAAACTAAAACATCATCTTTTGTTGTAAGCCATAACTTCTGCATCTGGGAAGTTGAAATTATGGAACCAATACCACCTTGAACCTTAACGTTCCCTATAACTTGATCGCGAGAAAAAATGCATGGTAAAACATCACCTGTTTCGGTTATGGCGATTTTGCCCGCCAAACAGCTATGCATACTTGTATAGTGCTGTAAAAGCTCGCGAGTCACTGAAAAATCGGCGGTCGTCAAGACACCATATTTAATAGTTGTTGAAGGGCTCGGAAGTAATGCAATATTTTGACCCCGACCTTTAGGTCTTAGCGGGTCTGGGGAGCTTCCAGGAAAATCCAGATTTTCAATAAGTTGAATTGTAGTGGAGACTGTGTGCTCGTTTTGGCGCATAACTACAAATCCAACACGAGTAGGAACGTCAGCGTCTTTCAACATTTGCAGTGACCGCATAGTTCTACTATGACTACCCGGTGTCCGGGTGATTGAATCGTGAACTACTGCATCATCTGAATATATTGAAACAGCAACCCGTAGTCCCAGTTGCTTTATGCGGCTGACTTTTTTCTTAGTAAGCAGCGTTGCATTTGTGAAAATCTCTACCATTTCGTAGCCTACTTTTCGTGCATACTCTGCCAAATCGAGCACTGTCCATTTTCTGTCCCGATACAAAAATGGTTCACCTCCGATAAATTGGCATTGTCTACAGCCTAGCTCAAAACCTTCTTTGATCAATTCACACCAATCTTCAAACAGTAACTTTCGTTTCGAGTCTTGAAAATCAACATCCGACGACAAACCTCTGACTCTCTTATGGCTTGGCGGTCTACTATCAGCGTAACAATGCACACAACTTTCATTACAGTCGCTTGTTATTATCTCAAACCAAATGAAATCCAGTTCTGCCTGCGACAACCTAGGTAGACTAGGCAATGGTGTATGACAGTCACTTTGTTCGGCAACCCCGATCTCTACCAATTTCCTCCAAAAATCGTCATTTGCGACTTCACCTGTGATTATGGCTGTTCCTTTCTTATTGATTGAATAGACATTTCCAGTGTTGGTATCTAGTAAGGCGCCATGCACTGAGCCCCTAACGAAATAGACTCCTTCCTTCAACATAAAGAAACCCATCGTTCCCTCTCCTAATCCGTGCTAAGTCTCTATTTGCTTATTGGTTAACTGAACTGAGTTACCCAAATAAGGATGATTCCGCCGATCACCCACACCGGCAGCATAAATTTGGGATAGCGGAATGTAAGGATAAACACTCCAAAAAGAACAACAATCGCAATTTGAACAGTCAGCTTGGTCAGGAACACTGCTGTTTGTTCGCCTTCATGGTCATTCATCATCGCCCCCATCGAGTATAGGTACAGAGATCAGTGCACAGCTTTAATCGTAAACTTCACCCAAAAACCAATTACCCCTCTCTTATACAGAACTGACTCTATGTGCTTAGATTGACCTTATGACCTTAACCGCTCCTTCAGAAAAGGTTTGCGTTGAATGGTGAAAAAATAAAATCCTTTTCCCGCCCCCCACATGGCTGCACCAATCACTGGTGCAAAAGGGGCGAGAGGGAGAGCATGAGTCAGGAACAATATGCCTCCCGCCAAGTAAGTCAGTATAGCTATCAATAGAAAACTCTTACCTACACTTGGTGAAAGTTGGTCTGTAGTCACAAGCATTCCTTTCTTATCGTAAATACCAATAACCTTTGCACATAGCCAGCCGACTGGGTACAGAAGTGGTGCGAACAATAAAAGCCATGGGTTCGCATTAAACAATTCAATAGGGAGATTCAACACTGCGAGGGGAGCATCGGTGGAGAATAACCATGCAATGACTAATAAGGGCAGGGTGATGACAACCCCTATGGGAATGAGAATTACGGCAAGCCAGCAAACAACTAAGAACGTACCCAGCAGTAGAGATAATATATGGGTAATTGATAAGAGCAGAACCAAATGGATTCTTACGTATCGTACCAAGCCCGCACCTGTAATCCCGATACCGATGATTACAAGCACACCATTCAAATTGGGAAAAGGCGTCAGGGGAAGGTTGGTGGCCCAGAGCCAGAAGATGAAAAATGCTTGCCAACCCCACATCAATCCATAGCCAACAGCAATTACTGGGATTAAGATGATAGATAGGGCTATCAGAGCCACCCCGCCGATGAGCATTCCAGCCAGCTCTGTGCTTTGATCTCGGACATAGCCTACAGTTTTGCCGCTTTTATCAGTAACACGGTAGGACATTCACCATCTCCTGACTTTCATACACACCAGGTCACGTGAACTACAATAGGAGATCAACAAGCCAACATTGAAACCTAGCTGCTCGCGGGATCACAGCTAGATTTCACGATATAGATAGTAACATCACCGCACGCACCCAATTTGCCGAAATTTTGCCTAATTTTCACTTGAGCCGTTCACAAAGTTCAGCGTCAACGCGACGGTATAGGAGGAACCTGTGGAGACTTCCCCGCACCCCGCTGCGTTTTCCAGCCAGCAGGTCACGCGTAAAGCCCTGCGCAGCGCGCTCAAGTCGTTGGATGACGCCAAAAAACTCGGCGCGCATCCGCTGGCGGCGCTGCGCATCGTTGACGTACAAAGGGTGGAAGCCAACCATCCTGATAATCAACTGGGGTGCGGGCTTGCCCTGCGCGACCTGCTGCGCAGAGCGGTCGAAACGCTCCGACCAGACGATGGCGCGCCCAGGCCGCAGAAGCGGGCATGGCGGCGCTATCTTGTCGCCCAGGAGTACCTGACGAGGCGCAATCCACACGACTTGCAGGTGCAGATGTGCATTGCGGCAAGCACGTATGACCACGAGCAGGCGGCGATGTTGGATCATCTTGTCGCTGTGCTCTCTGAATGGGAAATCGCCTGCCGCAAGACGGCGCTTGACCAGTCTGAGCCTGGCGCTGATCTGCGCGCAGACTGGGGTGAGATGCGCGACGTGACGAGTTTTTGTGGCCGTGCAGCGGAGCTGGCGCAACTGCGGCGATGGGTGACAGAGGAGCAGCGCCGGCTGATCGCCGTTGTCGGCTTAGGCGGCGTCGGCAAGACGGCGCTGATCGAGCAACTGACCACCGAACTTGCGCATGAATTTGATGCCGTGATCTGGCGCTCGCTGGTCAACGCGCCGCCCATCGACGCGATTCTGCGTGAATGCGTCCATTTTCTCGGCGGTTCCACAGCGGCTGGATTCGACACGATCGACGATGGCATTCGCAGATTGATTGAGGCGATGCGCGCCCGCCGCTGTTTGCTCATCCTCGACAACCTGGAGACCCTCTTTCAAGCCAATGCGTCGTCTGGGCAGTATCGGCCCGGCTACGAAGCCTACGGTCAGCTCATCAGCAGCATCGGCGAATGCGCCCACCAAAGTTGCCTTCTCCTCACCAGCCGCGAAGCGTCATCGGAGTTGATTCGGCTAGAAACCAGCGCAGCGCCGACGCGTATCTTGCGGCTCAAAGGCATGACGCCCGCCGATGTTCATCGCCTGCTGCATCACTCCCTGCTCTACGGCGATGACGATGCGTGGGAAGCGCTTACGCGCCACTACGCAGGCAACCCGCTGGCGCTGTTGCTGACCGCCTACACGATCCAGGAATTTTTTGACGGAGACATTGCCCATTTTCTGCGAGAAGAAAGCACCGTGTTTGGCGACATCCGGCTAATGCTTGACGCCCAAATCAGCCGCCTGTCTACGCTGGAGCAGGAGGCGCTGGAGTGGCTGGTCGTTGCGCGCGAGCCGATTGAGATCGATGCATTGCTGGAATGGTTCGTCGAACCGGTCACCAGGAGCGACCTCCTCAGCGCACTGCAATCGCTGCACCGGCGTTCATTGATCGAATCGCAAGCGCATCACTTCAGCCTGCAAAACATGTTGCTGGAGTATGGAACAGAACGCCTGGTCGAGCGATTTCGCTATGCCATCATTGCAGGCGATCTGGCAGGGCTGGATCGCTGCCCGCTGATGCAGAATCGGGTGAAGGAGTACGTGCGCCAGAGTCAGGAGAGAATGCTCGTTCAACCCTTGCTTCAGCAGTTGTTGCACAAATTTGGCAACGCAGATGCTGTCATACGAATTTGCTTTGATTTGCTCAAGAAGTTGCGCACCGGCAACAGGCGCTTTACCGGTTATGCGGCAGGGAATTTGCTGAATTTATTGCAGCGACTACCTTGCTCGCTCGAACACATTCACTGTGCGGGGTTGACCATTCGCGAAGTTGACCTGCGCAACATATCGCTTCAAGACGCCGACTTTTCGCATGCATGTTTTGTCAGACCGCAAATTTTCCAAACCATCGGAGCGGTCTCGGCGCTTGCCGGCGCACCTGATGGCGCATGGCTGGCGATCGGCGCTGCGGACGGTCAACTCGCCCTCTGGCGCGTGGATGAAGATAGCTTCGGGTGCATCTGGCGCGGTCACGACGCCTGGGTTTTGGGCGCCGACTTCAGCCCAGATGGCGCCCTGCTGGCGACCGCCAGTGAAGACCAGACCGTAAAGCTCTGGGCGATGAACAAAGGGACGCAACCGCCGCGTTGCGTTCATACACTGTGCGGTCACACTGGCCGGGTGCGCGCCGTCGCTTTTCAGCCGGTGACTGCGCCGTCGCACCAACATCACGAGCCGATAATTGCGAGCGGCGGCGATGACGGCGTCATCATTCTTTGGAGCATCGCCGCCGGGCAGCCGGTGCAAGTCTTGCGCGGAGAGGTTGGAACCATACGCACGCTGACTTATGTTCCGCACAGCGATCTGCTCGTCAGCAGCGGCAATGATTACAGGATCACGGTATGGAATGTACGCACGGGTTGTATACAAGACCAATGGTTGGGGCACGACCATGACATCAACAAGGTGGCCTGCCACCCAAACGGTCAGATCTTGATCAGCGGCGGTCGCGATACAAAAGTGCATCTCTGGCGTCTCTCCAGCGCCAGGCATCTGCATACGTTCCATGCTCATAACGGCCCGATAGGATGCCTTGCGAGCAGCCCCGACGGACGTTTTCTGGCGACCACTGGCGAAGATCAAATGCTCACCCTCTGGGACACCCACACGTATCGTAGTCTGTGGACTGTGCGGGCGCATCGTTCTGATCGCATTCGCACTCTCTACTTTAGCCCCGACGGTGCGACGCTGTACAGCGGCGCAGAAGATCATACGGTGAGGGTGTGGGACGTGTGCAGCGGCAATTGTCTGAAGACAATCACAGGTTATATGAACTGGATCAATGCTGTGGCTTTTCATCCAAGCGGCGAATTCTTCGCCAGCTGCGGTCATGATGGCAATGTCCGCCTGTGGAGAACTGGCGACGGCGCCAGAATCGCAGCCTGGCGTGCGCATGCTGATCGTGTGAACAGTGTGACGTTTCATCCACAAGGGCGCCTGTTAGTCAGCGCCAGCAACGACTGCACAATTCAGGTGTGGGACATTCAGCAAGTCGGCGCCCAAAACACCGTCAGGCGCCCGATGCTAACACTGCAAGGGCATACGTTTCGCGTGCGCAGCGTAGCCTTTTCACCAGATGGGCAACGTCTTGTCAGCGGTGGCAACGATCAGACCGTGCGGCTCTGGGACATAGAAAGTGGACGATGTCTGCGCGTTTGGGCTGAACACCACAGCGATGTGACCTGCGTAGCGTTTCATCCGACCGGATTGTGGGCTGCGAGCGGAAGCTATGACCGCACCGTGCGGTTGTGGAGCACTGCGGAGAACGAGTCGCACCTTGTTTTGCCTGGACATAGAGATTGGGTGCGCACGGTTGCCTTTCATCCTGTCGGACGCATCCTGGCAAGCGCAGGGGACGACAGGCTCGTTCGACTTTGGGAGGTCGACAGCGGCAAATGTATTCAAGAGTTGCACGGACATAGCCGAGCCATCCGCGCCATGACGTTCACTGCTGAGGGCGCGTTTCTCATCACCGCCGGCGAGGATCACACGATCTGTATCTGGGACATGGCAACTGGGCGCTCTCATCGGGTGCTGCAAACGCCTGGCGGCGCCGTCAGCGCCCTGGCGCTCAGCCCAATGGCTCCGCTCTTGCTCACGGGCCACGACGAGGCGCTGCTTCAGATGTGGGACCTCGCCGCGGATTCACTGCTGCGCACAATTCCGATTGCCAGGCCATACGAGGGGATGAAAATCGCCGGAGCGCGTGGGTTGAGTCCAGCCCAACGCACCACCCTTCTCCAATTGGGCGCAATCGACGACGCCTGAGCATTCAGATTCTCTGCAAGCGTAGGCGACAAGCGTAAAAATCGAGCGATGAGCCGTTCGCAGTGCGGCCAACCCCACCCGGCAGAAATTTCCTACGCCCACCGCCGCAGCGGCCCGATCGGCAGCGAGCGCAGGATGGCGCTCATATCCTCGCCGCGGAAGGCGCCGGTGAGCGGCAGCGCGGCGAGATACGCGGTCAACCCGACGGTCACCGCCGCCCATTCGTTCACGCCAAACTGGATCAAGCCATAGGTCACCACGCCCATCACCGCCCCAGACAGCAGCGGCGGCGCATAGACGGTGACCCACGGCACTGTGCCCACCGTGCGCCGCACGATCAGGTAAAACGGAATCAGCAGGCTGAACTCGCTCAGGATCGTGGCGAGCGCGGCGCCGACATAGCCGAGGCTGGGAATCAGGATCAGGTTGCCGGTGATGTTGAAAACCACGCCGAGGATAAAGGCGCGCGTCAAGGTGCGCTGCTGGTTGGCGGCGATCAGCACATATTGCGTCACGCTGTTGACAAAGCCGATCGGAATGCTCCAGATGATCACCTGAAACGCCAGGTCGGCGCCGCCCACGTAGGGGATCACCTGCCCGAAGATGCGGAATTCACCCGGTATATCCAGATATTGCGCGCCGCCGACGAGAAAGACCAGCGGCGTCGCCAGGAAGGTCACCGCCATCGCAATCGGCAGGCTGAGGATCGTCAGCAGGCGCATCGAGATCACATACGAACGCAGCAGGTTGCTGTGGTCGCTGCGCGCAAAGCGGCTCATCAGCGGAAAGACTGCCATCGTGAACATGCTGGGGATGATATTCAGCCCGTCGAGATACTTCAGCCCGATGCTGTAGAGACCAACCGCAGCCGCACCGGTGATTGGGCGCAGAATCCAGATGTCGATGCGCCAGAAAATCGTCGCCAGCAGGTGGTTGATCATCAGCGGCCCGCTGACGCCGAACATCCAGCGCTGCAGGGGCCAGTCCCACTTCCACTGTGGCTTGAAGAGCGTCGAACGCAGCAGCACGTAGAGCCAGAGCACCTGCAGCACATTGACGCCCAACGCCACCGCCGCCAGCCCGACATAGCCCCAACCGAGCAGCAGCGCCGCCGCGCCCAGCGCCACCTTGAGCAGCGCCACCGCGTTGGTCAGCCCGGCCGGATACTCCATCTTCTCAAATGCCATGAACATGCTGCTCAGCGCGTCGGCGTAGTTGGCAAAGAGCATCGCCAGCGCCAGCAAGATCAGCGCCTGCACCTCCTGCGCGTTGATCGACTGCAGATCGGGCCAGATCACGCCGATCGTCCAGTATCCCGCCACGACCAGCCCCATCAACGGCAGGCTGATCGCCCACAGCAACGTGCGCAGCGCCAGCACATTGGTGAGATAACGGCTCGACTGGTTCTTGTCGGCGGCGACATCGCGCGTCAGCAGCGTGCCCAGCCCATAGCGGCTGATGATCTCGAAAAAGCCGTAGATCGCCACGACGAAGTACCATTCGCCCGTGCCCGCTGGTCCGAGCAGACGCACGTAAAGCATCGCAAAGGCGAAATCGACTGCCTTGTTGAAGAGGCTCAACCCCATTGGGATCAGCGAGTTCTTGGCGACGCGCTTGACGTCGTGCTCCTCGATCTCCGGTCGATAATAGCGTCCCCACACCCAGTAGAGCAGCAGCATCAGCAGCGTCATCCCCGCCAGAAAGCTGACATAGAGACCGAGCTTGAAGCTCATCGGGCTGTAGATGAAACGCACCGTCCACTGCCCGTCATCCGGCAGGTAGACGGCGCGGAACGCGCTGTTGGCGCGCAGGATCGGCAGTTCGATCTCGTCGCTCTCGCCGCCGCCAAAGGGGCGCAGATACGCCTTCCAGCCCGGAAAATAGGCGTCGGCGAGGAGCAGCCAGCCGCGATCGCTGAGGTTGACATCGACAAAGACCTCGTTGCCGGTGGAACGGCTGATGCGCGCCTCGCGCAGTTGCGGGCTGGCGGGGATCAGCGCGTTCCGGTCGGCGGGCGTCTCCTCGATGAAGAGAACGCGGCGCAGATCGGCGGTGGTGAGTGGTTGAGCGTCCGCCGGTGCAACCTGCGCTTCCGGCACAATCAGCACGCGCGGCAACACTTCGAGATTTTCGTAGACGCGCACTGCCTGGTCGTTGTAGATTTCTTGCCAGCCCGGGTTGGGCACGGCGTGCTCGGTGATCAGGTATTTGATGTTGAGCAGGTCGAGCAGCGGGTTGTCGAGCGCGGCGTAGACATCGCCGCTGACCTGCGCGTAGATCGGCGCAATGCGGTTGTAGAGCAGCTCGTTCGCCTGCGGCTGGATGCGATTGATGAACTCGACGTACTGCCGCGGGATGATTGAGTCGTAGCCGCGTATATCGTGCCAGCCGTAGTACATGCCAACGTTGGCGTTGAAGGTCTTCTTGCCGGGCGCGTTGAAGGTGGTGAAGCGCCAGTCGGGGGCGAGGGGCGCAGGACGAGGGGCGTCGAGACCTTCGCGTTCGTTGATAAACTTGACGACCGACGGCGTGCCCTGTTCCGTCCATGGCGACAGCTTTGGATCGCTCGCCGGGTTGAACTGCCCGTGCGCCAGGAAGAGGTCAAGAACGGTGACGGCGATGAGGGAAAGGGCGATCAGGCGATTGAGAGATTGGGAGATTGGAGATTGGAGATTGGAGATTGGCGGCTCCCCCTCTCCCTGTCTCCCCCTCTCCTCCAGATTCTCAATGGAACGCGGATGACGCGGATTGGGCGGATTGACGCTGATTTGGCTTTCTCTGCGTCCCTGCGTCGCAATGTCGCCCCTTGCAACTCGCCTCTCGCCCTTGAGCATCCACAACACGAGCAGCCCAACCGCCAGCGCGACCAGCCCGAAGTGCGCCACGTTGGCGGCTTGATAGCTCCAGAACATGCGGCCATCGGCGAATGCCATACGCGCCAGGTCGCTGCCATCCACGATGCGCTGACCAAAAGCGACAAACGGCCCCGGCGCCACGATGCTGGCAAGCACAAGCAACAGCGCAGCCAGGCCGGCGAATGCCAGCAAAGCGGCAAGGGATTGGGAGATTAGGCGATTAGGAGATTGGGAGATTGGAGATTGGAGATTGGCGTCTCCCCTTCTCCCCCTCTCCCCCTCTCTGCTCAACCGGCGTCGCTCCTCGCCCCTCGCAACTCGCCCCTCGCTCCACCCCAACAGCACGTTCAGCCCCAGCGCGCCGAGCGTCGCCATGCTCAGCGTGAAGGGGAAGACCCAACGGAACGGGCTGTGAAGCTGGTTCCAGCCGGGCAAGCCGTAGAACAGGATCGCATAGAGCGGCGTGCCAAACGCAAAGAGCAGCGAGATGATGGCGAGGCCAGCGAAGAAAAAAGTTGGGAGAGTTGAGATTGGAGATTGGAGATTAGAGATTGGCCGCGATGAAGAGAGCGCACTCGTCCGCGAATCTCCTAATCTCCATTCTCCATTCTCCAATCTCCTTTTGCCCAACAAACGCGCCGCCTCTACGATAGCTATCGCTGCCAGCAGCCACGTCGCCAGGCCAAGATAGTTGCCGCCTTCGACGTAGTTTTTGATGCCCCAGAAGATCGTGTGGATCGGCTCGCCCAGCGCATTGACCGTGGCGGGCGTCCAGGTGCGCGCCCAAATGTCGAACCATTGATGGTGGCTGGGGCTGCCAAAGACATTTGGCAGCGCAAAGGTGAGCACGTGACGGACAGGCCACGCCCACCCCAACACCTCTGCCAGCGACGCCGACCCTTCGCGGAAGTTGAGCGGCAGCAGCTCCACCAGCGGGATCAACTGCACCGCGCCCAAACCGACGCCCAGCACCGCCATCGTCAACAGCCAGCCGCCGAGCTTGACGGTGCGTAGCAGCGGCGCGCGCCTGTCCGCGCCGGCATGGGTTTTGCGGATGTGCACATAGGCGGCGATCAGCCGCACAAAACTGTACGCACCCGCCGTCAACATCGTGTAATAGATCAGCTCCGGGTGACCTGCCAGCACGACCAGGCCGATCACTGCCGCGCCGACTGCTGTGTAGGGGATCGGGCGGAAGCTGCGCACGCCCTTCTCCTCCTGCTTGCGCACAATTACCTCGATCACCGCGAGCAACAGCGGCAGCCACGGCACAGCCGCCAGAAACATCGTGAAGACGACGCTGACGATCAGAAAACCGCTGAACATGTAGACGACCGCGCCAAAGAGCGCCGCCGGAGCGCGCAGCCGCAGCGCGCGCCCGAACAGATACATGCACACGCCGGCAATCGCCACCTGCAGCGCCGTGAACCAGCCATACGCCAGGTCGAGCGGTAGTAAATAGAACAGTATATTCAGCGGATAGAAGGTGCTCGCCTGCCCGGCGGCCAGAAAAGGGATGCCGGTCAGGATCTTTGGATTCCACAGCGGGAACTCGCCGTTGGCAATCGCCTCGCGGATGTGCGCCTTCCACACCGCGTTCTGCAGCACCAAATCCGAAAGCAGATCGTTGTGCGGGATCAGCCCTGGCTGCAGCGACGCCCATGGCTCAAAGGTGTAGAGATTGTCGAAGGGCAGCAGCGTCGCCCGTGTCAGCGCAGGCGCCAGCACGGGCGCAAACCAGAGCAGCGCCAGCAGCAGAATCGCCAGCAGCGCAAGCAGGTCGGAACGAAAACGACGAAGTCGAGACATAGATGAGGCAGTCTATTCAACAGAGGCGGTCGAAAGCGCGCAGATCATCTGTGGCTTTCAACGTTGATCTGCGGTTCATTCCAGTGGAGCAGCGTTGGCTGGCGGCGCTGCAAGTGGCGATAGCGCCAGCGAATCTGCCAGGTGCGCCACGCCGATTCGAGCTTGACCGGCACGTCGAGCTTGCTCTGCCCGATGCGCCGATCCTCGAAATGGATCGGGATTTCGATCAGCCGAAAGCCGAGGCGTTCGCATAGATACGCCATCTCCACCTGGAAACTGTAACCGTTGCTGCGGATCGTCTCCAGCCCGATCGTTTCGAGCGCCGCCCGCCGCCACAGCTTGAAGCCGGCGGTCATGTCGCGGATGCGCAGCCCCAAAATCACGCGGCTATAGAGATTTGCCCACCAGCTCAGCAGCCGACGGTTCCACTCCCACCGTTCGTCGAGCGAGCCGCCCGGCACATAACGGCTGCCGATCACCACGTCGGCGCCGGTCGCCAGCATCACGCCAAACATCTGTGGAATATAGGCGGGTGAGTGGCTGAAATCGGCGTCCATCTGCACAATAAAGTCGGCGCCGTCGGCGATGGCGCGCGTCATGCCAGCTACATACGCCGTGCCGAGTCCACCTTTTCCTGCACGGTGGATAACCGCCATGCGATCATAGCGCGTCGCCAGCTCGTCGGCGATGCGCCCCGTGCCGTCCGGCGAGCCGTCATCGACGATCAACAGGCGCAATGTGGGCAGCGGCAAGCCAAAGAGCGCTTCGGTGATGGCGGGCAGATTCGGCGCTTCGTTGTAGGTGGGGATCACCACCGTAATAATTGCGTTGTCCGCCTGTTGTTTCCAAAGATCGCTAATCGTCTGGCTCATTCACCGAACAATCCCCTTCTCTGAATCGGCCCGATAACAGCGCGCCGACACGCGATTGTAGCACGCCGCGCACAAAGCGAATAATCTGGCAGGCGGTGCGGAATATCGATCACATCGTCAATTCGGTGCAAACGCTGTATACTGTAGTCAGTCTCTGAGGTTTAGCTGAGGTTTAGCGATGGTGGCTGAGCGGCTATTGAGTTGCTGACGGTATTGGGGCAGGGTGTCCTGCGGGTGAAAGCTGAATATGATGATGGAATTGCTTGCATTGCATGCACAGACGGTCGAGGCGCCCACGTTGCCGGTCGAGGTGACCGATGCATTTCAGGAAGTCGGCCACGCGCCGCGCTGGTATGTGCTTGTGCATAACGATGACGTAACGCCTTTCGAGTATGTGATCAAGATTCTGCTTCAGGTCTTTCTGCTCTCCGAAGAGATCGCCGAGCATGTCGCCCAAACTGCGCACAGCGAGGGGCAGGCGGTCGTTGTCGTGCGCCCGCGCAACGAAGCCGAGCGCCTGGTCAGGGTGGCGCGCGCTCGCGCCCGACTCGATGGCTACCCGCTCACCTTCAGTATGGAGCAAGAGCCATGAGCACCGCCGGACATACGCACGACGAGCCGGATTGGCTGCACGGGCATCCACACGAGCCGAATCCGGCCCCACCATCCGATGACGCCGCCATTACGCTGATCCTGCCCGACGGCGAGACCCATCGGCTGACGGTCGATGCGCTGCGCGCGCTGCCTTTCACCACAGTGCCGAATTGTTACATCGTCAGCACCGGACACGGAACATCGGGGCCTTTCAGTTTTGGCGGCGTGACGCTGGCGGCGTTGCTGGCGGCGTTCCTTCCCGATGAGGCGAAATGGCAGTTTGTCGATGTAGTCAGCGGCGATGGCTTTGGCGCGCGGCTGCGACGTGAAGAGACGCTCGACCATGCGGGCGACCGACCCATGCTGCTCGCCTATCTGGTGAACGGTGAATCGATGACGCGGCAGGCTGGTCTGGTGCGCCTGATTGCGCCAACGGAGACCGACGACGCGCTCAAGCAGGTCAAATGGGTTGCGCAGATCGTGGTGAAGTAAGTTTTAGCCGCCGGCTTTCTTCGCCTGATAGCCGAGTTCAAGCAAGATGGCGACGATCTTGTCGCGCTGGTCGCCCTGAATCTCGATCACCTGCTCCTTGACCGCGCCGCCTGCGCCCAACCGGTTTTTGAGCAGCTTGCACAGCTTTTCCAGCTCGGCGGGCGCGGCGGTGACGCCGGTGATCAGCGACACACTCTTGCCGCCGCGTCCCTTGCGTTCCAATGCCACGCGCACCTGCTGTTGGCGCGGCGATGGCGACTTTGCAGCAGGCTTGCGTTCCGGTTCAGGCTCCGGGTCGGTGGAAAAGACGATGCGGCGTTTCGGGTCAACCATGATCTTCCCCCAGAATCGGGGTGTGATGACGGACAAAGCGCCCGACCTGTGCGACTGCCTGCCGCGCCTTTGGTTCGAGCAGCCAGGTGAAATGCCAGACATGCACCATGTGTTCCCACACTTCGAGCTGGACATCGCCGCCGGCCTCGCGCGCACGCAGCGCAAAGCGTCGGCTGTCGTCAAGCAGCATTTCGGCGGAGCCAGCCTGGATCAAGAGCGGCGGCAGCCCGGCCAGGTCGGCGTAGAGCGGCGAAATCAGCGGATGGCGCAGGTCATAGCCGTTGGTGTACATCTGCGCCGATGCGTGCAGGATGTCGAAATTCAGAAAGTCGGTCGGCTCGTTGATTGCGATGGTGGCCCCGGAGAGCGTCAGGTCGAGCCACGGCGAGAGACAGACGGCGCCGGCAGGCAACGGCACGCCCGCATCGCGCAGCGCCAGCAGCAGCGCAACCGTCAGCCCGCCGCCCGCCGAGTCGCCGGCCACGGTGATCTGCGTCGGCTTGACGCCCTGGTCGGTGAGCAGCCACCAATACGCCGCCCACGCATCTTCGATCTGCGCCGGGAAAGGATGCTCCGGCGCCAGGCGATAGTCGAGCGCAAAGATGCGCGCCCGCGCTTCCTTCGCCAGCCGTGCAGTAATTGCCACATGCGTAGACGGCGAGCCGGAGACGTAGCCGCCGCCGTGCAAATAAAGGATCACCCGTTCGGGCGCCGATGCTGGCGTCGTGACCCATTCGCCGTTGAAGAATCCGGTGGTCGCTGGCTGCCGCGTTGCGCCGGGCGGATTGGTGAGCAGAGTGATGCGTTCGAGCGGGCGGCGGATGTCATCGGCGCTGCGAATCTCGCCGTGCGGTGTGCCCAGCGTCATCATCTCGACGATGCCCTCATAGGGCAGCGACCACTCCGCCAGACGCGGATGGCGCTGCGCCCGGTGCGCCAATGTACGCAGCCCGGCGCGCGCCGCCAGTTGATTGACCGTCCAGTAGCTCCTGGCGCGTTGGGCGAAGTTATGAACTTGAAAACGAGGCGTCATCGTTGCACCTTCCGTTCGTGTTGCGTGTTTCGTGTTATGTGTTGAGTGTTAGGTGTTGCGTCACAATCTACGAAACACGCAACATGAAACACGAACCACGTAACACGAAATTAGCCAAAGGAGCCAACTATGCTTTCCATGACCAGTGATTATGTCGCCGATCACGGCGATCCTGAACCTTATCTACGTGCGATGGCGGACGCCGGTTTCACCCATGTTCACTGGTGTCATCACTGGCGCTCCGATTTTCTCTACACCGACAGCGAAATCGAACAGATCGGTCGCTGGCTACAAATCTATGGCCTCAAGCTCAGCGACACACACGGCTCGGAAGGGATCGAGAAATTCTGGTACGCACCGCAGGAGTACGCCCGGCTGGCTGGCGTCGAATTGGTGAAGAACCGCATCGACTTCACCGCCCGGCTGGGCGGCGACGCCGTAGTGATGCACGCCTACCCGCCGACCGTACGTCCCGACCTCGCCATTTTCAACGACTATCTCTTCGACCAGATTCGCCGCTCGCTCGACGACCTTGAGGCGTTTGCACTTGCGCGCGGCGTGCAGATTGCCCTGGAAAACTTGATCGACTTCACAGCCGTCGAAGCGGACGTTGTCGACAGCGTCCGCGCCGGCGACAACGCCGGGTTGCTGGCGCAGTTGCTGGCGGCGTATGATCCGGCGTTCCTCAGTTTTTGCTTCGATTCAGGGCACGCTATGTTGGGACAGAACCGCATCGAACGCTATGAGCCGCTCTTTGCCAGGCTAAGCGTCCTGCACCTGCACGACAACGACGGTCTGCGCGACCTGCACCTGCCGGTCTACGACGGCGTCGTCGACTGGGAGCGCGTCGCCGCGCTGATCGCCGCCTCGCCCTACGCCAAGCCAATCAGCTATGAGCTGTCGCTAAAGAACACAACATTCACCGAAGCCGCACCCTTCCTTGCCTACAGCTTCCCTGGCTGCCAGCGCTTTGCTGAGAGAGTGCGAACGCTGCGTCGGCAAAAGTGAAAACTAAAGTGAGTTCACTTTGAAATTCATAGCTTTGTAGAGTGAATTTTCTCGGTCTCAAAGTAGATTCACTTTAGAACGCGGATGACGCGGATCAAGCGGATTTTCACGGATTGAATCCGCGTTGCTCCACCCAATTCGCGTTATCTGCGCGCCGTCAAACTATTTGCCAATCACCGCCAGCATTGCCTCGCGTTCGACGATTTTGATGCGCGGTTTGCCCAGTGCCTTGCCGTCGGCAACTTCTTTTGCATCGATTAACTTCCACTCATCTTTTGTGACATAGCGGACACCGCGCTCCGCCAGCAGCGCCGGGATGGCGTCGGGCGACGGCTCGGGCGCAGGCGGGATTTTGCCCTTCTGCAAATCTTCGAACATGCTGTTGACCGACTCGATGGCGTCCGGCTTATTGGTGCCGATGACGCCGGTCGGGCCGCGCTTGATCCAGCCCGCTACATACTCGCCTACTATGACTCTGCCGGTGTCGAGATCGATGACGCGCCCGATCTCGTTGGGGATCACGCCGTTGCGGTTGTCGAAAGGGACGCCCTCCAGCGGCACGCCTTTGTAGCCGACCGAGCGCAGAATCAGTCCCGCCGGGATCGTCTCGTAGCGCCCGGTGCCCGACGCTTTGATGTCGCCGCTGACCGATGGGCGCAGCTCGTTTCGCTCCATCTTGACCGCAACAATTTTGCCGTTCTCGCCGATGATCTCGACCGGCGAGAGCAGGAAGCGAAAGTGTACGCGCCGCGGTTTGCCGGTGACGCCGATCTCAGCATAGGCGCGCAGATAGTCGAGGTTTTTCTGCATGGCGGTGTCGCCCTCGATGGCGGCGCTGCTGGCGCGATCCAGCCTCAGTTCGCTGTCGAGCACGATGGCGTCGGCGATCTCCAGGTGCCCCATCTCGCGGATTTCGGCGTTGGTGAACTTCACCTGCGCCGGGCCGCGCCGAGCCACAATGTAGATGTCTTTGATGTTGCTCTGCGCAAGCTGCTCCAGTGCGTGTTCAGCGATATCTGTTCTTTTCAATTCATCGACCGACTTGGCAAGGATACGCGCCACATCCATCGCCACATTGCCAACGCCGACGACGATCGCTGCCTCACAGCTCAAATCAACCTGCAAGTCTTTGTAGTCTGGGTGGCCGTTGTACCACGCCACAAATTCGGTCGCCGACATGCTGTTGGGCAGGTCTTCGCCGGGGATGCCCAATCTGCGATCGGACTGTGCACCGATCGTGTAAAAAATCACGTCGTAGTGGCGCTTGAGTTCAGCGTGGGTGATGTCTCTGCCGACCTCGACGTTGCCGAAATAACGAAACGCAGGGTCTTCGGCGGTGCGGTCATAGGTCTTGGCGACCGCCTTGATGTTCTGATGATCGGGCGCCACGCCATAGCGCACCAGGCCGTGCGGTGCGATCAAACGCTCGAAGAGATCGACGGTGACGGTGAAACCTTCTTTGAGCAGCGCGGCCGCCGCATAAAAACCAGATGGCCCTGCGCCGATCACGGCCACGCGCAGCGGACGATCTGCACTTCCCAGATTCGCTGTCATTTGAGCACTCCTTTGTGTGAGAGATGGTTGGCGCTATGCCTTGTTCAACATGCCGCCAAACTGACGCGCCAGCGTCAGGATCGCAATGCCGAGCGAAAAGTAGTCCATCGGACCCAATTTCTTAAGCGCACCGGCAGCGTCAATTTCTCCATCTTCGCTGCCATCGCTGGCGACCCAGGCAAACGCCGCGCCCAGAAATGCACCGGCCACCAGCCCGATCAACATCGACCGCATTCGATGACTCATATCCCTTTACTCCTTGTTTTGATCCGTCTGTTGGGAATTGCTCGCTCCCCCAGGCATGAGGGTGCGCAGGATTGCGACGTCGCGTGCAGCCTCGCTGTGTGCGCGCACCAGCGGCGTGGCTGCCTTATCGGCAAATTTTATACTCTGCTCTCGGCCAATGCCGACATAATAGCGCGCCAGCTTGACGCCGTTCGTCGCTTTGCGCCGTGCGATCATGACGCCGCGCACGACAAAGTAGAGCACAACCGCCGTCAACAACGTGACGACAAGCTGCATCGTCAGCAGATAAAACAACGATACATCGCGCCAAAACGCTAAATCCATGATGCAATCCTCCGCCTCATCGCACAACAGGGCTGCCCAACCGGAGATGCGGTTCTCAACCGCAGATTCCTGAACGACCGGGAACGTGCGGTTTTCAACCTACGGTTCAACCAGATTCGATTTGGTTATTCTAGCAGAACCACACAGCGTACCACGAACAGCACGCCGCCCAGTTGTCACTTGATCAGCGCCATCTGTTCGATCAGCGCCAGCTCGTCGGCGCGGCTGCGAATCTCGCCATCGATTCGCCCCATGCGCAGCGCGGCCAGCATCTCACGGTAGATCGCCCCGCGCGGAATGCCCATGCGTCGCAAATCGTCGCCGCTGATTTCGGGCTGGATGTCGCGCCATTCGGCGCGGTAACGGCGCACATGTTCGTTCGCCGTCGGATCATCACAGACAATCGGGAAGATGACCAGACAGACCGGCTGCACCTGGTCGAGGATTTGCGCAATCTGGCTTGGACGCGCAGTTGGCTGCATCAGCGTCGGCAAATAACGATGCAAGATCACCATGCTGTTCAACAGGCGTTGCGTTTCGTGGCGTAGACCGAGCCGCTCTTGCACAGCGCGCGACTCCTCGCCGCTCCAGCCAAAGGCGAGGATGGCAAAGTAGAGGCGTTCGATCGGCTCTGTGGTCAGCAATGGGTCGGCGTTTTCCGCCTGGCGCAATGCACGTAGTTGGGCGAATTGTCGCGCCATGGTCGGCGTCATTGTCAGTGCAGGGTGAATCTGACGCAGAATCTGCAGATCGTCGAGACGCAGCATCGCTTTTTCGGGAGTCTCCTCCTGCAGGATGCGCTCCAGTTCGTGACGGATGCGCGCCGGCGTGACGCGGTCGAGCAGTTCGAGCGCGTCGTTGAGCAGTTCGAGCGTGCGCGGTTCGATGGTGAAATCGAAACGTTGTTCATAGCGCACTGCGCGCAGAATACGCGTTGGGTCGTCGACAAAGCTGAGGCTGTGCAGCACGCGCACCAGCCGCGCGCGTAAATCCGCCAGACCGCCCCACGCGTCGAGCAGCTCACCCCACCGATCGGGGTTGAGGCAGAGCGCCAACGTGTTGATCGTAAAATCGCGGCGATGCAGGTCGAGCTTGATGCTGCTTTGTTGCACTGTGGGCAGAACGGTTGGCGCCGAGTAAAACTCGGTGCGCGCGGTCACGAAGTCGAGATGCGGCGGCAGGTCGGCTGGGTTGGCGTTTTCTAGCCCGGCAAGCAGCGCATCGACGCGCGCCGGTGCATCACGCCTCGTCAGCAGCCATTTGGCGGTGCCGAAGCGCTTGTGCTCCACGATTCGCCCACCATACTTTGCCTGCATGCGTCGTGCAAAGGCGATGGCGTCGCCCTCGATCACAATATCGACGTCGAGCGTCAACGCGCGGCGGCTGACGACATCGAGCATCAGGTCGCGTACAAAGCCGCCGACGACATAGACATCGTAGTTCATGGCGTCGACCTCGCGCCCGATCAGCGCCAGCAAATGAAGCTGCACAGGCGTGAGTGCACGGCGCAGTCGCGCCGCCAGCTCGTCGGCGCGGCGATGCGGCAGCGAGGACTCATCCCACAATTTGATCAGGTCGGTGCGCGTGACGATGCCAATGATGGCGCCGTCGCCATCCACAACCGGAATTTGTCCCCAGTTGCTCTCGATCATGCGGCGGCGCAGCGTTGGGATCGAGTCATCTGGGCGCACGGTGTAGGCGCCGGCGCGCATAAAACGACGCACGGGCTGGTCGCCCATGCCGTGGCTGAGCGTTCTGTCGACCTCGCGTCGCGTCAGCACGCCGACGAGCGTCTCCTTGCCCGTCTCATCTTCGGCGACGACCGGGAAGCCCTCGTGCCCGAAGCGGCGCATCAGCTCGTCGGCTTCCGCCATGCTCATGTCGGGATGGAGCATGTGCGGGCGGCCCGCACTCATGATCTGACCGACGGTGAGCGCAACGCGGGCGTGGGTGCGCACCAGGTGTTCGATGCGGGCGCGCACACTCTCCAGCGTCACGTCGCGCATGTGGGCAGCCGCGGCGCGGCTGTGTCCACCGCCGCCCAGCGCCTGAGCGATGCGTCCGACATCGACGCTGTCGGTGGTGCTGCGCGCCACAACCTGCACCATGTCGCCCAGGTCAACGACGACAAAGAGCGCGTCCGGCTCGTGAAAGTCGCGCAGCCGCGCCGCCAGCGTGCTCAACTCGTCGCCAAAGCCGGGTGCACGCGCCATGGTGATGATGATGCTGTGCCCTTCGATCTCCAGAAACTCGCACGCATCCATCAACACGTGCAACAGCGCGCGCTGCTCGTCGGTGACAGGATGGTGCAAAAATTCGTTGACCTCGCTGAGGTTGACCCCGCGCGTTGGCTCCAACAGCCAGGCGAGCGCAGCGGCGTCGCGGCTGGTGGTGCTGGCGTAGGTGAGGTTGCCGGTGTCCTCGTAGATGCCAAGCGCCAGCAGCGTGGCTTCGACCGGCGTCACGTCGATGGCGTGTTCGATCAGCTTCTCGACCAGCAGCGTCGTGTTGGCGCCGGTTGCTCCACACCAGAGTTCGTGCGCCTGCGGCAGCAGCTTGCGCGACTCGCTCAGCAGGTTGCTCTCAGCCAACGCGGCGTGGTGATCGATGACAATGTACTCGGTGTCGGCTTGCGTGCCTTTGGGCGAATTCGCCGCACGGGTGTCGACGAGGATGGCGCGGCGCACTTTGCCACGCGGCATGTCGTCGGGCGCAATGAAGCGAAAATGGTTCTTGTAGAGCGCCAGGAAATCGCGCACGTTGCGGTTCATCTGCCGCGGCAGCACGGGCAACGCTTCGGGAAAGAGCAGCGACGCGCCAAGCAGCGACGCCAGCGCGTCAAAATCCGTGCGTTCGTGAGTGAGGATAATGTCGAGTTCGCGGCCAGCCATGCGTAGAGTATCGCGGCAAAGCAGGAAAGTTGCAAGGGATAGCGGGAATAGAACGCAGAAACAGAGCCGTTTACTCCACAAACAGCGGCACGATCTGAAACTGCGCGACATCGACCAGCCCTTGATCGGTGAGTTTGAGCTTGGGGATCACCTCGAGCGCCATGAAGCTCATTGCCATGAACGGGTCGTGCAGCGGCGAGCCGAGCGTCTGCGCAGTCGCGATCAGAGCGTCATAGCCGGCGCGCACTTCGGCGATGGGACGGTCGCTCATCAGACCTGCCACCGGCAACGGCAGCCTGGCGCGGAGGTCGACGCCGTCCGCCACCGCTAAACCGCCGCCCATTTCTGCAACGGCGTGCGCCGCAGTCAGCATCGACGCATCGTCAGCGCCAATCACGACCAGGTTGTGGTGATCATGGGCGACCGTGCCCGCCATGGCGCCACGCCGCAAGCCGATGCCCTGGATGAAGCCAAGCCCGAGCGCGCCGCTGCCTTTGTGCCGCTCGATCACCGCCATTTTGAGCAGGTCCTGCGTGGGGTCAGCCACGGCGAAGCCATCGACGGCGACGACAGGCAAGATGCGCTCCTCAGTCACAAGCTGGTTGGGCAGCGAGCCGATGACGCGCATAACGCGTCCGCCGGCTGGAATGCGCAGATCGACTGCGTCCCAGCGGATGTTGACGGTGCTGCCCACTGATGGTGGAATGTGTGTTGCTGGCGCTGCGCTGCACATGACGCCATTCTCCGCCGCCAGTTTGCCGTCTGCGTAGATGAGGCGCGGTCGCAAATCTTGCAGATCATCAAAGACGATCAGATCGGCGCGGCGACCGGGGGCGATGGCGCCGCGGTCATGCAGTCCGAACCACTCCGCTGTGTTGAGCGTCGCCATGCGCAGCGCCGTGATCGGTGCGACGCCGTAGCGAATCGCCTCGCGCACCATGTAGTCGATCGTGCCCTGGTCGATCAGGTCGCTGGGGATGCGGTCGTCGGTGCAGAAACAGAGGCGGCGATTGTTATGCTCGTCGATCAGCGGCAGCAGCGCGTGCAGGTTGTGGGCATTGGTCGCCTCGCGAATCAAGATATAAAGGCCGCGCGCCAGTTTTTCGCGCGCCTCCTCAACGGTGGTGCATTCGTGCTCGCTGCCGATGCCGGCGGCGACGTAGGCGTTGAGCTGCCGGCCGGTGAGCGCGGGAGCGTGACCGTCACGCGGGCGCCCCGCGAACACCTCGATCTTCGCCAGCACCTCCGGATCGCCAAAGACGACGCCGGGGAAATTCATCACCTCCGCCAGCCCGTGCACCGCACCCTCGGCGAGAAGCTGCGCCAGCTCTGTAGCGGTGAGCGCGGCGCCGGTCGTTTCCATGTGCGTCGCCGGCACGCACGAAGAAGCCATCAGCACGACGCTCAACGGCAGGCTGGCGCTGTTTTGCGCCATGAAGCGCACGCCCGCCAGCCCGGCGACGTTGGCGATCTCATGTGGATCGGCGACGACGGTGGTGACGCCATGTGGGATGACCGCCTGCGCAAACTGCGCCGGGATGCAGAGGCTGCTTTCGATGTGGACGTGCGCGTCGATCAAGCCGGGGGCGACATACGCGGCGTTCAGCTCGACTGTCTCACGCGCAGTGTAACCGGCGCCGAGACCGGCGATCAGTCCATCGACAATGGCGATGTCCGCCTCCTCGATGGCGCCGGAAAAAACGTTGATCACGCGCCCGTTGCGCAGCAGCAGATCAGCCGGTTCGTCGCCACGCGCTACGGCGAGTAGATGAGTTTGATTCATGGGAGACCGCCTTTCTCGCTCCTGGCGATTGCATTCTCTTTTCATTCTCTCATAGTCTGCCCGTTGTTCGGAAACAGCCGCTTTGGGTAAAGAATAAATAATTCTCACGATTTTCATAATAATTGACACTGCTCAATTGAGCGTGCTATACTCGCGTCGATTTTCGATACGCCGAAGGATGCGCCGGACAACGAGCGCCTGCGCGTCGGCTGGAGGCGTCAAGCAAATTGAGGAGCAAACATCGTGGGATTTTCATGGCCGTGGGGCAAGCTGATACAGGGCAAGAAACCATCCGTCAGGCATAAAATCCTGTGGGCCGATCTCGGGGACCTGGGCGACCTGGTGAATCCGAGCGGACCGCACGAACAGTGGCAGGATCATGGGCTGGGCTTGCTGCGGACGATCATGCATAACAACGGCGTGATGACCGACATTGTCTCGACGCGGGCGGTGACGGCGTGGGATCAACTGGCGCGGCAGATGCAGGGCTACGAGATGCTGCTGATGAACGTGCGCAGCTACACTTTCCCGGTCGGACAGAAGGCGGCGAAGGTTTTCAAGGAGGTCAACCCCAACGGCGTCGTGATTGCGGGCGGGATGCATGCCACCGTAGCCCCACACGAGATGCTCGACATCGACGCCTTCGACCACGTCGTGCAAGGGCCTGGCGAGGAGACGATCCTCGATTTGGTCAAGGACCCAGCGGCTTATCCACGGCTGGTGCAAGGCGTCGGCGCCAGATCGATGGGCGAGTGGCCGATGATGGATCGCGAGCTGTGGCCCAGGCCGGTCGGCTGGCGAATGCAGCGGCGTTGGAAGTGGAAATGGCCCCTCGAACCAGAGTGCGGCTGGGGGCCAGGCCCGGTGGCGACGATCATCACCAGCCGCGTCTGTCCGTGGCAGTGCGTCTTTTGCAACGAAAACTCCTATATCCCCAACATGGGGCGCAAACCGGTCGACCAGGTGATCGACGAGTTGAACTACCTCGACCGCAAATATGGCGTCGGCTCGGTCGTGATCCACGACTCGATGTTCTTCCAAAATCCAAAGTGGCTGCGCGAGTGGATCGAGAAATATCCGCGCAAGACCAGACGCTGGACTTACTGGGCGGCAGGCCGCGCCGACACCGTGCGCCAATGGCCCGATCTCTTCGAGGCGTTGGTCAAAGAGACCAACTGGCGCACCATCTCGATCGGCTTCGAGTCGGGCAGCGACCGCATCCTCAAGCTGCTTAACAAGGAGTGCACTGAGGAGGACAACTACTTCGCCATCGACCTGGTCAACCGCATCGGCGACGAGCTGGAGGCAAAGGGCGAGCAACCGCCCAAATTCTGGTCGAACATCATGCTTGGCATCCCTGGCGAGACGCACGAAGACGCCTTCAAGACGATGCGTATGTTAAAGCACATGAAGCGCGTCTTCCCGTCGATTTCCTACTACGCCCCCTATCCCGGTTCGGCGCTTGGCTTTCAGTTAATCGCCGAGGGCAAGAGCTTGATGTCGAACGACAACTATCACCGCTACCCGGACGACGAGAAAGTGAAAGGCGTCGATTACCAGTTCTATCGTGATCTGCTTGCCGGCAAATACGACGCCGAGATCAACAAAGGCATCGATCGTGTGACGCGCGGGGCGGAGTTGTATCGGGGGACGTTGGTGAAGGCATGAGCAGCTTTTCCAACCCACACTTTATGTATCTTTTTGCCCTCAAGAACGGCAAAAAGAAGCTGGCGTATGGCGAATCGCCGGAGGATGCGCTGGAGATTCTGCGCATTCGGTTGAGCGAAGAGGAGATGAGCGAGATTCTGACCGATCAGTTCATCAAGATCAACCAGCGCGAGTTGCAGCAATACGTCAACGACCTGGGCTGACATGCGGTTGAACGACGAACAACGGGCAATTCTCGTTGCGCTGCAGGCAGGTGACCGGCTGAAGGTGCATCGCACCGTGGACGGCGAGAAGCGCTATCTGCTCCATCGCCTGGATGAATCGAGCGCCATCGACGTGGACGCCGCCATCGTCGATAGTCTGGAGCGCGGCGGGCTGATCGAAAGCAACATGAAATTTCCCGCCGCCACCTTTTTGCTTACAGATAGAGGCGTCGCCGTCGCAACGCATATCACCGGCAGCGCGCAGACGCCGATGGGTCCGCGTAATTTTGCATGAATCGAATAATTCTCATAAATTTCAGAAAAATTGACATGGCGTCAGGGTCATGATATAAAGACAGCCGCAAGCAAAGGTTGATTCAAGCGGTGCGCCGCTGCAAGGGAACGTAACCGCAGGGAAACGCGGCAGTAGGAAAACTCGACAGTAGGAAAACTCGACAGTAGGGAAACGTAACACTGTGCACGCAGTTCGCAGGCATATTTTGGAGATACTCAAAGAGTCCGGCGGCGCCACCGTCGCTGAACTGGCTGAGCGCCTCGATATGGCGCCTGTTTCCGTGCGCCATCATCTTGACATTCTCCAGGGCGACAACCTGATCAAAGTGGGTCGCATCGAACGCACGGGCAGCGTGGGCCGTCCACAGCAGATTTATCAGCTTACCGACGATGCCGACGAGCTCTTTCCTAACAATTTTGCATTGCTGGCCACCAGCATGGCGCGTCAGATCAAGCAGATTCTACCGCCGGAACAGGTGGAAGCCGTCTTTCACTCGCTGGCGGACGAAATGATCGCCGAGGTGGATGTGGCGGCGCTGGCGGCGCTGCCGCTGGCGGAGCGCCTCGACCGCGTGATTGATTTTCTCAACGAACGCGGCTATCTGGCGCGGTGGGAGCCATGCGTGGGGGATGGAGATTCCTACATGCTCTACAAGCATAACTGTCCCTATGCTGGCATGGCGGGCGAGCATCGCGAGCTGTGCATGATGGATCAGATGCTTATCGACCGCCTGGTGGGAGCGCACTGCGATCGCACAACGTCGGTGGCGAACAACGACCGCTGCTGCACCTATCGCATCGACGGTGAAAGCCGTGGAATCCCGGTCGATTTGACGCTGCGCCCCCAGGAAATTTTGGTGGCGGCCTAAGTCGCCACAATGAATCGTTCGATTGAGGAATGCCGTGATCAGCAACGTCAGTCTCTACACCAACAACCATGGAAAAGTGACGATCGCACCGTTGCCTGACGGCTTTGTCATCGAACCAACCCATGACAGTTATGGGCGACGCATCAACTATCTGCGCATCAGCTTGACCGACGCCTGCAACCTGCGCTGCGTCTATTGTATGCCGGAAGATATGACTTTCCGCCATCGCAGCGAGCTGATGTCCGACGAAGAACTGCTCTATCTCGTTAAGATCGCCGCCAGCCTGGGCGTCACCAAAATTCGGTTGACGGGCGGAGAGCCGACGATCCGGCCTGGCATCGTGGAGTTGGTGCGCGAGATCGCGGCGACGCCGGGCGTCAAAGATATGGCGATGACCACCAATGCGGTCTTGCTCGACAGACTGGCGCGTCCGCTGGCGGAGGCGGGGCTGAAACGCGTCAACATCAGCATCGACACACTCGACGCCGAGAAGTTCCACCGCATCACGCGCTGGGGCTACCTTGACGATGTATGGCGCGGCATCTATGCGGCGGAAGAAGCTGGGCTGACGCCGATCAAGCTCAACGCCGTGATCGTGCGCCACTTCAATGACGGACAAGATATGATCGATCTGGCGCAGCTTACGGTTGAGAACGATTGGGAGGTGCGCTTTATCGAGATGATGCCTTTTGGTCAGGTGAGCGATTTTCAGCAGACCAATGTCGTCACCTACGCCGAGATGAAGGCGCGCATCGAAGCGCATTTCGGGCCGCTGGAAGAGGCGAGCTACGACTACGTCGATCCGAGCCGCCCGTTTCGCATCCAGGGTGCGATGGGCACGCTTGGCTTCATCAGCAGCGTGACCGAGCCGTTTTGCCAGGGCTGCGGGCGCATGCGCCTGACCGCGGATGGGAAGCTGCGCCTCTGTCTGCTGCGCGATGACGAAGTGGATTTGTTGACGCCGTTGCGGGAGGGCGCTTCGTGGAATGAGCTGCGTGCGCTGATGCGCGACGGCGCCTATCACAAGCCGTGGGGACACGAGCTATCGGCAGGCAAATTCGCCGAAAACCGGGCAATGAACCAGATCGGCGGGTAAGTGAGCAACGTGTTGCGTGATTCGTGTTGCGTGGTGAAGCAATTCCGATACATACACAACATTCAATACGCAACACGAACCACGCAATACGCAACACGTTTTTTTAAGACAAGGAGACCAGGGAACGATGATTACTTTGACTGAAACCGCCGCCGGCAAGCTTGGCGGCATTATGGCAGAAAAAGGCTTGAAGGAATCTCACGCGCTGCGCGTCTTTGTGAAGGGCGGCGGCTGTGGCGGGATGCAGTACGGCATGACTTTCGACCAACCGCGTGAAGGCGACGAAATGTACGAGCAGCACGGTCTGCGCGTGATCGTCGATCCGACCAGCCTCTTCTACATCGACGGCTCCAGCATCGACTACGTCGACAACCTGATGGGCGGCGGCTTCCACATCGACAATCCGCAGGCGACCAGCTCCTGCGGCTGTGGCAGCAGCTTCCGCACCGCCAAAAGCCACACCGGCGAAGAGATGCCGCAGAGCTGCGGTCATCACTGATAGACTGGCACAGATGCGCAGTGTAGCCGCCGGCTGCACCGGCGCCACACTGCGCATCTTCTTTTACACCGGAGACGCCATGATCCGCAGCGCGCCGATCTTAGCGACTAGAGCGGCATCGATTCCAGCCGACTATACAATTGCTCCACTTAGCGTGGAACAGTATCACGCTATGGCGCGCGCCGGCATCCTGGAAGAGGGGGCGCCGATTGAGCT
Source organism: Chloroflexota bacterium (assembly GCA_016861025.1). Taxonomy (GTDB): domain Bacteria; phylum Chloroflexota; class Anaerolineae; order Caldilineales; family Caldilineaceae; genus Caldilinea. Next base: position 31,181 of record BOKO01000034.1, read on the forward strand.
GCTCGAAGGCTATTTGGTCGAGAAGATGACAAAGCATCCACCCCCTCGTGTCGCGACTCAGCTTGTAGAACTGGCATTACGTCAAGTGATACCAGCCAACTATCACACTGCAATGCAAGAGCCGATCACGCTTGAGGACAGCGAGCCAGAACCCGATGTAGCAGTCGTGCAGGGGACGATCCGAGATTACTCAGCACGACATCCCTATGCGCATGAGGTTCCGCTGGTTGTGGAAATTGCCGACGCGACACTGGAGCGAGATCGCTTCTCGAAGCGGCGCATCTATGCCCGTGCAGGCATCCCTTGTTACTGGATCGTGAATCTGCTCGACCGGATGGTGGAAGTCTATTCGGAGCCTTCAGGACAGACAGCGCATCCGTTTTATTTCAATCAGCGCAGCTTCAGTGAAAGCGAATCTGCACCGGTGGAAATCCACGGTCAGCATGTCGGCGTCATTTCGGTCAAATCGATCCTGCCATGAAAGCACGTTACTTCACGCTTGATGAAGCCAAAGCGACGCTGCCGCAGGTGAAGGCGCTGATGGAGCAAGTGCAAGCCGCCCGCCGCGAGATTCTGCGTCTGCGCCCCGACGTACTGCCGGTGGTGCAGCAGGCGGCGCTCAACGGCGGCAACAAACAGATGGGCGAGCTGGCGGTGCACGTAATGCGGCTGGAGGAGGGCGTCAAGGGCATCATGGCGCTGGGTGTGGTGATCAAGGATATTGACGCCGGGCTGGTCGATTTCATCGGGGTGCGCAACGGGCGCGAGGTCTATCTCTGTTGGCGCTACGGCGAAGAAGACATTGATTTCTGGCATGAACTCAACGCCGGCTTTGCCGGTCGCCGCCCAATTGACGAGTATATTCGATAGGATTGTTCATGAATCTGTTTGTAGAAACGACATTGGAGCAGCGCATCCAGCAGGTGCTCGATGAGTATCGCCCCAATCTATACATGGACGGCGGCGACGTCGAGGTGCTAGAGGTCGATGCCAAAGGCGTGGCGCATCTCAAGATGTTGGGCGCCTGCATCGACTGCCCGATCAGTTTGCTGACGATGAAGCTGGGCATTCAGCGCCTGCTCAAAGAACATTTTCCCGAAATCACCGGCGTCAACGCTATCACGGATGTGAGTTTGAGCGATCTGTATAACCGTGATGCGGTGATGCAGAAAACAATTGTACGCAGCAAATGAGGCGTAGAGCGTGTTGCGTGTTTCGTGCATGGCGGGCGCAAGCAACACGCAACACGCAGCACGAAACACGCAACACGCACCTAATTTTTATAATAAGTTTCATACTAATTTGGTTTTCCGCCCCCGCCATGCTAGAATGCGCAACTGTCTTATCGGACAGGCATCCTGATTGAAGGAGGAACAGCGTGCGAGTAGCACTTATCAACCCAAGATTCCGACTCCCGATCGACACCCGCACCACGCCGCATCTGGGGCTGGCGTATCTTGCCGCCATGAGCGAGCAGCGCGGGGACGAGGTGGTGATCTTTGACGCCGACGTGGAGAGCAAGCCGGTCTCCGAGTTTGTGCAGGAGTTCAAGCCCGACCTGGTCGGCATCACAGCAAATACGCCGCAGGTCAAACAGGCATGGCGCACGGCGCGCGCCATCAAAGAAGTGCACGACTGCCTGATCGTGCTGGGCGGGCCACATGTCAGCGTACTGCCAGAGGAGAGCTGCGAGAAGCCCTACGTCGATGTCGTCGTGCGCGGCGAGGGCGAAGAGGCGTGGATCGACATCTCCAACCGGCTGGAGGCGTACCTCAAGGATCAGCCGGAATATCACACACAGGCGTTCATGCACCCGGAGAACGAAATCTTCAAGGATTGCCTGGGCGTCACCTTCAAGACCAGCGACGGGCGCATCCACAACAACCCGGATCGCACGCCGATCGCTGACCTGGACAGCCTGCCCTGGCCCGCCTATCACCTCTTCAAGATGGATCGCTACACCAATCTGCAGCCCGCCACCGACCATGTCGACGGCGCGCGCAGCTTCAGCATCCTCACCAGCCGAGGCTGCCCCTATCGCTGCACCTTCTGCAGCCAGAGCATCATGCCGATCAAGTGGCGCAGCCGCAGCCCGGAGAGCGTGCTGGCGGAATGGAAACATCTCGTCGAAGATCTGGGCGCACAGGAGATCGGTGTGCTCGACGACAGCGCCAACATCCGCGTCAAGCGTCTGGAAGACTTGGCGCACGCGCTAATCGAGAACAAACTCAACCACGTGCCCTGGATTTTTGTCAACGGCATCCGCGCCAACCTGGCGAGCAAGGAACTGCTCGGCTTGCTCAAGCAGGCGGGTCTCAAGCGCACGGCGTTTGGCGTCGAAAGCGGCGACCCGGAGATTCTGCGCTCCATCGACAAGAAGGTCGATCACGACACCATCCGCCAGGCGTTCAAGAATGCCAAGGAAGTCGGGCTGGAGACGATCGCCTTCATGATCATCGGCTTGCCCGGCGAGACACGCGAGACCATGCAGCGCACCATCGACTTTGCCATCGAGCTTGACCCGGTGATCGCCAACTTCTCGATGATGACGCCCTACCCCGGCACCAAAGTCTACGAGATTGTGAAACGACAGGGGCGCTTCCTGATCAACGACTGGGAAGACTATGTCTTCTTCGAGCAGAAGGCGCGCTATGAAATGGGCGAAATGACCGCCGAGCTGGTCGAGGAGATGTATCGCAAGGCGTATCGGCAGTTCTACCTGCGCCCTTCGCCGATTCTGCGCCGCGTCAAAACCAAAGATTTCTGGCTGAACCTGCCGCGCAACATCCGCATCGCCGCCAACACCTTCGTGCCCAAGAAGGAAAAGACCGGGTTGCGACGGGCAGTCGAGGCGGAAGGCGCAATTTAGAGATTGTGGAGATTAGAGATTGGAGATTGGCGAGTCTGCGACGCCACCAATCTCCAATCTCTAATCTCCAATCTCTTTGTGTAAAGGCACACATCTATGCGAGTCATTCTTGCAAGTCCCGAAGCCAAAGTCTGGAGCGTGCGCAAGCATATTCCGCTGGGGCTGGGCTATTTGGCGGCTGTCCTGCGCGAGGGCGGCCATGAGGTGATGATCTACGACGCGTCCATCGAGGATGTGGGCGTCGACTACTATCTGGACAAAGCCGAGATGGAGGGGCGCCCCTACGACCTGATCGGCATCACCGCCACGACGCCGCTCATGCCAGACGCCTGGGTCATGGCGCAGCTCGCCAAGAAGCGCGGGCTGGTTACGGTGATGGGGGGACCACACCTGACCATCATGCCGTTGGAGTCGCTCCAGTCGCCGCACGATGCGTATGTGGATTACGTCTTCAAGGGGGAAGCGGAGTACTCGTTTCTGGAGTTGATCAACGCCCTGGAAGCCGGTCGCGAACCGGGCGTAATTCCGGGCATCCACTTCAAGCGCAACGGCGAGATCATCGCCAGCCCGGAAAGCCCGATGATCCCCGACCTGGACGCCCTGCCCTTCCCCGCGCATGATCTCTTCAAGATCGACCGCTACACCAACCTCCAGCCGCTGACCGATGGCATGGATCCGCACGCACGCAGCTTCACGATCCTGACCAGCCGCGGCTGCCCCTACAAATGCACCTTCTGCTCCAAGCCGGTCACCGGCGATACGTGGCGGGCGCGTTCGGTCGAAAGCGTCGTGCAGGAGTGGAAGTGGCTGGTCAAAGGGCTGGGCGCCACCGAGATCGGCGTCACCGACGACATTTGGAACCTCAAGCTGCCGCGCGCTAAAGAACTGTGCCGCCGGTTGATCGAAGAAGGGTTGAACACCGTTCCCTGGGTGACAGTGCACGGCATGAAGGTCAACCACACCGACCTGGAACTCTTCCAGCTCATGAAAGCTGCCGGCTGTAAGCGCGTCGGCTTCGGCGTCGAAAATGGCGACGAGAACATGCTGCGCAACGTCATCCGCAAGGGGCAGACGCTTGACCAGGTGCGCGAGGCGTTCGCCAACGCCAAAGCCGCCGGTCTGCAGACGATGGGCTTCTTTATCTTCGGCATGCCAGGCGACAACGAAGAGACGATGGAGAAGACGATCCAGCTTGCGCTCGAACTCGACCCCAAGCTGGCGAACTTCATGCTGGCGGCGCCCTTCCCCGGCACGGTCATGTACGACCAGATCAAGGAAGGCGGTCAGGTCTTCGCCGACAACTGGGGCGACTTCGCCATCCACGATCAGAAGGCGCGCTTCACGATGAACGAAGGCTACGACCCCGATCTCGTCGTCAAGAAGTGGCGCGAGGCGTATCGACGCTTCTATCTCTACCGCCCCGAGCGCGTGGTCGAAAAGATGATGTTCAAGGAGAATTGGACGAACCTGCCCAACACCTTCGCCCAGATCAAGCGCTTTTTCATCGGGGCAAAGGATCAGCAGGCGCCAGCAGAGAAGGTGCAGAAGGTGGCGGCCGCGGCGGACTAAGATACAGTGGCAGCTTCATAACATCGCGGGTGTTCGGGAGAGAGTACTATGCAAGTGTTCACGGCAGTCATTGAGAAATGCCCAGACACTGGACTTTATGTTGGGTATGTTCCCAATTTTCCAGGAGCGCACTCACAGGGTGAGACCTTGGATGAGTTGTATCGAAATCTGCAAGAAGTCATCACTATGCTCCTTGAAGATGGAGAGCAACAGCCAGAGTCCGAGTTTGTCGGCACACAGACAATTGTCGTTGCATAGCAATGGGAAAGAAACCACCGGTGCTGCGACCAGCGGAGGTAATGGTCATTCTGGAGCGATTGGAGTTTGTGCAGGTTCGCCAGCGCGGTTCACATATCCAGTATCGACATGCCGATGGGCGCGCAACAACCGTTCCATATCATAGCGGTCGTGATCTGTCTCCAATACTTCTCCGTCAGATTGCAAAAGACATCGGTTTGACGATAGACGAATTTCTCGCATATCGATGACGCACGCCGCTGCTCCTGACGCTCTTGCTGCAAACGCTGCTTTTGCCCGTATCACCACACTGCTCGACGCCAGCAACGCCGCCTACACACTGCACGAACACGCGCCGTCGGTCACAGTCGCATCTGGCTTTTCAGGCATCGAGAGAGGACGAGGCAGGCGCAATACCAGAGCTTCTCTTCGATGGATTCGATGTTGATTTGGGTTCAGAGTAAAGATCTCGAGGACGAGGCAGGCGCAGCAACAGAACGTTTATGCGACGCCATCCATCAGGATTGTTGTACAATCGTTATCATACTCTACATGGTGAGGGTAAAAAATGAAAGTTGAATTTTTCAGCGCTGAATGTAATTTGTGTAATTCGACGCTCGATCTGCTGTACAGCGCATTTCCCAATTTGCCCATCATCGTTCATCGTCAATCCGAGTGTGTGGATGGCTCATGTTGCCGGTTGGCAGCGTCTTATGGCGTTCGCTCTGTGCCTTCGGTTGTCGTGGACGGCAAAATTGTGCTTGTTGGGCGGCCAAGCTTGTCGGAACTAGAGTCACTTGCCAGTATTTTGACGGAATAGCAGGAACGTCAATATGTTGCGGCGCAGTTGCAGCGCCTGCTATTTCGTCAGTTGCACAAAAGATTGTTAGTTGATGTTTGCAAACGTGCAGGTTATGCCTATCTGACTTCAACTTGGCATAAGGCTAATATGCTTGGACTGATCCCAAAACTGCCTCTTTACTGGGCATTTCGCACCTTTGGCTGGCCCACGGTCAAGCCCTTTTCCGTCGTGATCAGCGTCTCGTTTCGCTGCAACTCCAAGTGCCGCACCTGTGACGTGTGGCGCAAGCCGAACGATGACCTGACGCTGGAGGAGTGGGACAAGGTCTTCGCCAGCCTGGGCAACGCGCCTTTCTACATGACCTTCACCGGCGGCGAACCGTTTCTGCGCCCCGACCTCGACGACCTGGTGATCAGCGCCTACAACCACTGCAAGCCGGAAGTGATCACCATCCCCACCAACGGCATGTTGACCGAGCGCGTGGTTGAGAAGGTGGCGCGTATGTGTCGCGAGTGCCCGACCAGCAGCATCGGCATCAACCTCAGCCTGGACGGCATCGGCGACGAGCACGACGACATCCGCGGCGTCGAAGGCAACTGGAAGCTCTCGATGCAGACCTGGGAACGGCTGAAGGAACTGCAGAAGGAATATAAGAACCTGGTGCTCACCGTTCACACCGTGATCAGCCGCTTCAACGCCCATCGCTTCAAGGAGATTCAGGAAGGGCTGAAGTTCCTCGAACCCGACTCCTACATCACCGAGGTGGCGGAGGAGCGCGTCGAACTCGACACCGTCGGCTGGGGCATCACCCCGCGTCCAGAGGATTACGACGAAATCGCCGATTTCTTGAGTCAGCAGGCGAAGCAGGCGCCGGCAAAGGGCATCGCTCGCTTCACGCAAGCCTTTCGCGCCCAATACTACCAGCTTGCCAAACGCGTGCTCCACGAGCGCGACCAGGTGATCCCCTGCTACGCCGGCTGGGCGAGCGCGCATATCGCCCCCAATGGCGACCTGTGGAGCTGCTGCATCCGCGCTGAGCAGGTCGGCAACCTGCGCCAGACCAACTACAACCTCATGCCGATCTGGAAAGGACAGGCCATGGCGCAACTGCGCGGCAGCATCAAGCGCAAAGAATGCGCCTGCCCGATGGCGAACGCCAACTACGCCAACATGCTGCTCCACCCGCCGACAGTGGCGAAGGTGATGCTCGATGTTGTAAAATAACCACCTTCCGGTATTCCCATCTCCAAATGCATATTTTGTCGCTTGTATCGCCGCGCAGGCAGCGTATGCTAAGCCATAGTAAAGCCGCTTGATTCCCTGAAGGAGGCGTTGATGGTCTTACTTTACGGCTCGCTTGCGTACATGGTCGGGATTCTGGCGGGGCGTGTGATCTTCGACTGGCTGGGGCTGACGTGCCCGTTGCCGGGCTGGCTGTGGCTGCTGCCGTTGGCGTTGCTGCCGCTCACGCCTTTGTTGAATCGTACACGCAAAGCGGCCACAGCAACGCCGCTGCGTTGGCCCCTCAGCGCCGGGTTTGAGCCAGAGCGCTCGCTCTGGTCGGCGGGTTTGCTGGCTGCGCTGGCGTTGTGCGCCAGCGCCGGCGCATTGCGTTACGCCGGCCATCCCTTCACGCAATGTTGGACGCCCTTCGATCTCGCCTATTACAACCTGCCCGCCAATCAGGCGTTCGAGCGCAGTGCGCCCAAAGTCACCGTCGTCGGCGTGATCGACAGCTACCCGCTTGTCGCCGACGTGAAGCAGCGCCTTGTCGTGGACGCCAAAACGATCGAGATCGACGGCCAGACACAGCGTGTGTCTGGCAAAGTGCGTCTGAGCACTGGCATCCGCGAGCGATACACCTACGGGCGGCCCGTACGCGTCACCGGGCGCCTGGTTACGCCGCCGGAGTTTGAAGATTTTTCATATCGAGAGTATTTGGCGAGAAAGGGTGTTCACAGCCTCTTTTACAGCGCGCACATCGACGTGCTGGATAAGCCGTCGCAGGGCAACCCGCTGTTCGCTGCGCTCTACAGCGTCCGTCAGCGCGGCGAGATATTCCTCAACCGTACACTGCCCGAACCTTACGCGGCGCTGGCAAACGGGATGCTGCTCGGCATCGAGTCCGGCATTCCCGACGAGCTTTACGACCAGTTCAACGCCACCGGCAGCTCGCACGTGATCGTGATCTCCGGCTCCAATGTAGCGCTGATCGCAGGCGTGATCATGGCGTTGATGGTGCGCGTGGTTGGCGGCAAGCGTGCGGTCTGGTTCACCGTTGCGGGCATCGCCTGCTATGCGCTGCTCGTCGGCGGCGACGCGGCGGTGTTGCGTGCGGCGGTGATGGGCAGTCTCGCTGTGATCGCCGCCGGCCTGAACCGGCGCAGCACCGGATTGGTCAGCCTGGGCGCAGCGTGTGCGCTGATGACGCTGCTCAACCCGCTGGCGTTGTGGGACGTCGGCTTGCAACTGAGCAGCGCAGCGACGGCCGGATTGATGCTCGTGGCGCCAAGCTTGATCGCCGGTTTTCGCAGGTTTCTAAACCACGTGAACCTGGCTTCGGTCGGGCGTGGTCCCGTTGGTTCGTTTTTCGAGGAGAGCTTCATGGTGACATTAGCCGCCAACATCACGACGCTGCCGCTAGTGGTCTTCTATTTTGGACGGCTTAGCGTCGTCAGCCTGCTCACCAACGTGCTGATCCTGCCCGCACAGCCGCCGATCATGCTGGCTGGCAGCGCAGGCGTCGTCGCAGGCATTATCGGGCTGGAGCAAGTCGGACAGTGGATTCTGGCGCTGCCGTGGCTTTGTCTGGCGTGGACGGTCAGCATTGTGCAATGGACTGCCGCGCTGCCCGGCGCCAGCCTGGAGATCGGCGGCTACGGCGTGGGCGCGCTGGTTGTCACCTATGCCGCCATCGTCGTTCTCAAGGAACGATCAAGCCTGCGTCGCCTGCTCGACCGTTTGCGCGCGTGGGCTGCTCCTGACTGGTGGGGGCGTCTGATTAGCCCTGCGGCGGTGAGCGGGCTGGCGTTGACGACCGTGCTGGCGTGGACGGCAGCCAGCTCGTTGCCCGATGGCAGGCTGCATCTCTGGTTTCTCGACATCGGGCAGGGAGACGGCATCCTGATCCAGACGCCATCGGGCCGTCAGACACTGATCGACGGCGGCGCCAGCCCGGAAGCACTCTTTGGCGAACTGGGTGCGGTCATGCCGTTCTGGGATCGCACGCTCGACCTGCTCGTGCTGACCCATCCCGACGGCGACCACATGCTGGCGCAAGCCGAGGCTCCGGCGCGCTATCAGGTCGCTCAGGCAGTCCACACCTCCCACGCCGCGCAGCATCCGGACGAGGCAATCTGGCAGGAGCGGATGGCGGGGGGCAACGTTGTCGTGACCGAGATGACGGCCGGCGGCTGGATCGATCTTGGCGACGGCGCAGCATTGTGGGTGCTCTGGCCCTCGCCAGAAGGAGTGCAGGGCAAGGACGCCGACAATGAGAACTCGTTGGTGCTCAAACTGGTCTACGGCGATTTCAGCGCGCTGCTGACAGGGGATGCGGGGCTTGTCAGCGAGCAGATACTGCTCAGCCAGCACGCACCGCTCCAGTCAACTCTGCTCAAAGTGGGGCACCACGGCAGCCGCAACAGTTCCAGCCCGGAATTCATCGCCCGCGTTGCGCCACAACTTGCTGTAATCCAGGTTGGGATCGAAAATGACTACGGCCATCCGCACCAGGAGGTGTTGAATGATCTGTCTGGTCGCACGCTGCTGCGCAATGATCTGCATGGGCGCGTTCATGTGTGGAGCGATGGGCGCCAGGTTTGGGTCGAGACGGAAAAATCTCAATAGACAGCCACTCTGCTTTAGGACGGGCAACCTGTCCATATTTTGCTTTGCTGCTACGAAAGGTTCCAATGAATGACATCGATAACCATCCGCCCTGCCGAGGTCGAGGAGTGGTCCGCCATCGCCGCTCTGCTCACAAGCTATGATCTGCCGCTTGACGGTGCACAGAAACATATCGCTGATTTCATGGTTGCCGTAGGTGAAAATGGCGACATCGAAGGCGTCGCTGCGATTGAACGCTATCAACAGATTGGTTTGCTGCGTTCGGTGGCGGTTGCCAGCCAGGGCAACGGCGTCGGCGCCACCCTGGTGAATCACCTGATCGCTACAGCACGCAAACAAGGACTTCGCCAGATCGTGCTACTGACCACCACCGCCGCCGACTATTTCCCGCGCTTTGGTTTTCGCCGCATCGAGCGACAGGACGCTCCCGCTGCGGTGCACGCCTCAGCGGAATTTCAAGGCGCCTGTCCTGCCTCAGCCACCGTCATGATGCTGGATCTGTGAACGTGTTGCGTGCTTGCGTGTTGCGTGCTTGCATTGCATATAGTTGATGGTGGTCGCTTTACATGCAACACGAAAACCGGACCGTGGTCACCCAAACCGACTACGAATATACTGCACTGCACTGCTGACGCTCAATGCATTGCTGGAGTTGCCGGTGCGCAGGTAAAATTCTTCTTTGCCCTGGTGGTGTAGATAGGCCGGATGGGTGGACGGACGGACGCTGATTGCACACACAATCTTGTCTTCGATTTGGGGAAAAGCAAGTGTGACGAAGGGGCGATACTCCATGCCGATCATTTTGCCGAACGCCATGTTGAAAACATTCTCAAAGCCGTCGAGTCCTGGCTTGCGCAGCGTCTGTATGTCAGGATCGATGCCAACGATTTCACCGCCGTCGTTGACGCCGATCAACAGCAGACCGCCGCGTGCATTCATGAAGCCGACCAGGTTTTTCATCACCGGCTCATGCAATTCTTTGTTGACCGCCTGCTTGCGATAGTCCCACATCAAGCTGGCTTTGAACTCGACAAACTCGCCTTCGCCGGCTGCAATCAGGGCAGGCAGAGGGCTGTCGAGGATGTCGGGCAGTTTGGTCTTTTCCTGCATAATGCCGCGCACCTGTTCTGCCAGCGCTTGCGGGTCGTGAACATTCTTGAGCTTTGCCAGCAGTTGTCCATTGCGTCCCTCAACAAGCAGCGTTCCATAGCCGAACCTCCTGCCCAACCAGCTCTGTCTGACCTCGACATGATCGATCTCCGCTGCATCGATCAGCGTATGTTCCTGCGCAAATGGCCCGCTGCGCAGCAAGATCGCTGTTGGCGTCAGACGGTGGACAGGATAGTACCAGCTAATGAAAGCGGCGAAAACGATCACGACCTGTAGAAACGTAATCATCAGCGCCAGCAGCAGTGGGAACGAGACCACGCGTGCAATCTCGGTCGCCTCATACAACTGCACCATGGCAGAGGCGGCGACGAAAATCAGGATGATCGAGAAGATAAATTCGGCGATGGCGACGCGCAGCGCAAAGATGAATGGACTCTGGCGGATGATGGTGAAAGGGTGCGACATAAGCGACTGTGCAAATTGAGAATAGCGGCAATCGATGTGAATTCAGTATACTACACGCCATGAGTGCAATTACGAATTTGCTCGATCGGCTGGCTGGCTGGCTGGCGATTGCTGGTGGGCTGCTATGGATTGTTTACGCCATCCTGGCAACCTTGCAGCCGCTGGGCAGCGTCGCTCTGTACACCGACGACTTGGGGCAGATCGCGGTGACCAACCCGGCGGCGTTCCGTGTGACCGGCGTGGTTGGCGGCGGCGCGCTCATCTTGCTTGGGCTGGCGATCGTCGGCGTTGCGGCGCGTTACAACCTCCCCGGCGACGAGCCAACGCGTTTTGGCGGCGTTGCGCCGAGTCGCTACGGTGTAGCAATGGCATGGGTCGGTGCACTGGCTGGCTTGTTGGCGGCGGCGATGTCGCTAGGGTTGTTCGTGCTGCCCAACAACGCCATGTATTTCTTTGCGGCGGTGTTGATTCCTCTTGCCGCCATGCTCGTCGCCATCGAAGCCAACGGCAGCGAGCAGGCGGCTCACGTTGCGACGCCGCTCTTTCTCGTCGGCGCATTGGGTATGATCGGTTTGTTGGCGCAGGCGTTGATCCCGCTGACGATATGGATGGCGCCGGTCTACGCTGCACTGGCAATGGCGGTTTATGGCTTTGCCTGGGTGCGTTTCGGCAGCCTGCTCATAGCAGCCGCGAATTCGCACACGTGACTACGACCATCGGCGCCAGAAACCGATTGAACGCGCCACGCCCTGTAATCGATAACTTGCCTGTAGCGCCGGAAATCGACTGAGATTGAGATCACGGCGGATTGTCCCACTTTGCGTAATTGATTACAGTTTGTCGCTTTACAACACTGCATAATTGCTTTAATACTTAAGCATCTGCTTTTCTCCCTTTTTGTCTGGCGCAGCGCTGGTTGGGATTTGCACCATTTCTTTGCGCTGCGAACAATTTGATTCCCAACAGGAGGAGCCCATGGATCGCATCTACGTCATGCAGCTTGTTCGCTCGTTTCAAGTTGGCGAGATCAGCCGCCGCACTTTCTTGCGTCGGGCGACGGCCGCCGTCGGCGCTGCATCGGCGGCCAGTTTATTGTTAGCCGCCTGCCAGCCTGTCAGCGCCCCACCCCGCCCTGTCACCGAGCCAGCGCCAACCGGCGAAGGCGTTGGCTCGCCAGAGACCAACCTGACAACGGAAGCCGGTCTCGTTGCTGGCATGGTCGAATACGCCGGCCCCGACGGCGAGACGCTCACCGGCTATTGGGCGCGTCCTGAAGGCGATGGCCCATGGCCGGCGGTCATTGTTTTGCAGGAATGGTGGGGAGTCAACGAACACATTATGGATGTCACCCGACGCATCGCCAACGAAGGCTATGTGGCGTTGGCGCCTGATCTCTACAAGGGGCAGGTGGCGACCGAACCGGATGAGGCGCGCAAGCTGGTGATGGAGCTTGATATGCCTGCAGCAGTGCGGGAAATCGGGAGCGCCATCGACTATTTGTTGGCGCAGGAGTTTATAGCAGGCGACAAGGCCGGGATTGTCGGCTTCTGCATGGGCGGGCGCCTGACCTTGATGACGGCGCTGGTGAACGACAACCTGGCTGTGGCTGTACCCTTCTACGGCTCGCCGCTCACGCCGGAGGAAGCTGCGGGCGTCAAGGCGCCTGTGCTCGGTCTCTACGGCGCCGAGGATGGCGGCATCCCGGTGGAGGCTGTGCTGGCGATGGGCGAAGCGTTGACGGCTGCTGGCATCGACAACGAAATTCAGATTTACGAGGGCGCTCCGCACGCCTTCTTCAACGACACGCGCGAGAGCTATCGTCCTGAAGCGGCAGCCGACGCCTGGCAGCGCATGTTAGCCTGGTTCGAGAAGTATTTAGGTTCGTAATGCAGTTTCAGGCGGCTATGCAAAAAGAGTATATGTCGCAACAAAGACTGGCTATCTGACCGTTGAAGATAACTCGTCGTTATGTAACAATAGAGCATGTAGCAAAGAAAAATTTAGCGCCCAGACTCCGCTGATAATCAGGCGGCCGTCACTTGTTGAGATGACAGTCGTTGCCTGAACCATGGTCAATGTCGACCACGACCAGAAAGGTGCGTTTCCATGCTCTATGATGTCCTTATTATTGGCGGCGGCATTGTGGGCGGCGCAATTGCACGCGAGTTGAGCCGTTATGAACTGCGCATCGCCCTTTGTGAAAAAGAAGTCGAGGTTGGCTTTGGGGCGACCAAAGCCAACAGCGGCATTATTCACGGCGGCCATCACGCCGCCCCCGACACGCTGAAAGGGCGTCTCGAATGGGCCGGCAACCAGCTTTGGGATGAGCTGGCGGCGGAGCTGGGTTTTGGCTTCGAGCGCATCGGCGAACTGACGGTGGCGTTGTATGACGAACAGACGCCTGTCCTCGACCGGCTGCTTCACCACGCAGCGGTTAAGGGGATTCCCGGCGTCGAGCTGTGGACGCCAGAGCGTATCCAACAGGAGGAGCCGGCGCTCAGCCACGACATCATTGCCGCCGTTTATGCGCCAACGACCGGCGTCGTCAATCCCTACGAGGCATGTTATGCGCTGGCGGAAAACGCTGCGCAAAATGGCGTCGATATTTTGACCGGCTTTCCTGTTCTTCGTCTGCACTGGAATGGCGAACTGTGGGAAGTGATGACGCCTGGTGCGCGGTTGGCAAGCCGGTTTGTGATCAACGCCGCCGGTCTCTATGCTGATCAGGTCGCAGCGATGGCGGGTGTGGGCAACTTCGCCATCCATCCGCGCAAGGGGCAGGAATACCTTCTCGACAAACGGTTACGCGGGCTGGTGAAGCGCGTGATTTTTCCATGTCCATCGCCAGTGTCGAAGGGCATTCTCATCATCCCAACCTATGATGGCACATTGATGGTCGGCCCGACAGCGGAAGATACAACCGATCGGGAAGATCGCTCGACAAGCGCCGAAGGCGCGCGAACAGTCTTCGATGCAGTCCGACGGCTGGCGCCAGGCATCAATGAAAAAGACATCATTGCGCAGTTCGCCGGTCTGCGTGCATCAGCCGATGGCGAAGATTTCATCATCGGGCCGACGGCGCGGCGCGGTTTCATCAATGCCGCAGGAATTCAATCGCCCGGTCTTACCGCCGCCCCTGCCATTGCCAGAATGATCGTCGAAATTCTGCAGGCGGAGAATCTACCGATGACGCTGCGCAATGACTTTGTCGGCAGGGCGCCGCATCCGGTTCATTTTGCCGCCCTTTCCACCCAGGAACAGATCGCGCTGACGTTGCGCCATCCGCGCTATCGACGCATTGTATGTCGCTGTGAAACCGTCACCGAAGGCGAGGTGATCGACGCCATCGAACGCGGCGCCTCGACGCTCGATGGCATTAAGTTCCGCACACGCGCGGGTATGGGGCGCTGTCAAGGCGGCTTTTGCACGATTCGTTGCATGGAACTGCTTTCCAGGCTGCGCCGCCTGCCGATGACTGCGCTCACGAAGCGTGGTGCAGATTCGTGGCTGGTGTGTGAACGGCAAGAGGCTGTGAATGGCGACGAAAGGGCGCCCGGAATCGAAGTGGGGGACGCATGATCACATCCAACCCGCGCCATCTGCGCGGCAGCTACGATGTCGTCGTGGTGGGCGCCGGCCCGGCTGGGCTGGAGGCGGCGGTCGCTGCGCAGGACGCCGGCGCCGATCACATTCTGGTTGTGGACCGCGAGACAGAAGCCGGCGGCATTCTGGTGCAGTGCATCCACAGCGGCTTTGGGCTGCATCGCTTTGGTCAAGAGTTGACCGGGCCCGAATATGCACAGCGCGTGCTGACGCAGGTGGTGAAACGCAATATCGATGTTGTGACCGATGCATTTGTGCTTGACGTGGACAGAGAGCGTCGCGTCAAGCTGATGACGCAGGAGGAAGGCGTTTCGTTGATCGATGCACAAGCCATCGTGTTGGCGATGGGCGCGCGCGAACGCACGCGCGCGGCAATCCATATCCCTGGCACGCGCCCGGCGGGCATCTTCACCGCAGGCATGGCGCAGCGTCTCGTCAATCTTTATGGCTTGCTGCCGGGGCGTCGCGCCGTGCTTCTCGGCTCCGGCGATATCGGTCTGATCATGGCAAGGCGACTTACGCTGGAAGGTGTGGAAGTGGTGGGCGTCTTCGAGCTGATGCCCTATGCCAACGGTTTGAATCGCAACATTGTGCAGTGCCTGCATGACTTTGACATTCCGCTTCATCTTTCGACGACTGTGGTCGAGATTCATGGTCGCGACCGCGTCGAGAAAGTGACGGTGGCGCCGGTCGACGCCAATCTGCGTCCACAGATGGAGCGGGCATGGGATGTGCCGTGCGACACGCTGCTCATTTCAATTGGGTTGATTCCTGAAAACGAACTCTCCGAACAATTGCGGCTGCGCATCGATCCGATGACAAATGGCCCAGTCGTCACCAGCACGATGGAATGCTCGCGCAACGGCGTCTTTGCGTGCGGGAATGTCGTACACATCCATGACCTGGTCGATTTTGTCAGCGCCGAAGCGATGCTGGCAGGGCGCAGCGCAGGCCGATATGTGGCCGGCGCCGCGCCGCCAGCCGACAATGTACGCCTGCTGCCGGGTGAAAATGTCGCCTATTGTGTGCCCCACACAATTTCGACCGAGCGCGAGCACACAATCTACATGCGCACGCGTCGCCCCCTTGAGGCGTGCAGCCTGCGCCTCACCGACTTAGGGGGCAAAGTGATCTACGAGAAGAAACTGCGCTACGTCTTCCCTGCGGAAATGGTTAACCTGAAGTTGCGCCCGGCCGTCTTGCACCATTTTCACAACGGCGCGCTGCGCGTCGATGTCGCGCCTCGCGCAGACGGTTGACAGCCAGCGTCGAACAGGAAAGCAGATTCGATAGGAGAGAGGGTTGCTGAGATGAGCGAGTTGGTCACCGTGCGATACCTGTGCATCGGCTGTCCGCTTGGGTGTCGGCTAGAAGTTGATGAGGCGCCTGAAACGCACGCCATCGTCGAAGTGCGCGGTTTCTCGTGTCGCCGCGGCAAAGAATATGCAATCCAGGAGCACACTGCGCCGCAGCGCACGGTCACGACAACCGTCGCCATCGATCATGCACGTTGGGCAAGATTGCCAGTGCGTTCGGATCGGCCGGCGCCGAAGGAGATGGTGCTCACCATTTGCCACGCGCTGCGCCATGTGCGCGTGACAGCGCCGGTGAAGATGGGCGATGTGATTGCAGCCAATGTCGCAGGCAGCGGCGTGAACATGATCGCAACTCGCGATATGCCAGGGCAGTAGCCCTAAATCCATCTTTCTTTTGCTTTTCCACAGACCTCGATGGTGGTGCAATTGTTGACGCCCTGGCAGTTCACTCTCCCGCCGATAGTTTGCAATGCTTGAGTTATTGAACTTCGGTGTAGAATGTACTGCTGTCAATATCTACACGTTTCCAAAGGCGCACAAGTTGAGCGATGGCTTTTGAGGTGGTTTTTCTAGGTTCAGATTGTGAATACTCGCGCATCGTGCTGGAAATGCTGATTTCGGCGCGGATCAAGATTTCCGCCGTCTGGCTTGCGGGGCAGAATCTGCCGGGCTTGTCTGAAGATACGACGATCAAGTCGCTGCTTCCTCCCGACGCTATCGTGGCCGAAAACGATCCGAACTCGTTGCAGCTCAACTCGACCTTTGTCAAGGAAAGCGTGTTGCAAACGACCTGGCAGCATGGCATTCCGCTTTACGGCATCAAACGCGTCAAGGCGGATGAGACGCTGCGCATCTTGAAATCCCTGGCGCCGGCGCTTGGCATCGTCGCCTGTTTTCCCCGGCTTGTGCCCGAAGCGCTGTTGGCTGTGCCGCGTCACGGCTTTCTGAATGTTCACCCGTCGCTGCTGCCCAATTACCGTGGGCCAGCGCCGATCTTCTGGCAATTCCGCGCCGGCGAACAACGAACCGGCGTCACCGTGCACTGGATGGATGGACAATTCGACACGGGGCCGATCGCGGCTCAGCGCGCTGTCCCGCTTTCCGACGGCATTTCCGAACATGACGCCACCAGACTTATGGCGCGAGCGGGTGGACGTGCGCTGGTGGAAGTTCTGCACCACGTCATCGGCGGAGAGCTGCCCTATCGACGACAGCCGCCCGGCGGCAGCTATCAGCCGTGGCCGCATGCAGAGGACTTTTCGATTTCGGTGGAGTGGACGGCGCGGCGCATCTTCAACTTCATGCGCGCTTCGGCGGTCTGGGGACACCCTTATATTCTGGAGATTGACGGGCGGCGGTTTTTGTTGTCCGACGTGCTCTCCTGGTCAAACTATGCGACGATCGAGACGCCCTACGAATTGCACGGCGATACGATCGTCTTCCGATGTTCGCCCGGAACAATTCAGGCGCGTCTTTATCAGCCCAACCACTAAATTCGCTTACAGACGCGGCAATGTGATGCCGTGTTGCCCCTGATACTTGCCCTTGCGGTCGGCGTAGGAGACTTCCGGCTCGTCGCCCTCGAAAAAGATCACTTGCGCAATGCCTTCGTTGGCGTATATCTTGGCAGGCAGCGGCGTCGTGTTGCTGATCTCGATGGTCACGTAGCCTTCCCACTCTGGCTCGAAGGGTGTGACGTTGACAATAATGCCGCAGCGCGCATAGGTGCTCTTGCCCAGGCAGATCGTCAGCACGTTGCGCGGAATGCGAAAATATTCCACTGTGCGCGCCAGCGCAAAGCTGTTGGGCGGCACGATGCAGACATCACCTTGATATGGAATCATGGCGCGGGCGTCGATGGCTTTGGGATCGACGACGCTGAGCTGACCGGTCGCGGGTGTGAAGATGCGAAATTCATCCGCCACGCGAATGTCGTAGCCAAAGCTGCTCAGCCCATAAGAGACGACGCCTTCGCGTATCTGCCCCTCGACAAAAGGTTCGATCATCTTATGTTCCAACGCCATGCGTCGAATCCAGTGGTCTGGTTTGATTGACATCACGCTATCCTCTCAAGATGTGGTGGGTGCAATGCGCCAGATCATACCGCGGCCAGGTGCAAAGAGGAAAACCAGACCAAAGAACAACGTCGCCACCAGCACCATTGTTGGGCCAGAGGCGATGTTGAGGTAATAGCTGATGTAAAGCCCCGATACATTCGAGATCACGCCGAGCGCTGCTGCAACCGCCATCATCGCGGGCAGGCGTCGTGTGAGGATGCGCGCTGTAGCCGCAGGCGTCACCAACATGGCGAGCACCAACGCTATACCCACCGTCTGCAGCGAGGTCACTACGGTCAGCGCGATCAGACCGAGCATCAGATAGCGCAGCGCGGTCGCAGGCAGACGCAACACCAGCGCCAGCACGGGGTCAAAAGTCAACACCAGGAATTCTTTGTAAAGAATCAAAATTGCGCTCAGCACCATCGCCCCAAGCGCCAGGATCACCCAGAGATCATTTTGCGAAACACCCAACACGTCGCCAAAAAGAATGTGGGTCAGGTCGACGGCGTAGTTGTTGACCGTGCTCAACATCGCCACGCCCAGTGCAAACGCGCCTGCAAAGACGATGCCGATCGCCGTGTCTTCTTGCAGGGTGCTGCGCTGACTGATGAGGCCGATCAGAAATGCTGCGATCAACGCCGAAGCCAGCGCACCGATTGCCATGGGCCAGCCAAGCAAGAATGTCAACACCACGCCAGGAAGAATCGCATGCGCCAGCGCGTCGCCAAAAAACGAAAGACCTTTTAGCACCATATAGGCGCCAACCACCGGACAGAGGACGCCCACCATGATCGCTGCCAACAACGCCCGCACCATAAACGGGTAACTCAACGGCTCGGTCAACACTTGCAGCAGTTCCATAGTGCAGTTCCGCGATGCTACATAAAAACAAGGGAGGAGCGAGTTGCGAAGGGCGAAACGCAGCCGACGTCCACCAGCCGCTCAGCGCGGCGGGCGCATTTCCTCGACTGCAGACTGCGGCACCGATTGAATCACGGGTGCAGTGACGTGCGTCAGCGTGGGCAGCAGCATCTCAGCGCCGCCGCTGCAGCAGGTGTCCGCCAACAACAAGTCGCCGTTGTCGGCGCGCACGACATGCATGTGTCCGCCGTAAGCCGCCAGCAAATTTGCTGTGGTCAGCACCTCGTCGGGCGGCCCAAAGGCAATCACGCTGCGGTTGAGCAACAAAATCAAGGGGAACTGCTCGCTGGCCTGATTGAGATCGTGCGAAGCCACCATCACGGTGACGCCGTTGCGCTGAATGCGGTCGATTAACGAGAGGATCACTTCCTGACTCGGCATGTCCAGCCCGGTTAGCGGTTCGTCCATCAACAGTAGCTCCGCCTCCTGCGCCAGCACACGCGCCAGAAAGACGCGCTGTTGCTGCCCGCCGGAAAGCTCGCCAATCTGGCGATTGGCATAGGCGCTCATCCCGACTTCATCCAACGCTGCGCGCACGACGTCGCGGTCGTGGCGCGAGGGCCAGCGCAGAAAGCCCATCTTGCCCACGCGTCCCATCATCACCACGTCGGTCACCGTCACCGGAAAATCCCAGTCGATCACCTTGCGCTGCGGCACATAGCCCACGCAGATGTGTCCGCCAGGCCCGCTGCCGTAGATGCGCACCTGCCCTTCCTGGGGACGCACCACGCCTGCAATCACGTGAAAGAGCGTGCTCTTGCCGGCGCCATTCGGCCCAACGACTGCCACGCGATCCCCGCGGTTCAGGCGCAGCGTCACTGAGTCCAGCGCCACTGTCTGATCATAGCGCACGCTGACTTTCTGCAGCTCGATGGCTGGCATCGTGACGTCGTGTTGAACCGGGTGTTTCTGTCCTGGCAACATCCACCTCTTCTCCAGCAATTGAGACGTAGTTTCAATAAATCAATTATGTTCGACGTGTGCGCTTGTGTCAAATGGATCGGGTGAAACATTCGAGTCAATCTTAAAACAACCGCAGTTGTTCATCGTCTGATGGCAGACCGCGTTCTTCAGGCAAGGGGTAGCCATGCTCAATCAGCCATTCGCGTTCGGGGCCGCGCCAACGCACGCGCGCCAGATCCATGCGATAATCGGCGTCAAATTCAATGCCCTCTTCGATTAGCCGCTGGCGCTGCACTTCGGCGCCCCAGTGATCGGCGCGTGGACTGACCTTGCCCTGCGCATTGACGACGCGCTGCCAGGGCACGTCATCCGGGCAGGCGGCCATGGCGTAACCGACCATGCGCGCGGTGCAGCCGCCGACGATCTCAGCAACCTGCCCGTAGGTGGCGACCTGTCCGGGTGGGATCAGTCGCACGACGGCGTAGATGCGCGTGTAAAGCGGCTCCCGTTCGACGGGCGGCGGCTTGCCCCATCCGCCAGGGGAAGCGCCGCGACTCGGCAGTCTACTCATGATGTCACGCCGCTGCGTACTTTGCCAGCATCTCGTGCGTGGCCGCCTCGCTCAGGTTGACAAGCGGCGGACGCAGGTTCAGCCAGGTGCGGTCGCCGGTGCGGTTCGCCATGATCTGCTTGAGCGCCGGGATCGCGGCGTAGTCGCGCGTCGCCTCGCGGTAACGATCGAGCCTTTCCTGCACTTGATCGGCGTTCTCCGCCAGGTAGTTGTCGTACAAGAAGCGAATCTTGGCGGGGATCACGTTCGCCATGGCGCTGATCGTGCCGACGCCGCCCATGCGCAGGTTGGCAAGCAGAAAGCGCTCGGAGCCGGTGAAGACATCGAAACCGGGGAAGCGGTCTAGCACCGATTCTTGATAGGCCCAGTTGCCCGAACTATCCTTCATGCCGATGACGACGCCCGGATAGGCTTTGAGCAGCCGTTCGATCACTGCCAGCGAGTAGCCGACCACGGCGATCGGCGGGATGTTGTAGACATACACGCGCAGCCGCGCATTGCCGACGCGTTCGATCACCTCGGCCACGGCGCGGAAGACGCCCTCATCGCTGACGCCCTTGTAGTAGAACGGCGGCAGCATCAGCACGCCGCCGCAGCCCAGCCGCGCCGCCTGCGCCGCCAGCTTGACTGTGTCGGGGATGGCGCATGTGCCGACGCCGGGCATCAACTGCGCAGCGGGGACGCCCGCTTCGATCAGCGCGTCGAGCATCTCCATGCGTTCGTCCAGCCCCAGCGAGTTCGCTTCGCTGGTCGTGCCAAAGGGCGCTAACCCGGTGCAGCCGTCGGCGAGAAGCTGCTTGCAAAAGGCGATCCACTTGGGTGTATCTGGGCTGAGGTCGTCGCGCATTGGGGTGAGGACGGGCGCAAAAACGCCGTGTAGTCGAGCGGTCATGATGAATCTCCTAATTGACTTTGACGAGCACTGTCTCGATCGATATGATCAGAAATGCTCCTTGAAACAATGGCTGTAAAGCTGCTGTTGATTGTAGTTCTGCGACGTATATGGTGTCAATCTCAGAGGAATCTTATGCCATTGCCGACGATCCGAATAGGATTTGGGCTCGTTCCAGGCGATCCCTTTTGGGTGCAGGTGCGCGAGGCCGTGCAGCAGCGTGCGGATACGTTGGGACTTGAGTTGATTCCGCTCACGGTGCCTAGAACAGCCCTGTCTGATGACACGTATTTGCGTTTCTTGGATGATCTCAAAGCGCAAGAGATCGGCGCACTTATCAGTCATGTAGTGGATGATTCCCTGATGTTGGCAATTCTTGGGGCCGGGACGCCAATCATCTGTTCGGAGGACACCGCCCTGATTCATCCCCTCCTTGTCAGCGTTCATGGGCTTGAGCGTGCGGCGATTATGGCCGCGGATTACATTGCCGAACGACTTACAGGTCGCGGCACAGTGCTCGTAGTCGGTGCGTGCGATGATCCTGTGCTGACTGCGACTTTGCGTCACCGGGGATTCAATGAAGTTGCAACAAAATACAGCGGTTTGCGGCGCATCAATGTGGGCAGTGGGTGGCGTTATGAAGAGGTGCTGGAGCAGTTGCTAGAAGAAAGCGACGTGTGGTTGACGCAGGTTGGCGGCAAGATCGACGCCATCTTCGGATTGTCTGACCCTTTAGCGCTGGCAGGACGCGATGCCTGCACTCAGCTTGGCGTCATCGATGAGCATACGGTGGTGGTGGGGATCAATGGAGACCCGCTGGC
This sequence comes from Chloroflexota bacterium, assembly GCA_016861025.1. Classification (GTDB taxonomy): domain Bacteria; phylum Chloroflexota; class Anaerolineae; order Caldilineales; family Caldilineaceae; genus Caldilinea. The sequence goes on from BOKO01000034.1 coordinate 53,169, forward strand.
GATCGCTGCAATTGAAGCCGGCGCAATGGCCGCCACCATTGAGACCAGCCCCCAGCAGCTGGGGTTCAATTTAGCCGAGTTCGCTCGTCTGGCCGCCCTCGGGGAGCCTTTGCCAGATCATTTCCCCTACACCTTTGAGCTGGTGACGGCGACAAATGTGGGGCAGGTGGCGGCGCGAAAGCTGGTGTTCATTGCCGATCTGCCAAGCCGTCTGGTTGATGTCAATCGTAGACTCGAAGAGCAACGACTTGTACAATTGGAAACCAGCCTGGAGCTGAACCAGCGCATCGGGATGATTCTAGACCAGGACGAATTATTGGATTCGATGTCTGAAATCATCGGCGCGCGTTACGCTTATGATCGGGTGCATTTTTATCTGTGGTCAAACAGCGACCGCATGTTGCAGCGCATGGAGCGCAGCGACGCTGCCGGCGCCGCCGAGGTGATTCCGTTGTCTGCGTCCGGGCCGCTAGTGCACGCCTTGCTCAATAACCAGGCAGTTTACATTCCCGATGCAATGAACAGCCATCGTTATCCGCCCGATCCACGTTGGCCCGACGTGCGTTCACGCGTGGTTTTGCCGGTGCGCGTCGGCGGTCGCATTCTTGGTTTGCTGGATTTGCACAGTCATCAGCGCGTCGTGCGCAATCAGGCGGAGCTGGACTCGCTGCAGACGCTGGCGAACGAGCTGGGTGCAGCAATGCGCAACGCGCAGTTGTACGCGCAGGCGCTTCAGGCGCGCGCACAGGCTGTACACGCCGGTCTGCTACGGTCGCGACTGTTGGCTCATATCAGCCATCAGCTGCGCACGCCGCTCAATGTGATCCTGGGATATTGTCAAGCCGCACTTGCAACACCAAACCCCTATGGTGAGCCACTGCCTGCAGAGCTGCTTCAAGACCTGAGTTACATCGAGCACAGCGGCGCCGATTTAGAACGCATGATCAATGACCTGCTCGAACTTGCACAGGCTGAGACAGGCGCACTGCAGATCTATCCAGAGTATGTCGAATTGTATCCGCTGCTGCTCGGCGTGTTTGAGAGCGCACAGCGGATCTATGGCGAAAACCAGAATGTCCGATGGCGGTTGCAGGCGCCGACCTCTTTACCTTCCGTCTATGTCGATCCGGTTCGACTGCGCAATGTATTGATGAATTTGCTCAGCAACGCTGCGCGCCACACCGAGCATGGGCAGATTGTGCTTGGCGCCGAGTGTTCTGACGCCCAGACGCATGTGTGGGTCCAAGACACCGGCTGTGGCATTGCCGCCGAGACCCTGGCGCAAATTCGGCAGGGCGGCATTTTGGGGCCGACGCTTTCTTCAAATGGTGCAGAGCATCATTTCGGGTTGGGGTTGACCATTGCGCACTATCTACTGCAACTCCATCGAGGTGAGTTGCAAATTGAGAGCGAACCTGGTCAGGGTGCGACCTGTCATTTGTTTTTGCCGCACCCATTGATGGATGAGGAGCTGGACGCCGACTCATCGACCGCCATGCACCGCCCAAATTCAAAGCGGCGCCACACCCTACAATCGCAGCAGTTTGCCGACAAAATTCGCAAGTTTGTTGCCGACCACTATGCAACGCAGCTGACGCGTGAGCAAATTGCTGCGGAACTGGGGGTGACGCCAGCGTATGTATCGCGTGTATTCCGGCGGCATTTTGGCAGCTCTCTCTGGGATTATGTGAATTCCTATCGCGTGGCGCGTGCATGCGACCTGCTGACGCACGGCGACCTCACCATAACCGAGGTGGCTTTCACCGTAGGATTCAACGATCCAGCGTACTTTAGCAGAGTGTTTCGGAAAGAGACGGGCAAATCACCGCTCGCTTATCGAACCTCGAACTAAACGAGACGTGGTCATAAATCGAAAAGTGGGAAAAGCCGCACCCTGAAGTAGTCAAAGTGCGGCTACCTCCGTAGCATAGTAGTTGCGAAACCGGTCTACACCAGGAGGCAACGACATGCTACAT
>BOKO01000035.1 GCA_016861025.1 Chloroflexota bacterium
ACTTATCGTGCTTGGCGCCGTCTTGCTGTATCAAGTCGTTTTGCTCTACCAGATCCAACATCAGAGACCTGTCGGCGTCGGCATTAAGCCTCTTCTGAGGGCCGCATGATTTATGACCACGTCTCATTTAGTTCGGCAGGCGGTGCTTCATCGGGGATACGAACAACGATTATCCCTGCATGCGAGCCGACAGGGAACGTCAGCGTATTGACAAAGCCCTTATCGCAGGAGATGAGAACGGCATGCACGCTCTGTGCATGTGCGAAGATATCGGCATCATGATGTCCACGCAACCCAACGTCACGGACATCGTCGACTGTATAGCCAGCCGTGCGCAGCACAACCGCCGTCGAACGCGGCATGTCCTCATCGATCAGGAATCGCAGCATCGGTCAAGCAGCAAGCAGAAATTCTTCATCGGCGACAAGCTGAGCCGCATAGTGCAGCGCAGCCTGCACATCCTCTACGCTGAGATCGTATTCGGTAACGATTTCATCAACGCTCATTCCGCCCGCCAACTTGGCAACCACTATCGCCACCGGCACGCGCGTGCCTCGAATCACCGGTCTGCCAAAACGCACAGCTTGATCCACCACAATCCGCGGCGCAATTTCTATCGACATGGGCTGCTCCATTCTCTATGACCCCGGTGCCCGCTCAAGCACCTGCACAAATTCGGCAGGAAGGATGGTCGGATGCTTGCGGGTTAACACTGTCGTCATGTCCTCAGTATAGACAGCCCTCGCCCACCCGTCAAACACACCAACCCGCGCCCTGCCGCCCACCGCCAGCCCGGCCGCAGCATCCGACGACGGATGCTGCACCACACCGGTGAATCATGAGGGTTAACAAAATGATTCAGCAATCGATGTTGTCGTCTTCAACGCACGCAGCGGCCTCTCCCATAGGGCATCGCCTCCGGCGTGACGGTATGGTTGACCAAAAGCGTTCGGCTGGAAGCCGAACCTACGGTTACCGAATCTATTGGTTAAACTCCATGAGCCGACTTCAGCGTTCAGCCTCGATATGAATCGAAGGCTGTGCGCCCCGAACATGAAGCACACACACACACCGCTGCCCACCGCCAGCCCAGCCGCAGCACAGATCCTGCACGCATGTCGATCCAGCGTTTCTCCAGCGGGCAAATGTCACAAAAACAAGCCTACCGTCTCTCGATCCAAGCCTTCGAGCGTCACCGCAAATCGCGGCGACGCGTGCACGATTGCTCTGCCCTGTGTCGTAACCTCAAAGGGAAACAGCTCGTTGGCGCGCACCAAATCGACGAGTGACAGGTGACGCCCCGGCTGGGAACATAACACTATCTCAAGTAGCCATTCAATCACAGCGGGGTCGTGCAAATTGACTACGGTCGTCTGGCGATACTGTTGCCCAACTTTGTCAACGATGCCCCAGGCGCTGATGCTTTGGATAATCCGCGCCACAGAACGAACGACGGTGTTGTCAACATTGTTCTGCTCCAAGACGCGCATCGTGATCTCCTGAGTTCGGAAATCACCTTGAAGGCGTAAAAGCTTACCGATGGCTTGTGTCGTCAGGCGAAACAGAGAAAAGTTTGCCAGTGCCATGCCCCAGTGAAGAACGATGCGCTCGTAAGGGGGAAGCGATTGCGCCAACTCCAATCCACGTTGGCGCAATCGCTCGGTTTCTGGATATGGGATAACCCACAAATTGGACAGTGTATTCGTTGTCTTGCGCAGCGCATAATGACCGGCAATCTGTGGTGCAAGCCATTCGCGCAGCTTCTGTGGCGATTGATTTGTCAGAGCAAGGTCTAGCGCATAATCAGCCCATTCAAGGGTGACAAAACGATCAAAACCAACCTTGGGCAATGTTCTTGTATGCATTGACACCCGAATCTATATCACGCAGCGCCTGGATGTGTGCCTGCATCAGCCTTGCCAAGAATCTGCATCAGCAACTCAATAGCAACCCCGCGCTGTAGCTTATCATGGATGAATTGGTTCTGATAGTTGCGCAGACAACTGTAACAACTTGTCTCGATTCCACACTCACAGCGTTCCAGCCGGTCGAGTGCAGCCTCCAGGGTCGGGCGCAAGTTGTGATAGATGCGCTTGACATGACCGGCGCCGCCGGGCACGTCATCATAGAAAATCAGCGAGGGTGACATCCCCGACGACTGGTAGTAATATGCGCCATGGATATCACTGCGCTGGATGCCAAGCGCCTCACTCGCGCCGTCGAGTATCGCGTAAAGCAGTGAGTAGATCGCGCCCTCGGTAGGAATGCGGAGGCGGAACGTTGTCTCCAACACGTCAGTCATGAAGAAATGCCCCAGATGATAGTGACTCAACCCACCGTTACACTCTCGATCCGTCAACGGATTCCGATGGGCTGCCCTATCTTTCTTACCCTTCCTGGTAGTGGAACGATTGGCAAGCTCCGCATAGCCGCAGAATGGGCAAACCATGAATCCCGATCCCATGCCGTCGTTGACAACCGCAAGCCAACCATACCGAGAATATCGTTTCCAGACCTGCACAGGGCTGTCAGCAAATGACTCATCGAGTTCCTCTGGCGCGATTTCAGCGGCGGCGCTATCATTTCCCTGCCTGTCAGGCAGCTTGTAACGGGCGAAATACGTTCGGCTTGCATAGATGCGCTGTGGCGCAGCTTCGCCAGGCGATCTAGTTTCTTTGGCGGCGACAAAGCCCTGTTCGGGGACAATGAAGGTGGTTCGTTTGCCCTGTCTTCCCTCGTTCAACGGCTCGCCACACTCACAATAAGCGTGGAGCGACTCTGCCTCGAAGTTCAGACGCTTGCAGTTGCGACAGATAGCGTATTCGTATGGCGGCCATCTCCGATCCGGCAGGCGTCGGATGCCTGTGCTCACCCACAGTTTCTTTGCGGCAATGACTTCACTACCTGGCGCAAACTCGGATATGGCGATGCGCAGATCTCGATCCAGCGCGATGTCTTTTGCACCGTCAATAGTCAGATGATCGGTCTTCAATTCAACCACATCAGTCGGGAATCCGTACTTGGGAAGCACGTTTCTGCTCCCCAGGAAGCCTAGCAGATCGCGTCTGCGGATCTGGTTCTGAACTTGCTGGAACAGCTCGGCCTGTTTGTATTTCTTTTCACTTGCGGCTTGCTGCTCAAGATTAGAAAATGTGTCTATCTCACTTTTGACTTCCGCAATTGCGCGGTCAAGAATACCCTCTTGGGTTTGATTCATCAACGCTGAAACCCATTCCCAGTCCGCCAGCATCAGTTCACGGCGAAGGTCGGCATCGGACGGCAACACACGATCCAGCGCACTTGCCAGGTAGCCAGGCTGCAATCTCAAAAACTTTACCAAAAGGTCGACGCCCGACTCCCGGTCATTGGGAACAAAAAACTCACCGACCGTGTGATACTCGGTATTGTGTTGTTCTTTCGCCCAACGGAAGAACGCTGCCATCACGACCGAATGCAAGTGGCGCCGAATAATCCGCTCGTTCGAGAGGACAACGGTCGGCGGCGTGACCCGTCCAGCGACCATTTTCTCCGGTTGCTCGTAATAGGTCAGATCATGTGAGCGGCGCTGGGCAAAGGTCAGGACGTATGCTGCTGAATCCGTGCGGCGTCCGGCGCGCCCGGCGCGCTGCACATAATTGGCGGTTGTGGGTGGCACGTTGCGCAGCACGACTGCCTGCAGGTCTCCAACATCGACGCCCAGCTCAAAGGTGGTGGAGCAACTGAGCACATTGACATCACCGTTGATGAACTGGTTTTGTATCTCCGCTGCTTTTTTCGTGACCCATTGTGCAGTATGTTCCTCAGCACGCATGGGGATGGCGTCGCCGTTCAGATAGATGTCACGATAGAGGTTGTCTTTTAGCGCGCTGTGATCTGCGCTCAACGGACGCAACTGACCTGTGCAACCGTAAATCGGGCAAATCTCACCCAGGCTGCTCGCCGAGATGTTCTGACAGCGGTCACAGATGTACCAGCCGCCGGAGGCAGCATCCAGGACTGGCGCCAGCTCCCACATACGATAATCGAGTTGATACAGAACGCCTTCTTTGGCGACCGTTTCGGCGACAAAATAACGCTGCCATGGGCTGGATACTCCCGTGAGATAATCCCAAAGCTCACGAAGGATTTCAACGGCACGCCCTGCGGCGTCTTTCTCATCCAGCCCGCGTGCGGCAACAAGCCACTTCTTTACGATTTCAACACGCGCATTGCTGCGGCTGGCGGGCAACCATCCCAGAATCCCTCGCTCCTTGTTGGCGCCACCCCGGTCTTTGCGGACATAGATCGCCTTTTGTCGGGGTGCAAACGCTTCGTCTTTGCGCAGGTCAACGCGGTCTGACAACAGAAAGGTATGCACGCCTTGCCAGCGAAGTGTGTTGAACAGAAGCTGGATCAGATTGAACGCCTCCTCGTTGCTCATGTTCCACGGCGCCTGCGTCAGAAACCTGGGCGCTTCCCATTTGGCGGGCGCAACTGGCTGAAAACGCAGCAGTCCAACACCCTCAAGACTAATCCGGCGATCAAGAGGCGAGAACTCTTGCATCAGCCAGATTGCCGCCGTTCGCTCACGCTTGTCAACACCGTCGGTCTCTGAAAAAAGACCCGCCATCTCTGCGCTCCTGACCAGCCGTGGGAGCAGGTCTTCGAGCCGCAGGTTTGCGCTGCCCGTTTGCACAGCATTCTTGACTGTACGCATGATCAACTGACGCCGCAGGTTACGCTGATGCACACGATCCAGATAGGCGGCAAAGAATGCTGCATTTTGACGGCTGTCGGTGAAGTTGAGCAGCTTACGCCCTGCGCCCGGCTTATCCTGCTCCGATTCCTTGCGCGCCAGCGGCACATATTGATAGAGTGAATCTGCCAGAATGCTGACCGGCGCGTCCTGGCCGGTGAGGAAACGGTAGATCACACCGCCGCTGGCATGGGTCGAGCAACGCACGCAGCGCCGCAGCGTCTTGGCGCGATTCGTTTCGACCCGGAAGACCTGGCTGAGTTGTGATTTGCATTTGCAGCGTCGAGCATCATGCTCACCATAGATCGCGCCACATTCCACGCACAGACGCATCTTCTCCAGATTGGGTTCCGACTGAACGTCTTCCATCTCAGCTTCTGACACCAGCGCTTCGTCTTCATCCCACTCCGACGCCTGTGGATCCAACACAAAATAGGCAAGATTCCTGGCAACCTCATCATAGAGCGCGCTGTTTTGGATCAGGTAGGATTGTTCCTTCACAGGCGGCGGGCCACCGCTTTCCTCAAGTTTTTCGCCTGAAGTGATGTCTCCGATCAGATAGGAGGCGCCGCAGCGCGTGCAGTTGGCAAGCTCAAACACACGGCTGTTGCAGTGTGGACAGAATTTATGTCGGCGCAGAAAGAGACGCGGCGTTGGCGGCTTACCTGGGGAGTTATGCGCTTCCGTATTGAGACAAACGAACGCACCCTCCAGCGCACGCGCAAAAACATGATAGCGCGCCGGCAACAGCGGCGCATCGCCCGCCCGCTCCCGCGCCAGAATCGCCGCCGAGACAAGATTGACAATGGATTCCTCGTCGCCGTCAAACAGCTCATCTGCCAGCCGGGTCAAATCGGCTGGTCCCGTTTCTAGCTGTGAACGCAGTCGCTGCAACTGGCGGTCGCCGCGCAGCAGATGGTAGAGAAAAACAGGAAGGGAATCTGTTGGTTGACGAAGCGCAGCTTGTTTTGCTTTGTCCAGGATAGCTGGTGGGACAGGAGGCAATTCCGCCAACGCCGCAATGGACTGCCGGATTGATGACTGTTCCGCTGGCATTTCGCGCCAGGTGTTGGCCCATTCGCCAAGTTGTCGATAGAAGGACAGTGCGCCGGCGCCCCACGCCTCGCCCAAATCAGCCACAGGGACACGCGCCGCCTCGACGACATCCTGTTGCGACGCGTCGTTGTCATCCCACTCAAATGGCACGTTGAACAAATCACTGGCAAACTGCACCACATCAGGAAAATCCTTCCTGCCTGCGCCCAACGTTGCGCTGGTCGCAATTGCCTGGAGCCGCCGCGGCTGTCCTTGCATCACGCGGTCTTGTAGCCGTCGCAGGAGCATGGCGATCTCGGTGGCGTTGGCGCCGCTGTAAACATGCGTCTCGTCCAGCACCAGAAAACGCCAGAACTGACCTGTATCGCCGTCAAACAGCGTTGAGTCTTTGGGGCGCAGCAGCAGATACTCCAACATGGCGTAGTTGGTCAACAGGATGTGTGGCGGCGCCGCCTGAATCTTTTGTCGGCTCTTTAGTTCGTTCGGAATGTCCGGCTCCTCCGGATAGTTCTGCTCGAATGCCTTGCGCGCTACTTGCTCAGTATCCTCAGTTTCGCCTACATAGCGACCAAAGGTGATGGAGGGATAATTCGCCAAGATGCGGCGCAGACGTTTCACCTGATCGTTCGCCAGCGCGTTCATCGGGTACAGCAACAGCGCCCGCACGCCGGGGCGACTCAGTGTCCCTTGCGCCTCTTCACGCAGCAAATGATCGAAGATCGGGATCAAAAAGGTCTCTGTCTTGCCGCTGCCGGTGCCGGTTGCCACCACAATGTTGCGCCCGCCAACCGCTTTGCGAATGGCAATCTCTTGATGACGGTGCAGTGGGCGCTCGTAGGGCAGTTCCGGGTTGCACAAGCGCGAGAAGCCGCGCGTCAACACGCCCTCCGCCACAAGCTGCGCCAGGCTTGCCCCCGGCAGAAATGGCGGCGATGCTTCGACAATCGGGCCCTTCATCAGCGCATCGGATCTACCGAGTGATTCAGCGAACTCGCGGCGCAACTCGTCATCTTGAAAGGGCTTGATGGTCTTCAGATACCGAATGTAGGAATCGTGCAATGCACGCGTCGTTGTCAACGGGTGGAGAGCCATGAGTCTGTTCCCTTCAAACCAAACTGGAAATCAACCGATCATTGAAACTCGTTATCAGGTGGCTGGCGGTGGTATGTGGGCGCCTTCCGCCATCGCCATTCATGTGCGTCGATCTGTTGAAAGGCGGGTTGCATGCCATCGTGAGCGATGCGGTTGTGTTGTTCAATCACGTCATCCCGCCATCTTGAAATGAAACCAGCGCAGCCGTGATCTTTCGTACACTGGTACAGGTGAGCTTGTCCCGGAAATACCATTGTCTTGCTAGGCACATGAAGCACCATGCGGATCGGGTTGAAGTTAGGGCGCAACACGACGCCTAACTCCGGCATTTCGTGTTCTGGATCGAACCAACTTCTTGACTCCCCTCCGAGAGAAATCGTCTCGATTTTGCCCCAGCCCGCCTCAGAATGCACCCAGTCTCCGAGCCTGACAAGCGACGCCGTCGGGGAAAGTGGCAACAGTCTGAGGATAATGCGGTCACGCACTGGGTCTGCTGGCTGCCTGAGCAGAGTCTGCAAAGCAAATTCAGCACGGCCTTCGATGCCAAGCAGAGCTACGGCGTCTTGTTCACTCAACGCGCCTTGGGACACCCTGCTAAGGATATGACCCACCGCTTCAGGACTTTGACGCTTCAACAGGATTTGTAGGGCATGGCTCTCCAGTTCAGGAAATTGCCCGGACTGGAGCACAAGAAGGGCGCATTCAGGCTTGACAAATCTGATTTCAGCGAAAGCCTCCATGTAACTCTTGCGCAGGCTGGCGAACTTGTCTTCAAACAAGACACGTGTAACTTTGTCGGGAGCAAACATGCGCATGCGAATGGCGCGTGCGGTCGGGTCGTTGCGGGCGTGCAGCCAGCGATACACGGAATACAACATGTCGGAAGCAGCCTGCGCATGGTGATTGAAGAGCCACTGCACCTCAGCCCGGCATCCGGCATCATCGTGCATGGCATCCAGAATGCAGGCGCGCTCGAAATGGATGAGATACTCCTGTTCGGGGTTTGTAGGGTCTGCATCCTCCAATTCAAGCAGACGGAAATCAGGGTCGGCATCGCGTGCCAGCAGCGCGCCAGACGGCGGTTCAGGCGGCGCGGATAATTCTTCCCATGCGGGCGCCGTACGCAGCGCCACCCGATACCATCCGCGCGGCAGCTTGACCGGCAGTTGCAACATCCCACTGCCGGGTTTCTCCGAAAGTTCAGTGGCGGTGACGTCGTCAGGAATGCAAAACTCATGGGGCGGCGCCCACGGTTGCCAAGCCGACCACAACCTCACACGGCGATTGCGCAGGCGATGTTCCGCTTCCCAGTGCAGGTAGGTGACGCCGTCAGGTGTCCAGTCCAGCAAGACAGCGGTCAGCTCAGGCTCGCGGTTAAGATAGAGCAGCGGCAAGCCGAGATCGGTGGATTCGCTGCGTAGCTCCAAACTGAATGTGAACACAGGACAGTCCATCAACTGACGTAACGTGTCACTGTATTCAGCCAGGGAAAGATGCACCCGTCGTTGTCCGCGTTGTGGTTTACGCCAATCGCTCATCTGCAACGGTTTAGCCGTGGCTCCAGCGTCTTGCAACAACAAACGACTTGCAGGCCACTCCTCGGCGTCTAGTTCAAGCGAGAGATGGGGAGACCGGCTTTGTATCAACTTGTCCGCTGGCAGATGAAGCGGAGTGGTGCTCCACTCCATGACATCTTCATCCGTCATCACTTTCCAACGTAACCGCGCAATCCGCACGTGCAATGCGACGCGCACTGTCTCGTCCTGGGCACGCGGCGCTTCCAGGAACAGGGGCGCCTCGCTGGCTGTCGACGCCACCGTGACAGCGTAGCAGCCCGCCTCCGCATTGTATGTGACGGCAATGCCTTCGGCGCCCGGCTGGACAATTACCTGATGCGCCGACGCCGTACAGATCGAAAAGGTCACAGCTTCAGCGCCGTGCGGACCGGGCAAATAGACAGGTTGCCAGTTGTTGATCGTTATCCCTTGCCACACAGAGAAACGCATGCTCTTGCGCACTTTGTGCGGTCCCTCGACTGTAATCTCATAAAGACCGATGGGCGCAGCGCCGAGGATGGCGGACAGAGGAAACTCAACGCTCTCAGTCTGCACGGTGACCGCGTGTCTCCAATCCGACAGCGGGCGCAGACTCGATTCTGGCAGCGCAGGCACGGCTGCCCAGCGTGAGCAGACTGCGATGCGCCAAGCCTCTAGTTCATCCTTGCGTGATTGATCGTTCAGCCGCGGCAGCCACAATCTTGGCAGCTCATCCACAAAGAATGGGACGTCCTCTTCATTGACAACCTCTAACAGACGCTGGCCGCCTTCGAGGCGCGGTTCCTGTAACTGACTGCGAACAACAAAGGGCCAGGTGTCGCCAGACGCCTCCACAATCATCGCAGTGGCGCGCGACAAGTCCCACTCTTCAATCTGCCAATCCCACCAGTCACCCAGCAACGCGGCGAATTGTTGGGTGCAGCACCCTTCTCCAAACGGTTTCAGCTGCGCCGTGCGCGGATAGAGCAACCACAATCGCTCAGCCGGCAGCGTCTGTTCGGTGCGGATCGCTTGACCGGATTGCGCACGGAACGCCAGGAGCGGCGCCTGTCCTGATGGCGGCGCCAGACTGACCACCCAACGCCCAACCATCACTGCCTGCGCGGCTTGATCTTCTTCGGCAGCCGTGGCCCACAACTCAACGCGCACCTGCCCGGGTGGCAACTCCAGGGAAACCGTGCGTGGTTCTGTCGTCAAGTCATATCCGATGCGGCGCACGCGTACTTTTTCGACCTGTGTGCCATTGCATGTGGCGGCGCCGATCAAACATGCCTTCCATTCATATCGCCATGTTGCCCGATCTACGTCGACCGGTTGGGCAGGTAGCTCCAGACGGTGTAACTCAATGGGTGAAAAGGGATCAAGCAAGAGACGAGGGGGACGCAGGCGTTTTTGTCCTGCAGTTGCCTGCTGTTTTTCTTCCACATAGTTGCGAAACGCATTGATGACATGCGTCGGCAGTTCAGGCGACGGCGCAGAGGGCAGTGTGTGGCTCTGCAGGAACGTGCGCGCCATGTCGACGCACGCGGCGAAAAACGCCTCAGCCGTTGCACCGCCATATTTGAGATAATTGTGGACAGGTGCATCGACAAAAGACTTGACCTTTGAGCGGGTAAGCAAAATTTGGATTTGCACTGCCGGCGTTCTGCCGGCAAGTTCAACGTCTTTGGCTGCGGGCATCACGATGTGCTCAAAGAAGTCGGGCAGTGAATAAGCCGGAATGCCGCCGTGCAGTCGAATTGGCGTCACATAGGGGTAGCTACCGATGTCAGGATAATGAGGGAGATTGAGATCACTGACCGCATCCAAGAAGGCTCTGCCAACGTCCGATGTCGGTAAGTTATTGCGGCTTATTCCAAGTGAGACGGCAAGCGCACCCCAGTAACCGCGATCAGTGTTGCGCGCTGCAATCGCCGCCATGTACACAGCCCAGGTGAAGCGATAGTGCGAAATCTGTTCTTTCAGCTCGTTCTTCTGGCTGCGGCTGACCAACGCCTTGAGGTGTCGTCCGATCTCGTCGATCTCGAACGGGGACAGCGGAATCTCGCTCAAATGGGAGACGCGCTTGCAATAGGCGCTGAGCCTCTTTTCCCAATCACTCAGACTCATGCGGGTAGTTGTTGGGGGCGCCATCCTCTCTCCCTACACTGTGCAAACAATGGAAGTGACAACGCAACGGGGTCATACCCTTGCCTCCATCGCTATGATACCACACTGCACGCCCTGTGCGCCTACAGCAGCGCCGCCTGCTGGGGCGTCTGGCCCAGGCGCAGCCGGGCGTTGTTGACGTACATCAACAGGCTGGCGTCCTCCTCGATCACCTGTGCAGGCAGCCGGTCGGCGATGCTGACAATGGCGGCATAGTCGCGGCGTTTCCAGGCGTCGCTGAAGCCGGCGCGAATTGCCTCGCTGCGGAAGGTGCGCAGCCGCCCACGACCGCGCAGATAGATGGCAAACTCGCGCAGCAGCGTCTTCTGGCGCAGCCGTTCCATATCCTCCTGACGCTCCGGGTCGGGCACGTACCAACGCCCGTCATCATCCTGGATGAAGTTTTCCTCCAGCAGCGTGCGCAGTTCGGGCAGATCTTCGTGACGCGCCTGATGCAGCTCGCGCAGGAACTTCGGCTGGATTTCCTGATAGGTCTGCGCGCCGCCGCCTTCTTCCGCCAACAGTTCCCGCCGCAGCCACTGGATCGCCGAGCGTTCGTCGTTGACAAAGAGCGCCAGCTGAGCGACGCCTTCAGCTTGCATGCGCCGCTTGTCATATTCGGCGCGCTGCAGCGGCGTAAAGACCATGCCGTCGCTCTCCAGAAAACGCTGGCGCAGCCCCTGATAGAAATCCGGCGCCGACAGCGGCACGGCCAGCCCACGCTGGATGTGAAAGGCGACCATGCGGTCGAAGAGCAAGAACGGTTGACGTTCCGCCAGCACTTCCATCACGCCTTGGGCGTTGACCTGCGGGATCGGCAACTGATCGAGATGCTGGCGCACGAACTCCCAGGCGGCGTCCACACTGCCGCCAGCCGCCAGAAAGCGCTGCTCAAAGTCTGTCTTCGGCTTGTAGGCGGAGATGACCAGGTCTTGCTTGACGGCGGCAGTGGAGGTGACCTGCTTGAAAGTGCCTTGTTGCTTGTCCAGCGTGCGCACATCCGCCACCATAAAGCCGGCGCGCAGAATGGCGTCCTGGATTGCGTTCCAGACCGCGTTCTGCGAGTTGTGAAACTCCACCGTCAACCACCGCCCCGGCTTGAGAACGCGGTAAAACTCGCGAAAACACGCCTCCATGATCGCCTGATATTCGGCCAGACTTTTGCGCTGGCTCTGGTTGACGACCGCCTCCGGTTGGTTGTTGGTCAACACCTGCAGCCAGGCTTCCCAGAGGAAGTTGAGCTCGGAGTACATCAGGTTGGAACCGAAGGGAGGATCAACGAAGATATAGTCAACGCTACTCGGTGGCAGATTGATTCTACTCGCACTTCCTGTAGATATACTTACTCGGCCCGAGATAAACCCTGATAACACCTTCAAAAGCTCATCAAAAAGCCTAATTCGCCTCTGAATAGCATCAAAAATAGGATATTCATGCGTGACCGATGGGATGTATAGAATCCCTGATGTACCAGCCGTGTGTTTTTGATTCGGTGCCCACCGAAACATAATAGTCAGCGTACGAATGAGGGCTGTAACCAAGAAAAGAGTCCTTCGGCCATGCGTGCGCTGGACTGTTGATGCGAGCACCCATAGGTTACGTCTTGAGTAGAAGTGATGTGCATGAGAAACGCCATGGCTCTCCTGAGGCTGCTTCGTGTTATAGCCATCAGGAAGTGGTGTCGTCGGGAAGCCATATGGTATCGGAGAATGATCAATTCGACTGATTAAGGACAAGTCGTTCTCGTCTGGTCGTTTCTGATAGCGTCTTTTGCCCACTGAATAATTGATAAGCACCGGACTCTGCCGCGCTTGACGCACTTTCTGTCCGAGTGCCCGGTCAAAATGACTATCAAAAACTCGCTCTACGCGTTGCGCTGCACTAGACTTACGCTGGTTCTTGCACAGACGTGTGCCGCAGTGGGGGCAGTCCCATTCATCGCGTACTTCATCTTTAAGTTGATCCACCGCTACGTCCCAAAAGACCATTTCGCCGTGACACTGCGGACAGATCAACACATCAGACCACACCGTGTAATTGATCCGCCCAACCGTCTGACCATCGCTGTGCAGCGTCTCGTACATCCAGCCGCATTCGTCTTCGACCTCCGCCAGGATGCGCTGCGCCTCCTGCTCGAACGCCGCCACATCCACCGGCGTGTTGTAGTTGTAGGCGATGAAGGTGGCGGCTGGCGACAGATCGACCAGCACCGCCTTGCGGGCGCCCAGCCGCGCAAATGGCTGCGCGCCATCATCAATCAGCCCGTCGTCGTCAACGCGGTAGCCGAGACTCTCGACCATTTTGCGGTCGCCGCAGAGCTGCGCGGCCACGCCGGTCATGCCGGTGCCGCAAAAGCCATCCAGCACAATATCGCCCGGATCGGTGTAGTGGAGGATGTAGCGCATGATCGCCTTGTGCGGCACTTTGGTGTGATAGGAGTGCGCGTTGTAGATCGGGTCGTTCTTGCCTTCCGAGACATCGGCGGCAAAAGGGTCGCGGTGATAGTCGTTGTCGTTTGACAGGCCCAGCGCCGTGCGCAACGTCGCACGCTCCGCCGTCCACTGCGCCATGATTTCCGGCAAAAACGGATTGGGGCAGGCAGTGTAATAGGGCGGGTCGGAGAGCGCCAGAATAGCGTCATCGTCGGCGATCGGAAAACCGGGCGTGCTGCGCAGCGCCGGGTCTTGCAGCGCCGCACGCAGCCGCTCACGATAGGCGGCGCTGACGGCGGGGTCGGGCGCCGTCGTGTAGCCGGGTGAACTTTCCCGTAACAATTCGGGCTGACGCACGCGTCTGGTCATGGCAATGCTCGTTTCACCAGTCGATCTGAATGCGGATACGGTCGGGCGTGGCGTCCCGTAGCTGGCTGTGCAGGAAGGCGCGGAAGCGCGTCTCCAGTTCCTGCGGCGTACACGGCATGCCCGCCCGCGTCAGCGCCAACAACAGGTCGGCGCCGTCGAAGGTCACTTTCTCCAGCCCTTGCAAGGCGTTCTCAATCGCATCCACCAGATCACGGGTGACTTTGGCGGGCAGCACGCCACTTTGCACAAAGCTAGTCAACGCCGTGCGCGTGGCGTCGGGCAAAAGCGGGATCGTCTCCTGAGCGGCTGGCTTGCGCAGCTCGGCGAGCAGCGTTGTCGTCCACTGCGTGTAGAGCGTGTCGAGTTCCTCTTCGAGCGTCTCCAGCATCTCCAGCGCCGACAGCTTGAGTTCGACGTTGGCGCTGTAGCCACAGTGAGGACAGACCACACGATTGCGCAGATCGTTCGCCGTGCAGCCGACGCAGGTCACCAGCTCCTGCACGCGCTGTTCCCACTGCAATAGCGCCGTCGCCGGCAACAGCGCCAGGCTCGACAGCGCCTTCAACTGCAAGTGACGCGTGTCGCGCACCAACGCCACTTTGCGCGCGTCCTGGGCAGGCGTCAACCGCGCCCGGTCATGCTGCGCCAGATAGACCTCGACATAGGCGTCGTGCAGGTTCTCCAGCCCGCCGCTCAGACGGGCGCGCAGTGCTGGCGCCGACCGTTGCTGTGGGTTGCGCAGCAGCGTCTCATATTCGCGCCGCACTTCCTTGACGCTGTTGTGCCAGGCGTGATTGGCGGGCAGATAGTTGCTCGCCTGATAGGTGTATTCGAGACCGCTGCGCAGATCGTCCAGCATCTGCTGCAGCCGCTCGACCTCCTGCACCGTGGCGCGCCCCTTGAGGCTGCGCTTGACCTCGCCTTCGTTCCAGCCAAAGTTGCGCAAATGTCCCGGCGTTTTGATCATCGCCAGCGCGTCCAGCAGCTTGAGATAGTTATCCAGCCGCTCGCTCCACGCCCGCACTTCCTCATCGGACAACACCGAGAAGCGCCAATAGTCGATCCCGCTGCGCAACCGCTCGCGTGCGCGCAGCGCCCGATCTTGCTCGCGATCCACTGTCTGCAGCAGCGTCTGCACCGCCAGCCCCAACTGTGCAGCCTCGCCGATCAGCCCGTCGGGCAGGTCGAGTCCGGCAAAGAGCGTGCGCAACACTTGCACCGGCATAGCTTTGGGCTTGGCAATGGTGTTGAAGCGGACAAGCTCCTCAACCCCCATCTGCGCTGCCTGCTCCAGATCATCCACACCGATGCGGCGCCCACGCAGATTGATCACAATGTCGCCCTGTCGCACCATCGCCAGGAGAATCACCGCCAGCCACTCCGGTTCAAGGCGACCATCGAGTGTGCGTTCGCGCCGGCTGTCGCCGCCGATCAGGTCGCTGCGATTGAGCACATGGTCGGCAGGCAACGCCGCCAGCCGGTTGTAGAGCGGCTGAGCATACGGAGACTCTTCGGGCGCCACTTGCGCCGCGCCGCCATCGACGCGCAGCAATTGCAGCCCTTCCAATACATTCTGCGCCTGTCGCGTCAGGGGGCCGCCAGCGATTGCACGCAACGCCGCGTTTGCCGCCTGTGGCAATGTATCTTGCGTCAACGGCGCGCCGGTAAAGCGTGGATAATTGGGATAGCGTTCGGCAAACCACGGCGCCAGCACCGCCGCCGTCAACTGGAATATCTGGTCACGCAGCGGCAGATTTGCCAGCGACAGCCGATGTTCGGCAATTGTCTCAGCGACCGTCTGGGCGCGTTCGCGGTGCCGGATCGTGAAAGACTGCACCAGGTTGTTGCGCATCCAGTTTGCCAGTTGCCGCCGATGCTCATCCGCCTTGCGTTCATAGAGCGCCTTGTTGTTGCCCGACGAAATGGCACCCATTTCACGCGCGCCGGCGTAAAGGCGCAGCGCCTGCTCAAAGGTCTTATCGCGTCGGGTGAGCAAAAAGAAGACCTCATCCGCCCGGTCGCCTGTCGGCAGACCATTGGGGGCAAAGATCGCCAGAAAGTGGATGTAGAAATCCCGTTCCGGCTGCGCAGTGGAGCGTTCGTTGGGCGCGCCGAAAAAGACGTAACCATCGCGCGTCACGCCATGCCCGGGCCAGGGCGTCTCGCGCTGCCAGATGCGAAAGCCAGGAACGTAGGTGCTTTCGGTCAACTCCAACGCATAGGCAAGGAAATCAAAGTAGTAGCGGTCGAGGGCGCTGTCGTCCAGGCTTTCCGCGCGCTGACGCACGAGCGCATCGAAGTCCACATCTTTGTCGAGGTCGAGGTAATACTGGCCATTGGTTGGATTGTGCGAAATGAACTGTCCGCTGACCGCACGCACGATCTGATCGACGGTCGCCTCAACGCTGGTCAACAAAAAATCGGCGTCGCGCTCAGGGATCGGCAGGCTCAGGCAGAGCTGGTCGCGCAGGTCCGCAGCCGTCAAGCCGATCGGCGAATTCAGCCCGCCGACCGTCAAGCGGTGCAGCGCCAGCGCATGGATGATGCGCAGCGCCGCCGTGCGATACTCTGGGCGGACGCTGGTCTGCACTTTGTCCTCCAGCACCCGGCTCTTGTCCAATACTTCACGGATCTCCACCACGGATCGGTAAACTGCGTCAGACTGAATTGCTCGCCAATAACTGTCGAACGAAATCACGCCCGGCTCATCCGCTGGCACTTCCTGATCCAGGCGCAGTTGCATCTCCTGGCTGATTTCTCGCAGCGCCTGGCGCTTTTCGATCAGCGTCACACGCTCAAAGGTCGTCAGGTAGGCGGGATGGATCGGGAAAAGCGCAACGAACTCATCCAGATGTTCAGCCATTTCGCCGTACAACGCCGTGAACTGGGCAAGATGGCGACGAATCCATGCCTTCTGTTCGGGGTTCTTTTTCAGCAGTCGCTGCGCCACGACATAGGCGACATCTTCACGGACAATGCGCACCTGCGTGAAGCGATCCTTGACGCGGCGCACTGAATCGGCGGCAAACTGAAAGCGGGGATTGTCGAACAGCGCCTCCTGCAGCCCTGCCACGAAACGCAACTGCGTTTGTGAGCAGACCTCGCCAACTTCACGCAGAAATGCCAGATCGAGCACAAGCTGATGGTCAGTGCGCGACGCCAGATACTCGAGCATCTCATCGACAGCGATCATCAAGCCTTGCTCTGGATACTGCGCATGAAACTTGTCCATCATCGCCAACAACAGGTCTTTGGTGTTCGGCGCTTCCGTCATCGGCGGGAACGTATGGTTGACGCCGAGTTTCGCCAGACCCTGGCGCAGATAGTCAAGCACAACATCGCGCAGCGGCATCTGGGTTGCGCCGAACTCCTGGCGCACCATGCAGAATCTGCCGGCAATCGGTCGCAGCCCGTCGCGCACAGCGGCATGGGCCAGCTTGTCGCCGAGCGCCGCATGCTCCGCAACGCCGGAGATCAGCGACATCAGATGTGACTTGCCGGTGCCGAAATTGCCGACGACAAACAGACCGCCGCCGCGTGGCCCTGCATCCAGATCAAGCACGGGCAGCATCTGCCGCAGAATCACATCCGCCATGCGATCCGAAATCACATAGGTTTCCACCAGCCGTTCAGCCTGGCTCCGATCATCAGCGGAGCGGAGCTTCACCACCTGTTCGATTGGGTCAAACTGAATCAGTTGGCCGTAGCGCATGATACTCCTACAAGGTTACATAGCGTCGATTGATAGAGTCTCCGAACTAATGGCGTCCGCAAACAACGCCTTCCTTCACATGCTGAAACCATGATCATGTAGCAAGATCAGATGGACGCGTGCCCGCGAGCATCCTATATAGAGAATCAAATTCTTGTCACGATGGGCAGCTTCATCCAGTTCGGCGATGATGACAACCTTGCGTTCCAGCCCTTTGAAGCGATGGATGGTAGAGACCTGTATCTGCCCGGGCGGATGCTGCGACTTGCGGGTCAGCGAGAAATTGCCAAGCGTTAACCCTTCAGCCAGAGCAGACCGCGCTTCCGCACGCGGCGTCAAGACCACCAGGTCCTGCGGCGCAATCGCTTCTTCGTTGACCAACGTGTGCAGCGTTTTACGCAAGATGCGCAACATCTCGTCAGTGGTCGTGTATGGCAGCCACTGTGGCGCTGTCCCCAGCGGGCCACGTGCTTTCAACCTGGAGCCTTGTTGGTGAAATGAGGCAACCAGACGATGAATCTGCTGAGTGTTGCGGCAGTTTTCCACCAACAGAAACGGCTGGCTGTCAATCAAGCCAGCAAGCTGGGTCACGCCCTGATACAGATTCTGGTTATCGTCGAAGAAGACGTACAGCACACCCGTCTTTGGATCACGCAGCAGTTCGTTCAGCGCCAACCACCAGTTTTCTCGAAAGTCCTGACCTTCGTCCACGACAATTGCGTCATATTGTGGGCCCAGATTCTCAATCGCCTCCAGCAGCATATCGGGCAGGAACTGATTGTAATAGCTGCCAGGGTCGCGTGGCGGAATCGCCCTGACGCCGGCCTCTTTGATCAGATGTTCACACAAGCCGTGGAAATGAAACACGTTCACGCCATCAGGCGCACGGTGGGTAAGATGCTCTGCCAGCTGAATGTTAAAGCAAGTCAGCAATACGTCAAATCCTTCCGCCGCAAGGCGGCGCGCCTTTTCCAGCGCCAGTATGGTTTTGCCTGAACCCGCACACCCACAGACCGTGGCGCGTCGTTGAAAGCTGAGCATGTCAAGAACCTGCATCTGCTGTTCGGTCAGCTCGATCAGCCGCTCGTCCTGATAAGCCAACTCAACCCCAAGCGGCGTGCGCAGGCTGAATGACTTTGCCAGCAAATCGCTCATAACCTGCAGCCGGTCGGCGCCCGGTCGACCGGCGCGACCATCCGCCTGCTGAAAATAGGCAAAGATGCGTCGTAGCGCCTGCTCAAGCGTGGCGAGGCTGGTTGCGTCCAGGACAATCTCTTTGGGAAGATCGGGGCGCAGTTGTATGTTCGCCACAACTGTATCGGGAAAAGCGACGGCATGGCCAATAGTCAGCCAATCTTTCGACCATCCCGGCATATCTTGCAGCTTCTGCAACAGCGCATGTTTGCTCGTGCGCGCCTGCGCAGCCGGGTCTTTGATATGAAAGACTTCGCCGTTGCGGTTCACGCTTGTCCACTCGCCGATGATGCCATCATACGATATGGCGCCACCCTTCACTTCCAGGACCAAGACCCCCAGTTCAGGATGGGCGATCACAAAGTCAGCCTCGCCGTCCTGTGCATCGCCAGCAGGGCGCCGTGAAAGCCAGGCAACGCTGTAGTAGACAACAAATGGATCGGGCAGTTGGCTCAGCGCCTCAAATACGGCGCGTTCCGCAGTGCGCCGTGGATCGACCAAGACATGTTCAGGAAGTCGTTCAGGGTATATGCGCGCCATCAGGTGCCAGGTTAGTCGACAATCGATCTGGTGGTTTCGCTACTTGCAATCGACTCGCATGAAATCACGTTATCCAATTTTCTCGAAATGGCGACGGAGATTGTCTGCGATAGCGGGAGCGTGCTCTGCCTCTGCATCGACCTTGCTGGCTTCAACCTCACACCGGGAGCCGGGCGCCTTGCCAATTCGCAAGTTGGATCGTCGGTCAGTATACACAGAACCGCGCCCGCCCACCAAATGATGATCGATAGCCAGCGTCTCCCGAACGTCTGACAGGGGGCGCCTCAAGTTCGCAGCAAGTGCGGCGGCAGCGGCAACACGCCATCGCTTGATCGCTGCGCCGCACGCGCCACGTTGATCGCCGGGCGGTGTCTTTGCCCACAAAACAAAGAACGGGGCGTGACCCTCGTCACGCCCCGCCCATGCCTGGCAGCCTTCACTGTCTTCGGACTCCCCCTGAATTTGGACATTCGGCCCAACCGGACTCGATGTGGTCAGCGGCTACAGCCGATTCGGACAGGAGCGGATTAGCCTTTGCGCCAGAACTGCAAATCTGTTCCCGTCTGCATCTGCGGCGCCTCAGCCTTTGACGCCGCTGTAGCTGATGCCTTCGATGAAGTAGCGCTGGAAGAAGAGGAAGATCAGCGCCATCGGCAGCGTTGTCAACATCGAACCGGCGAGCAGCGCGTTCCATTGCAAATTCTGCCCAAGCCCACCGCGCAAGAAGGCGAGACCGAGCGGCAGCGTGTACAAATCCTGGTTGGTGGTGATCACGATCAGCGGGTGCATAAACTCGTTCCAACTGCCCTGAAAGCTGAAGATCACCAGCGCCACGATCGCCGGACGCGCCAACGGCAGCACGACCTGAAAGAAGGTGCGGAAGCGGCTGGCGCCATCGATGCGCGCGGCTTCTTCGATCTCACGCGGGATCGCCTCGAAGAATTGCGCCATCAGGAAGATGCCGAACGCCGTCACCATCTTGGGCACGATCAAACCGCTGTAGCTGTCGATCATGTTGAGCGACTTGAGCACGATGAACATCGGGATCAGTTGCACGATGCCGGGAATCATCATCGTGCCGATGATCGCTAGAAAGACAAAGCGGCTGCCCGGAAAGGCGATGCGCGTCAGCGCATAGCCCGCCAACCCCGAAAAGAGCACGTTGGAGACGGTCACAATCGTTGCGATCAGAAAGCTGTTGAACGCCCACCGCCCGACGTTGAGCGCAAACATCCGTTGATAGCCCTCCAGCGTGAAGGTCTGCGGGATCAGCGCAACCGGACGTTCGTTGATCTCCGGCAGCGTCTTGAAGCTGGTCGAGATTGCCAGCACAAAGGGGTAGAGAAAGATCAACGCGATTAAGAAGAGCAACGCATAGGAGAGCACCAGGCGCAGATTCTCGCGCCACGGGCTGACCTGTCGCACCGATGTGTAGGTGGATGACGCCGTCATGAGCTTACTCCTTTTTCCCTTCGGTGATGCGCCGCTGCACCAACGTCAACGTAAAGATGATGGCGAAGAGCAAGAGCGCAATCGCCGCCGCCAGCCCCATCTGCGAGTTGGTGAAGCCGTTGCGATAGACCAGATAGGCGACGGTCAGCGTGGTCTTGGCGGGGCCGCCCGAACTCATCACATAGACCTGGTCAAAAACCTGGAAGGTGCCGATCAAGCCCAGCGTCACCACAAAGAAGAGCGTCGGACGCACCAGCGGCAGCGTGATCTTGAAGAAAATCTGCCGTGCATTGGCGCCGTCCATTTCCGACGCCTCATAGACCTCGCGCGGCACATCTTGCAGCGCCGCCAGGAAGATCACCATCATCGTGCCGATCGTCGTCCACGTGTTGAGGATCATGATGCCCATCAACGCCACGCTGGGGCCGCTCAGCCAGTCCCACACTGAAAGGCTAAGCACATTTGCCTGCATCCACGCCGGCGCCGTTTCCAGCGTCAGCCCGAACCAGCCGAAGATGATATGGAACAGGCCGCGCGGGTCCGCCATCCAGGCGATCGGCTCCCAGGCGCCAAAGGTGATCGTCTGCAACACCTGGTTGACCAGCCCGTTCTTCTGGTAAAGAAAGAGGAACAACATGCTGATCGCAATCGACGAGGTGATCGACGGAAAGTAATAGGCCGTGCGAAAGAAGCTCTTAAAACGTAGCCGCCGCTGGTTGACGATGACCGCCAGCAACAGCGCCAGCGCCGTCTGCGTCGGCACAACGCCAAGCGAGAAATAGGCTGTGTTCTTCAGCGCCTTGAAGAAGTCGGCGCGGCGGATGCCATCCTCGAACAGCAGCACGCGAAAATTATCAAAGCCGACGAATTTCGCCTCGGCGGGCGGGCTGATGCCGTTCCAGTCGGTGAAGCTGAAGTAGATGGCGAAGAAGATGGGGATGAAGACAAAGACGGCGAAGAGAATCAGCGCCGGCGTCATGAAGCCCCAACCCGCAATCGCATCCTGTCGATCTTGTTGTTTGATGCCGGTTGCCATCGATCACCTCGTGTGAAGAAGGGGGCGGTTGTCTGAACCTTCCCGGAAGCTCCGCGCTTCCGGGAAGGTTGGCGGCGTGTTCAGAACGATTGTTGTGACTGACTACCGCGCCAGCACCTGCTCGCCGACGGACTGCGTTTCGCTCAATACAGCCTGCGGCGTCTTGGTTCCGGTGAAGGCCTCCTGCAAGCCAGCGTTGATCGTGTCGAGCACATCGCCAAAGCCAGGGCGGAACTGCCACTTGCGCGCATAGTCGGCGCCGTTGAGCATCGGCTCCAGGTTCGGGTACTGCGCCAGCCAGCCATCGCGCAGGCTCTGTCGCGTCGGCATTGCCAGACCCAGGTCGGTCCATGCCTTCATGCCTTCGGGCCCCGTTAGATAATCTACAACCCTGGTGGCGGCGTCGGTGTTTCTGCCGTTGGCGGCGACGCCGTAGCAGACGGTGAACGCCATTGTCGCCTTGCCGGCGGGGCCGGCGGGCAGCTCGGTGATGCCGTACTTCAGATCGGGGAATTGATCCTTCAGATAGGGCACGATCCAGTTGCCCTCCATCGTCATCGCCGCGCGCCCCTTGCCGAACGCCTCGCCGGGCCAGCCGCTGTCCAGGTCGGAAGCCGGCGCAGCAAAGCCATCGCGCACCAGGCCGACATAGAACTCCATCGCCTGCAAAGCCTCCGGGCTATCCAGCGTCATGGCGGTGAAGTCGGCATTGGCGACCTCGCCGCCCGCCTGGTAGAGGAAGGCGATCCAGCGCGCAAAGTCAGGATTGATCGAGAAGCCAACCACGCCTGCGTCCTTGTTGGTCAGCGCTTCCGCAGCCGCGCGCAGATCGTCCCATGTCCAGTCGGCGGTTGGGTATGCCAACCCGGCGGCGTCGAAGAGATCGGTGTTGTATTCCAGCGCCAGGGTGCTGAAGTCCTTTGGCGGGCAGTAGAAGACGCCGTCCACCGTGAACGCCTCGCGCAGCGACGGATAGAAATCATCGACATTGGTCATCTTGTCGCCGATCGGCAGCAATGCACCAGCCGCCGCCAGGTCGGGCAGGCGGAAACTATCCACGTAGAAGATGTCGGGCGGTGCGCCGCCAGCCAGCGAGGTTTGCAGCTTGGTGTCATAGTCGGGCACCAGATTCAGCGAAACCTGGATGTCGGGGTTGGCGGCGTTCCAGCCATCGACCACTTCCTGCAGACGGACATTCTCGGCGTCGGAGCTTGCCCAGCCCATCAGTTGCAGGTTGACCGCGCCGGCAGGAGCCGCGGCCTGCTCGCCGCCGGCCGCGGGTTGCGCCGCCGGTTGTGCGGCGGGCGTCGCACACGCAGACAAGATCATCGCCGTCAGCAGCAGCGCCGACAGCAACATACTCAGTTTGGATTTCATTGCATGTCTCCTCTTTGTTGAACTGTAAACGATTGATGCACACACACATCTCGAACATTGAGCCAGGGAGCGAAGTTGGTTTTGCTTGATTTGTTCTCCTTTCGCTGCCTCTATGCAGCCAGGAACCGATCCTGTGGTTAAATACAGCAGGCCCTCAGGACATTCGGTTGACCACCGCGTCCTGTCGGTCGCTATCCATTCAGGAATGACACGAATTCCGGCGTCGCAAGCAGAGAGTTCGTGTCATTCGTTTTTTTGTGCGTGGTGCGTGCTGCATACTCACACGAAACACGTAACACGCAACACGCACCACGCACCATGCTTAACTTTTCACTGCGTCCTCCCGTCGCAAATCAAAGGCATGGCGCTTGCCGCGCACCTGGACGTTGAACGCCAGCCGCCGCCAGTGTGACGGCAATTGCGGCTTCACGGCGACCTCCCCTGCTTCCGTCCAGTGCAGCCCGGCAAAGCCAAAGACCAGCGCCTGCCAGACGCCCCCCGCCGACGCTGCGTGAATCCCCTCCGCCGCGTTGCCGCGCACGTCTTCAATATCGACCAGCGCCGCGCGCATGAAATGCGTGTACGCCTCCTCCGGCATACCAAGCCGACACGCCAGCCATGCGTGCACAGCAGGGCCAAGCGACGAGCCGTAGGTGTGGTCGGTGCGCGGGCTGTAATAGTCCCAGTTCACCCGCAGGTCGGCGTCGCTGAAATGCTGCGGCAAGAGTGCAAACAGTAGCAGCACATCGGGCTGTTTGAGCACCTGATGCTCGTTGGCGCCCTCGATGCCGAGCAGCGCCTGCATCGACTTTGTGCGATTGGCAAAGGCGGGCCAGTCCACTTCTTTGCGCTGGAAGAAGCCTTCAAACTGTTCGATCAGCCCGGTGCGTGAATCGCGCAAGAACACCAGGTTGTCGGCGATTGCCCGCCAGCGCGCCAGCCGTTCCTGCGACAGGTCGAGCATCTTCTCCAGGTGCGCCGCCCGTGTGGGCGCGTAGGTGTGCAGCCACGCCAACACCTCCCCCGCCGTGCGTAGATGCCAGGCGGCCATGGCGTTGGTGAAGGCGTTGTTATCGACATGTTCGTGATACTCGTCTGGGCCAATCACATCGGAGATTGAGTAGCGACCGGGCGTCGGTCTGTCCGGTTCGACGCGACTTTCCCAGAAGCGCGCCGTCTCCAGGATGATCTGCGCGCCAGCGCCGGCCATGAACTCATCGTCGCCGGTCATGCGCCAGTATTGCACGATGGCGTAGGCAATGTCGGCGGTGATGTGCAGCTCGATGTCGCCGCACCAGATGCGGATGAGTTCTTCGCCATTGGGACCGGGCACCCAGCGCGGGGTCACTTCCTCGCCGGTCTCGGCGCTCTCCCATGGATATTGCGCACCCGCATAGCCGTTCTCGCGCGCTTTCTTACGCGCGCCTTCGATGGTGTGCCAGCGATACATCAGCAGGTTGCGCGCCAGCGCCGGCTGCGTGAAGGTGAAGAATGGCAGGATGAAGGTCTCCGTGTCCCAGAAGGCATGGCCGCGATAGCCGAAGCCGCTCAGCGACTTGGCGGCGATGCTGACGCGCTCATCCTGCGCGGCGGCGATGCGCAACTGATAAAGACCGTGACGCACCCCGCGCTGGGCGGCGTCGTCGCCTTCGATGATCACGTCGCTCTCCGCCCAGAACTCGGCGAGTGCGGCTTTAGCGCTGGTGAAGAGGGCAGCATAGCCGCCTTTGCCCAGTTCCGCTGCTTTTGCCCGCGCCATTGCCAACGGATCGTCCACATTGCGGTCGGTGACGATGGCGACCAGCTTCTCCACTGCCCACGACTGGTGCACAGCAAGCGTCTGTGTCATCTCGAAGGCGGGGTTGTAGGGCGCGTCGTGATAGTGCGCGGGCGCGGTTACACCTTCCTGGCGCACAGTCATCGCCTCGACCAGCGTCTTGTGCGTGCGCCGCGTCTCCCCGCGCAGATAGGCGATGGCCCCATCGTAGCCTTGTTGCAGGTTGCGCCAGTGCAGCAGCCCTTCGTTTTCGACCACGCCGTCGATGCGCGCCCGCACGCGCACCTGCACCGGACGGTCGAGCGGCGTCACTTCCAGACGCACGCCAACGCCGTGAGGATCGGCCAGGCTGGCGACGCGGCGGAAGCTGATCTGCACCGTAGCGCCGGTGGGCGTTGTCCAATAGAGATGGCGGCGGAGTTCGCCGCTGTGCAGGTCAAGCCGACGACTATACAGCGTGACGACGCCGCGATCCATGCGGAAGGCTTCGCCGTCGATCCACAGGTCAAAAGCTGTCCAGTCAAAGGCGTTCGCCAGTTCGGTGTAGACAATCGGTGCATCGTCCCACAAGCCGTGAATCAGCGTTGAGGGCTGGTCGCCAGGGAAGCGCTCCTCCAGGCTGCCGCGCGTGCCCAACATGCCGTTGCCGATGGTGAGCGCACTCTCCCAGCGCCGTTGTTGTGCAGGGTCAAAGCCCGGCTCCGCCACCGACCAGGTTGCTGCATAGAGCAATTGCGCCAATGTGACGCCCGCCAGATTGGGCAGCACCAGGTCGGCGGCGCCGACGCGTTCCGCCGGGCCCAGTCCCACCGTGACCATGCCCGCTTGCCGCGCTCCCTCCACGCCCGACTCGGCGTCTTCCACCACCAGACACGCCCATGGCGCCACGCCCAGGCGCTCCGCTGCCAACAGAAAGAGGTCGGGCGCCGGCTTGGGTCGATTGCGCCCAGGCCCGGCATTCGCTTCGGGGCCGGCGATCACCACGTCGAAGCGGTCGGCAATCTGCAGGCGGTCGAGCACGGTCGGCGTGTTGTGGCTGGCGGAGACGATCGCTGTCTTCAGCCCGGCCTGGCGAGTCTCATCGAGCAACGCAGCCACCCCGGACAGCAGATCGGCGGGCGTCAGTTGCTGTAACAGCTCCTGATAGCGTCGATTTTTGCGCGCCAGCCAGGCTTCTTCCTGCTCCGGTGGGATCGTGCGCCCGTTGAGCAGCAGGCGCAGCGACTCGCGACGCGACACCCCGCGCAGCTTCTCGTTGGCGGCGCGGTCGAACGGGATGCCCTCGGCGTCCGCCAGCTCCTGCCACGCCCGATAATGATATTCAGCGGTGTCGGTGATGACACCGTCCAGATCGAATAGAATTGCGTGAATTGCCTGTGACATAGCTCTTCTTTCTGCGCTTAATAGAGATTGGAGATTGGGAGAATCAGGGCAATCCATCTCCAATCTCCTAATCTCCTAATCTCTCACTCCCACCCTGACGCTCGACGCTCGCACAATCAGCCGCGGCGGCAAGATTACTTGTTTGGGCGATGGCGTGCGCCTGTGAATGCAATCGATCAACATCGCCGTCAGTTGTTCCGCCACCTGTGGGATTGGCTGGCGCAAGGTGGTGAGCGACGGCGATAGATATTGTGCACCCGGCGCGTCGTCGAAACCGGTGACGCCAAAGTCGGCGCCGACCTGCAAACCGGCGTCCAGCGCAGCGCGGATGGCGCCGATCGCCAGTGTGTCGTCGAGCGCCGCCACTGCGGTGGGGCGGCGGTCAGGCGGCAGGCTGAGCAATTGTTGCACCGCCGCATAGCCTGCCTGGAACGCGCTTTCGCTGTGGTGCACCCACGCCGGATCGACCGCCAGCCCGGCGGCGGCCATTGCCTCACAATAGCCCTCGGTGCGGTCGGCGCCCACGAGTGAATGATCGGGCCATGCCAGCAACGCAATGGCGCGGTGTCCCTGTTCAATCAGGTGCTCCGTCGCCATACGGATGCCGGCGCGGCCATCCACATCGACGAATGGAAAATCCCATTCCGGGTTCGACCGTCCAAACGCGACAAAAGGGAATGCCTCGTCGATCAACAGCCGGATGCGCGGGTCGTCGTAGTTGGTGCTCGCCACGATGAAGCCATCGACGCGACCGGAACGCATCAACTGGCGATAGACATCCACTTCCTCGATGGCGGGTGGATGTGGAAAAAGCATCAGATGATAACCATGCGCTTCCGCCGCCGCCACTACGCTGGTCAGGAACTGATCTAGAATCGGGTTGCCGCGGTCGGGCGGGCTGGGCGCCCAGGTGTAGCCAATCAGCCCGCTGGCGCGGGTGCGCAGGTTGCGCGCCGCCACATTGACGCGATAGCCAAGCTCCTCAACGGCGCGCCAGATTTGGGCTTCGGTCTCCGCCGCAACGTTGCCGTTGCCGTTGATGACTTTCGAGACGGTCTGATAGCTGACGCCGGCGCGCGCCGCCACATCCTTTAAGGTGATACGTCCTGCCATAAATCTATTGATTGGGTGTTTAGGCGAACGTTCGCCCGAACGTTCGCCTAAATTATAGATGAGAATTGGTTGAATGTCAATAGCGAATTTCAACGTGTATGAACACGTTTGTTAATAATTCATTTATATCTTGATAACGATGCGTCTGTACTATCATGTAATGGACCGCGTTTTGTCGGTCACTATTTTGCGCGCTGCAAAGGTCAGCCCAAGTTGAGGAATCATGATGAAACCACGTGAACATTTTGACCGTGAACTGCAAAAATTGAGCGATTCGATCATGTTGATGGCGAGCCGCGTCGAGGAAGAGCTGTCGATCGTGCTCGCCGCCTACGAACGACTTGACCCGACGCTGGCTTCGGTTGTGACCGATCTCGACCGTCAAGTCAACAAGATGCGCTTCGAAATCGAAGAGCAGTGTATTTTGTTGATCGCCAAGCAGCAGCCCACCGCGCGCGACCTGCGCCTGATCATTGCCTCGCTCAACATGATCGTCGATCTCGAACGCATGGGCGACCAGGCGAAAGGCGTGGCCAAGGCGCTCAAACGGCTGCACGGTCGCCCAATCGAGAAGCTTCCGCCTGAGATTGGCGAAATGGGCCACATGGTGTTGAGTATGTTGCGTCAGATCAAGGAAGCGTATGCCAACCGCGACATCCAGCTTGCGCAACAGGTCGCCAAACTGGACGATGAGGTCGACAAACTCTATGCCCGCGCCTTCACCCAGATCATGTTCCGTCTTTCCAGCGCCGCCTCGCTCGAACAGACTGAGGACAACTATGAAGTGCTGCGCGTTGCTCGCGAGTTCGAGCGCTTTGGCGATTTGATCACCAACGTCGCCGAACGCCTGATCTTTATCGTCACCGGCAGCATGGAAGAAGTCAACACCGAGCCGGACGAGGCGCAGAATTGAGAGGCTGGAGATTGGAGATTGGGATGAATCGACGTCTCGTCTTCGCAATCTCCAATCTCTCAATCTCCTAATCTCCAATCTCCTATTCCCCCGCTTTCCGCCATCCTCCCCGTGTGGACTATAATGCTGAACCAGTGTATTTTGCTTTCGACGGTCCGGCGCGCGTCGGGAAACGAACAGGCGGGTTCAGCCAGCGTATGTCTACAGCACAATCTCAATCGAGCGGCGAACGAATCTATGATCCGGTGGCCGGGCGTGTGCGCGGCTTCGGGACAACTGTCTTTGCCGAGTTCACGGCGCTTGCCAATGCTGTCGGCGCAGTGAATCTGGGACAGGGCTTCCCCAACTTCGCCGCGCCCGATTTTGTCAAGGACGCCGCCTGCGCCGCGATTGCCGCCGACCTCAATCAATATGCGCGCAGCGCCGGTCATCCGCGGCTGGTGCAGGCGCTGGCGCAGGTCTACAGCCCGCTCTTCGACCGCCCGCTTGACCCGCTGCGCGAGATCGTCGTCACCGTCGGCGCGACAGAGGGCATCTTCGCTGCGGTGCAGGCGCTGGTCGATCCTGGCGATGAAGTGATCCTGATTGAACCCTTCTACGACAGCTATCCGGCGGCGGTGACGATGGCGGGCGGCGCGCCGGTCTATGTCCCGCTGCGTGCGCCCGCTGGCAGCCGTCATGCGGGCGACTGGACGCTCGATCTCGCTGAACTGACGGCGGCGATCACCCCGCGCACCAAACTGCTGATCATCAACACGCCGTCGAACCCGCTCGGCAAGGTCTACACCCGCGCCGAACTGGAAGCCATCGCCGCTATCGTGCATCGCCACAACCTGACCGTGCTTAGCGACGAAGTCTACGAGTGGATGGTCTACCCGCCGGCTGAGCATGTGCGCATCGCCACGCTGCCCGGCATGTGGGAGCGCACTGTCACATTAGGCAGCGCCGGCAAGACCTTCTCCGTCACCGGCTGGAAGATCGGCTGGGCGATTGCACCGCCAACCCTGGCGCACGCCATTTTGATGGCGCATCAGTGGATTCCCTTTGCCGTCAGCACGCCGATGCAGGAGGCGGTGGCGGTGGCGCTCGAAGAATCGGATGCACGCGGCTACTTTTCATGGCTGAGCCGGATGTATCGGGCAAAGCGCGACCATCTGCTTGTCGTGCTCGACGACGTGGGGCTGACGCCGATGACGCCCGATGGCTCCTATTTCATTATCGTCGACACCGCGGCGCTCGATGCACCTGTTGCGCCGGGCGAGCGCCGCGACATTGCTATTTGTCGCTGGCTAACAAAGGAGATCGGCGTGGCCGCGATCCCACCCAGCCCCTTCTACAGCGAGCCGCACCAATACCTGACCGACAATCTGGCGCGCTTCACCTTCTGCAAGACCGACAAGATGCTGGAGGAAGCGGCGCGCCGGCTCAAAAAAATCAAGACAAGATGAAAGAGAGTGTTGCGTGCTGCGTGTCACGCGTCTCGTTACGCAACATGCAACATGCAACACGCAACACGAAACACGCAACAGACAGGAACGACCATGCAATTCTCGATCTCGCAAGGCAATATCGCAACGACGGCGGCTGACTGCATCGTCGTCAATTTGTTCGAGGGTGTGGAAGCGCCGGGCGGCGCCACCGGCGCGGTCGACGCCGCGCTCGGCGGCGCGATCCGTAATCTGATCGCGGCGGGCGACTTCGACGGCAAAGCCGGCGCCACCGCGTTGCTCTACACCAACGGCAAGCTGCCCGCGCCGCGGGTGCTGATCGTCGGGCTGGGCAAGGCGGAGAAGTTTGATGCGCACGGTGCGCGTAAAGCCGCAGCAGCCGCATACAAGGCGCTGGCGAAACTCAAGGGCGTCAAGCAATTCGCCACCATCGTCCATGGCGCAGGAAGCGGCGATCTCGATGCGGCTGCAGCGGCGCAGGCCGTGGTGGAGGGGACGGCGCTGGCAAGCTATCGCACGCCAAACTACAAACGTGAAGCGCCCGAACCTGGCCCCACGCAGTGCACCGTTGTTGAGTACGACGCTGCGCGTCTGAGCAACATCGAGGCGGGCGTGCGCCGCGGCGAGCGGATCGCAGCCGGGGTCAACCTGGCGCGAGACCTTTCCAACGAGCCGCCGAACGTGCTTTATCCGGTCGCAATGGCGCAGCGTGCGCAGACGATGGCGGCTGCGACCGGGCTGCGATGCACTATCCTCGGCGAAGAGACAATGCGTGAGCTGGGCATGAACATCCTGCTCGCGGTCAGCCGCGGCAGCGCGCATGAGGCGCAGTTGGTGATCCTGGAACACGCCCCCGCCGGAACCGAGAGCCAGCCGCCGCTTGTGCTGGTGGGCAAGGGCATCACTTTCGACACCGGCGGCATCAGCATCAAACCCTCCGAGCGCATGGAGGAGATGAAGCATGACATGAGCGGCGCGGCGGCTGTCATCGGCGCTATGCAAGCGATCGCAGAGCTTGGTGCGCCGCGTCGCGTGATCGGCGTGGCTGCGTGCGTCGAGAACATGCCGGACGGCAACGCCTTCCGCCCCGGTGACATCCTCACCGGCATGACCGGCAAGAGCGCCGAAATTCTCAGCACCGACGCCGAAGGGCGCTTGATCCTGGCGGACGCGCTGGCGTATGTTGCGCGCTTTGCGCCGAAGGCGGTCGTCGATCTGGCGACGCTGACCGGCGCCATCGGCGTTGCACTGGGTCAGCAAGCGGCCGGTCTCTTCAGCAACAACGACGATCTGCAGGCGGCGTTGATGGCGGCTTCCGCCAAAAGCGCCGAACGGCTGTGGCCCATGCCGATGTGGGACGAGTACATGGAGGCAATCAAGGGTGACATGGCGGAGGTCAAGAACTCGGGCGGGCGCGCCGGCGGCGTCTCGACCAGCGCCAAATTCATCGAGCATTTCACCGAGGGTTACCCGTGGGCGCACCTCGACATCGCCAACGTCGCCTGGACGACGACCGAACGCGACGCGCTCGGACCGAAAGGCGCCACCGGCTACGGCGTGCGGCTGCTGGTCGACCTGGCCGAGGCGTACTGAGCGTCTGTTGGCGGAGGGCGGCCTCGACGCAAAGGCGCAGAGTCGCATAGGTGCGCAGAGGGAAACCAAAACTGCCTGGAAGATGATGACAAAGGAGCGACGCTGATGCATGATCGCTGCAACTCTCGTTGTTGCACAGAACCGAATCCGAGGCGACGCGAGCTGACCGTAGGCGTTTTGCTGATCGTTGGCGTCGTCGGCCTGGCGCCGCGCGCGCTCCACGCCGCCGCCGTTCTTCAGGAGACGCCAACTGCGCCGGATCTGTGGCCATTGTTGCTGGCGCTCTTTGCCGCCGCCTTTGCCGTCGAGCGCATGATGGAGCTGCTCTGGAATTATCTGGAGTGGATTCTACTCAATTCGCGGCGGATGCACGCCGCCGATCTCAAGTCCGCTAATTATGTGAAATTCAAAAGCGGAACCAGCGTGCTGCTCGGTGCAATTGCCGGCGTTGGGCTGGCCGGGTTGTTCACGCTGCATCTCTTTGCCGCATTGCAGCCGTTGGCGCTCGGCTTCATCGGGCCAATTCCGGCGAACTGGGATGTGGTGCTGTCGGGCGTCGTCGTCGGTGTGCTGGCGAAACCGATCCACGATGTGATCGGCATCTTCGCCGGATTGAAGAATTATCTCGACGGCGCGGCTGTGCATCGCCGCGAGGCGGCCGGCGCCGCAATGGCGGACGGCGTGCTCAAGCTGGCGCAAAGCGACGCCCAGAGCATGATCGAAGTGCCGGGTCTGGGCCCGACGCGGCTCACCGGCGCCTACGACGCGGAGGAGGCAGCCTCTTCAGCCGACGAGCAGTCACCGACGGACAAATATATTGAGATTCTGCACAACCGCACGTCAATGTAGCGTGACATTATGCTTTTCGGGATGATGAACAACCCGCGCGTGCCGATCCTCACCGAGATTGAGCGCGCCGCGCGCATGAACTTTGACTTCATTGATCTCACCATCGAAGCGCCAGGCGCTGCGCCGGAGAGCACGGACTGGCAAGCGGTGCGCGCTGCGCTGGAAGATCATGGATTGCGCGTCGTCACCCATGCCGCGCCATACCTGCCGCTCAACAACCCGTCGCCGGTGGTGCGACAGGCTGCGCTCGATGAACTGCGGCGCTGCATCGACATTGCCAGTATCCTCGGCGCGCCTTTTTGCACGACGCACTTTGTCGGCTGGCCTGCGTTTCTGAGTGAGGAGATGGGCTACGAGTATTACAGGCAGGCGTATCAGCTTCTGCTCAGGCATGGCGCCGGGCAGGGCGTGCAGGTGACGCTGGAAAACAGCCCTGACAACAAACACCAGCTCAAGTATTTCCGCGAAATTTTCTTTCGATTGCCGGAGCTTAAGCTCACCTTTGACATCGGACATGGCAACGTCAACACGGCGCGCAGCATGACGCGCGACTATCTCTTTGCGCTGGCGGATCGGCTCGTCCATGTGCACATCAGCGACAACGATGGCACGGCGGACGACCATCTACCCTTCGGCGCGCCGCGACAGGGCGCGATCAAGCTCAAGCATGAGCTGCAGATGCTGCGCGACTTTCGTTTTGACGGCACGTTGACGCTGGAAATTTTCGGGCACGAACGCTGGCTGTTGGCAAGCCGAGAGCTGGTGAAGGAGCGGCTGGCGGAGCTGGCATAGTCTCCAGTCTCGATTGCGAGACTGGAGACTGAAGATTTCCTCTCAACTGCCGTCAGCCGGCGGGTCGAGCAGGCTGATCGGAGCGGGCGTCGGCGTTGGGAAGACAAACGTTGACGCTGACCCGGCTGGCGTCGAGGTTGGCGCCGCCGCTTCCGTGTCCGGTGTGGTGACGGCTGGCTCTGGCTGTGCAATCAATTCAGGCGGCGGCAGTGTATCGAGGTCTGTGTTGAAGTCGGCGTTGTTGACGAATTGGGTGACATCGGTCGCAAAAGTGATGCCTGGCGGCAGCGCTGGACAGCGCGTGGAGTCCTTGCGATAGGAATCCGCCATGGCCGGTGCGTTCCAGACGCCTTCCACCACACTGCGCACGCGCGCCGGGTTGGCGATGCGCAACACCGAAGCGCCTTCCGGCGTGGTGTAGTTTTGCAGATCATAGAGCGTCAATCCACTGGCGCGCACACTGGCGGGATCAAGCTGAATGCCCCAGGTCAGCAGATCAAGAATCTCCAAAGGATTCAGATCGGTTGCAACCATGTTCTGGAAGGCGTTGTAAAGCGGGAAGAAATTGGCGAGCAGATTGGTGCGCAGCATCTGATTGCGCAATCCCCACAGAAACTCGCGCTGCCGCTGATTGCGTCCGATGTCGCTTTCTCGATAGCGCAGGCGCACAAACCAATACGCCGATTCACCGTCTAGCCACACATCACCCGCCGGCAATGCGAAGTAATCCCAGCGGTTGGTGGTCAGGTTGAAAATTGGTTCGTAAAATGGGCAATCCAGACGCACGGTGACGCCGCCCACGGCGTCGACCAGATCAACGAAGCCATCCATGCGCACGCGCACATAGTGTTTGGTCGAGATGCCCAGTGTATTCGCCAGCACTTGCGAGAGCAGCGCGGGGCCGCCACCGCCGGGGCTTGCCTTTTCGCCGATATTGTCAACCTGATTGATGCGCCCCCATCCATAGCCGGGGATCTGCACATAGAGATCGCGCGGAATACTGAAGACGGCGGCGCGCGCGTTGGCGCGGTCGATGCCGACGACCATCACAACGTCGGTGCGCCAGTTTGTCCAGCCAGGGCGATGATCGGTGCCGAGCAGCAGGAAATTCTCGGTCTGGCTCCAGTTGAACGCAGGGCCGATCGGCGCCGGCAGCAACGCTGCGTCTGGCGCTGGCGGGCCTAACCACAGTGCGCCGACGCCGTTGGCTGCGGCAACCTGCGGATAGAGCGTGCGGCTGATGGAAAATGGCTGGAAGGGCGGCGTCGGTGGATTGTAGCTGCGGGCATCGACGCCGGGCAATGGCTTGTGGCTGCCTGTAATATCAAGCGGCGGTTTTGATGTCATCTCCAATGCCGCTTTCTGAACGCCGCGCGACCCTTGAAAGACGCCGCTTGAGCAGGATGTGAGCAAAAGCGACAAGACAAGGACTAGCGAAATGATCCGGGTATGGCCTGGCAACATGCAAACATACTCCTGATGCAGTTGAATAGGATTGTACGCTGCTGTTCCATTCACTGCATAACAATCAATGGCGCTTATGAGCTGCGGTCAGCAAGCCCATGAGCGCCATTATACATATAGATGTTGCAGATGCCCTAACTTCAGAATGAACGAAAAAATGTGCGTCGTCCAGCCATGCGTTTATGCGCTGCGATTTGCCTTCATCATGGGCAGCGCACCTCTGCTTCTTCGTTGAAGAGCGCGGGTCGCTCGAAGACGCGTTGCGCCGCCTCAGCGATCTTTGCCCAGTCGGCGTACCACACCCACATGGCGCCAGCATAGCCCGCCTTGATCATCGATGGATCGTTGACGACAAAGCCATGCACATCGCTCTTTTCCAAATCCATCGCCAACCGTACGAGTTTGACGGCGTCGATCAAGTTAAGATCGGTTTGCACAGAGCCTTGCAGCGCCTGATAGATTGCCGGCACGCGCGGCAGCAGGTTTTCGTTCTGAATTTGCGTGCGCACCGCCCAGATGAAGCGCTGCTGCCGTCGTTCGCGTTCGAGGTCGCCGCCGATGCGTCGGCTGCGCACATAGCTGAGCGCCTGTCCACCGTTGAGCCGATGCACACCGACGTTCAGATAGAGCGGCAGCCCGCCCTGATCGTAACCGTAGTTGTCGTACAGCGGACAGTCCACCTCAATTTCGACGCCGCCCATTGCATCGACCAGCTTTTTCACCGCCTCAAAATCGACGCGCACAAAATGATGGATCGGGACGCCGATCTTGTCTTCGATCACCTGTCCCAGCAGCTTTGGGCCGCCGCCATTTGGTTCGTCTTGTTCACCGAGATAATCAATGACGTTGATTTTGTTGCCGCGGCGTCCGGGGATGGCATCGATGTAAAGGTCGCGTGGCAGTGAAATAACGCCGACGCGCTGGTTGGCGCGATCCACCGCAACGATCATGATCACGTCAGTGCGCCAGTTCGGCGTGTTGGGACGGCGGTCGCTGCCGAGCAGCAGGATGTTGGTGGTCTTGAGCAGCGGCTGCGGGTCGTCGAGCGCCAATGCGCCTTGCGCCGCCGACTGTGCAACAAGCGGTTGGGTTGCGTTCTGTCCTGAGCCGAGAACAACAGGTGTTGGGATAGGCGTCGCCGGCGAAGTCGTCGGCGTCTGTGCAATGACTGCGGCAGCGCTTGTCTGGACGGCGTCGACGGGCGCCTCGCCGGCGGGCGCTGCGCTGGCGGCTGGTCCGCCACACCCAACCAGCAGATCGGCGAGCAACACAAGCAGCAAGAGGATAGAGATGGATCGACGCCACGATGGTTTGGGCTGAGCTATGTCGTGCATGGCTGAGTCCTTGTTGGATATGCTGAACTGGGAACGTGGCCCTCCCCAAATCTTTGTCTACTCTACATCAAGCGCGCGACTTATGCAATACCTCGAATAACTGTTCGCATAGACGATAATGCCAGCGGTGACCTTGCCAGAATTCATCCAGGGTGCGATGGCCGGCAAGCTCATAACACAGCGCCTGGTGCACCATGTCGAGCGCATCGGCGTCGTGCACCAAACGCGCCTCCGGGCTGTGATTGCTCGTGTATTCGTCCCAGAGGATCGTATAGTCATTGGCGTTGAGCGCGTCGTCGAAGATGGCGGCGATGGCGTTGGCTTCGGCGCGGCGCTTGTTCTCGCTGCCGAGCAATTGCGTGCTGCGCTTGGGCAGGTCGGTGACGATGCTCTCCGCCAAATCGTGCAGCACAGCGAGGATCACGGCGCGACCGAGGTCGAGGGGGCGTTCCAACCCGGCGCTGCGCCAGTCGGCGTTGATGGCATTGGCAAGCGCCAGGGTGAGCAGCGCCACGCCAGCGGTGTGGTCGGCGACCGACTCGCATGGCGTCACGCCGTTGAGCAGCCAGCCGGTGCGCGGCAGCCGCTTGAGCACGCTTGCTTGCGCCAACACGCTCAACAGGCTGGCAAGCGGCTGTTCACTCGTAGACGCCGCTCGCAGCGGCGTGTTCTCTGCCCCGGACAACGTTCATCCTTTCACCGAAAATTTTCTGTAGACGCCGCTCGCAGCGGCGTGTTCTCTGTTCACTCGTAGACGCCGCTCGCAGCGGCGTGTTCTCTGCTCGCCTCTACTTTTGCGCCTCCATCCAGCGATTCAGTTCGAGCAGCGCCTGGTTGCTGAGGCGGATATGCGTATAGTCATCCTGGCCGCCAAAGGCGATCTGAGCGGTGAACACGGTTTTTCCATCGTCCAGCGCCAGCCAGGTCTCGCCAGCTTTGCGCCCGAAAACGCCTTCATCTACGCCGGAGGTGCCGACCAGCGCCAACCCGATGGTGGCGGCGGTGGTGGCGCGCAGCCAGGCCGCCGCGCGTTCGGCAAGCGCCCGTCGCATCGGCGAATCGAGTTCGTCGGGCGTCTCGATGTTCGCCAGCCCCGGCGGCAGCGCGTATTGCCCGGTGACCACGGTGCGCAACAGCGGTGAATATTCAGCGAATGCGGTTGCCAGCCGCTCCGCCAGGACGCCGCGCGTGTTGGTTTCAAGCAGCGCCACCGTCACATTGGCAGCCTGCATCTTGCGCACGAGGAAAGTCTCAAAACTCTCATCAGGCGTGGTCGAGTAAATGTATGCGCCCACGGCTTTGCGCACCTCAGCCTCGATTTCGTCGAGCATCTGTTCGGCGGTGGCCGGATCTTCGGCGCGCGCGGCGATGCGAATATCGACCTGACCGGTCTTGGCAGCCAGCCCAACGGTCGGGTTGCTGCGTCGCATCAACGCATCGAGGCGAGCGTCGATCGTGCTTTCGCCGATGCCGAAGGTGCGCAGGATGCGTCTCCGGATCACCGCCTCGCTGCCCATGCGCGCACGTAAGTAGGGCAGCACTGAAGACGCCAGCATCTCCTTCATTTCGCGCGGCACGCCGGGCAGCGCGATCACAGCGCAGCGTTCAGTCTCGACGATGAAGCCAGGCGCTGTACCGACCGGGTTCTCAATCAAAATCGCATCTTGCGGAATCAGCGCCTGTTGTCGATTATTGTCGGTCATCGCTACGCCGAAACGCGCAAATCGTTGTTTCAGTGTCTCCAGCGCTTTTTCGTGTAGGACAAGGGGGCGCCGGGTTGCGTTGGCGACGGCGTCGCGCGTGATGTCGTCCACTGTAGGGCCTAACCCGCCGGTGATGATAATCACATCGCTGCGCGTCATGCCCAGTTCGATGACGCCGCGCAGCCGCGGCTCGTTGTCGCCGACCGTCGTTTTGTAATAAAGGTTGACGCCGATGTCGCGCAGTTGCTGCGCAATCCACGCGGCGTTGGTGTCGACAATGTCGCCGAGCAAAATTTCGGTGCCCGACGTGATGATTTCAGCAGTCAAAGTTGGCATGGCTTACAGCGCTGTTTAGGTAAGAGAGGGGTGGTCGAATTACGAAAATTGCAGGTTTGCATACGGGCGCCGCGGATGTAGCAGATTTTCGCGAAATTTATCCGCGTCCATCTGCTCAATCCGCACAATCCACGCTCCATCTTTACAGCATCAAGGAAGCCTGCGCGCGGATCGCCTTGAGCCGGTCGGCGATGTCGCTGCCCTCGCGCTGTCGGAAATCCTCTTCCAGTTGGCGCAGCGCCTCAATGAACTCGCGGTTCAGCAGCGCGCGGTTCTCTTCGAGCAGTTTGCGTTGCGCTTTTTGATCGGGCGCGTTGATCAGGTCGTTGACCAGACGCAATTCGGGCGACATCTGCGCCTGCATGACGTTGAGCGCCATGTCGTAGATCTTGCGCATACGAGCGGCGGCGGCTGTCGCTTTGTTCTGCTCGGCGCGCTGAATGTTGGCGGCGAGCAGACCGAGGAAATTTTCGTCGATCAGGTCGGCGTTTTCGCGCAGCGTCGCTTCGGCGTCGGTCGATTCGAGCACAGCTTGCAGCACCTGCTGCGCCTGCGCGGCAGCATCCTGCTGCAAAGCGCGCTGTTGATCCTGCACCGCCATCACTAATTCGCGTAGCCGTTCCAGGCGTTCGCGCACCGCCGGGTCGTTGGTGTGCTCGAGCCGTTCGGCAATCGCCAGCAGAAACTGGTAATCGAGCATCGGCGCCAGCGACAGCGCCACCGACGGACCCACATCCTCGCCGCCTTCCTCGCTCCACGCTTCCAAGAGGATGTTGAGCACATCTTCGCGGGTGGCGTTGGGCTGAATTTTGCGCACAACCTGCTCGACGCGCTGCTGCAACGCCTTGATCTCGCGACCGGCGTCAGTTTTTTCCAACAGCGCCTGGCGCAGCGTCTGCAAGGCAACCAGGCTTTCACGGTCGCCCTGGCTGCCCGACAGCATCATCAGCCGCTCGATCAGCGAGAAGAACTGGCGATCGATCAGCCCTTTGTAGCGTTCGAGCGCAATGTCGAGCGCGCCCGGATCGTCCGCCAGCCGCGCCAGGCTCTGAATCGCGGCGGCCTGGTCGCGCTGCCGCCGCAACATTTCTGGCGTGACGCCCTGAAATTCCCACAGTTTTTCGATGAAGCGATTCCAGTCGAGATACTCTTTGGGCTGAAGCATATAGCCGCGGCGCGCCTCGGTGGGCAGCTTGCGCATCAACGTCTGCGTCAGGTCGCCGATGATGCGCTGGCGCTGCACGTCGTCGATGCCGGTTGGCGGCACGTAGACGCCGAGGAAGTTGTGCGCCGGGTCGTGCACCATCAGCGGCGCGCCAAGGGGGCCGCCAACGCCACACTGTGGGCAGACTGCCATGTTGACCTGTCCGCCCAAGATCGCAGGGCCAAGCTCTGGATTGACGCCAAGGTCGATGATCGTAAAGATCGGCACGACATAGGGTGTGCCACAACTTGGACATTGCACCTGGGCGCCGGTCGGTGGAAAGAGCAGATTTTCGCCCGGACGCCCGCGCCGCTCTGGCGTCGATGGCGGAGGAGCTGCTTCAGCCGCTTCCGGTGTGCTGGGTTCTGCTTGCGTCAGGCTTTGCTCGGTCTCGTCGCGTCGCCGCGAGAATCCTTTGGGTAATTCGATGCCGCCGCCGGAAGCAGACTTGCGTTCCTGGCCCGGCAGGATAATGCCGCTCATAGATGATTTGATTCCTTCTTTATTGAATGGTGCGGGAGTCGCTTGGTTCGTTTCGCCGCAATCTTGCCCATTGTACAGCACTGCAGCACAGCGCCCAAAGGAGGGCAAACACAAACGGAGTATGGTACACTATTGTCATGCACGAACTGTCGATTGCGCACAATCTGGTCGAGCTTGCTGAGGAAGCGGCGCGCTCTGCAGGTGCAGTGCGGGTGACGGTCGTGCAGCTACGGTTGGGCGAGATGGCGGGCGTGGTCGAGGATGCGCTGCGCTTTTGCTTTCCGGTGGCGGCAAGCGGTACGCTGGTCGAAGGCGCCGAACTGCACATTGAGTATGCGCCGGTGCAGGTTTTCTGTGAAGCGTGCAAGCAGGCGCAGACGCTGACGCCGCCGTTTGTCTTTCGCTGCCCAGTCTGCGGCGCATCGACGCCGAGGTTGCTGCAAGGGCGAGAGATTCAGATCGAGTCGATCGAGATTGAAGAAGGTGAGCTTGAAACCACGAATTCTTGAGCTGCGACAAGCGGTGCTCGACAAGAATGACCGGCTGGCGCAAGAGTTGCGAACGCGCTTTGAGGCAGCAGGCGTCTTCACCGTAAACCTGGTTTCCAGCCCAGGCGCGGGCAAGACCGCGCTGCTTGAGGAGACGCTGCGGCGCATGCAGGCGCGCGAGCTGCGGGTGGCGGCGATTGTCGGCGACCTGGCGACGGAGAACGACGCGCGCCGGCTGGCGCGCAGCGGCGCGCCCGTGCGCCAGATCGAGACTGGCGGCTTGTGCCATCTCGAAGCCGATCTGGTGGCGCGGCGGCTGGAAGGGTGGACATTGACGGATTTCGATTTTCTGTTTATCGAAAATGTCGGCAACCTGGTCTGCCCCTCGGATTATGACCTGGGCGAGGCGCTGCGCGTGGCGTTGCTGGCGACGACTGAAGGCGAGGACAAGCCGCTCAAATATCCGCCGATGTTTCACAGCGCCGACGTTGTGATGCTGACCAAGTGCGACCTGTCCGCCGCCGTCGAGTTTGACCGCGCCGCAGCCGTCGCTGCGATCGAGGCAATTGCGCCGCACGCACGCATTTTGGAGACCTCGGCGCGCACCGGCGCGGGCATCGACGCCTGGATCGATCTGTTGGTCGAACGGCGCGCCGCGGTAATGCGTGCGTCGCACCGGTCATGAGGTCTCGCATCGACTAGAGCGCGTTGACCGGTGCGACGCACGCGCTGGGCAGGGATTAGCAAAGGAGTGAAGCATGTGTCTAGGCATTCCCGGACGGGTGATGGAAATTTACGAGACCAACGGTGTGCGCATGGGCAAAGTCGACTTTGCGGGCATCACCAAGGAAGTCTGTCTGGCGTATGTGCCGGAGATCGCGGTCGGCGACTACACGATCGTGCATGTCGGTTTTGCGATCACACAGCTTGACGAGGCGTCGGCGCAGGAGTCGCTGCGGCTGTTTGAGGAGATGGGCGTGCTGGAGGAGGAGCTGGGTGAAGTATCTGGATGAGTTTCGCAATCCGGAAATCGCCGAACGCCTTTTCGCCGAAATCCGGCGCATCACGACGCGGCCGTGGGCGATCATGGAGGTGTGCGGCGGGCAGACGCATTCGATCATCCGCAACGGCATTGACCAGCTTCTGCCGCCGGAGATCGAGCTGATCCACGGCCCCGGCTGCCCGGTCTGCGTAACGCCGCTGGAGATCATCGACAAGGCGCTGGCAATTGCGGCGCAGCCGGGCGTGATCTTCTGCTCGTTTGGCGACATGCTGCGCGTGCCGGGCAGCAGCGCCGACCTCTTCCGCGTCAAGAGCGAAGGCGCCGACGTGCGCATCGTCTATTCGCCGCTCGACGCCGTCAAGCTGGCGCAAGCCAACCCGGAGCGTCAGGTCGTCTTCTTTGGCATCGGCTTTGAGACGACGGCGCCCGCCAACGCCATGGCGGTCTTTCAAGCGCGGCAGTTGGGGCTGCGCAACTTTTCGATGCTCGTCTCGCACGTGCTGGTGCCGCCCGCCATCGCCGCCATCATGGAGTCGCCGCACAGCCGCGTGCAGGCGTTCCTGGCTGCGGGGCACGTCTGCAGCGTAATGGGCTATTGGGAATACGAGCCGTTGGTTGAACGCTATCGCACGCCGATCGTCGTCACCGGTTTCGAGCCGCTCGACGTGCTCGAGGGCATTCGCCGTGCGGTGGCGCAGCTCGAAGCCGGCGAAGCGCGACTGGAGAACGCCTATCCGC
Organism: Chloroflexota bacterium; assembly: GCA_016861025.1. Classification (GTDB taxonomy): domain Bacteria; phylum Chloroflexota; class Anaerolineae; order Caldilineales; family Caldilineaceae; genus Caldilinea. The sequence continues at coordinate 41,321 of BOKO01000035.1, forward strand.
GCGCAGTGCGTCGTGAAGGCAACCTCCCCGCGCAGCAGATGCTGGCGGATGTCTTCACGGTCACCGACCGCGGCTGGCGCGGCATCGGCGTCATCCCGCAGAGCGGCTGGCGGCTGAGCGACCGCTACCGCGACTTCGACGCCGAAGTGCGCTTCGCCGTGACCGACATCCACACACAGGAGTCAGCGATCTGCCGCAGCGGCGAGGTGCTGCAAGGGCTGCTCAAGCCGAACCAATGCCCAGCGTTTGGCAAAGAATGCACCCCGCGCACCCCGCTCGGCGCCACGATGGTGTCGAGCGAAGGCGCATGCGCGGCGTATTATCAGTATGGACGGTTTGTGCAATCGGAGTACGACGCGCAAGATGCACTATGAACACTTTTGCCATTTGTGTGAGTAACGCCGGGCATTCGGCGTCGCTGGAACTTCACAAACTCTACCGCGTTCTGCCAGACGTTGACGCTGCCAATGACGGCGATCTGCGCATCGTTGATGAAAGTGGTGAGAACTACTTGTGTCCTGCCGCTAACTTTGTGTTGGTTGAAGCGCCGTCACCGATGGAACAGGGCGAAGACGTTTCTGTGCGTCGCAAGCAAATTGCAGAAGATGCACAAAAGACGCTTGCGCTCTTCCGCTCCGGCAAGTTGCTGGCGCGCCCCGTTGAAGATGTCATTGCAAGTTTGGAGGCGGCGTTGTTGGAGCCGGATGAAGATTGATGTCTGCCACTCTTGATTTCAATAACTGGTCCTGCCCGATTCCGCTGCGCAGTTACCCGACGATCGTGATGGGGCATGGCGGCGGCGGCAAGCTGTCGGCGGAGCTGGTGGAGCATCTCTTTGCGCCAGCGTTTCGCAATGCGACGCTCGACGCGCTGGGCGACGCCGCCGTCTTTGCGCTTGACGGCGGGCGGCTGGCATACAGCACCGACTCGTTCGTGGTGCGTCCGCTCTTTTTCCCTGGCGGCAACATCGGCGCGCTGGCGGTCAACGGCACGGTCAACGACCTGGCGATGATGGGTGCACAGCCGCGTTTCCTGACCGCCGGCTTCATCCTGGAGGAAGGGCTGCCGGTGGCGCAGCTTGGCGCCATCGTTGAGGCAATGGCGGCGGCGGCGCACACAGCGGGCGTGCAGATCGTCGCTGGCGACACGAAGGTCGTCGACAAAGGGCACGGCGACGGCGTCTACATCAACACCAGCGGCATCGGCGTGATCGCGGAGGGCGTGGAGATTGCACCCAACCGCGCTCGCCCTGGCGATGTGGTGATTGTCAGCGGCGAGCTGGGCTTGCATGGCATTGCGATCCTGAGCGTGCGCGAGGGACTGGAGTTTGGCGCACCCATCGAAAGCGACTGCGCCCCACTCAACGGGCTGGTGGCGGCAATGCTGGCGGCGAGTCGCGACATTCATGTGTTGCGCGATGCGACGCGCGGCGGGCTGGCGGCAGTGCTCAACGAGATCGCACGCGCGTCACAGGTCGGCATCACCTACGAGGAGCGCAAATTGCCCGTGCCGCCTGCCGTCGCCGCTGCGTGCGACATGCTGGGCATGGATCCGGTGCACATCGCCAACGAGGGCAAGCTGGTCGCCATCGTGGCGCCCGATGCCGCCGACGCTGTGCTGGAGGCGATGCAGCGCCATCCCCTGGGCGCACGCGCTGCCATCATCGGGCGCGTCACCGAACAGCATCCACGCGTCGTCGTCGCGCGCACCGCCATCGGCGGCAGTCGCGTAGTCGATATGCAGGTTGGCGAGCAGTTGCCGCGGATTTGTTGAACTGGTTGATAGTGTCTATTGTTCCTCACCAGCGACTTGCAGGATGTGGTAGTACAGGTCATCAGCAATCCAAAAACCCGCTTTGGACCGTAACTCGTCCATGAGCGAAGCCACTGCCGTGACCATGCCTTCGTGCTTGGCTTTGATCAGCACACCCAACAACCCGATTGAGTTGACGCCCAGTCGGTTGGCTACAACTCGCCCCTTCTGGTCATCGATGAGCAGCAATGTCGCCTTCAGTTCAACTGCCAATACGATAGCTTCAGATTCGCCTTTGTCGAGTTCACCCTCTATTGATGTAACGAGAGGGCGGTTGGTGATTGGTTTGATGTCAATCCAGTCGGCTTGTGCGACTTCCATCGCCCCGGGTTGCCCGGCGCCTTTGATCACAACCTCGTCATAAACCGCTTGTGGAACGATCACCCTGCCGTATAGCTGTTGAAGCACGTTAAGGTGACCGATAATGACAAGATTGATGAGCGGCGAGGCGTCACTGACGACGATCATAACTGTCCCAACCGACGCAGGGTGTTCAGGTCGGCTTCAAAGTCTTCGATCCCATAGTTGATTGGAATCTGGCGACTGGCGAGCAGCATCTGAAACTGAATTCTTCCCATGCCAGCCAGTTGACTGGCTTTACCGAGGGATAGTTTCCCCTTCTGATAGAGGGAAACCGCGATCTCTTGCAGGAATTCTGCTTCCGTCATGTGAGTTGCGTACAGAATATCTTCAGAAATGACAATACCCATGGCTTTCTTCTCCCGCCGCGTTTGTCCGTATTCTGCTACACCTGGCCCCGTCAAATCAGGCAGACCCTCCCTGAACGACATCAGAGGCTGCGATGAGACTTCCATCATAGCATATTCACGCCGCTTAGGCATAGACCCGCGTCCCCCACTCCGGGTAGCGCTCGAAAAGATGCTCGAAGAGCGCGGCGCACTTCTGTTCGTAAAGCGCCGGCGTGTAGGCGGGCGGCAGGCCGGTGTCCAGCATATCCTCGATCGCCAGCCGCAACGCCGAGCGCGCCGCAGCTTTCTGTCGCCAGTTGAGCGCCAGCAGTTCCTGCAGCCGCGCCAGCAGCCCCCGCGCCACCTTTTTGACCTCGGCGCGCTCCGCCGGCGTCAGCGGGGGCGCCGGGCGGGTGAGGATGTCGGACTCATCGAGCAAGCCGGTGACTCGCCGCCCTTCTGCCCTTCCGTGCGCGCAAACTCGCCCAGAAAGTACTCGTAGATGCGGCCAAAGGCGTCGAAGTCCACGCTGGCGGGAATCTCCGAGACCTTCTTGAGCAGCTCCTTGAGCAGCGTAGCGGTGAAGAAGTTGCAGCTCTTGGACAGCACGCCGGCAAGCTGCGCGTTGTGCTGCTCGATGGCGCGCATCGCCGCGTTGACCTGTGCGCCCATATCCGCATCGACATCGAACACATCGCCATCGGCAAACAGAAACGTGATCCGACATGCCAGTCACTCGAATACTTCATGCGCCTTTTCGATCACCGGTAAGTGGATGCAGCCGGTAGCCAGGTATATCAAGCTCGTCAAGTGTCTCTGCTTGATCAAGAACGAACAGGATTCGCTCGACGCGATCTCACATATTTTGCGCCGATAAGTCCCTTATCTCCGCGCTCGTACAGGAGTCTCAAGCCCTCGGTGCTTGATGGTCTTGATCATGATTCAATTGCACCACATGGAACGAAGATGCCTCCCCAGGGATCGGCGCAGCGCAAGTCTGATGTTCGAGTGCATCCAGCCACACGCTACAAGGCAATTCTGCTCAATTCACTGTCGCAGAATCTTCGCCATCGCCTTGCCTTTGGCGAGTTCATCGACCAGCTTGTCCATGTAGCGGATGGCTTGCATCAACGGGTCGTCGATCGCCTCCACGCGCACGCCGCAGACCACGCCTTTGATCTGCGCACGGTTTGGGTTCAGCACCGGCGCCTGAGCGAAGAAGGTCGCCATGTCATGCTCTTGCACGATCTGCTGCTGCAAGCCCGCCTGGTCATAGCCGGTCAACCAGCAGATGACCTGGTCGACCTCTGCCTGCGTGCGCTGCTTGCGTTCGGCTTTGGCGACGTAGAGGGGGTAGATTTCTGCAAATTTCATTGCGTAGATTCGATGTGTAGATTCACTTTTTGCTGTCAACATGCACCTGATGCTCATCGTCAATCAACTGAGTGTCCAACCCCATAATTGCTCTGCTTGACGCAATCTGACTTTCATCAAGAAATGCTTTTTGATTTTCGGAGATTGCCGCGTCCATCAATGCTTTGAGCGCTTCGAGGTCGTCTCGTCGAGCAAGTCTATGGGTCAGTGTCTCATTCGTCACAGCGACTCTTCTCCATTTTGAATGTTCCGCCATTCTGAAAGAAGCAGTCCATACCAGAGCATATCCACGAGAGTTCCATCCTTTTTGCGATGATACTGACGGAAGCATCCTTCTTGGGTGAATCCACAACGTTTTGCAACTTGAATACTGGCTTTATTATCTGCGGTGCATCGCAAATCAACCCTCAGCACCTTCAGTTGTTCAAAGGCATATCGAATTGCAGCGTTTGCAGCTTCCGTTGCATACCCTTTTCCTGTAAATTCCTTGACTTTGAGTGTTAATCTTCATGGAATATGTTTCGAGATTGCTCAGCGGATTGCCGCCCAACGCCTGATTAGGCGGCCCCACTCAGATCACCCTTGAGTACTTCATAGCGCAACTCAGCCATGCCAGCACCCATCTGACGAACAGACACTAGATGCAGAACTGGGCTTAGCACTCTTCGAGGGAAAAGCGGCTTACCCATGCCGAGGGTGGCCGAACCAATCTGGATGATTAGCTCGTCCAACAGGCCAACATCGTAGAATTGACCAGCGAGATCACCGCCTCCAACTATCCAGATGTTCTTGTTGCCAGCAGCAGCTCGCATTTCGGCATGGACCTGGCGCACATCGCCATTGACGAATCGGATGTTTGCGCCGTCAATCGCTGGCAGATTGCGGCTAGAAAAGACCCATGCTGGCTGGGTGTATGGCCATGGTGAGCCCGTCTCTTCAGCAACCTTCTCTGCGTTGCGCACCATCCATTCATAGGTCGCTGACCCCATAGCCAAAGCCCCAACTTCCGATATGAATGCTGGATAGCTGGAATTATTCAGATCACCGAGAGGGAAAAGCCAGTCCAGCGAGTCATCTTCAGTTGCGATGAATCCGTCAAGGCTTGTGGCTGTGTAGTACACAGTTTTCATAACTTGATTTGCTCACCTCATGCTGCCGCCTAACGGCCGGCGTTACTCGCTGGTGGGCGGGACGAGAGAACGCCATTTTGCCGGAACGAACTCCAAGCCACGGAAACTGCCTGGAAACGCGCGGACTCCCGCCAGTCGGGTGCACGCTGTGTTGGGCGGCTTTTGGCAACACAAAACTTATGAGAAGCACTAACTAACCCAAGTTGCTACCTTGAAGGTGAGTTGAAAATGTCATGGAGTTCCGTTACTGTTACAGGTCTGCAAACCAAGACAGGCAACGGAGAACTCCATGGACACCAACATTATACTCGTATACTGCTTGTGCGACGACTTGCTGAAATGG
>BOKO01000036.1 GCA_016861025.1 Chloroflexota bacterium
AGCATCGACCGGCGGACACCGGACGACGCGTATTTCGATCGGCCGCTGCTGAAGCTGGCGGCTTAACCCGGCAGAGCTATCCACTTACGATCCGGCAATCCCTGTCCAACTGCGTGGAGCCACTTCTAAGATCAGCAAGACGTTCGTCAAGGCGTTGATCAGTGCGTTCGGAGTGCGCGATCCGAACGGTGAGCCGGTAAAGGACGCCGACGGAAGCGTTGTTCCTGATACCGAACTGACGGATTACGAGAACGTGCCGCTTCAACGCAATATCGACGACTACCTGGCCGCCGAGGTGCTTCCACACCTTCACGACGCGTACATCGACGAGATGTACCGAGACGCGCACGACAAGCAGATTGGTGTCGTCGGCTACGAGATCAATTTCAACCGGTTTTTCTACAAATACGTTCCGCCGCCGAGCTTGGAGGAAATCGATCGTGAGCTGAAGCAGGTCGAAGCCCAGATCGCCACCCTGCTCGGCGAGGTCACGAGATGAGTCACTATCGGCCATATCCGCAGTACAAGGATTCTGGCGTCGAGTGGGTCGGCGCGGTGCCAAGCCATTGGGAGTCGCGTCGAATGGCGTCACTCTTCCGGGAAGTTGCGCGACTGGGCGATCCTGCGCTACCTATCCTCTCAATCTCCATCCACGATGGCATTACCGATGACGAATTAGCACCGGATGATCGGGATCGCCGCATTTCGCAGATCGAAGACCGTACGAAATACAAGCGCGTTGCGCCCAAGGACCTTGCCTACAACATGATGCGAGCGTGGCAGGGCGCTTTCGGCGCAGTAACTGTTGATGGCTTAGTCAGCCCAGCTTACGTTGTTGCAGAACCGATAGACGCGTTCCGCACGGTGTTCATTGAGCAGTTGCTGCGTACTCCAAATGCCATCGAAGAAATGCGTCGTTACTCACGCGGGATCGCTGACTTCCGGATGCGTCTCTACTGGGACTACTTCCGTGACTTGAAGATTTGTCTTCCATCGTTGGAAGAGCAAGACAGCATTCTGAACCGCGTATCGTACGAAACGGCCCGCATGGATTCACTGATCGCGAAGAAGTCGGAATTTATTGACCTTCTGGAGAAGAAGCTACAAGCCCTTGTCAAACGGGCTGTCACCAAAGGACTAGACCGGAAGGCACGTATGCGGGAATCGGGAGTCCCGTGGATTGGGGAAATGCCTGACCACTGGAAACTTTCGAAGCTGGGGTACGAGGTGTCGGAATGTGGTGGAAAGACTCCGACCACGGATAACACGGCCTATTGGGGCGGCGATATACCGTGGGTTACCCCGAAGGATATGAAGGGCGACGTTATCGCGGACTCGATTGACAAGATCACGCCGTTTGCCGTGTCAGAGTGCGGGATGGTGGCTATTCCCGTTGGATCGGTCTTGGTTGTGGTGCGGGGAATGATCCTTGCACATTCGTTCCCCGTAGCCTTGACCACGATACCGGTAACGATCAATCAGGACATGAAGGCACTCGTACCGAGCAAGCATCTGTTGTCAACGTATTTGAAACTCGTTCTGCAAAGCGCGAAGTCCTACGTTGTAACGATACTTGTCGCTGAAGCGGCACATGGAACGCGTGTGCTGCGAACAGACATGTGGCGCCAACTTCCCGTGTTGTTGCCTCCCATCGAAGAGCAGCAACTAATTTGCGACCATGTAGACGCGATTGCCACTCGATTTGGCAACCTAATCTCACTGACCAAGGCAAGCATTGAGCTGCTTCAGAGGCGTCGTGCCGCATTTATGGCGGCCGCCGTCACCGGCCAGATCGATCTCCGGGAGTCAGCATGAACGACACCGCCCACCAAGAAAAGCATTTCGAGGACTACGTCGTCGGTCGCCTTGCCGCGCAAGGCTGGAAGGTCGGCGACACGGCCAAGTACGACACCGAGCGCGCCCTTTACCCAGAGGACCTCGTCTCGTGGCTGGAGGCAACGCAGGCTGACAAGTGGGCGAAGCTCCGCAAGGACAACGCAGAGCGCGCGACCGAAGTGCTGATGGACCGCTTGGCGAAGGCGCTGGAGCAGCAAGGCACGATGCACGTCTTGCGCAATGGCTTCTCCATTGCCGGCTGCGGGCACATCGACCTGTCAGAGGCGGCGCCGGAGGACAAGCGGAACGAAGCCGTCCTAAAGCGCTATGGATTGAACATTCTTCGCGTCGTCCGGCAGCTCAAGTACCACCCGGCGCGCGAACTGTGCATCGACCTCGCCTTCTTCATCAACGGACTACCCGTTGCCACGGTGGAGCTGAAGACGGACTTCACGCAGTCCGCCGAGGCGGCGATGGAGCAATACAAGACCGACCGGCTCCCTTACGACGCGAAGACGAAGCGGCAAGAGCCGCTGCTGACCTTCAAGCGGGGTGCGGTCGTGCATTTCGCAATGTCCGATTCCGAAATTCGGATGACCACCAAGCTGGACGGCGACAACACGACCTTTCTGCCGTTCAACCAAGGCAACAACGGGCATGCTGGCAACCCGGCTCGCAAGGACAAGGAATACCCCGTCGCCTATTTCTGGGAGTCGATCTGCCAGCGCGATGCGTGGCTTCGCATCTTCCACAGCTTCGTTTACGTCGAGAGAAAGGACGTAGTCGACCTGAAGGGCAACTGGTCGAAGAAGGAAACGCTTATCTTCCCGCGGTTCCACCAGTGGTCGGCGGTCAACGAGATGATCGCGGATGCCCGGAAGAACGGACCCGGCGCTCAATACCTGTGCGAGCACAGCGCCGGCTCGGGCAAGACCAGCACGATTTCGTGGACAGCCCACGATCTGATCAAGCTGCGCCGGGACAAAGGTGATGCCTATTTCGATAGTGTCATCATCGTCACGGACCGCACGGTGCTCGATAGCCAGCTTCAGGATGCGGTCAAGCAGATCGACCACCAGTTCGGAGTGATCGCGGCTATCGACCGGCAAAAGTCGGCGAAGTCGAAAAGCAAGCAGCTTTCCGAAGCGCTGCTCGCGGCAACGCCGATCATCGTCGTGACGATACAGACTTTTCCCTATGCGATGGAAGCCATCGTGACGGAGAAGGCGCTGAAGGGGAAGAGCTTTGCCGTGATCATCGACGAGGCCCATGCATCCCAGACTGGCACGAACGCCGCCAAGCTACAGACCGCGCTCGCGATGAGCGGCAAGGGCGAGATGGCCGCGATGACGGTGGAGGAATTACTGGAGCAGCTCCAGAAGTCGCGGGCGCGACCGAAGAACATCAGCTACTTTGCCTTTACGGCGACGCCGAAGCATTCGACTCTCATGCTGTTCGGACGACCACTCGATCCGAGCAAGCCTGCCTCAAAGACCAATCTGCCGCAGTCGTTTCACCGTTACCCGATGCGGCAAGCCATCGAGGAAGGGTTCATCCTCGACGTGCTCAAGGGCTACACACCGTACAAGACAGCTTTTAACCTCGCGAAGCAGGTTGAGGACACCAAGCGCGTCGGCGGCAAGTCGGCCAAGCGCGCTCTCGCTCAGTGGATGTCCCTGCATCCGACCAACGTTACCCAGAAGGTGCAGTTCATCATCGAACATTTCAACGCCAACGTCGCCCATCGCCTCGACGACAAGGCCAAGGCGATGGTCGTGACCAGTTCACGGGCGGCCGCCATCCGCTACAAGATCGGTTTCGACCGGTTCATTGCGAAGCACCCCGAGTACAGCTACATCCGGCCGTTGGTGGCCTTCTCCGGCAAGCTGACGGGAAAGCAAGTGATCCATTCGGATGACGAGCGGATCGCCGGCGAGGTCTTCATCATCGACGAGGGTGAAGAATTCACTGAAGTCACCATGAACGCCGACGTGGCCGGGCAGGACCTTCGAATCGCCTTCGACCGGCCTGAATACCGGGTCATGCTCGTGGCCGACAAGTTCCAGACCGGCTTCGATCAGCCCAAGCTCGTGGCGATGTACATCGACAAGAAGATCGCCAACGATGTCGAGATCGTGCAGACGTTCTCGCGGCTGAACCGAACTGCGCCGGGCAAGGACGAAGTGTTCATCATCGACTTCGTCAACGACCCGGCCAGCGTCTTGGCCGCGTTCGCCAAGTACGACGCGGGGGCCGTGATCGAGGAGGTTCAGGATGTCAATGTGGTGTACGAGATCAAGCAGGCACTCGACGCACAAGCGTTGTACGAGGTGGCGGACCTCGCAGCCTTCAAGGATGCGCGCTTCAAGACCATCCGCGACATTACGCAGTCGCAGGAGCCGCAGCACAAGGCGCTGTATGCCGCCACGGAGCGCCCGACGCGGCTGTTCAACGAGCGCCTCAAGATGCTGAGGGAATCTGTCGCGACATGGGAGGCTGCCTTTGAGAAGGCGCACGCACACGGTGACAAGGCTGCGATGAATGCGGCAGATCACCAGCGTCGCAACTACGGGGATCAAATGAAGGCGCTTATGGCGTTCAAGCAAGGGCTCGGCCGGTTCTGCAGGACCTATGCCTATGTCGCACAACTGATCGACTTCGGTGATCCGGAGCTGGAGAACTACGCTGCCTTCGCAAAGCTGCTACAGAAGCGCCTCGACGGCGAGGCGCCCGAGACCGTGGACCTCAAGGGGCTGATGCTTACCGGCTACGACATCACGAAGCGTGCGGGACCCTCGGCTCCGACCGGTGAGACACCGATCCTAAAGCCAATTGGCCCGGGGGGCCAAGCGGTGACGGGCGACGACCCACACTACTTGAAGGAGATCATCGACCGTTTGAATCGCCTCTTTGGCCACGCCACGCCGGTGCGCGATCAGGCTGCCTTCGTGAATCAGATCGTATCGATTGCGAAGGAGAATGAGGTGGTCATGGCGCAGGTGGAGAACAACTCGCGCGAGCAAGCCCTGAAGGGCAACCTGCCGGGCGCAGTTGAGCAGGGCGTGGTGCGCGCCATGAGTTCGCACCAGAAGCTCGCCACACTCGTGCTGAAGTCCGACCGTCAGGCGATGTCGGCGCTAATTGATGTCGTCTACGACCTCATTCGCGACGGCAAGACCATTGACCTTGATGAGGCGGCCACGGTCTCTCAATAAATCGTTCTCGGCTCGTAGCAGGCACCGGCGCCTCGTCACACGCCATTCGCGCCGGGCCTTGTGCCCGATTCTCATCAGGAACGTAAATGACCTTGTGCATGGTTTGGCGGAACGCAAGGGGAATCGTGCATTTCGCATCGGATTCCCGTCTCACAGTGGCCGCAAATTCTTACGCTGACGTAGGCATCAAGGTGCTTTCACTGCCATTGACGATCCTAGACCCTGTCGATGCCCGGGCAGCTGGCCCTCGAACAGTTCATCGGACGACAGAACTCGGCATCTGCTTCGCTGGTAGTGCCGTCAATTCATTAACAGTCAAGGATTCAGTAATCGAGGTAGCGAAAAGGTTGCAGTTCGCTCCGGGGTACACAGATACGAGCATGAACGGCGTCGCTAGCTTCGTGTTCACGGCCTACAGAATCATCTCAAAGGACGTGTGCGCTACTGCACTAGGTTCTAACGGACGGGCCGCCATACTCGTCGGGGGGCGGTGTTCCGAAACTGGCGAGGTCCGCGTATTTCATATGACGACGAATAATGCGAATGAGCATTCGATGAAGGAAGTTCTCATTCACAGCGACCACTTTTTCATCGGTGCTGGCGCAAAAAGTGCTGAGGAAGAGCTACCCCAACATCCGACGGACTCAGATTACTTGTCTGTACTCAAGTCGGTAATAGACGACCGGGCGCAGCCCACTGTGGGAGGGCATCTGCAGTATGGTCGTTTCGAGCGAGACCGATTCATTGTGTATGGCGTTATCGAGTTAGGCACGGCAGGGGAAGGTATTCATTATTGGCGCGGCGCTCTCGACCTGAACAGCGCCGAATTCATGGCCGGGCACTCCAGCTTCGTACCCGGGCTTCCCTACATAGATCCGTACAGTTCGATTGGCGGCATATGAGCCAGCGCCGCAGCTAGACTGTATATCCTTTGGGCGCGCCGACCCACGCAAGCTGTCGGCACAAGGAGCAAGCGGGGGTCGCACGCGCCGGTCGTCACGCGCCTCATCCGTTTGGCTGATTGAACCTCGGCAGCATCGCGAGAACACCACCCCTTCAAATGTGCGAAAAATAGGCTACGTCATCCCCAAACTCGCGATGATCGCGGCGGTCCTTGGCGCCGACTCGCAACAGAATATACGCATTGTGTTGCGAGTCGCAGCATGCCGTGAGGCACCACTGCGTTTCGACCGCGCTGGACAGTGCATCCAAAGCGCTGTCGACTCAAAGCCGGTAGGATGCCAGAACGTGAATCGAGACCTCTAAACGGATGTCCGCCGCCAGCGACTCGTTCGAGCAATCCATTTTGGATGCAGAGAATCTGCTCGCCCACTTCAACAGGCTAAACACGAAGCCGCCACCGCCCGAGACCGAGGTACTCAAACGCGCCGGGCTAATCATGGCAATGACTGCATGGGAGACGTACGTTGAGGATCGCGTCGCAGAGGCGCTCGCAGATCGCGTGCGCAGCTTGAATGATGATTCCGTTGCTGCCTTTTTTCGGACAAAGCTCGGCGACGAGATCAAGCGACTTCACAACCCTACCGCTGAGAAGACAATCCAGCTGTTCCGAGACTATGCGAACGTCGACTTGACCGATAGATGGACATGGAACAACGCGGATCCAAGGACGGTTCGTGACCGGTTGAACCAATATCTCAAACTTCGTGGGGACGTGGTTCATCGATCCCGAGTCGTTCGGCATGGACCGCCTCAGGCACACCCCGTGACGAAGGAAGATCTCGAGAAGGTGATTCGGTTCCTGCGAAACCTCGTGGATGCAACGGAACGTGTATTGGCAACTGCGACAAGCTAGCCGCCGTGCGTTTCTGGCCGGTTCGCGCGGTAATGAATGTCCGATTCCGTAGCATTTGATGGCGTCAACGCGAAACGCCGTTAGATCGTTTCGTGGCGAGCGAACGGGTCGGGTCTGCCGAAAGTGCCTGGCGCGCAGGCTGCCTTGGGCTGATGCCGAAAGCCACCGTGAATTGCTGCCTTTTCGGCTGGCGCGGTCGCAAAGCCGCGCGCAGCATTGCCGGATCGACCGGATGCGAGCCTCGCGAGATGGAAGCGCAATCATTGGCCAAGTCAATCGAGATGCTGAGGGCCCTTCTAGAGGGCAAAACCTACCAAGCGATCGCGAAGGAATCGGGACTAACGCGCTCAGCCGTCGAGCAACGCGTCAGGGCACTTGCCCGTGACTTGCAAACCATCGTGGGCGTGGAGGGGGTCGACGAGGACGAAGAGCCAACAGCCAGGGCGATGCGGGCGCAGGGGGGTAGCTACCTGGAGGCGCTAGAGCATTACCGCCCACAGCACCGAGTCAGTGCCGGCAAGAGGTCACGTACCCTGACCACGGAGGACATGGAGCGTGCAGTCGCGATGACCCGCGAGCGGAGCAATTGCCCCAATCGGGATGTCGCGCTGCTGCTGGTACTGTTCTCGACCGCTGCCAAGCCCCTCGAAATCGCAAGGCTAGAAGTCAGGGACTACATTTCCGAAGACGGGTCGGTACGCGAAGAATCAGTCCTGCGTGCCGATGCGGCCATTAACGGTAAGGCGAGGCCGCTCTTCTTCGCCAGCTCGAGTGTCGTTGCAGCCATTGATGCCTATTTGGAAGAGCGAACTCGGCGACGGCAAGGCACGACGACGTGTGCGGAGTATCGGGGGCTGGATCCGCAAAGCCGCCTGTTTCTCACAGCGAGTGGCGATGAGATGCCGATCAAAATCCGAGCGATCGGCAATCGGAAACACCACCTGTGCAGCATGATCCATGACATCTACCGCAAGGCCTTCGCGAGGGCCGGATTCGACGGTGTATCGGCACTTTGCGCGCGACGAACCGTAGCCAAACGGCTTGCCGAACGAGGCTGCAATGTTGATCAGGTTGGATCGTTACTCGGGCTTACAGATCGAAATTCGGTCCGTGATCTAATTCAGAGTCAGCAGGAATCTGCGCGGTCCCTGAAGGCGGTGCTCCGCGAGCTGGTGTGAGCACCGGCGACTTAGCAGAGCGCGGGACTACGACGTGGAAGGGCAACGATTCCTGATCAAGGGCCAGATGTACACGTCGCATGACGCAGCGCTCCAGGAGGCGCTGGCCCGCATCTACGACACGCCCGACCGTGCGCGCTGCATGTGCGCGCGCGGTGGAATCGACATGTATGTCGCCAAGCACCGCCTCTACGTCCTCAAGCGGATGCCGGGTACGGGGGCCCAACACCATGCGACGTGCCCTTCGTATGAGCCCGAGTACGGTCAATCCGGGTTGGGGCAGCTCATGGGGCAATCGATCATCGAGCGCTCGCCGGATTGCGTTGAGTTGCGTGTCGACTTTCCACTTGCCCGCGCGCCAGGGCGGGCCATTGCGAGGAGCCCGCCGCAAGGATTAGCCGAGATCAGTGCGACAAGGCATCGGATGAGCCTGCGCGCCGTCATGCATTTCCTGTTCGAGCGCGCCGGCTTCAATCGCTGGACTCCGGCGATGGAAGGCAAGCGCACGCAAGCGGTGCTGCACCGGTACCTGTTGGAAGCGGCAGAAGGGGTCGAGACGAAAGGGGTTCGCTTATTCGAACGCTTGTATGTGCCGGAGCAGTTTCGCGAGGAGCGCAAGACAGTGATTGCGGAACGGCGACGGGGCAGACTTGCGATCCTCCAAGCACCCGAAGACGACCTCCAATTCAAGATGGCGCTCGTTATCGGCGAGTACAAAGGCGAGGAGTCATCGCCATTTAGTCGGAAGATTTGGCTCAGGCACATGCCGGATGCGCCGCTCTTCATCGACGCGCGCGCGTGGGAGCGCCTCAGGAGAGCGTTTGGCGGTCTGTTCGAAGCCCTGGACGCGGACACGAAGACTAAGCAGCGGATCGTGATGTGCGCGCTGATTTATGCGAAGCGCGAGCATGTCTACCAGATCGATGCGGCCAGCGGCATGCTGACCACCGAGAATTGGATTCCCCTGGAAGGTGTTCACGAGGCCGATTTCATCCAGGCTTTGACAGAGCAGAGACGTCGATTCGTGAAGCCGCTGCGCTACGACGCACGCAGTGCGGCACCGTTCCCGAACGCGCTGTTGCTCGATACCGGAGTGAGCCCAACCCCGTTGCATGTAGTGAGCGCTCTCATGGATCCACGCGATCGGAGTGCGAAGGAGAAAGCGATCAAGGCTCACGGTACCCACATCTGGGTCTGGCACACCGACAGGCCGATGCCACCGTTGCCAGAAGCCACCACGCAAAGAACGGTGCCAGAAGCCGCCGTGCGGATTCCGCAGGCCTTCGGTTTACCGCGCACACATCAGCAGCATGGATCGGGCTGACTGGCGTTGGGTGGCCGCGGTCATCTCTTACTGAGACTGACCGCTCCCGCGACGACTGCTTGCCTTCCGATTGCGCACCGGAGGGTGGAGGCATAACGCTGCGCGAAGCGAGGACTTGAAGAACAAGCTTCATGCGAGATGCTGGTGATGCGGGTTTCTCTCGCATCACATAGGAGTCTCAGCATGAGCAACGCAGTGGTGACGATTAATGGGGCGCAGGCGGCGCTGCCGACGCTGCTCGGGCAGGGCACAGCGCGCATCCCCGCCGGCGGAAAGATCCGGGCGGGCATCAAAGTGCTCACCAAGAAGGCCGCCGAACATCCCAAGGCCAAAGAGATCTATGAGCGCGGCGTCGCGGCGAGCCAGTCGTTCGAAGATATCGAGCGCGCGATTAGCGAAGCTGTCCCCGAACTCAAGGCGCCGTTAATCCCGAAGAATGTGCCGTGGTTCACGGTGCGGCCGGGCGACTTCCCGAATCCGGAGATTGCCAAAGAGATCCTCGCGGCCTACGGCGAGGACCGTGGCGATGGGACGAAGCGACTGTACCGGTTCCCGGTCGTCTTTCCCGCCGACATGTGGCAGGCGGTTATGCCGCACGAGCTCATCGCCTGGGGCGCGAACGAGAAGAAGTTCTGGAGCGAGTACGCGCCCGACGGCCGGGTCCGCTATTGCAAGTGCTACGCGCCGGTGCCAATGGACCCCGCAGGCAAGCGCGCGATCCGCATCTTCGGCGGGCGCAAAACGACGCTCCGCCAGGATAACGGAGGCTTGTGCGATCCGGAGGCCTGCCGGGAGTACCAGAATCGGCAGTGCAACCTGTCCGGCCGCTTCATCTTCTTCATTCCCGGCATCAAATCGATCGGCGCTTTCGAGCTCCACACCAATAGCTTCTACGCGATGAATGCGGCGATCCAGAAGTTCGAAACCATCGCCTTCATGCGCGGCGGACGCATCTCGGGATTCCTCGACGGGAAGCGCGCCTCGTTCTTCATCACCAAGACACTCAAGGAAGTGCCGCACATCGACGAGGCGGGGCGCTCGGTTCGCGTGGCGCATTGGATCATCGAGCTCGAGGCACCGATCGACCTCACGGCGCTCCTGCGGACCAACGAGGATGACGAGACGGCGATCATTAACGGGGACCAGGCGGCGCGAATTCTGGAGGGCGCGCGGCCGGCGGGCGAGACGGACGGAGATGCCCCGTTCAGTGGGGTAACGGACTCTCAGGTTCCAACGGCATCAAATGGCGTGGAAGTCGAATCGCCGGGCACGAGGAGCCAGAGGGACGAGACGCGCGCCGCAATTCCACAAACGCAGAGTGACGCGGCCGGAGAAGCGCAGCCGACAAGAGGCGGAGGCGGCAACGGCCCGAGCGTCGAGCAGGTGATTAACGCGGCGGCCGAGTTTGGTATCGATGGCGCGCGCTACACAGCGTACGCAGCGAAGCGCTGGGGCCCGGGTTGGAAGATCAATGCGGCGGGACGGCGCCGCGCGCTCGCGGAGATCGAAAGCTTTCGCGACGATCCGGATAGCTTCATCAACAAGGTCGACGCCGAGCTTGGTGTCTTCGCCTGAGATGAAGGCGATGATTCGACTCGCGCATTTTTCCGACCTCCACTACGCCGGCGCGACGCTAACGGAGGTGGATCGGTGCTTTAGCTTCGCCGTCGATGCAGCGATCGCACGTGGCGTTGACTGCGCGGTGATATCGGGGGACTCGACCGATCACGCGTTGGAAGTACACGCGCCCGCAGTCGCAGCCCTGGCGCGCAACGTGCGGCGGCTGGCCGACCACTGCCCGGTGCTGATGCTGCACGGAACGTTCTCGCACGAGCCCCCGGGAGCGCTCAACGTGTTCGGATTGCTGGGAGGGCGCTTCCGCGTCCACGTCGCAGACCGGCTGCAGCAGATCGCCCTCACCGACGTTGGTCTCTGGGTGCCATCGGAAGGCTGGCGCTTCGAACAGATCCCTCAAGACGCACGGGCTCTTTTTTCCTGCGTGCCGACGGTGAACAAGGCCATAGTGGCCGCGGCGGTCGGCGTCACCGAAGCGGCGGCCGCCGTGGGCGAGCAACTGACGGCGCTACTGCGTGGATACGCGCCCATCAATGAAACCGCGCGCGCGGCCGGCGTGCCGACCATCGGCGTCTCGCACGGCACCGTCTACGGATGCGTGACCGAACACGGCGTGCCGATGGCGGGGTTCGATCACGAGTTCACGACCGGATCGCTCTTCGGCGCCGGGGCACAAGCCTTTCTGCTCGGGCACATCCATAGGCATCAATCCTGGGCGCAAGCCGGCCGAGTCATCGCCTACGCGGGATCGATCGGCCGCTTGCACTACGGCGAGGAGGGCGACAAGGGATTCCTGGTCTGGGATGTCGCGGCCGCGTCGGCGCGGTTCGAGGTCATCGCCACCCCGGCCAGGCGCACGGTGGAGATCAGCTTCGACGGCATGCCCAAGCTGGACGAGCTGCGAAACTTCGCGCGAGCCAACGACGTGACCGGAGCGTTCGTGCGGGTGCGCTGGATGATGCCCGAGGAGGCCCGGCATGAGGTCGACCGGTTGGCCATTCAGGCCATCTTCGGTGCCGCCGCGGAGGTGAAGCTCGAGGGCCGGGTAGTTCCGGCCGTTCGCACCCGGGCGGCGGGCATTTCGGAGCAGGCGAGCCTTGCCGCCAAGATCGCTGTTTGGGCGAGGCTGACCGAAGCTAGGCCCGAGCCGCTTCTCGGCTGTCTAGAAGCTCTGCAGACGCGCGCACCCGAGGAGATTGCGGCGAAGATCATGGAACGCGCGATCGAGGCGCAGGGCGCGATTCCTGCAGCTGCAGAGGCCGATTCAGGCGCCCCAGCCGAGACGAACTCCGACGTGGAAGCCCTGCCGATACTCGTCGAAGCGCCTTGACCCGCGAGCGGAGCACGCGACACTCAGGGTGTGCTCACTCAAGCCGGGAACCCCCCATGAGACCCATATCGCTGACGCTCAAAGGCTTTCGCGGCATTCGCGATGGTTTGGGTCGCGACGTGATCGAGCTCGACTTCGAACGACTCGCCGGCGACGCCCAGCTGATCGCGATTGTCGGCAAGAACGGCCGAGGCAAAACCACCGTCATGGACAACATGACGCCGTTTCCGACCATGCCCTCGCGCGCTGGCGCAGACGGACTCGGAGGCTTTTCCTACTACGACCAGGTGTGCCTGCCGGAGAGCATCAAGGACCTGGTCTGGGAGCATGGCGGCGAGCGTTATCGATCGCAGATGGTGTTCCGGCTCAACGGGAAGAAGAAGACCGAAGCGTTCCTGCATATTCGGCGAGGCGATTCATGGCAGCCGATGCGCCTCGGTGACGGCACGGTGTCGGACGGCAAGGTCGATACCTATGTCCAATGCGTCGAGCAGATTCTAGGCAGTCCCGAAACGTTCTTCACGTCGGTGTTTGCGGTGCAGGGACGGCGGCAGCTGTCGGCGTACAAGAATGCCGAGATCAAGACGCTGCTCGCGGATCTGCTGGGGCTCGACGAGATTCGCGCCTTGGGTGCGAAGGCGTTGGAAACCGCGAAGCTTCTCAAGGCGGGGTTGGCCGCGGTCCGGCAGGAACGGGCTGGCCTCAAGGCGGAGGTTGAGCAGGTCGTGCGCGAGCTCGCGCAGCTCGGCAATACAGGCGGGCGAATCGCAGCGGCCGAGAACGCGAAGGCGGCCGGACAAGCGGCGCTCGATCGGGCCAAGGAGGAACTGGCGAGGCACGCCGCGAAACGCGACGTGGCGGTACAAACGGAGGCTCGCCGAACCCAAGTCAGCGAGGAGAGACGGTCGGTCATCGAGGCCGCGAAGGGGGCGCTCCATGCGCTGGACGCGCAGGACCGGCGCGAGGGCGAACGCCTCGAGCAGCTAACGCGAAGGATAAGCCAGCGCGCGGAAGACGAGCGGAAGCGCCGCAAGGGCCTCGACGAACAGCGCGCGCGCTGGGAAGCAACGCTCAAGATCGGCGACGCAATCCAATGGGCCAGCCGGAGGGTCGGGCGGGCGCAGAGCGTGGTCACGAAGCGCGAAGAACGTGTGGTCGGACTGCGCCGGGGCGCTGAGCGGCTGGAGAAGCTCCGGGCCGATAGCAAGCTCGCACGCGAGCGGATCGCAGCCATCGAGCGGGAAGCGGGTCAGGCTTCGTTGAGGGCGCAAGAGCTCACGCGTCGCTTCGGGCTGACGGTCGAGGTGCCCTGTGCGGGAACGGACCTACAGGGACATTGCAAGCTGCTCTCCGACGCGCGAGCAGCGCAAAGCCTCAAGCCCAGCGCCGACGCGCAGATCGCTCGCCTGCAAGAGGCGCAAGCCAACGCGGCGCACGAGTTGAGGGACATCGAAGCCCAGGGGCGGGACCTAACAGCAGTGCCCGCAAAGCTCAACGAAGCGGAGGCGAGCCTCAAGCGCTCACGCGAGCGGTTGGCGAGGGTCTCGCCGTGGGCGGCAAGGCAAGGAGAGCTCGCGCAAGCTCGGGAAATGCTCGCAGAGATCGTTCGCCAAATCGAATCGTTGCCACCGCACGAAGGCGAAGAGAACGCGGATGAAAGAGCCGAGCGGGGCGCGATTGTGGCGACGAGGCACGCCATCGCGGCGCAGCGCGAGGGCGAAGCAAAGCGCCAGCGCGACTCGCTGCAGCACCTGGACGCGGCGATCGCCGCGCTGCCGCCGCCGTTCGACGTGTCGCAGATCGAGCGGGCGCAGCGCGGCGTGGAGCAAGCGCAACGCGCGCTCGTCGCGACGGAGGCGGCGTACGTGAAGGCGCTGCGCGATCAGCAAGCCGGCGAGGAACTCCAGCGACGAAAGGCAACGATCGGGGAACGGCTGGCGGCGCTGGATACGCGGACGCGGCGAATCGAGGACCAGGTAAGCGTGTGGCTGCTCTTCGCGAAGTGCATGAGCAATGATGGCTTGATCGCGCTGTCGATCGATGACTCGGGGCCGACGCTGTCCCGCCTTGCGAATGATCTCCTGCTGGCGTGCTACGGCCCGAGGTTCACGGTATCGCTCAAGACGTTGGTCGAAACCGCCAAAGGCGAGGCGCGGGAAGGGTTCGACATCGTGGTGCACGACGCGGAGTCGGGCGAAGCGAAGAGCGTGACGCAGACGAGTGCTGGCGAACGCGTATGGATAAACGAGGCTCTGACGCGCGCGATCGCGCTCTACCTGACGCAGAACTCGGGGCGCCACTACGAGACGCTGTTCTCCGACGAGGCGGACGGGCCACTCGATCCGGAGCGCAAGCGGATGTTCATGGCGATGAAGCGCGAGGTGCTGCGCATCGGCGACTACGCGCAGGAATTCTTCGTTTCACAGACGCCAGAACTGGCTGCGATGGCCGACGCGGTGATCGATCTGGAGGCGTTTAGGAACGAGCCGCAAGCGGACTCAAGCAAGTTGCCTTGACTCTCGCGTATTCCGGCCGTTCATGCGCAATCAAATCATCAAGCTGGAGGGACAGATTGTGTTAAAGAACGGCCCAACGGGCGGAGCGACTGACTCAGACGAAGCCGCGACTTGAGGTGGCGGACGGTGTCCCCTGTTCGTCGGCTCCGCTCAACTCACCCTGCCGACCCGAAGCAGAAATTTGCACCGTCCATCAGAGTTGTTGGTTTGCGTCCATTGCCAGCGGTCCGGTGATACCAGGGCTTGACTCCAAGAGCGATCATTCATACGTCTATCCTTTACGCTTCCCGCGTGACCACCCACGTCGCTGGCTGAAAGGCGCCGTGTCGATCGACGCGGTTGATGCCTTTGGGAACCGTGCCCGCAACCGCCGGGCCATGTCGCCGATAGCGCTATCCAGTGTTATCGCTGACTCAATGACGGCGGCAGCTGTTCGCCGATGATCCTCGTCTCTTGTGAGGCATTCAGCCAAATTCTTCTCGGCCACCGCAGGATCAAGTTCGGCTAGGACTCCGCGCCAAGCGATAGGCGCATGCTCGATCACGACGCGAACAAGACCCTCCGCTGGCCCAGTGGAATCGCGGTTATAGTTCGTCAGCCCACGCGCTATTGCGCCAACAAAGGGGGTGACGGCTTGCTCGACCAATTCGGGGCGCGACTCTGCGATGATGGCCAAGGCTATGCCGCCGAAGTCCCAACTCAGGTGGCCATATTCTGCGAGGCGTAGCGAGCCGCCCTTGGCCAGATGCTCAAGACCAACCTCCGGCGCCATCAGCATCAGGCGCGGCGGAAAATGTACGATTCGGTCGGAGTTGTTGGAGATGAATTTTTGCACGAGTTGCTGCGTCGGCGATCGCAAGTAGAGTGTGCCCAACAGCACCTCGGTGTCATGAGGCATATTCGCCCAATCGTCGCCGATGACCGAATTCAGCTTCTCCCAACTAAGTTGCCGCAGAACCGCTTCGTATTTCCGCGGTGCCGACTGGGAGAGGAAATGCAGAAAGAAGCCCGCTGATTGAAAATGCCGGGGGCGCACCGTCGAGATTTGTTCCGCGGTACGCTTGGGGTCGATTTTTTCGCAAATGCGCCGCGCGATCGACCATTGGCGGCGAGTCGGCTTCAGCTTCCCGACGTACACATGGAGTGCGTCGAACACTCGCAGCACGGTTGAAGCGAAATCGCGGCTGAGTTGATGAAACCCTTCCACCGGATCTTTGGCGAGTACTTGCTGGGCCGTTGGAACAAAACGTTCGGCCATTTCCAGCGCCAGATTCTCATCCCACCAAACCACCGAGGCGCAGAATTTCGAAAAGATGAAGGCATCCTTCAAAAAGTCTTCGTGGTTGGCGAGCTCGCGCAGTTTGTCCCGATTAAGGGTAGCCCGTACCGTGGCATTGAAGTCATCCACCTTCACGTAGGCAACACTGCGCAAGAGATCGGCCAAGCCGTAGGCCGTATCGGGATTGGCGTTGGAATAGGCCGTCGCGATTGCAACCGGATCAGAGGCTGCGACGACTTTCTTAGCAACGTCCGGATCCTCCTGAGCAAGATTGTTCAAGATGTGGCCGAAGCCATATGCACCGTGGCTGGGGTTGGAAATCCAATTTGCCAATGTGGTCACGTGCGGACCCACAACAGCCGTCGCTCCGCCCTCCGCGAAATCCCAGAGGTCTGAAAGGGCGAGGGCCGCGAAGCCGCGATCCGACCCTGCGGCCGCCCAACATCGTGCAACGGCAGCCTCAACCCCCGGCTGTCCGAGAAGGCGGCTCCAACTGTAGTCGCCGCTCCCGAAGCGAAGTTCATGTATCAGTACTCGCAAACCGGCATGCGGGAATTGCGGATCGCACAACGCGCCTTCGATCATCGTGGCGATCTTCTCGCGCCCGTCCTTGTCCTGCCCCTCCAGGATGCGTTTGAGCACGACCGAGGCGAAGCGCTGATGCGGGGTCCGGCAATCCGACGCGCCGACGATTAGCCTCTGTTTCCCCAACCACTCCAAGCCCTGATCGACGGCTTCGTTGTTGATACCAGCACGTTCACAGACTTGTGCAATCTCCGCAGGCAGAGCCCGCGCGTCGCGGGACACCATCTGCCGGATCGCAACCGCTGCAAGGATGAGATCGGCATTAGCTGCACGGGCGGAGTCCGCTGCTTGTTTTGACCGGCGCCAGCCGCCTCCAAGCACGAAGCAGAATTGCCAAGGACGATCCGCAGCGTTTTCCGCGTGATCGAGGCGTTCGCCGAGATCGGTGTTCATCATGCGCTCGCCAACATCATCGTCAGCGAGGCGCACGGCCTTCAGGGTGTTGGGCAAGTCGGCTCGCAGCGCAGCTGCAATCGTCTTTACCGCGCGCTTCGCGTCGAGCGTTATCGCGCCTCGATGGCTGACGGGCTCTACAGCGTTGTGCGTCGACAGGACCATGCGATCCGGACCAGCCTGATCCTCCATTCGATTAAGAATGTGAGGTTTGAGGAGGTGGGCGTCGTCGATCAGATACAGACGATGCCTGCCGGGCAATGCCGCCTCCAACGTGATGTTGTCGGCCTGAGGATCGAGCAGCCGCAGTACTTCGAAGCCGTCAGCCGCCAATTCCTTTGCGGCTTGGTATGAACAAATCGATTTTCCGGCGCCGGGCTCGCCAATGAGGCGGGCCGAATAAGCTATTCTCAGTTGCGTCAGAATGGTGCCGACTTCGGTCAAGCGCGGACACGCGGAGGCGTCAGACGGTCCCAGCGGATAGCCCATTAGGGCTGGACCCATCCCGCGGTCACCATCCAACGTCACCATTTCCCAAACCGCGGAGCCGTGGGGATTCGAAGGCTCGAGCAGCTTCGCATCGATCTTCTCAACGAGGCCCGCGAGTTTCGCTTCGAGCGAAGGTAGGGCTCGCAATGCCTCGATCACCTGCGGCAAGTGGTCGGCGTGCTCGGGATAAAATTCGGCTATTACGTCAGGCGCGTCGGCCATCAGGGCCTGGATTTCTTCCCAGCCCAGCACGTCGACGCTGAACAGACCTTTCGCCCTGTGCTCGACCGAGAATTCACGGGCCGCCCTTTGCAGCGCGGCGTCCACAGGAGCCGTAGTAGAGAATATCCACTCGTCCAGCTTGGGAGAGAATCTTTCCGCCTTGGCGACTTCCGCCAGCACTTCCGACCATTCTGCCCTGCTGCCGTAGTTTGTGTCCTTGCCCTTGCACTGGACACCCCGGTAGGATCGACGGTCGCCGTTTGGGGAACCGAAGACATCGACACCGTGTTGCGCCTGCCCCCTCCGCCCGTTTTTCTGCGCGAGCGGATCCTTCCACACTCGCTTGAACAAGGCGTGGCACAAATCCTCGAAGGTTCCCCACTCCTTGGGCGGGGCAATTTGCTTGGCACGAAACTGCATCTGGCCCCTGTAATATGCTTTCGCGCTAGGCGTCGCCTTCCGGATGCCGAATGAAGTCTATGTTGTTTTCAGGTGGGCGCGCCTACTTCGATCGATTAGCGCTGGGTCTCCAGAGTACGTTTCGATCAACTACAGCGCGATCAACGGTACACAACGTGCGGCTACCGCCGCATGAGCATCAACGCGCCCACGACCACGAGGATCAGCGGCCACCATTGATGGAACAGCGGTCCGAGCCGCGGCAGGTAGCCTAAGTTCGATGCGAGCAGCAGGACACCCGCGACTATGAGGATGACGGCTGCAGCTTTCGACCGAAAGAGCATCGGCATCCTCGGTGTCTAGCGTTTACGCCGCGCGGGATACTTAACCGAAAGCGCGGCCTTCAGCCTGGTTGCCGCCTCCCGCTTCCCGACGGTTCTCAGCGCCGCGATCTTCGCGAGCTGCTCTTTGCGTGGCGCCGTTGTTCCTGATTCCCACGCGTAGACCGAGTTCGCGCTGACGCCGACGAGCTTTCCGAAATCGGCTGCAGACACTCCGAGCCTGTTCCGTTGGGAACGCAGGCCCTTCGCGACAAAGCGAATCTTTGGCTCGTTTGAATCGTTAGCAGAGGTCGCGGCCTGTTGCTGACGGGCCGCACGCGCGAGCAGCGCTACCTGCCGCTCCAGCACAGCGATCTTACGATTCATCGCTGCTATGAGGTGACGCTGCTGTACCGTCGCCCTTTTGGTGGTATCGGTAAGCCTCCGGATTTCGCGACGGGACAGCCGCGCAATCTCATCGCGAAGAACGCCCGCAATGTTTGCCATGTGTACCCTTGAGTGGGTAGAAAGAGCGGCACTTTACCAAAGGCGGCCATTGATGACGACCGCTACGAAGGTTGCTCGACGCGAGGCGCGCGGTTGCAGCAAGGAACTTCACTGAGACGATGAGCTAACGCCCCGAGAGCGGGCGTTCTCGACTCAGGAGGTTTCATGCAAGAGACAGCGAGCCTGTCGCGTATCCGGCCAGGAAGGAACCCGCGCGAGTTCTTCGACGAGGCCGAGATGAACGAGCTGGCCGAATCGATCCGCAGCTACGGCGTCCTGCAGCCGATATTGGTACGACCGGCAGAGGAAGCAGGCCGCTACGTGATCATCGCGGGCGAGCGCCGCTACCGGGCGGCAAAGGCTGTGTTCGGCGACGACTACGAGGTGCCCATCGTCGTCAAGGACTTCGGTGATGACGATGCCGAGGCGGTGGCGCTCATCGAGAACGTCCACCGAGCGCAGATGTCGATCGCCGAGGAAGCCAGGGCGGCGATGCGGCTCCTATACCGCAACAGGAACGCGCGCGAGGAAACCGCGCGCCAACTTGGCTGGTCGCCGCAAAAACTGGACAGCCGGCTCGCGTTGACGGCGTGCTCGGAGACGGTTCTCAAGGCGCTCACCGAACGCAAGATTCTGGTCGGCCACGCCGAACTGCTCGCCGGCGTGCCACCCGCAACGCAGGACAGCGTGCTCAAGGGCATTCTCGACCACAACGTTTCGGTGGTGGTGCTCAAGGCGCAGTTGGGGAAGTTCGCCCGCAAGCTCGCCGACGCCATCTTCGACACCCATCAGTGCAACGGCTGTCCACATAACTCGGCGATGCAGGCGGGGCTGTTCGGCGAATCGCTCGGGGAGGGCTACTGCCAGCATCCGACCCATTTCGACGAGTTGACTACCCAAGTGGTCGAGGCGAAGGCGGCGCGGCTAAAGGACGAGTATCCGGTCGTCAAGATCGTACGGAAGGAAGATGGCTTCCAGCCACTGCACCTCACGGCAGAGGGCGACCTGGGAGTCGGCGCCGAACAGTACGAATCGTGCAAGGGATGCCAGAGCTTCGGCTGCTCCGTGTCGAATATGCCGGGATCGTATGGCGAGGTCACCGCGTCGCTGTGCTTTGACGCGACATGCAACAGCAAGGAAGTCGCGGCACGGCGCAAAGCGGAACGCGAGGCGCGCGAAGCGACCACCGGGTTGGCAAGTACGCTCCAAGCATCCAAAAACCACGGAACGAAGGTGACGGCGAGAAGCAAGCATCCAACACCTTCGAATCAGACCCCGCCGCGGCTGCTTCAGTACCGCGTCGAGCAGTGGCGCAGGTGGGTCGCCAACGCACTCATGGCGCAAGGCGAGCGTAACCGGCGGGCGCTGATCGCGCTCACTTTGGCGGGAGATGGCGACCAGTTGAGCGCGAGCCATTACGGCGAGGCGGTGGGGAAGATCACCAAGACGAGCAAGACAACCGGCGGATCGTTCAAGTCTCTCCTCGAAGAGTCGGACGGCTTCCAGGCAGATCACATCGACGCGCTCATGAAGGCGATCACCGCGTCGGCCGCGTTCGGCGTCGATCAGGTGAACCTCGAAGTGCTGTTGAACTACCTGGAGATCGAGGAAGAGCAGTGCTTCCGGCTCTCTCACGCGTTTCTCGCCTTGTTCACCAAGAGCGAACTGGAAAGTCTCGCCGAAGAACTCGAACTCAAGAAGGCTTTGGGCACGCAGTTCAAGAAGCTGCGAGAGGGGAAGCGCGAGGATTTCATCAACGGTCTGCTCGGCGTCAAGGGCGCCACGTACGAAGGGCTGGTGCCGAGGGTGATGCGCTACCCGCGCAAGAAGTTCCAATGCAGCGGCGGCAGCGGCGCGAGCGAGGGCGCGCGGGGTGCAGCAACGGACCCTGCACTCGCGAAGGACCCGCAGGCGGTGGAGGGTTAGACAAACGGGAGTGCGGTCTTACGATCAATTCGTGGAGGCAGTGAAACGCAAGGAGAAATCAATGACGATGTTCACCGAACTCTATGAACTGGCAACGACCGCCACGCTGGCCATGGTGATCAGCGCCGATGAGAAGCGCGGGACGCTCACCATCAGCGTGATGCCCAAGCCGAAGAAGGATGCAGGCGAACCGGCACTAACCAAGGACCTCACGCTGACTGCGACCCCGGCCGAGTTCGACAGCGGCTTCGTGGCGGCGCTCAAGGGCTATCGCGAAACGCGCGCTGGCTTGATCGAGCAGGCCGAGGCGACCAAGGAAGTGCTGCAAGCGGCCAAGGAGGCGGCGGCGAAGAAGGCAGCGGAGGCGACGACGAAGGTATCGAAGCCGACGGCCAAGCCATCAACGAAACCATCGAGCGCAGACGACGCGGACGAGAGCGGGTCGGAAGAAGCGGACGGCGAATCGGAAACCACGAACCAGACCACGGACGGCGTTCAACCCAACCTATTCGCTTAGAGAGGACGAGACATGAGCATCGAAGTCAAAGAGATCGCGCGGCGCTACCGGTACAACGGGGTGACGCTGCCCGACGTCGCCGGCATGAGTCCCAAGGAAATCCGCGATCTCTATAGCGCGCAGTACCCGGAACTTGTGAGCGCGGAAATCGAGACGGGCGAGATCGTGGATGGGGTGCAGGAGATTACCTTCAAGCGCGCCGTGGGCACCAAGGGCTGATATGCGGCTTGCCGTCTTCAAGGCGCGCGTCGAAGCGCTGGCGCAAGGTGAGATCAGATCACCCAACGCATCGCTCGTGCGCGCCTTGAACAAGAAGGAAGTCAGGCGATGCTCGAAGGCATGGGACGCTTTCATTCGCAACTGCGCCGAAGCGCCGATGCGCAGCAGTCCGGTGTTGCGGCAACTACCGCCGTCCGGTTGGCTGCCGCCTATCGCGTGAGGGCAGGATGGGGACTGCCACGGCTCGACGCTCGGGTGCCCCTCGAACTCACGCCGCACCCGCTTGCCTCGGCCAATGCTACGGTCGCGCGCTTTCTGCTCGAGGCGAAGGCGGTGAGCGAGCGCGACATTCCGGCGGCGTGGAACGATGAGTTGCTCGTCTGCCAAGCCGCGCTGGATGCGTGGGTCAAGCGCGAGATCGGGCCGCTGCGCTGTTTCGCTCCGCAGTTCGTGTTACGGCCGGTGCGGGGCTCGGCGCGCGACGCCCGTGGCTTGCCAACGCAGAAGGTCGAGTACAGCCAAATCCAGGTTGCGTGGTTCCAGCAGGACGAGCAGCAGTGGGCCGTGGGATATGGGCTAGAGCGGCTGGAGCAGGCGGTACCGGCGCTCGGTGCGAGCGCCCTCCACATCCTCGATGAGCATAGCCGCTTCGTCTACCCGGTGTTCACGCCGCGCACTGCGCAGGACGTGGCGTCGATGCTTTACTGGTACGGCGAAGAGGATGAAACCTTCGCGCTGGAGGAGGCGTGTGGCGACGACGAGGAAGCGCGCGCTGCCATGCGCAATGAGATGGTCACCAAAGCGCACGTGACCGAGGCATTCCCGGCATGGTCGCTGGCGTGGCAACCCGAAACGCTCGATGCAGCGAGGCTGGCGCGGATCGCAGAGGATAACGGCGATGCATTCACGCGAGACGTTGCGTCACTGCTCACCCGGTTAGCCCGTCTCAAAATCAAGGACGATTGTCGACCCGAGATCGACGGTGAGTTCATCGGCTTCGGAGCGGTGCTTTCGTGGCGCGCGGACGATCTGACAGTGCGGGTGTACGACGATCTCATCAACACGGCCCAGCAAGCGGAATTCTGCGACGTGATGGGCGAGGTCTTCTTCGATCTCCGCGAGCCGCGCGCGCTGCGGGCTTGGCAACGCAAGATGCGCGTTCGCTTCGAGGCCATCGGCCTCATCGATGAGTTGATCTGGCGCCTGTCCGAGGCAGACTGAACCTAGGAGACAGGAGAGATGAATCAAGCCGAGTTTCACATCCGCACCGAACAGGACGGTGTGCTCGCCCTGCAGCAAGCGGTATTGATCTACCGCGGCGCACAGGGCAGTGCCTTTGCCACCGTGCATGACATCGAAGAAATCAACGGTGAGGCGACCATTCTCGCCGGCAAGGCGATGACGCCGCGTGCAGCCATCATGCTCTCCCGCGAGCTCGCCAAGGGAATCCGTCACGGCGGCTTCAATCCCGAAACCGTGCTGTACATGGACGGCGATTTGCTGCTCTGGTGGACTCGGCCCGGCAAGCGGCACATCGCCTTCCGCGCGGAAGGGCTGGGAGCAGTTGAGCGCGGAGAAGTCGTACCGCACCCGGGGCTCGTGTTCGCGGCTTCCAGCCAGGTCTGGAGGGTGTGGGCCGTGAAGGGGGACGCGCGACCCACGCCGGATACAGCGCTCTTCCAAGCGCCTTACTTCAACGTGTATGACGGCGGTGGCATCTGCCAAGGCAGCGCCAACGTGCCCGAGGTTACGACCGCCGAGAAAATCGAGGCGTGGAACGACGCCTTCTTCGGCTCCTTCTTCACTCACCCCAACGTGCGCAAGAACCTCGTGAAGTATCGCGGGGGCGCGTACAAGTTCTGGAAGGACATGCTCGACGGCAAGTTCGCGCATTTTCCGGAACGTGTGCTGGTGCCGGTGCAGACGACGTTGGGGCAGTTGCTCGACGGCACGGCGCAACGCAATGATTGATCCGCGCGACGAGGCGCTGCAGCGCGCGTGCCCGGTCATCGCCGCGCCGTTGTTTGGTGTGTTGCCCGCGATGGAAAACGGGCAGCGCATCATCGTGGCGAGCAACGGGGTATTCGTGCAGGTCAAGCGCGACTGGCTCGACTGCATGGAGCGCTTGGGCGGCATCGAGCCAGCGATGCCCCTGCCGTACGGCAAGATAACTCCAATCGTCTGCTTCAGCTTCGGAACAATCCCGATCGCGCTCCTCGACGGATTCATCGCCTCGGGTCGTGCCGCATTGCCGAACGAGATCGCGGGTGGCCTGATCTACTCCGCAGCGCGAGCAACGCTGCGGCTCGCGATCTATGAGCCGCTGCACAGCACGGCGCACGGCATCGAGTACCGGATGCCGTCTCTCGCCCGCGACGAGAGCATCGCCGTGGACCTGCATACGCACGGTCGCTTGCCGGCCTTCTGGTCGGCCACGGATGACCTGGACGATCGCTCCGTGAAGGTCGCCGGCGTGTTCGGCAATCTGGACGGCGAACGGCCAAGCGCGGCATTCCGCCTCGTGCTCAACGGGATGTACCGGCCGCTCGCGCATCCGTGGCAAGCGGCATCGCCAAGGGTTGATACCGACAATTCATGGCGCACACTCGATGCATTGGGCCTTAACGTAGGTGAGGCGTGGATCATCTGATCGATGCGGAGCTATTGAATCGTCGCGTGCAAGTGCATCTGGTCGGCGTCGGCGGCAACGGGGCGCAGATGGCGGCATGCCTCGCGCGCCTCGACATCGCGATGAAAGCGCTGGGCCATCCTTGCGGCTTGCATGTCAGGGCGTTCGACGGCGACCGCGTGAGCGAAGCCAACGTCGGCCGGCAGCTTTACAGCAAGGCGGACGTGGGGCGCTTCAAGTCGGTCGTGACGATCCATCGGCTGAACCAGTTCTATGGGCTCGACTGGGATGCGCACCCGTTCCGCTACGAGGAGTACCCGCGAAGTGGGGGTCATGGTCCGTCCGGTGACATCGTGGTGAGTTGCGTCGATACGCGCGGCGCCCGGCGCGCCATCCACACACGCCTCTTCGAGGCGTATTCGAACTGCCACTACTGGCTGGATTTGGGGAATCAGGAAACGACCGCGAACTGTGTCCTGGGACAGCCGGCGCACACGCATGGTCGCAACCCGGGGAACGCGCCCCGGCTGCCGTGCGTCACGGAGCTTTTCCCCGAACTGTTGGATGAAAGCATTCCCGACGACAACAAGCCATCGTGTTCGGTACGAATGTCGCTCACCGCGCAGGGCCTGTTCATCAACGACGTGGTGGTGCGCTTCGCGGCACAGCTTCTGTATGAACTGTTTTCGGAGGGGCGAATCGCGCAGCACGGCGTGCTGATCAACCTCGATTCCAAGCGTTGCGGACCGATCGACGTGGCCCCGTCAGCGTGGCGGCGATTTGGCTACGAGGCGGCTGGCGCGGACGGAAAAGCGCGCTGCCATGGAGAGGGGCAGTAGGCCAAGCCGATTGGCGTTAATTGCAGAAGCGGCGACTTTAGGTGACGGACAATGTCCGCTGTAAACATAACACCGGCTATTCGCGGTTCCCCCACTACACACCCTGCCGACCCAAAGCGGGCCTTCAAATGAGCTTGTTGTCGAGCCTTAACCACTGACAATCAGGCGACGGTCATCACACGGTTAAGTGCGATCGTCTATCACAGGCCCCTTCGTTGTCACTAGAACAAGGCTCGCTGCATGGTCATCGGCCAATTTGAATACCTGCCATTCGTTTAGCTTTTTCAAGATATCGTCGCTCTCGTAATCCTCGATTAGCTCGTCTGTAATTCCGATCATCGGCGAAGGTCCCCTTTCACGGAGGATCTGAAATTTCCAGATGCCACGAACGCCGTCCGCATGCTCCGCTATCCTAGCGTGTGGAAATGCGGCACGCATGGCGTCCTTGATTGCGCTGTATTTTTTCTCATCCATGTGTCGAGATCTCCTGTTAGTTCTGATCAGCGGTGCGTCGTTATCCGACGCCGAAGCGGACAAGCGAGTGCAGCCTGAAGCGGACGTTCCAGGTGCTACGCACTATCCGCAGTTCGCGACAAGCCTTAATCGGATTCTTGCAAGAGAACAGAAAGAGAATAGATCGGCACTGCTCACAGCTTAGTCTGCCCGGGGATTTTCTCCAGCCACTGTGGTTCGTGCTCGAAATAGAGATGGAGGGCCGGCGCCCAACTGCTTTCCGGGCGCCGAAAGGATGCGAGCCCTTGCAGTAGTAGCGACTTGAAGGCCAGCAACGGATGGTCGGTCGTGTAGACGACGTGGAAGCGGTCATCCTCGGTCGCAGAACTATCAACTGCTCGAGTGTAGAAAAATCCATGGCTCGGAAACAGCACCCCATGGATATGGGCGTCGCCCTGTTGCTTGAGTACATCGGCCATTCGGCTGGCGAATGCGTCGGCATCGTTGACAACAGTGCCCGATGCCTCAAACGCGATGACATATGCCCGAAGGGCGAGCCAGTGATCGCTAAAAGTGTCAACCGCCATGGGGCTGCCCCATGTGGCGCAAAAGTACCGAGTCCGCATCTGGCGGATGACGGCATTCTTCCGAACGCAGGTCTCTAATGAGTCGTCCGCCGGTGATCTGGCCGCGTCAGACGAGCTGCGAAGAGCTGCCTTGACTTCCACATACGCATAGACCGCCTCCAAGGGCAGCACGTCGCACGTTTCCAGGTGGATTACAGGGCCATAGCGAACCGCGTCGTAGATAATTATGTCCAGTTGCGAAGAGAGTGCGGGCCCATCTGGCGAGTGCCATACGATGAATCCGGTCGTCAAGCCATACTCGGGAGGCAGCAGTTCGCGGAGCAAATGCCGCACCTGGAGTTCCAGCGCGCGTCCTTTTTCGCCAGAATGCATGATCGACTTGCGGACAGCGTCCAGCCTTGCTGCCAACAACTGTTCTTCAATCCTGCTGAGGCTTGCGAAGTCTGGTGTGTTCACGGACGCTTTCGAATAGGTCGTGCTACCTCACTCGATTCCTCATCGGTGTCGCCTAGCGCCGGGCTAAGCGAGCTTCGCTACGCCGGCCAATCCGGTCGCGTCGATCGATCCGCTGGCCGTGCTGGCTAGTTGGGCGGCGGCATTGCGCCCCTTGCCCGCGGCCGGTCACATCGTTTGTTGTCGGCTTTGCGAATGTCCCAATACGGTAACGCAGGCCGAAGTTTGGATGGCACGGCATGTGCTCCGCACTTGCTAATTCGGCAGGATGTCCGCTGTTACACTTCGCGGGGCGCATTACGGAAGGGGCGACTGCATGGGCACCAAAGTCATACTCGAATGGGACTTTACTCCTCCGACCTTCTTCGAGGAAGAATGGTCGTTTTCGTTCGAGACCTGCGACGTGAGGGTCAGTGCCGGGAAGATCGAGGCGACTCTCGACTCAGCCGAGCATGACGCGGATCCCGCTATCCGGGCTAGGCTAGATGCCGAGCTACAGGGTCGCTTCCTCGGCGGGCAGCTCAGTAATTTACAGCCCTATAAGCTGAGCCGCGGCGCAACCATACGCCTTCATCCCGACGGGCGTCGCGACGTATCGGTTCTGCTCGAGTCTGGCGTGTTCGCCGTCGCCAGCATCGGGTCTGTTGACTTTCGTAGAACTGACAGTGCGGGAAACGTGATCGAAGATACTAAACGCGCTCGTATTGATGAGCGGAAAGCATTAGCGGCGCGGATAGCGTCCGCTCGCCTTGCTGACCACGCGCTCGACTCCGCCGTTCAAAGTTATGAGGCTTCCCTACGAGAACCGGAGGTTTCGCTTGTACGCCTCTACGAGATCAAGGACGCGATCTGCAATGCTCTCGGCGGAACGAAAGCAGCTTGCGCCGCGCTCGGCCTGGGCGAAGGCTGCTGGGATCGCCTGCACGAACTCTGCAACAACATGCCTCTGAAGCAAGGCCGTCATCTCGGGAGCAAGAAGATAGATGACCGACGCGACGCTACTGAAGACGAGTTGCGCGAGGCGCGCGGTATCGCCAGGATGATGATCGAAAAGTACCTGAATTACATAGACGCAAGCGCCCACGCGGTGCGCTGAACTATGAAGTTTGGTGCAGGGTGAAGAGATGTGCGAGATTCCGCGAGGCGCGTCATCTGATTGTGTCTGAGGAACTATCAGAACCCAGCAACGCACTTACTGGCCGCGCTGACGATTACCAAGGCTCTTCGCAATCCAGTGCGCTACGACCGCTTCTTGCCGGCTCCGCCCCTTCCCTCGATGGCCGCTCTCCCGAACAAGTCGGGCATTGCTGGTCAATCGTTCGAAATCTTGAGCGGCGAGGCCCATATGCGGGACCTGGAGAACGCGAGGGAACCACCTCCGCCCCCTCGTGTCTCCAGGCGTGCAATTGGCTCAAATAAGCCCTTTTTCCGCGAAGGACACCGTGTTCATTCCGGCGACGACGAAGTGATCGAGAACTCTCACGTCGACCAAGGCGAGCGCACTCTTGAGGTTCTGCGTCAACAATTCATCGGCTCGGCTCGGTTCCGCTACTCCCGAAGGATGGTTGTGCGCGAACAGGACCGCAGCGGCGTTCCGCGCCAAGGTGTACTTCACTACTTCGCGCGGGTAGACACTGGTCTGGCTCAACGTGCCGCGAAAGAGCTCTTGCGCTTCGATCAATCGATTTTGCGCATCGAGCAGTACGACGATGAACACCTCGTGCTCCAGATTCGCACAGCGCAAGCGAAGCCAGTCGCGTACGGTGCCCGGCGAGCTCAAGACCGGCTCTGACTTCATACGTTCAGCCAAGTCGCGCAACAGAATCTCGCGGGCGACGGCGAGTTTGTGGGAAACCAGCGCATCGCGAGTGCCGGAGCGACGTGAGTCGCGGGCGTTGGCGTGGTTAGGTGCTGATTCTGCTGATTCTTCGGTGGTCGTCGGGCTTGACGCGATCAGCTCGCACACGAGCTCGGAACGCGACATCGAGGAAATGTCTTTCA
This sequence comes from Chloroflexota bacterium, assembly GCA_016861025.1. Taxonomy (GTDB): domain Bacteria; phylum Chloroflexota; class Anaerolineae; order Caldilineales; family Caldilineaceae; genus Caldilinea. Next base: position 28,609 of record BOKO01000036.1, read on the forward strand.
TGGCGTTCTCCAATGAAAACGGGAACGCCGCCCCGAGAAGGAACGAGGTTCCCGCTCGGCGCGCATGCTGCCGGGCGCGCGTGACTAGGTGGGTGAGGGTGCGGCGGACGACGCTTGACTCCGGCTCATCGCGAAGCAGAGGCCTCACGCCGCCTTAGGGTTGCGTGGCGCTTCGATGCCTTTGACGACGCTACGGGCTGGATGACGCAGCCGCGGTCGCATGCTGCTCTTCTGGTCGCGTCGCAGCGCGCCTAATATCCTGCGCATGAAGGTTCGGATGCGCTTCGTACGGGCCAGACGCGCTTTGTTCTTGCGCAGCGTTTCCTTGCAACGCAAATACAGGGCGGGGTGAGTGCGCTTCAGCTCAGCGTCTGCGTCGAGGTGCTGGATGACTTCCGCGGCGATGGCCGGATCGGCAAGGCGGCGATAGAAGGCGACCCACGCCTTTTCCTCTTCGAGCGCGACCGAGCTGCAATAGGGGCGGACATTGCGTGTGCGTACGAGTTGGAACATGGAGTTCTCCAATGAAAGCGGGGAACACCATCGCCCCGTGCGGGGAAACGGAGATCCCGCGGGGTTTGCTTGAGGGTGTCGTGCTGCTAGACTGTTGAGGTTGATACAAGCGACGTCACCATGATTCGCAGAGGCGACGCAGTACGTCTCACACGCGGCGAAGTCGAAGAGTTCCGACAAGTCGGGCTCGACCTGGCAGATGCAAAGTGCCAGAACGACATCGAGCAAGAGGTGACCCGGTGGGCTCACACTCTTGCCGATGAACGTTTCGATCTGCTGGAAAAGATCGCTTCGGCGATGGCGAAAGCGAGGGGAGTGAAACTGCCTCCCCGGCTCACCGTCGTGCCTTCTGCAGATTCGCCTCAGCGATCCTGATCCACCTGTCGGCGATACGTTCGAGGTAACGAAGATCATCGGCCTCAATCTCGCCCGACAGTCGTAACTTCTGGATCACTTCCTTCACGAACTTCGGATCGTCCTTGGCCAGCTGAATGACCATGGTCGCGATCTTCTTGCGGTAGCGGTCAACCATGATGGCCGACCGCGCGGGGCGCGACCGCAGAAGCCGAGGTCGTCGCGTGCATCTGAACCGCCTCGAGAAGTCGACCGCGGCTGCGGAGCAGCGCGCACACGACAGGCTTCGGCTCGATCAAGCGTTGCGGCGCAAACGGGCCTCCGAGCAGAACGCCGATCGCTCGATGCGCATGGTTTGCCGTAGACATGGTGTCCTCCTTCAAAGAAAAGAAGGGGAACACCCGTCCCCATCGCGGGAGAAGAGAGTTCCCCGCTCGGGATGGCCATCGCACCGGACGGCGCGAAGGGTTCGGTCGGGCGCGTTGCCGCGCGCGAAAAGAAAAAGGCCCTCGGTCCTTACGAACTGAGGGCCTTGCTGCGTGATTCGTCGAGGCCACGCACGAGGCGTGCCGAAGGCGCATCACCCGGCGCCGCCGGACCTTGCGGTCCGACAACGTCAGCTATGCTCGGGTGCTAGACCGAGCGTACAACCTTACGTCGCTTTCGCGACGAGACCGGAATCGCTTCCGATCGCTTCAAGGGCGGGTAACGACCGCAACGCCAGTCCCGGGGAACTGGACTTCATGCAGGGCGGGATGACCCGCCGAGATGAAGGCTCATGTGAGCGCGATGCTCACCAGAAAGCGGTTCGAGTATTGCACCGCTGGCGTGTCCGCTTCAAGGGATTCGGGCGACGGAATCGCCAGTGCAAGACGACAAGCGCGGCTTGGATGGGGCTTTTCGTCTGGACAATGCCCAATGTGAGCAACGCCGGAGGCAGTGGCCCTGCTATAACCTCACCTTGCGTATCCTGCCAAAAATGCCTAAAATGTATGCCAAATGGCATTAGAGGGCACGAATCATGGCGAGCCGGGCAGCTGCAGAGAAGGCCTTTCAATCGGTAGAGAAAGTGCTGGGGGGGAAGGACGTATTGGGCGTTAAGCCACGATCGACGCTAGACTGGGTCGGAATGATTCGCGAGGGCATTCCGGCGGCGGCGGTCGAGTCTATCTTGAGCGCGGTGCACCTGTCTCAAGCGGAGCTCGCCCTAGCGCTTGGCATTCCGGAGCGTACGCTCGCGCGTCGCAAGCGTGAAGGCGCACTGAACAGCGAGGAATCGTCGAAGCTCCTGCGCTTGGCCCGGGTTGTCAGCCGCGCGAGTGAGGTCTTTGAAGACCCTGCTGCGGCGGTCGATTGGCTCAAATCGCCGAATGCAGCGCTTCGCGGCAATGCGCCACTTTCGCTCCTCGATACCGATATCGGCGCAGAAGCCGTGCTCGATACCGTGGGCCGCATTGAACACGGCGTGTTCGCCTAACGTCGCGCAATGCTGAGTGTCTGGCGGATCACGACTGCCAGATTCGCACGGTCCGCCTTTTCGGGAGAGGGCGCACGGCTCTACGGTGGTCGGTGGAATCCCAAAGGGGTACCCATGGTCTACACGGCGGCGAATCAATCGCTCGCCATGCTGGAGATGCTCGTCCAGGACCAGCCGCTGAGAGCGCGCTACCTCATGATCGAGGCGCGCATCCCGAGCGGAGCGACCATCGATCGCGTCAGTGTCAACGACTTGCCTTCTGACTGGCGGGAACTCGGGGCTCGCGACAAACTCCAGAGGATTGGGGCCGAATGGGCCAGGAGGCGCAGCGCAGCCGTGCTCGCGGTACCAAGCGCGATCGTACCGGCCGAGTCAAACTACCTGCTCAATCCGCTGCACCCGGACTTCAAGCGGATCAAGATCGGCAAGCCAGGCGCAGTTGAGACTGACCTGCGGTTGATCAAACCGTGAGCGTTCGAGACGCTCCTATCGTTGTATCTTCGGTCTTTTGTCATTCTCGCCAAGGAATAGCGATGCCCATCCTGAGTTCCAAGCGGCAAGTAACCTTGCCCAGAGAGCTATGCGATCGGCTGCGGGTCCGGCCCGGCGACCGGCTTGAGTTTCTGGAGCACAACGGCCGCATCACCCTTCTCAAGAAAACGAAAGGAGCCAGCGCGGGCGTGCTGAGGCACCTCAAAGCGGACGCCAGATTTTCCGATGCCGAGTCATTGCAGAACGCGCTGGATAGCAAGCGCGCGAGGGCTACGGCCAAGAGACGCGCGGCGTGATTGCCACTGACACCAACGTGTTCCTGCGGCGACTGCTCGATGACGATGCATGGCAGGCCGAGAAAGCGCGCCGGCTGTTTGAGACGCAAGAAGCGGTGCTGATTTACCGATGTGGTATTGGCCGAGACGATTTGGATGCTGAAGGGCAAGCGCTACGGAGCCGGCATGGGCGAGCTTGCGGCGGTCGTTACTGCTGGAAGAACGGAGCGTAGTTTTCGAAAGCCGGCAAGCTGTGTGGTCCGCACTCAATGATTACCTTGCCGCCTGAGAACAGCCTCCGGGATGAAGACCGCCGATCTGGCGGATGCATTGGTCGTGAATAAGGCCACGAACGAGAGGCCGGGAAGGTATCGATGGCGCTGCGAGTCGATCCCAAGTCGGTCGTAGGAGATTTCGACCGTCATCGTGCCTCACCCCATATTTCGTTCATAGAGCACGTTCAGAAGTCACAGCTTGCCCTTGCAGACAGTCTTAAAGGCCGCAAGGCAATCTACCTCGACACCAAGTATTGGGTCATCCTGCGCAATGCAGCCATCGGCGCAACGGCCAGAGTAGACGGCACAGCGCTTCTGCTGCGCCTTCGAGACTTGGTCGCCGCAGGGCGCGCTTTCTGCCCCATCTCCGAGAGCACATTCGCCGAGCTATTTAAGCAGACCGATCCAAACACGCGGCGCGTCACAGCTACTCTTATCGACGAGCTGGGCCTTGGCGTGACACTCGTGCCGTTCTATGACCGCATTCCTTTGGAGCTGCGGCATCTAATCGAACGACGGCTTGGTCGTACCGACCGACCCGGTCCGCAAGACCTGATCTGGCTAAAGGCCAGCTATGCACTGGGACTGGTGCATCAAAGCGCGACGCCGTTCGACGCGGCTACTGAACTGGTGATTCAGAAAGCTTTCTTCGATTACCTCTGGACCACGTCGATGACGGCAATGGTCGACCACATAGGCAATTCGCAATCGGCCCATCCCGATCGCTTCGATGCGCTCGCCACACGGCTGAACGCAGACACTGCCGACCAGGCCCATGAACTGAGGAGCTTCGTGCAGACCTACGACATCGAGGCTGCCGGTGCCGCGGACATAATCGCACCGATTGCAGCTCATGTCGCGAACGACATTGCAGAGCAGGCGACCGGCCGCGCGATGCCGCACGACGGACCACAATGGAATGCACTCCTAACCTTCTGGCGAGCTTTCCTGCCGGAAGCGCTGAAGACCGACGAAGGCAAGGACATACTTCGTACGACACACATAAGCACGTGCCTGCACGCGAGCCTTCGCTGGAACAAGGGCCACAAATACGAAGGCAACGACTTCTATGACTTTCATCACGCGCAGGCCGCGCTGGGTTACTGCGACGTGTTTCTTACCGAACGTCCTCTGAGGGCAATGTTGACAGCAAATCATGTCGCCCTTGACAAGCGGTACGACTGCGAAGTCGTTGCCACCATCGGTGACGCGTTGGCAGCGCTTGCCCGGCTGGGCCCCTGCGAGAAATAGGCGCTGAGAGAATAAAGAGGCAGTCTGCTGCCAGGCCCCGAACTCCGGACACTGGCGACTGCTCCCTTGGTATGGCCGAGCGTACACTCGCGCGTCGGAGGCGGGAAGGCACCCTGAGCACCGAAGAATCGTCCAAGCTCCGGTGCTGCGCTCTGCCTGTTAGCCGCGCGCGGCAAATGTTGGATGACCCTGCCGCTGCAGTTGATTGGCTGAAGTCGCGGAACGGAGTGCTTGGCGGCAATGCGCCGCTGAGCCTGCTTGATACGGATATCGGCTCACAGCGCGTGCTCGATGCTCCGGGTTCCATTGAACATGGAGGATTCGCGTCGCGCGTCCCAATGCTAACTCCGTCGCAGCGCGATTCTTGGGCAGTCGATTCGGCCTCACTTGGAGCAGGGCGCGCATCTGCGCTTGATCACGCGGTAGGGTCGTTACGGGACCATTGTTCTGGTCCAAAGCTTAGGCAACACCTCATCTACGGTGAAACTCTCCGCAGGATCTCTTCGACACCGCGCTCGACGCGACTTAGCAGGGGCGGCAAGAGCTCGGTCAGAAACGGTGTCGCGAGCCACTGCCGAACAGCGGTAGCGGCGGCCGGGTCGGCGAGCAGCAGCGCGAACAACGCGTGCGGGCTGCGTCGGCTCGCGCCCTGGCAGCCGGTCAACAGTACGTCGCGCGGAAGATGACGGCGCAGCGCAGGGCGAACGCCTGGCTGCACGAGCGTGAGCAGTTCTTCGATGAGCAGTTGCGATAGCGCACGTCGCTCCGTCAATTGCTCCCACATGGCGATAGGCACGATCCGCCAGAGCACGTAACGACCCAACCGAACTTCGATCAGATGACCCCAGCGGTACGCGTAGCCCTCGGCGCCAGCGTACTCGGCAATCAGTCCTCGCTTGCCACCTAGAACGTGCTCGGCTGGACGACCGCGTGAGAGCTGGTCGGCAATGAGAAGTGGCTCCGCAAAGTCGGACAGGGGGATAGGTGGGTAGCTCTGCTCTAATGGCGCTTGGTCGCCGAGGAGCAGAGAGCATGAAAC
>BOKO01000037.1 GCA_016861025.1 Chloroflexota bacterium
AAACAGGCCTGAGCCGCGATTTCTTCCAGCCCCGGAGTTGCGCCTGCGAAAGCATCGGCTTAAACGCGCCGTTCGCACAAGCGAGCCCGTAGCTCAGCCGGTAGAGCATCTGACTTTTAATCAGGGGGTCGCGGGTTCGAATCCCGCCGGGCTCACCAATATTTTCAATAAGTTACAGGATCTTCCTCTTCCCAGGTCGGGGCATTTTTGCTCTTAGGTCACAAATAGGTCACAAAAAACGACCGTAGAACGAAACCAAAAGAACCCGAAGGAAACAGGGCGATACGTTCTTCACAGCGGCGACTCTCCACCCATTCGAAAGGGAAGGAGGCGGCGGCGCTCACCGCTCCAGCCCCGGCCCGCGCGCGATCTTCAGCGCCTTGTCTGGTCCAAGCTCGAGCTTTTGGCCGACGTTGAGGTCCACGCCGCGTGGCGCGGGCGCCAGGGTAACCGCGTCCCAGCGCTCCAGTGCAACGTGCGGCTTGCCGCCGATCTCGCGCATGCCGCGCACTTGCCAGCTCTGCTCGTAGGTGATCTCTTTCTGAAACGGCTTGCCGGTCTCGCGCGAGAGGTTTTCGCCAGCGCGGTCGAGGTCGCGCTCATACTGGCGTCCACGCACCAGCTGACGACGAATGTCGAGATGCGCTTCGAGAGCGTCGAGTTGCTGCTCCCAGCCTGGCGCAAAGCGGACGCGCCCGCGGCCTGAGCGCTCGGCGAGGCCCAGGCGCATCAATTCGTCCGCGCGTGCGCGCACCCTGCGGGCGAGGTCCGGATCGTCGATATGGCGGCTAAGGTCATTGAGCCGCGCTTCGCGGTTCACATCGAGCCGATCGGCGATGAAGCGATCCAGCCGGGTGGGGCCATGGCGGCGGACTTCGCGGTCGAGCGCCAGACGCTCGTCGTCACGGGAGCGCGGACCGACGCGCTCGGTGGCTACGTCTCGGGCGATCTCGCGGAAGTGATGGCGCACGAAGTCGCGCGGCAATCCAAGCGCGCGCCCGTTAGCGAGGCGCCCGCGCAGGACGATGTGGGTGTGTGGATTGTCGGTGTCCCAATGGTCCACCGCCACCCATTCCAGCGGCCCGCGCTGCAGCACGGTCTCCGCGCGCCCCATCACCTCGCGCGTGTAGGACCGAAGCTCCTCAATCTGCCCACCGTTCTCAGGCGCCAGGATCACCCGGAAATGGCGGGCGTCGGCGCGCGACCATTCCGCCATCCGCGCGCCGCCATCCACGCCGTTGTGGCTGGAATCATAAAAGCCGAGTTCGGCCTCGCGTGAAAGGTAACGGGAATGGCGATCGGCGCGCTCGGCTTCGAGGTGCTGTTCCGGTTCCCGATCGCAGCCATCGCCTTCGCGCCCCTCATCGCGGCCTACATCGTCGCGGGCGATGTAGCGCCCATGCGCGCGCAGGGCCGCGCCCCCGCCGCCGGCATTGGAGAAATAGTGCACCTTGACGATGGCGCGCTGGCGCGGATCGGAACCGTGGGAAACAAAGGCCGCGCGGCAGGCGGTTTGTTGGGAGCGGCCAAAGCGCTTGATGCGCCCGAGCCTCTTGTCCATTGCGCGCGACAAGCTTGGGGTTGCTCCGCCATTGCTGCCACGCCCTTTTCCGCTGCTCATACGCGGCTCGAACACATCCTCGAAACGCAACAAGACGCCGTCCTTGGGTCCGTCTGTGGAGCTTTGTCCCATCAAATCCGCCCTTTCACCACACCCTATTGCGCACCCTACATGCGCCCTGTCCGCGCTGCCGATACCCTGCGAAATCTTCAGCGATAGCAACGTCAAACCGAGCAAAGCGAGGTGGTTTATCTTGCCTTAGCACCTTACTTTGCTGACCGCGATCTTATCACGCTCCTTGCCGACGATGAAGCGATGCACGACCAACGGAAACAAGAAACCAGCGCACATGTGGAGCTTCAATGGCTGTTCGCGCCGCGTTTGCCATCATGCTCAACGCCCGCGATCTGCTCACGACCTGCGCGCGCGACCCGTTTGCGACCCGCGGCTCACTACCGGAACGACCGCGCACGACCTGTGGCGCAAGGTGCGAGGCGTTGTGTCATGCTTTTTCGCGCCGTTTCAATCAATCTCGCTGCCCATGGCGCACCCTACTGTGAGGTGTGGGTGCGTGCGCGTTGTTGCCGGAAGATGCCGCACGTTGCCGCGTGATGGACACTCGCGCTTGTGCGGCGAATCGCATTGGTGGCGCTCTCAACCTTTGGAGAATGCGCGCGACAGCAAGCTTGCGTTCCGTAGGCTGTTGCACAAAGAGGGCAATCGCCATGTCGCGCATGGGCATCACCGTCTACCTGCCGCCTGAGCTTGAGAGCCAGGTGCTGCGCATCGCCAAATCGCGCAACCTCTCGGCCTCCGGCATCATCGCCAATGCGGTCAAGACCTTGTTCGCCGAAAATCCCAATGGCGTGCCTGATGGCGTCACCCGCCAGCTCGCGCGCATCGAATCCCGCCTCGATAAAGTGATGCGCGACAATGCGATCCTGAAGGAAGCGCTCTTCTTCTATGTGCGGGTTTGGCTTGAATACAATCCAAAGCTCGATGAGGAAGAGGCGGAGATAAACGCCGCTTCCGACCAGGCGCGGTTCGAACTCTATCTCGACTATGTGCGCCGGGGGCTGGAGCCACGCGGCTCGGTCGCGGGCGATTGGGAGGGGCAATTCGCGCAGGCGTTTGCGGAGGTGCGGCGATGAACCTGCGATCGAAGCGCCAGCGCGGGGCGAGCGAGCCGGTTGATCCCAAACAACAGGATTTGTTTGCGGGCCTTGCGGCCGCGGCGGCGTCGGCCCCGTCAGAGATGTTTGCGGCGGCATCCTTGTCCGAGTTTACGAAGGCGCCGCCGTCAGCAGTGTTTCCGGTTGTGGGTAGCAACGAAATCGCGGCGCCGATCCGGCGCACAAAATCGCCAGTGAGGACAAAGCCGCGCCGCTCGCGCTATCCAGAAGCAAGCGCGAGCGGCAAAGCGAAATCGGCGCCTGTCCAGCCCGCCCCGCCTACGTTCGGCGCCGACGATTGGTGGACCACCCGCGCGGTCTGCGGTTTCCTCAAAATCGGGCGCAAGGCGCTCTGGAACATGCGGCGCGATCCCGCGTGTGATTTTCCCGCGCCCGTCGATGCCGTCGGCCATCGCCACCTCTACGTCGCCGCCGAAGTGCGCGCCTGGATGGACGCGCATCGTGAAGGCGCGCGTCAACGCGACCAGGATCGCCGGCAGGCGCTGGCGCAGTTTTCATCGCGATCCTCGTGAGAAATCCGAGCGGGTCACAAACTCGTCGCGGGACCAGGTTAGGACGCTTCAAGCGCGCTGGCTCTTGGTGCCGGTACCCTCAAGCCTTGTCATGGTGATGATTTGTCTATCGGAGCATCATTGTTGAGCGTTGTTGGACGCCGGTAGCGCGCGCCGAACCCATGCTGGGCTGGCGTCGAACAACGCTCAAGGAACGAAACCGCGGGCCGCCGCGAGGCTTATGGGGATTCAAGCGCTGCGATTGGGGTGGGTGCGTGTACGCATGTCGCCGCCGCGGCCGGCGATCCTGTCGGGAGCGTCGGTTTGAGCACGCATGTCATCGCCATTGTGGCGATGTGGGCTCGCCGCGAGCGCAGCGGCGGTGATTTTGCGCACGCGAGACAAGGCGGCCTCGACCGCGTTCTGCGGGTTGAAACGATGATCGCGGTGATGCGATAGCCGCGCATGAACCTCATGAGCTGTCCCTCCGCGGCGCGACCGGCGCGCAGGTCCAGGATTTGGGCGCGTCGCCACGCTCGAAGGTTTCGACCAGGATCATGCGTCCGCCGCAGCAGACGCACGGCGTCGGCTGCTTTGTATCCTCGGTGGGCGCGTCAGGCGCGACGTCGCGGGGCTCGGCCGGAGCTCCTCCGGCATCAGCGGCGAGAGCTTCGCCAAGCGGCTCTTGCCGCCTTCGCTCTCCTCGATCCGCAGCACCATGCGCGCGCTGTCAATGTCGGTGGTCTTGAGCGAGACCACCTCGCTGGCGCGCAGGCCCGCGCTGTAGGCGACGCTCAGAGCGCAACGGATTTGCGCCCTGAGGCCGCGTCGATGAGGCGGACCACCTCTTCCGGCGTGAGCACTTGGCGCAACTTGCGCGGCTCATGCGTGAGCGGGATCATCAGCGTCACTCTGTAAAAGAAGCGCAAGGCGGTCATCGCCTGATTGACGTAACCGGCCTTGCAGCCCGACTGGACCAGGTGCAGCTGGTATTGGCGCACGTGCTCGTAGTCGAGTTGGTCGGGCGAGGCGGTGAAATGCTGGGCGTACTTGGCGACCACGCTGACGTAAAACGCTTGCGTGCGCGGCTTCAGGCGCCGGATCGTCATGTCCTCCAGCATGCGTTGGCGCAGCGGGCTGATCGGTTTGTCGGTCATGAAGGGCGCTCCCGCCTCGGGCGCGGCCTAGCCAATCCAGGCGCACCCGGAGACAGCAGGCGCAGGTCGGGCGTAGAGCGCTATCGCCGCGGTGGGGCCTACCGCGGGAGCGGTTTTGTTCGTTGGCTCATTGCTGATCTTCGCATTCCAGCTGCAGGGGTCCGCTCTCTGCCTGAACTCGGACGCCCTTCCTCATCCTGCAGTTCGCCGTTGAGGCAGGAACGCTCTACGCGAGCGGGGTCGAGTGAACGTGGCAACGGCCATGTTCTCAAGCGCGCACGTCACTCTGTCTCGGCCTGCCCGGCCCGGTAGCGTGTCGGAGAGACGCCCATCCAGCGCCTAAAGGCGCGGGTGAAATTGCTGGGGTCGGTGAAGCCCAGCAGAAATGTGATCTCGGTGATCGTGAGGTGGCGTTGTGATAGGTAGCCCATCGCCATTTCGCGGCGCGTGTCGCTCAGTAGGTCTTGAAAGCTTGCGCTGCGTTCGGCGAGCTTCATGTGAAGCAACGCTTCACTCATGCCGAGCTCCCGCGCAACCTGGCGGCGGCTGATGTCGCCAGTCGCCAGCCGCTTGATGATGACGGCGCGCACGCGCACGACGACATCGCTGCGGTTAAGCCTCGCGAGGGATTGAGCGGCGATCCGATCGTTGTACTCGGCCAGATCCGGGCAAGCGCCCGAGAGCGGCTCTTCTAGCGCGGCGGTTGCGAAAACCAGGGTGGTCTCGGGACGGTCGAACACCGGAGCGACGCCGAATTCTTGTGTGTATGGGCCCGGTCCAGGCGCTGGACAGGCGTGATGCAGTTCGATCCGGGTCGGCCTGAGCGGCTTGCCATAGAGCAGACGCATGAACCGAAGAACAAAGGCTAAGAAGGCGTCCTCTGTTTCGCCGCACAGACTGGTCTGTCGGCGGAAGCGCAGACTCACTTCTGGTTCCTGGTGCTCGACCCGAAGCACGGCTGCCTGCGAGATGATCGCGAAGTACCGCTCGAGCCGGAGGCAGAAATCCAACAGTGTGCGGCTCGCCATGAGCGCATAGCCGAGTGCGTGAACGTTCGAGACGTGGATGAAGCGCGCGACCGTCAGGCCGAAATATGGGTCGTGCGTCATGTCCACGCAGACTCGGTAGAGCGCGGTCACTTGCCGCGTGCTGAGCCGTTCCAGTGGGTCGTTGCTCACGCTCTCCGGCAAGCCCGCGGCGCGCATGGCGCGGGCGCTGTCGACGCCCTTATGCTCCAGCGCGCGGGCGATCGCGCGCGCATAGCCGCCGATCACGGAGATCTCTTCCGGGACGAGCGGTGAGGGCTGTTGCGAGGCGGTGTTCATCTCGTCCGAGAGCGTAGCCCGCGGCCGGCCCCCGCGGAAGGTGACGAAGGCGTCACGCGCGGCTTGAGGCGCGCCACAGTCAGCCCGAATTGTGCGCTGCCCATGAGCGCGGCGGGAGTCATGACGGCCACGATACCACAGTTTAACGCAATTGACCGGCGATTTCTTCGCAAAGACAGGCGCGTATCCGCGCGGATTCCGCAATGTGCGATTAGCCCCGAATTCACGCGCGCTCAGGGCGAGGAAGTCTAGTCGGTGTCGGGATAATTTCTGAGAACGGAGCCTGAAGTCATGCATCGGATCGCTCTTCCAACCCACCTCGTCGATGGAACACGCCCTTGCTTTCGCTTTGATGGCGTTAACCCGAGAGCGACAGCGCTGCTCGTAATTGATCTCCAAGCTGCCTTCGTCGACGAAGGTCAGCCTTTTTCGAGTCAACATGCTCGCGATATCCTGCCGAATGTAAACGGGCTGATTTCCGCTGCAAGAGACGCAGGCGTGACAATTATCTTCACGAGGGCGAGCACCACCGACACGCCGCCGTACGCGAGACCAGCGTGGTTCGATGGGTCGGCGTCTTACGGACCGCTTGCCGCTCTGCTGCGGTTGGGCCGCAGCGAGCGTGAGTTATCGAAGTCTTTGGATGTGGAGCCTTCCGATCTTGTGATCGACAAGTATCGAAGCAGCGCGATGTTGCCTCAGTCTTCAAATTTGCATGAGTTACTTCAACAGCGCGGAATAGATACGCTGATCATCACCGGCGCTATAACCAATTATTGCTGCGAGAACACAGCCCGTGATGCATGCCAGATGGACTACAGGGTGTTCTTCGTCACCGATGCGACCGCGGCGCTGTCAGACGAAGAACATAACGCCTCGCTTGGAAGCGTTGGCGGCCATGCCGACTTGCGATCCACGAGGGAAATGATCGAACTGATCGTGAGCGCCGCGGCGTGACCGCCGGATTGACGGCGCGTCCGTTCCAGAGCGGCGCCTACCGAATTGGCGTCGCCCCGGTCTCAGGTTTCGCTGAAATGACCGACGATTTGGGCGCTCGGATAAGCGTGCCCTGGCGCGATGGACTAGCTTGACCACATGAGCGACGAGCCCCTGATCCTGGAGACCTTCGGCCCCATCGCACGGCTGACGATGAACCGGCCCAAGGCGATGAACGCGCTGAACCTCGAAATGTTGGACGCTTTCGCCGCCCACTTGCCGCGCCTCGCGGCCGAGGACGACATCCGTGTGCTGGTGCTGACCGGCGGCGGCGTCGCCTTCTGTGCGGGCGCCGATTTGAAGGAAGCGTTGGGCGGACACCCTGCGCCGGGAGAGCCGGACTTTCTCGATCGCGCCCGCGCGGTGACCGAGCAGCTCGCAAACTTCCCGAAGCCGGTGATTGCGGCGCTAAACGGCGTGACCATGGCGGGCGGGCTCGAGATCGCCATGTGCGCGGACATCATTATCGCGGCCGAAACCGCGCAGGTCGGCGACGCCCACGCCAATTACGGCGTCTTTCCCGGCGGCGGCGGCGCGGCGGTGCTGCCGCGCCTCATGTCGCTCAATACGGCGCTGTACCTGCTTTTGACTGGCAAGACCCTTTCAGCGGCCGAGCTGAAGTCCCTCGGGCTGGTGAGCGAAGTGCATCCCGCCGAAGCGCTGCCTGGCGCAGCGATTGCATTGGCGGAGCTGATCGCGGCGAAGAGTCCGCTGGCGCTGCGGCGGATGAAGGAAGTGGCCCGCGCTTCCAGCGACAAGACCCGTGCGGAGGCACTGCTGCACGAGCAGGTGATGCTGCGCGCGCACCTGCGTTCGGCGGATCTCGCCGAAGGTGTGCGGGCCTTCGCCGAGAAGCGGCCGCCACGCTTCGAAGGCCGCTGAGGAGATGACGGGCATGGCCAATGTTTACGTAGCCGGCGTTGGGATGACGGCGTTCGGGCGACATAAAGACAAGAGCGCATACGACCTCGGTAATGAGGCCATCACGGGCGCCTTGCGCGACGCCGGCGCCGTCGCCGCGGATGTCGAGGCCGTCTATTACGCCGCCGCTACGGCCGGCTCGCTGCAGGGGCAATATTCCATCCCTGGACCGATTGCGGCGCGACGCGCGGGCCTGGCGGGCGTGCCAGTTTTCACGGTCGAGAACGCCTGCGCTTCTGGATCCTCAGCGTTTCACTTGGCGGTGCAGGCTGTGAAGGCCGGCGAATGTGACATCGCGCTAGCGCTCGGCGCGGAGAAGATGAACATCGCCGACAAACAGCGCATGTTCGCTGCTTTCGACAGTGGTTGGGACATCGAGGCAGTCGAGCAGAACAAAGCCACGCTGCTTGCGTTAGGCGCCGGCGTCGAACCGCCGCCGGGCAGCACATCGGACAAGCCGTACAGCATTTTCATGGAGGTCTACGCGGCCTTCTGCCGGGGCCACATGCGCCGCTACGGAACGACGCAGCGCCAGATCGCAGCGGTGGCGGCGAAGAACCATGCGCATTCGGTGCATAATCCGCTCGCACAGTTCCGTGAGGCGGTGACGCTCGATCAAGTCTTGGCCGCGCCGCCGATCACTTACCCGCTGACGCTGCCGATGTGTTCTGCGATAAGCGACGGCGCCGCGGCGGCGCTGGTCTGCAGCGAAGCGGGGCTGAAGCGGCTCGGCAGCGCGGGGCGCGCCGTGCGGGTGCTCTCCAGTGTGGTGCTGACCGGCGTCGAACACCATCCAGACAATCACGAGCAAGGCATCGGATATCGCGCCGCACAACGCGCTTACGAGCGCGCTGGCGTCGGGCCTGAGGATGTAGATGTCGCCGAAGTGCACGACGCCACCGCGATGGGCGAAATCCTGAACGCTGAAGCGCTGATGCTCGTCCCCCTCGGTATGGCGGGCCCCGCGGCAGAACGCGGGGAGTTTTCGCTTGGCGGCCGTATTCCGATCAACCCGTCGGGCGGGCTGGAATCGAAAGGTCACCCGATCGGCGCGACCGGCCTTGGCCAGATCCACGAGCTTGTTACGCAATTGCGCGGCGAAGCGGGAGCGCGTCAGGTTGAGGGCGCGCGGATCGCCGCACACGAGAATGGCGGCGGCCTCATCGGCATCGAAGAGGCCGTGGTCGCGGTCAACCTGTTCTCTGCGAACTGAGAGACAGCGCATGGGCCACGTCCTTCGCAGCGAAGAACAACAGATCGCAGTCGACGCGCTGCGGCGCTTCCTGGACGCCGAAGCCGAGGCATTGTTCAACCGAGAGTATCGCGACCGTTTCGTCCCGCGCGAGGTTATGGCGGCGATGATGCGGCGGTTGGCGGAGTTCGGCCTTGTCAGCGGAGCCGTAAGCGAGGCCCACGGCGGCCTCGGTCTGGACTGGTTGACCACGCTGATGCTCTTCGAGGAGGTGGCAGCGACTTCCGTAGATCTCTCGGTGCCGGTGCTGATCAATTGCTTCGGCGCCCACATGATCGCAAACATCGCGCCGCCGCACGTGCGCGAACGTTACTTGCCCGGTCTGCTCTGCGGCGACAGCTTCGTCAGCATCGGCATATCCGAGCCCGACGTCGGCTCCAATGTGCTTGAGATCAAGACACAGGCGCGACGCGAGGGCGACCACTGGGTCATCAACGGCGAGAAGACCTGGATCAGCAACGGCGGCTATTCTGACTTCCTCATTTGCGCTTGTCGCAGCTCCAACGATCCCCGACAGGGTCTCACGCACATTCTGATCGACCGTCGCGAACACGGCTATGAGGTGCGCGAAATTCCAAAGATTGCGCTCAACAGCCAGTCAACCGCGCAAATCTTCCTCAGCGATATTCGCGTGCCGGTCGCCAACACAATCGGCGTCGAGGGCCATGCGCTGCGCGACACTCTCGTGCTCTTCGAGCGTTCGCGCGCGTTCGTCGCCATGCAGGCCGTGGGTCTCGCCCGGCGTGCGCTCGAGGAAGCGCTACGCTACGCGTGTGAGCGCCGTCAGCACGGCAAGGTGATCGCCGGCCATCAGCTGATCGCCGCCATGCTCGCCGAGATGTCGACCCAAATCGATGCGGCGCGACTGCTCGTGCACCGCGCCGCCGAGATGTTCGACGCGGGCGTAGGCGCGCAGATGGAGGCGGCGATGGCCAAGTATTTCGCCTGCGAAACGGCCGTGGAGATCGCGCGCAAGGCGGTGCAAATCCACGGCGGCAATGGCGTCACGCGGGACTTTCTGGTCGAGAAGCTGGCGCGCGAGGCGATCGTGTGCCCGATCCCAGAGGGTACCTCGCAGATACAGCAATTGATCATCGCCCGAGCGCTGACTGGCGTCAGCGCATTCTGATCGCAACCTGAGAAGAGAAACACATGCGCATCCAAGAAAAAGTCATCGTGATCACCGGCGGGGCGTCTGGCCTTGGCCTCTCCACAGCGCGCTACATGATCGAGGAGAAGGGCGCGAAGGTCGCCATCTTCGACGTGAACGAGGAGGCCGGCCAGCGGGCGGCCGCCGAGCTCGGTGAGCGGGCGATGTTCGTGCGGACTGATGTGACGAGCGACGAATCGGTGCGCCAGGCGGTGTCGTCGGTCACGGCGCGCTTTGATGCGGTCCACGCTTGCATCAGCTGCGCCGCCATCCTTGGGCCGAGCAAGGTGCTCGACAAGGAGGGACGCGCGACGCCGCTCGCGCGCTTCGCGCAGATGGCGATGGTCAATCTGGTTGGCGTGTTCAACGTGATGAGCCAGTGCGCCGAGCAGATGGCGAAGAACGAGCCCGAGGCCGGCGAAGAGCGAGGCGTCGTCATCAACGTCTCATCCGGCGCTGCCTACGAGGGGCAGGTCGGACAGTGCGCTTACGCCTCGACCAAGGCCGGCGTGATCGGGCTCAATATGCCGGCGGCGCGCGAACTTGGCGTGCGTGGCATCCGGGTCAACGCGATCGCGCCGGGGCTTTTCCTAACGCCAATGGCGTCGCAGTTGGACTCGAAAGTGCTTGAGACTCTCAAGGCGCAAACTGAAGCGCCTAATCGGTTGGGCGATCCACGCGAGTTCGCGCACTGCTGCGCCTTCATTATCGAGAACGCCTATCTGAACGGCGAGACGATCCGTCTCGACGCCGCTTCGCGCCTGCGGGGCCGCTGACGGACGAGAGCCCATGCCGAGGAGGGCGCGATGAAACTCAATTTTTGCCGCGTGATGCGCCAGCTGGCGCTTCGCCATGGCGACAAGGAAGCGATCGTCAATGTCGAGCGCAACCGGCGCTACGGCTTTCGCGAGTATCACCTGCTCACCAACCGCATCGCCAACGCGATGCGTGGCCCCCTTGGGCTGGGGCCGGGCGACCGGTTCATGCTCATCCTCGAGAACGACAATCTCTCGCTGATGCAATTCCCCGCCACCCTGAAACAGGAGGCGACGGCGGTCATGACTAACATGCGGGATTCTCTGGACGAGCACCGCTGGCAGGTTGATTTCGTGAAGCCAAAGGTGGTCTTTGTCGAGAATAGGTTGCTGGGTAGCCACCTGGACATGTTGCGCGAAGCCGGTTGCATCGTCGTGGCGATGGACCCGCTGGAGGCGCCGCCGCGTGGCGTGCTGCAGTTCTGGGACCTGGTGGCGGCCGCTTCGGAAGATGACAACGAAGTCTCACTTGATCAACACGCGCACATGACGCTGATGCGTTTTACGGGCGGCACCACTGGGAGGGGAAAGTGCGCGATGTATTCGCCCGACATTTTGCTCGGTTGCCGTGACGGGGCGCTTGTTCATCCGGATCTGGGGTTCGACAGCCAGACGCGCATGATGCACGTCGCGCCGCTCTCGCACGGCACGCAGATCATGTTCTATCCGACCTTCTATGTCGGCGGCGCCAATATCACCATGAACGCACTTGATCTCGAAGCGTGGAGGCAGGTCGCCGAGGCGGAAAGCGTAACGCATTCTTTTCTCGTGCCGACTGCGCTTTACAGGCTGCTCGAACTGCAGCGCGCGCAGCCCCGCAACCTTTCTTCCTTGCGTACGCTCATCTATGGGGCGGCGCCGATGAGCGCCTCGAAGCTGGAGGATTTGCTGGCCTGTTTCGGACCGATCTTCGTGCAGGGTTACGCTGCGACCGAAGCCACGATGATCGTTTCGCTCTTAGGCAAGGCCGACCACCGCGCCGACGACGAAGGTTCGCTGGCGCGTCTGGGCTCCGCGGGTCGCGTGACGCCGGGCGTCGAGGTGTTCATCACCGATGAGGAGGGCAACGAGCTCCCGGCCGGACGAACCGGTGAAATAAGGATCCGCTGCCGCGCCGTTGTGACGGGCTATTATCTTAATCCCGAACAGACCGCCGCCGAGTTCGTCGATGGTGCCTGGCGCTCGGGCGACCTCGGCTACATCGACGAGTTGGGCTATCTCTTTATCGTAGACCGCATGAAGGACATGATCATCAGCGGAGGTTTCAATGTCTATGCGGTCGAGGTCGAATCGGCGCTCGCGTCGCATCCTTCGGTTCTCATGTCGGCGGTAGTCGGTGTGCCGCACGAGGAGTGGGGAGAAGCCGTGCATGCCGAAGTGGTCTTGCGCCCAGGCGCCGCCGCCAGCAGCGAGGAACTCATCGCCCATGTGAAGGGCAAGCTTGGCAGCTACAAGGCGCCGAAGTCGGTGGCCGTGGTCTCAGACCTGCCCCTCTCGGCAGTCGGCAAAGTGCTGCGCCGGCAAGTGCGCGACAAGTATTGGGCGGGGCGCTCGCGAAACGTGAGCTGATCCCGCGGAGGCAAGCATGTGCTACGTTTGCGACAGCGGAATTGTGAATTTCGCGCGCGCGCTGAGTTCGCGCCGCGAGGTCTTGCGCCTTAGCGGCGCCTTCGCCGCAACGTCGGCGCTTGGGCTGCAGGCCTGCGCCACGGCGACAGGGTCAAGCTCAAGCTCAAGCTCAAGCTCAAGCTCAAGCTCAAGCTCAAGCTCCGTAGCGCCCGATACGATCCTCATCGGCGGTACGATCCATACGATGAATGCGGTGGCCCCGCGCGCCGAGGCGCTTGCGATCACGAATGGGCGCATCTCTGCGGTCGGCGCGGCGCGCGAGATCGAGCGGCTGCGCGGCGCCTCCACCCAAGTCGTCGATATGCGTGGCAAGACCGTGCTGCCCGGCTTTGTCGATCCGCACATGCATTTTGCGGCGGTCGAATTGGACGATTTCGTCGACGCCGGCGTCCGGCGCGCGCCGACGATCGCCGCGCTGCAAGGGCTCATCCGCGGACTCGCGGCCCAGTCGCCGCCGATGCAGTGGGTGCGCGCGCAGCAATTCGATCCGACCATCGTTCGTGATCGGCGCGGCCCGACTCTGGCGGAGCTTGACGCCGCCGCGCCAGAACATCCCGTTTTCGTGATCGAAACGAACGGCCACGTTGCCTATGTCAATTCGCGCGCGCTGCAACTCGCCGGCGTCGTCAACACCACGCCCGATCCGTCTGCGGGTCGCTTCGTGCGCGACGCAGACGGCGCGCTGACCGGGCGGTTGGAAGAAGCTCCGGCCATGTATCCGTTCTTGGCCAGGATGCCGGTCGTCTCCGAGTCGGAGTTGACCGAGCGCGCCATGAATCTTGCGCGGCGCGCCGCTGCCGTCGGCTGCACCATGCTGCATGATTGCGCGGTCGGCGCGTTGCACGGCGCAGACGAGCTTCACCGCTTGCGCACCATTTCGGCGCAAGGCGCGCCGGTGCGGCTGCGTGGCATGTTGGTGGCGGCCGCGTTCCAGCGCTGGGAATCGCTGGGCTTGCGCCCCGGGATGGGCGACGACCGCATGCGCCTCACCGGCATGAAAACGCTTTCGGACGGCTCAAATCAGGCGCGCACCGGATTCATGCGCGAGCCCTATCTTGGCACGAACACGCGTGGCGCGCCAAATGTCAGCCTGGAGCAGTTGACTGAAACGATCCGCCGCGCGCACCGCGCCGGCTGGCAGATGGGCGTGCATGCCAATGGCGACGCCGCCATCGATTTGACGATCGAGGCATATCGAGCTGTTCTCGCGGAGTCGCCGCGCGCCGATCACCGTCACCGCATCGAGCATTGCAGCATGCTCCATCCCGAACAAATGGCGGCGATGCGCGAACTCGGGCTCTCGCCGTCGTTTCTCATCGGGCACGTCCGCATTTGGGGAAAGGCGTTTCAGGAGCGCCTGATCGGCCCCGAGCGCATTCGGCACTACGATCCTTGCCGGTCCGCGCTTGCCACCGGGCTCAGGATTTCACTGCACTCCGATTACAGCGTCACGCCGCTTGAACCGCTGCAAATGGTGGAGACGGCCGTAACGCGCATAATGGACGAGGGCGGCGAGGCGCTTAATCCCTCTGAGAGGGTCACCGTCGGTCAGGCGCTCCAGGCAATCACGATCGATGCCGCCTGGCAGGTGGGCGCCGACGACATCACGGGCAGTATCGAGAGCGGCAAGTACGCAGATATTGTCGTCCTTGAGGAGGATCCGTTTCGCGTTAGGCCAAACGAGATAGCCCACATCCCCGTGCGCGACACCTGGCTGGCGGGTGTTCCACTGGTCGCTGGGTAATTAGATTCATGGCGATCAACCCTAACAAATCGATCCCGGTGCCGGTTGGCTATCATCGCAGCGTACTACAGCAGTTGGGTGATACGCCGGAGCGTCGCGCCGCACTTTTGCGCGGCACGGGTCTTTGCCTCGACGGATCGCAGGAGGAAGAAGCGGTCAATCTGCACGCATCTATGGTTCTGGTGGAGAATCTCTGCCGCGAATTCGGCGAAGAATGGCCACTGCGTGTTCTGGTTGCGTGGGGTTGCGCCATGCAGGGCGCGCTCGAAGTGGCCGCGCGAAGCGCGCCAAATATTGGAGAAAGTCTCGAGATCGTCGCGCGGTTCGCGCACGTGCGCGCGCCTTGCCTCGCCACAACCTCGATCAAGGAAGATTCCCACAGAGCCATCGTGCTCAGGCCCGCTATCGCCATGTCAGGGGTCGCATGGCGGTCTCGGATGATGATCGCCATGCTGAGCATGGGGTCGATATTGGCGGAGATTCTCCAAGAGGATGCCGCCGGTCTGCGTTTCGATATCGCGTGGCCCATGCCGGGCTATGTCGAGAAGTTGCGAGCAGCCTTACCAGGTGAGGTAAATTTTTTGAGCGAGGACAGTGCCATCGTCGCCCCCGCCAGCCTCTGTGCACGGCCCTCGCCGTTCGCCGATCGTGACCTTCTCGCTCGTTCGGTGGCTCAACTGGAGAGCGCCGCCAAGCGGGTGGCCGGCGTGAATATGGTGCCGCTGCGACTGGAGAACTTGCTTCACATTCACAAGGAGCGGCCCTCGGCCGATCACGCCGCTCGCTTGCTGGGGATGTCGCGACGCACGCTAGCGCGTCGGCTCGCAGAGCATGGCCTATCCTATCGGTCGCTGCTTGAACGCGTTTTGAAGCAGCGCGCCGATGAACTCGCTAACTCAAGCAAGGTGTCGCGTGCAGAGCTTGCCGACGCCCTTGGTTATAGCGAGCCGACAAGCCTGTCGCGCGCGCGTCGGCGTTGGTCTAATCCACCCGAAACCTGAGCGCGCGAGGCGAGCGACTTGTTGTGTGTCCAGCCAGACGCGTTGCGCTGCGTGTTCTGCATGAAGATGCCTCCCGGCGCGAGCCGGGAGGCAAGTTCGTAGCCGTCTGGGAGGATCAGCCACGTCGCTTCGCAACTCGCTCTGAACCCTATGTGCAGGCGCGTGTATCGCGCTTAGTACCTGGCCCGAAGCGTCACGCCGTAAGTCTGAGGTTCGTTCGGATAGACGGCGAACCCGTTCTGCAGCGAAGGTACGAACGCGCCGACATAGTAGAGTTCATCAGTGAGGTTTTGGCCCCATATCTCCACCGACCAGCGTCCGTTCTCCGGACCGATGCCGATGCGACCATTGAAGATGGCAAAGGCCTCGTTATCGGTGCGTCCGAGCGGATCGCGGGCGAGCGTTTGGGTGCGGTAGTCGCTATTCCAGCGACCGTCGAGATAGAAGAGTGCGCGAATGTCGCCACCGAGTGGCATCTCATAGGTGATCGAGCCCGTTGCCACCCATTCGGGTGCGAAGGCGAGTGGATCGCCGGCGGTGACCGTGTTGCCTATCGGCTGGATCGCATTGAACACGACTGTGCTGTCAAAAAACGCGTCCGTGTAGGTTACGCCGCCACTGATCGTCAGCCCCTCCGTCGGCTGCGTGCTGAACTCAAGCTCCGCCCCTTGGGAAATGAGCTCGGGCACATTGCGCGTGATGAAACTGAAGCCATTGAAGGCGTTGAGCTGATAGTCGTGGATCTGTTGATAGAAGGCAGTGAGATTGAGCGTCGTCGCGCCTCCGAAAACCGTCGACTTCAAGCCGATCTCGTAAGCGTCGGTGTATTCGGGCGCGAAGCCTGTCTGCTCGATATTGAGAGCCGTGGCCGATGTCGTGTCGGGTCGAAGCGAAAAGCCTGAGCGTTCGAGGTTGTAGCCGCCTGCCTTGTAGCCTCGAGAAAAGCCGCCAAACAACATGACGTCGTCGTTGAGGTGATAAGCGAGGGAAGCGGTTCCGCTCCACTCGGCCTCCGCGCGCGATCCCGACCAGACGCCATTGGCTATCGGATTGACCACCGGGTTGCAGGCGATGTTCATCAGCGCACCGGCAGCGGAGGATTGCAACACCTCGACGAAGCCTACGCCGTCGGCGGCGCCGCCGAAAAAGGGATCGGTCGCGATTTCGACTGCGCGCAGCGAGTCGCACGATGTCGAGGTCGCGAAAAGGTCTGCGGCGACATCCTTGGTTTCGTCCGTGTAGCGAAGACCCAACGTCAACACGAGTTGGTCGCCGATGTTGATCTCGTTGTGCGTGAACAGCGAGATGCTCTGAGTGTTCGTTTGCCAGGCGTCGCGCTGCTGACCTTGCCCCGAAATGTTGCCGGAGAGGTAGATGCCGGCGAGGCCGGCAATGGGATCGAACACAGCCGGCGTCGCCGGATTGTCGCTAGCGCAATAGAAGAACGAGGGCCGTGCATCCGGCTCGGCGGCGGCAGATGAATCGTAAAGCTCGCACCCAGCCACTGGGCCGCCGATGAGCGCGGCCAATGGCAGCGTCGCGCCAATAGTCAGCGCATTGCCGTAGAGGCTATAGTGTTGGCCGAGCTGGATATGGTTGATATTATCGACCGTTTCGTCGGAGTAGAAAAGGCCAATTAGCCAGTTTACGCGTCCGGTTTCGCCCTGCAGGCGGAACTCCTGCGTGAAATTCTCGACACCGATATTGTCGTCGTAGCGGTACGCGATGTCGATGAGATTGAAATCGATGTCCTGGTTGCGGACCAGCCCCCAATCGCGCCAAGCGGTGATCGAGGTCAGGTTGACCCCGCCGATGGTCCAATCGAACTGGGCGGACACGCCGAAATCGTCAGTGCCCTCGCCGTAATTGCGCGGCGGGTTGCCGGGTTGGGGCGGCAGGCCGGGTCCAAGCGCCGGCAATGGGCCGAGCGCGGGGGTCACGGTCATGCCGCGGCCTTCGACGTTGATTGCAGGCGTGCCCAGGGGGCCCACGATCGCGGTGATCGCGCCTTGGGTGGTGCCGTAAATCAGCGGCGTGACCCCGCAGCACACTTCATCGGTGCCAGCCCCGTCCACGATCACACGCAGCGAGGCGCCGGGGCTCAAATCCCACATCGCTTGACCGCGCAGGGTCCAGCGATCGCGGTTGTTGATGTCGTCGCCGGAAATGAGATCGGTGATGTAGCCGTCGCGTGCGCGCACCGAGCCGTCGATGCGAAGCGCGAAATTGTCGCTGACGGGCAGGTTGACGCCGGCGCGCGCCCCGGTTTCTTCCAGATCGTCCACTCCGAACAACGCTTCCAAGTACATGCCTGGATCGAAGTCCGGCCCCGCGGTGATGACGCTGATGGCGCCGGCCGACGTGTTGCGTCCGAACAGCGTGCCTTGCGGGCCGCGCAGGACCTCCACGCGTTTGAGATCGGGAAGATCAGCGAGCGCCGCGCCGGGGCGGGCTCGATAAACACCGTCGATGAAGATGCCGACGGCGGCCTCAAAGCCGGCATTGTCGGCGCCGGTGCCAATGCCACGTATGCGCGCGGTGGTGGCGTGTGCGCCCTGGCCCGAACTCATTTCAAACGACGGCGCCATTTGCGTGAGGTCGCGCAGATCTTGTGCGCCACTGTTTTCAATCTGCTCGCTGCTCAAAGCTGTAACGGAGACCGGTACATCCTGGATCGCGGTCGCGCGGCCTGTCGCGGTCACGATGATCTCTTCGGAGACGTCTTCGGTCTGCGCCAGAGCTGGGCTAAAGGCGCTCATCGCCGCCAGCGAGACGCCGGACAGCAATAACCGACCAAACTGGTTCGCACGCATCTTGTTTCCCCTGTCTACCAATCCGTCGTGTCCGGAACGGCTTGTTTGAATGCGCGAATATAGAGAGGGGGAGCGGAGCTGCCGAGGACAGGCCGGGACAGAGTGGTGTCATTTTGGGCCAGCAGCTCGTTGCGACTTGAACGCCGCGTCCGAATTGTGTGGTGCAGTTTTCCGGGCTTTATCGAGTTGTCCGTTGGCAGCCGTTGTCGACGCGACGTCGTTGGCTTCAGCGGTTGACCTCAAGCACCCTTTCGGTAACAACGCGTCGTTGCGACGGCTCCTGAGCCCCTGATCAAATTGGAGCGAACACGCCACGTGGTGACTGGCCTGCTGCGCTGGCTCAAACGCAAGCGGTGAACCACTTCGCAACTCGCGCGCCTATCCACGGGAGCGTCGGAAGCTATGCAGTTCCCTTGGAAAGGACTCTGAAACTGTGTTGAGCAGACGGCGTCTCGTGGAGGCCATGGGGGCTGCTGTGCTGGCTTCACCGCAGACAGCCTGCGCCGAGCGGCCGCGCTCGGTGCGCGTGATCGGCGCGGGGATTGCGGGCCTTGCAGCCGCGCGGGCGTTGAAGGAGGCCGGACACGCCGTGACGATCCTTGAGGCGAGCGATCGCATCGGCGGACGAATTCACACAAGCCGCCTTTGGGAGGACCTACCAGTCGATCTTGGCGCCTCGTGGATTCACGGTGTCGAACGCAACCCCGTGACAGAACTCGCTGTGCAAGGTGGCGTTGAAACAGTGGTGACAAGCTATGACAGCGCCGGCCTACACATTGCGCCATCCTTGCGCGCCATCGGCGTGCGCGGTCGCGGCGACGCCTGGGTCGCCAGTGTTGTTGAGCGCGCTCTGGAGGCTGCGGAGCGCGCCAATGCGGACATATCGCTGCGCGCGGCCATCGATCGCGTCAGCGCTCCGGAACAACGCTCCGCGGTGCAGCGTGCGCAACTCGAGTTCTATCTAGCCGGAAATTATGAGCAGGAGTACTCCGGCGCGGTCGAGCAACTCTCCGCCTGGAGCATCGAGGATGGCGAGGAGTTCGGTGGTGGTGACATGCTCTTCCCTGGTGGCTATGATCAGGTCACACAATTTCTGGCGCGCGGTCTCGACATTCGATTCAGTGCACCTGTCGCATACGTGCGTTGGGGCGAGGGTGGTGTGGAGATTGAGCTTGGCAGCGGCGAAAAGCTCGCCGCCGATCAGGTGATTGTGACCGTTCCATTGGGGGTGCTGAAGAGCGGCATTCGGTTCGCGCCAGAACTTCCAAACGACAAGCACGAAGCAATCGAACGCCTGGAGATGGGTGTGCTCAACAAGCACTTCCTGCGTTTCGACCGCGTCTTCTGGCCGGCCGAGCTTGACTGGCATGAGTTAATGAAGGAGGCGCCGGGCAAGTGGTCGCAATGGGTCAGTTTGGCAAAGATCGGTGCGCCAGTCCTTCTGGGGTTCACGGGCTCTGATGCTGCGCGTGCGGTTGAAGGGCGCGACGACCGGGAGATTGTGGCTGACGCCATGGAGGCGGTGCGCGCCATGTTTGGTGCGCGGGCGCCTGATCCGATTGCGTGGCAACTCACGCGCTGGTCACGCGAGCCGCTGGCGGGAGGATCGTATTCGTTCAACGCGGTCGGAAGCGGCCGCGCCGACCGCGACGTGCTAGCGCGTCCTGAAGGGGGCGGTGTTTTGCGGTTTGCCGGCGAAGCCTGCAGCAGCGCCTACCCCGGCACGGTACATGGGGCATTGCTGAGCGCACGGGCAGCGACAGCATGAGGGGCAGTCTTCGGTGATTTCGCACGAGGCGCCTCGCAACCATCCCCGGCATCGGCCCGATCAGCGCATCGGCGCTGGTCGCTTCGGTCGCCGATCCCCGTCAATTTCGCTCGGGCCGAGAATTCGCGGCGTGGCTCGGCCTGACACCGCGCCAGAACTCCAGCGGCGGCAAAGAGCGGCTTGGACGTATCACCAGAATGGGTGATCGGTATTTGCGAAAATTGTTGTTCCTGGGCATGACGTCACTCATCAAATGCGCGAAGCGGGCGCCAGAGACGATAGACTCACGCCTGCTTGGTCTGCTCGCGCGAAAGCCGGTGCGCGTCGCCGCCATCGCGCTCGCCAACAAAACCGCGCGCATTGTCTGGGCCGTCATGACGCGCGGGGAGAGATACCTCGCCGGCCACGACCCGGCGCTTGCCGACTAAACATTTGCGCGCCGAAAAGCGATAATGCGCGCTTACGAAGTTGCGAGGACGATGCGATGTGATGGCGAAAACGGTCAGGCCGGGAATCGGGACAACCCGCGTAGTGTCCAAGGCGTAACAGCCTGGGCATCCGTTTGGGACGCTATTCGCGAACCCCATCAGGGCCAGCCGCCTTCCCCTCTTTGGCTGCATCAAAGGCCGAAGACACGACTGCACCCCGACCAAAACGCCAAACCGTCAAATAGTGCTTGCAACGCGGGAGCCATCCAGTTGGACGCCGGCCGCCAAGCCAGGCTGCGGGCGTAGAGATGCGGCCGGCGTCCAAGAACGCTTAAGATCTCCAGCCCCATGGCCAGATCATGACCAACGGCGGCGAACTGCCCGACACTTTCCCTTTGCCCCGTGGTCGACGCCGCCGGCAGGCGCGTCGATTATTGGAGGGACGCCCCGCGGCCCGACGCTGACCGATCGGCCATCGCGCGCAGGCGCGGTCAAGGTGGAAGCGTGAGCGTGCCTTGACCGCGTCGAGCACGGTGGCAGTCAGAGTTTATGACGCCGTTTTGCGGACGGCTTTGAGCTTTGAAGTCGTTTGTCTCTCGAATTGCATGACGAGCGTCGAATGCCAGCATGGTCGGCTTGTCGACGTATCCTGCCTTCACCAGATCGGACGCGCTTCGTGCACCGAGGCTAATACATCGCTCGTGTAACGCTTCGTCGCCATCGCCGACCAATCAACCCCGCGACTTCTGGAGCGACTTGCGGACGCCTTCTGGATCATTGGCGATCACTTTCAAGTATGCGCGATTGGGCTGGTCTGGCTGTGCGCGTCCTTGCTCCCAATCGCGTAGGGTGCCGAGCGGAATGTGATAACGCGCTGAAAATTCTTCCTGCGTCAGCCCGAGTGCTCGCCGGATAATTTTCGCGCGCGGCGTCGGTCGCGCGCTCGCTTCCTGTTCAGGCGTCAACGGCCGCGCATCGGGATCGTCCATTGCTGCAGCGAGGATTTCCTCCTCGGTCATCGGCCGGATGGGTCGGGGTGTGACCTCGACTTCGCGTCCGTCTGGGTAGACATGGACAAGGTTGCCGTCACTCTTGCGAATTTTCGAAATAATATCGGTCATGTTCTCGCCTCGTCGTTCGTCGCGCCGAAATAATGCGCCGCCGCTCACCACGCTCAGTGTAAACCACAGCCAGCAATCGTCCGCCGGCCAGGGCGATCATAAAAGTGCGCTCTTCGCCGTTGACGACCTGCAATTCCTCGACAGCGAACGGGTCGGCGAACGCCGCTCTGGCGGCGTCGAAATCAACGCCGTGCTTGCGGAAATTCTCTTCCGCCTTGGCGTCGTCCCACTCGAACTGCTCAGTGTCCATACTACTGCGTTCCCGTAGTTTTGTCCAGCCGGTCCTGCTGTGTGAGTTGCAGCAGGCGTTCGCCCCAGGCTTCCAGCGCGGCTCGCTTTTCCTTGGCATATGCGTTGCGGTCGTAAATGGCGGTGACGCCGCCCACGGCACTGATGTGGTTCAAAACGCGAGCGACCGTGTCGCGGCTGGCGCCGATTCTCTCAGTTGTCATGTTTGTCGCGCAGGTTCGGCGAAGGTCATGGGTGCGGACATCGCTGAGGCCCAGTCGCTCTGCTGCGCGCATAACCGCATGCGAGATAGCGCTCGAATCCAGCGGTGTTGAACGATCGAGTGCGGTGGAAAAGGCGTAGCCGCGCCATTTCTCCGCCGGTGTGGCGCCGTAGGCTTGCGACAAGAGCGCCACGGCGAGGTCCGAAAGCGGCACCACATGCTCACGCTTATTTTTCGCGCGTGCAGCGGGGATGATCCACAGCCGATTCGGCAAATTAAGCTCGCGCGCGTGGAGGCCAGCAACCTCGGAGCGCCGCTGTCCGGTCGCCAGCAGAAAGCGTATCGCGAGCGCCATTTGCCGCGTGCATGCAACCAGTTCCAAACGATTCCATAGCGCGACAATCTCCTCGTCGCCGAGCACGCGATCGCGGGTGGTTTCAGCGAATTGTCTTCGTATGCCGTGAGCAGGATTGGATTCGAGCGCCTCAATCTCAACGCCAAAGTTCCCGATTTGTCGGATGAGCGCCTGCGCGCGGTTCGCATAAATGGGCGCGCCGCCTTCGCCGATCTTGCGGATGTGGGTGCGTATATGAGAGCGGGAAAGGTCAGCGAGTTCGAGCTTGCCGAGCTGCGGCCCAAAGCGTGCAGCCCAGAGCAGCCGTTCTTGGTTGACCGACTTTTTGAGGACGCCACGTTCTTGGAAATATCTCTCGGCCAGATCGTTCCAAGTGCGCACAATGCCGGCATTGTGGCCGTGACGTCGCCGACGGCGTGCTTGAGCGGGGTCATCACCACTGCGCACATGGGCCAATGCGCCATGTGCGAGACTCCGAGCGTCCTTCAATTTGAGGGTTGGGAACTGGCCAAAGCTCAGTCGCGATTGCCTCCCTTCGAGATTGCGATAACGGAAGGTCCAGGTCTTCTTTCCAGCACCCGTGATCCGCAGCGCCAAACCCGGCGTCAAAGGGTCCGGGTGTTCGATCTGCTTGCCGGGCGCCGGCGTCAGCGACGTGAGCCATCTGTCCGTGAAGGCCAAGGTGTTTTGGCTCATTTTGTGACCTAGCTTGTGACCTATTTGGTCCGAAGACCCAGACGGGCGTCTGACCATCCTACAACGAGGCCCTGAGCCTTTCTAGGTCACAAATAGGTCACAAGAAATGGCAACTCAGCGACGCCGCACGAAACCGAACGAAACAGCAGAGGTTTCTATTTACCTGTTTTTATGAGAATTATTGGTCGTTAGTAATCTAACGGAACCGTAAGAAACCATGGCCGCATCTGACTTTTAATCAGAGGGTCCCGGGTTCGAATCCCGGCGGGCTCACCAGGCCTTCCCCAAAGATCCGACAGCCCGGGTCCGACATCGCAATCCGGGCGCTGGCGTAGTGATTCGCGGCATCGGGGCGCCCCGGCTGTGACGGACCGGCCACATCTGTGGGAAAATGCCGCATATTGGCGCCATCAATGCTGGTCTGGCCGGCGGCGGCGA
>BOKO01000038.1 GCA_016861025.1 Chloroflexota bacterium
TTTTCCTGCGCATCACGCGCAGGCCTCATTGAAGCGGTGAGCAGATCGTCTATGTCGGACGCGACGAGCACCGTTTTCCTGCGCATCACGCGCAGGCCTCATTGAAGCTACCAATCAATGATCGCTTGCTTCGTCAGGTCCGCAGCTTTTCCTGCGCATCACGCGCAGGCCTCATTGAAGCGCAGTCACCATCGCAGCAAGCTTGTTCCAGCGGCCATTTTTCCTGCGCATCACGCGCAGGCCTCATTGAAGCGCGCAACCATGGGCCGAGCGTGGTCCCGATCTCATCTTTTCCTGCGCATCACGCGCAGGCCTCATTGAAGCTCGTCGATCCAGCGCAGCAGCCCATCGCGCGACACCGGCTTTTCCTGCGCATCACGCGCAGGCCTCATTGAAGCCGCCGAGCGCGCCGCCACCGCGATCCGCACGCACCGTTTTCCTGCGCATCACGCGCAGGCCTCATTGAAGCCTCGGTCGCGAGCGCACCGAGTACGAAGAGGACAATTTTCCTGCGCATCACGCGCAGGCCTCATTGAAGCGGGTTCGAGTTGCCGTGATCAACTTGGTTCACATAGCCAAGTTTTCCTGCGCATCACGCGCAGGCCTCATTGAAGCGACTTGATGATGTAGATGAAGCAGTTCTTCCGCAGCGCGTTTTCCTGCGCATCACGCGCAGGCCTCATTGAAGCGACGGCTATGTGCAGGTGGATGGCGATGGACCAAAAGGAATTTTCCTGCGCATCACGCGCAGGCCTCATTGAAGCAGGATGACGTCGGTCTGCAGCGCCAGCCCGCCGCCCATTTTCCTGCGCATCACGCGCAGGCCTCATTGAAGCCAGCTGCACGCCGCGATCCGCGCGGCCGACCGCGCCGCTTTTCCTGCGCATCACGCGCAGGCCTCATTGAAGCGTGCAACGCGTCGCGAGTCCACGGAGACCGCTCGCTTTTCCTGCGCATCACGCGCAGGCCTCATTGAAGCAGGAAGTTGTGATTGCTCGTCGACGGACGACCTGTGCTTTTCCTGCGCATCACGCGCAGGCCTCATTGAAGCTGGGGCGGCATGATCGCGCTGGCGGCGGTCGAGCTCGTTTTCCTGCGCATCACGCGCAGGCCTCATTGAAGCCGGTGCACGTACGGCGCGACGTCGACCGCCGCGCCCCTTTTCCTGCGCATCACGCGCAGGCCTCATTGAAGCTCGGAAATCGTCAACACGAAGCGCGCCAATTACGTGTTTTCCTGCGCATCACGCGCAGGCCTCATTGAAGCCTCGGCCTTCACGATGGCAGCTTCGCGGGAGATTTCCTTTTCCTGCGCATCACGCGCAGGCCTCATTGAAGCGCGCGGCGAAGTCTTTCGCTGGCCGCGAGTTTCCTCCTTTTCCTGCGCATCACGCGCAGGCCTCATTGAAGCGTCCACGCCCTTCACCTGCAAGACCTTCCGCGTGACCCTTTTCCTGCGCATCACGCGCAGGCCTCATTGAAGCCGGACGGGAACGATGCCCCATTCCTTCAACCCTTCGGTCCTTTTCCTGCGCATCACGCGCAGGCCTCATTGAAGCTCGAGGAGCTGGCATTGGCCGATTACGGCAACGGCACCTTTTCCTGCGCATCACGCGCAGGCCTCATTGAAGCCCGGCTTGCCCTTCGCCGCTTCATCGCGGGCGAGCGCAACCTTTTCCTGCGCATCACGCGCAGGCCTCATTGAAGCGAGGGTCGGTCCAGTTCCTACTTTGCGCGCGAAGTACCTTTTCCTGCGCATCACGCGCAGGCCTCATTGAAGCCGGCGCCAAGAGGAATCGAAGGTGCTCAACGCCGACCTTTTCCTGCGCATCACGCGCAGGCCTCACTGAAGCAAGAAGGGCGAGGAAGTTCTGACCGAAGGCGATCCGCCTTTTCCTGCGCATCACGCGCAGGCCTCATTGAAGCAAGGTGGACTTGGAGATGGGGCCGTCCTGGGGCGAGCTCCTTTTCCTGCGCATCACGCGCAGGCCTCATTGAAGCCGGCACATGAACTCTCCGTCGGACTACTGGAACTATCACCCTTTTCCTGCGCATCACGCGCAGGCCTCATTGAAGTCGCTGATCGAGCGTCGTGAGGCGCCGCCCGCAACGCCCTTTTCCTGCGCATCACGCGCAGGCCTCATTGAAGTGGAAATGTCGTCGCTGCGCAGCGCGCCGGCGACATCCTTTTCCTGCGCATCACGCGCAGGCCTCATTGAAGCCGGCGATCCCCGCTCCATGTCGGCAGCGGAACGGCGCGAACCTTTTCCTGCGCATCACGCGCAGGCCTCATTGAAGCCACGCAAGGGAAGGAGAGCCAATGTCCCACGACAACCGCCTTTTCCTGCGCATCACGCGCAGGCCTCATTGAAGCGACGCGCCGATCCGGCTGACCGATGCGAGCGTCAACCTCGTCCTTTTCCTGCGCATCACGCGCAGGCCTCATTGAAGCGCGGCGCGCTCAACCTGTTCGTCGCTTGCGTAGCGGGCCTTTTCCTGCGCATCACGCGCAGGCCTCATTGAAGCGGCCCGATCAGTCCCGCGAACTTGCCCCCGATCGCTGGCGGCCTTTTCCTGCGCATCACGCGCAGGCCTCATTGAAGCGGTCGGCCCGCTATTCCATCGATCCGGACGGGCTCACCGCCTTTTCCTGCGCATCACGCGCAGGCCTCATTGAAGCCTTCGGCGGCGACGTGAGCGCTGCCGGTGGCTTCTCCCTTTTCCTGCGCATCACGCGCAGGCCTCATTGAAGCGGCGACCCAAGATTTGTCGCCATAGGCGCTGTCATTCGGCCCCTTTTCCTGCGCATCACGCGCAGGCCTCATTGAAGTCGACCTTTCTTGGCGATCTGCTTCAGCGAGCGCTCGACTTTTCCTGCGCATCACGCGCAGGCCTCATTGAAGCCATGGTGAGGCCGTTATTGCCTTGGCCGCGGAGCACTTTTCCTGCGCATCACGCGCAGGCCTCATTGAAGCTACAGCGTCGAGTACGTGCGGGTCTGGGCCGATCTCCTTTTCCTGCGCATCACGCGCAGGCCCGGAGAGCAGCAGGGCCGCGCGAAAACTCCGGCGGCTATAGCGCACAATTTGGCGCCCTAGCGGAAATGGCAGGCCGTGGTCGGCGAAGACGATCAATACGTCTTGACTATACCACTCCGCTAGAGCCACCGCCGCGCATTCGTTTCTTCCTCCGGCCCCGCCAAGCTTCGCCACGGAACGAAAATGGACATTCCGTAACAACCCGACAGGTTTTGCTGTAGAGAAATCAGCCGCTCGGGAACGCCCCCGCGAGGAAGAGCGTCCGGAAACCATGCAAAAATCTCTGGAGCTGACCGGACGTGGACCACGACGCAGGCGTTGCGTCAACCTCCCTTGAGCAAGAGAGGCTGAGAAGCCGGTTCGTGGGCCTTGTTCTGACAAGCATTCGCCTGTGTTGGAAAGCGCGCGGAAATGCGCGCTAGAGAGATGTTTTCAAAAGAAAAATAGGCAAAATCAGACCAGTAAGCTCCGCGACGCCAGTTTCTGCTTCCGACGGTCTCATGCTCAACAGCCATACCGTTCGCGTAGCAGCTTCAGTAGCACACCAAGCGCCGGACTTTCGTGGTCCGGCCGAAAGTGAGCCCTGCATGGCAATCCGCTGGCGCCGGCGGCGTCGCGCACTTCGCGGATGACAACGTGGCTGGCGCACTCGACGCTGGCCTCGCATATGAGAGCGATGCCGAGACCGGCGCCCGCGAGCTGCGGCAGTGTCGCATGCGTCACCGCGTGCCGCTGGATGCGCCGCATATCCGCGGACGGCAATTTGCTGAGCAGCACGGCCTCCAGCTGCGGTCCTGGGTCGCGTGAGCTGAGGAGAAGCGGCTGATCTGCGAGATCCGTCCAATAGATCGTCTCTTTCCCGGCAAGAGAGTGTTCAGCTGGCATCGCGACGACGATTTTATCTGACCATGCAGTCGCGCATTGGAGGTCTTTGGAGCCACGGTCGCCGGCGATGAAGGCGACATCAATGAGCCCCGCTCGTGCATGGGCCAGCAGACGAATACGCGAACCCTCGGTCACTTGAATCGCAACAGCTGGCGACTTCTGTTTGAACGCTGCGAGTGTAGCGCGTATCGGGCCTGCTGACAGTGATGTATGTAGGCCCACTCTCAATTGACCCGCGGCGCCGCGGCGCGTGGCTTTAGCTTCCATCACGATCACATCGGCGATCTCGACGATCAGCCGCGCTCCATGCACGAACGCAACGCCCGCATGTGTTGGCGCAGTTCCGTAATTGGTACGCTCGAATAACGGAATGCCAAGCCATGCCTCCACCGCGCGGATCGATCGCGTTACCTTGGATTGTTCGACTCCCAGGCTGATTGCAGCTTGTCGAAGGCTCGGATGGTCGGCGGCCGCCACGATGCAGCGGAGGTGCTTCAAGTCCATTTTCAGAACGTGCTCCCGCCATGAGCTCGTGCGCTGAGTGCTCGAACCAAACGAGGCGCTTGGAAATGCCCGCCGCACTGCGACGTTTCCAACGGCCCATCACTCCGCCGGCGCGATGGTAAGAGCAAAGCTTGAGCCTAGCCCAGGCGCACTGCGTATCAGCTCGGCTTCGCCGCCCATCAACTCCATCAACCGCCGCGTCGGCACAAGACCCAAGCCCATGCCGTCCCCGACCATTGCGCGCCTCGCTTCCGCGGCCACCATCAGCGCAATCCACAGGGCCGCGAGACGCCAATCGATTATGACGAGAGAAACAAGGCCGACAGCCAACGCAAGCGCTAGGCGCGTCAGACGCTTACTTGAGAAGCGCTCGCGCAACTCCAAAATCAAGTTTCGCATCGCTTACCATTCGCCGCGCGACCATGCTTCACGCGGTCGGGCGTCCATCAACAACGACGCATTCGAGCGCCGGCCTGCGTCCGTCGAGAACCGCTACGACGCATTGAGACGCGATCATGTTGGTGCGATCGAGGCCCTCGCGCGTAGACGCGCCGGCATGGGGCGCCGCGACGACGTTGTGGAGCGCCAACAAGGCGTCGGTGGTCGGTTTCATGGCGGGATCGCTCTCGCTTTCGAATACATCGAGACCCGCGCCTCCCAATCGACCCTCCTTCAGCGCCGCCAGCAAGTCCGCGTCGTTTACCAGCCCACCCCGCGCGCAATTGAATACGAATGCGCCTGGTTTCATCTTATCGATCGCCGCCGTATTGATGATGTGGCGCGTCTGGGGCGTAAGGGGTGCGTGCAAGCTGACGTAATCGGCCTCGCGTAGGATCGTATCGACGTCGACAAACTTCACGCCGGTCCTTTCCGCATAACCCTCGTCAGGATTAATCTCGGAGACCAAAATGTTGGTCTCGAAGCCCTGCAGGCGTTGGACCAGGCTTCGGCCAATTCGACCGAGCCCGATAATGCCGACCGTCTTGCGATAGAGGTCGGTCCCAAG
Organism: Chloroflexota bacterium; assembly: GCA_016861025.1. Classification (GTDB taxonomy): domain Bacteria; phylum Chloroflexota; class Anaerolineae; order Caldilineales; family Caldilineaceae; genus Caldilinea. The sequence continues at coordinate 5,433 of BOKO01000038.1, forward strand.
AAGGATCTTCCACGAGCCCGCTTGCATTTGCGCGTGCGCTTCCCGGAAGCGGCGGCCGAGCGCGATCATCATGCCGATCACTTGATCGGCGACCGTGGCGTCGTTGCCGCCGGCGGCAATCGTCACCACACGTCCCAGATCGCGCGCTGCTTCGATGTCAACGCGCTCATAACCCACGCCGCGACGCGACACGATCTTCAGGTCAGGCAGCGCGGCAAGGACTTCACGCGTGATCCGCGCGTGTCCAACGATCCAGCCCTCTGCGCCATCGAGCAACTCCTTGATCGCTGCGAGGTCGAGCGTCGCCTCGGTGAAGCCTTCCGGCATTTTGGCTATCACCACGTCGCAATTGCTCGCGCGCAGATAGGCGATCGATCCTTCGTCAAAGAAGTTTTGCGTAACGACGACGCGCCGCGTGTTCGATGGCATCTAGTGTTTGTCCTATGACGGCCGAAGCCACGGATTCTGGGCGAAGTGCATGTCTTCAAACAGCGCGATGGCTTCGCGGCCCTCAAGCGTCACGCCAATGGCGTCGAGGCCCCGCATAAGTGCGGTCTTGCGGCTTTCATCGATTTGGTAACGGATGACAGAATCCTCGGTCGTGATCGTTTGGTTTACAAGATCCACGCAGAAATGGTTCCGTTTGGGATCAGTGGCAGCGGCCATCAATAAGGCCACATCGCTTGAAGAGGCTTCGATCGCGAGCAAACCGTTGCGGGCGCAATTATCGAAGAAAATACCTGCGAATGTCGTTCCTATGAGCGCGCGGATACCGAATTGACGCAAACCCCACACGGCATGCTCGCGGCTCGACCCGCAGCCAAAATTCGGACCCACAACAAGGAAGCGCGTGTCCCGCCACGCCGTTTTGTTGAGGATAAAATCCGGGTTGGGCGCACCGTTCTCGGCAAAACGCAGTCCGTAAAAAAGGCCGGCGTCGAGCCCAGCGCGATCAATGCCCTTCAAGAACTGCTTAGGCATGATGACGTCTGTGTCGATATTGGCCGCCGGCATCGGCGCGGCCAAGCCAAACGATGCCGCAAAATGCTCAAAGCCCATGCGCCACATCCATTGCGGGCACATCCATTGCGCGCACATCGGCTAGACGTCCGGCGACAGCGGCCGCAGCCACCATCGCCGGACTCATCAGGTGCGTTCGCCCCCTGGCGCCCTGACGACCCTCGAAATTGCGGTTGGTGCTCGAAGCGCAGCGCTCCTCCGGCGCCAGCACATCATCGTTCATGGCAAGACACATGGAGCATCCGGCTTGACGCCATTCAAAGCCGGCGCTTTTGAAGATGAGGTCCAGCCCTTCGGCCTCGGCCTGACGCCGGACCGAGCTTGAGCCCGGCACGATCATCGCGCGCACATGCGGCGCGACTTTGCGGCCGCGCAGCACGAAGGCAGCTTCGCGCAGATCCTCGATGCGGGCGTTGGTGCAAGAGCCGATGAAAGCGCGGTCGATCTTGATCGATGAGATAGATTGGCCCGGCGCTAGACCCATATAGTCAAGGGCTCGCTCATAATCGCGGCGCTTGTCTGCATCGCCAAGGGTTCTTGGATCCGGGATCGCGGCGGAGATTGGCATGCTCTGATCCGGACTGGTGCCCCATGTCACCATGGGCTCGATGCTGGTCAGGGGGAGATCGACTTCCCTATCGAACTCGGTCGCGTCATCGGACTTCAGCCTCCGCCAAGCGGCGACCGCCCGCTCCCACGCCTCACCTCGCGGCGCGCGTGGTTTGTCAGCGACGTAGGCGAAAACGGCTTCATCGGGCGCGGCTATCGCGCCCCGCGCGCCGCACTCTACGGCCATGTTGCAGATCGTCATGCGCCCTTCGACGGAAAGGTCGCCGAGCCCTGCGCCGGCGAACTCTATGGCGTAGCCGGTGGCCCCGGATGCGCCGATCTTGCGGATCAACGCCATGACAATGTCTTTTGCGGTGATGCCCTGCGGACGTCTCCCGCTCAGGTTCACCCGCATATTCTTGAGCCGGCGATAGATGACCGTCTGCGTCGCCAAGTAATGCTCAATGTCTGAGGTTCCAATGCCGAAGCCGAGCGCGCCAAACGCGCCATAAGTGGTGGTGTGGCTGTCGCCTGCCGCCACCGTCATGCCAGGCATGATGGCGCCCAGCTCTGGCATCACCACATGCTCGATGCCCTGCATGGGATGCAACACATCGAACAACTCGATGCCGAACTCTGCGCAATTCTTCGCAAAGTAGTCGGTCTGCAATTGCCCGCCGGGATCCGGCATTGTCCGGGTGCGCCCTGCAGCGGTCGGGTTGACGTGATCGACCACACCCAGCGCCGCTTCTGGACGCCACACCCGTCGGTGGGCCTCGCGCAAGCCGGAAAAGGCTTGCGGGCTTGTGTATTCGTTCAAAACAGTCCGATCGATGTAGAGCAGCAGCAGGCCAGAGGCGGCGTCGAGCATACGAACAGAGTGCGCATCGACGATCTTGTCGTATAGCGTTCGGTGGGCCCGCTCAGGCTTCATGCCCTATGGCGCTAACAGATCATACGGGCGAGGTGGGATGCGAACTTCGTATGATATCATGCCGCGCTTGTATTGGCCTATCCCTCCCAACCTTCGTAACTTTTTGCAGGTCGGCAGAAAAAAGGGCCTTGACTGGCTTTGGCGACTTTATCGTCGCTCGCACGCTGATGCGCCAGAGAGCGCTCCCCAGGGAAGCAAGGGCGAGCTGGGAGGCTGATTTTGTTCGCTCAGAGCGGCCGAGCGTTCGATATCGGCGCAATGGAACGAAGAAGAAGCAATGCCCACGCTCAATCTGGCGCCGGCGACACCGGATGACTACCGGCGGGTCGCTGAGAAGCGCTTGCCAAGGTTCTTTTTCGATTATGTCGATGGCGGCGCCTACCAAGAGCGCACCATGGCGGCGAACGTCGCCGACTTCGAGGCCGTGCAATTCCATCAGCGCGTCATGCGTGATGTCTCGCATCGTGACACCCGCACGCGCTTGTTAGGCCAGAACTGGACGCTACCTGTGGCGTTGGCTCCGGTGGGCTTGGCCGGTATGATGGCGCGCCGCGCCGAAGTCCAAGCCAAGCGCGCGGCCGACTCCGCCGGTGTTCCCTTCTGCCTTTCGACTGTGGGTATTTGTTCGCTAGAGGAAGTCGCAAGAGTTTCGGGCGTCCCCTTCTGGTTTCAGCTCTATATGCTGAAGGATCGCGGCGTTGTGCAAAACCTGCTGCAGCGCGCGAAAACGGTGGGCGTGACCACGCTCGTGTTCACCGTCGATCTCGCCGTTCTCGGCGCTCGTTACCGCGACGTGCGCAACGGCGCGGCTGGAGGCTTGAGCGCCATTGGGCGCTTACGCGCGACGCTGCTCTCCTACTTAATGCATCCTGGCTGGCTGGGCGATGTCGCGCTTGGCGGCAAACCGCACACGTTCGGCAACCTTGCCGAATACGTCACCGACGCCACATCCCCTGCCGGCTTCAAAGCCTGGATCGACAGCCAGATCGACGCGTCCGCCACCTGGAAGGACATCGAATGGCTCCGTTCAATTTGGGATGGAGAACTTATCATCAAAGGCGTGCTAAGCCCGGAGGACGCAGTGGCGGCGGTGCGCAGCGGCGCAGGCGCCGTCATCGTCTCCAATCATGGCGGACGCCAACTTGATGGCGTCTCCTCCTCCGTCGCCATGCTGCCGCGCGTGACGGACGCCATCGGCGCACAAACAACAATTCTGCTCGATGGCGGCGTCCGCGATGGTCAAAGCGTGTTGAAAGCCCTGGCGCTCGGCGCTCACGGCGTACTCATCGGCCGACCGTGGGTTTACGCCGTCGCCGCGAAAGGCGCCGCAGGCGTCGAGCAACTCTTACGCACGTTCAAAAGCGAGATGGAAGTCTCGATGGCGCTCACCGGCGTTACATCGGTGAGCGAGATCACGCCGGACATCGTCAACGCACCTGCACACATCACACACCGCGCCGCGCCCGCGCTGCGGCTCGCCAGCGTCGAAACGCAGAAAGTCTAGCCAATGAACACGTCGACGCTGAAGCGCAATGTAACCTCTCTCGAAGACCGCTACACCGCTGCAGACGGGTGGCACTACATGACGGGCCTACAGGCGCTCGTGCGTCTGCCGATTCAGCAGCGCCTGCGCGACGAAGCGATCGGCTGGAACACAGGCGGCTTTATCTCCGGCTATCGCGGCTCGCCGCTTGGCCGTTACGACATCGAACTCTGGCAAGCCGCTAAAGAACTGAACCGCCACAACATCGTCTTCCAGCCCGGCGTTAATGAAGACCTCGCCGCGACCGCGACCTGGGGCTCGCAAATGGTTGGGCTTTTTCCAGGCGCAACCGTCGAAGGGGTGTTTTCGATCTGGTACGGCAAGGCGCCGGGCATGGACCGCTCCATGGACCCAATCCGCCACGCCAACCTCGCCGGCGTCAACGCGAAAGGCGGCACACTTCTCATCGTCGGCGACGATCACGGCGCCAAGTCCTCGACGCTCGCCTGTTACTCCGACTACAACTTCATCTCAGCAGGCATTCCGCTGTTCTACCCGTCCAACGCGCAGGAAGTGCTGGACTACGGCCTACATGCGATCGCCATGAGCCGCCACGCCGGATGTGTCGCCGGGATGAAACTTGTCACCGATGTGGTCGAAGGTGGCGGCTCGGTCCACGTCGCGCCTGACGCGCCCGCTATCACGCTCCCGGCGCACCGCCTCGACGCCAACATACGGGTGTTCACGCCGCTGCTCGAACAAGAACGTCTGCTCTTCAACGCCCGCCTCGACAACGCGCTCGACTATGCCCGTCTCAACCGCCTCAACCACATCACGTCTGCGGCGCCAGGCGCCAAGGTCGGCATCATCGCCGCAGGCAAAGCTTGGCAGGATCTCGCGCAAGGCCTTCGCGAACTTGGCGTCCGTGACGGTGCGTTCGACGGCGGCAGCGTGCGCTTACTGAAGATCGCTCTGCTCTGGCCGCTCGACAACGCTATTATCGAAGACTTCGCCCAGGGCCTCGACACGATCATCGTGGTTGAAGAAAAGCGTCCACTTCTGGAGGATCAGATCCGTTCGATCCTCTATGGGCGGGCCAATGCGCCAACCATCGTTGGAAAGTATTTTGAAGGCCGGCCGTACCAAACAGACAAAGGCGAGATCGCTTTCCCGAACGACGGCGAAACCAATCCGGACATGGTCGCGCGCATCGTCGCGCGTGTGCTGCGCCAGTCCCATCCCGATTGCGGCGTCGCACTTCGCAACGCGCCCGCGCAAGCGCTCGGCGCCGCAGGTGCGGCGCGTCCCCCAACCTTCTGCGCCGGATGCCCGCACGGGCGTTCGACGCTGCTGCCCGAAGGCAGCCGTGCGCTCGCCGGCATCGGTTGTCATAGCATTGCGCTCGCGCGTGACCCGATGCGCACCAACTCGATCTCGCACATGGGCGGCGAAGGCGTGATGTGGATCGGTCAAAAGCCGTTCACCAACGAAAAGCACGTCTTCACCAACATGGGCGACGGCACCTACTTCCACTCCGGTCTGCTCGCCATCCGCGCCGCCGTCGCCGCCAACGTCCCTATCACCTACAAGCTGTTGCACAATGGCTTCGTCTCGATGACGGGCGGTCAACCAGTCGATGGCGAAATCTCGCCTGAGCGCATGATCGAGCAGCTCCTGGCCGAGGGCGTCACGCGCATCGCAGTCGTTGCCGACGATCCCGGAAAATATGCCGGGAAACGCATGGCGAACGGCGTGACGCTGCACCCGCGCATTGAATTGACCAGCGTGCAGAAAGAGCTGCGCGAGTACCCAAGCGTTTCGGTGATCCTCTACGACCAGGCCTGCGCCACCGAACGTCGTCGCCTCCGCAAGCGCGGCAAATGGCCGGACCCCGACAAGCGCGTGTTTATCAACGCCGCCGTCTGCGAAGGCTGCGGCGATTGCAGCACGATCTCGCAATGCATGGCGATAGAACCCCTTGAAACCGAGTACGGCCGCAAGCGCGTCATCAACCAATCGAGCTGCAACAAGGACTTCTCCTGCGTTGAGGGATTCTGCCCCAGCTTCGTCACCGTGCGCGGCGCCAGACCGCGCGTCGCTGCGGCCCGCAGCGCGGGCGCTGTGATCGACGCTGAGCAGATCGCCGCCATCCCGGCGCCGACACTTCGACCCATCGAAGGCTCGGCGGCGCTGCTTGTCGCCGGCATTGGCGGCGCAGGCGTTGTCACGATCGGCCAGACCCTCGCGGTCGCCGCCCACGTTGACGGTCTCTACAGCTCCAACCTCGACGTCACCGGCCTGTCGCAAAAATATGGCGCGGTCCATAGCCACGTCAAAATCGCGAACCGCCCAGAAGACCTGTTCGCCACACGCATCGCCTCGGGCGAAGCCAACGCCGTCATCGGCTGCGATCTCATCGTCGCCGCCAGCGCCGATACGCTCTCCAAGCTGAATCAAGAAAACGGTGGGATCGTCGCCGATGCGTCTCTCACACCCACCTCGGAATTCTCCAAGAATCCCGACTGGCGCATCAACTCGGCAGACTTGGTGAACGAACTAAAGCGCGCCGCTCCGGATCGCGCGCTGACGCTTAACGCGTCGAACATCGCCACCAAGCTGTTCGGCGACGCCATCTACATGAATATCGTCCTACTCGGCGCCTCCTGGCAAACGGGCGTCATACCGCTTTCACACGACGCGCTGATGCGCGCCATCGAACTCAATGGCGTCAATGTTGCGCGCAATAAGCAAGCGTTCGAAATTGGCCGCCTCGCCGCGCACGATCCGGCGAAGATCGAGACCATGCTCCGGGCAGGAGCGCGCGGCGCCTCACCCGAACGCGAGCGCACGCTGGAAGACATTATCGCTGATCGCCGGCGGGTTCTCACCGACTACAAGGACAGCGCCTACGCCGATCGCTACGAACGCGCCGTTCGCGCCATCGCCGCAGCTGAAGCGCGCCTCCACGCTGGCGACGCCCTGGCTCGCGCCGCCGCACACGGCTACTTCAAGCTGCTGGCGCACAAAGACGAGTGGGAGGTTGCGCGCCTTTACACGCAACCCGCCTTCCGTGAACAACTCACCTCCGCTTTCGAAGGCGACCTGAAACTCACCTTCCATGTCGGCGCATGGCCATTCGGCCGCTTCGATGAAAAGGCGGGGACATACGTCAAGGGCGAGGTCGGTCCTTGGCTAATGCCCCTATTCGGGATCATGGCAAGGTTGCGCGGCCTGCGAGGCTCGTGGCTCGATCCGTTCAAGAACAACGCCGAAGCCAAACTCGCCGCCAGACTGCTCGCCGAGTACGAAGCCGATCTCGCCTTTACCCAAAGCAATCTCTCACCGGGCGCCCTCGGAGAGTTCACCTCTCTGCTCTCGCTGCCTGAGAAGATCCGCGGCTATGGCCATGTACGCCAGCGCCACGCGGATGAAGCTGCGCAAGAACGCGCGCGCCTTCTGGCCAAGTTACGCGAGCCACAGGTTGAGGCCGCGTAAACCGGCGTTGGCGGCGCCAACGCCGCCAACGCCGCGCTTATTAGAGAACCTTACCCGGATTGAGGATGCCCAGGGGGTCGAGCATGGCCTTTAGCTGCTTCATCAGCGCGATCTCTTCGGGCCGGCGCGACACATGCAGCCAAGCGCGTTTTTCAAGACCGACGCCGTGCTCAGCCGACATTGAGCCGCCAACATCTTTCAGCGGCGTATAAACGATCTCTTCCGCGCGCCGACGCGCCTCTTCGCTCCATGGCCGCGGCGACACGATGATGTGCAGATTGCCATCGCCAATATGGCCATAGACTACGGAGCGGCACTGATCGCCCCATTCCACGCGCAAGGCTGCCTTCATGTCATCCACAAAATCTTGCATCTTCGGCAGAGGCAAACTCACGTCGAAAATCGCGCCCGGCACCAGAGCTTTAATCAAGGCCTCGACCTCTTCGCGGATAGCCCAGATTGCGTTGCGCTGCGTCTTCGAGCTCGCCAGGATCGCATCCTTGGCGAAGCCCTGCTCCAGACACTCGCTCAGCATCGCCTCGACGAGCGCTGCATCGCGTGCTCCATCCGTGCCGGTCGCTTCGACAATCACATAATAGTTGTGTCCAGCCGCCAAGGGCGGCTGATGGCGGCCACTTTCAATCGCGACCAATTCATAGAAGTCGCGCCACATCACTTCGAACGAACTCAACAACGAGCCGAGGCGTTTCGTCGCCAAACCAAACACGCTCTTGAGATTGTCAAAATCGCTGACGGCGAGGATGGCGGTTGCTTCGCTGGTCGGCATGGGCCGCAGGCGCAACACCGCGCGCGTCACCAGCCCCAACGTGCCTTCACTGCCAATGAACAATTGCTTCAAATCGAACGCAGCGTTGTTCTTCAGCAGCGAATTCATCGACGAAACGATTGTCCCATCCGCCAGAACAGCTTCGAGACCCAGCACGTTGTCCCGCGTCATGCCATAGCGGATCACGCTATTGCCGCCGGCATTGGTCGAGATATTGCCGCCAATCGTGCAAGAACCGCGGGCGCCAAGGTCCACTGCGTAGATCAAACCATGCTCGGCCGCAGCGGCATGCACGGCCTGCAAAGGGACACCGGCCTGCACTGTCATCGTCATGGCGACCGGATCGATCGCCTCGACGGTGCGCATGCGCTCGAACGAGACCATCACCTCATCGCCCGTCGCGTCCGCGCCATGGGCGCGCCCTCTCCTGCTCAGAGAAACCGATGGCGCCGTCCTCGAGCTCTACGCCGAGCGTATTCGCCATCGTTGACATGTAAGTGTAGAGGGCATGCACGCCGATAACATCGAGCGGCGCCTCCTCACCGTAAGCGAGGATCCCAGACCAAGTCTCATCCGACAGCCGACCGTTCGTGTGCATTTCATCCACGGCGGCGACCATCAGCTTGTCCGCACCGTGGATCTTAGCGCTGGATGACCCCACGGCCACCTCGCGAATATCAGCGTCACTCAGGCCTAGTGTGCGGCACACGGCTTTCTCCTGCGCCCACACATTTTCGCATCCATAGAGCCAAGCTGTTCGCAAGCCTCCGACATGGACCAGCCGCTGCGGAAGTAAACAATCCTTCTGTCTCAGAATGAACGACACAATGGTGGTGACAAACGCCGGGAAGTGGAGAAACGAACGCATCAGCTTGGTGTCGGCGATCTTGTCGCCACGCAGCGGCTTGATTGCGGTGATCTGCGCCTGGTTGTAGTCGGCCGGCTCGACGGGCTTCAGCCGCGTCGGATAGCCGCCGGCGGGCGGCGCACTCAAAGTACGCAAACGCTGCTCACCACTCTGGCGCAGGTCGACAAGCTCCGGCCGATAACCCGGCACATCGTCTTCCAGTTGCGCGCCGACAGAATTGGCGAACGCCGCCATTAGCACATAGACACAATATGTCCCGATCGCGTCCGCCACCGCCTCTGGATGGTAGGCGTGCATCGCGTTCCACGTTTCATCCGACAAGCGATGCTCAAAGTAGAGCTCATCGGCCGCATTGGCGAACACGTCGTCGAGCCACTTCAGCCGGGTGTTCGACGGTCCTTTGGCAACCGCCAGAAGATCGTCGTCATTGATCCCGTCGCGCTGTGCCGAAAGGCGATGCCGCGACCATAAATATTCGCAGTCGTAGAGCCAAAGCGTCCGCTGGCATGTGAACTGAAACATCCGCATCGTCAGGACGTGATGATCCTGCCGGATGTCGAGCCCTTCATTGATCGACGCCGCTTGCGGAAATTTTAGCATGATCCGCATGACGTTGGACGCGTCAGGCCTGCCTTTGCGCCCCATCATCTTGCTGCGATGGCGCTGCGCGTCCGTCAGCGTCGAGAAGTCGACAATCGGCTCGACGCGCGGCAGATAAATCATTGTAACTCCGTGGGCGCCACGGCGCCTTTCGCGTAGGCCTAAGTCGGTCGCACCGGGCGCTCTAATGCCAAGTTCACAATCATCAATGCGCCACACCGCATCCGCTTCAATCCAGATCGAGATCAAGGATGTAGGTGTATTGCTGACCTGAATGCAGATCGCGCTCTTCGACGCCGCCTTGGGGCGTTTTGCGGGGATAAGAAATCTTCAGCACCTTCAGGCTTGGCACCGGGTAATGCGCCACGCCCTTCGGATCGATTCCGTAAATCTTGGCGATCGAGTCCGCGCTGAGCGCCGGACTTTGCACATAACGATCATAATTCTCCTGGCTATCGAACATTAGATCGATCGTTACCCAGAACGGCCCGGCGACCTTGGAGCGAACATGTCGGCAAACATCTTTGAGCTTAGGCATCGATCAACTCCATGCGCACGAGCTCCATGGGATCGTCGACGCTCACAACGTGATTCAGCACGAACTGATAGACCGGCCCGCGATCGATATCGCCGGGCGTGAAGGCCCAGCCATAGCTCGGCAGCTCCATCCCCATGTGCAGCGGCATATGGAAGAAGTAAGGATTGCAGGCCTTCGCGATTTCACTCGCTTGCGCTTGCGTCTTCGCCGTGATCACGCCCATCAGCCCGATCTCGAGGGGCTTTGCGCCTTTCGGCGGCGGCATTCCGCTCACGCCATTGTAGCCATACATCCGCAGCGAAATGTGAAACTCACTCTCGGCAAGCCCGGTCGCCGACTTCGCGCGCTGTGTCAACGCGGCGAGCATCTTGTCGTGAAACTCTTGCGGCGACGCCAACACCTCCGGATCGGTGATACCGACGATCATCACTGTCTGAAACAGATTCCCGGACGCGCCCTCCAGCTTCATCGTATAGGGCTTGGGATCCCACACCGATCCGGTACCGCGCACGGCGCGATCGTTGAGCTGGATGTACTCACAGCGCGTCGTATCGAGTTCACCGCCTGGCTCGGTCAGACGCCACGGACTCTTATTCTCATAGAGCAAATGGCCGGAGATGCTCTCCACCGTCGCCTTGAATTTCGGATCGACCGGCTCGACGTCGAACCCATCTTCGTGGATCTCAATGAAAACGCCGCGCTGACCAGTGTTGGCCGACGTCGCCTGCCCGCCGCATTCGGCAATTTTGCCAGCATGCCAGCAAGGCCCCACGGGTGCGCCCTTCCACAAGGCGAACGCTGCGATCACTGCAGGATCTGAAGCCCGTCCGCCAATGATGATGTCGGCGCCCGCTTCAAGCGCCGCGTGATAAGGCTCAGGCCCCATTAGCGCGACAATGTGCAGGCAGCTATCGATCACCTCTTCGGTGAGATCGCCGAGCGGCGGCAAATTCGAGATCCTGCCTTCGGCCAGTTTGCGTTTGATCAGTTGTGGCGACTGCTCCGAATAGAGCAGCGCAATTTTTGGCTTGTAGCCCTGCTCTCGTGCAATCTCGAGCACGATGTCGCGTGTCCAGTTGACGTTCAGGTCGCCGCCCGCTTGCCCAGCGGTGCCGATCAGGATCGGAATTTTTGCCTTCTGCTGCGCCGCCATCAGCAGCGTGAGATCCTTCTTCACCGAGCCGCGGTCGTTCTTCGAAACACCTTTGGCCAGATACGCCGCTCCGCTGTCCGTTGAGCCCGCATCCATCGCCATGGCGTGGGGGCCTTTCGCCAGCGCGTGCTCATCCGCGTCGCCCTCGGCGTCGCCGCCGAGCGTGATGACGACGCGCCGTGGCGCACTTCCCTCGCCTTCATCCGCTTGCGCGTCATCCTGAGTTTCTCCGTCCTCCTCAGACGAGGCCTCATCCTCGGGACGCACATAGCCGCGATCGACGGACAGAGCGCCGTTCCGGTCGATGCTCACGAACGCGCCCGCATTCGCCATCTCCTCTGCATTGTAGCGAAGCGGCCGATCGACCAGCGCAGAGATCTCTCGCTCGATCGCCTCCATGCGGGCTTCAATTTCTTCCGAGTATTCCTCCTGGTCCGCATACTCGGCTTCGAGCGTCTCCAACTCGGCTTGCAATTTCTCGACACGAGCCTGTTCCTTCTTCGTGAGTTTCACCTCCTCGCCGTCGATCTCGCGCATCCCGCGCGCGTGCTGGAACGGTAGATCCACGGCGACGGCCACCCATTTCCAGCCCTCGGCGGCGATGCGTTCGCCTTCCGTCTTGAGCTTTTCCGAAACCAGCCGGTCGAGAAGCGTGGGATTGTCGAGCCAGCCGCCGTCATCGTCATCAAACAGGTCGCGCATCACATGCCCGCCAGCGGTCTTGAAGGCGTCAACGCCGACAAAGCGCGCGCGCTTGTCGCCAGCATGAACCGTGTCCTCGGTGAGTTTTTCGCGGATGTAGGATGGCGATTTATTGTAAGAGTGGGCGAGTTGCTCCCAGACCTGTTCCTGTCGCGCATTGTCTTCGTTGACGCTGAAGGCGATCAGCTGGTCGAGTGTCATGCCGTCGCCGGCATAGACCTCAAGCAGCTTGGGCGAGACCGACGCAAGGCGGAGGCGCTGACGCACAACCGCGGCGGTGGTTTTGAAGCGTGCGGCGATCGTCTCTATGCCTGAGCCTTCGGCCACCATGCCCTGCATCGCCCGAAACTCATCAAGCGGATGGAGCTGCTGGCGGTGAAAATTCTCCGCGTATGAATCCTCTCGCTCGGATGTCTCGGTATTCTCGCTAACGACGCAGGGAACGGGACCATCCGTGGGGAAGACGCCGCGCTCTACCAGCCGGCCGATCGCCAGAAAGCGCGAACCGCCGGCAGGCACGCAGAAGCGGTCCGTTTCCGCTCCATTTTCATCGAAGATCGGACGCACATTGAGTGCGGTGAGGACGCCGCGGAGGCCAATGTCGTCAGCGAGCGTTTCGATGTAAGCCTCGTCCCTGATCTGCCGGACATTGTCTTCGCTCATCTCAAGCTTGTTGTACGGAATGTCGCGCGCGCGATTGAGCGAGGTTTTCTTCGCGACCTTTTTCTTCGCAGTCCTTGCCATGTGTTTCACTCCATGACAGGCGGCCGGAAGACTCTCTTCCGGCCTCAACCTGTCACGAAGCCCAAGGCTGCCCTCTCCCTCTGGCGCAGCCGGCCGCCGCCAGGCGCGACGGCTGCCGGTTGGGATTGAGCGAGATGCGCATGATCGCACACGTCATGCGCGCGGCGTGCGCAATGCGCTGCTGATCGAAAGATGAACCGGCGGATGCACAGGTTCTTGCGAAAAGGATCGAAGCCCCCGAGGGCCGAGACCCTTGGCTCGGCGTGCAGCGCGAGAGCCTGGCCGCCGGCGCAAGCTGGTGGTCGCCCCTTTGTTGTCAGGTCAAAAACGGGCCAAATCGCGATACGGCCCATCTAGTTGCGTATTAATAACTTATCAAATATGGTGAGTTACAGGCCATTACAGGCCATATTTGGGTGATTGCCGTGAGTTCTCTGAAATCCAAATCGGCCCTTACCCAATTGGGGAGGGATTTACGCGCCACACGGCTCCGCCGCCAGATAACGGCGGTCGACCTTGCTGCGCGCGCCGGAACCTCCCCTAACACCGTCGCAAGGCTGGAAAAGGGCGACGCTGGCGTCGCGATAGGGACGCTGGCCGACGTGTTGCTGGCGCTCGGATTGATCGCGCGGCTGGGCGACCTCTTGGATATTCGAAAGGACGAGCTTGGCTTGGCCCTTACCGCCGAGCGCACCCCGCAGCGTGCCCGTGCCCCTAAGTCGCGTGGCAAAGCAAAAAAGGCGGTGACCAAGAAGACGCCGGGCGCTTCGGACCCTGAGGGAGCGGCGTTCTGATGGCCGAACAGACCGCCCGCGTCGCGCTTGGCGAAAGCTTAACGCCCATCGGCCAGCTGCGCTTCACGAGGGCAGGCCCTCGCCAGTTCTCGACCTTCAGCTACGACCCGGCGTGGCAAGAAGATCCGCGCGGCTTCGCCATACAGCCGGACCTGGCGCTGGAAGGCGGCCCCTATCACGCCTCCGGCGCCGGCGGCGATATGCGCGACGCACTCGCCGGCGTGTTCATGGACGCCGCGCCCGAGAGCTGGGGCCGACGGCTGCTTGAGCGCGCTTACGGCGCGGGCCTTTCCGAATTCGACTATCTCACGCTCTCGGACGATCATAGCCGACAGGGCGCGCTTCGCTTTCTGGACGCCGACGGAAAGATCATTCGCGGCCCCTCGCCGGAATCCGTGCCGCGCCTCATCGATCTTGAAGCGCTCACAGCGATCGCGCGCGCCTACGAGCAAGGCAGGGATATCTCGATCGAAGATTTGCGCGCACTTGCGGGCGCAGGCGGCTCAGGCGGTGCGCGTCCTAAAGCCAATGTGCAGGATGGCGACGTGCTGTGGCTGGCGAAGTTCACCTCGGTCCTTGATCAGCAACCCGTCGAGCGCGTTGAAGTCGCGACGCTGACGCTTGCCAGAGCGTGCGGCATCCGCGCGCCGGATACGCGGCTGGAACTCGCCGCAACTTCGTTTCCCGTCGCCCTGATCCGCCGCTTCGACCGGCGGGCAGGCGCGCGCATTCCGTACATCTCGGCGCGCACGGCTCTCGGCAAGAGCGCTAGCGAGCTCGGCGCCTATACTGAGATCGTGGATTTCATGCGCACCTTCGCGTCCGATCCCGAAGAGAATTTCCGCGAACTGTATCGTCGGCTGATCTTCACGATCCTGGTCTCCAACAAGGATGACCATCTCAAGAACCACGGATTTCTCTATGTCGGCGACGGCCGATGGCGCTTGTCGCCCATGTTTGACGTCAATCCCGCCCCCGACCGCAACCCGCACCTTGAAACCGCGATCATGGAAGGCGGACCTCACGATCGATCGATCAAGCTAGCCTTCGAAGCATGCGGCTTTTTTGAGATCGCCGAGGAGGAAGCGCGCGAGATCATTCGCCAGATCGCCACGTTGATCCGCGCAGAGTGGCGCGGCGCTCTGCAGCGTGTCGGCGTCAGCGGAAGTCTGGCGCGTGAATATGAGCCGGCTTTTGCGCATGACGAACTAGAGGCCGCCTTGGCTATTTAGGTGCAATGATCGTGTCCGCCTTTTTCCCACACTACTCCGCCATTCTTCGGTCTCGCCTGTCTTTGTTCTCGCGCCAACGCTCCTCTACGCGGCGAACGAAATTCGCGTTTCGCTCCTCATCTGCTGAGGCGATCATAGGAGCATGGCTCGAAAAAGGCGCGCGAGAAAACTGCCAGTCTCTGAGCAGCTCCACCGACTGCTCGGGGAGCCGTGTCCACCTCCCGGCCGGCCACCCAATCACGACTACGCCACGTGGATCGTCACCGACGACTGGCCCGACGACGTGCCCGTCACCGAAGCCGAGATTGCGGTTTTCGAGATGTGGTTCGCCGACCTCTTTGACGAACTGTTTGGGCCCATCCCATGACGTAGAACAAAGGCTCGCCCTATGACCGTTCCGCTTCGCGCCGCCCTTTATTTGCGCGTTTCAACGGCTAGACAGGCTGAACACGATGTATCGATTCCCGATCAGCGGCGGCAAGGTGAAGCGTATTGCGCGAACCGCGGCTACCAGTTGGTCGAGACCTATGTTGAGCCAGGCGCGTCGGCGACCAACGATCGCCGCCCCGAATTTCAACGCATGATCGAAGCTGGCACATCAAAGCCCCCCGCTTTCGATGTCGTCATCGTTCACTCCTTCAGCCGCTTCTTCCGCGACCACTTCGAGTTGGAGTTCTACGTCAGAAAGCTGGCTCGGAGCGGTGTCAAGCTGGTGTCAATCACGCAAGAGATCGGCGACGACCCGATGCACGTCATGATGCGCCAGATCATGGCGCTGTTTGATGAGTATCAGTCTAAGGAGAACGCCAAGCACGTTATCCGCGCCCAAAAGGAAAACGCGCGGCAAGGTTTCTGGAACGGCGCCCGCCCGCCGATCGGCTATCGCACCGTCGTCGCTGAGGAACGCGGCGCGCGGGTCAAGAAAAAGATCGAGATTGACCCACTGCATGCGGACACGGTGAGATTGATGTTTCGCCTCGCGCTGCATGGCGATCCTGAGACAGGCTCGCTCGGCGTCATGGCGATCGCCGCTTACTTAAACGAGCGCGGCATCTTCACACGCGACGGAACTAAGTGGGGCAAAGGCGCGGTCCACAAGATACTCACGCGGCGCACCTATATGGGCAAGCACGAGTTCAATCGCGAAGATAGGTTCAAGGCGCGCAAGCCGAAGGACGAAATCGTGGTCGTGGACGTGCCGCCTTTGATCGACCCGGAAACCTTTGAGGCCGTTCAAGCGAGGTTGGCTTCCCGTAGTCCGAAAGTTGTGGCGCCTCAGGTCGTGGGCGGCCCAACGATGCTGATCGGTTTGACGCGATGCGCCAAATGTGATGGCGCGATGACAATCCGTACCGGCCAGGGCGGACGTTATCGCTACTACGCCTGCTCCACCAGAATGCGCAAAGGCACGACAGCCTGCACCGGCATGTCCATTCCGATGGCGAAGCTTGATGACCTGGTCGCCTCGCACCTGGAGGACCGCCTGTTGCGGCCTGAACGCTTGGCCGTGGTGCTGGACAGCATTCTCGATGGTCGCCAGGAGCGCTTGGACAAGCGTCGCGCAGACTTGGGGCAACTGAACAAACGCGCCGAGGAGGCGGAACTGCGTTTGAAGCGCCTCTACGACGCTATCGAAGCCGGGATCGCCGATCTGGACGATCCTGCGCTCAAGGACCGCATCGCGGGCCTCAAGACCCTGCGAGATCAAGCGAAGGACCAAGCGGAGCGGGCGCGCTGCACCCTCGAAGGCGCTGGGGGGCGGTCAATCACGGCGGCAGATGTCACCCGGTTCGCCCGCGTGGCGCGCCAACGCATTCGCCGCGAGGGCGGCGGCTATCGGCGCGATCACCTCCGCGCGTTGGCCCAGCGGGTCGAGGTGGATGTGGGCGAGGTTCGCATAGTCGGCTCGAAGCGCCGACTGCTGCGCACGCTCGCGGCGGGCTTTGGCGCGGACAAGGCCATTGGACCGGGATGGCAGGAGTGGAGGGACTCGAACCCCCGGCCCTCGGTTTTGGAGACCGATGCTCTACCAGCTGAGCTACACTCCTGTCCCGCCCGCCTTCACGCTTGCGAACACGGCATAAGGGAAACGGCCGCGCGGGCGCTTACGCCGCCGGCCGGTCGAGGCCGCGCTTATGCCCCAAGGCGCCGCCACGGGCAAGGGCGCGGATGGCGCGCGGGGTTGCAGACATGCCCTTCGCGGCGAGGGAGAGGACGGGCGCGGTCCGCATCGT
>BOKO01000039.1 GCA_016861025.1 Chloroflexota bacterium
CAGGATGGGTCTGTGGATGGGCGTGCCGAAGTCGAGGTAGAAGTACTCGTCCGTGCGGAAGCCGTCCTCGTCGGTGACGCCGATCAGGCTGCCCGCCTGGTCTTCGTGGCGGTAGCGGTAGACGGTGGCGCTGCCGTTGTCGGCAAGCTCGTGCACGATTGATCCCTGACCCTTGCCGAGGACGTCTACCCTTCTTTGCGGAGAACCACTACAACGGGTCTCTCACCGAATGCTTTTTTTAGTTCTGTACGGATCTCGTCAAGCTGCCATACCGTAAATTGATTCATCCAATATATTTCTATTTCCATTAGGGACGAAGCCGATTTCAGGTTCAGAATCGATTCTTTCGACAAAGTGCCTCCGTCCAATATACGAATACACTCGATTCCCTTTATCCCAAGTAGAGCGGTAAGGGACTGATCGGTGCAGATCCGGGCACCAGACAGCTGAACGTTCTTTAATGATGTTAAATGCCTCAGCACGGACGTATCCATCGCCTTGTCACCGTATGGCGCTGACAGCGACAAGTTACGAAGCTGGCGAGCCTTGCCAAAATCTGCCAAGAAAACACCGGTCACCTGCTTGCCGACCGTCAGTTTTAGACTTAACAGAGGAAGCGACCTTATCACTTCACCAAGGGCGTTGTCAGAAGCCAGGTTGATGTTTGCCAAGCTAAGATGGCTAAGCGATAGGTCCTTGAGCAGAATGATGTCGTCATCTGTAGGTGCGGCGCCAACGATGTGCAAACTCGTTAGACTTTTGTGGGACGCCAGGGACTTCCAGTCGTCGTGCGATAGGAGCAATAGTCCATGCAATGTCAGGCTGTTTAGTTTGCATTTGCCAAGGACTCTCCCGATCTCTCCGGCTTGCAGAGTACGGATGCTGCCCAGTTCCAGCGCATCAAGGTTTCCCAACGCCGTCAAGCCAGCCATGCCCTCAATCGTAAGGCTTGAGCACTCTTCCACGGCGATTTCACGCAGACGTTCCATTTGGCCAAGTCTGATTGCGCAGGAATCCGAAAAGTCGGCATAATTACGAATTCGTAGGTGGGTCAGCATAGCGTGACCACCTAAACGGGTAAGGTCCTCGGGAGTCACAGGTGTGCGATCCAAAATCAGGTGACTCAGACGGGAGAGGCTCGTCAAGTCGGACGTCCACGCAACCCTGTCTTTGGGCAAGTGGCAGTTAGTGAGCCAGAGCTCACGGACAACATCGTCAGCTACAATTCGGGGAGCAACTTCAGCCCATGCCACGTCTACCAGCTGTAACCGTTCTGGCGGAGCCTCCGTTGGATACGGTGTTCTAGTATCGACTCTTGTCCACCCGTCCTCTGCATTGGCGCCGGCAAGGTTCGCAGGGACCGCTTGTAGGACGAGCAACAAGAAGACGGCCGCCAATGAATGTATACCAACCATTTTAACCCCCACTTCCCGGAGGCACATCTTCTCCCTCCGAAGGCGGAGTCCTCGACTGGTCAACGTATGTGTCGTCGCCGAATTGCTGTACCGTTCCATCGTCCTTTGGCCCGATCCGTACAGACCAATACTTCTTGGCCTGATACTCTTTATCGTCTCTGGTCACAGTCAGAATGCCTTTGTACTTGTGGTGTATTTCTGAACTGGCTGCTGCACCTTTCGTACCAGTCCAGTAGCCAACCGAGTCAACGAACACTCGATAGCACCTACCGTCACTTGATACATCCTGCTTACTGATGCGGGGCTCGTTGTTAAGTGGATTTGATTTGTCCGGACCATAATTGTCGCCTTGGTCGCCAGGCATGATGCGCTGGTCATACGACTTCCATCTGCATTCGCAGTTCCACGTCAAAATGACCGCAATGGCTATTGCCTTTCCAGCCACCCACCCGGTCTTGACTCCGAGACCACCCCACCCGCTGGATCCGGGCGTCGCGACGAACCTCTTCAATGTCCATTTCCCGGGTTTTGTAGCTGCCGCACCACCTTGAGTGGCAGTCACCCCGAATTCCCACAACCATTTCGTGCGAAGTTGAACAGCCTTATCAATGCCATCCTGCACTCCTCCTGGTGCATCCTGGTCTGCCCATGACAAATAGATTATGGGGGAGCACCCAAAGATCAGTTTCGGATATCTCGTCGGACGGTCGTGTCCATCTCGACCAGGCGCGACGGTGCCCCCGATGCGTTCTTCGTCACTTTCCTGGAATTGAATCCCCGTTTCTGTATCGAATGCGCCTACCACGATCAAGTGGCCGGCCTTGTTGGTGCCGCCTTGCACTCCATAAATCGTGCCCGAGATGTCAAATCCCGCCTGGGGCGGCATGTAGCGCATGCTGCCGTAGAGGTAGCGTGAGCCCGCCTCCGTCAGGTCCGTGTGCAGGCCGCCGGTGGTGTTGTCCACGCCCGGGGGTGCGTGGATGCGCCATTGGTCGTCGGGGTTGCTCAGGCCGCGTGCGTCGCCCTTCACCTTGATGCTGGTGGCGCTGGTTACCTCGATGATCTGCAGGTAGCAGGGCTCGTTCACGTCCGGGGTGAACAGCCAGCCCAGCATCCAGCTTTCAAAGTTCGCGCTGCCGTTGGTGTAGGTGCTCACGCCGCTGGAGTAGCTCCAGATCGGGTCCGTCACGATGTACGGCAGCAGCGGCGCGCTGGTCGCGGTCTTGTCGCCGCTTACGGTCAGTTCCGTGTTCGACAGCACGCTGGACACCGTCAGCCACACGCTCGGCTGGGCCGTGTCGGGCTGGATCAGGTCGCCCACGCTCACCGTGGTGCTGAAGCTGGCGCTGGTGTCCTCGAACACCGTGTAGTCGTCCAGCTCGCTGTAGTACACATCCGTCCAGGTGCCCGTGGCCACGGGCTCCACGGCCGGGGCTTCGAAGTCCATCACCACGATGTTCAGGTTGCCGTAGATGGCGGTGTAGATGGCCCCCGTGGGGTCCACGACGTCGATGGTGTCCGTGCCGTTGTCGTAGACTTCGGCGACGTGCAGGCTGCCGAGGGCGCGCAACTGCTTGCCGATCAGGGCGTCGGCCGTGAGGTAGTCGTCATACAGGCCGATGCGCGTGTAGCCGGCGCTGGGGGTGTTGGCCGTGATGCTCTCGATTTCGCCGGCGCCGCCGTCGAACAGGATGGGTCTGTGGATGGGCGTGCCGAAGTCGAGGTAGAAGTACTCGTCCGTGCGGAAGCCGTCCTCGTCGGTGACGCCGATCAGGCTGCCCGCCTGGTCTTCGTGGCGGTAGCGGTAGACGGTG
>BOKO01000040.1 GCA_016861025.1 Chloroflexota bacterium
CTGTTCGTACGAGTTGAGGTGATCGTAGGCGAGATCGAAATCGGCGAACGGGCCGCTCGCTCCGCCCGGCGTCTGGCGCAGCTGCACCGAGCGCGCATAGCTCACGTCGTAATTGCCGCTGTTGCCGGCAAAGAAACGGAAGCGTTAAGGTACGGAAGCGTTAAGGTGACGCGCTCCCCGGAGCACTCTTGTCGTACTCTTCCCTCGTGAACCATCTTATGTTGTGAAAACGACTATCCGCTAGTAAGATGTGATGGCAGGTGTGCAGCAAGTCCACAAATGCCCTGTCAGCCTCCTCCACCGGCCGACCAGCAGCGTCTTGTATGCCGGCTTGGAGAAGCCACGGTCCAGCAAACTGCAAAATGAGATAGTGCTCGCCGTCCTTCCCTGTAGTGAAAGCCCATCCA
Organism: Chloroflexota bacterium; assembly: GCA_016861025.1. Lineage (GTDB taxonomy): Bacteria > Chloroflexota > Anaerolineae > Caldilineales > Caldilineaceae > Caldilinea. The sequence continues at coordinate 408 of BOKO01000040.1, forward strand.
TAAAAGCTGTGCTGAACAAGCTCTGAGAGCTTATATCCCTGACCTCCGAGCGCGTCAGCCAACGCAATCATGATGGCATTTCCCCCCGGACGGACGATGTCGCCAGAGGCCGCAAATTCGGCATCGTCGGGGAAATCAGCGTCAAACGTAATAAACGTCCGAAGCATGGAGTTAGTTTTGGCCATTGAAATACCAATATGTACCAGCAGCTGCCGACGCCGATGCGCTGCCGACTGCCACTTTTAATGATGTCGGGCTTCCATACCATATCCGGCCTGCCAAACCATACTTCTCCAGCCCGAGTGCTCTGCCACTCCACACTCCGCCGACAGAACCGGGGAATGAAGCGCCTCGGAAATAGGGATCCACGCGATAGTGTAGTTCGTAGAATTCGCCTCGACTTATTCCGCTAGGCTTAAGAACATTTAGCGGACTTTCTGATATTGTTAGAGGTAATCCCACTCTGCGCGGCACAAAGTGATGGCCCATTCCATCGTAAGGTGCAGCGAGATACTCTGCTTGGCTCGGCGTGAATCCCTGTTGCAAGTATCTTGAGGTCGCCGTCTCTGCCCCGGCAGCTCGTATAGTTGTTGAACGCACTCCGCCCACACCCGGCGCGACGAACATGCCGCCGATCGTCACGGTCGCATCGCCGGCGAATTCCACGCCGATCTCACCCCCGCTCAGCATATGGAGCGGACGCCCGACATAGGCGTCTATTGGTGCAAGAATGGGCGAACTAACATAATTATAACCAGCCTCCAGGACCAAACCAAGCGTCTCAAGGTTATTGAAGAACGGATCGAATCCCGGCGCGAGGTTTAATGTTTGACGGTTATTCGCCTCTGCGGCCGCCAACAGAGCAATTGCACGCTGGTGGCGTGCAGCGTACGCCTCGGCATGGTTTCCAATAAACGTCTGATGCAGTCGCTCGCCTATTGTGGGCGGCGTATCAAAAGGAATGCCATTGAGCCTAACCACGTCATCGTAACTCGGCATGCGTTGAGCCACCGGCACATAGCCTTGATCCATTCGCACCAAGTTTCGTTCTTGCTCGATGAAGCGCGTAACTGCCGACATAGGAACAAACGTCATTTCCCAGTTGCGCCATGTCACTGACGGCGTTCGGCCCGGCTGCTTAGCCCGATGGCCGGTGACGACAATCTCGAACTCATCTTTTGTGGGTTTGTTGAGAGAGATTTCCGGCTTCGGAACGAAGCTCTGCTTAGCATCTACGTAACCGGCGCTCGTGCTCCCCTGCGCTTCAACTCCGACCCAAGCATCGGAACTGCGGCCGCTGATCGCTCCAGCAATCGCGCCGCCGATGGTTTGCCCGATCACGCTTGGCAGGGCGGACATCAGATTGTCGCCGAAGTTCGAGCCGTCGATCAGCGAGCGCGCCGCGGCGTTGGCCATCAGCGAGGCGCCGCTTGCGGCGGCTTGGCCGGCCGCGGTCGTGGCGGTGTAAGGCCCTTTTGGTCCGACCTGCGTCACCTGCATGCGCCCCAGCACGAATGCGCCGACGGCGCCGCCCACCCCGGCGGCCGCAACGCTCGCCCAGGAGAACTTGTCCTGCAGGCCGGTCGCCACGCCGACGCCTTGCGTGATCGCTTCGTTGATGACCGCGCTCGCCGCCGCATTGGCGATGTTGCCGCTTACGCCCATCGCTTTCGCGACGGCTTGTCCGGCCCCGCTTGCGCCGACGCCGCCGCCGATGGCCGAAAGCGCCACTGCGTTCCACGAGAACTTGTCCTGGATGCCGGTGGCGACGCCGACGCCTTGAGAAATGACGCTCGAACTCGCCCCGATCGCCGCGCCGCGAATGACCTGGCCCAGCCATGTGCCGGCGCCCGGCACGAACCGGTCGAGAACCACGGCCACGACGACGGCGAGAATCTGCACCATCACCTGGCCGAAGCCGCCGCATTTATTGCCCTTGGCCGGCCTCGGCGCGGTCGGGCTGGTGTTGCCCAGCACTTCGAGCGGGTCGTAGGGCTGGTAGGTGGCGGCGTTGTGGTCGTTGCGCTGCACGCCGGCCGGGATGAGCAGCAGCTGGCCTTCCGCCAGCGCCGCGTCGCCGGAGAGCCCGTTCGCTTCCGCCAGCTTCCACCACAGCGCTGAATCGCCCCACAGGTTCGACGCGATCGACTGCAGCGTGTCGCCGGAGCGCACCGTGTAGATGCCCCCGCGCGTGCCCTGTTCGTACGAGTTGAGGTGATCGTAGGCGAGATCGAAATCGGCGAACGGGCCGCTCGCTCCGCCCGGCGTCTGGCGCAGCTGCACCGAGCGCGCATAGCTCACGTCGTAATTGCCGCTGTTGCCG
>BOKO01000041.1 GCA_016861025.1 Chloroflexota bacterium
CGACCCGCTGACCGGCCGCATGCAAAGCGCCGACCCGCTGGTGCCCGATCCGGCCGACCCCCAGAGCTTCAACCGCTACGCGTACGTGCACAACAATCCGCTCGGCTACACCGATCCGAGCGGGTTCTTCAAAGTGCCGTGGGCGAGGGGGCCGCTGGCCGGATCAGACGGCGAACCGCTGAACAGCGCCAGCGCAGACTCGAGAGCGGACAACGTGGAGGTCGACAACGCCGGGGTGCAGAGGCTGGGCCGCGTCGAGATCACCGGCGATGCTTCGCAGGTGCGTTCGCGCCGGGAGGTCAGCGGGCCGCGGCCGTCGGCGAGCGGGGCCGCAGTCGTGACGATGGCTACGGTTGCGACGCAGATCCGCGTCTTGGGGGCAAAGATCGAGCGTGCCGCGCCGAGCTTCCTGCGCAGTGTGACCGTGGGCGCACGGCGTGCTGCAGCACCGGCAGGTGTGGCAGCTGCGGCCGACGGACCGTTCCCGATCGGCGATACGGTTGCCGTCGGCATCTTGGGCGTGTCGATTGGTGTGGCAATCTGGAACGAGATCAATACGGGCAATGGGGAGAATGACGCTGGACAGCTGACCACCGACGGACATGTCGCAGGCACCGAAGGTCAGACCAGAGGTGACAAGGATCCAAGCACACCGACCGGCCGAAGAGGTAGCCCCATCGAAGTAGAGCCCGGTACGAACGAGCCGACAAGCATTGGTGGACGCGACTACACGGGGCACGCACTGGATCGAATGCAGGGTCGAGGCGTCCCACCTTCTGCAGTCGAGGAGGCCATCAAGAACGGTCAAAGGTCACCGGGCAGCACACCAGGGACGACAGTGCATACTGGCCCGGATGGTGTGACGGTTGTCACTGGCCACCGTGGGCAAGTGATCACGGTCATTCTGAAGTGAAAGGGTGCCAATGGATGAATTTCTTGCTCGGCAAGTCGCCATACTGCGTCGACTGATCGGTGACTACCGTCAGGGGCACGTCAGTCTGAATGCTCTGATTCAACGCATCGAGGGCCTGAACAATGTAATTGGCGTCGAGGCGTGGAGAGACGGCGTCTTCCCAATTGTGTTGGAGATGGAGCAGGTAAACGCGGCTGCGCTGGACGCAAAGAGAGGACTGACCGAGACCGAGAGTTCTGCGATCGAGCGTTCACTGAATGATCTCGAGGTACTCATCGCGCGCCTCGAAGATGCCAAGGCTCATGAGTAAGGGTGCCCGCCCCAGCGCGTTGTTGCCGATGTGCTCAAGGGCGTGGCGGCAACGAGCTCGATGACGCTTGCGGTCTTTGCGCGCGAGCAGTCGAACCGAAGACTTGGACGCCTCGCGAGCGCCACCCGCACGCATGCCGCGCTCGGTCAGAGCACGGGGCCATCGCAAGGCTTCATGTCGAGTTGAAGCGGTGGCCGTTTGATGGACGCGTATCCGGCCAGCGGTGCCGGCAGCGTGCGCCCGCACGCGGTGGCCAGTATCACCGGCGTGGTCAACGGCGTTGCGAATCCGAGCTTTGGCTACGACGCCAACGGCAACCTCGCGAGCGGCGCCGGGCGCACGTGGAGCTGGACGGCGGCCAACCGGCCGCGCGACATCACCCAAGCAAGCCAGACCACCAGCTTCACCTACGGCCCCGAGCGGCAGCGCATCAAGCAGACGGTCACGCAGGGGGCCAGCACCATCAAGACGATCCACTACGCCGGCGCGATGCAGAAGGACATTGCCGGCGGCAGCACCGTGGTGCGCACCTATCTGCCGCTCGATCTCGGGGTGATCGTGGAGACCGGCGGCACGAGCGCGGTGCGGTATTTTCATCGCGACCGGCTCGGCTCGGTCATCGCCCTCACCGACGAGGCCGGTGCCGTGCGCGAGCGGCATGCGTACGATGCCTGGGGCAGGCGCAGGAACGCCGACGGCAGCGATGCCGCGGGCAACCTGACCTCCGCCATCGACGACACCGGCTACACCGGGCACGAGATGCTCGACGCGCTGGGGCTGGTGCACATGAACGGGCGGCTGTACGACCCGCTGACCGGCCGCATGCAAAGCGCCGACCCGCTGGTGCCCGATCCGGCCGACCCCCAGAGCTTCAACCGCTACGCGTACGTGCACAACAATCCGCTCGGCTACACCGATCCGAGCGGGTTC
>BOKO01000042.1 GCA_016861025.1 Chloroflexota bacterium
TCGCTTCGTGCGCAGGGCGTCGAAGTCTACGCTGCGGTCTTGGTAAACCACGCCTCGGCTCAACATGTAGTAGACGGCTTTGATGATCTTGTGCGCGATTGCCACGATGGCTTTCTTGTGGCCTAGCCGCCCCCGCAGGCTCAGGAACTTCTCCCGGTAGTAGCACTGGCTTTTCACTGCGGCGTTCGCGATTTCGATCAAGAGGCGCCGTGCATGGTGGTTGCCCTGGCGAGTCTTCACAGGTTTGCGCTTCTTGGCTGACTGATGGTTGCCGGGACACACGCCGGTCCACACGGCCAGCCGCCCGGGGGTGGCGAAGTGCGTCATGTCGTCGCCGATTTCCACCAGCAGCTTGAGGGCTGCCAGGCGGTCGAACCCGGGTGAGGTCAACAACAGGCTCACCAACGCGCCCTGTGGCCCCAACGCCTGCGCCAGTTGCGCTTCCAGTTCGACGAGCTGAGCTTCGAGGGCCTCGATGTGGGTCCGCAGCACGCGTGCCACGCAGAGGTGAGTCTCGGTCAGCTCGTGATCCAGACTTGCACACAGTTCTTCGCGTGAGGCCTTCAGACGGCCCGCATGCCGCACGGCCTGCTCAGGGGAGGCGCCGTCGAGAATCGCCTCGACCATCGCCCGACAAGCTTTGCCATGCGGGTCGCTCACCAGCGCCGTGAAGCGCAGTCCGCCGTCGGCCAGCACTTTGAGCAGGCGATTCTTCATCCGTCCCAGGTCCTGCAGCAGGCTGGTATGCAGACGTGCGAGTTGTCGCGCGCTGCGCAGTGGCGCCGGGGGGATGAAGCTGGCCTTCAGCAGGCCGGCACGCGCGAGGATCGCCAGCCACTGAGCATCGCTCATATCCGTCTTGCGCCCTTCGACCTTCGCCACGTGCATCGCGTTGACCACCCTGGCCCGAATCCCCACCCGCTCCAGCGCGGCATAGGGACTCTTCCAGTAGATGCCCGTGCTTTCCATGCATACGACCTGCGGCTGGCACGAGGCGACCCACTCGGCCATTGCCCGGCGGTCTCGTTTGAAGCCGCCGAACTCCCGCATTTCCATCTGGAAGGTGCCGTCCGGCTGGCGCAGCAGCGCGCAGGCCGTGATCTGGTTCAGATGCACGTCGAGGGCGACGACCCGGTCATAAATTGGTTCGAGATCCCACATACAACCTCCAATCGTTTGAGGAAGAAGCGGGAAGCCGAGCAATCACCCCGTGGTTGAACCTGACCGAGAAAGTCTCGGTCGGCGGCAGGTTGCCGTACGCGCTTGGAAGCAGCTACTTTGAGGGTACGGGGCGGGATGACGGATACCTGTTGGGACGCGTAGTGTGGCTACCAAACTTACGCCGAACTCCTGCAACGGCTTCCCGCCCCTCCTAGCTTCTTTCATCTTTGCGGGTGACGCACGCGCTTCATGACCGTTGGGCTGACGAAGGAAGCCCAACGTTCGGCGCCCGATGTTGGGCTTCCTTCGTCAGCCCAACCTACGGCCTGCCTTCAGTGCCGCCTGGCAAGCCGGCCGTTGCCACCGAGAACACAGAGGGGGAGAGAGCGGGCCGTGCCCATCTCGATGCCATGTCAGATCGAGAAGCTGCTGAATTCGCGCTGCGCGCTGCCACGGAGCACACAGTTCTTGTAGCCCGGATGAGCGCAGCGAATCCGGGATCGGACGCCGAGCCTTGCGCTTGCGCGCAATGATCCGCCGAACCCCGGATTCGCTGCGCTCATCCGGGCTACGAAGAAAGCGTTCGTAGGTTGCCGTGAAAGAGGCATAGCGTGAGGACGAGCGAAGTCCTCGCCGGGCGGCGATGCGAAGGTCAGCCGTTGCGCGTCAGGACGCTGTCAAAGGCAGGCGGGTAGCACGCCGTGCCGTTTCAGTGCCTTTATCCAACGCGGTGCATTTCGCTTCGTGCGCAGGGCGTCGAAGTCTACGCTGCGGTCTTGGTAAACCACGCCTCGGCTCAACATGTAGTAGACGGCTTTGATGATCTTGTGCGCGATTGCCACGATGGCTTTCTTGTGGCCTAGC
>BOKO01000043.1 GCA_016861025.1 Chloroflexota bacterium
GACGGCGGAGTTAGCCGCGCAGTTCGAGGAAAGCGCGCGGCTGGAGCGTATGATCAGGGAGAACCTGCGGAGATTGGGCTATGAGTGGAAATTGGATGCTGACCACGCTGGAGGAGATCGCCGGGCACGGCCACGTGCTGACGCCGGGCCGCTACGTGGGCGCGGCAGATGTTGAGCACGACGGAGAGCCGTTCGAGGACAAGATGGCGCGCTTAAGTGCCGAGCTTGGGGCGCAGTTCGCCGAATCCGCGCGATTGGAGGCTATAATCAGAGAAAACCTGCGGAGGTTGGGCTATGAGTGACGCTACCAAGACACCTCCCACGCTGGCCGAGCTACGCGCACGCCGCGATGAAATCCTGCGGCTGACTGAGCGGCACGGTGTGTCCAATGTGCGCGTCGTGGGCAGTGTCGCCCGCAATGAGGCGACCCTAGACAGCGATGTAGACCTGTTGATGACGATCCCGCTGCGCTCTGTCTTTGACCTGGTGGGGCTGTGGCTGGACATGCAGGACTTGTTGGGCCGCACGGTAAGCATCATTCCAGACAGCGCGCCGGACGAAAACTTCCTGCAGTCGGTCTTGGAGGACGCGGTTCCTCTATGAGCAAGAAGACGCTGGCGGACTACCTGCGCGACATGTTGCACGAGCTCGATGAGATCGCGGCTTTCACCCTCGAGGGCAAAGCGGCCTTCATGACCGATGCCAAGACGCGCAAGGCCGTTATCCGCTCGTATGAGGTGGTGGGCGAAATCTGCAAGCGCCTGCCCGACGATCTGCGTCGCGCCAATCCCCAACTGGATTGGCGCAGACTGATCGGCTTTCGTGACTTCCTGGCGCACCACTACGAGGAGGTGATCCTCGGTTTTGTGTGGGATGCCGTGGAAGATCTGCCCACGCTGCGCGCCGCCGTCGAAACGATGCTGGATGGCCTGGACGAACAGGTGGACGACAATGATAGAGGATGATTGTTGGCGGATCGTTACTCTCGGTCAGGCGACAAATCTGAAAAGAGGCTACGACTTACGAGCCGACGATCGTAAGGAAGGCGATGTTCCGGTCGTCTCGTCATCAGGAGTAACAGGATCGCACAATGAAGCAAAGGTTAAGGCTCCAGGTATCGTGACTGGACGCTATGGAACTCTAGGTGAAGTCTTTTATCTGACCGAGGATTTCTGGCCCCTCAATACCACGCTGTATGTTCAGGACTTCAAAGGGAACTATCCTCTATTCATCTACTATCTGCTACAAGGCTTGGACTTTTCAGGGTATAGCGACAAAAGTAGCGTGCCAGGGCTGAATCGAAACCACCTACACACAATGCAGGTGTGTATTCCCCCCCTCCCCGAACAGCGCGCCATCGCCCACATCCTTGGCACGCTCGACGACAAGATCGAACTCAACCGGCGCATGAACGCCACCCTCGAAGCCATCACCCGCGCCATCTTCAAGTCGTGGTTCGTGGACTTCGACCCGGTGCAGCGCCAACTGAGGACGACGGCGAACCGTTTGAGCAAAAGATGGCGCGCCTGACGGCGGAGTTAGCCGCGCAGTTCGAGGAAAGCGCGCGGCTGGAGCGTATGATCAGGGAGAACCTGCGGAGATTGGGCTATGAGTGGAAATTGGATGCTGACCACGCTGGAGGAGATCGCCGGGCA